>NZ_JBLGCX010000005.1:0-408194 GCF_047444895.1 Chryseobacterium sp. S90 | reverse complement strand
ATCTTTTAATCTTTTAATCTTTTAATCTTTTAATCTTTTAATCTTTTAATCTTTTAATCTTTTAATCTTTTAATCTTAAAAATATATGGACACCAATTTCTCAGATGACTTTAAGGTAAGTGGAAAATTTTCAATAAAAAAAACTTCAACATCTTATGAAGGAAAGCTCACCAAAGAAGACGGAGAGCAAATGCTGATTCAGGAGAAAGAAAAGCTTCGTGAGCTGCAGGAAAAATTATATGCTGACGGAAGCCAATCTCTCCTGGTTATATTACAGGCTATGGATGCAGCAGGAAAAGACAGTATGATAGAACATGTTTTCGGAGGGGTAAATCCGCAGGGCTGTAATGTGACCAGTTTTAAAACACCAAGTTCTAAAGAATATTCTCATGACTTTTTATGGAGGCATTATCTTGCATTACCACAGAAAGGGATGATAGGAATTTTCAACCGCTCTCATTATGAAAGTGTTCTGGTTTGCAAAGTACATCCAGAATATAATTTAAGTGAAAAAACATGGTCTTCGGTAAAAGATTTCGACAATAAATTCTGGGAAAACAGATATGAAAGTATCAGAAATTTTGAAAAACATCTTTCACAGAACGGAACAACGGTTGTAAAGATCTTTTTACATGTTTCTAAGGATGAGCAGAAAAAAAGGCTTCTGGACAGAATTGATGAGCAGGAAAAAAACTGGAAATTCTCTGCAGGAGATCTTCCGGAAAGAGCATTATTCGACCAGTATATGGAAGCTTATGAAACAGCCATCAATGAAACATCAAAAGATCATGCTCCATGGTATGTACTTCCTGCCGACAACAAATGGTTTGCAAGAGTGGCTGCTATCCAGATCATTATCGATACCCTTGAAAAAATGAATCTCAAATATCCTACACTTTCTGATAAAGACACGGAAGATCTTCAAAAGGCTAAAAAGCAATTAATGTCAGAATAATCAGTTATGGGTTTATTTCAAATCTGATCTGTTATGAATATAATTAAAGACCTTTGAATGTAATTTTTCAAAGGTTTTTTTCCATGTAAATTGTCCGGTAACTTTTATCTTATTCCCATTTTCCGGTAGCAGGAATGGTATGATTTCCCTTGGAATCCGCCAGAAAACTTCGGGTGGATTCTGCCTGAAGATATTGATGTAAAGCTTTAATGTTTCCAGATACCAGTCCTGATGCTTATGATAATCATTAATTCCACCTACATTTGGGAAATGATGCAGCTCTCTTTCAAGGATGTTAGGGCAGAATTCTTTCCAGTATTCGGTGGTATAAAGCAAATGCATATGCCATACTTTATCAACTACGATCGACGGGGAAGCTCCGTTTTTTGAGATACAGCACAAATAAACAAACTTTTTATATTCTTCAATAGCAAGCAGGCAGAATCTCCTCGTCCACCCTTCAGTCTGAGCCAGTTTTCTGGAAAATGGAATGATGACATCAGCCTGATCAATCTGATACGCTGAAATCCTCTCCCACAAAGGATTCCGGTCATAATCTAACTGTTTGTTATCCAATAAAACGGAAGTAAATTCGGGTTTCATAATGTCACATTTTAATTGGTAATTCTGGTAATTAATATAAACTCTATCAACCTCCGCATCCACAGGATAAAGGACTATTATAGGTATAAATTTCTTTTTTGTAATGACCTTGAAGTAATTTTGCAAAATCATCCCTGGTCATATCCGTATAAACATCTGTATCTCCTAAATGTAATTGAAAATCTTTTTCGGGATACAAATCTACTGTCACCGAAATAACAGCATCAACAATCTGAATTTCAGAAATTTCATCCCATATCAATTGCTGTTTTGCTTTATGGTTAAAAATTCCTGTTTGGGTGATGGATAGTATTTCTACAGCTTCTTCTTCCGGAGTTCTCTGCTCTGTAATGCATCTGATTAAGATTTTTACTGAACCATAAAAGAGAGCTGATATCAATACAAGTACAATAATTGAGATTAAAAACTTAAAGGAATCACTATTTGTCAGCAAAAGATAGATTAGTGCACAAAGAGCAGCTAATAAGGCAAGTGATGTAAACATAAAGAAAATAATCGTCACATATCCGGGTTTTCTTTGTCTGGATTTATATAAAGTGATTTCTGTTTTCATTTTGTAAGTTTCTATATTAAAATCAACAACCACAACCGCAGGACACAGGAGTAATATAAGTATAAATTTCTTTTTTATAATGATATTCCAATAGTTTTTCAAAATCTTCCTGCTTCATTTGCTTCTGAAGATCTGTATTAAAAAGATTAAGTTTAAAATCTTTTTTAGAATCAAAATCTACGGTTACAGACAATATAGAATCTATAATCTGTATTTCTGAAATAGTTCCCCATTCGGCTTTCCTATTTTCCGGGTAATAAGTTATTCCTTCTTTTGAGATGTTTAAAGCAGGATAAATAACCGGACGTTTTGTTTGTTTTCTTATCAGATAAAGGAAATGTTTTACGATCAGATAATTTAAAAACATCAATCCGATCCATATTATTTTATTAAGAATCTTTATCAGGACAACATGGGTAATATCACTAAAAAAATAAGTCAGACATTGGTCAATTGCCCAAAATAGTCCATATACAAAGGCAATATAGAGTAGAATAAGAATATAACCGGGTTTTTCCTCAGGAACTGAATGTAATGTGATTTCTGTTTTCATTTTTATTTGTTTATACAAATGTGTGATAACAGAAAAATATAAAAATCCTCTATTCGTCTTATTTGGTTTTACACAAGTCTTATATTAGACTTATACCTCTTTCACAATTAATTATGAAAACAGATTTGATTGTAAGAGTAAAATTTGAGGAAGATTATATTAAAAAAACGAGAAAATCTATAAGCCGGATTTTGTACTTCCGAAGAAGTGCCTGTTATTTATCTACGTGATACATTGCTGCAGCACTTGAGCTGATTACCCCTCGGTTTTCAGGACGAGCCGCCCCTATTTCCATTACTGAAAAGAACCGATATACTTACCATTGCACCGCAAAGAGTTTACCTGGTTTCACTACAGCCGAACTGTACTTGCTTTCTGTTGCACTTGTCCTACCCTCACGGGTGACGGATGTTATCCGCTTTGCTGCTCTATGGTGTCCGGACTTTCCTACCTCCCTTAAAACGGGAAATCAACAAGCCGATTTTCTCGCGGATGCAAAGATACATAAATTTCGCAAAGAAAGCGGAGAAAGCCAGAACAGAGAGGGAAATCTAAATTATTAATTCTCTTTTTTGCATTTTTACGATTTTACATTATAATTTTCACCAATTACCACTTTATTATTATCTTCGTGCCATTATACATCTATGGATTCCAGAGAAAAAGAATTTGCGAAGCTTATCAAGGATAATCAGGGTCTGATTATCAAAGTATCGCGCCTGTATACCAATTCTCTGGAAGATGAAGAGGATCTTTTCCAGGAAATTGTTTTACAGCTGTGGAGAAGTTATGATTCCTTTAAAGGAAATTCTAAGATTTCCACATGGATGTATCGCGTAGCGCTCAATACAGCCATTACCCTCTTTAGAAAAAAAAGCAAAAGTCTTCCTACAAATGAACTGGACATCAACCACAAGGATTTTGTGGAAGATGACGATGAAAAACAACAGCAGGTATCACTTTTGTATACTGTAATCAAGACTCTTCCTAATGTAGAAAGAGCCATTGTCATGATGTATCTTGACGATCTGCCTTACAAGGATATTGCAGAAAACCTCGGTATCACTGAAGTCAATGCACGTGTGAAAATGAACAGATTAAAGAAAACCCTTAAAGAACAGATGGAAAAATATGCCTGAATTTGATCTAGATAGTTTAAAAAAAACATGGCAGGAACAACCTGTACAGCCTAAATATGACGACAAGGAGATTCTCCAGATGTTGAATAGAAAGTCACGTAATTACATCAAATATATTTTCTGGATCAGCGTTGTAGAATTTTTGTTCTTTTCCGTGTTAGGTCTGTTTTATCTTTTCCCTGAAGAAGAATCAGACAGTTTCCGTAAAATGCTGGAAAGATTAGGCGCCCAGGAAGCTCCTGAAGTAGAAAACAACTTCGGTCATGCTTATTTAGCTATAAAGGTCTTAAGTCTATTGATTACAGCCTATTTTGTATTGAAATTTTACCAGAATTACAGAAGAATCAAGATTGAGGAAAATCTAAAGGGTCTTATCACCAGAATTATTAAATTCAAAACAACAGTAAATGCTTTTATTCTGATCAGTATTGTATTATTGTTGATATTTACGTTTGTATTAACCGCTTTCATATTTTACACTTTAAACTCTCAGAATATACAGCCTAGCGGCTCGAATCTTACTATTATTATCGTAGGAATTATTGTCAGTACGTTATTAGGTATATCCATGATCTGGCTTTATTACAGACTGGTATATGGTACAATTATTAAAAAGCTTGATAAAAATTTAAAGCAGCTTAAAGAAATAGATTCTCAGGAAAGTTAATATACATAGGCATATTTCGGGATATAATTATTAATTTTAGCCCACCAAATCTTAAACTATGCCCTTATCTTATGTGTATGGAACTTCTGAGGTTCCATTATTAGGACAGACCATCGGAGCCAATCTTAAAAGTACTGTCGAAAAATATCCCCATCAGGAAGCCTTAGTCTGTGTTCATCAGAATTACAGAGCTACATATCAGGAATTTTACAATCAGACAACTGCTGTTGCAAAAGCTTTACTGCTTTTGGGAGCAAAATCCGGTGACAGAATCGGAATCTGGTCCTCCAACCGTTATGAATGGGTTCTTTTGCAGTATGCCACTGCGAGAATAGGAACTATTTTAGTCAATATCAATCCGGCCTACAGGACTCATGAACTCACCTATGTTCTTAATCAATCTGAAGTCCGTTTCATTTTCTCTTCTTTAAGTTTTAAAAGCAGCAACTATAAAGAAATGGTTGAATATGCCAAAGAAGTATGTCCAACCCTTGAGCATGAAATATTCTTTGATGAAAACTGGGAAGCATTTGTCAATAACGGTCAGGATATTTCAGATGAAGTTCTCCACAGCTTTGAAGAACATGTACAGTTTGATGATCCTGTTAATATTCAATATACTTCCGGAACTACAGGTTTCCCGAAAGGCGTTACGCTTTCTCATCATAATATCCTGAACAACGGATATTTTATCGGAATACGGTTAAAATATACTGAAAAAGACCGTGTCTGTATTCCTGTCCCTTTTTATCATTGTTTTGGAATGGTGATCGGAAACATATGCTGCACAGCCCACGGGGCCTGTATGGTAATTCCCAACGACAGCTTTGATCCGGAAATTACTTTAAAAGCCGTTTCTGATGAAAAATGTACTTCTTTGTATGGTGTTCCTACTATGTTTATTGCGGAACTGGCAGTAAAAGATTTTGATAAGTATGATTTTTCAAGCTTAAGAACGGGTGTCATGGCAGGATCAGTATGTCCTCCGGAAATTATGAAAAAGGTAGAAAATCTGATGAATATTAAAGAAATGAGTATCTGCTACGGAATGACGGAAACTTCACCCGTATCTACCCAGACTTTAATAGGAACGCCGCTGGAGAAGCAGGTCAGTACTGTGGGAACTGTTCAGGATCATCTTGAAATAAAAATTGTGGATGAAAATGGCAGAACCCTGAAACGTGGCGAACATGGCGAACTGTGCACAAGAGGCTATTCTGTTATGCTGAAATACTGGAATGATCCTGAAAATACTAAAAAAGTACTGGATGATGCCCGCTGGATGCATACCGGAGATATGGCAGTAATGGATAAAGACGGATATATTACCATTTCAGGAAGAATAAAAGACCTCATCATCCGTGGCGGAGAAAATATTTCACCTAAGGAAATTGAAGATTTTTTATATACTTACACCAACATTCTTGATGTTCAGATCATTGGAGTTCCGAGTGAAAAATTCGGAGAAGAAGTGATGGCTTGGGTAAAAGTAAGGAAAGGATTCACTATCACAGCAGAGGAACTTCAGGAATACTGCAAAGGAAGAATTGCCCACTATAAAGTTCCTAAATACTGGAAGTTTGTAGATGAATTCCCCATGACCATTTCCGGAAAAATCAGAAAAGTAGAAATGCGGGAGATCTCTATGAAAGAGCTTGAATTAGGAAGTTTTAAAGATTAATTCCTGAATTAAAATTGGGAGCTACCATACTTATATTTCTTCCGGCGATAAAATAATAAAAAAAGCATTCCAAATTGAAATGCTTTTTTATATTTTAAAGTTCTTTTCTTAATCTTGCTACAGGAATATTGAGCTGTTCACGATATTTTGCAATCGTTCTTCTGGCAATATTATAACCCTGTTCTTTTAGGATTACCACTAATGCATCATCTGTAAGTGGCTTTCTTTTATTTTCTTTATTGATTACTTCCTGAAGATGGGTTTTGATCTCCTTGGTAGAAACCTCTTCTCCGTCATCATTCGTTAAGCTGTCTGAAAACAGGTCTTTAAGATATACAATACCGTTAGGAGTATCTGCATATTTACTTTTTACGACCCTTGAAATGGTAGAAATATCAAATCCTGTAATATCTGCAACATCCTTTAAGATCATTGGTTTCAGAGACTTTTCGTCTCCGGTAATGAAATAATCCTTCTGGAATTTCACAATCGCCGTAATCGTCTGTAATAAGGTATTCTGACGCTGATTAATTGCATCTATATACCATTTTGCTGCATCCAGTTTCTGTTTGATAAATAATGCAGCCTGCTTATGCTCCGATGAATTTTTATCATGGGAATAAGTAGTAAGAATATCTTTATATTCTTCAGAAACTCTTAACGTAGGTGCATTTTTGCTGTTAAGCATAGGAATTACTAATCCGTCTTTTACCTGAATCACAAAATCCGGAATAATTTCCTGATTGATTGTAATGGTCTGTGTGTCGAAATTCCCACCTACTTTCGGGGATAATTTTGAGATTTCTTCCAGTGCATCTTTAAGATCTTCTTCTTCAATATCATATTTCTGAATGATCTTGTTGTAGTGCTTATTCGTTAAGGCTTCAAACTGATGTCTCAAAATATTGGCAGCTAAAGAAACTGCTTTATCTGAGCTTACTTTCTTTTCAATTTGCAGCAATAAACATTCCTGCAGGCCTCTTGCTCCTACTCCGGAAGGGTCCAGCTTCTGAACATAGTTCTCCAGGATATCCTCAACTTTTTCTTTAGTTGTATAAATTCCTTGTGAGAAAGCCAGATCATCAACAATAGACTTGATTTCTCTTCTAAGATATCCGTCTGTATCTAAGTTCCCGATAAGGTATTCTGCAATCTTAAGATCTTCATCACTGATATTCACCAGATGAATCTGTTCTGTAAGATAGTCGTATAAGGACTGTCCTTCCGTAAGAAGACTTTCATTGTCAAATTCTTCGTCATCCGGAGAATAGTTGCTGGATGCGGTTTTATAGCTTGGTTCATCGTCATAGATATATTCATTGACGTCGAAATCTGTTTCAATGCTTTCTGTACCCTCATCCTTATAAGCATCTTCCAGGGAAGAATATTCATCCTCCTTAGAATCTTCTTTCGCAATTTCCAAAGCCGGGTTTTCTTCTAACTCTCTCTCCAACTCCTCTTCAAATTCCAGAGTATGAAGTTGAATAAGCTTCATCAACTGGATTTGCTGAGGGGCCAGCTTTTGTCCTAATTTGAGTTGTAAGTGTTGTTTAAGCATATTCTTATTTGCGTTTTAACATAACATATTCTACGAATTTAATAAATTTATTTGATAAAAAACGTATTTAGCATGATTTTTGCAGTATACATCCCATCTTAATAAACTATTGAAAAATAAAAAAAGCCTTAACTTGTGATTAAGGCTTTTTTTTATTGTTCTAGAATTCAGCGCTTTTCGGCGTTCTTGGGAAAGGAATTACGTCTCTGATGTTCGTCATTCCTGTTACGAAAAGAACTAATCTTTCCAGTCCTAAACCAAAGCCTGCATGCGGCACAGAACCGAATTTTCTGGTATCAAGATACCACCAAAGTTCATGTTCATCTACATGCATATCTGCCATTTTCTGTTTTAAAACATCTAATCTTGCTTCTCTTTCAGATCCACCGATGATCTCACCGATACCAGGGAAAAGAACATCCATCGCTGCAACAGTTTTGTTGTCATCGTTCAGTTTCATATAGAAAGCTTTGATTTCTTTCGGGTAGTCAAATAATACTACCGGGCTTTCAAAATGTTTTTCAACAAGATATCTTTCATGCTCAGACTGAAGGTCTGTTCCCCATTTTTCAACCGGGTAAGCAAATTTTCCTTTTTTGTTTTCTTTAGAGTTCAATAGGATTTCGATTGCTTCTGTATAGCTTACACGCTTGAAACGCTTAGCCACTACATTCTGAAGTTTTTCGATAAGACCTTCTTTTGCTCTTTCTTTTTCCGGTTTTGTTTTCTGCTCTTCTGCAAAACGGTTGTCTAAGAACTCTAGATCATCTTTGCAGTTATCCAATACATACTGAATCACATATTTTAAGAAATCTTCCGCAAGGTCGATATTGTCTTCAAGGTTGTTGAAAGCTACTTCCGGCTCAATCATCCAGAACTCAGCAAGGTGTCTTGTAGTGTTAGAATTTTCAGCACGGAAAGTAGGTCCGAAAGTATAAATTCTTCCCAATCCCATAGCTGCAGTTTCTCCTTCAAGCTGTCCTGAAACGGTAAGGTTGGTTTTTTTACCGAAGAAATCCTGTGCAAAATCAATATCTCCTTCTTCAGTTCTCGGCATGTTGTTCAGGTCAAAGTTCGTCACTCCAAACATTTCACCTGCTCCTTCTGCATCTGCTCCGGTAATAACCGGTGTGTTGATGTAGAAGAACTGATTTTGGTTGAAGAACGAGTGAACCGCAAAACTTACCGCATGACGCACTCTGAACACCGCTCCGAAAAGGTTTGTTCTGAATCTTAAGTGTGCCTGCTCACGAAGTTTCTCAAGACTGTGTTTTTTGGGCTGAAGAATTGTATTCTGAAGTTCTTCCGTAAAGTTATCTCCTAAAACAATGATTTTTTTAGCGATAATTTCCACAGTCTGTCCAGCTCCCTGGCTTTCTACCACCTCACCTACTACTTTCAGAGAAGAAGCCGTATTAATTTTCTTGATGATCTCTTCATCAAAATTTTCGAAATCAACAACTATCTGCAAATTATTAATCGTAGAACCATCATTAAGCGCAATAAAGCGATTAGAACGGAATGCTCTTACCCATCCGTAAACTGTAATGTCATGATGTAATACTTTCTTGTAATCCTTTAGGATTTCTTTGATCGTTTGCTTTTTCATTTGTTGATGATAAATTTTTTATATAAAAATTAATGTCTGCAAAGTTACAAAAAAACAGCGCAACTTGATGATTGCGCTGTCTTTAAAAATCATTTAACAGGTATTTAAACTTTCAGTTCAGGAAATTCACCTTTTTTCTTCTGCAGACTCTTCTTCATTTTCAGGTACATTTCCACTCAATATCATCCTGAACTTCAATAAAATCCGGATACACCCGGAATGAACACACTTACACTATCACTTTTAAAAAGAATAAAATATTATTTTATTCTGAGTTTTCATGGAATTAGTTTATTGAAATGGTTATTAGTTTTTAAGTGATACGTTCGTGGTAAATTACCGGGTCATACATCCATTTTTAGACTATAACTATACTTTTAAACTGTGGCGGATTCACCGGATTTACTGTTTAATGATTTTAAATGATTACTACACTTTACATCTCTAAAATTCTGAACAATTACATCATTAGTTGCATTTTAGTTTTCTGGTTATTATTCTGTTTTTATCCTCTTCATTATTAATTTTTTTGATACAGTTCCTGACTTGATATTTAAATATTCAACAGCTTAGAACTGATATCTTGTATTGTGCACATACAAAATAAATGGTTGTGTTTTTACCTGAAGCAAAGATGCAGGAAGTGGAAGAATGACACAAGGGAATGGTTTATAGATTCATAAATTTATATACATAAAATCATGAATCTATAAACATTAACCAAATGAATACCAGTAAATTAAATCTAATCCGAAGACATGTTTTCAATTTCTTTCAGATAGATAGAAAGAGGAGTTCCGGTTCTTTTTTTGAAGGCTAAAGTGAAAGCCTGTTCGTTATTATATCCTAATTCTTCTGCGATAAAAGGAATTTTGTAGGACCTGAATTTTCTGTCAGTGGCCAGTCTGCTGATGGCATAGTCAATACGGAGATCGTTGAGATAGGTTGCGAAGTTTTTCCCTTTGTAAGTATTGATAATTTCTGACAGATATTTAGAGTTTGTTTTTATTTTTTTAGCAAGACTTCCCAAGGTAATCCCTTTATTCAAAAACTGATCTTTGTTTTCAAATATTTCAAGTTCCTTTAAAATGGTCTGAGCAATATCTTCAGAAACAGTTCTGGATGTTTTGTCTTCAGAATTTTCCGTAATTTCTACCGGATGAATTTCTTGTTCGATTTCCGGTTCTTTATTTTTCCCTACTCTATTTTCATTTACGGATTGAATCAGATCCTGGGCAATCTTTTTATAGTTCTTTTCAGATTTTTTATATTTAAAATAAACATTGATAAACAGGAGGTGCGATATCAATAAAAGACTCAGTACAATATAAAACAAACTCTTTCTTTTTGTAAGCTCATTAGTAATATCTTCCTTCTCCTGCTGTAGTTCCGGCGTATCATATCTTCTCGGAAGCTCTCTGGAAATATACCTGAACTGTGTATCCAGGACCTGATCAACTTTTAGAAAACGGTCTACATAATACAGCTGCTTTTCTTTATCATTATTTTCTTTATAATAATCAATCAGGTAAGTGTATACGTCCCTCAGCTCGGGATAAATATAATTTGTTTTAAGAACCATAGAATCGATCTTCCTGAAAAAGTCTGCTGCTTTTTCTTTTTTCTGAAGCCCGGCATAAGATTTCCCTAAATACAAAAGGGTATAATTATGATCTCTCTTAGAGCCATTATTCCTGGTAAAGAAATATTTTTCACATTCCGATAAGCCGTCAATCGCTTTCTGATAATTTTTTGAATGAAGATGATAATATCCCAGCAACCCAAGATTCTGATAATAACGGTAAACATCATTATTTTTTTTGCCCCCCTGTAAACCTTCCTGTATCAATATATAAGCAGAATCCATTTTATTGATCTCTATATAAGCATCTGCGAGATTCAATTTGAGAGAATTTCTTTCATCTATAGTCAAATAATCGGCATGATATGCATAGTGTCTCAGTACTTTTGCGGTCTCCGCATGTTTCCCTATATAATTGTTGAGATAGGCAATACTGGTATGGGCCATGGCAATCTGCCTTTTATTTCCTTTTTCTTTTGCATATTTCAATCCCAGGATATAATTATTTAATGCAGCCTGGAGATTATCAGTCTTGAAATACAGGTTTCCTTTTAACAGGTAGATTCTTGCCGGATAGGCATTTCCTTTTGAATTTTTGGTGATGTGTTGTAAGCTGTCAAGGTATTTTAATGCATTGGGTAAATCTTCGTCATAATGAAGCAAAACATACCCTTCAGCAATCTGAGTTGTATTTTTTTCAAATTTTGCCTTTTTAAGATAAGAACTGGCAATACTTTTTGTGCTGTTTGTATCTCCGGGAAGGGCCTTATAGAATTCATGTTCCAATTCCTTATAAGTCAGTCTTTCCAGAATATTTTTTTCTACATTATTGATCTGTGCCTTAAAAAGCACATTCCCTATAATCAAAAACAGCAATAAATATTTTATTTTCATCATTCATCCGAGCTATATTACAAAAATATTATTTTTCTTCAGTAGATGCATCACTGCTTTTGCTTTTTTCATGTATTAATCAATATTTTCATTAAATTTAATAGTGATAAGTCTCTAAAAAGAGAGTACAGACTGATGGCTGCACTCTCTTCAAAAAATTATTTCCATTCTACTCTACCCTCAAGATAATATACTCTTCCATCACTTTCGTAAAGAAGATCATATCCCTGGGATGTCAGATAAAAATGGCAAACCTTTGTTTCTCCACTTCTATCTTTAAAATTGATAACAGCAGGACACATTTTAGCATGATCCATTTTTTTCACAATCAGGTCAAAATTTTTCTGAATGTTCTTTTTGCTGTACAGAGACAGCATCCTGTCATCAATAAAACGCACATACTTCAAAGCTGAAAGAGGATAATGAATAAGTTTAAAAGGCTGTCCTGCCAACTTAGCTGCATTCTCATTGAAAAAATTCGTGATCGAAAGACTATCCTGTGTAATATTTTTCACCACGTTTGATTCATATCTTTTTCCGTCCGTGAATTCCATACTGTAGATAGCTTCCATTTTAATAGCAAAACCTTTCCCTGATTTTCTTAAATCTTTTAAATCTGTAAATTCTTTTCCTTTTTTGATCACAATCAAACATTTCCTTCTCCAAAATCACAATCATAATATTTTTTATAATCAAAAGGTTCTTCTGTAGAGGTATTCACTGTATCATGAGTGGCATTTTGTGAAAAAATACGTGCTGAAAACAGGAATAAAAATAATATGAGTTTATAATTTTTCATGTCTAATTTGTTTTCTGTTTTTTAAAATTCCAGTTGATGAGCGGAAGTTTTCTTTTTCCGTTTTCATTCCATCCACCGATCTGGATTCCTCTGAAATCTTCACATTTGTTGTACAAACCAATCTGCAGCCCACGACATTTATGTCCAATATTGGCCAACGGTGCTGCAGAAACACCTTTCATCTCATGATGGAGATTAAAAAATGGAGAAACAGACACTCCGTTAGTCACCGCATATGTGTTGATATTACTCGAAACATTAACCTCCAGACCATTGGTAACGGTAGGCTCCATATTGATCAGAGACAATTGAAGTCCATTGATTGTATTCATCTTTTCACGGGGAACCATTACATAATCATCATTGCCTGGTAATTGTAAGTTGAAAAGCATCAACGGAGGAAGAAAAATACCCAGGAAGTTGAATCCCATTCCCAATCCGTTTACTTTTTTAGGCTTAAAATGATCTTCCTCATCATAATATTTAAATAAAATCCCGTTGACATTTCTAACATTCTTTGAAGGAGAAGCTGCGATAAATCTCGGTTTCAAAGAATCTGCTTTTAAACTGTCTGATGCATAAGCCAGACTATTGAATAAAAGAACTGCTGCAAATAAAATTCGTGTTTTCATAACGCATTATTTTAAAATTACATTTCAAAATTATCAGCAGAAAGCGCAGTTTCGAATGTGAAAAAAAATTAAAAAAAATACTACATTTGTGAAAATCACAAAACTATGCACCAGGAAGCTCTATTGAAGGAAATCCGAAGAAAAATCGGGGAAAAATCTTTAAATGATGAGATTGCCAACATTCTTAACATCAGTTATGATGCGGCCCACAGAAGAACTTCTTTGAAAGCTAAGTTCAGCTTTGAGGAAGCGCTGGAGCTTGCCAGGTACTATCAGATCTCATTGGATCAGTTTCTGGGAACAGAAAACCAATTGGTTGTCAAAAGAACACAGCCGGTAAGAACAACTGAAGATCTTTTAAATTATTTCGAGAACTCATTGAAAATTTTAAACGTTTTTCAGAATATCAACAATTCCAAAGTATTTTATTCTGCAAAAGACATCCCGTTTTTCTATACCATTTCAGATTCAATGTTATCCCGCTTCAAGTTTTATGTCTGGATGAATTTACTGAATCAGGATAAATTCTTAAGTCCGTTTCATGAGTTTAGTATGGAATATCATTCAGTAAAAAATGACATGCTGAAAGATCTTTATGATAAACAAAACGTCACCGAAATCTGGAATGACACCACCATTATGAGTGCTTTGAGACAAATTTCTTTCTACTATGAAATGGGACTATTGAAGAAAAATGATGTGGATCTTATTCTTGATGACCTGAAGAAATTACTGGAATGCCTGGAAATTAAAACACTGGAAAAAACTAATTATCAGATCTATGTCAATGATTTAGTAATTTTAAACAACAGTATTTTATTCAAAAATGAGCAGCAATGTTCCTTTTTCGTTCCTTTCAGCATGTTTGGATATATGATGACCAATGATAAAATCACCTGTGAAGATTCTCTAAGCTATTTTGAACATCAGATCAAAAACTCCCGATCACTCAACGAATCCGGAAACCGGGAAAGGAAAATGTTCTTTAATAAAATGTATGAACAGATTGACCGATTAAAACAAAATTTATCATGAATACTCTTCGTAAAGGCGAATATTTTGGGGAAACCAATCAAATGGTCAATGTAGAAGGATTGATTATCACTGATACGGAGTATACACATCCTTACGTAGACTGGCATTATCATGAAAATGCTTATTTCACTTTTTTGCTTCAGGGCAATATGACAGAAGGAAACAGAAAAGAGACCTATGGCTGTTCTGCAGGAACATTATTATACCATCATTGGGAAGATCCGCATTACAATATTAAACCGGATGTTTTTACAAGAGGTTTTCATATCGAGCTCACGCAAAGCTGGTTTGATCGTTTTGACATTCAGAAAAATAAAGTGGAAGGCAGCTTTAATATAAAAGATCCGGCTTTAAAACTATTGGTTTATCAAATGTTCAAAGAAACGAAAATCAATGATTTATCCTTTGAACTGGCCGTCAATCAGTTATTACTGCACCTTTTCAGTCAATTGACCCATCAGAAGGAAACCACTGATAGAAAACCAGTCTGGGTAGGCCAGATCAATGAAATTTTACATGAAAGCTTTACAGAAAGCCTGAATCTTACGGAACTTTCTAAAACATTGAACATTCACCCTATTCATCTCAGCAGGGATTTTCATAAATATTTCCACTGCAATCTGGGTGAATATCTCAGAAAATTAAAACTTAATAAATCACTTGAATTGCTGACTTTACCCCATTCTTTGACGGATATTGCTATAGAATGCGGCTTTTCAGATCAGAGTCATTTTACCCGATGTTTTAAAGAAAATATAGGAATTACACCTTTGAAATACAGGAACCTTCTGAAAAATTATTAAAAAATCTCTGAATGTAAAGGAAATAAATCATCATTCACGATTTGGATACATCATTCCCCGATTTGGATACATTTCCCTTTTCGTAAGTTTCCATCTTTGTACCATCATTTAAACAAAAAAATATTTAAAAATGGAAACAAAAAAAGTATGGTTCGTGACAGGAGCTTCAAAAGGCTTAGGATTCGAGTTGGTAAAAAAATTATTATCCGAAGGATTTCAGGTTGCTGCAACAAGCCGTACCGTTGAATCCCTGATCTCAACCCTCGGAGAAACTTCTGAAAACTTCCTTCCGCTCAGCGTAAACATTACAGACAATAACGATATTAAATCTGCCATTGCCCAAACGGTTGAACATTTCGGAAAAATTGATGTAGTGGTCAATAATGCAGGTTATGGACAAATCGGAACACTGGAAGAACTTACAGATGAAGAGGCGAGAGAAAATTATGCAGTAAATGTTTTCGGAACCTTAAATGTGATCAGAAATGCCATGCCTTATCTTCGTGAGCAAAGGTCTGGAAACATCTTTAATATTTCTTCCGTTGGTGGATATTCCGCTAATTTTCCGGGTTGGGGAATTTACTGTTCAACAAAATTTGCTGTTGCCGGATTTACCGAAGCTTTGGCTGAAGAAGTAAAAGATTTCGGAATTCATGCTACCGTTGTGTATCCCGGATATTTCCGTACAGATTTCCTGAACAAAGATTCTGTGAAAACACCTTCCAATCCTATTCAGGCTTATGAGGCGGCAAGAAATTCTGAACAGGCTCATCTTAATGAGATCAACGGAAATCAGCCTAATGATCCTGAGAAGGCAGCTGATGTACTGATTCAGATCAGTAAAGAGAAAAATCCGCCGGTACATTTATTATTGGGAGTAGGAACGATGGAGTTTCTGAATAATAAGATTGATATCTTAAAGAAAGATGCTGAGAAATGGGAAAGTCTTACTGTTTCTACTGCGATTTAATTTGATACTATCCTTCGGCTCCGCCCAGGATGACATTCCTAATACTTAATATTTCAATTTAATCGGATGAATTAAATATAAAACTTTAGAAGTCAACCTGACCGGAGTCCAAGGTTTTATGATATCATGTATTATAATTTTTACAAAAACACTTAACTTCGCTATTATGAAACACCCTGTTCGTTTTAATTCGATTTCAGATTTTCATGCTTTCTGTAGTCTTCCGAATCCTGAGCATCCACTGATCAGTTTGATAGATTACAGCAAGGTTCGTTATGTTGTAGAAAATGAAGAACTGAAGTGGATCCAGAATTTTTATTCTATTGGTTTGAAAAAAAATGTCACTCCAAAATTCAATTACGGTCAGCAGCAATATGATTTTGACTCCGGTGTATTGTGCTTTGTTTCTCCGCAACAATTTTTAAGTCTGGAAATAAGACAGGATGTTGAAGTAGAGCCTACCGGATTTTTATTGCTGATTCATCCCGATTTTCTGTGGAATACTTCATTAACCAGAAAAATAAAGTCTTATGATTTCTTCAGCTACAAGGTGAAGGAAGCCCTTTTTCTTTCTGACAAGGAAGAGAAAATCCTTGTTGATATTTTTAAAAATATTGAACGGGAATATCAGGCAAACACTGATAGGTTCACACAGGAGCTCATCATTGCCCAGATTGAATTATTATTGGTTTACTCTGACCGTTTTTATGAGCGTCAGTTTTTCACCAGAAAAAAATCAAGCCACGAATTATTATACAAGTTTGAAGATCTCCTATCCCAATATTTTGAAAGCGGAAATCTTCTTGAAAGTGGAATTCCTTCGGTAAAAACGATAGCCGAGCAAATGAATATTTCACCTAATTATCTCGGAACCTTACTCCGATTACACACTCAACAAAATACGCAGCAGCATATCCAGAATAAATTGATTGATTCTGCTAAAGAACGTTTGAGTACCACAAGTTTATCTGTAAGTGAAATTGCTTATGAATTGGGATTTGAACACCCGCAGTCTTTCAGTAAACTCTTTAAACAAAAGACGAATCAGTCTCCCGGAGAATTCAGAAAGCTGTTCAATTAGAATATATGGTGAATAATAAAATCGCAATGTTAATTTCATTCTATTTTACCATGAAGAAGTTTGCTACTTTTGCTTAAATACTTCTAGCAATGAAACCAGTTCTATTATTGATCTTTATTTTCACATTTTATCTTTATCAGGGACAAAATAAAAACATAGTCAATCCTGAAAAAATTGAAAATCCGATTCAAAAAAATCATCTCGGTAAAATTGTTTTCGTTAATAAAACTATTTCTCTTGAAAACCTGAAAGATTCGGATTTTCTCAGTTCTTCTTTATTCCAGGAAAACGGAGATCTTGGTATCCACGCTTTTTTTAATAATTCTCTTGTCAACTATCTGCATCAGCTTGAACCCAATTGGACGGTTGATGAACTGTTGAAAAACGGAAACTATCAATTCTCATTTTATGTAGACGGAAAACTGATCTATAAAGAAAATCTCAATACAGGTGCAGGTACGGCAGATCATAAAAAAGTCAAGACTACATTGCGAATTCCTCTTCTCAGTAGTAAAAACGAAGATTCATGGGGAAGGTATTTATGGATGCGCTTTTATATGTCTCATAACGGAATTGATGCTCTGGCGGAAGGAAATCATACCTTAAAAATTGAAATACGCCCGTATCTTAATACTTCTACAATCAAGTCAGGGCCAATTATCGCAGAAGGTCAGATCAACCTCAGTATTCCTTCCCAAAATATCCCGGAGCAGCAGATTGCCATTCAGCCCATTCAATCCAACAGTGGATGGAAGGTTTCTCAGGAAAAAATCAATACACAAGCTATCAGAAATCTGAATAAGAAAATTGCAGAAAACAGGTTTAAAAATATAACCGGAATTGTCATTCTAAAAGACGGAAAACTGCTTCTGGAAGAATATTTCAACGGATCCGGAAGAGATTCTTTGCAGGACACCCGTTCTGTAGGGAAATCATTTTCTTCAGCGTTGACGGGAATTGCTGTCAAAGAAGGATATTTAAAAAACGAAAATCAATACCTGAAAGAATTTTATGATCTGAAACAATTTAAAAATTATTCTTCTCAAAAAGAAAATGTTACTATAAAAAACTTATTGACAATGAGTTCCGGATTTGAAGGGAACGACGAAAATCCGGAATCTGCCGGAAATGAAGAAAATATGTATCCTACCGAAAATTGGGTGAATTTCACATTAGATCTGCCAATGACAGAGGATACGCCAGGAAAAAACTGGAATTATTTCACTGCCGGAGTTGTGGTAACAGGAGATATTTTGGATAAAACAGTTCCGCAAGGCTTAAAAAACTATGCAGATAAAAAGTTATTTCAACCCCTTGGAATCACAAATTATAAATGGCAGTTTACTCCGCAGCAAAAACCTTCTCTGGCGGGAGGACTTCGTATGAAAGCTCTTGATTTTGCAAAATTCGGGCAGCTGTACAGCAATAATGGAATTTGGGAAGGAAAAACTATTCTGAGCAAAGAATGGGTTGAGAAATCTTTTACCAATTATTTTCCGGATCGTCACGATTTTGAAGGGTATGGATATTTATTCTGGAGAAAAGTTTATACAGTGGGAAACAGCAGTTATGAGGCTTACCAATCCAGCGGAAATGGTGGAAACAAAATCATCATCTTCACCAAAATACCAGTTGTAATGGTAATTACCGCACAAGCTTACAATAAACCTTATGCCCATTCACAAGTTGAAAAAATGGTACAGGAATATCTTTTACCCGCCTTAAAAATGAGTAATGAATAATAAGTAATGAAGTAATAGTAATGAAGAAAATTGAGGAAGAATAGCTTATTGCTTATTGCAAAACTATTCGTCTTTCTTGGATGGAACCAGAAATACATCAATAAGACCTTCAGGAAGTTCCATTTTGATTATTCTTTCTTCTCGGTCAACTTCAAGAATCCAGTCTTTGATCATAGGAATAACCACTTCTTTTCCATCCAGATTGGTAATGAAATACACCTGTGCCGTCTGATCATTTACAGATCTGATCACTCCACAGTTGTTATCATTTTGATCAAAGATTTCAAACCCGATGATCTCGTGATAGTAGAATTGTTTTCCCGAAAGTTTAGGCAGTGAAGCAAGCGGAAGGTAAACATTTTTACCCAACACCTGGTCTACCATAGCCTCAGAAGAGTTTTTGAATGCAAGATTCAGAGCATCAAGTTTGCTCCATGATGATCTTTCAATAAAAAATGGAACCAATAATCCGTTGATTTCAACGAATATTGATTCCAATTTATTGTAAAGCTCGGGTTGATCGGTATCCAATTTAAGGATTACGTTACCCGCAAGTCCATGTCTGCGTGTGATTTTTCCTAAAAAATAGCAATCTTCTTTACGCATAACAGGGTTTGTTCTTAAGCTTCAGTGTTTTCTTCAGTTTCAGCAGCAGGAGCTTCTCCTTCTGTAGCTTCAGCAACAACTTCTTCAGCAGGTGCGTTAGCAGCTTCTTCAGCAGCTTTAGCATCAGCCTCAGCTTGTGCAGCAGCAGCAACTCTAGCTTCGTTTACTTTTACTTCAGCTTCTAAAGCAGCTTTCTTAGCATCAGCTTTAGCAGTTGCTAAACCTTCTACTTTACCTTGTACTTTAGAGTCTTTAGCTTCTACCCAAGCATTGAATCTTTTTTCAGCTTCAGCTTCGTCAAAAGCACCTTTAGCTACACCACCTTGTAAGTGTTTTTTGTAAAGGGCACCTTTGTAAGATAAAATAGCTCTAGCAGTATCAGTAGGCTGAGCACCGTTGTTTAACCACTGTACAGCGGAATCAACGTTCAATTCGATAGTTGCTGGATTAGTAATTGGGTTGTAAGTTCCTAGTTTTTCGATGAATCTACCATCTCTTCTAGCTCTAGAATCTGCAACCACGATGTGGAAAAAAGGTTTTCCTTTTTTACCGTGTCTTTGTAATCTGATTTTTACTGACATAATGTTTGAATTTTACGGGAACTCGTCCCAGTTAAATATTTAAGAGTGCAAAGATAGTAAAAAAGTTTGAAGTAAAAAGCTTCAGGTAAAAAGTTTTATAAAATTCATTTTTCCAGAAGCCGGGAACCTGCTCTCGCTACTCGCTTTTTTCTTTTTACAAAGAAAAAGAGCTTAAACAAACCGCTCGATCAGGGCTATTTATTCCAAATTACCCATGTAAAACAATCCCAGACATTTTTGGTTTTCTTCAATAGTCAGAGAATCTTTCAACTCATCTACAATTTTGGGAGAACTCCAATAGCACCCGATATTATTCGCTGTACAGGTAAGATACATGTTCTGAACCGCCATTGAAACAGCAGCTATTTCTTCCCATTCAGGAACCATTCCGCTGAAGTTGACTACGATAGAAACTACAACATTGGCTTTATTGATTTTAAAACCGATATCATTGTATTTTTTTTCCAGGAAAAGCTGCTCAGGTGTAATTGCTTTATAGATAGCCTGCATTTCTGAGGCCAGCTGTGCTTTCTCTTCACCTTTGAATATTTTGAAACGCCAGGGTTTTGTACGTTTATGATTGGGAGCAAGTGTAGCAGCATTTAAAATTTCCTCCAAAACTTCCTGAGATATTTCTGTATCCGCATAATCTTTTGGGAAAATACTTCTCCTTTGCTCTATGATTTCTTTTAAAATGGATGCTTTATTCATGTAACAAAATTACGAAAAAGATGGAAGCAGGAAGCCGGATGAAGGAAGTTTAATGTTTGATTGGCTGATAGGTACCGGAACCTTATCAATTTTACTTTTACAAAACCTCTATAACCTTCTGATGGATTTTGTTTAAAGTAAACTCATCGCCGGATTTCATACCCATCATTTTTTTGGCCATGGGACTTTCGGGAGAGATTGCATAGAACCGGTCTCCTTCAAAAAAGAATTCCCCTAATGACACTGATATATAAAACCGGGCCTTATTGGTGATGACCAGTGAGCCAAGCTGTACTCTTTCTGTAGCGGTATTCAGGACTTTTGCCATATTTCTTTTAAGATCATTCAAAGCCCCCAGCTGTCGCTGCATCTGATAAATCTCCTCCTGCATCTCTTCTCTCATACTGTCATATTTCGGAGTTTTTTTGATGTCACGGCTGGCCTCCAGGGTAAATTCAATAAAGTTTTTAAGCTTCTCAATTTTCTCTGCGATAGTAGTTTTCACAAAGTCTCTGATATCACTTTTTTCAAATACAATCTTCTCCATACAATCGATTCTTTATATAAAGATAATATTTTTGAATAATATTTCTTTGGCTAATCTAAAATAACTTGATAAACGAAATCAATAAGAAAGAATTGTAATAAAAAAGCCTTGTAAAATTTACAAGGCTTTCATTTTATTTTTCAGCAAGTTTCTTCAGATCACCCAGACCCTGGCTAAACATTTTATCCATGTTCCCGTTCATCAGTGGTTTCATAATTTTCATCATAGGAGTCAATTCATTATCAATCATCCAGGTCACTTTGGTTCCGCTTCCTTCAGGAACCATAACAAAATTAGCCTTCATATCTCCCTCAAAAGGTTTTATAAAGTGAAGTTTTGTAGCCATTTTTTGATTAGGAACCAGCTCACTAATTGCCTGCTCTCCTTCTCCTACATTTTTATCTCCTTTCCAGTGATAGGAATCTCCTACTTTATCACCGTTCCCTGAATACGTAATCACAATATTTTTATCAGCCTTGGAAAAAGGATCCCATTGATTGTAGCCTTTTAAAGTACCTACATAAGGCCATACTTTTTCCTGTGGTGCATTGATGACAACAGATTTTTCATAATGATAATCTTTACTGAAAGCCAGCATTGCAATTACAGCATAGATGATAGCCAGCACAATGATGGCACCAATGATTTTTAAGAGTGTTTTCATAGTCTATATATTTTAAGGTTATTTATTTTAAATCTGTTTTCAAAATTAAATATTCCCACATCACTCCCACTTTCCATATGACAAGATTATTTAAAGATAAGTATTTTTGTCATAACTTGTGAGTAAGGCATTATTTTTGAGCGTTTCAGCTGTGATTCCCAATGAATCATTACATTTACCTTTTATAAAAAATCGAAAAATGAATATTTTAACAGAAAAATTTACTACTCCATATCATTCAGCGCCATTCAATGACATTAAAAATGAAGATTATCTGCCGGCATTTAAAGAACTGATTCAAAAATCAGAGGCAGAAATTGATGCTATTGTCAACAATACGGAAGCACCCACTTTTGAAAATGTTATTGAAGCATTGGCATATTCAGGGGAACAGCTGGATGTGGTTTCAAATATTTTTTTCAACTTAAATTCTGCTGAGACCAGCGATGAGATCCAGCAGATTGCCCAGGAGGTTTCTCCGATCTTAACGGAATATTCTTCAAAAATATCTCAAAACGAAGCCCTTTTCAACAAAATCAAGAAAGTATATGATGAAAAGGACAAATATAATCTCAACGAAGAACAGGGAATGCTTTTAAATGAGACCTACAAAGGTTTTGTAAGAAGCGGAGCTCTATTGAATGAGGAAGACAAAGAAAAATTAAAGAAAATCAGCATGGATCTTTCTTTGAAGTCTTTACAGTTCGGACAGAATGTTTTGGCTTCTACTAATGCTTATTTTAAACATATAACGAATAAGGAAGATCTTGCAGGAATTCCTGAGGCTATTATCGATCAGTATGCTGAAGAGGCTAAGGAAAGAAACCTTGAAGGCTGGGTAGTGACTTTACAATACCCAAGCTATATTCCGTTCATGACGTATGCTGAAAACCGCGAACTGAGAAAGGAACTGGCGCTGGCAAACGGTAAAAAATCCTTTGATGGCGGAGAATTTGACAATCAGAATCTGATTAAAGAACTTCTTAATTTGAAACAGCAGAAAGCTGAACTTATCGGATATAAAAACTATGCAGATTTCGTTCTGGAAGAAAGAATGGCGAAGTCTCCAGTAAAAGTTTTTGATTTCTTAAATGAGCTTTTAACTAAAGCAAAACCATATGCTGATAAAGAAATTGAAGAATTAAAATCTTTAGCCAAAGCTGACGGAATTGAAGAAATGCAGGGTTACGACCACGCATTCTATGCTGAAAAACTTCGTAAACAGAAATTTGATCTTAATGATGAGGAATTAAAACCTTACTTCCCGTTAGATCAGGTGCAGGAAGCGGTATTCGGATTGGCAGGAAAACTTTTCGGACTGAATTTTGAGGAAAGAAATGATATTCCGAAATACCACGAAGATGTAAAAGTATATGAAGTAAAAGAGAACGGAATTTACAAGTCTCTGTTATATGTTGATTATTTCCCAAGAAAAGGTAAAAGAGCCGGTGCATGGATGACCAGCTATAAAAATCAGTATAAACAAAATGGTGAAAATTCCCGTCCGCATATTTCAATCGTTTGTAACTTCAGTAAACCGACAAAAGATACTCCTAGTTTACTAACATTCCAGGAAGTGACTACTTTATTCCATGAATTCGGGCACGCCCTTCACGGAATGATGGCAGATACCCAATATCCTACGCTGTCAGGAACTTCTGTAAAATGGGATTTTGTGGAACTTCCCTCTCAGTTTCTGGAGAACTTCTGTTATGAACCTGAGTTCTTAAAAACATTCGCCAAACATTATAAAACAGGGGAAGTACTTCCTGACGAGAAAATTGAAAAGATAGAACAGTCTAAAAATTTCATGGAGGGTTACCAGACTTTAAGACAGCTAGGTTTTGGACTTCTTGATATGAACTATCATACTAAAGTTGAAGAATTAGAAAATGAAAGTGTAAAGGATTTTGAAGATAAATATACCAAAGCAACAACGCTTTATCCTTCCAATTCTGAAACGGCAATGAGCCCAAGTTTCTCCCATATTTTCCAGGGCGGGTATTCTGCCGGATATTATTCTTACAAATGGGCGGAAGTTCTGGATGCAGATGCTTTTCAGTATTTCAAAGAAAACGGAATCTTCAACCCTGAGATTGCAGCCAAGTATAAAATATTGCTTTCTTCAGGTGGAACAAAAGATCCAATGGAACTTTATAAAAGCTTCAGAGGCAGCGAGCCAAAAGTAGAGAGTTTGCTGAAAAGAGCATTTGGATAACCAATAAACAAATTCAACGGATCAGGAAAAATACAATATAAAAGAACAGCAATTGCTGTTCTTTTTGTTTCATCATTATGCATATTGTGCTTTATGAAATTTTGTAAATTAGTCGCTCAATAATCTCAAATTTCACATGACCATCCAAGAACAAATCAAAGACTATATCGACAGTCAGTCTGAGAAGAAACGCAATGATATGCATGAACTCCATCACATCATTCTGGACCTTATGCCAGAATGCCAGTTATGGTTTCTGGATGGAAAAAACAGTGAAAATAAGACTGTTTCCAATCCCAATATCGGATATGGATTCTATACCATACAGTATACCGACGGAAAAACCAGAGATTTTTATCAGATCGGAATGAGTGCCAATACCTCTGGAATCTCAATTTATGTTCTCAACATCGCTGATAAGACCTATCTGAGCACAACCTATGGAGATAAAATAGGGAAAGCCAACGTAACCGGATATTGCATTAAATTCAAAGCGTTGAAAGATATTAACATTGAAATCCTGAAAGCGGCCATACTGGATGGTCTTAAAGAATAAAATTCTTTTAACCTTAAAAAAACAGCAAATCAATTTTAAGAAAGCTAAATTTGTACAGTATACAAAGCAAACATCCATTCTGTAATTTTAAATAATGAGTACGATACCTCAAAGATTAGAAAACGTAAAAAAACTTCAGGCTAGAAGATGGGAAAATGAAGATCATTGGGATACTTTGAATGATCTGCTAATTAAAGAACTAGATGAAATTTTACTCATTGAGCCTGAAAATACCTCAGCTTTAATTAATATTGGCGCTGTTTATTCCGATATGGGAGAAAACGAAAAGGCTCTGGAGTATTTAAAGATGGCTTTAAATTTAGGTTCCAAAGATAAAAACCTGTTTGTAAACCTCGCTATTGTGCTTGTTTATATGGAAAAGCATCAGGAAGAATATTTAGAATATCTTGAAGAAGCGGAAGACAAAACTGAAGATCCGCTTACTTTTAAAGCTTATTTTGATCCTCAATCCCGTTAAATTCTGTTCAATTAAAAATTTAAAATCATGTTACTAGCCATATTACTTCCCTTCTTATCCTTTATCGTCCGTGGCAAAGTTCTCACCGGAATTATCTGCCTGATTTTACAGATTACTCTGATAGGATGGCTTCCTGCCGCCATATGGGCTGTACTTTCTTTAAACAATGAGAGAGCAGATAAACGTAATGACAAACTGATTAAAGCAATGCGAAAAAATCAAAAGTAATATCTCAATTCCCAACACAAAGCAATATTTGATAATACATAACAGCATTTGAGTTCTGATATTATTGTCGTAAATTTACGTAAGTCCATCTTCATTAAAGAATTTGCAGGAATGATACTTCTTTAATGAGCTGAAAATTTTCAAAGTCTCAACTATCTAAGTATGTTTATTCATGTCAAGGTTTAAAACCTTGACATGGATAAATCATAAGTCAGGTAAGAAAAGTCAAAATGACTTTAATTAAAGAACCACAATTTTTGAAGCTATGAAAGAAAATAAATACGACAATCCGTCATTTTTTGACCAGTACGAAAAAATGCTCCGCTCACAGATAGGATTGGAAGGAGCCGGAGAATGGCACACCTTGAAAAATATGCTGCCTGATTTTCATGGAAAAGATATTCTTGACCTCGGCTGTGGTTTTGGGTGGCACTGCCGTTATGCTATTGAAAATGGTGCAGAATCCGTGATCGGAATTGATCTTTCGGAAAAAATGCTTGCAAAAGCTCAGGAAATCAATAATCTGGAAGGAATTCAATATGAAAGGAAAGCTTTGGAAGATGTGGAATATCCTGCTGAAAAATTTGATATCATATTGAGTTCGCTTACATTACATTATGTAGAATCATTCGATAGTATTGCTCAGAATATTTACAATTGGCTGAGCCCCGGAGGATCTTTTGTCTTTTCAGTGGAACATCCTGTTTTCACTGCTGAAGGCGGCCAGGACTGGGTATATGATAAAAATGGCGAAAAAACCTGTTGGCCTGTAGACCGTTATTTTATGGAAGGAAAAAGAAACACGACTTTTTTAGGAGAAAATGTAATCAAATACCACCGTACTTTAACTTCTTATTTAAATATTTTATTAAAACACGGTTTCAAAATCAAAGAAATTATTGAACCAGAACCAGGTCAGGAAATGTTGAAAGAAATCCCTGAGATGAAAGAAGAACTCCGCAGACCAATGATGTTGTTAATCTCAGTTGAAAAATAGTTTCTTATAAAAACTCATTCTATTTTTTAGGAAAAAACATAAATCACTATATTGCATAACATAGTAATAATAATTAATCATATCTTTGCATAACAAAGTATAAAAATATGATTATTAAAAAACTAACTCCCTTTTTGATATTGCTTTTGCTTTTCAGCAATACAATTGAGGCTCAAATTCATACTAAAGGATATGAAAAGAAAATTGATAGTATTATCCAGACAGAATTCGGGAATGAAAATGAGCCTGGCGGTGTTTTCCTGATTACCCGGAATGGAAAGAATCTCTACCGGAAAGCATTTGGAAAAGCCAATCTTGAACTCAATGTCAATATGACCCCGGAGAATGTTTTCCAGATCGGATCTATGACCAAACAGTTTACCGCTGTAGCTATTCTGATGCTGGAACAACAAGGCAAAATTACTGTCAGCGATCCCATTTCCAAATACATTAAAGATTATCCTAACGGAAACAAAATTACTATTCATCATCTTCTGACCCACACCTCGGGAATTAAAGATTTTACCAAAATGAAATCCATTTCTTCTATTGCACAAAAAGAGATGAAGCCTGAAGAGATGGTCAATTTTTTCAAGAATGAACCTGTAGATTTTGCTCCGGGAGAAAAGTTTGATTACAACAATTCCGGATATGTGATTTTAGGGTATATCATTGAACTGGTTTCCGGAACTTCTTATGAAGATTTTATCAAGAAAAATATTTTTGATACAGCAGGAATGTCCCATTCTTATTACGCTTCAGACAGAAAAGTGATCCTTCAAAGAGCTTATGGCTATCACAAAAAAGAACAGGGATTTGTCAATAAAACAGTCATCAGTTTCAGTGTTCCTTTTTCTTCCGGTTCATTGATGTCTACTGTAGATGATATGTTGAAGTGGCAGCAGGCTTTGCTTCAGAATACTCTTTTGAATTCAACAGAAACCCAAAAAGCATTTCAGAAATATAAGCTGAATAATGGTGAAGAATTTACCTACGGATACGGATGGCATTTGAAAGATATTAATGGAACTCCAGACCGGGAACATGGGGGAAGTGTATTTGGATTTAAAAGCATGGGCGTTTATATTCCCAGTGAAGATATCTATGTGATAGGATTCAGCAACTGTGATTGCCACTCTCCTACTGAAGTCACCAGAAATATTGCGAAAGCGACGTTAAGTGAAGTCAAGACCTCATCTAAAAAAACATACAAATAATCCTGATTATTTTCTACACCTCATTTCAGGGAGAACATGGTTAGGAACTTTAAAAACTGAAGCTATTACAAAAATCAGACAGAGAATATTGATTAATACTGTCACTGAAAACGCATTGTGATAATGCTTTACTGCAGGTTTTGCTCCCAGAAAATAGTAAAAAACACTTCCTACAGCGACAATTCCAATGATGGCAGCCACCTGCTGAAAAGTATTATAAACCCCGGATGCATTTCCAATAAGCTTTTCAGACATTCCCGACAGGGCAATATTGGCCAGTGAAGGAATGATTGAACCTATTCCCAACCCATGCAAAAACAACAGCAGGCAGAACATGGGCAAACCGATCTGTATTCTGAATAAAAACAGCTGAAGAATAAGAATAACAATAATAAAGCTGAGCCCTACAATCAGAGCTTTTTTTCCATATCTCAAAATCAGTTTTACAGAAACCGCGGACGCCAGTATGAATCCCAGTCCCTGAAAGACTATAATTTCTCCGGCTGCTAACGGACTGATCTTTAATCCATCCTGAAAAAAAATCGACAAAATATAAAAATAGGAATCCAGCATAATGAAGAAGAAGGAAACGGCCAGAATTCCCAGATTGAAATTCTTATAACGGAACAATTCAAAATCAATCAGATAAGATCTTTTATTTTCTATTCTTCTCTTCTGATTTTTGATAAAACCGAAAATAATTCCGGCTGAAATGACCATCAGTGTGATATTTTTGAAATGAAAACCTTCATGTTCAGACATCGTAAGGGCATAAGTAGCAGAGAACAATCCTGCAGAAAGCATTACAACGCCACCCATATCAAAAGACTGCCTTATCGAAGTTTTAGATTCATTCAATAATTTCAGACTAAGAAAAATTGCGGGCAGGCATATAGGAATATTCATTAGAAAAATAAGTCTCCAGGGTTCTTCCATCATCGTAAGTGATGAAAAATATCCGCCGAGAAACTGACCTAAAATAGTCCCTATTCCAATAGTGATCCCATACCAACCCATTGCTTTTGTACGTTCATGATGAGCAGTAAATAAAATCTGAATCATGGAAAGCACCTGCGGAGCCATCATTGCAGCGCTTATCCCTTGTACAGATCTCGAAATAACAAGTTGCTCAGCTCCTGCAGAAATTCCGCAAGCCATAGAACTTACCATAAAAGATATTAATCCGATGATATAGGTCTTTTTTCTTCCGTATAAATCACCCAATCGCCCTCCGGTAATCAGAAAAGAAGCAAATCCGATAAGGTAAGCCGCGATCATAAACTGCATTTCTCCGTTGGAAGCATGAAGATCACGCTGTATGGAAGGTATAGACACATTAATGATAAAAATATCAATAATTGTCAACAACTGTCCAAAGAGTATAACCAATAATTTCAAATACTTATGTTTCATTTTTATATAGATATATCTATTTTTTAATATTTAAAAAAAATTAGGGTAATAAACCCTGAACAATTTTTTTAACCTGATCAAAAGAATCATTCTGTTTGCTGATTGTTGATGTTATAACCGCTCCTTCTATTAAAAGGAAAATATTCCCGGTTATTAAATCAACATCAGAAACTTGTCCTTGTACCCCATATTCTGTTACGAGTGTTTTAATCAGATCTTTCTGTTTTTCTTTATGCTGTTTGGCAAAACCGGAGACAGAAGGATTTCCTTCCCCTATTTCAGAAACTATTTTTATAAAATGACATCCTGCAAACTTGGAGGTCTGCTGTAATTTCTTCCTGTAGTCAATAAGTGCCAGAAGTTTTTCTCTGGGTTCTGCAATCTTGGATGTACTGTTTTCATATCCCTCAAACCAACCAAGCTCTTCTTTGATGAGATATGCCTGAAGAAGATCGTTTTTAGATGAAAAGTGGTTGTACAGTGAACCGATGGCTATATCAGCTTCTGCTATAATCTGGTTGATTCCTGTAGAATTGTATCCCTGTTTATAAAATAAATCTGAAGCAACCCTGATAATCCTCTCGCGTACTTTTTCTTTTTTCATCGTGAAAATTTTTACAAATCTAAACAAAAAATAGATAAGTCTATCTATTTTTAAAATACAGATAAAAATTCTATTTTAGATCAAAGAAATAATCCCTGTCATGAAATCCATGTTTTCCCTTTTCCTGTTTTTACTACTAATAGCTGTATCTTGCAGTCAATCGCAGAAACCTAACCTTGGAAAAAATATGAAATCGACCAACCCTGTAGTATATTTTGAAATCCCTGTGCATGATCTGGAGCGTGCAGAAAAGTTCTATTCTGCTGTTTTCAACTTTAGTTTTGAGAAAGAAATCATAGATCGTTATGAGATGGCTCTGTTTCCTTTTGAAGAAAAAAACAGTGGGATTACAGGAGCTCTGGCCAAAGGTGATGTCTACAAACCTTCCAAAAACGGTGTTATTATTTATTTTAAAACAGAGAATATTGACCATACCCTGGAAAATGCTGTAGAACATGGAGGAACTGTTCTTTATCCTAAGAAAACAGATGAAAAGTATGGTTTTGCCGTAGCAGAATTTGAAGATTCGGAAGGAAACAGAATTGCATTACATGAAACGGTAAAATAGTTATACCATTCGCTACATATTATTTTTTTAAATAAGATTGAAGCATATTTTGTATCTTTCAATAACCATTTTTAAAGATTATTTGGTAAATACCTATGGCGGAAGAACTTTATTTCATCAAAACCAACCCTACTATTGCCAAAATTAATTTGTACAATAAGCTCGACCGTGAAGAGGAAAATATTCTACAATTCCTGCCATCTGATGCAAAAGACACGCTTGAAAACATCAAAAACAAGGTAAAGGATTCTGTTGAAGAACTTACTCAGGAGGAACTCCTCCTTATTTTTCAATGGTTTAGTAAAGTGTATTCTTCAGATCATGAGGAAGCAAAAACACAGCTTTTCATCAATGGTATTGATCTTTTTTATGAAATACCGACAACCGTTCATGCCGAAAACTTTCTTCAGATTCTTTCAGACTATGAAAAGCTCCTGAAACAGGACATGAATTATATTGTAGACTCCAAAAACTTCAATCAATTCCTGATCTATGGAATATTTCTCACAGAAATTATCAACAGAGACCAGCATCACGATAATATACTTTGTGAGTATCTGAAGCCGGACAATCAATCTTTATACGTTTTGGCAGAAAACCAATGCGCTTCAAAAGAATTTGACGGAAAAATCATTCCTGAGCTTCAACATCATTTTGCTGATCTGTATGATCTGACTAAGTTTTACAAAGGACCTATTATCAAACTTGAACAGGAATAAATAAAGAGACATTTTTATGCCTCTTTTAAAATTCCAGGGTTTTTCATCAGATAATCTAATGCTTCCTTCACTGCCTGTTCAGGACTTTTGGGATTAAAACCAAGTTCATTTCTTGATTTGGAAATATCAAAATCCTGCTGTAATCCGGAAAACATGGCAATATCTTTTCTTGTGAGTACAGGAGCTTTGCCACTGAGCTTTGCGGTAAATTCCATAATGGCAGCAATACTGAATAGGATTCCTTTAGGCACTGAACGGGGAATCTCCAGTTTCAATTCAGGATAAAGTTGGCTGGCTAAAATGGTGGTATCTGTAATCGTCAAACATTTTTCATTGGCCAAAATATAACGTTCCCCAGAACGGCCTTTTTCAGCTGCGAGATAACATCCTTCGGCCACATCTTTCACATCTATCCAGTTCAAAGTAATTTTGGTATCTACCGGAATTTTCTTGTTCAGGATAAGTTTCAATACTCCGAAGGAAACATTCAACGGAGAAAACGCTTCACTGCCTATCATCGCAGAAGGCATCACAGAAACCAGCTCTATTCCCAATTTTTCGGCCAGATCAAAAGCCAGTTTTTCACCATCATTCTTAGAATTATAATACATATCTCTCCGGTCCGGATTATAGCCGTTACTTTCTTTCGCAGGTAATGTAGTATAATCCAGTGCAGCAACAGAACTTACATAGATTATTTTCTTCACACCAGCTTCTGCTGCTGCTTCGATGGTGTTTCTGGTTCCCGCGATATTCACATCATAGATTTCTCTTTTGGGATCTTTTGCCCATAATTTAAAAGCAGCACCTACTGCATAAAAAGTTTCAACACCCTGAAGGGCTTTTACAAAAGAAGCCTTATCCGTAATATCAGCCTGCACCAGCTCACAATTCAGTCCTTCAAAAGGTTTTCTATTATGTATATTTCTTACTGCCGCGCGCACCGGCAATCCCTGTTTCAGTAAAAATCTGACTAAATTATTTCCCAGATGTCCATTTGCTCCGGAAACAAGACTTAAATGATTCTTTGTCATTGCATTGATTTTAATGCTGCAAAGTTCATCTTCCCAGAACCGGAACCACTTGACTTTTGTTAGTTAATTATTTTTCTCCGGATTCTGCTCAGACTTTCGGGTTTCATCCCTAAAAACGAAGCAATGTACTGGATGGGAACATTCTGAATAATTTCCGGATAGTCTTGCATGAGTTTCAGGTAACGCTGTTCGGCATTCAAAACAGATAATTCTCTGGAACGGTTCTCATTATAAGCAATTGATTGTTGAAAAACCGAAATACTGAAATCTTTCATTGCCTGACTCTTAGCAGTCAGATAATCCAGGTTTTCTTTTGAAATTCTCAAAAGTTCAGCATCTGTGATGCATTCCACATTATTTTCAGAAACTGTACCATTGATAAAATCTGAATAAGAAGTGAAAAATCCGGGTGGACAATTGATATGAGTAGTAATTTCATTACCATTCTGGTCATTGTAAAAAAGCCTGAGATAGCCTGAAATAATATAGTAAAGATAATAAGGAACCTTTCCTGCTTCTTCTATCACAGTATTTTTTGAAAACATAACCGGCTCAAAATATTGTTTGACAGCTTCTGTTTCTTCACAGGTAAAATCATGAGCTGACCGGATATATTGTAAAAGCTTGTCGTGCATCGAAGTGAATATTTTAAGTCTTTTGCAAAGCTACCAAAAGAAAGCTTCAAAATTTATCAGTTAAAAAAATATTCGCCTTCTCATGTAACATTCCGGATTCAATGATTGTCTTGTATACATAATCGAAAGAACACTGCTGATAAAAAAGTACAACTGAGATTATAATAATAATTGAACCAGGATAAAAACTATACCACAGCCAGCAGTCTCCTTTACGATGTAGATCTGTTGGCTTTTTTATTTATAGCCAAACTCTTTACTGAAAAAAAGTAGTATACCAGTCCTCCGGTAAAATAAGCAAGCACATCAAAAACATCTCCGGTAAACCGGACAGATAGTTTCGGGCAAAGCACTTCAAACAAAAAAGACAGATAGAGTACTGAAGTCAATATAAATTTCAGATCCGATTTCCATTGATACCCCAGGATTGAATTCATTATATATTCTATGAGATAACAATACATAGGAACAGTAATACCGTCTGTAAAATAATCATTGATAACGGGAATATAAATTCCGTTTCGTCTCAGTACAGCAATAGTCCCCCAAGCTGCCAGTCCCAGCAGAAACCAATATGAAATTCTTCTTTTCATCACATGTGGAGCACTGCCATTATTATCCCAAGAATCACCTGCAGTATTTTGGATATAACTTCCTGAGGGTCTCTTTTACTTTCATTTTCATTTTTATCTGCTGATTCGTAATCAAATTTTGGTTTGCCTTCCATTGCCTTATAATTTATTACTGCAAATATATCAAATTAGAACAATTGTTCTAATTTTAAAAATATGATTTATATCCACTCTTATATTCTTATCTTTGAGCTATGAAGACCAAGGATAAAATTCTGTCTAAAGCGCTGGAATTATTTAATGACAAGGGGTATAACAATATCACCACAAGGCATATTGCAGCTGAACTTAACATCAGTGCGGGCAATCTGCATTATCATTTCAGGCACTCGGAAGACATTATAAAAATTCTTTTCTCAGAGCTTACCCTGAAAATGGATGAACTACTGAACCAAATGAAAAAGCTGGAGAATAAAAGCCTGGAAGATCTTTATCAGTTTACTTATTCTACCTGTGAAATCTTTTATTTTTACCGTTTTATATTTATTAATTTTATAGATATACTCAACCAGATTCCTGAAATAGAATCCAGATATGAAGGGATCAATTTCAGCAGAAAAGAGGAATTCCAGCTCATCTTTTCAGATCTTCAAAAGAGTAATATTTTTCAGAAAGATGTTCCTCATTTTATTGTGGATTGTCTTACTGAACAGATATTCATTATTGCAGACAACTGGCTTACTCACAACAGGCTTATCTTAAAACTCAATCCCAAAGAAGCAATACAGCATTATACGCTTCTGCAGATGAATCTTTTCTATCCACTTCTTAATAAAGAACAGCAAAAACTTTATGAGCAGCAATACATCCAATAGTCACAGTATCACCATCAGAAAAGGGCTCAGGAAAGATCTTCCGGAAATGCAGGAGCTTTTCACATCCACAATAGATGAGGTATGCAAAAAAGACTACAATCCCCACCAACTTGAAGCATGGAAATCCGGTGCAGAAAATGAGGAAAGATGGATAAATGTGATCAGCAGACAGTATGTTTTAGTTGCTGAAAATGGAAATCAGATCATAGGATTCTGTACTCTTGATAAAGGAAACTATATTGACCTTCTTTTTGTACACAAAGATCATCAGAAAAAAGGGATAGCAGTGGTGCTTTACCATGAAATTGAAAAGGAAGCTCTGAAGCATGATACGAAACAAATTACAGCAGATGTGAGCAAAACCGCCAGACCATTTTTTGAAAAGATGGGTTTTCATTTGATTGAAGAGCAGACTGTTCATGTAAAGGAAATTGCCCTTACCAATTATAAAATGACAAAAAACATTTGTTAATTTCTGAATTATGGAATTACCACTGCAATACAATGAGTTTAGAATTTCAGTTCCTCTGGAATTTGAAAATGTATTTACTCATTTTTATTTTGCTGAAAATACTTCTGATCTATCTGTTACCAAAACTCTTTTGCCCACGTATCAGACAATTCTGTTATTCTGTTTTGGAGAAAGTGCTACAATGTCTACCCGGGAAAAGACGATCATTGGTGTTGATAAATGTATGGTATTTGGTCCGGTGAGGCAATCTTTTGAATATACGCTCCCTGCAGGCTGTTCTATTCTGGTAGCCAATTTTAAAGATGATGCTTTCTTCAGATTTTTTGGAAAAGTACCCATTGAACAGTCGGTAAGACATCCTGACGAATTACTGGAAGAAAATTGTTTTACAGATCTGTGGCAACAGTTGAAAAAATTAGCTTCAACCCAAGAACAAGTAGATCACATCCTTGAATTCTGCAAACCTTATCTTCAGCATCAGGATACTACCAGTAAGCTTTTGAGCAGTTTTGAAAATGATCTTTTAAATCCGGTCAAAGTAATTGCAGAACAGACTCAGCAGACGGAAAGAAATATTCAGCGCAAGCAGAAAGAGCAATTTGGATATTCTCTGAAAGAACTTAACCGCTATAACCGTTTTTTAAAAGCTGTAAAAGTCATTGAAGAGGAAATCGCTAAGCAGAATAAAATGAAGTGGTTTACCATCATTGATGAATGTGGTTATTATGATCAAAGCCAGCTTATTCATGATTTCAGACATTTTATGAACATTTCGCCAGCTCAGTATTTAAAATTTCAGCAGGAGATCTGCAATCCAAAATCTAAATAGTCCGTTTCGTTTTCTTACAATTTTTGCACAGTACATCACGCTACTTTTGTCTCATTAATCTTAACAAAAAAAGCAATGAGACATTTAATAATTTACGCCCATCCGAATGAGAACAGTTTAAATCATCAACTTTTAAACACCGTTATTGAAACACTTGAATCCAGTAATCAGGAAATTGTAGTGAGAGATCTTTATGCGACAGGTTTTGATCCTGTACTTTCTTTGGCTGATATGCAGGGGCAGCGCATGGGAAAAGTAGCTGATGATATACAAGTTGAACAGGATTATATTTTCTGGGCAGAACAGATTACTTTTATTTATCCTATCTGGTGGACAGGTCTTCCTGCGATGATGAAAGGTTATATAGACCGGGTGTTTAGTTACGGATTTGCTTACCGCTATGACCATGGTATACAAAAAGGACTTCTGACGGGTAAAAAAGCAGTAATTATCAATACCCACGGAAAATCTCATGAAGAATATGAACGAACCGGAATGGATAAAGCTCTCACTTTAACATCGGATAATGGAATTTTCATCTACTCCGGACTGGAAATTATCCAACATTTATTTTTTGATAAGGCAGATAAAGCGGCTCCCGAAGATATTGAAATCTGGAAGGATCAAATTAAAAACTTATATTCTCAACATGTCCTGAATTATTAAATAACAATTCATGAAAACAAACACTGATAAACAAACCGCCAATCCTTCATTAATCAACACTTATAAACTGACAAAGAAAATAATAAAATACAGTTTTTACATCTTTATCCTGTATTTTGCTTTTAAGGGATTTATGGCATGAAATTAGCTTCAAAAATCGCAAGTAAAATTGTTTTGAACCATTATTTTAAGCCATTAAGATAGATGGATGGTTAAGTTTTTTTTAAAACAAATCTTGTTATAACCCTGCAATACGTCTTAATGGTTTAAATATTGGATCCGCAGAAATTCTGTACATTTACAACATCATGAAACATTTAAACAGTATACTACGTCTTCCATTCTTCAGTGAATACTACGTTCCGAGCTATCGTTCGGGAGACTTTCTATATCTGTAATTCAATAAAATAATCTAACGTATATATAGAGCCCGGACAGTACCTGTCCGGGCTTTTCATTTTTAAAACTATTCAACATGATTCATTTACTACAAGAAAATGTGGCTATTATCCTTCCTGAAAACGGTTTGGAAGAAAAACTTACACAAGCCGAAAAGGAAAACAGAAAACTATCCATCAAGCTGGGATTTGACCCTACTGCACCGGATCTGCATCTGGGACATGCGGTAGTACTGAAAAAACTGAAACAATTTCAGGAGCTGGGACATCAGATCATTATCGTTGTCGGAAGCTTTACGGCGAGAATTGGTGATCCTACAGGAAAAAATAAAGCCCGAAAACCTTTAAGTGCTGAAGATGTACAGCATAATGCCCAGACTTATATCAATCAACTTTCCAAAGTAATTGATGTTCAGAAGACAAAGATTGTTTTCAATTCTGACTGGCTGGATGCGCTTGACTTTTCAGAGGTTATTCAATTGCTGTCAAAAGTTACTGTTGCCCAACTGATGCACCGTAATGATTTTAATAAAAGATTTACGGAAAATACTCCTATTGCCATGCATGAACTGGTATACCCAATTCTTCAGGGCTTTGATTCTGTAAAAATTGAGTGTGACATAGAAATGGGCGGCACAGATCAACTTTTCAATTGTACAATGGGAAGGCAGCTTCAGGAGGTACATGGAATGCCTGCACAGATCGTCATGTGTATGCCTCTCCTCAAGGGTCTTGACGGAAAGGAAAAAATGAGTAAGTCACTGAACAATATTATCGGGCTGACAGACGAGCCTAATGAAATGTTTGGAAAGACAATGTCTATTCCCGATGCATTGATTGAGGAATTTATCAACCTGACTACAGATTTCTCGGTGGAAGAAAAAAAGACTCTTGTTTCGAGAATAACGGAAGGCGAAAATCCTATGAATATTAAAAAGCTCATTGCTAAAAATATCATCAGCCAATACCATGATCATGCTTCAGCAGAAAATGCGGAACAATTCTTTATCAATCAGTTTCAGAATAAGAATTTTGAAGAGAAAGTATATGAACCTGTTTCTATACATAGTTTGAAGAGTATCCAAAACAAAGTATCTCTTGTAGAACTCTGCCATCAGCTTAAAAATGACCTCAGCAAATCGGCAGTCCGAAGGTTAATTGAGAATGGAGGAATTCAGGTCAATAACAATAAAATAACAGATGCTAATGAAGAAATGGAACTGATCCCTCAAACTAAAATAAAGATCGGGAGAAGAGGCTTTTTTGAGTTAATATAAGGCTGGAAGATGGAAGCCCGGAGAGGGAAGTTTTTATCAGACGTGAAATATCTGAAGTTTTTTGACTGAAATCTTTGAGATAACTTTTATTAAAAAGAGAAAAGTATATCTTAGCAATCAAAATAACTTCCATCCTCCTTCTCCCAGCTCCAGCCTTAACCATTACATTATCCAGCTTATTTCAATATCTTCGTTTTCTTAAAACTATTTCCAATGAGCTACATCATGGTTGACATAGAATCGGATGGGCCGATTCCCGGTGATTTTTCAATGGTCTGTTTCGGAGCTATACTCGTTACAGAGGAACTGGATACCACTTTTTATGGAAAACTGAAGCCGATTTCTGATAAATTCAATCCTGATGCTTTAGCGGTTTCCGGCTTCAGCAAGGAAGAAACAATGAATTTTGATGATCCTGAGACTGTCATGCTTGCCTTTGAAGACTGGATTAAAACGCACTCCAAAGGAAGGCCTATTTTCATCAGTGATAATAATGGTTTCGACTGGATGTTTATCTGCTGGTATTTTCATCATTTTCTCGGACGGAATCCTTTTGGTTTTTCTTCCAGAAGACTGTCTGATCTTTACTGCGGATTGGAAAAGGATACTTTTGCCCAGTGGAAACATCTTCGTAAGACTGAGCACACCCACAATCCAGTAGATGATGCCCGGGGAAATGCAGAAGTTTTGCTGCATATGAAAGAAGAAATGGGACTGAAAATTGCATTAAAATAGAATCTAATTTTTATTTTTGAATATGAATCTTGACCTGCGTTACAAACAAGCTGATGACACCGATATTGATTTTCTTCTCAACCTTAGAATGAAAACCATGAACCCTCATTATGAAAATTCAGGGCTGTCTACTGACAGAAAAACAACTTTGCAAAGAGTTCTGTACCAGTTTGAAAAAGCCAATATTATTCTTTTAAACAATCAACCCATTGGACTGTTAAAAGTAGACCGAACATTTACAAACATTGATGTCCTGCAACTTCAGATTGATCCCAGCCAGCAAGGTAAAGGACTTGGAAAAAAGATTTTGTCTGATATTCTTGAGGAAGCTTCGTTAGCAGGAAAAACGGTGTCATTAAGTGTTTTGAAAACCAATAAGGCACAACATCTTTATACAAGTCTTGGTTTTAGAATTGTGGGTGAAGATCAGTATTCTTATTTTATGGAAACTGAAAAACAATGAATTGAAAATCATGTAAGTTTTGGCTAAAGCCGTTGGAATTTATTTTTAATTTTAAAACGGGCTAAAGCCCGTTCCTATTGATTTTTTCGCAAAGATATTTTATTGATTGGCCATGGTTACATAGATTAATCTTCCTCCTTCTTCTGAGGAAAGCAATATTTTTTTACCATCAGTCAGTTCAACCATAGAACCTGGTGGAATTTCTTTTTGTTCTGTGATATCTTTCATTCCTGATAAACTTTGGTTTACCAATACCCATCTTCCCTGATGGAAAGTAAAATATCCTACAGGCATTTTATCCTGCATCGTCAGGTTTTCATTGCGTATCACTTTCCTGGAAACGTGCCATTTGAATAAATATTGATTGTGATAGACCATCAGTCTGTGGTTTTCCGGTTTCCATACCTCATCATCAAATTTGAAATACAAATCTAAAACAGGTAATGTTCCCTGATGTGGGGTTCCACAGAACGGACATTTAGGACTGCTGGTATTATCAAAGACATACCATTTTTCGGTACAGCCGGAATTGTGGCAAGGCTGTATCAGATCTACAGTTTTCAGTAAAGCAGTTTCCCATTCATTGGCTGTGGGGCGTCTGATGGGGTCATGCAAACCGTCTATAAAAGTTTTTCTGAAAAGCTCTGAAATATAAGGTCCGGTTACGGTATAAGGAATTTTTTGAGGATCACCCCAGAATGCATCCCACTTCCGGAGATGATCTGCTTTTACCTGATTGGAAGGGTTTTCCGGATCTTCTATAAACATCGCTTTTTCTCCCATGGATAAAATTTCGTCTTTTTCGGAATCCAGATCCCAGATTTTCCCTCCACGCAAAGGATGCCTTCTTAAAAGGTACATATAAATCAGAACAGCAAGGGCATGCAGATCTGTTTTTTGATTGGGCAGATGCCTTCCCGGATCCTGAAGGCTTAAATGTTTTGTTTTCAACACTTCAGGAGCAATAAAGTCTGCAGTTCCTATTACTTCCGGAGGAAACAGTTTGGGGACAACAAGACCATCTATATCAATGATACAGGCAGATTTCGTTACCGGATCTACCAGAATATTATTATAAGACAAGTCGGAATGTGCCAGCCCCATCTGATGCAGCTTTTTCACTCCTCTGCTGATATTGACTGCAATCTGAAAATAACTCAGCCAGTCTCCCAGCTCCGACTGGTCAAGTCTCAACGGATACTGCTGATTCCTGAACATGGGCGCAGTAAACCATTTTCCTACTTTATCCTGTCCCTGAATATTTTCTGAACCGATATATCCTTTCGCAAAATAGAATTTATTATGGTAAACAGGAACCACAATTCCTGTGAGTTTATTTTTTTCGACAATATCGTAAGGCCACCTGAATATTTCATTCAGAAAATACTCTGAAGCATTCCCGTTTTGTATACTCTGCAGATAGGTGGAAACAATTCTCATGATTCTTTCTTTTTGCCCTTCATCCAACGGACTCCGGTAAAAAGCCACCACATAATCTTTATCAGGAGAAAAATAAACATCTTTCACGCCGCCCCGGATCGGGTTTTCATCTACATATTCATAGGATTTGGTTGTGTCCAAGACAGAAACAACCTTAATGGTCTTTTTCATGGTATTAATAGATTATTGCCAATGTTCGGTCATCGTGATTTCCTCTGCTCCAGAAATCGCTCCATATTAAAAGCTGCTCATCAATTTTTTCATCGTTGATAAAATCTGCTTTCGTCCGGTCATCATTATTTCCGGCAAAGTCTTCAAAAAGTGATTTCCAGCTTTCTATATCTTCCAGTTTATTTTCTGTGAGAAATTTCGGATCATAAATACCATCCGTCATCAGCACGAGATAGGAAAAATCATCCACACAGGTGATCCGGAAACGGGAAGCCATCTGATCGTTGAAAATTTCTTTCATGGTAATAAAACGTGTACCTCCACTAAATTCCCCCACATCCATCTGATTTAAAAGTTTCACTTCAGAAAAATCAGGATTGATGAGATTAATCGGGCAATCTCCTACTCCAAAACTGAGGATTACATACCCAAAACTAAACTTTTTAAGTAAAGTAAAAATCAGCGTAGCATGCAGATCACTTACAGACAGAGCATTTTCTGCTGCCGTTTTTTCTAATGTTTGATAGACATGTAAAACACTTTCCGATAAAATATTTTTGATATTTCGCTCAGCGTCCGATTGCTCTTCATTTGAAGAACCTGATGCATACATCTGATTGATATTATTTTCGATTTCGCCTACAATCTCCCTCGAATTGAAAAACTGACTTATCGTTGCCGTTGCCAATCTTGAACCTTCTCTTGCAGCAACTGCCGAGCCTGCTCCATCTGAAACAGAAACAATATTCCAATCTTCAGGAAGGTTATTCACCGAAAAATCATCTTCACGGAATTTTCCTTCATGGGCATGGGAACGTCCTCTTTTGGAAGCCACAACAATTTTTTTGTCTGAAAAAGAACCTTTGAAAGAATCTTCCTCAGATTTATAAAAAGCTGCATTTGTATCGCTTGGAATATTTTTCCACAAATCTTTCGGATCTGCGTTGACAAAGAGCTGTATTTTTTTTGTCTCAATCTGCTTCTGATCATGAATGTGATAAAACTGAACATCCAGATGATACATATTGTTGGTAACCGGAATTCCTGAAATTGTATCATTTTCAAAATTAAGTCCCGCTTCATCAAGACCACTGATATTCTGAATTTTTATGTTCGGAAAATCTTCCATGTCCAGATGGAATTCATAGAACTGCTTTGCACTGGCATTCTTTAATACCCAATGCGCATCTTTGAACTCTTCTTTTTCTTTATAAACGGCAGCCTGTTCCATCGTCTTTGGCTTAGAGTCAGAGGCTGATTTCCTGAAGAATTTACCCATCATTAGCCTAAGGTTCTGTTAATATCAAATCCTCCACCGGAAAACCCGTAATAATCCGAAGTTCCACACCATGGACATTTGCTGTATCCTTCTCCTCTCAGACAGTGAATGCCACCACAGGAGCAGGTTGCCAACGCAATAGGGTTGGCACAGTGAGGACATGAAGTTCCTCCATCCAGTTCTTCTATATTGATTTTAAGGTGAGTTTTCTGATTGGAAGAAAGTCTGTAGTAGGCTTTTTCATCAATTTTATAAGCTCCGTCCAGTCTGTAATATCTTGTTGCCATTCCGGGAATGCTTGATTCGGCAAATGCTTTTTTAAATTTCATCAGGTAAAGCTTCTCAGTTTCCTGACATTTCCCGTTTAATACTACAAAATTGTTATCCGGAAACCGCTGTTCCATTTCAGGGTCTACTTTCTCCAAAATAAGGGAATCGATTTTAGACAAATTAATCCCTTCCTTTTTGGCTTCTGTAACACTTTGGCTGGTTGTTTTAATAGAATCGGTTACCCATTTGAAAAATTCTTTATAGGAATTCTCATCAGAGTTATTAAACAACAGTACATTATCTGCTAATGAACCAAGAAGTTTGTAATTTGTATTTTCCCCAATAGATACGGCAATGGTATTGGATTTTCCGCTATACTTGTTATTCCACCTCTCAATAGCTTTGGTAGCATCATCAGTGGGAACTCCGTCTGTAAAAAGGAAAACAATGGGTTTCCAGTCTCCTTTTCTTTCATAGGTGGTTTTCACAATATCTCTGTCAATACAATCCATTACTTTAATCAATCCCTGAGAAAGTGATGTGCCACTCCCGATTGGAATTTTAGGTGGATAAAAGCTGATAATATCCTGCATAGGAGTAATCACTTCTGCTTCTCCTGCAAAACCTATCACGGAAATGTAAACGGTTTCGAGTGAATACGGATCTTTCTTTAATTCTCTGATGATATTGGCGATACCTTCCTGTACCTGCTCAATAGGTTCTCCTACCATAGATTCGGAGATGTCTACTAAAAAATAAATAGGCAGTCTTCTCATGCTGTAAAGACAATTTTTTAAATAATAATATTAAGCTCCGATGGTGGCGGAGGCAATGTGATATTTTCTCCAGTATTCTGCGAATGTCCTCCCTGTGTAATGGAAGAACTTACCCATCTGAAAAAGGAAGAAAGGGTAATAGCGTCTGTGGTATCCAGTTTCACCACATGATCGGTCAGTTCCTTCAAAAACTGTTCATCAGCCTTCGGGCCGGCAGCACAGCCTACGATGGCACCAAATTCCAGTCCTCTGATCACAGGAATCATCTGTCTGTATTTCTGAATATCCGAAGGTTTTCCATCTGTAAATATAAAAAGTAACGGCTGCCAGTCTCCTTTTGTATCCGCTGATTCTTTTACAATCTCTTTCTTCACCAATTCTGAAACCATTTCCAATGCAGCTCCCGTGTGGGTTGGCCCGCTGTCCGGACAGGTAATTTCCATGGGATAAAAACTCGCCAGATCTGTCAAAGGAATAATATTTTTCACTTCTCTATCGAAAGTGATAACGCTTAGATGCAGACTGTCCATTGCCTGTGGATCTGCACGAAGCATACTGATTAATCCGTTAAATCCGTTATTCAGTGCCTGAATAGGCTCACCGTTCATAGAACCTGAGGTATCTAATAAAAAATAAGCTAATAATCTCCTGCTCATTATATGACAAATATTAAGTCTGAAGCCGGCGGAGGGAGTCGGAGACTTCCAAGCCGGCTTTTATTTTGGTTTGATAAAAATTTAGAATCTAGTTGGAATAAGCGTACTGCTGTCTCAGAATGTCTATAAAGTTATCTGTATGATGCGGCTCTCCTACAGCGCGGAATTTCCAGTCGCCATTGTGACGGTATGCTTCTGCAAAAACCATTGCACACTTACCATTCATACTTGAATCTCCTGAAAGGCTGTATTTTGTAATTTCTTTTCCTGTAGCATCCACCGCACGGATAAATGCATTTTCGATCATTCCGAAGTGTTGGTTATTCGTTCTTCCCTGATAAATGGTAACAATGAATACTATTTTCTGATAACTCTGGTCCAGCTGATCCAGCCTTACAATAATCTGCTCATCATCCCCATCTCCTGCTCCGGTTCTGTTGTCTCCTGTAAGCCATACATTCCCGCTTGGGTGCTGCATAGAATTAAAGAAAACCACATCTCCCTGATAAAGCCCCATCTGTCTTCCGTCATTAGTTTGTACCGTTCTTCCAAGATTGGCTACTTTGCCGTTGCCATCTAAAAGGAAAGCTACTGCATCAAGGTCATATTCGGCTTCTTTGCTGAACAGTTTTCCAAAGAATCCTCCGCCTTGCTTTCTTACATCCCATCCTAAGCCAATGGTTACTTTTGAAAGATCATAAACGCTTTCTCCGCGGTCATTCTTTCTTAAATCTATCGTTTGTCCTTTCTGTAAATTAATTGCCATAGTTATAGTTTTGTGTATTTGATGATTTTATTTGATAATTTGTCCTTTGTAGTATTTCTCTAAAAAGAAGCCAAGATCTGCTCTGTATCCTATTCCTGAAGCTTCAAATTTCCAGCTTCCGTTTCTTTTGTACAGCCTTCCGAACTCTACACCGGTTTCAATAGAGAAATCTTCATCCAGCTCATATTTTGCAATTTCCTGGTTTGAATGATTATCAACAACTCGGATATAAGAGTTTCTTACCTGTCCGAAATTCTGTCTTCTTCTTTCAAAATCTTCTATAGTGACTACGAAAAGAATCTCTTCCACCCTTGAATCTACTTTATCAAGATCTATTACGATGGCTTCATCATCGTCACCATCACTGTTTTTACCATTAGGATCATCACCTGTATGAGTAAGAGCTCCGTCCGGAGAATTCAGGTTATTGTAAAAAACGAAATATTCTTCGCTTACTAGTTTTCTGTCAGAATCAATCATGATTGCAGAAGCATCCAGGTCAAAATCGTAGCCGGTTCCTTCATTGGGATCCCAGCCTAATCCAATCGTCATTTTCGTCAATCCTATGTCGATCTTTTGCCCTTTCTGTAGATTAATTGCCATAGTGTTTTATATTATGATTATTTTTCGCATTAAGATAGAAGTGATTTATGACCTGACCAAATTTATTTAGGAAAAAATGATCTACAGAGCGCAATTAAAGCTGTTTAAGTCACCCATCACCATAAAAAAAGGTCCAATTAAAAAATTGAACCTTGTATTGTATAAAAGAGTATTAAATTAATTTTCAAAATCCTTATCTGAAACGGCAGCATTTCTTGCTTTGGCCAGCATAGGAATGGAAATCAGTCCCATCACCAGCATGATCACAATCTGCAGCGGTAAAGAAATAAAAGAATATGTCAATCCCATCTCCCCTCCGAAATCAGCACTTTTTCCTACGGATATAAAAAGCGCCATAAAGCCATACTTCATCGCAAGGTTATAAGCCCCAATACCTCCACTGGCAGGAATAATCATTCCCAATGTTCCTACTACAATAATAAAGAAACCGTCTGCAAAAGTAAATGCAGATGTTTCCGGAAGTGCAAAGCAAACCAGATAAGCCGCTAAATAATAACAAATCCAGATTCCTAATGTATAAAGGATGAATTTTCCCTTTTCTTTTAATTTAAAAATAGACATTATCCCCTGGAAAATTCCATCAATAAAGTTGACAATTTTTCCTAAAAAAGGAATTCCTGAAAGTTTCTTTTTGAATACAAAAAACAAAACGGTTCCCACAATCAGAATTGAAAGGACCAATACAATCTTATTAGGATTCATACTGATTCCTGAATTTTTATAGAAGGACAGAATTGCATCGTATTTAAACAACAATGTCAATCCTAAGAAACCAAGCATACATATCAAATCTACCACTCGTTCCAAAATAATCGTTCCAAAAGATTTGTCCACAGGTACTTTTTCTACCCCATACAAAGCCGTAGCTCTTGCCACTTCACCACTTCTTGGAATGGTAAGGTTCATCAGATATCCAAATGATATGGACCAAAGAGCATTAGAATTTGAAATTCTGTGTCCCATGGGTTCAAGCATCAGGTTCCAGCGAATGGCCCTAAACCAATACGCAAGAAGACCAAATACAGAAGCAAACAATACCCACAGATAATTTGCTTTTGCCAATGACTTCTGGATGACTTTAAAATCAAGACCTCTTAAGGCAAGCCATAAAAAAAAGCCTGCAAAAGCAAGCGATATTACTATTGTTAATATTGATTTTACGGGACTTTTTGATGTTTTCTCCATGTACTAGGTAAGAAGATTTGTTTTTTCATCCGGGAAAACGATCTTTGGCTGGAAGTCTTTAGCCTCTTCCGGGGTCATCTGCGCATAAGCAATAACGATGATAATATCATCTTTCTGTACTTTTCTTGCCGCTGGCCCGTTCAGACATACTTCTCCGGATTTTCTTTTTCCTTTGATAACGTACGTGTCAAAACGTTCTCCGTTGTTCACATTCACAATATAGACCCTCTCTCCTACTACCAGACCGGCAGCTTCAATAAGATCTTCATCTATTGTTATACTTCCTATATAATTAAGGTCAGAGGCAGTTACTCTCACCCTATGAATCTTAGACTTGAAAACTTCTATTAGCATGTTGCAAATTTATTAATAAAAATTAATAAATCAGGTCTTTAGTATCATTTAAAAACTCCCACAAACACAGGCGTTTAATTTCACAGAACACAAAGATTCTGAAAATTACTTATAGATTTAATAATCATATGGTCAAAAAAATTAATTGTTTATACAGAATTTAGGATTTAATAAATACGAAAAATAATATTAACTTTTTGCTAAAGTCAATAAACATAAGCATTTGGCATGATTTTAGTAACCTGTAACGTAGATTTTCTGTAAAAAGTGGAATTATCATATTTTAACCAATTTCACCGAAAAGCAAAAAAATTTTACAAGTTTTAATAAAAAAATTGCACAATTAGAAAATAGTATTATATTTGCTATAATTACGAACTAACTTTAATATTAAAAATTATGAACAAGTCTGAATTAATCGACGCAATCGCTAAAGATGCAGGTATCACTAAAGTTGCAGCAAAAGCTGCTTTAGAATCTTTCATTGGTAACGTAACTACTACATTAAAGAAAAAAGACGGAAAAGTGTCTTTAGTAGGTTTCGGTACTTTCTCAGTAGCTGAGAGAGCTGCTAGACAAGGGATTAACCCTGCAACTAAAAAACCGATCAAGATCGCTGCTAAAAAAGTTGCTAAATTTAAAGCTGGAGCTGATTTGTCAAATGCAGTTTCAGGTGCTAAGAAAAAATAATCATTCAGATTAAAAAAATTCAAGGGCTGTTTCTTAGAAATAGCCTTTTTTTGTGTTCAAATAATAGAATAAATTAAACCATTAAGAAGGTTTAAGCGGTTAAGAATTATAAGTTTTGGCTAAAGCCGTTATTATTGATACAAATAAATAAGCGGGCTAAAGCCCACCTCTATTGATATACATTTTCATAATTTAATCAAAATAAGCAAACAACTGATAATCAAATGACAATATTTATAATTCTCTAATCATTCAATAGGAACGGGCAATCATCCTGAGCGTGGTCGAAAGGAGCCATTAAAAAACATCACCAATTCCGATGGCTTCATCCAAAACTTAAAAAGGTTTAATCTGCCTTATTTCATTACTTTTCAAAATAAGCTGTACAATATCAAGTTTCAGCTAAAGCTTTTATCATTGATACAAATAAATAAGCGGGCTAAAGCTCACCTCTATTGATAATGCATTCATAATTTGATCAAGATCAACAAGAATCAAGCAAATAACTGATAATCAAATGACAAATTCCTAATTCTTTAACCATTTTCAATAGGAACGGGCTTTAGCCCGTTAAAAAACATCACCAATTCCGATGGCTTCAGCCAAAACTTAAAAAGGTTATAATCTGCCTGATTTCATTACTTTTCAAAATAAGCTGTACAATATCAAGTTTCAGCTAAAGCTTTTAACATTGATACAAATAAATAAGCGGGCTTTTGCCCGCTTCTATTGATAGTACAAAGTTTAAATTTTCAGTATTCGTTTATAGTAAAAACGAACACCACTAATTTCTAGCTTCTAATATCTAATTCCTTATTTAAGGAGCCAGTCTTGAAATTTTCCAATCCAGATCTTCCAGCTGGTAAATAATTCTGTCGTGAAGACGGTTGGGTCTGCCCTGCCAGAATTCAATTTCATAAGGTCTTGCCAGATATCCACCCCAATTGGAAGGTCTTGGAACTTCAGTATTTTCATATTCTTTTTCCAGTTCTTTTAATTTACCTTCCAAAAACTCTCTGTTCGGAATCACCTGGCTCTGTGGAGAAACTACAGCTCCCAACTGGCTTCCTTTAGGTCTTGAATGGAAATAACCATCACTTAAGTTTTCTGCCAGCTTCTCAAGATCAGCTTTAATGATGATTTGTCTTTCAAGATTAGGCCAGAAGAAATGCAGGCATGCTTTATGATTGTTTTCTATTGCTTTTCCCTTTCGGCTGTTGTAGTTGGTATAAAAAATAAATCCTTCATGGGTATATGCTTTAAGAAGAACCATTCTTGTTCTCGGACACCCGTCTTCCTCTACAGTAGAAACAGCCATAGCATTGGATTCTGAGATCATTGGGCTCTCACTGGCCTCCAAAAACCAGTCTCTGAACTGCTCAATTGGATTTTGTTTTATCTCACTTTCAATAAGTTGGGATTTCTCGTACACTTTTCTTTTGTCGTGCAGGTTTTCCATAAATATTTTTTATTAAATTTGAGTATGAATCACTCATACAAAGGTAAAATATTAATCTCGACACCTGACATTTCCGGCGATATTTTTTCAAGATCGGTCGTGTTGGTTATTGAACATAATGAAAGTGGTGCATTTGGTTTGATACTGAATAAAAAGAACAGCCAGATGAGCAGCAAGTTCAAAGATTTTTTTGACTTTAAAATTGAGGTGTATGATGGAGGTCCTGTAGAGAACGACAAAGTGTTTTTTATTGTAAAAGGTAAGAGGGTTACTGAGATCTATACAGACATCACAGATGAATATTATCTTACAGAAGATATTGAACGTATCATTAACGCTGTTTTGAGCAGCGAACTGGATATTGAGCACATCAAAATATTTTCAGGCTATTCAGGATGGTCTCCAGGTCAGCTTGACACTGAAGTTCAAAGAAAAATGTGGACGGTAGTGGATGTTTATAATCTGGATTATACGCTTCCAAACGATCAGACCCTTTGGAAATCTATTATGCAGAATCTTGGTGGTGAGTTTCTTCTCTGGGCGAATTCACCTGAAGACATTTCGCTGAATTAATGTAGTATTTTCATATCAATCAGACAATTAACAAACTTTAAGATTCCTTTAACCAATTTTAAAGAAAGTTTTTCCGTTCTTTGAAAAACTAAAATCACTGATATGAAAGGTATTACATTACTTGCTTTATCAATATTTTCTACCGCATTTTTATCATTTACTCCCATTAACAAAAAATATATTGTCATAGATGCCGGTCATGGCGGAAATGATTTTGGGGCTACGCATGGTGAAATTCGTGAAAAAAATATATCATTAAGTGTTGCTAAGGAAATCCAGAAGATCAATGAAAGCCAGGATAAATATGAAATCATTCTGACAAGGGATTCTGACACGTATCCTACTCTTTCCGAAAGGACAGCTCAGATCAATAAACTTAATCCTGAAATGGTGATTTCACTCCATGTCAACACTTCTCCTGAACAAGAGAGATCTGATAACGGTTTTGAAGTTTACACTCAGAATTCTGATGTTTCAAAGGAGTTAGCCGGAAAAATTTACAAGAAATTCAATGCCCGCAAAATATCGGAGAGCAATCTTCATATTTTAAGAGAAACTAAAGCACCTGCTGTATTGGTAGAGCTTGGATTCATCAATAATTCTGAAAACAGGAATTATATAACGAGTGAGAAAGGGCAGAAAGAAATCGCACAGAAATTTGTTGAAATCATCAACGAATACTAAATAAAATAAACAATTTCTGATTTAATCAGAATAAAACCCGGTAAAGGACTTCTGGAACTTTGTTGTTTACCGGGTTTGTCAATTTTTATTGATTAAAACTTTTCTTCCAGCTTTCCACTAATTCTGAGAAACGGGAATTTTCAAAAGTCTTGTTTCTTATCTTACCTACAGAAAATATACCTTTCTCTTCGGAAATCATTAAAATCTCTTCAGCTTTCTGAGATTCAAATGCGATGATCTCGTGTTCCTGGATATCAGCAAGGTTATTTTTATGTAAAAAAGTAACAAAGTTTTCCATCAAAGGAGAAATGTAAGCTCCTTCAGTCTGCTTGGGTACTTTAATAACATCGCCTTCTAAAAAAAGAAGATTTCCGGCAGTGGTACGTGCTATTCTTTTGTTTGGGTTCAGAAGAATAACGTCATCAAGGTCATTTTCCTGGGCATAGATCGCTCCGTAGATATTTTCCGGGCAGTGAACTCTGATATTGCTCAGAAGGTTGTTATTAACGTTAATTTCTTTAATCAAATCCAATTCTAAAGATCTTTGATGAACTGACAATACATCTGCTAACTCTGAAACTTCGTAAAAATAGGAAACAGAAGATTTTGCCAATGTTACACCGTCATTATTCCTGAACACCTGGAAATTGATAATCCCGTTCTTTACTCCTTTACCTTCAATAATTTCTTTTTGAAAAAGTGTCTGGAAAAACTCCAGGGTGTAAGTTAAAGGAATATTCATTCTCATTTTTCTCATGGAAGCCATCAGGAAAAAATAGCATTCTTCGTCCATGATCAATCCACCATTTCTTACAAAGAAAGAAATTTTCACTGAGTCGCCCCAAAGGAAGGCTCTGTTCTTTACATTTAACTCGTCTGATGTAAAATATTGATTTTCCAATTTTTGATGTGATTTATTTACAAAAAAATAATGAACGATAAATCGTTCATCAGTTTTATCATTTAATATAGCCCGGTATTATGCCGCACCTAGTTTTATTCTCAGGTTTTCAATAAGATTTTCCCAATACATTGCATTTTCCTCTTCATCACCTTCTTCACAGAAATCTGTAATATTTAAAGCCAGATCTTCTGTAATATCATCAATTGTGATAGTCATTTCAAAGAAATTTTTTGTTCCTTCATCTTCTTCCCATCTGAAACGCACGAAACCTTCAGGCTTATATCTGATCAAAGTGGCCTTCTCAGCAGGTCCTCCACCCCAGCTAAAAAAGAAATCATCGCCTTTCTCTGTTACCTCATCCGCAAACCATTCAGACAATCCCTCTGCAGTCGCCAGATATTCATATAAAATCTCTGATAAACAGTGCATTGGAAATTCGTAATGGACTTTATGTTTCGCCATATAATCTTTTTTTTATCGTCCCGCAATATATAAATTAATTTTTTTATTACGCAAAAAAACAATTACTTTTTTAAAGAATCAGTATGATATTTATCACGGGATTTAAATCCTTATTTCATTAATTTTTAATGGTTAAAACTGTCATGTAAAGCATAAAAAAATCTCTCCTTTCCGGAGAGATTATATCTTTAATTTTCGTTCAGTATATCAAGAATAATCTGACATCCTTCTCTGATTTCATCTTTGGATAATGTAAGAGGCGGAGAGATTCTCAGGTATTCATTTCTGTATAGCTGCCAGAAGACAACAAGCCCTTTCTCCATACATTTTTTCGCTACTTCCAGTGTATATTCCGGTGTTCCGAGATTCACGGCAAGCATTAAACCTTTGCCATTGATATTTTTAATTTTAGGATGAACTAAAAGTTCTCTGAACAGTTTTTCTTTTTCTTCCACTTCATTCATCAATCCGCTGTCCAGCACTTCTTTTAAAGTAGCGTAACTTGCGGCTGAAATCAATGGATTTCCACCAAAAGTAGTAATATGACCAAGCTTTGGTGAGTGTGATAAGCTTTCCATAATTTCTCTGGAACTCATAAAAGCTCCTACAGGAACTCCTCCTCCCATTCCTTTACCCATCACCAGGATATCCGGAACGATTCCAAAGTGTTCAAAAGAAAATAACTTTCCTGTTCTTCCAAATCCGGGCTGAATTTCATCTAAAATCAAAAGTGCTCCTACTTCTTCACATCTTCTTTTTAGTTTGACCAGATAGTCTTTATCGGGAACCAGAAACCCTGCTGCTCCCTGAATGGTTTCAAGGATAACACAAGCCGTTTTCTCAGTGATTTTATCGAAATCTTTTTCATTATTAAATTCAATGAAAGAAACCATTGGCAGTAAGGGACGGAATTCTCTTTTATGGGTTTCATTTCCTGAAACACTTAAAGCACCATGGGTATTTCCGTGATAAGAGTCTTTAAAGGAAACAATTTCTTCTCTTCCGGTATATCGTTTTGCCAGCTTCAGACTTCCGTCAATAGCTTCGGCACCACTGTTTACAAGATAGGTAACTTCCAAAGGATCCGGAGTAGCTTCTGCAAGCAGTCTGCATAAAGCAATAGGCTTTTCCTGCGCATATTCGCCATATACCATGACGTGAAGGTATTTATCTGCCTGTTCTTTGATTGCATTTACGATCTTAGGATGTGAATGTCCCAGCGTATTGGCAGAAACTCCTGCTACAAAGTCAAGATATCTTTTTCCGTCTGTACCGTAAATATAGCTTCCTTCTGCTTTTTCAACTTCAAAACCTGCTGCAAATTTTGTGGTTTGAGCCTGATATATAAAAAAATCTTTATGCATTTCCATTGTCTCCAAAATTTCAGCAAAGCTATAAAAGATTCATTAAAGGTTAAAATTAATCCACAAAAAAAGACCAGTGAGTACTGGTCTTTTATATTATTTTCTGGTTCGTTTCGGCTTTTTAGCTTCTTCTTTCGCTTTTTCGTCATCAATTGCTTTCTGCGCTTTATCGAAGAGTTCGCTATCGGCGGTATATTGTATTTCTTCGTTGTTCGGGGTGTCTACAAGAATATCCTGCCATTTTCGGATCCGGTCTTTCGTATTCCAGTTAAAATCGGGGAACTTCCTTCGTGCAGGTTCTATTTTACTCATCGGATAAGTGTCTGAATTTGCTCCGATACTGCATGAAATAATCTGCAGGGCTCTTTCTTCAAACAATGCTCCGATAATTCCACAGGTAGAAAGGGTAATTCCGATTCTTTCCGGTTTTTTGGTTTCCTGATCGGTATCATCTACATAGACAATAGACTGGGCATTTCCAACGACTCTGGCTTCTTTAATATCATTTTTCTCATAGTAAACCGTCATGAATTTTCCTTTTACCTGGTTGAATTCATCTTTTAGATTGAGTGAGTCTACTTTACTGATGGCAAAGGCATTTCCGATTACTTTTAATGAGTCTATATCTTCTGTTTTGGTATTAAAATAAGCTTCTACTTTATCGCCGGTCACCTGTTTTTCACCGCTCCACAGAATGGGACTTGTGTACATATGCATTACTCCATCTGTTTCATTGAAAGCAATAGAATCTGCTCTTCCCTGTGCGTTGGATTTATAAATACGGGCTTTTTTAAAAGCTCTGAGATAGCTTTTCTTCACTTTAATATCAAGAGAATCCGGTCTTTGGTAAGAGATAATTTTTTCTGCTGCAAAATAAATGGAATCTTTTTCCATCACTTTTACGGCATAAGGGTTTTTCGTCATCATCGCAGAGTCTTTTTTCTCAAAAATCTCTCCGTACCCTCCTTTTATATATCTTCTTTCTTTTGGATCATCAAGGGTTACATTCCCGGTTGCTTTACCAAATCCTGAGATCTGATTGTAGTACATATCATCACCGGTAAGAATTTTCTCATTATAAAAGATTCTGGAGTTTTTGGTTAAATAAGCCTCCTTGGAATCCATTTTATAAGTTCCTTTTTCAGTGTAGATTCTGTTTCTTGGATTGGTTTTGCTGGTAATGGTTGTTGGACCATTAAAATCTGCTATTTTAGTATTCTGATTCTGCTTGATATTAGGGCCTTCTATGGTATATTGAGGCGTTTCTATTTTCACATTACCAGTAAGGTCTACAACTCTTGTATTGAGGAAATACGTTCCTACTTTGGCATAGGTTACATTCTGGCCATCTGAGATCGTTCCTCCTGTATTAAAATAAGCCTGATTAGCCAGTCTGTCATAATACAGAATATCTGTTTTTATTGTTTGTTTAGGATCGGTTAAGACCACGTTTTTTCTGGCAACACCTTTTTGGGTATTGGCATCGTATTCCATTTCTCCTGCTGTAATTACGGAGCCATCTGTATTTTGAAGTCTTGTATTACCTATTGCTTTTACAAAATTTTCTTCATTATACAGGACTACTTCATCCGCAGTAAGAATGGATCCCTGATGTTCAATCTGAACATGACCGGTAAAATATTGGTTTCCGTCGTATTTTTCAGGGTCTTTCTTGATTTCGTCCGCATGGATGATCTTTACTTTATCTTCGGGTCTCACCTGTTTGGGCTGAGCCGTTGAAGGAGCCTGCAAATAGGGATCTCTCTTCACAGAAGTTTTTTCCTGCGCAAAGTTTAGCGTAGAAATAAAGATTAACAGAAAAAGGATTATTCTCATTAATTAGTCATTCTTAGTGCCATAGAAATATAGCGAATGAGAATCAATTCTTACGCCAAACGCTTCTTCGATGGCTTCTTTGATTCCTTGGATCCTTGGGTCACAGAATTCAATAATTTCTTCAATCTCTTTATCAGAGTCTTTTTTGTAGATCACCAGGTGGTCATGCTGTTTGTCAAAATAAGACTTCTCATAAGATGAAGAGGTCAATGTCTTTTCTCCGAACTGATGCTTACGGATCAAACCTGCATCAAGGAAAATTTCAATAGTGTTGTAAATCGTTGCTTTGGAAACATGATATTTCTTCTGCATCATCAGAAGATACAGATCATCAACGTTGAAGTGATGATCCATATTATAAATCTCTTCTAATATCGTATATCTTTCAGGTGTGTTTCTGAACCCTTTTTCTAATAAGTAGTTTCTCAAAACATCCTTGATCAAAGCTATATTTTTTTCTTTTTGTACTGTATCCATTAAAAAAATTATCTACAAATTTATTGAATTTTATTTAAATAGATAGTATGGTTAGATGCCATAAGGCTAAGAGTTGTGTCGGAAGTACCCCGACTGCTCAATCTTATTATCATAAACCGTAAGTTCTGTAATAGGTGCAGATTCTACTTCAACGTTATGAGAAGATACTCCCCAAGCCTTAAAGTCATCACTTCCGATATACTTCACAAAGTTATAAATGTTAAGAATAATCTTTTGTTTAACAGTTAAAAGGATATCGTTGATATAAGTATTATCTATGATTACATATTTAAGATCCGGCGGTATTTCATGAGATCTTAATGAAGGGTGGCTGCTTCTTGAAGGAATAGTTCCATCAGCCATTAAATCTTTAAGAACCATATTGAAATAGTCATTGATTCTTCGGTCTACTTTAAATCCTAAAAGGAAGTTGATTTTATATACTGTTCCGGGAAGAATTTCATCTACTGTATATTTGAAAGTATAGGGATCTTCCTGGTTTACGATGCTCAGGATAAAATAATGATCTGCTCTTTTCGGCTGTTTTTTGATGATGGAATAGATGATTTTTGATTCCACTTCATCATTTCTTTTTGCTCTGCTCAGATAAGCAAGGTTTGTAGCATATTTCGGTATGGTTTCGTCCAGTTTCATATCTTTAAGGATGGACACGTATTTTTCAATTTTCACAAACTGGATAAATCTTGTTTTGATCAGTCGTCCGTTATACCATGCATACATAGAAAGTCCGATAGAACCAGCCAATACAACGGTAATCCAACCTCCTTCCATGAATTTGATGATGTTGGCACTGAAGAAACCTAATTCAATAGCCATATAAACAAATGCAAAAAATAAAATCAATATTTTGCTTACTCTTTGTTTCAATAACCAGAACACAAGCAGGATTGTTGTCATCAGCATCGTAACTGTAATGGAAAGTCCATACGCGGCTTCCATTTTTCCGGATTCCCTGAAATGCAGAACGACAATAATACACAGAATAAGAAGTCCCCAGTTGATTCTTGGGATATACATTTGTCCTTTAACTCCGGAAGGGTAATCAATTTTTTGATTAGGCCACAGGTTAAGAGACATTGCTTCTGAGAAGATGGTAAAAGAACCTGTAATCAATGCCTGGCTGGCAATAATTGCAGCGGCTGTTGCCAAAATTACTCCCGGGATGATCATCCATTCTTCCATAATTCCAAAGAACGGGTTTACTACTGAAAATCCAGGTTTGTTGTAATTAGTCAAAAGCCAAGCTCCCTGTCCAAGATAGTTTAGAATAAGCATGATTTTAACAAATCCCCAACTTACTCTGATGTTTTTTGCACCACAGTGTCCTAAGTCTGAATAAAGGGCTTCTGCTCCCGTTGTACAAAGGAAAACAGCACCTAAAATAACAATGGCACTTGGTGAGTTGACAATAAGTTTATAAGCATAGTAAGGATTGAAAGATCTTAATATCTCAAAATTCTCACTTAAATGCATCACTCCCAAACCTCCTAATACTAAGAACCAAACAACCATTACAGGGCCAAAAAACTTCCCGATAAAGCTGGTTCCGAATTGCTGTACCACAAAAATAACAATCAGAATTCCAATGGTGATTGGTACAACAGGGGTATGAGGATTATAAATTTCCAGACCTTCAATAGCCGACATTACGGTAAGCGATGGCGTAATTACCCCGTCTGCAATAAGAGCGGCTGCTCCTACAATGGCAATCAGATACAACCATCCTTTCTTAAGATTTTTAACTAGTGAAAACAAAGCAAGAATACCTCCTTCACCCTTGTTATCTGCTCTTAAAGCGATGATCACATATTTTATTGTGGTCTGCAGGGTAAGTGTCCAAATAATACAGGAAAGAGCACCTTCTATGTATTCATTGAAAGGCATATTACTCCCTTGGAATCTTGCATTCACAATTGCTTTCATTACGTAAAGCGGAGAGGTACCAATATCTCCAAAAACAATTCCTAGAGACACTAAAACTCCCATAAAGGAAAGCTTCTTTATATCGAAGTGGTAACCATCTTCTGTAACTTCTGCCATATCAGCTTAATTTATTTTAAAGGCGCAAATTTATACTAATTTTATGACGTCAAGAATTTTTCTTCATGAATATAATAAATGAAAAAACTTCCTTTCGGAAGTTTTTCTCTATAACTATTTTACGTACATCGCTTTTTTGATTTCCTCTTTTACTTTTTCAAGTTTAGGGAACCATTCTGCAAATAATGCGGCAGAGTAAGGCGCAGGTGCATCAGGAGTAGTAATTCTCTTGATAGGAGCATCTAAATAGTCAAATGCTTTTTGCTGTACCATATAAGTAATTTCAGAAGATATAGACGCAAATGGCCAAGCTTCTTCCAAAATAACCAATCTGTTTGTTTTCTTCACTGATGCCAGAATAGTATCAAAATCAAGAGGACGAACTGTTCTAAGGTCAATAACCTCTACAGAGATTCCTTCTTTAGCCATATCTTCAGCAGCCTGTAAAGCCAGCTTCATGATTTTACCGAAAGAAACCAAAGTAACATCTGTACCTTCTCTCTTGATATCTGCTTTTCCTAATGGTAAGTAGTATTCTTCTTCAGGAATTTCCATTTTATCTCCATACATCTGCTCAGATTCCATGAAAATAACCGGGTCATTATCCTGAATTGCGGTTTTCAACAATCCTTTCGCATCGTAAGGATTTGAAGGAACCACTACTTTAAGGCCAGGAATGTTTGCAAACCAGTTTTCAAAGGCCTGAGAGTGGGTAGCTCCCAATTGTCCTGCAGAAGCCGTAGGCCCACGGAAAACGATTGGACAGTTCCATTGTCCACCACTCATCTGACGGATTTTTGCAGCATTATTGATAATCTGATCAATTCCTACCAATGAGAAATTGAAGGTCATATACTCTACAATTGGTCTGTTACCATTCATTGCAGCACCAACAGCAATTCCTGTAAACCCAAGTTCTGCAATTGGAGTATCAATTACTCTTTTAGGACCAAACTCATCCAGCATTCCTTTTGAAGCTTTATAAGCACCATTGTATTCTGCAACTTCCTCCCCCATTAAAAAGATGGATTCGTCTTTACGCATTTCCTCGCTCATTGCCTGTGCAATTACCTCACGAAAAGTATATTCTGCCATATTTATTCGAAAAATTTAGACTACAAAAATAGTGATTTTTTATTATACACATAATAAAAAGACTCCTCATTTGAGCGAGAAGTCTTTTTATTAATTTTATTTAAAACTGATTTTTCTTCATGGCTGTACTATTCTTTCTTGTTTTTTCTGAAGTATGGAAAAGAATTTCTTTTAAATCTTTCTATACAAAAACGGCATTCCATTGCTGAAATGCCGTTTTAAAATTCTATTTAAACTTATATTAATTAGCTTTCTCCCAAACCTGGGTTCTTCCTAATAAAGATAATCCTAAGTAACCTCTTACATTCAGCTTATCTCCGCTTCTTGTAATAGTACACTTGTATGTTTTCCCTGTTTTAGGGTCAGTAATTGTTCCTCCGGTAAACTCATCACCGTCTTTTTTTAATCCTCTGATGATCTCCAATCCTACAATTGGTTTTCCCTTTCTGTCATCTTTACAAAGTGTACAGTTGGGTTCAGCTGGTTTTATTAATAACTGAGAAACTTTCCCATAATATTTCCCGTCTGACTTTTTGAATACTTCAACAATAGATTTTGCCTGTTTTGTCTCATCATCTATTGTTTTCCACTTGCCTTCTATCTGTGCAAATGTAAGTACACCACATAGAGAAAGCGCGAACGTTAACAATATTTTTTTCATATTTCTTATAGTTTTAATTTTTATACAATATTCTTATCTACGTATTGATAAAAATATAAATTAATTTTCAACGAACAAAAACTTTTATTATACAAAGCATAAAGAGCTAAAGAAAAGCAGGAAAGCCGATTCCCGGCTAACCATTTTTAATACAGTTTCCTGTTAATAACTCTATCCATATAATCCTGATACCATGCTTTTGCGGTTTTCTTCCCCTGCTCCACTTCAGCATTTTTAACCTCATTGAGTATATTTTTCTCAAGACTCAGGTCAGATTTATCATACACACCGATAATTTCTTTTCCGTCAAAGCGGTAAATGTAATTCCCGATCATAAACTGATCTGTACTTCCATCTGAATTTACAACGATAAAAGGATACTTTTTATCACTTACCAGACTTCTTCCCCAACTTCTGATAGGTTTGTTATACCCGATAAGATCAGCCAATGTAGGATATATGTCCGCCTGCTGTGCTATTTCCTGATTTACTCCTTTCAGCTGATAGGCAGGATTCGGAGAATAAAAAACCAATGGAACGGCATAACGGTTCATCGCTCTTTCGTATTCCGGGTAATACACCTGATTGGTATGATCTCCGGTGAAAACAAAGATGGTATTGTTATACCAGGGTTGCTTTTTAGCCGTTTCAAAATATTGTTTGATGGCATAATCCGTATACTGCATCGGCTCATGGATTTCAATCTTTCCTTTTTTAAATTTACCATTATATTTTTCAGGCACTTTAAAAGGGTGATGTGATGATGCCGTAAATACGGTAGTCATAAAAGGTTGTTTCTTTCCTACATTCTTAGCAAAATACTGGAGGAAAGGTTCATCCCATATGGCCCACATTCCATCGAAATCTTCATCATGGTTGTATTCTGTTTTTCCGAAATAGTGTTTAAATCCTAAAATATTTCCAAATCCAAGGAAGCCCATGGAACCATTCGGTGCACCGTGATAAAAAGAAGTATCATATCCAAGATCATTACAAACAGACACAATAGACTGAATTTTCTGGTTGGAATAAGGTGATCCGGTAAATGCATCCGTAAGACTTGGAATTCCGGCCAATACGCTGCTCATTCCATGAATTGACTGTCTTCCATTCGCAAAAGTATTGGGAAAAATCAAACTCTGGCCAGCCAGACTGTCCATAAACGGTGTGTAAGAAACGTAATCTTTAATATTTTTATCTTTATTGAACGCTCCGGAATACTCTCTTCCAAAAGATTCTACAATGAAAATAACGATATTAGGTCGGTTTTCAACTTTTCTGTCATATACTTTATAAGGCTGTACATTTTCTTCGATATATTTTTCATCTACGAAATGAACTTCCTTAAAATTATTGGTATTTAAAGTCCTGAAAAAGGAGAATGTACTGTTGAGCACCATATTTCCCTGCAGTGGATTTGTTACAAAACGGGTAGCATCCACCATATTAATAGGTCTTGTACTGTGTTTGAAATCTCCTCTTATTCCTCCTACCACCAATACCGCAGTGAGACACAGCGTAATAATGGAAGTAATAAAATAAGGAACTAATTTTAAAGGTTTCGCCTCCTCCACTTTTACTCTTTTGTAAAGGAAAACCCACAATCCCATTAAAACAATAAACCAAATCAGCACAAAAGGATGCTCTCCCACAGAGATCATCAGCGTTTGGGAGACATTGGATTCATGTTCTGCCACCTGAAATACGGCAGAGGTAAGTCTTGCCTGTGCAAATTTATAGTAAATAAAATCCCCGAAATTCATCGCATAAGCAATCCCGTTCGTGATAAAATACAGCCAGAAAAGAATTTTCTGAAAGACCTTTTTTGTATTGATCACCAAAGGCAATAAACTAAGGAGTATAAACAATGCATTGACATATAAAATAGCAGTGGTATCGAAAGCCGTACCATGGAAGGCCAGCTTTATGTATTCTGAAACAGAGTCAACTTTAATCAGATCTTTATTAAAATACCAGAATAAAAGTCTGGCAATCTGATAAAAAACATAGGCTAAAAAAATCCTGTAAACTAATGCCAGAACTTCCTGTTTTCTAAATCCTTTTAAAAATTTCATGGGGCAAATTTACATCAAAAACACTTTAATGCATTTTTTAGTGCAGATTATTTTGAGTTAGAATTTTTAAAAACTGTAATTTTGTGGTTATGGATTTTATAAAGAATAATCTGGCCAATGCCTTAACCCTGGCTAACTTATTTGCAGGCTGTATAGGAGCAATACATCTAATTTTAGGAGATTATCAGACGACTGCGATCTGTCTTATTCTCTCTTCTATTTTCGATTTTTTCGACGGCTTTGTAGCCAGAGCTTTAAAATCAAATTCCAATCTGGGACTTCAGCTGGATTCTCTTGCGGATATGGTAAGCTTTGGGGTCATTCCGGGACTTACTATGTATAAAGCTCTTGAACCGTTTGGTGCAGAGCTCATTGGGATTCACTTTCCGTTTGAAATCAAATATCTCGGATTGATCGTTACGGTATTTTCCTGCCTGAGACTTGCCATCTTTAACCTTGATGAAGAGCAGCGTTATTATTTCAAAGGATTGAATACGCCTACCAATACGGTTTTACTGTTTGGTCTCTATTATGCATTCAAAGAAACCGGAACTTTCAGCTTTTTGTTCAATAATGAGTTGCTGCTGATTCTTCTGACTCTTCTTACCTCATGGCTTCTGATCAGCCCGATTAAGATGATGGCGATGAAATTCAAATCCAAACAACTAAAAGATAATTACCCTAAAGTTGTATTACTAGTAGGAGGTATTGCTATTCTTGCCCTGTTTCAGGTGGTAGGAATTCCGATGCTTGTTATTTATTATATATTGGTGTCTCTTGTTTTTCAGGGACAGTTAAAATAGAAATTAAAGAATTTACATAAGGTTTTTATCACCTTATTTTAAGTAAAACACATTTTCAAATTATTAATCATCAACATGAATTTAAAACTCCATAAACCACTTTGTATTTTTGACCTTGAAACAACAGGAACCAACATCGGAAAAGACAGAATTGTTGAAATCTGTATCTTAAAAGTAAATCCTGATGCTTCCAGAGAAAGCAAAACATGGCGCGTCAACCCAGAAATGCTTATTCCTAAAGAAAGCAGTGAGATCCACGGAATTTATGATGAAGATGTAAAAGATGCACCCACCTTCAGAGATATTGCTTCTAAAATTATGGAAATGATTACCGGAAGTGACTTGGGAGGATTTAATTCCAACAGGTTTGATGTTCCGCTTTTAGCTGAAGAGCTTTTAAGAGTAGGAATGGATTTTGATCTGAGTAAATTCAGATTAGTAGATGCGCAGACTATTTTCCATAAAAAAGAACCTAGAAATTTAGGAGCTGCTTATCAGTTTTACTGTGGAAAAACACTGGAAAATGCCCATTCTGCAGAAGCTGATGTCATGGCAACGTTTGAAGTTCTAGATGCACAAGTAGGAAAATACGATGATATTCCGAATGAAATAGCACCGCTAAGTGAGTTTACATTCCATAATAAGAATGCAGATCTTGCCGGATTTATCGGATATAACGAAAAAATGGAAGAAGTTTTCAACTTTGGAAAATATAAAGGCCAGGGCGTGAAAGCGGTATTCCAAAAAGATTTAGGATATTTCGGATGGCTTCAGAATGCTGACTTTCCGTTGTATACGAAGAAAGTTTTTACAAAAATTCAACTCTCAAGCAGATTTTAAATATGTCTGATCTGGTTCGTTTTAAATTTTATGAAACTGCCCTTGAAGCTAACAGGGACAAACAGATATTGGCTGAAAACGATATCAACAGCTTCATTGCGAATGAACAGCTTATCCAGTCGGATTGGCTTTTGTCACAAGCGGTAGGCGGAATACAACTTCAGGTTTTTGAAGAAGATCTGGCAAAGGCCAAGCAGGTATTGCAGGATTATAAGGACAATGAACAGTATTCGCTGGAAGTAGAACACACCATTGAAGATCCTGAGTTTGATTTTGTCTGCCCGAAATGCGGTTCCAATCATATTTACAGAGATGACAGCGCCACCAGCTTCTTTGGAATTTCTTTTCTGACGAGTCATAAATTCAAATGTTACTATTGCGGAAATGAGTTCTCCCATTAAGGTTTAATATGGTCAAAAAAATTGGAAAGATTTTTCTCATTGTTATTCTTGGCTTTCTTGTTTTCATAATAGGAAAATTCTTATTGGTATGGAACAGTGTAGAAGTTGATCGTAGTTTAAGCCAGAAACCTCTTTTTAAATCTTTTGATCAGCAAAAACAAACAAATATCTGGGGTTCAGAGAGTGAAGATATTAAAACCAATGATTTTAAGACAAAATCAGACAGTATAAGTCCAGCATATTATATGTGCTCTATTAATGAAAATCCAATGCTAAACGTTACATTTTCTGTTGGAGATGGTTTCAGCGGTGGTGGTTTTCAGATAGATATTTTTCAAAACAGATATAAAATCTCTCCCTATTCTTATACTGACGATATAAAACTTTTTGATTTTTTGGACACGGGAGAATATTATAAAGTTTTGGACAGTAAACTTATTCTGGATAAAGAATCTTATCAAAAAGGAGATAGCATCTTCGGATATACTGAACTCAAAGTTCAAAGAAGATATGGTCCTGAAAAATATATAGAAGAAGGTAAAGGATATTTTAAAGGTAAAGTAAATTAATTAAGTTATGAAAATAATCTGCATAGGAAGAAACTACAGTGAACACGCGAAAGAATTAGGAAATGAAATTCCTGAAAATCCCGTTATTTTTATGAAACCGGATACAGCGGTTCTGAAAGGAAATGATTTTTACATCCCTGAATTTTCAAATGACATTCACTACGAACTTGAAGTGGTATTAAAAATTTCCAAAGGGGGAAAATATATTCAGAAAGAAACAGCCAATAAGCATTATGAGGAAATAGCTCTGGGAATAGATTTCACAGCGAGAGATCTTCAGAGTGAGCTAAAATCAAAAGGGCTTCCATGGGAGCTTGCTAAAGGTTTTGACGGTTCTGCAGTAGTAAGCAGTTTCTTTAAAAAAGATAACTTCAGCCTTGAGACCCTTCAGTTTTCATTGTTAAAGAACAAAGAGAAAGTACAGGATGGTAATACAAAGGATATGATGTTCAATTTTGATGAAATCATTGCCTTCGCTTCTCAGTATTTTACGTTAAGAGTAGGTGACCTTATCTTCACAGGAACTCCAAAAGGAGTTGGAAAAGTAGATGAAAATGATATTCTGGAGGCTTATCTTGAAGAAGAAAAAATCCTTGATATCCGAATATTATAAGTATTTAACATCAGAGTCTGACAAATTTTCCCTATCTTTAGGTAACAAAATTAGAGGTTATGATAAATATTGTAGTACCCGTAGATTTTGGGGACAAGACAGACCAATTGGTAGACGGTGCCATAAAATTTGCAAAACAGCTTAACGGCAGAATTTACCTGATTCATGTAGCGCCATCAGATATCGGCTTTGCCATTGGCGATATGGGATTTCAATATTTTCCTGAAGTAGAAGCCAATGAAATCAGAGAAGAGCTGGTACAGCTTAATAAAATTGAGCAGAGAATCATTGCTCATGATATTGATTGCGAACACCTTTTAAAACAAGGGCTTGCCAAAGACATCATTCTGGAACATGCAAAGGCAAAAAATGCAGATTATATTGTGATGGGATCTCATGGCAGAAGCGGAATTTATGATGTATTCGTGGGAAGCTTAACCAAAGGAATTACTAAAAGTTCAAGTATTCCTGTTTTGGTACTTCCAATTCACGACTAAGAAAAAGAAATTTTAATCGTTAGTAATAAAAAAACCGATCAGAGCATATTGTCTGATCGGTTTTTTACTATATAACCAATTAATTAACCTTCTTTTTTGTAGATATTCGGATCGTAGTAAGGGTGCTTACCTTCCGTTGGAGAATAATAGTCTTTGTCTTTGTCTCCACCTAATGTTACTACAAGTACATAGCACCAATAAGTAAATAATACACAGCAAACTGCAAATAAGATCCAGTTTAAAACATTACCGAAAGTATCAAAGAAACCGAAAGTCCATTTGAAAACTTTACTTAAGAATAGAAAGAAAGACGTCATTATTTTCCTTTTTTAAATTAACTTTGTACAAATTTATAAAAAATGTTTAAATTACTTTCAAAAGAAAGCAATATTTTTTCAATTCCTGTTTATATTGGTTTTCTTCTTTTAGTAGTCATAATATTTAACATACTGAATTTCAACACTTATGAAGCCATTGTTGCCGGAATAACTTTTCTGGGAATTGCTTTGGGATATTTTTGTTTTCACAGTATTGCCCTTAATTATCAGACGCATCTCCCATTATTTTTATATACTTTTTTCATTTTCGGGCTGTATCCCGGAAATCTGGATATAGGAATTGCGGTTTCGCTGCTTACAAACTCCTTTCTTATCCTTCTTCTGACCAGTGCGGATGAAGATATCAGAAAGAAGTCGTATGTATTGGTAGGATCTATTGTAGCATTAAACTTTATTTTCCTTCCTACCACGTGGCCGATGGCTGTTTTTGTGATCATTCATGTGATTGCGACCTCTGCTAAAATCACATTGAACCTTTTCAGATTCCTGCTGGGAATTGTTCTGATTACCTTCAGTTATTTCTCTGTGATGTATTTTGTTCAGTTTACTTCCTGGAATATAGATTATTTCCCGTTTGGAAAGATGAAACCAGTAACGGATTATACGGAGCTTCTGCCACTGATCCCTGTGGTTCTGATGCTTATTTATGCAGTATATGACCATTTTAAAAATTATAATAAAAAAAGCCCGATAAGCAGATATAAATATACTTTCCTGTTGGTCTTTTCGATGGCACAGCTTGTTTCCATCATCCTGTATATGAATAAGAGCTATGAATATCTGCTGCTTCTGGCATTTCCTTCAAGCATTATCTTAAGCAGAATGATGAGATTTTTGCCTAAATACTGGATGCGTGAAGCCAGTGTATGGCTTATTATTATTAGTTTACTGACCTTTAAAGCAGGTACAGTTTTTGATTTATTTTAGAAAATTATGATTCAGATAGACGATAAATTGATTTCTGAGGAAATTTTTTCCGAAGAATTTGTTTGCAACCTTACAAAATGTAAAGGTGCATGTTGTGTGGAAGGAGATGTAGGAGCTCCGTTGGATAAAAACGAGCTTGAAATATTGGACAGTATTTTTGATAAAATAAAACCTTACCTTACTCAGGAAGGCATCAAAGCCCTTGAAGAGCAAGGAACATGGACTACTGACCCGCACGACGGAATGTATGTTACTCCTATGGTAGAAAACCGCGAATGTGCTTATGTAACATTCGACGAAAAAGGAATTACCAAATGTGGTATTGAAAAAGCCTATGAAGATGGTGCTGTAGACTGGCAGAAGCCAATTTCCTGCCATCTCTATCCTATTCGCGTTACAGAATATTCTGCATTCACTGCTTTGAATTATCATGAATGGAATGTATGCAGCGATGCGTGTACGCTTGGAAAAGAACTTCAGGTTCCTGTCTATAAGTTTTTAAAGACTCCATTGATCAGAAAATATGGCGAAGAATTTTACAATGTTCTGAGCGGGGCTGCTGATGAATGGAAAAAAGAATATGGTTCTTAACCGATCAGGATTTGAATTAAATAACAAAAACCGCAGATTTCTCTGCGGTTTTCTTATTGTAAGTAAAAAGTATGACTAGTTAACAGCTCCTGCTTTTACAGTAGTAACTTCTGCTTTTTTAGTTTCCTCTTTTTTAGCTTTTTCCCAACCGTCTTCCGGCATCAAAGTCGCTACAATTCTACCTTTTGTAAGATATTTTTTAGCGACATCCTGAAGATCCTTTACGGTAAGCGCTTTTACTTTTTCCTGATAATTCAGGATGTCATATTTATCACTTCCGTCTAGCTGGTTTTTAGCAATAGCATTCATCCAGAACATATTGTCTTTCAATTCTGTTTTATTGTCATTGTATTCTCCTTCTTTGTACTTATCCAGATCTTTTTGCTCCGGGCCATTATCAATCAGCTTCTGAAGCTCAGTAATAGCACTCTTTGTCAGTTTATCTGCATTTTCCGGACCACAAGGGAAGTTAATTCCAAAGCTGTAAGTACCATAAGGAATTTTGTTCATACCTCCTCTTGCACCTCCACCGTAGATACCGCTTTCGTCTTCTCTAAGTTTTTCGATAACTTTTATGGTAGCCACTTCTCCAAGAGCTGATAATGCTAAAGCTTCTTTTTCATTGTACGGAGCTTCTCCACTATACGAGATAGATACCATACTCTTAGGATCTTTTCCTTTTTTATACACTTTTGTATAATCTCCGGTCATTGTTCTGTATCCGGTATCTTTGAACATTGTAGCTTTCCCTGATGATGGTAAGCTTGCAATATACTGAAGGACTTCATTTTTAAACTTCGCTTCGTCAATATTTCCTACAAAATAGAACTGGAAGTTTCCGGCATTGGCAAATTTATCTTTATAGATATCGTATGCTTTTTTATAGTCGGTATTGGCCCAGTCTTTTTCCATTGGGAATACACCAATAAATCTAGGGTTCTTTTGATTCATGAATTTAGCATGCTCGTTAGAGAAATAAGCCTGAGGGTTAGACAACAGGTTATTCAGCATTGCAGACTGCTTTTCTTTGTATGCATTGAATGAAGCCGGGTTGTAATTTAAGTTTGTAAAATAAGCATACATCAGCTCCATGGCTGTTCCTAAATCTTTTTGGGTTGTTCTTCCGGAAACCCCCTCAAAAAGTGAGGTTACCATAGGATTTACATTCACCTGCTTACCGGCAAGATAGTTGGTAAGATCCGCTTTTGAGAATCCGCCTACTCCAGCTTCTGTTAATGCAGAGAAAGCAAATTGTGTCTTATTGTAATCTGCATCCGGAATAAGAGAACTTCCTCCTAAGCTTCTTGCAGTAAATACAATTTCGTCATCTTTAAAATCAGTTTTCTTGAAAGTTACTTTAGCACCATTACTTAATGTCCAGGTTGTTGTTCCCAGCTTGGTATCCGTTTCTGTTTTAGCAATTTTTCCTTCAGATTTGAAAGGTTTTACTAAATTTTTGATGGTAGCCTTTTCTTCATAAGGTTTCAGATCAGCCATTTTTACAGCGTCGAATGTATTCAGAACCATTGCTTCTGTAGGCATGGTAATATTATCTTTTTTAGGACCTGTAATCACAATCACCCTGCTGTCATCTTTCACCATTTTTTTGATGATTTCGTTGGTCTGTGCAAGGGTAACCGATGGTAAGAAAGACTTGGTGTCTTCATATTCCCACGCAATTCCAGGTATTGGCTCCTGCTCCAGGAAATTTCTTACATACTCACCTACCAGCATATCGCTTTCTGTCTTATCTCTGTTGTTATAAGATCTCTCAAGGTTGGATAATACCTGAGATTTCGCTCTATCGAGTTCAGATTGGGTAAATCCGAATCTTTTTGCTCTTTCAACCTCTTCCAGTAAAACTTTCAGTGCATTCAGCTGGTTTCCTTCTTTCACCATGGCAAATCCCTGGAAAGCTTCCTTGCTTCTTGCATAAGTTCCTCCGTGATATACTGATCCGAAAGTAAAAGGCGGGTTTGTAGAATTGATCAGTTCTCTCAATCTATTGTTAAGCATCGTTGTTGAAAGATTTTCAACAAGACTCTGATTGTACTGCTCTACCGTTACATCCGGTTTGTAGGCATCAGCATCTTTCATGATAAACTGTACCATAGAATTGGTAGCATCAGGATCTGTTTCAATAGCTACCAGAGTTTCTTTGTGGTTCGGAAGATCGAAAGATTTTCTTTCTCTGGGTTTTGAAGGGTTTTTATATTTGCTGAAGTTATCTTTTATCTTTTTTTCAATTTCATCCACGTTGATATCTCCTACAACAATGATGGCCATCAGATCCGGTCTGTACCAATCCTGGTGAAATTTTCTGATCACATCAGGTTTGAAGTTTTCCAACACTTCTTTTTTGCCAATCGGAAGTCGGTCTGCATATTGAGATTTATATAAAAACTTCGGAAGATATTTATCCATCATTCTCTTATCAGCTCCAAGACCCAATCTTAGCTCTTCCAATACTACTCCTCTTTCTTTATTGATCTGTTCATCAGAAAGGGTTGCATTGAAGGCCCAGTCTTCCATTACTTTCAGTCCGGCATCCAGGTTTCCTGGTTTATCCAATGGAACGGGAAGCATATAAACCGTCTCGTCAAAGCTGGTATAAGCGTTAAGGTGCTGTCCGAATTTCACTCCGATAGACTGTAAAAAGTCTACTAATTTATTATCTGGAAAGTTTTTAGTTCCGTTGAAGTTCATGTGCTCCATAAAGTGAGCCAATCCTCTTTGATTTTCATCTTCAAGAATAGATCCGGCATTGATAGCCAGACGGAAATCTACTTTCTTTTCCGGTAACGTATTTTTTTTGATGTAGTACTTCATTCCGTTGGAAAGGGTACCAATTCGTACAGAAGGATCCACTGGAATATTCTGTCCAAAGGCATTTACTGACATCAAAAAGATGACCGCAAATGAAGATAAGACTTTTTTCATGGTATTTGATTTTATTTACGGCTTAAAACTAACAATTATCCACAATGTGAAGAAATTACAGAATTCATTTTATAGTTAAATTTGAGTTAAACTTCTCCATATACAAAAAAAACCGGGAAATACCCGGTTTAATATCTTTAAAAGCGATTTTCTATTTAAAATCAGCATCCGTAACTCCGGAGTTGATTACAACTTTGTTCGTTTTAATTGTCATTTTCTGACCTCCACCTTCAGCATCCAGTTCAGCAGGGAACTGTATTCCATCTACAGTCATATAACTTTTAATGGTTGCATTTCCTTCTCCTGCATCCGTCTTATATAAAAGTCCGGTTCCTGCATCAAAATAAAACTTTCCTTTATCCGAAGACAATACATTATAGTCTTTTCCGTCTAATTTCTCTGTAGATACAGTCTGGAAGTTTGAAGCATCAAAGGCCAGAGCATCAATGGGTTTTCCTTTTTTCAGGTCAGCGATCTTATCAGCAGGAATATCTGTTTTAGTTCCCATCTGATCAAAGTATCCTTTCTCACCGTCAAACAACTGAATCATTTCCTTCCCCATAAAAGCTTGTACGGATTTGAATTTATTTCCTAATTTCTTAGTTGTCATTTGGATTTCCATTCCCTGTACAGCTACTGTGTTGTCAGTAATGGTAGATTTTACAGCTTCCAGTTTATCTTTCCCTCCTAATGCCTTGAAATAATTATCAATAACTTCTTTAGAGGTAAGTTTGGATTTTACAGCTTCTGTTTTAGCAGATGCAGCTCCTTTCTTCTGAGCGGCTGCCGGTACCGAAAAAAGTACAGCACAGAAAAACGGAATGATGATCTTTTTCATATTTATAATAAAGTTTAAAGGGTAAATATAGGAATATTGGCGGACATACGGATAAATAATGAATGATGAATGATAAGTGATGAATGATGAGTGATTAATATTTACATCATAAAAAAAACCGCCAAAAATGACGGTTTTCAAATATTTATATCAGATATAATTATTTCTTAAGTTCTTCTAAAAATTCGTCGTGAGAAATTTTAGTTTCTTTTTTGCTGGCTTTTTCAAGAATTACATCTTTCAATTTAGCCATAGCTACTTCAGAAGAAATTTGTCTTACCTGCTCCTGGTCTTTCAACATTTCAACAGCATATTTCTGGATTTCTTCATCACCTAAGTGGTGGATTCCGTAGATTGCCAATTGATTTTTAACTAACTGTTCAGCCTGAGCCAATACATCAGCATAGTCAAGGTTGATTTCGTTTTCAGTCATCAGTTTACCTTCGATGATCTGATATCTCAATTGGTTTTTCTCAGCTTCAAGAATTTCTTTAGCCTGATCTTCAGACTGGATGTTCTGGTTAGAGAATAATAACCACTTCACAAGGAATGATTCAGGAAGTTTTACTTCTTCTTTATCAGTTACCTGCTCTAATACTTTATTCACAAAGTGAACATCAGCATTTTGCTGGAAGTACTCGTCCAATTCAGTTTTCACTTTATCTTTAAGTTCTTCTTCAGTCTTGATATTTCCTTCTCCGTATACTTTATCGAATAAGTCCTGGTTAAGTTCAGCTAAGTTTAATGTATAGAAATCTTTTACTTTTACTTCTAATTCATTGTGGTGTAGGTGCTCTACTTCTTCTTTGCTGAATCCTAATTCTTTAGCTAATTCTTCGTCACCTGCAAGAGTTTCTTTCGTTACTTTTACAGAACCTTCCATTTTCAAACCTTTTACCAATTTGAAAGCTTCTTTGTTTTCAGCTGTTACGGTAAGGTTTTTTGGGTGGTGGTGGTGCTCTCCTTCAGCATCTTCTTCCACAACCTGAGAAACTTCTAAAGCAATGTAAGAATCTTTAGTGATTTTATCTTGAGGAACCTGCTCAGCGAAACGCTTCTGCATGTTTTCAATACTCTTGCTGATTTCTTTGTCAGAAGCTTCTACTTTGTAGTGAGGTGCTTCATATTTAGCTAAATCTATAGTGAATTCAGGCTCATATCCTACTTCGAAAGCAACTTCTAATTGATCAGCATTGTAATCTAATTCGTTTACTGGCTGAGGAACAGGCTGACCAACTAATCTTAATTTGTTTTCATTAACATAGTTGTTTAAAGCATCAGAAACCTGTCTGTTGATTTCTTCAAATGCAATACCTGCTTCATATTGTTTTTTAACCATACTCAAAGGCACTTTCCCTTTTCTGAATCCAGGAACTTGCGCATTTTTAGCATAATTAATCAACTGCTTCTCTACTTTTTCTTTGTAGTCAGATTTTTCCAATGTTACTGTAAGCAATGCACTTACGTCATCATGGTTTTGTGCGGTAACCTTCATTATTGATTAAAATTTTAGGTTGCAAAAATATGAATTTTTTATGAAAATCACCCATTTAAAATCAACTTATAACGCCAAATATTGTTAAATAAAAAACCACCGGAGAATTCCGGTGGTCCAAACAAGATTAATTATCCTAATTACTTAGGTTATATTTTGCCTCAGCATCAGTTTCTCCTCCTACTACACTTCCCCAGGCAGTTCCTGATTTAGCATCATTTACGCTTTGAGGAGAGTGAATAAGCGTTAATTTTAAGAATGGCGCAGTTCCGTCAACAGCTTTTACTACGGTCCATTTTGTTCTTAATCCTACTCTCTTTCCATCGCTTCTAAGATCACTTCCATCTACTCTTTCTACTGTAATATTAGATTTTGGAAAATCAAAAATTAAAAAGTGTTCGTTTTTAGCATCAATAATTTCCTGAGTAGCATCTTCATTTCCGTTTTTAAATTTTGCCTGAACAGTATAGGTCTTACCATTTGTAAGCGGAATGGTAGGTGTTCCTCCTGCCCCGATACTGTAATCATAAGTCTGGGTAGTTCCTGCAGCATCGTCTGTCACCAACAAAAGGATGTTGGTAAGTTCTTCCTGAGGAAGGTCATCTTCTTCTGCAGATCCATTCCTCTGACACGAGGTCACAGCAGTAACAGTAATAAATAAAACAGCTAATAATTTGATGATATTTTTAGTATTGAATAGATTTTTCATTTTTTAAGAATTTTAAAATTGTAAAATTTTGATTGAATTGTTTTTGAAATTTTTAGAATTTGTATCTAAAATTTAAAATAAAGTTTCTTCCTGCCTCATCTGCAAAGAATCTCAAACGGTTCAGATATTCTCTGTACGAAGTATTGAAAAGATTATTTACGATAAGTCCTGCAGAAAGATTTTTGCTGATGTTGATTCCGGTTTGTATATTCCAAAGTGAGTATCCATTGGGTGGCGTACTGAAATCGATTTCTTTATCTACCAATTCGCCATTCACATAGAGTTCCAATGGTGCATTTCGAATCGGAAATCTGGTCTGCTTTACAAAAGTTTGATTTTCAACAGTGAAATAGAAATTATTCCATTTCTGTTTTTTGAACTGCAATGCATTGGAAAAATTAGGTGGCATCATTAAGATCAACGGTTCATTGTGAGTATCATCCTGTCCATATACATAACTTCCTTTTCCTACATAGGTAAGATCATCCGCAAGTTTCCAGTTGATATCCAGATCTACTCCGTACATTTTCGCATCAATCTGCTGATACACCCATTCAGGGAATACTCCTCTGATAGTTCCTTTAATCCCCACCGGAATTTCATTAATGAAGTTTTTAGTGATGAAGAAATAAGGATTCACAGAAATATTCAAGCCTTTCAGAACATTAAACCTTGAATCTATATTTAAATTAAACTGATGACCCTGCTCATTTTTCAATCGCATATCTCCCGTTTCGATCACTCCTGCAGAGTGATGCAGCCCGTCTGAAAATAATTCAGCAACATTCGGAGATCGTCCCACCTTTGCATAATTAAATTTCAGATCAAAATTAGCATTAGGACGATATTCCAAACCTGCATTGAAAGAAACATTGTTGTAATTAAGCTGAGGACGTGTCAGTACTCTGTTCTGATCGGTTTTCACATAAAATTGTGGATAAGTATCTGCATATGATTTCTCCCAATCACTTTTATCATACCATTTGGTAACATCATAACGGGTAAAATCATATCTCGCTCCTGCTTCAAAATTGAATTCAGGGGAAATCTTATATTTAAAAACAGAATATGCGCCTGCAGAATATTTATCATAATTCGGGATCAGACGTCTTGCCTTGGTTGCCGGATCTGAATAATTGTTTTGAAAACCTGCATCAATTCCGGTTTCTAAAGACCATTTTTCTCTTTCTAATAAATCATTAAGATTAAACTGATGTGTCATCAGTTCCAGGTCCAGTGAAGGAGTATCACTCAGCTCACCTCTTCTGATATCATATTCCTGTCTGTGGTTATACTGATAGCTGTATGTTGCAGATAGTTTTCCTATATTTTCAAACCTTTTAAAAGCGGAAACTTTTGCAATATGATGTTCAATAACCTGTCTTGGATTATCAATATCATAACTGAACTTACCTGAATAAATAGGAGGATTAGCAGTCATTGCCCTGTCATAATCTTCAGAAGTTGAAACGTGTGAGTCTCTTAAAATCCCAATATTCTGATTGGTCAGATAATAATCAAAAGAAATTCCTCTTTCATAGGTATTATTCTGAACGGTAAAATTGAAGGAAGAAAAGTCCATCCCCGTATTTTTCAGATTATAGTTCGGAGCACTCTGGTCGCCCAGTTTTTTGATACTTCCACCAGACTTCACTGCCCATCCGTTTTTCCAGACTTTGGCAACATCCACGTCAAGGCCAAGACCTCTTCCATTGGAAATTCCGGTAAGCCCTACTGAGCCTTTGATAGTATCTTTTTTAGGGAAAACTTCCGGCTCCATTACCACGACTCCACCAATGGCATCGCTTCCATATTTCAAAGCAGAAGCCCCTTTTATTACATCAATATGCTGAAAATTATTGATATCAACATTCGGTGCATGTTCTACACCCCATTCCTGTTCAGCAAGACGTACCCCATTGTTCAGAATGCTGATACGGCTTCCATAAAGACCATGAATAACGGGTTTTGAAATATTATTTCCCGTTTTTAAAGCCGTCACCCCTGAAATTTTAGATAATAAATTCCCCAGATTGTCTGTAGAATTTTTCTCAATATCAGATTTATTGACTGTTTTGACCACCAGAGAACCATTATTTTTATGATTTCCATGAATGGTAACTGTTTCAATATCCTTGACATGGTGTTCCAGCGTAATAACCAGCTGAACATCCTGATCAACTCCTATATTTTCAGTATAATCATCGCAATCAGGATGCTGCGCAATGAGTGTATACTTCCCTGCAGGAATCTTGTCAAAAGAAAATTTACCTTTCTTATTGGTTTTAGCTGTAAAGTTTCCGATTTTAATAACAGCATTTTCCAATAAGCTTTTATCGTGAAAATCCTGAACGGTTCCTTCTACAGTATAGGTTTTTTGTGCACTTATAAATACTGATCCGCAAAAGATCAGCAGCAGGCAATATATCAATTTCATTGTAAATAGATTGATTGCGCACCCTTTTCAATAGGGTACATTTTTCGTTAAAATTTGTGGGAAGGGCTAATTTAATTGTAAAATGTACATTGTACAATATAAAAAGTATAATGTCTAATGAGAAATTAAAGGTTAGAAATCAGAAGCTGTAATTAAATATCAATTACAAACTATCAGTCGTTTTCCAACAACTTTAAACCTTAAACATTGAACTTTAAAGTATCAAACTTTAAACCCTATAGAATCTATGAATTATGAAATTGCGGGAGGTCCCCGAAGCTGAAAAGTGAATTTGGTCTGAGACCAGATTTTCTCCTGGATGGCAATGATTTGTTTTACCTCGTGGCTGTAATGCTCAAAAGTAAAACTGAATTCTTCAGGAGCTAATGTATGTCCGGTCACCAAAAAGTGGCAGGCCAGACAGTCGCCAGCTTTCTCTTTAGTAACTGCTTTCGTCACCGTGTTCTCAACTTTTTTAAGATTAAAAGCCTTAAAATAGTCTACCGAATCATGATGGTGAAAGCTTTGAGAAAGCAGCGCGAGAAAATATACCCCAAACAATAGCTTGGAGATAAAACTCTTTAGGTTTCTGCTTTCTTTAAAAATCATGGTTCAAAATTATGAAAATAATTTAATTGTTTCCTTAAACTTTTATTAAATTACTTGTAACTATTGATAATTGGTAGAAATGAAAATGATTTTGTTACAAAAAAATGCTTCATAATTTTTAGTTTATGAAGCATTTCTATTTTATTTAATCTAGCTGTGTACCAAGGTATTCCCACTCCTGCAGAGCTGTATCCAGCTCTTCCTTAGTTTTATTGTATTTTTCCAAGGTTTCATCAGATGGATTTTCTTTGGCAAAGGAAGCTTCCATCTCTTCTACTTTTGTTTCAAGCTCAGAAATTTTTTCTTCTACCTTTTTGATTTTATTCTGAATATTTTTCTGTTCTTTACTAACGATATTTGAAGATTGGCTGTTAACAGCTGGTTTTTCTTCTACTTTCTTAGGTTCTACCTTTACTTCCTGATGAAGTTTGGCTTTTTCTGCAGAAATCTCCCTGATCGTTTCCTTTTGTCTGTATTCAAGATATTCGTTGATATCTCCAAGGAATTCTTTCATTTTCCCGTCACGGAACTCATAGATCTTATCACAAAGTCCCTGAAGAAATTCCCTGTCGTGCGAGATAACAATTAAGGTACCTTCAAAGTTTTGCAGTGCAAGCTTGATAATTTCCTTAGACTGGATATCCAAGTGGTTGGTAGGTTCGTCCATGATCAACGTGTTGAAAGGACGAAGTAACAGTTTACAAAGTGCCAGACGGTTTCTCTCTCCTCCGGAAAGCACTTTGGTTTTCTTGGTAACCGCATCTCCCTGGAAAAGGAAAGATCCTAATAAGTCTCTTACTCTAGGTCTTGTCTCTTCCGTTGCAGCATCTTCCGCTTCTTCAAGAACCGTTTTATTAGGAGTTAAAACCTCTTCCTGATTCTGTGCGAAGTATCCGATATTAACATTATGTCCAAGATTCCATGTTCCTGAATAATCTTTAATATCTCCCGCCAAAATTTTAGCTAAAGTTGTTTTCCCCTGTCCGTTTTGCCCCAAAAGAGCAATTCTGTCTCCTCTCTGAACGATAAAATCTACATCATCAAAGATTTGTTTTTGTCCGTAAGCTTTTCCCAGATGTTCTGCTTCAAAGATGATCTTTCCGGGAACCATAGACTGTACGAAACGGATATTGAATTTTGAAACGTCTTCGTTATCAACTTCAATACGTTCTATTTTATCTAGTTTCTTAATAAGTGACTGCGCAAAAGATGCTTTTGTAGCACTTGCACGGAACTTATTAATGTTATCTTCCATCTGCTTGATCTCCGCATCCTGATTCTTTTTAGCCTGAATCAGTTTTTCACGGCGATCTTCTCTCATGACAAGATATTTGGAATAGTTGGCTTTATAATCATCAACTTTTCTGTTGTTGATATCGAAAGTACGGTTACACACCGCAGTCATAAACTGTTTATCGTGACTTACCAGAACAATTGCTCCCGGATAGTCTTTCAGGAAGTTCTCCAGCCAGATGATAGATTCCATATCCAGGTGGTTGGTAGGCTCATCGAGAAGCATGATATCATTCTTCTGAAGAAGTAATTTTGCCAATTCGATTCTCATTCTCCATCCTCCGGAAAATTCATCGGTAATTTTCTGGAAATCATCTGCTTTAAATCCTAAACCAAATAACACTTTTTCCATGTCACCCTCAAGATTGTAGGCATCATGGTTCATCAAAAGGTCATTCAGTTCGGTCATTTTATTAATCAGATCCGTATAGGAATCACTTTCATAGTCCGTTCTGACCGTCATTTGGTGATTCACTTCTTCAAGCTCATTTTTCCAGGCGTTGATCTGCTCAAAAGCCTGCATGGTTTCAGCCCACACCGTTCTTCCTTTTACGAAATCAAGATCCTGTTTTAAGAAACCAATGGTAACACTCCCTTCAGTCACCACTTCTCCTTCGTAGAAATTAATTTCTCCGGACAGCATTTTCAATAAAGTGGATTTTCCCGCTCCGTTTTTACCAACGAGACCTACTTTATCATCCTTTTTAATGGTGAAATTGACATTTTGAAATAAATAATTTCCTGAATGGTGTAATCCTAAACTTTGAACCGAAAGCATCTTAATTAATAATTAGTAATGAATAATGAATTTTCGGGTGCAAAAATACGGAAAAAGAAATGAATAGCCCAGAAATAAAAAAACTGCCCAAAACGGACAGCTTTTGATTTATAATACAATTGATTTATAAGAATTGTTATCCAGGGATAAGTGGTGGTGTTTTCCATCCTGCTTTTACCATTCCGATCATTTCTATTAGAATATCTGAAGCATCATTATAGCTAACCGGTGCGATTCCGTGGCGATACCCGATTTCATCCTGCAGCTCGTGCAAAGTATCAGATTGACTCACTGTTAAAGCTTTCTTACCATTTCTAATACTGATCTCGTAATTACAAATATCTAAAAGTCTTTTGGCTTTATCCAGCCATTCTGAAACGGTCATATTGTTATTTTTTTAGTTAATGTTAAAAATTTTCCGGAGGTTTTATTTGATATTGAGAAGCTCTGCCAATGAGGTTCCGCGAGGTATAGATTTCACTGGTACTTTTCCTGGCACATTTCTAATACCGTAATTTCTGTGAATCATCTCTAACTCATATTTTACATTCTGTGCACTGAACGCAAAGTTACATCCAGATCCTGTTGTACACTTAGTAACAGATCCTGGAGTAGCACCTGTCTGGGCAGCAAACAGAACTATATTTTCATTAGGTTCCATGATCACTTCTCCTTGCGGGGCACATGTAAATGCACAGAAAGGCTGGAATCTTCCTTCTACTTCCGCAGCTAATCCTATTGTAATATCTGACGTATTAACCCCTCTTTCATTTTTTACAGTGATGGCTTCTGCCGGGGCTCCTGAAGTAGCAGAAAAAGAACCATCCTGGTGGAAAGTTACCGCTGTACCTAATGGAATTTCATCCGATATGGCATGCATTTGAATGGTTGTATTGATATCTATAACTCCTTTATTGTAAACATATACTTTATATTTTGGTTCACAATAAATATCTTCACATCCAAACATTTCATAATAATAAATTGAAAACCACGTTGGTACACCTGAGGAAACCTGATTGGGTCCCGATGCACCCTTATATCCTACAAGCTTATAATTATTTGCCTGCAAATCTCTTAGAATCTCTTGCTGATCATTTGAGGTAAAATCAAAATTAATTGTGAATAATGTAGTCTCCGATTGTTGAATGAGTGTCTTTTCCATTGTTTTAATCTTTGGTGTTCTTACTCTTTTGATATCAGGCTTTTCAGAAAACGCCTTTGTTCATGTTATACTATTGAAGCTTCGTGAAATGAACAATTCAAAATAACGAGAATTAAAATCTAAAAACTACAGTATAATATACCAAATATAAAATTCAGTACTTATACTCAATGGAATTCAATCTGTTATAATTAAAAGGGAACACCTTTAATGATGTCCCCTAACCTAAATTTAAAACTGAGAAGTGTAGGCACTAATTCTTAATTCCATTTAATGTAATGACTGCCGGTGTTTTTAAAATAGAACGATCCCATACATCATTATTGGGAACACTGGTTCCGTAAAGAAAATCTGCAACAAAACTCTCTTCCGGCAGATGAAGCTCAGCGGAAAGCCGTGTCTGGCTGGTTTGGTCAACAGATGTACTGCTGGAAACATTTAATCCATTATTAATCAATTCAATATTAATTTCCCGCTGGGATCTTTTCAGAAAGCTGTTGCTGTGTAATCCGAAATTTGCTGAAATATGGGTATAATCCGCAAATTTCCAAAAATCATAGATTGGCTTTTTACCCGCAGCAAGATCTTTTACATATTCTTTTATTTTGATGTAAAACCGACTGAGAAAAGGATGTTTATTATAATCTATTCCAAAATATGCATCGTTTTCTGCACTGAAAACGGATACTTTAGCATTGGTTTCTTCCAGCATCAGTTTCCCATATACTTTTGAAAGGTCATTGTATACTTTATCCCGGCACACATATGCCTGTGAAAGACCATTAGCGGTCTCCACTTCATATCCGGAAAGCAGAGCATTCCAGATTTTAACACCTTCAACATTGGTTTTTTCATTCCTGATATCTGAAACATAATGATGCAGATCATCACTATTAATGAAGTCTGTAGAAATATAAACAGACTGCGGCCCTTCAAGATATCCTCCTCCGATATCCGCATGATCACCCGGTACAAAGATCTCTTTCCAAACGGCAGATGCATTTTCCGATTTCTGATCTTCCATTATTTTTGAGTTCTCAAAAAATCCGGTAAGCGGAAAGAAAAAACGACTCTCATTCACTGCGCAGACATGTAATGCATTCTCTACCTGAGCAGGGATATTCAAATTATAAGTATTAAAAGGTTTGGATTCTACTGTATCAAAAGCTCCTAAAAATTTTATTCTGCAATTTCCCAGAGAATAATGCGTTAAAAGCTGATTGCAGAAAGTCCTTGCAAGCATTCCTCCTCTCCCGAATCCGTATATATAAAAATGGTATTCTTTTGTCTGATCATGGATCATCTGCTGCACAAAATCTCCTGCTTTCTGAAGTTTATCATCAGAAGAATATCCGTTGTCATAGGGTGGATTTGCACATGTTGCCATAGCAAAATTATTATCTTCACTGCCCGTTACGGTTCCAATTCCTTCGATATATATTTTTTCATCTCCAATAAATAAACTGTATAATTTATATATATTGGTGAATGTACCATAATAACTTTCATTGTTGCTCAGCGGCTTATCCGGTGAAAGAATATTTACTCCATTATTTCCTGTACCGTCAAAGAAAATCCCGACGGAAATCACTCTACTGCCATTCATGTTTTTACTTTAATTTTTTATTACCGATCCTGTTTGTGTTTTTTTCAAATAAAATCCCTAAAAGAGACATTTCAAAATAACAGAAGAAAAACAAGGTTAGGTAGAGTGAAAAGTACCAAATAAAAAATTCCGTATTTCTACGGAATCAGATTACATTTTTTCAAGGGAATAAATATTGTTAATAATAGCATAAATTACTATTCCCACGGTATTTTTTGCTCCTATCTTCTCCAAAATTCGCTGCCTGTGGCTTTCTACGGTTCTGGGGCTGATAAAGAGTTTTTCCCCTATTTCGTTATTGGTAAATTCCTGACAGATCAGTTTTACCACGTCTTTCTCTCTTTCAGAAAGCTCATCTTCCATTTCAAAAAGAGAATTTTTCTTTGCAGAACCATTCATGTAGGTAAACAACATCTGATGGTCTTCTGCCGTGAAGAAAACTCCATTTTTATCTACCATTGTAATGGCATCAATAAATGTTTTTTTATTGGAGTTTTTAGGAAGAAATGCTGATACTCCCAACTTGACCATATATCCGAGAATAGAGGTTTTATAATGGGATGAAAGGATAATAATTTTGAGATCAGGATATTTTTCTTTCAGGATTTCTACCAGTTCAAAACCGTTCATCGGTTTCATCTGAACATCTACAAGGGCAATATCAGGAAATTCATTTTTTGAAAGTTTTCCGAGGTCATCTATAAAATCGGGGCCGTTATCTGCGGTAAGGCATACCGATATATTTTTTTCATTGGACAGCAACATTTTTACCCCTTCGAGGATCAGCTGTTCATCATCAATCAGTGCTAGTTTGATTTGGGAACTCATGATATTTTGGAATTTTTATGATTAAACGACTTCCTTTATTCGAAAAAGTTTTTTTCCATTTGTGTGTTGCGTTCATAGATTTGATACGGGATTCTATGTTTTTTATTCCCATTCCTTTTTTTACTTCTTCATATTCAAAACCCTGTCCGTTATCAGAAATAATAACAGCCGTATTTTCAGGATAATCTTTAATATAGATCCAGAGATCTTCTGCCTCAGAATGCTTGATTACATTGGTAGTAAATTCCTGAATAATCCGGTACAGCTGCACTTCTGCGAAAAGATCTTTCTTTTCATATCCCGGCATCACCTGCAGGGAAATATTAATTTTATGGGAAAGGTTGGCTATTAATTCTTCAACGTATAACACCAATCCTACCGATTCAAGATTTACAGGGTACAATGAATGGGAAATACTTCTGGCAGCATCAATCAGGGAAGACATCTGGCCGTAGATATTTTTTTTAATCAGCTCATCACCCTGGGTATCAAGATTATTCAACCATAAAGAAAGAATATTGAGGCGGTTTCCGATATCATCATGAATCATCACTGCAATTCTTTTTCTTTCTTCTTCCTGAGCTTTGATATTTTCCAGTACTAATTTCTTCTGATGAAGAACTTCAGCTTCGTGCTGTACGTTTTTCTCTTTGATAATTCTGGTTATAAAAGCTCTGTAGGCTAGCAGAATAAAAGATACTATAACTGTTATGGTAACAATTATAAGGATCAGCAGATTGATATTTAAAGTTACTTCTTTAATCTGATAAAAGTATATAAAAATGAACAGTACAAAATACTCGAAAGAATATTATTGGCACTGAGAATAATATAATAATCGTTTTCTGACAGTTCTGCAATCTGGTGCTGGATGATAAAAATAAATACAGAAACAGAATAGTAGAAAAAAATACTGGCATCAACCAGAATAAAACGATTCTGATTCTGTACAGATGTGTTTTTAATCTCACGGATCAATGTAAACCCGGAAAGACAAATGATTACAATATTGGAAACCACTTTTGCAATATCTGCATTGGACGGATAATCAAACCCATATTTTGAAATCATAAAACCTCCCGCCAGCACGCCTGTAAGCCCCAGAGCATATTTTGGCCAATCTAGTTTTCTGATAAATAAACCTGTCAGCAAAAAAAACTCGCCTGCAATATAAAAGGGATAAAGAAATGATGTATCATTGAGTCTGAAGATATAGGGCAGCGCCAGATTCAGCAGTTCAATAAAAAAAAGAAAAGCAATACAATAAAAATACTGCTTTTCTTTTTGGTTTAATATGCGGTATTTTGCTGCTCCCAGCAGTATAACAGATAGAAGCAGTGCATAATTCAGGAATAAAATTGCTTTATAAAGTCCAGCCATTCCTCAGTTTATCGTTTTTAAAATCCACTTCCTACATCTACATCCGGAATACGGCAGATAGGAGGACATGGTTTTGCCCAGTCATAAGTATTGGAAATAGTCTCTGCTCCCAGTTCCGAATTTCTAAGATTTGCTCTGGAAGAAATAAAAATAAGAGTTACCAGCATTTTTCCATAGATATCATTGTATCTAAGGCCAAAAGAACAGGTAATACCTAGTAAACCATCATCCTCAAGGCAAAGGTCTGCGGTAGGAACATAGAATTTTCTGAAAATCCCAATGCCTTCATTTTCTCTGCATTCTTTATAAAACCACTCCATACCTTCGGTTCTCCAACGTTCAATAGCTGATACAGCTATATCCTGCTCAAGAATTGGTGCATTGGAAACCGGGAATCCCATATTAGCATTCTTCTCTGTACTCTCAAGATTTTTAGAAAGAACGGCGTTTCTAATAACAGTATATTCCTGAACTTCCTGTAGTCTCAAGTCTTTATCAAGCTCTGTAAGGAAACTGTACGGATATTCTTTAACGTCTATTTTTACCCCTTCATTATTCATAGGATAAAAAATAAGGATCATACGATCTCTATAAACTCCTACTGCTGCACAAAAGTCTTTATAATCCTTAAAGCCCTTCATCCACTCAAGGTGCTCACTGGAAATATTAAAAACATAGTTGGTAGGAATCAGCTTTTGAATTTTGGAAAAGTCAGAGAAATACGCTTTCCATTCGTTTGATGCAGCTCTGCATTCTTCTACAGGCAGCATGTAGTCTACAATGTTTAATGTTGACATAAGCATAGTTTTTAGTCCTATAAAAATATATAAACTAAACATGCTATGCAAGTAAGATTTTAATTAATAATTTTTCACAGTAATATGATAACAGCTCTGTTGTCTTTCTTTAATGTAATATATTCTACCGGCATTCTGATAGTACTTTAAAACTTTCTCCAGTGCTATTTCCATTTTCGGATTGTACTTCAGAACGTTGTTGAATCTTACATAAGAAATGTCAAAAGAGTTGCCATAATTGTGAGAACTGATCCCTAGCGAGGCGTTAGAATTCACTCTTCTCAGCCTGCACTGGTCTTCAAGAGTACGGGTAATGGATGAAACGGTAAAAGTACCTCCTTTTGTATCTTTACTGAACTTGGAAGCTATTTTCTCAAGGGTGGTTTTAGCCTTGGATACCATATAAGCCCTGCTGTAATCCAGTCTCTGAACCTGATATCCTTTCCCTGATTTTTTTATTTTGTGGAATTTACCTTTGTTAATATACTTCTGTACTGTTTTGGAATCTTTCAGAAGCTGTATTCCAAAACTCTTTGAAGCATCAAGATGAGGTTTGTAAAGCGGTGTAGGTTCAACCTTCAATACAGTAGTAAGATCATAGCAGGGAAAAGCTTTTTTTGCTGCCTGCGAATAATGTAAACTATAAATAAAGGGTACAAAGACCACACAGAAAAACTTTCTCATTCACCTCCTTTTAAATTACAAATGAAAGATAAAACATTTATGTTATATCTTTCAAAACCTACTATAATACTCTATAAATAAATCCCAAACAAACTTTACACCAAATTACCGATTTTGTAATTTTTGTTCACTCTTTTTTGAATTTTTTTTTCAGTTTTAACTTTTTACTTTAAGATTTAAATTTTACATTTGAGATACATAAATAATAAACAACATGATAAAAAAACTTTTCGCTGAATTTTTCGGCACATTTTGGCTTGTTTTCGGAGGGTGTGGAAGCGCTGTTTTCGCAGCCGGCGTTCCCGACATTGGCATCGGACTTTTAGGAGTTGCTTTAGCCTTTGGTCTTACTGTTCTTACAATGGCTTATGCTGTAGGCCACATTTCAGGAGGACACTTTAATCCGGCAGTTTCTTTTGGACTTTTAGCAGGAGGGAGATTTCCTGCCAAAGATCTTATCCCTTACATCGTAGCCCAGTGTCTGGGAGCTATTGTAGCAGCAGGATGTCTGTATACAATTCTAAACGGTGCGGGAGCGGTAGAATTCTCAAAGCCCGGAGATTTTGCCACGAATTTTTACGGAGAGGCCGTTTATAACGGAAAAGCTTTCAGCATGGGAGCCGCGTTCCTGGCTGAGTTTTTATTAACTGCCTTTTTCCTTATTGTGATCATGGGAGCTACAGATAAATGGGCCAACGGTAAATTTGCCGGGCTTGCTATCGGTCTTGCGCTTACTTTGATTCACCTGATTTCTATTCCTATTACGAATACTTCTGTAAACCCTGCAAGATCACTTTCACAGGCTGTCTTCATGGGAGGAATTGCCATGTCACAGCTTTGGCTGTTCTGGGTAGCACCTATTTTGGGAGGAGTTGTAGGTGGATTGATCTACAAGTTCTTACTTCAGAGAGACTCTGCAGAAATTGCAGATTAATTTTTTTAAATAAAATTCAATGATAAAATCCTGTCAGGCGGCAGGATTTTTTTATTTTTCTGATTTGAAGAAATTATTCTAAATTTTTTAAAACGCAAAGTTTTTATATGAAAATGTTTTTATTTAAAGGGAGCAAAGTGATAACAACTGCGTCGTTGATTGAGCGATATGATAGCCTTAGCTTAATCAGAATCAATTTCATTGATTTCTTCTTTGCTTCCTTAAAATATTAAAAAGAGTAAACTAAACTTTGCGTTTAAATCATACTGATAAGCTTACCAGAAATCTTTTAGCATTATTTCAGTTTTTTGATATCAAAAGGGTTCTTGAAAATAAGTTCTTCGTGCTTTCCTTTAATTTCCATTTTGCGCTGGAGAAGATTTAAAGCCATTTTTCTGATAAAAAAGTCTTTATCATTCAGTTTCCAATAGGAATCTTCATGAAGTTTTTTGGGCGGCCGGATCAGATAAAATTCGGTTTCCCAGGTATCTGCATTATGGTAAAATTCAATGATGCCACAATGTTCGGGGATAAGAGTAGCATCTATCATACCCATCGGGAGTAAAAAACTAAAAGAATTACAGATATAATCGCCACAGGAAATCTTATCATGTTTCAGAAATTTTTCGCCGGTATCTTTATTGAGATATGATTTTTTGAAATCATTTTTAAAATCACTTTTCGAAAACTTAATCTCAATTTCATGACTTTCCCCTTCTGAATTAATGATCAGAATATCAGCTTCCCAATCGGCCTGGAAATAATTGGTCAGTACGATTTCTTTTTCAAAATCGCAATGGGAATGGATGTAGGCGTGTATGAGTTCTTCTATTTTGATCATTGGTTATAACTGTAAAATGTACAATGTAAAAAGTATTAATGATAATGCGCTCTCCTAATAGTCAATATTATAAACGCAATGTTCACAAAGTATCTATTTACTGCTGTTAAATGTTCACAAAGGCGTTTCACTCAGCAAAAGTTACGGGCTATCTTTTCTTTAATTTATTACGATTAGAAAAAATTGACAAGCGAAGCAAATTGACTGTTCACAATTACTTTCTGAAGTTCATTTTTCTAGCTTACCAGCAGACTGCAACCTCTGATATCAGAGTGGTCTATTCTTCCCAATACCTGAAATTTATTGCCTACAATTTTCCCTAAATCCTGTGTCGCTATAAACGAGCAGGAATGGGTATTGGCAAGATCAATGATATTAATAGCTCCGGTTCTTCCTTCTTTTTCATAAGCCAGAGGATCTTCTGCATTCCGAACCATGATTTTCATCCAGTTGGGACATTCATATTCATTATTTCCAAGGGAATAAGCCTGCGAAAGAAGCTCTGTCATGGAATATTCTGAATATATTTTGTTTGTTTTAAGACCTTCCTGTAAGATTTTCAACAATTCATCTTTGGTCATTTCTTCTTTTCGTCCTTTCATTCCTCCGGTTTCAATCACTATTAAATTTTCAGGAAAATTCATGGATTCTTCGCTTTGCTTAGCATGACAGTAATCAAGAAAATCAAGAAGAGCAAAGGAAACTCCGAAAAGAATTACTTTTTTGCCCTGCAGGTTGTTCAATAGCTCAAAAAGTTCAGAATGGTTATAAAGAAAATACCCGTTTTCCGGTTTGGCAGATTTTTTCATCAGATAATCTACCATATAGATCAACGATGAATTCTGTTTTTCCAGATAACTTGGAAGCAGCCCTAAAAAGATAAAATCCTCCGGCTTCCCAATAAACTGTTCAAAACTTTTATAAATACTTTCTTCATAAAGTTCAGGATCTGCAATGAAATGCTTTGACAGATTCATCTGCGTTGTTCCTGAGCTTTGAAAAAACAGATCAGTTGTCATATTTTTATCCAGAATCTTATGATTTTTAAACATTTCGATCGGCAAAAACGGAATCTTCACCAAGCCATCCACCTCATCAGGATTAACATTCAGAAAGTCGACGAATTTCCTGTATATTTCAACATTTTCATATTGATAACGGAACGTTTTCAATGATGCATTCAGGAAATCCTGTTCAGTCTGTATATTGAATATATTTTTTAATTCCATAACCTTTGAGCATCTTATTACCTCAGGATAAAGTAATTATAAAGATAAAATATTGATATTTAATAATTTTTTAATCTACAAAACCTATTTTGGTAAGCTTCTTGCACATACTTAAATGGAATATGGATTAAAAACAAGAGTGGGTTTCGGCCCGTTCGAAAGTTACCTCTTTTTAGGGGTAATTTTTTTTGCTTTATTTTTCAAAAGTCTTCAATTCAAAATCTTTTTCAAAAACCCCATAGGTAAAATAGGAAATCCAGTCTCCGAGGTTGATATATTTTGAATTCTGTCCCAAATCAAGCACCATTGGCAGGTGTCTGTGTCCATAGATGAAATAGTCTATCTTCTCAGATTTCAGCTTTTCTTTGGAATAAATGATCAGAAACTCTTTATCTTCTCCCAGGAATGCTTTGTCTTCTTCTCCGGAAATCATTTTATTTTTTTGGGAAAGGTATAATGCAACTTTCATTGCAATATCGGGATGCAGCCATTTGAAGAACCATTGTGCTACCGGATTTGTGAATAATTTTTTCATTCTTTTATATCCTTTATCACCAGGCCCCAGTCCGTCTCCATGGGCAAGCAAAAACTGCTTTCCTCCCATTTCAAAATATTGTTTCTGATAAAACACAGTACAGCCAATTTCCTCTTCCAGATAATCTTTCATCCACAAATCATGGTTTCCGACAAAGAAATAGATATGAATTCCTCTGTCTTTAAGTTCTGCAATTTTTCCGAGCACTCTGATATATCCTTTGGGAACTACGTGTTTCCATTCATGCCAGAAGTCAAAAAGATCACCCATTAAAAACAAAACCTGAGCATCTTCTTTGATCTCATTCATCCAGCGTATAAATTTTTCTTCACGCACTTTACTCTCACTTGGAGTGGGAGCTCCAAAATGCTGATCTGAAGCGAAATATACTTTTTTTCCAGGTTCTAAATTAATTGTTGTTTTTAACACCTTCTGAGTTTTGGGGTAAATTATTGATTATCTTCTGCAAACCATTCTCCATAAGAGTTTTCTGTCTCATGAAGTTTAAGATAGGCTAAAGAAATTCCATCAGGAAGTTTTGATTTGATTTTAGCAGCAATAGCATACAACATGTTTTCACAGGTGGGCTGGAAACTGCAATAGATTACTTTATGCCCTTTCTGTTCCAGATCATCCCCCAATTCTTTGTGTGGAGACAGAGCATTTACAAGAACCGCATGGTCCCATACATCTACAATTTCGGAATTAACGATACTTTTGATATCTCCGAAATCTACCACCATTCCATTTTTAGGATTTTCAATATCATTGATCGGTTTTCCTTTCACTGTTACAAACAGCTTATAGGAATGTCCATGCATATTTTTACACTTCCCATCGTAGTTGTAAAGCACGTGAGCTGTTTCAAATGTAAAAATTTTTGTAATACGTATCATACTGCAAAGATATGATAAAACCGCTTAACACAGAAAAGACTGTTTCTATTACAACAATATTTAAATATCTTTTTTAATCTATTTTAAAGGTCAAATTATTATCCGGAGTTCCATCTACATTGATTGCATTGTAAGGTACAGAAAGCCAGCCGTTTTTATTCATTACAAATTTGAACTGATAGGTTTTTCCTTTTTCAAACTGAGATTTTGGCAAAACCAGCTCAAAGGTATTGTTCTTTTTCAGATTCATATAGTAGGTTTTATCATCAGGATTCCAGTCATTAAATGAACCGGTAACTGAAATATTTTTGATAAATTCTACGCTTTGCTTTTCAGGAAATTGGTAAGAGAAAATAACATTGTCTTTTTCTATGCGATATCCATAGATTTCTTTTTTAAGATCAGGGTGAACAAGAGGTTCAGATTTTGTATGTTCTTCTGACAACGTGTAAGGATTCAGCAAGCGCTTATCCATAATCCCGGCAATCTGATTGAGCATCTGATACATCACAGCAGATTCTTTATATCCGTTGTACATCAGCACAACAGCCATATTTTTATCCGGAAAAATTCTGTAGGCACTTACATTTCCACCGGAAAAGTGATAAGACTTTATATTATTAAAAGTTCCCATATCCCAACCATGAGTAAAGATGATATTTTTATCTTTATATTCAAAAGGTTTCCACATCAGCTCTTGTGTGGCAGGTTTTAGAAAATCATTCTTGCTCAAATGAATACTCCATTGTAAAAACGCAGGTAAGGTAATCGCCAAACCATTGGCTGAATGTGCTCTTCTCCCCTCTACAAATGTAGATTTATCATATTGATGGGTGTCCTTATTGTAAATATACTTTACGATTCTGTTAGGGATTTTTTCAATAGAATTAGATGAAAACACAACCTGGTTTCTGGAATCTGAAAACTGATTGTTCACGATATAGTCTTCAAATTTTTCTCCGGTAACTCTTTCAATGATCATCATGACCAGCATGTAGTTGGTCTGATTGTATCTGTAATCACTTCCTGTTTCAAAGTCCATTTTTTCTTTTGACAAACGATCAATAACTTCAGCATTGGAAGCATCCACCGGAATATCGTTGAAACGAATCCAGTCTGGTAATCCTGAGGAATGGGATACAAGGTTTTTTACCTGAATACTTCGCCACTCTGCCGGTACATTGTCAATATATTTTGAAATTTTATCTTCTAAAGATACTTTTCCTTGTTCTACAAGCTGAAAGAGCCCGACATTTGACATTAGTTTTGTAGTAGAATAGATCCTGAACATGGAATTGGCATCTACTTTTTTATCACTCTCTAAAGTTTCCGTTCCATAGTATTTCTGGAAAGTAATTTTATTATCCTTAACGATTCCTACGGCCATTCCAGGTATCTCATTGATTTGAATGACCTTTTTTATATAGCTGTCAATTGCTTTTGTCTGGTCAGCTGTCTGACTATGACCGGTAAAGAAAAAACTTAAAAAAAGTATTGTTAAAATAGATAGTTTCATGGGAATGTCTGTTTTTCGTTTCTCTATTAAAACAATTGTGGGCTTTATGATATTACATTGAAGAAAAAAAATATTTTTTATACTCAAACTCCATGTTAATAAATTAAAATCAGCCTATTTCTTCCCTTATTAGAAAAATTTCTCGAGCCAGTCACTTCCCAGACGTTTGATTTTCTTGGTTTCCGGATCGAACAGAATCCATAGTGTACTTGAATCTACCACAAGCTCATCATTGCAGTAGAATTCAACTTTTCTTGGCTGTTTGGCACCTTCAGGAGCCATGGGATAGGTTCTTACTGTAATCGTATCATTCAGATAAACCTGTTTTTTATATTGGATATGGTGATCCAGAAGCATCCAGGCATCATTTACATATTCGGTTTGATGTTTTAGAAGATCCCAGTGTTCTGCTGCCACTTCTTCCACCCAATGCACGTATTGTACATTATTTACATGATTGTTCTGATCAATATGCTCTTCTGTTACCTTTATCTGTTTTTCGTACATTAAATTCATGCTCCTGAAAGTTTACTCAAATTTATCATTTTAAAACAAAACTTCCTTAGTCCTGCAGAACAAAACTTTACTTTAGAAAATAAAAAAAACGGAATCAGATGTTCTCTGATTCCGTTCTATATTCAATATATTGAAATTCTTATTTAGTTTTTCCGGCAGGTTTGGCAGCAGTTGCTGTAGCACCTAATTTGGTTTTTACAGTAGCAGTAATATCCTCACTCCCGTCTGTATAAAGCAGGTTATTGGATTCCTGTGCTGCTGTATCAAATACATAGCTCAGATTTTTTTCTTTAGCTACAGCAAAAATAGCTTCTCTTACTTTTTTTTGCAGTGGAGTAAGCATTTCATTTTGCTTGGCAGAAATATCTTTAGCAGCCTGTGCTCTTGTTTCCTCTATTTTTTTACCTAAACCTTGTAATTCTGTTTGCGCTGCAATCAGTTCTTTAGTTACCGCTTCTTTGTTAGCCTCACTTAAAGTTTTTTCTTTATCCTGTGCCGCTTTCAGCTTAGTCTGATAATCGTTGATCAGTTTTTCAATTTCAGTCTGCTTTGCTTTAGTCAGATTATCAATCGTAGTTCCTATAGTTTTTACTTCAGATAAGCTTGCAAAAATTTCTTCCGTGTTTACACTTCCAATTTTCTGTTGAGCATTTGCAACACCCGCAGTAAGCGTTAATCCTAATGTAATAAAAAGTACTTTAATTAAATTCATTTTTTTAATAATATTTTTCGTCCCCAAATATAATTCAAATTTCAATTACTTATCATATGACCTTTATTATTTGAAAATCCGAAAGAATTAAAACAGGCTCAAAGCTTTAAATAAAGAAAAACCTCCCCAAAAAGGAAGGTTTAACATCAAAAAATATGGAAAAAATGACTAATGGAATTGTGCTGTTTCCGTAGAATCTTTCATCGCTACGGTAGCTGAAGAACCGTTAGTAACAACATTCTGTACTTCATCAAAATACCCTGTTCCTACAAAAGACTGATGCTTCACCGCTCTGAATCCTTTCTGCTGCAGGGCAAATTCACGCTCCTGCAGTTCTGAATATCCAGCCATTCCTCTTTCTTTATAAGCTAAGGCCAATTCAAACATTGCCGTATTCAAAGCATGGAATCCTGCCAATGTAATAAACTGGAATTTATACCCCATTTTTGCCAGCTCTTCACGGAAAGTAGACATCTCCTCTACACTAAGCCTTGCCGCCCAGTTGAATGAAGGGGAACAGTTATAAGCAAGCATTTTCCCAGGGAATTTAGCATGAATCCCTTCTGCAAATCTTCTTGCCTGCTCCAGATCCGGATTTGAAGTTTCCATCCAGATCAGATCCGCGTATGGAGCATAAGACAGACCTCTATCAATTCCCTGCTCTACTCCGTTTCTTACCACATAAAATCCTTCAGAAGTTCTTTCTCCTGTTACGAATTTTTTATCCCTGTCATCAATATCAGAGGTCAGCAGATCTGCTGCATCTGCGTCTGTTCTTGCAATAATAAGACTTGGAACTCCCAGTACATCGGCTGCCAGACGTGCCGCAATCAGTTTGTTGACTGCCTCTTGCGTTGGCACCAATACTTTTCCGCCCAGGTGACCGCATTTTTTTGCAGACGAAAGCTGATCTTCAAAGTGTACACCGGCTGCACCAGCTTCTATCATTTGCTTCATCAGTTCAAAGGCATTCAGATTACCTCCAAAACCCGCTTCTGCATCTGCAATGATGGGTACCAGATATTCTTTATCTCCCGTTCCACTCACAGATTGTACCTGATCTGCTCTCAGTAACGCATTATTAATTTTCTTTACCACAGAAGGAACTGAATTGGCCGGATACAGCGATTGATCGGGATACATTTCTCCTGATAAATTGGCATCTGCAGCCACCTGCCATCCTGAAAGATAAATAGCTTCCAGTCCGGCATCTACTTCCTGCACGGCCTGATTGCCTGTAAGTGCTCCAAGTCCTGCCACATAATCCTGAGTATTTAATTTATTCCAGAATTTTTTGGACATTTCCGTCGCGATGGTATATTCTATGGTATAAGAACCGCGAAGTTTCAAAACTTCTTCTGCTGTATACGGTCTTTTTACACCATTCCAACGTGGGTTTGTCAGCCAGTCTTTTTCTATAGCCTGGATTTGTTCTTGTCTTGTTTTCATAATATTTGGATTTTGTTTGATTAGATTTAAAAGTAATTTTGTTGCTAGTTGCTGGTTCTATTGTTAATTCATGATCTGGTTTTTAACCAGCAACTATAAACCAGCAACCAACATTTTTCCTAAATAAAAGGATATGCTTTAAGCGTTAAAAATTCTTCAAAATTTTCAGAGAAGATCAGCTCATTGAAAAGTTCTTTCGCAAGATTGAATTTTCCATTTTTAAAACGGATTTCTCCTACATAGTTTTCAATATTGTCCATTTCTTCACTTTCCCACTGTAAAATCATGTGGCGGGTAAGCGTTCTATCATCACTTAACACGGCTTCGTTTTTCAGCCATTGCCAGATCTGTGTTCTTGAAATCTCTGCAGTTGCGGCATCTTCCATCAGGTTATAAATAGCCGCAGCACCAGTTCCCATCAGCCAGCTTTCAAGGTAAAGAATTCCTACGTTGATATTTTTTCTGACTCCTTTTTCGGTAATATCGCCCTTGGGAATTTCCAGTAAATCACTTTCTGTTATATGATATTCAAATTTTTTATCGATTTGATTTTTGGAAGGCATATACTGGTCAAAAATTTCTTTTGCCACTGAAACTAATGCAGGATGTGCCACCCAGGTTCCGTCGTGACCGTTTTTCACCTCTCTTTCCTTATCATTTCTTACTTTTTCAAAAGCAAGGTTATTGGCTTCATCATTGTCCTTTACCGGAATTTGGGCTGCCATTCCGCCGATAGCATGTACATTTCTTTTGTGACATATTTCAATAACTCTTTTGGAGTAGGCGCTCATAAAAGGAGAAGTCATGGTCACCTGATCTCTGTCCGGTACGATAAACTCCGGAAGGTTTCTGAATTTTTTGATATAGGAAAAAATATAATCCCATCTTCCACAATTCAGTCCTGCACTGTGTTCTTTTAATTCAAATAAAATTTCGTCAATCTGAAATGAAGCAGTAATGGTTTCTATCAAAACTGTAGCTTTAATTGTCCCCTGCTGAATTCCCAGATAATTTTGGGCAAAGACAAAAACTTCATTCCACCAGCGGGCTTCTTTATAATGTTCCAGCTTCGGAAGGTAGAAGTAAGGGCCACTTCCCTTTTCTAAAAGCGATTTTGCATTTCTGAAAAAATACATTCCAAAATCAATCAGCGAGCCGGAAGCTTTTTCACCATTGATTTCAATATGTTTCTCCGGAAGATGAAGCCCACGCGGACGAACCAGCAAAACTGCGGTTTTTCCGTTAAGAGTATAAGCTTTTCCTGCTTCGTTTACAAAATCAATAGTACGGTTAATAGCATCAGAAAGATTAATCTGCCCCTGAATGCAGTTTTCCCATACCGGCGAGCTGCTGTCTTCAAAATCTGCCATAAAGGTAGAAGCCCCGGAATTCAAAGCATTGATAATCATCTTGCGGTCTACAGGTCCAGTAATTTCTACTCTTCTGTCCAGCAAATCTTCAGGCAAAGAGGCACATACCCAATTTCCATTCCGGATTTCTTCTGTTTCTTTTAAAAATTCAGGAAGATTACCCTGATCAAAATTCTGCTGTGTATTTTTTCTTTCTTTTAAAAGTTCAAGCCTTTTATGATTGAAGTTCTGATGAAGTGCAATCAGAAAATCTGCCAAATCCGGAGTAAAAACTGCTTCAAACTGCTTCTGTGCTTTTATTTCTAATTGAGTCTTGGTTTCCATAACATATTGATTTTGTGATTTGATGTTACAAACATAAATAAAAATTTTCACAATTAGCGAACGTTCGCTAATTTTATTTAAAATTTATTATGCGAATAATCGCATCTAATTATTTATATTTGAGTAATGAATTCAGAAAGCGACTTTATCAAAACAGTTTTCGGGCTAAAACTGAAACAGCAGAGACAAAAGAAAAACTGGTCTCTGCAGGATCTTGCTGTAAAGACAGGATTATCAAAATCTTACCTTAACGAAATTGAAAACGGAAAAAAATATCCAAAACACGATAAAATCATCCAGCTTTCTGAAGCACTGAATTGTACTTTTGATGATCTGGTTTCTACCAAACTCGATAAGAGTCTGGCTCCTTTCAATGAAATTCTGCAATCAGATTTTTTCAAAGAAGTACCATTGGAGCTGTTCGGGATCAACAAAAACAATCTTATCAGCATTATCAGTGATGCTCCCAAAAAGGTGACAGCTTTCATCAACGCACTGATCGAAATTTCCCAGAATTATAATCTTGGTAAGGAAAGATTTTATTTTGCTGTATTAAGATCATTTCAGGAACTGTACGACAATTATTTTCCGGAAATTGAAGAAAAAGTAATTCTGTTTACTCAGGAAAATCAGATAAAACCCGGAAAAAATTTAAAATCTGAAGTTCTGGAAAAAATTCTTGCAGAAAAGTTCAGCTATACGATTCAATCTGAAGATTTTGAAAAATATGGAACTCTGGATAACCTTCGTTCGCTTTTTATTCCGGAGAAAAAACTATTACTGCTGAACCAAAAACTGGAAAAAGACCAGAAAACATTTATCCTCGCCAAAGAAATCGGATTCAATGTTCTGGAACTAAAGATACGTCCGAATACGTATTCATGGCTTGACTTTGGAAGTTTTGAGGAAATTCTGAACAATTTTTATGCGTCTTATTTTGCAGGTGCTTTATTAATTTCAAAAGATCCGGTCATTGAGAAAACATCGGAATTTTTCCAAAATAATACGTGGGAATCTAAAAATTTCGAGAATCTTATCAACAGTTTTACCCGTTCTCCTGAAACATTCTACTATCGACTGACTAATATTCTTTCGGCAGAAATGGGAATTAAAGATTTATTTTATCTGTGTCTGGTAAAAAAGAAAAATTCGGATAAGATTCAGATTTTAAAAGAACTTCATCTGAACCATCAGCAGGCTCCTCATGCCAATGCAACTAATGAACATTATTGCAGAAGGTGGATTGCTGTAAAAAATCTTGACCATTTAAAAGAAAATGAAACTCTTACGGATGCTCAAATTTCTCATTATAAAGATCAGGGAATAAGTTATCTTGTCATTTCCACTTCACAAAAGAATCCTTTTTCTGATGGAAGCAACAGAAGTTATTGCCTGGGTATTTTATTGAATTCCCAAACGATCAAAAAGATAAGTTTTATAAAATCTCCTTCTCTGAAAACCATCAATGTTGGAGTAACCTGTGAATCCTGCAGCATTGCGGATTGTGAAGTAAGACAAGCGCCGCCGGTAAGACTGGAAAAGGAACATTTCAATCTGAGTATGAAAAGTTCTGTGGAGAAGATAAGGAAGAGGTTTGAGGATTAAAGGTGAATAGTGAATCGTCAATACGCTTCGCTTGTCAATTTTTTATACCGCTATAAATTGTTCGCTTATAAACTTCTTACAATTGACTATTCACTTGCGGAACAAAATTCACTGTTGACTTAATTTTAAGATGAATGGTAAATCGTTAATGTTTTTTGTTGGGTGCGGTGGTACGCGGTGCGTGATTTGGGTTGTCAATAATCGGGTTGATATTTTTAGTCTAGGTATAACTTCTTAAACGCTGAATTCGCAAAGTTTGCTATTTTCGTATATCGTTCGCTAGGGCATTTCATTTAGCAGAGGAAAAGCCTTTTCGGTGCTGATTAAAACGCCTTTGCGACCAAGTATTCTAAATTATAATAGAAAACTCTGCGAACTCTGCGTCAATAATAATTCACTATTGACTTTGCGAAGCAAAAATTGTCAATTTTTTATATCTTAGTAAAAACACACTATGATATTAGATATATTATTTCCCAACCGCTGCATCCACTGCAATAGAATCATTGATTCTGAGCTTTTGGTATGTGATCTTTGTTTCAGCCAGATTTATTTTACCCACTATTCCTATTTTGAAAATAATCCGATTAAGGAAAAATGCAGCTTGTTTTTCCCTGTTGAAAACACCTTTGCTTTATTACAATTCGAAAAGGAGAGCTTAAGCCGGCAGATTATCCATGAACTGAAATACAAAAGCCGGGAAAAAGTAGGAAAGATCATCGCCAACTGGACAACAGAACGCCTGGACTTCAAAAATGAGAAACCTGATCTTTTGGTAAGTGTACCGCTTCATCCAAAGAAACTCAAAGAGCGCGGATATAATCAGCTTCATTTATTCACAGAAACTTTATCAGCATTTTATGACATCCCTTTTGATCATCAATTAATCAAAAGAAATCATTATTCAAAAGCACAGGCATTAAAAGATAAGAAACACAGATTGGAAGCTGTCAACACATTCTCTGTCACACAACCGATTTCAGGAAAGCATATTCTTCTGATTGATGATGTTTTTACCACAGGAAATACCGTTTCATCGGTTGCATGGGAGATTTTAAATGCCGGAAATAATAAAGTGAGTGTATTGGTAATGGCGATGGATGTTTAGAGGGTACGGGATACGCGTTTTTCGGGATGCGAGTTTCGAGGTATAAGTTTAGGGATTTGTGATCATATTCAAAAATATTCTCAAACTCTAGAACTCTCAAACCCTCGCACACACTTACCGAATCTATTTTCATCATTCAATTCTTTTTCCTAATTTTCCGGAAACTAAACCACTATGCCACATCTGCTTTTATTACACGGAGCTTTAGGTCACAGCGATATTTTTACGCCTTATCTGAATACTTTATCTCAATATTTTACGGTACACACTCCTCTGTTTTCAGGACATGGAAACCTTGAACTTCCATCCGAGGGGATTAGTATTGAAAAATACACTCAGGAACTATCAGAATATTGTGAAGTGAATAACTTGACAGATGTATTTATTTTCGGGCACAGTATGGGAGGTTACGCAGCGCTTTGTTACGCAATGAAAAGTCCTGAACATGTAAATTCTGTTATCACACTGGGAACAAAGTTTGACTGGAGTGAAGAACAGGCTTTAAAGGAAAGTAAAATGCTTAATCCTGATGTCATTCTTGAGAAAATTCCGCAGTATGCCCAACTTTTAGAATCACAGCACGGATCAAAATGGAAGCAGCTTCTTCCTGCTATTGCTGATTTAATGATTGATTTAGGTAAAAATCCTCCTTTGGAAAATAATCTTGCGATGATTAACATTCCTATTCAGATCATGGTAGGAGATAAAGACAATATGGTAACAATCGAAGAGAGTTCAAGAGTTTACAGAAGTCTTCCGAATGCAAAACTGGCCGTACTTCCAGATACAAAGCATCCTCTTGATAAAGTACGACCAAGTCTATTGTTGAACTTAATAAAAGATTTTTGGAATCTTTCTTAAATTATCTTTGAAGTTTTTCTCCGTAGCTAAGATCTCCGGCATCTCCTAAACCAGGAGTAATATACCCTTTTGATGTCAGCTCTTCATCGATGGCTCCTACCCAGATGTGAGCTTCAGGATAGGCATTTTGAATGGTTTCCACGCCCTGTCTTGAAGCAATTGCCGCTACAATATGAAGCTGGGTTGGATTTCCATTGGTTAATAAATCTTTAATTGCTTCAATTAAAGAAGCTCCTGTTGCCAGCATCGGGTCTGCGACAATCAAAGGCCTGCCTTCAATGCTTGGGCAAGTCAGATAATCCTGTTTGATTGAGAAATAATCGTTGGCATCGTGTTTTCTATAGGCTGCTACAAAACCACAGTCTGCTCTGTCGAGATAGTTCAGAATTCCTTCAAACAATGGAACTCCTGCTCTTAAAATAGTTGTAATAACCGGCTGTACAGCAATTTCCCTGCTTTTAATTGTATCTAAAGGAGTTTGAATTTCAACTTCTCTGTACTCCAGACCTTTACTGATTTCAAAAGCGGCAATCTCTCCAATTCTTTCCATATTTCTTCTGAATCTCATTCGGTCATGCTGGATGTTAACGTTCCTAAGTTCGTTAATCCATTCATTGACAAGAGAAAAGTGTTGCGATAAAATAGTAAGCATGAAAATTTTATTTTTAATTTCAGTTAATTGATATTAATTCCTGCAAAATTACAACTAAAAAACGAATTGAAAGATTGAGCCTGGAGAGAAATAATAAATGCTAATGAAAATAAACCTATGCTATAGACTACAATTATTTAATAATATAAAGTCTGATTTCAGGGATGAACGCTTAGTTTTTTAATTTAAAATAAAAAATCCGGCAAGTCAACTTACCGGATTTTCTATGAACAATTGTTCCTATTATTTTTGTCTGAAATATACTTCAATCGGAACTCCGGTAAACCCGAATTCTTTTCTCAGCTGGTTTTCAGTAAATCTTTTATAAGGTTCCTTCACGTACTGTGGAAGGTTACAGAAGAATACAAATTGTGGTGAAGGCGTTGGAAGCTGCACACAATATTTGATCTTGATATATTTTCCTTTCAATGCCGGTGGCGGTGTATTTTCGAAGATTGGAAGCATTACTTCATTCAGTTTTGAAGTTTTAATTTTCTTCTTACGGTCTTCATAAACCTGCATTGCCACTTCTACAGCTTTTAGGATTCTCTGCTTCGTTAAAGCTGAAACAAACAGGATTGGAATATCCTGGAACTGACCGATTTTATCTTTGATTGATTTTTCGAAATCACGCATTGTATTGGTCTGCTTGTCTTCGATCAAATCCCATTTATTCACAAGAATTACAATTCCTTTTCTGTTTTTCTGAGCCAGTCCGAAGATATTCATATCCTGAGATTCCCATCCCTGTGTAGCATCCACCATAATGATCACTACGTCAGAATACTCGATAGAACGGATAGATCTCATTACAGAGTAGAATTCAAGGTCTTCATTTACCTTGGACTTTCTTCTCATCCCCGCTGTATCTACCAATACAAATTCATGTCCGAATTTGTTATATAAAGTCTGGATACTGTCTCTTGTAGTCCCTGCAATATCCGTTACGATATTTCTTTCAACATCCAATAAAGCATTGGTCATTGTAGATTTCCCTACGTTTGGGCGGCCTGCAATAGTAATTTTAGGTAATCCTTCGAAAGGATCTTTATATTCTGTTGTTGGAAAGTCTTTAACGATATCGTCTAAGATTTCTCCTGTTCCTGAACCGGTAGCAGAAGAAAGAGTGTAATATTTATCAATTCCTAACTGGTAGAATTCTGTTGCCGGAAGTTCTTCTTTGGCAGAATCTACTTTATTGATAACGATATAAATTGGTTTATTGGATCTTCTTAGTAAACTGTAAATTTCGTAGTCTGTATCAGTAAGTCCTTCTTCCACGTTCATCATAAAGATAATAGAAGTAGCCTCTTCTACGGCTAATTGTACCTGCTTACGGATTTCTTCTTCAAAGATATCATCTGTACCTACATCATAACCTCCGGTATCAATTACAGTAAAATCTACCCCGTTCCAGTCTGATTTTCCGTAGTGACGGTCTCTGGTAACACCAGCTGTAGAATCTACAATAGCTTCTCTTCTTTCTAATAAACGATTAAAAAGCGTGGATTTTCCTACGTTGGGACGTCCAACGATTGCGACAATATTTGACATAAAAAATGTTTAATAATCCTTCTGCTTATGCTCAGGATATGTTATTAATGGGTTACTCCAACTTTTGGAGCCCAATTTTTTGCAAAGATAAGATTTTATTATTTAACGGGGCTTTTAAGGATGGAAGCCGAAGGAAGGGGCTGGAAGTTATTATCCATCGGATAAATTAGTATAAACCTGACTCTTCAAATTGGGCAGAGAATATTCACCAACCTGCTGCTTATGGGTAGGAACAGATTTTTTAAAATTTTTATTAAAAATAATTATTTGGATATCAACAAGTAAAGCGTTTTACACTCTTATTATGTTAATTAATCTTTAATTTAGATTTTCATATTTAAAATAAATTCTATAATTTCGCATCATCGAAACAGACCTATAGTGTAACGGTAGCACTCCGGTTTTTGGTACCGTCAGTCGGGGTTCGAATCCCTGTGGGTCTACAAACCATCCTTTTTTAAGGATGGTTTTTGTTTTTATATCTTCATGACAAATCTTTAAATTGTAATTTGGTTCAGGAATAACGACAGAACAGGTCGAAAAAATTATTTAATCCTATAAAGAATCCGGCTAAAACTAAGTAAAATGACAGAATTAGAATTAAAAAACATCATGGAAATATGTAATAAGGCGACTCCATCTCCATGGACATCATATATTGAAGGAAGAAATCTTAATTCCGGATCCGGTTTTATAATGACCGGAGAAGAAGAAAACAGGGATTATGATATCGAATTCATTTCAATAAAACCCGAGGATCAGGATTTCATTGCCATGGCAAGAAACGTAATTCCACTATTAGTAGATGAAATTATTAAATTAAAAAGAGATCAATAAAATAAACAAGATTTCCATTGCTCCTTCAAAATCACCGATAAGTATACAAAAACGGGCTGCCTTTGGAAAGACAGCCCGTTTTTTATTTTCATTTTTTATTTATTAAACCAGATCAAACCTGTCCAGATTCATCACTTTCGTCCATGCTGCTACAAAGTCTTTTACAAATTTACCTTGTGCATCGGCGCTTCCATATACCTCAGCGATTGCTCTCAATTCAGAATTGGAACCGAAAACAAGATCGGCACGGGTAGCGGTCCATTTTGGCTGACCGGTTGAACGGTCACTTCCCATATAAAGTTGCTTATCGTCTGACATGGCTTTCCATTGCGTTCCCATATCTAAAAGATTCACGAAGAAATCATTGGTAAGAACTCCCGGACGGCTGGTGAATACGCCATGTTTTGAACCGTCAAAGTTGGTATCCAAAGCACGCATTCCACCTACTAATACTGTTAACTCAGGAGCTGTAAGCGTTAATAGCTGAGCTTTATCAATCAGTAAAGATTCTGTAGATACAGTGAATCTTCTTTTCAGGTAATTACGGAATCCATCGGCAACAGGCTCAAGATATCCCATAGATTCTACATCAGTCTGTTCCTGAGAAGCATCCATTCTTCCTGGAGCAAAAGGAACTTTTACATCCTGTCCGGCATTTCTTGCAGCAACCTCTACTGCGGCATTACCTGCCAAAACAATCAGGTCAGCCAATGATATTTTTTTACCTCCGTTTTGAGAATCGTTGAATTCTTTTTGAATTCCTTCCAGCACGTTTAATACTTTATTCAATTGAGAAGGATTATTTACTTCCCAGCTTCTTTGAGGTTCCAGTCTGATTCTCGCTCCATTGGCACCACCACGTTTATCACTTCCTCTGAAAGTAGATGCTGATGCCCAGGCAGTAGATATAAGCTCAGAATTACTTAATCCAGAATTTAAAACTTTTGATTTTAATGCCTCCACATCATTTCCATCTACTAATTCATGATTCACTTCCGGAATAGGATCCTGCCAAATTAATTCTTCCTGTGGAACATCCGGTCCCAGATAACGGGCACGTGGTCCCATATCTCTGTGTGTCAGTTTAAACCATGCTCTTGAAAAAGCATCGGCAAAGGCATCAGGATTTTCGTAAAAATGTCTTGAAATTTTTTCATAAACAGGATCCAGTCTCAATGAAAGGTCTGTTGTAAGCATTGTTGGCTTATGCTTTTTGTCAGCATCAAATGCATCAGGAATAATATCTGCTCCATCCTTTGCTACCCATTGGTGAGCTCCGGCAGGGCTTTTTGTTAATTCCCATTCATTTTCAAAAAGATTTTTAAAGAAGTAATTACTCCATTGAGTCGGAGTTTCTGTCCAGGTCACTTCCAGGCCACTGGAAATAGCATCTCTACCACTTCCGGATTTATAGCTGCTTGCCCATCCTAATCCTTGTTGTTCAATTCCTGCTCCTTCAGGTTCTTTTCCTACATGATCTGCAGGACCTGCTCCGTGTGTTTTACCGAAAGTGTGTCCTCCAGCGATCAAAGCAACCGTTTCTTCATCATTCATTGCCATACGGCCAAAAGTATCACGGATATCTTTAGCGGCAGCAATAGGATCTGGATTTCCGTCCGGACCTTCAGGGTTTACATAAATAAGTCCCATTTGTACGGCTGCCAATGGATTTTCAAGATTTCTTGAATGAATATCTCCGTCTGCATTATCATCGGTAGGAAGAACTGCTGATTGTCCTTCTACTACTCCTTCAGAACCGTGAGCATAACGTAAGTCACCTCCCAGCCATGTTTTTTCTGATCCCCAATATACATCGGAATCCGGTTCCCAAACGTCTGCACGTCCTCCGGCAAATCCAAATGTTTTGAAGCCCATAGATTCAAGAGCAATGTTTCCGGTAAGAATTAAAAGGTCTGCCCATGAGATATTTCTGCCATATTTCTGCTTGATTGGCCATAGTAATCTTCTGGCTTTATCAAGACTTACATTATCCGGCCAGCTGTTTAACGGTGCAAAACGTTGTTGTCCAGCTCCTGCTCCACCTCTACCATCTCCTACTCTATAAGTTCCGGCACTGTGCCATGCCATACGAATAAATAAAGGACCATAATGACCAAAATCTGCCGGCCACCAATCCTGGGAATCTGTCATTAATGCATGAAGATCTTTTTTAACCGCCTCAAGATCCAAGCTTTCAAATGCTTTGGCATAGTCAAAATCCTTATCCATAGGATCAGAAAGGGAAGAATGCTGGCGAAGTAGATCTACTCTAAGCTGATCCGGCCACCAATCAGAATTCTGGGTTCCGCCACCTGCTACACTCTTTTTCATTGTTCCGTTATGAAACGGGCATTTGCTGATGTCATTCAAATCTTTTTCCATTGTCGTTTATTTTATTTTTTATGTTGATTAATACAGTTTCAATTTTTTGTTGTAAGAACATGACAAACCTACAACGTTTAACTTATAAATACAATCTATTAATTTTTATTTCAATGATAGTTAAAAACTATAAACATGTATTTCTGACAGCATCAGAACTAAGGCAAAATTGTGGTATTAAGTTAATCATTTTTCAGATTAACTTAATTAAAAACAGCAGTATAGCGTTCAATTTAGAATTACTCAACGTAAGTATTTATAAAAAAAGGAAGAAAGAAGCTTGGGGAAGGAAGTATAATAGCATCTTCCAACTTTATATCACTAAAAATAAATTAACTACCTTTATCTTTACCAAACATGAATACTATCTCTATGAAAAAAATAATCGTTGTTCTGCTTGTTGCTTTTATTATCATTCAGTTTTTTCCGATTGACAAAACAAATCCACCTCCTACTCCTGGCATGGATTTTCTGAAGATTAAAAACACTCCGGAAAAAATTGCCAGTACTATAAGAACCTCATGCTACGACTGTCATTCCAATGAAACAGAATACCCATGGTATACTAATATTTCACAGGCTTCATGGTGGGTAAAAAATCATATTAACGAAGGCAGGAAACATCTTAATTTTTCTACCTTTGCAGTATATGAGCCTAAAAGGCAGCTTCATAAACTGGAGGAATGTATAGAGATGGTTGAGAAAAAAGAAATGCCGCTTGAGTCTTATTATTTGGGACATCAGAACGCCAAACTATCGGATGAACAGCGTGCAGAGCTTAGCCAATACTTCAAAAAGGTTAAAGAAGATACAGAAAGAAGGATCATGTTTAATAAATAAAGTCGTGGAAAACTGGGAAAATAAACATATTGTATTTTTTGACGGAGATTGCGGAGTCTGTAATTTCTGGGTGCAGTGGATTTTGGAGCGGGATAAGAAAGACAAATTCATGTTTGCTTCCCTTCAGTCTGAATTCGGACAGCAATTTTTATCTGAAAGAGGTCTGGAAACCAATGTCTTTAATACGATGTACCTATGGAAACCGGGACAATATTATCAGATTAAATCACGGGCAGTACTGGAAATCGCCAACTTACTGGGAGGAGTGTATAAACTTTCTTTTGTAGGAAAAATTCTGCCGGCATTTCTGAGTGATAAGGTATATGATATCATTTCCAGAAACAGGATGAAACTGGCTAATCAAAAATGTTATTTACCGGATCAGCACCAGAAGAAAAAGTTTATTCAGGTGTAATTTTATCTTATAGAAAGTTTCTTTCTAATTATTATAAAATATCATTCCGTAAGAGTTTCCTACAATATGTATTATAAATAATGCATTGTAGAGATTCCTACGGAATGACAAATAAAACGTATAGTTGTTTTTATTTAATGTTTAATGGAAGTTAAACTGAAGAACAGTCTTTTACCAGCTTAATCAATTATCAATTATCAATTATCAATTATCAATTATCAATTATCAATTATTACTCATTACTTATAAATTAAGCGACCATACAGAATAAGAATTCGGCGGACACTGGATTTTCACCCATTTATCACCTTGAGTAGTCGGGTACCAAGTTGAATTTCCGGTAAAATCTTTAATCTGCTGACTGCTCCAGTTGGTTTCTATCCATCTTTCCTGCCAGCTTGATGATGTATTGATATAAACAACCAGCCCGGGATTTCCATTGTATCCGTTTCTTCTTGCGATATATTCATCATTATCGGTGTAGAGAATAGAAGTTGTTCCGGTAGCTTTATTATTGTGAATCCAGATCAGATTGTTCAGTCTTTCTTTGTTCAGCCATTCTTCATAATCTCGGTAAAAAATGGTCGGATATCCTTCATGGGTTAAGATATAGGCATAGGCCGGCATTTTATTGTAAATGATATCTGTGTCATGATTGGCCACAAAAGTGACTGCTTTGTATGGATTTCTTTTCCACATCATATCATCATTCAAAACGTTTAAATTTCCGTTATCAAAAGCTTCGTCCATTTTATAATAAGCCGCAAAATCAAATACTGAACTGTTGGCATTATTGGCCCACCACTCCAGTGTATTTACGTTAGAATCCCACAATTCGCCGACAGAAAATCCACCTACTTTTGAATTCCAGGTATTGACCACCCAAGGTCCAAAACCTTTAACGTAATCGAATCTCCAGCCATCAAATTTCATTACATTTTTATAATATTTTGCGACAGAATCATCCCTTCCCCAAAGCCAGTCCTGTACATGAGGATTCGCATGAGAGAGATCGGGAAATCCACCAAAAGCACCTTCGTCATTGTTTCCGTAGGCGTTTTTATAAAAATCATTGTAGTTTCTCTGAAATTTTCCTGAAGCAACACCTGAGAAATCAGTCCAGGTATTGGTTCCGGTAAAAGGATTCGCTTCAGATTGTCCGCCACTGTTATGATTGATCACTATATCTGCGTACACCTGCATACTTTCTGCGTGCGCTTTTGTAATCAATGCTTCAAGCTCTGTTCTTGATCCGAAACGTGTTTCCACACTTCCATTCTGATTAAAATTTCCAAAATCATAATAATCCGTAGGATCATATCCCATAGAGTAAGCTCCGTTCTGTGCTTTTGAAGCAGGAGGAAGCCATACGGCACCAATTCCGGCATCGGACCATGCGGTTAATTTATCTTTAACAATATTCCACCAGTTGCCCCCTTCAGGAACATCCCAGTAAAAACCTTGCATCAGAACTCCTCCACCCGGCCCGGATACAAATTTACCGTTTGTAGATCCGGAATCCTTTCCGGTACTGAAAGGACGTCCGTCATGATGAGTGACATTCACCGTTTTGTTATGAACTTCTTCCTGTCTGGAAGTTTCATTAATCAATTCATCTCTGTTCTGGCAAGAGCTGACTAATGCTAAAGCCAATAGGGAAAGGAAAAAATATGTTTTTTTCATCGTAATAATTAATTATCAATCTATTAAACAAGATACAATTTTATTGAAAACAAATTCAATTGAATGGGAAATATTTTAATTTTCAACAATAAATCAAGAAGAAAATCATTTAAAAATTTCATTAAAAAATCATAAATTTTTCAGATTCTCGAAACAATTTTTCTTTTAATCCATATATTTGCATACTATGGAATACAATACCCAAAAAACTCAGCTTCATATGCCGGAATACGGCAGAATTATACAACAGTTGGTTGAGCGCTGCAAAGAACTTCCTACCAAAGAGGAAAGGAACGAAATGGCTATGGCAATCATCGATTTTATGGGTCAGAGAAACCCACAACTTCGCGACGAGGAAAATTATAAACATAAACTTTGGGACCATCTTTATATTCTTGCTAATCATGATCTGGATGTAGATTCTCCATATCCGTTCCCTACTCCGGAACAATTGGCAGAAAAACCTAAAAGAATGGAATATCCAAAACTTCAGGGTGACTTTAAGTTTTATGGAAAAAGTATTCTTCAATTGATAGAAAAAGCAATTGAACTGGAAACGGGTGATGAAAAAGAAGCCCTTATCGAGGTAATTGCCAACAATATGAAGAAATCTTATAATGTCTATAATAAAGAACATGTGACGGATGATGTTATTTTCCGCCATCTGAAAGAACTGTCTGAAAACAGGCTGGACCTTACCGGAATAGATTCTCTTGAAAAAAGTAAAATCTATTATACCAGCAATAACAACAACAGAAATAATAACAATAACAACAGGAATAACAACAGTAATAAAAATAACAACAGCAACCAGCCAAACAAAAGAAGGCATAATAACAATCATAAAAACAGAAAATAATGAGTGGAACATTTCAAATAAGAGGAGGAAAAAGACTGCAGGGCGAAATAACTCCACAAGGGGCCAAGAATGAGGCTCTACAAATTTTATGTGCGGTACTCCTTACGGACGAAGAGGTAAGAATCAAAAATATCCCGGATATTCATGATGTGAACAGACTGATTGAAATTCTTGGAGATTTTGGGGTAAAAATTACTAAAAACGGACAGGGAGATTATACTTTCAAGGCTGATCAGGTAAATTTTGATTACATAAAATCTAACGAGTTCAAAAAAGACGGAGCAAAATTACGTGGATCCATTATGCTGATGGGCCCGATGCTTGCCCGTTATGGAGAAGCTTATATGCCAACTCCGGGAGGTGATAAAATCGGAAGAAGAAGACTGGACACTCACTTTCAGGGACTTGTTGAATTAGGTGCTGAATTCAATTATGATGAAGATGAATATTTCTATTCTTTAAAGGCTAAAGAATTAAGAGGAAAATTCATCTTATTGGAAGAAGCTTCTGTTACCGGAACTGCTAATATTGTAATGGCAGCAGCTTTAGCAAAAGGAAAAACAAGAATCTATAACGCAGCCTGCGAACCTTACCTTCAGCAATTATGTAAAATGCTGAACAGAATGGGGGCTAATATCTCAGGAATCGGGTCTAATCTTCTTACCATTGAAGGAGTAGATTATCTTAGAGGAACAGAACATACAATGCTTCCGGATATGGTAGAAATCGGATCATGGATTGGTCTTGCAGCCATGACGAAATCTGAAATTACCATCAAAAATGTAAACTGGAACCAGCTTGGTGTTATCCCGAATACATTCAGAAAATTAGGAATCGAACTTGAGCAGAGTGGTGATGATATCTATATTCCTGCTCAGGAACATTATAAAATTCAGAAGTTTATTGACGGATCTATCCTTACTATTTCGGATGCTCCATGGCCTGGATTTACGCCGGATTTATTATCTATTATTTTAGTGGTAGCTACTCAGGCAAAAGGAAGTATTCTGGTTCATCAGAAAATGTTTGAATCCAGATTATTCTTTGTTGATAAATTAATTGATATGGGAGCTCAGATCATTTTATGTGATCCGCACAGAGCTACGGTAATCGGGTTGAACCAGGAAGCTCCTTTAAGAGGAACAACAATGGTTTCTCCGGATATCAGAGCCGGAAATGCACTTCTTATTGCGGCACTTTCTGCAGAAGGGAAATCAATTATCCACAATATCGAGCAAATCGACAGAGGATATGAGAATATTGATGGAAGGTTGAAAGCAATTGGTGCTGATATCGAAAGAATTTAAAATTATTTTATTTAATAATAGGAAAGCGTTCAGATTACTCTGAACGTTTTTTTCTTTTTTACCACCCCGTCAAAAATTCTTTGAATTTTCGCCACCCCTCCGGAGGAGGGGAATTTTGTCCCGGCCAATAATTATTCTGTTTTAATTTACTTTTAGTGTAAAATAAAAAGTGCCCGGTAATAAACCGGACACTTTGAGTAATTAAAACTATATGAATCTCACTTAAAAATACTTTCTGCAGATATACTCCACCGTTGTATTCATAAGTTTATTTTTATTCAGATAGATCTCAAGCTGCTGAAAATCTTCTGAACTTACATTAATATATAACTGTACTGAACCAAAACTATATCCGTTCACATACTCTACATTAGCGGATAACACTCTATGACAGATGCCCAATTGATTGTAGATGGTATTCATTAAATGCTCAAATTTCATTTTGCCATTCAACTCTATTTCCAATAACAATTCTTTTTTAGGCAGGTTAATTTTATTTTGTAAAACCTGCAGGCCCGGATTAGGTGTAATCATCGCTAAACATTTTTTGGTTAAACTTCTATGATCATATTGCGTTCTGCATTAAATCTGTGACAAAAATATAAAAAAATATTAGTCCACCAAATTAGTAGACTAATATTTTTAAAAATTTAACATAAAAAAAGAAGCCTGTCCAGCTTCTCTCAGTATTTTAATAGTTTCTTAGCCTTTCTAATTTATCAGACCCGGCAAGTCCGTTAGGGTTGCAACCCGGCTCTCCTTCAGGGACTTTGAGACTTTTTTTGGTATAGAATTCTTCCCAGAATGCATTTGTTTTTCCTGTTTTGGGATCAATGAATGTCATAGGTTCCAGTTTGAAAATATTTCCTGCCCGAAAAGATCTTTCCACAAAATCTGAACAGTAATACGAATTTTCATCCAGGATATAATTGAAATTATAAGGCTTCCCCAACATGGAATGCGCTTTTTTAATAGCTTCAGGAATTTTATTCTGATATTCCGGTTTTAAACGATAAACAATCACCTCCTGCCCGTCTTCTTTTTGATCCTTTATAAAATCCTTCAGATCCTGTTTTTGAGAACCTCCTTTCGGAGCAGCATGCAAAACAAACATTTTGCTGCCTTCTTTTTCCAAAATTCCTATATGATCAAATGAAGCAGTTTTTTGTTTTTGAGTAACATTATTAATAGCACCAGAAAGCCCCGATTCTTTAGCTGTTACAAAAAGCAGATCCCCGTTTTTGAGCTGTACATTACCGGAATAAGAACTTTTACACTGCATCAATAATATCATCAGACAGGATAAAAGGCCAACAACAGTAATTTGCTTTATTCTTTTTTTAATTCTAAATTCAAACATTCGATTATACTTTCGGGACCAAAATTACAAAATAGAATTCATTACATTTGTGGGAATATTGATCTATTCTTCACATCAACCCAAACATTTCCAAGATTCTTATGCCACATATTTTATTAGTTGAAGACGATGACAGACTTTCCAAACTGATTGCAAAAGGATTTCAGGAAGCTGAATTTGAGGTAACCGTGGCTTATGATGGAAACACAGGCATGAAGCTGACTTTGCAAACGAATTTTGATCTGATAGTGACTGATATTGTATTACCTAAAAAAGACGGTCTGGAATTTTGTAATGAAATCAAAACTCTGAAACCTGATCTTCCGGTCATTATGCTGACGGCATTGGGAACCACTGATGACAAACTGGAAGGCTTTGATGCCGGAGCCGATGATTATCTGACCAAGCCTTTTGAAATGCGTGAACTGGTCGCAAGGATCAAAGTACTTCTGAAACGCTTTTCGCAACAGAGACAGCAAAAAGTTTCCGCTCTGAAATATGAGGGTATTGAAATGAATCTGGAACAGAAAACAGTAAGCCGGGATCATACTCCTATAAAACTGACTCCGAAAGAATTTAATCTTTTAAAATTCATGCTGGAGAACTCAGAAAGAGTGCTTTCCCGAAGTGAAATTGCAGAGAAAGTTTGGGAGACCCATTTTGACACGGGCACAAATTTTATTGATGTCTATATCAATTATCTTAGAAAAAAAATAGATAAAGATTTTGAAACGAAACTGATCCACACCAAAGCCGGCATGGGATTTATTCTGAAAAAAGACTACGAATCAGGCCTTGTACAGTAAGCATTATGAACTAAAAATACCCGGATGAAAATAAGAACCCGACTTACGCTGCTTTTTACCTTAATCACTGCAATGCTTTTGGGGGTTTACAGCGTTTCGATCTATTATTCATCCAAAGAAGCCAGAGAGAAATCTTTTTACAGTGAACTTCAGAACGAAGCCATTGCCAAAGCGGATTTGTTTTTCCGGAGTTCATTGCCTGAACAGGAAATGCACAAGCTTTATAAAAACAATACCAGAACGCTTAATGAAGTTCAGGTAGCGATTTATGATATTAATAAGCAACTCGTTTATCATGACGATGCCAAAGTAGATTATGTAAAGGAAACTCCGGAAATGCTTTCGCAGATATTCCAGAAAAAGAGAATCAATTTCTTTTTAAACGATTTACAAGTGATTGGAATGGTGTATCATTATGAGGGAAAAACTTACGCAGTCACTGCAGCCGCTTATGATCAATATGGGTATGAATATCTCACTCATCTTCTTACCATCAGCATTATCGCCTTCTTCAGTATTTTAATATTGATTTATCTGGCCGGGATATTTCTCTCTAAAAAAGCATTGAGCCCACTGAGTGAAATGGTCAATCAGATAAAAAAAATCACAGCCGGAAAATTACAATTAAGACTTAAAACAACGAAAGAGAAAGACGAACTTAATGAGCTTGCCCAGAACTTTAACGGAATGCTGGAAAGACTTGAGAACTCTTTTGATTCTCAAAAACATTTCGTATCCAATATTTCACATGAACTGAGAACGCCATTATCTGCGATTATTGCCGAACTGGAACTGGCTTCCGAGAAGGATAAAACCAAAGAGGAATACAAGGAAACCATTCAATATGCCCTGAATGACGCCCGAAATATGGTAAAACTATCCAACAGCTTAATGGATCTTGCCAAAGCAAGCTATGACCCCAATGAAATCAGTTTTTCCGAAGTGCGCCTGGATGAAGTTCTTCTGGAATCTTACAGCAAAATAATAAGAGAAAATTCAGAATATAAAGTATCACTGAACATCGAAGATTCAATAGAAGAACACCAGCTGGTCATTCAGGGAAATGAATATCTGCTGCAGGTTGCTTTTAATAATCTTATTGACAATGCCTGTAAATATTCTCCGGAACACAGTTGCCTTATAGATGTCAGATCTCATTCTGAATGTCTTAAAATAAGCTTTATCAATTCAGGGAATATGATTCTTAAGGAAGATTTACAGCATATTTTCGAGCCATTTTTCAGAAGTGAAACAACCAGACAGGAAAAAGGCCACGGAATAGGATTGTTCCTCACCAAAAAAATTATTCTGCTCCACAATGCAAAAGTGACAGCAATATCGGATCATAACGAAACTATTTTCACGGTAGAGTTCATGATTAGTTGATGTATCAACACTTCATTCAAATTTATTTGAATCTTAATTTCCCTTAAAGCCTTAATTAGCTTAATGGTTTAAAATTCCATAATTCTACTCATGAGAAAGAGATTTCTTATTGAAAACTGTAGTTCCTATGCTGGCAGCAATCACACATGCGATAGAAATCCACTGTAAAAAAGATAATTCTTCAGCAAGAAAAATCAATCCTGAAAGTGCTGCAAATGCTGGTTCAAGACTCATCAGAATACTGAAAGTCTTAGCAGGAAGTCTTTTCAAAGCCATGATTTCCAACGAAAAAGGTAAAGCACTCGAAAGAATAGCCACACCGAGACCTTTTACAAAAATAGCAGGAGTAAGATTAAAAACCGCTCCATCCCAAATCGTAAAGGGAATAATTACCATACTCGCAAATATCATCCCGGTCGTCACCGCATCTTTTCCATCCATTATTTTTGAAACCTTTCCACCCATGATGATGTAAACAGCCCAGAACATTCCCGCAAGAAAAGCAAGCCCAAGTCCCAGCAAATCAACGTGATCATTTTGCCATGGAACAATCAACAGAATTCCAACACAGGCAAGTAATGCCCATACAACGTCCAGCAATTTCCGGGACAAAGCCAGGGCAAGAAATAATGGACCTGCAAATTCCACAGTAACCGCCAATCCCAACGGAATCCTTTGAATCGCCATATAAAAAATAAGATTCATAGCGGCTAGACCTATTCCGTACATCGCACAGTATTTCCATTTCAGTCTGTCAAACTGTAAAAATTTCGGACGGTTAATCAACGTAAGCAAAACAGCAGAAAGTACAATTCTTAAAGTAACCGTACCAATAGCTCCAATGGCAGGAAAAAGCTGCTTCGCAATGGAAGCTCCTCCCTGTACACAAATGATCGCTAAAAGCGTAGCTGGTATTGCTATGTTTGATTTTTTCATTTCTAAAATATATAATTCTAAAGATTTTGGAAAGAAGTTTCCGAGATTCAACAGACTTTCTTTTATACAATAAATCGTGAAATTCATCATATAAAACTAACTGCCCCAAATGTATTGAAATTTTATCTTTTACAATGGATACAGTTTGCATTTATTAATAGGATCTAAAAAATAATCAGTTCTCATTTCACCATTAAAAAAAACAGGAAAACATTTTCTCTAATGATTTTATAATAATATTCTAAAGCTTTTCTAACGGTAAAAAAACGTATTACTATTTACTTTTGCACAGTAAAAATAAAGCATATGGACGCAGATCCTTACAGTAATTATCAATCTTAAAAGCTTTAGTTGTACTCACTTTTCCCGTACAGCTGAAAAGCTTTATAAAAACAGGAAAAGTTATGAATACATTTGAATTTACCCTTCGTTTACTGACCGCATTCTGCCTGGGAGCCGGTATAGGCTTTGAAAGACAGTGGCGCAAAAAAAATGCCGGTCTCAGAACCAACACTCTGGTATGTATCGGTTCTGCTGCATTCGTATTGATTGCTATCAGAATTGGTGGCGATGCAGCCGGAAGAATCACCTCTTATATTGTCAGCGGAATAGGTTTCCTAGGTGGCGGTGTCATCATGAAAGACGGTCTTACCGTAAGAGGATTAAATACTGCCGCCACATTATGGTGTTCCGCAGCCATAGGCGCATTGTGTGCTTTGGGATATCCTATAGAAGCCCTCATCACAGTTCTCTTTATTGTTTCTACCAATATATTCCTGAGACCTGCTTTATCCTCTCAGAAGGAAACAAGGGGCAAAAAATGGCTCAGCACTAAGAAAAATAACAAAGAAAAAGTAAAAATCAGCAATAGTACACAATTGTATTAAGATCATGAAAAAGATAATCGTAAGTAGTCTTATTCTCTTTGCAGTTTCCTGTAAGGACAATACACCTCAGCAAAACAAAGAACCGGAAATAATGATAAAAGGCGATCACGTGACTGTTCCGGAAAACAATCCCATTTTCAAAAAAATTAAAACACAGGTTGTTACCGAACAGGAACACAGTGATGAAGTAATCTCAGCAGGAACTATCCAGGCAATTCCTAATCACTATGCACAAATTGCCAGCCCTTTTTCCGGAAGAATTACCCGATCATTTATTCAGCTCGGACAAAATATTTCTGCCGGAAGCCCTCTTTTCGAGATCCTTTCTTCAGATTATTTTTCAGTTCAGAAAGATTACACAGATGCTCTGAATGATGTACAGCTTGCCGAAAAAAATTACAGACGCCAGCAGGACCTCGTTAAACACGGAGTAGGCATCCAGAAGGAACTGGACGAGGCAGAAACCGATTTTAAAAATAAAAGAACATCTCTTTCCAACGCATCTTCAGCTTTAAAGGTTTATAACAGCAAAGGAGGAGGGATAGGAAGTCCTCTCATTGTACGAGCTCCTATCAACGGCGAAATTATTTCCAACAAAATTGTAAACGGACAATATCTGAAGGGAGATGCAGATCCGGTAATGATTATCGCAGAATTATCAAAAGTCTGGATTTCCGGTGATGTAAAGGAAAAAGACATTCGCTTTGTCAACACCGGAGATCAGGTTTCTGTAAAGGTAAGTGCTTATCCGGACAGAAATATTACCGGAAAAGTATACCACATCAATGAAATTGTAGACGAAGATACCCGAAGTATCAAAGTACTTATTGAATGCGATAATCCTGACAGAAAATTAAAACCTGGAATGTACGCTACCGTGAACTTCTCAACAACTCCTGAAAAAACAGTGATGATTCCCGTAACCGCTTTGATGCAACAGGACAGTTCTCAATATGTCTGGGTAAAAACAGGAAAGAGCCAATTTACCAGACGTCCTGTGACAACGGGAGAAACAGATCAGAAAACAGTAAGGATTATATCAGGATTAAAACCTGGAGAAACCATCATGACTGAAGGAGGAATTTATATGCTGGATGCGAAATAATGTAAAATGATGCGAAATCAAGAACTATGAAAAAATTACTAACAATCTCTATACAGAAAAGATGGCTGATGCTGGCTCTCTTCCTTTTACTGGGATTCTTCGGGTATTATTCCTGGACCAGATTATCCATAGAAGCCTATCCTGACATTGCGGACGTAACTTCCCAGGTGGTAACACAGGTTCCCGGACTCGCTGCTGAAGAAGTGGAACAGCAAATCACAATCCCTTTGGAAAGATCTCTGAACGGACTTCCCGGAATGCATGTGATGAGAAGCAAAAGTACCTTCGGACTTTCCATTATCACTATGGTTTTCGATGACGGGATAGATGATTACTGGGCAAGGCAGCGTATTCAGGAAAGACTGACGGATGTGGAGCTTCCTTATGGTGCACAACCAGGATTAGATCCCCTCACCTCTCCCATTGGCGAAGTCTATCGTTATATTATCGAAAGCAACAACCACAGTCTGCGGGAATTGACGGATTTACAAAAATTTGTTATCATTCCCCGTATCAAACAGGTGTCAGGAATTGCTGATGTAACCAATTTTGGGGGAATTACCACGCAGTTTCAGATCGAGCTGGATCCGCATAAGCTTGAACAATACGGATTATCTCTGTCTGAAGTTACCGAAACAATCTCCAAAAACAATGTAAGTGCAGGAGGAAGCATGCTTCCAAGAGGAAATCTTGCCTATGTTATCCGTGGAATAGGTTTGGTAAAAGACTTGGATGACCTTGGAAAAATTGTAGTCAAAACCCAAAATGGAGTTCCTGTTTTTCTTAATGACGTAGGAACATTGAAATACGGAAACCTTGAAAGAAAAGGAATTCTTGGCTATACAGACCGAAAACGAAATTATTCTGAGAGTGTGGAAGGAATTGTACTTTTATTAAGAGGACAAAACCCTTCACAGGTCCTGGAGGGTGTGCATGAAGCGATTGAAGAACTGAATAACGAAACACTTCCTCCCGGAGTAAAAATTCATCCTTTTCTGGATAGAACAGATCTTGTAAAAACTACTCTTACTACCGTTTCCCATACCCTTACCGAAGGAATTGTACTGGTTATTATCGTTCTGATTGTATTTCTTGGAAGCTGGCGGGGAGCATTGCTGGTGGCGATTACCATTCCGCTTTCTTTATTATTCGCTTTTATACTCATGCATTTTACCAATATTCCGGCCAATCTCCTTTCATTGGGAGCTATTGATTTCGGGATCATTGTAGACGGAGCTATCGTCATGCTGGAAACCATTCTCAAGAAACGGGAAGAAAATTCGGAAGAAACACTGGAAGAAAAGACCATTACCCAAAGAGTGATTGAGGTAGCAAAACCTATTTTCTTTTCAACCATTATTATCATTACCGCCTATCTACCTTTGTTTGCATTTGAAAGAGTAGAGAAAAAATTATTTACCCCTATGGCTTTTACTGTTGGATATGCACTATTGGGAGCCCTTGCCGTTGCACTGCTTCTAATTCCTGGATTAGCTTATGTGATCTATCGGAAACCACAGAAGATCTATCACAATAAATGGCTGGAGAAAATAAGCACAGCCTATGGAAAAAGCATTGAAAAAATAATGCAGACTCCTAAAAGAGTAATCATTCCTATTATGATAGTTCTGATTTCTGCCGGAATTCTCTCCTGGCATGTGGGAAAAGATTTTCTTCCCGAATTAGATGAAGGTTCCATCTGGCTGCAGGTGCAGTTACCTCCTGGAATTTCTTTAGCCAAATCAAAAGAAATGAGTGATACTTTGCGTGCCCGTACCCTGAAGCATCCTGAAATCACTTATATGATGATTCAGGCAGGACGTAATGATGATGGTACCGACCCATGGACCGCTTCCCACTTTGAAGTATCCATTGGAATAAAGCCTTACAGCGAATGGCCTTCAGGAAAAACAAAAGCAGACCTCATCAAAGAACTTGCCGCAGATTATAAAGACATGCCGGGATTCACCGTTGGATTTTCACAGCCTATGATTGACGGAGTCATGGATAAAATCTCCGGAGCACACAGTGAGCTGGTGGTAAAAGTATATGGAGAAGACTTTAAGGAAACCAGGCGAATTGCAGAGAATGTATTATCCACTTTAAATACAATTCCGGGTTCGGCAGATCTTGCTATCGATCAGGAGCCGCCGTTACCTCAACTGCAGATTATTGCCAACAGAGACAAGATTGCTCAATATGGACTGAATGTAGCAGATGTTGCCGACCTTATTGAAGTAGCATTGGGAGGAAAAGCCATTTCTCAGATCTTTATCGGCAATAAAGTGTATGATATTTCCTGCCGTTATACAGAAGACAGCCGCGATACGCCGGATAAAATCGGAAATCTGATGTTGACTTCAGCTTCAGGAGCAAAAATACCACTGTCTCAGGTGGCAGAAGTAAAATTAAGCACAGGTGAAAGTACCATTACCAGAGAAATGAACAAACGTCATCTTACGGTAAAGCTGAATCTGAGAGGAACTGATCTTTCTTCTTTCCTGAAAAAAGCACAGGATAAAATTGAAAAAGATATCAGATACGATCACGAAAAATACCAGATCAAATGGGGCGGGCAGTTTGAAAATCAAAACAGGGCTTATTCCAGACTGGCATTTATCGTTCCGCTGGCATTAGCTATTATGTTTCTGCTGCTGTATGGCGCATTTGGAGATTTCAGACAGGCTTTGGTACTGATGTCTATTGTTCCACTGGCATTATTTGGCGGAATGCTCGCTCTCAATATCCGGGGAATGTCTCTGAATGTATCTTCAGCCGTAGGATTTATTGCATTGTTCGGAGTTGCCATCCAGAACGGAGTCATTATGATTTCTCATATCAACGATCTGCGTAAGAAAGGATATGAACTGAAAGAGGCCGCCATCAAAGGAGCAAAAGACCGTTTCAGACCTGTACTGATGACCGCAACAGTTGCTGTAATCGGATTATTTCCGGCATCATTAGCTACAGGAATAGGTTCTGATGTACAGCGTCCACTGGCAACTGTCATTGTTTATGGACTGATGTTCTCGACTATTTTAACCCTATTCGTATTGCCGGCTATTTATTTTATGGCTGAACGCCGAAACGAAAAACAAAATTTAGAAACAGATGAAAATTAGAGTTCGTTTTATCATATTATCTCTCGTATTGCTTTGCATCACAGGGATGAAGGCACAGAAAAAAGAACTTTTATCATTCGAAGAATACCTGAGCCTTGTCGGAAATAAAAATCTGGGATATGCTTCTCAAAAATACAATGTAAGTATGGCCGAAGCTGCTATCCAGACGGCCAATATGTTTCCTGACCCTCAACTGGAAATGGAAACCACCAATAACGGTGTGAATCAGAATATGGGATATGTGTATGGTGCATCAGTCGGTTGGACCCTTGAATTGGGTGGTAAAAGAAAAGCCAGGGTAAATCTGGCAAAGAATCAATCGGAGCTGAGCAAAATACAATTGCAGGATTTTTTCAGAAACCTTCGTGCAGATGCAAGTTTAGGATATATTGACGCTTTAAAATCCAGGGCTTTGCTTGAAGTACAGCAGGATTCTTATAAAAATATGCAGCAATTGACAAAGTCCGACAGTATCCGTTACAGATTGGGAACTATATCACTTGTGACGTCCAAACAAAGTAAGCTGGAAGCTGCTTCCCTTCTTAACGAAGTATATCAGGCTGAAAGTGCAGAACAGCAGGCGCTCACCAGTTTATTGGTTTTTCTTGGAGAAAGCAAAATTACAGACAGAGATGTTGCCGGAGACTTTAATGCATTCAACAGGGATTTTAGTATTGATGATCTGATTCTTCAGGCATTGAATGAACGGGCAGATTTATTGGCAGCCAGACAAAATACAGAGGTTGCCAAAAGTCAGATCAGCCTTGAAAAAGCTAATAGAGTTATAGATTTAGGCATCAGTGCCGGAGCAGAGCGACATACCGAAGCTACGAATGAAATTGCTCCTTCTCCCACCGTAAATGCTGTAAAAATGGGCATTAGCATTCCATTGAAATTTTCCAACAGAAGAAATGCCGGATTGAAAATAGCAGAAATGGCCCATTCGCAGGCAGAAGTTGAATACAAACAAATCGAACAAGGGATAAAAGCTGAAGTCATGCAGGCTTATCAGCAATATGCAGCCACTCAGAAACAGCTCAGACAATTTCATAACGGAATGCTTACGGAAGCACAAAGTATTCTGGAAGGAATCACCTACAGCTACAAAAGAGGAGAAAGCTCTATCCTTGAAGTACTGAATGCCCAGAGAACGTATAACAATGTAAGAAAAGATTATTATCAGACTCTTGCAGATAATGCAGCTGCTTTGATTGAGCTAGAACGTAAAGTGGGAATCTGGGATATTCATTTTTAGAAAGGAAGAGGGAAGCTGGAGGATGGAAGTTTCCGGATATCGATGGATAGATGAAAATCATTTTATTAATTTGGAGACTATATACAATTTTACACCATTGTCATTCTGACAAAGGAAGAATCCCACGTAAAGCTTAGATTCTTCATTTCACTACGTTACATTCAGAATGACAGACGGTAGCAAGATTAATGTAAAATTGTATATAAATATCAATAATTCTAAAAACACAAATATGGCTTCATCCTTCCAGCTTCCAGCATAAAAAAGGCCCTGAAATCTATTGATTTCAGGGCCTTTTTTATCTTTTATACTGAGATTCATAAATTCCGATCCAGTCATCAGGAGTCATTTTCTGACTCAGCTCGGCAATCAGTTCAAAAGGAATATCTTCCACTTTTTTGAAGCGGACACAGGATTTACCCATATCCAGCTTCTTTTTGGAATGTTTAGGATATTCTCCTACGAACCAATCCAGAAGTTCCGGTTTTGAATACAGACCCATATGATACAGTGCTATAAAATTCTTCTGAGAAGCCAGATTGATGAACGGCAGCGGTGTTCCGGGTGCACAGTGATATCCGGCAGGAAATATTTCCAAAGGAACTACCCAACCTATCATCCCATAATTTGTAGCGTCCTCAAAACCTTTCGGGAGATTATCATTTACCGCATCGTAAAGCTTTTTGAAAGCTTCCTGTCTTTCTTCAGGAATCTTTGAGATATAATCTTCTATGGAAACTGACTGAATCTGCATATTGTAATTTTTTCTAAAATACGATTATTTTATAAAATTGTATACACTGAACATCTGAACATCTTTGCTGCTCTTTTGAAGGAACATCATTTTGTTGACATTCGGAACATACTGAATCATATTTCCATCTGCAAAACCGTAGTTCTGGAAGAAGTTTCTTCCTTTATAATCAAGGCTTACTTCCTGAGGTTTCAGGTTGGCAAAATCAAAAACTTTCATAGAAAATCCTGTATTTCCAAATGCTCCTTTAGGGTAAAATGCAGAAATATAAAGTTTATCTCCGGCTTCAACCACGTGAATTCTTTTTCCTGTAGAAGTTCCAGCTGCCACAAATTGCTTTACTTCCCCTTCTTTATTAAATTTAATCAGCATTCCTGCATCCAGTGAATATACAGGATCCGGGAAACGATTCATTGTGGTAGGCATCGGTCTTGTCACCGTCTCCTGCTGAACAGCCATTAAAGTTTCATCCCCTTTCACAATAGTTTTGATAACCTTCACATCGTTCATATCTTTGCTTCCCGCTAAATTGGTATTGCTGATCACCGCTTTTCCGGATTTCATATCGTAGTACATTACCGTTCCGAAAGTACTTGCTCCGATAGTAACCGCCGCATTTTTTCTTCCAAAAGTTACCAGATAATCGTTATCGTTTTTGCTGAAAGCATATAACTTCTCAGGAATATATTTATCATCGAACGGAAGGTCTTTATCTTCCGTATTGGAAACCAGTTCCAGCTTATAAGATTCTTTCCATCCTGACGCTTTACGCAATACAACAATTTTTGCTGAATTCGTTAATGTCAAAGACTTTTCAACATAATCACTGCTCAATGTAATTTCTTTGTTCCAAACCGGAGAAAGAGTTCTCAGGTCCAATACCAGAACATCATTTATATTATCTGTTTTTTTGTTGGCAAATCTGTCATTGAAGATGGCTGCATATTTTCCGTTTTCTGAGAAAAGAACATACGTTGTACCCGATCTGTTGGTAGATTCAATATTGTATCTTGCAATACTCTTTGTTGTAAAAGTGCCTTCCTTTCTGCTGAAAACATGTTGAAAAACTTCCTTTCTGTTTTCTTTTCCGAAATATTCTTCTGTAAATGCTATAAATTTATCATCATCAATCTGCTGTGATCCCAAATAGTTGTGAAGAACACCATTCGTTTTGTTGGCGTAATCTTTCACATAAGTATCCACAAGACTTCCGTTCTGATCCAGTTTTCTCATCAATAATTTCTTGTGAGGGAAAACATTTCTCATCAGTCCGTCAATATTGATGGCACTGAACATATAAGAATTGTAATCATCTGCCAGTACCAGTTTATCATCCGTTTCAAGATTGGCATCCACCGTGAATTTTGTTCCCTCAGTCACTTTCGTCTGTGCATAAGAATACACAGAAGCAGTAATTAATGCCGAAGCAATAATCTGTTTAATCATATCGTTTTCTTTAGTTATTATAAATTTTTTCTTCTAATCTTTTCAGTTCAAGATTAGCATCGTAGGATAGTTTAATATCTACTAAGTGTTCCTGTAACTCATTTAAATATTTCTCTGCTTCCTGGTAGTTCCCTAATGCAATATTCAATCTGATCAGGTTGAAATAAAGATACTCCCCGATCTTTTGGTTGTAAAGCGCTTTCTTATCGTTGTAATTTACTTTTGTCAAAGCACTTTTCCAAAGATCAATCCCTTTCTGCATGTTTTCCATAGCTACTTTATTCGGAGCATAATCTGATTTTGCCTGAAGTTTTTTAAGATTGGTCGTAACGTAGATGTATGCTTTTTCCAAATCGTCATACTCTCCTTTGTTCTTTACAGTTGCCAAAGTCACTGTAGAATTGATGGTCTGATACCCAAAATTTTCATTAATAATATTCCTTGTACGGTCAATGGTTCTTTGCAGGAATCTTTTTTCCTGAGCATTAAGATTAATTTCATTGGTCGGAACGCTTGCTATTTCCGCAAAATCTGAGAAATAAGTTTTATCCAGTTTTACAGCACCACCCTGCTTCGCCGTGATCCTTGTAGGCTGATTGGCGAAAGTTTTCCCCTGATTGTCCTGAAAATTTGTTCTTTCCATTTCAATGACAATATCAAGATAATTTCCGCCTTTTGAAAAACCGATCACATCTATTTGTGAAGCCAGAATTTTATTATCCACAATTAAGGCATCTCTAAGATCTGGCTGCTGATACACCGGAACCGGCGGAATATTAAGGATAGGTCTTGAAGGTAATCTCAGCGTAGGAGCGCCATTAGTTGCCGCAATTTTTTCAACTGCTGATAACTTGCTGTATTCTGCAGACTCAAGTTTGTACTTTTCCTGAAGCTTTTTCACTTCAGCATCATAATCCTTCAATCTTTCTCCATGTTCATATTTGGCATTTTCAACGTTTGCCTGATAATTATCCACCTTTTTCTGGTGATCTTCTTTTGACAGTCTTACAACATCATCTTTTGTAATGTTATAGGGAGATTTTACCGTAATCGTATAGTTTCTGTTGGAAAGGTCTGTAGGAAAAACCGGTTCTTTCAAAAGCTGGAAGCTGATCATTTCTTTGTCAATTCTTTGAGCCTGTGAAAATTCGGAATAAAATAATGGGAGTAAAAAAAGTAGTTTTAATTTATTCATGGATGTTATAGTTTTCAGTGCAAATGTATAATAATTTCATCAACATTTTTTAAGAATAATTTGTCCAGTTATTATGTAATGGATGATAAAAAAGGCAGCCACACGAATGCAACTGCCTACAGAAATTATTAACTCAAAAAATTTTATTTTTTAATGGCTTTTACAGTAGATTTTGAACCATCTTTAAAGTTCATTGTCACTAAGTATAAACCAGTATTTAATTCTCCTAACTGAAGTTCTGTCGTTGGATTATCAATAGTTTTCACTACTCTTCCTGCCACATCAGTAACCGTTACAGATTTAACATTTTTGATATCTGCAACATGCAGAACATCTTTGAAAGGATTAGGATATATATTCACTTCTTTTTTCTTCAGATTTGTTTCTGAAGTTGATAAAGAGGTAGCCACTTCAAAGGTAAAATCAATAAATTCTCCTCTTGAAATAGCTCCACAAGGGTTTGATGGCGCTGTACTGTTATAATCAGTTACTACTCTCATTCTATAAGTTCCTAGAGGAGTTCCCGCAGGTACAGTAATAGTTCCGGAAGTATTTGTTATATAAGTATTAGTAACAAACATTCTTTCCGAAGCTTCAAAAGTTAAATTGTTATTCCAGTCTACCCAAACCGCTATTCCACATGTTGGACCTCCTGCAGTGAAAGACACTGAAGTGTCGGATCCTGGAGCATTTATAATCTTGTTATTGCTTGTTATTAAATTTTGATATCCACCTGCAACACTTGAGCCAGATGAATAAGCCATATTTATCAATCCTCCGGTAGAACTGAAGTCAGAAAGCCACGAGTTCTGAGAAGCAGATGAAGGCAGACAGTATCCTGTTCTGAATGCAGTAACTTCACTCCAGATACTTTTGTCACTGCCACTACATACAGATCTTACCCATGCATAGTAATTCGTGTCAGCAGATAGTGAACTTAATGGTGCTGAAGTTGTGGTAGAAGTTACGGAATTGGTAGCATTCAACACAGTTGTAGCATCAGGTGCGGTATTGGTTGTACTGTAATATACTTCGTATCCGTTTGCAGGAACTGAGGATGGTGCTGTCCAACCTATCATTGCAGCATTCGTTGTCACGTTTGATGAAGTAGCTGCTGTTGGCTCAAGACAGGAAGGAATATTCTGAACGGTAATATTATCAATATAAATAGAACGTGAAGTACCTCCCAAACCATGTTTAAATGCTAACTGTAAATCAGAACCCGCAGGAATATTAACAGTATATTGTGTGTGGGTAGTTGTCAGAGCAATAGGAGAACCAATTGGTGTAAAAGAAGCAGGATCAGCAGGGTTTGATAATGTCCCCACTAATAATGTGTAATTACTTCCTCCTCCTTTTGCATAGAATCTTACACGCTTGGTACCATCTGAAAGGTTTACAGTTGGAGGTGCAACCAGCATTTGGCTACCCGTAGTAGCAGTTGAATTGGTCATGTAATACGCATTAGGTGCTGAATAGTTACTTGTTGTAGTTACATACCCATAGCCTGCAAATGATGCACTTTCCAGATATGCCCAGCAGCTTGGTGCATTAGTATTTGATGAGGAACCTGTACTTGTTGTATCAAAGTTTTCTGTGTAAGGAACCGTAAAAGTAGAACAAGCTGTTTTAAATGTTCCTGCAAAAGACCATACACTTTGGCCTGTCGCCGTGTTACAATTGGATCTTACCCAATAATAATAGGTTGTATTGGAGTTAAGACCTCCAATCGTTGTACTTGTCCCTGTTACTCCCGGATAAGTAGGCATTACTGTGCTTGCCGGTGTTGTATTTGATGTACTGTGGTATACATCATAACTGGCAGCACTACCTGTCCATGACACTAAAGCAGAATTAGCTGTGATGCCTGAAACCGCCTGCAATACAGGAGGCATACAATCCGAATAAGCGTCTGCTGAAAAAGCAAAAATATTTGGTATTCCTGAACCACTTACCTTAGTTACTGTTACACTTTGTATCAGTTTTGTCTGATTTGCTGCATCTATTGCCAGTTCAGCCTGATATAATCTTGGATTGGTTCCGCCTTCAGGAGAAGGAACATCATCACCAGCTCCAGGAGTAGCTCCCGGCTTTTTAATCCTTCCTATTCCCTGGATTGCAAAATTAGATCCATTATACCAGTCTGCAAGACTGATACTTGAAAACGTCTGTGAACTCCCATCTGTAAAATTGACCACTACACTTACTGTAGAAGTCCCACTTCCACTTACAGCAAGCATATAGAGTTTGGTCGCCGCCTTTGATGTTGTAAATGCCAAAGTTCCGTTATCACTGGTTGCAGCCAGTCTTAAAGAATTGTTCGCATTCAAACTTGCTAACTGAAAACTCAATCCGGGAGTGGTTCCCACTACAGAATTAATAACTCCATCAACAGGAATACCATACGTAATCGCTGCACTTGTGGAGGTCAGCTGAAAATCTTTCGCTATAAAAGCGTAAGAAACTCCGTCTACGTCATTATTTGTAGTAACTGTTGAAGAACCTATCCCGTTGGCAATTACATCAGCTGTAAAGCCTGAAGAAACCGGCATAGTTTGATAATTTTGAGCCATGAGTACACTGGCAGAAAAGAGAGCGATAGCAGGTACCACTCTAGAAAATAAATTTATTACCATTTTAATCACATTTGAGGCGAAATTTAGTAAAAATAATAATACGAAAATGTTATTTTTAACAAAATCTTAAACTTTATTCAAAAAGTGTGAAAAATTAACACCAAACATCATTTAAATAAGCAACTTTCAAAGACAACGTAAAACTTAATGAAACATCTTCTTATTGATTCTTAATTTTATTATTGAGAAATTAAATCCTATTTTTGTCATACAAATTTTTTGAACAATGCCGAATATTTCAAACAGAGCACTGCATATGCCGCCATCGCCGGTAAGAAAACTGGTTCCCGTTGCATTACAAGCAAAACAGAAAGGAATAAAAGTATACCACCTTAATATCGGACAGCCTGATATTGAAACTCCGGAAACAGCTTTAAATGCTTTAAAAAACATCGATTTAAAAGTATTGGAATATGCGCTTTCTGAAGGAAATATAGAATACAGAAAGGCCCTTACAGAATATTATCATTCTTTAGGTTTTTCAGATCTTACTCCTGATAACTTCATTGTTACCAATGGAGGTTCTGAAGCCCTGAACTTTGCCATTTCTACTTTATGTGATGAGGGTGACGAAGTGATTATTCCTGAGCCTTACTATGCCAACTACAATGGTTTCACCAGCACATTTGATGTAAATGTAGTAGCCATATCTTCTACTATTGATACTGGTTTTGCTTTGCCTCCTATTGAAGAATTCGAGAAAAAAATCACAGAAAAAACAAGAGCAATCATTATCTGTAACCCAGGAAACCCTACCGGATATCTGTATACCCGCGAGGAACTTCAGAAGCTTGCAGACATTGCTTTGAAATATGATATTGTAATCATTTCTGATGAAGTATACAGAGAATATGTATATGACGGAAAACAGCAGATCTCTATGTTTGATTTCCCTGAATTAGCTGAAAACTGTATCATCATTGATTCTGAATCCAAACGTTATTCTATGTGTGGAGTAAGAATCGGATGTCTGGTTACCCGTTCTAATAAAATCCGTAATGCTGCCATGCTTTTTGCACAGGCGAGATTAAGCCCGGTTCTTTTAGGACAGATTGCCGCAACAGCAGCACACCAGAATGATGGTGCCTACATCAGAGCAGTAAGAGAAGAGTATACTCACAGAAGGAATGTATTGGTAGATCTTTTGAATGCTATCCCAGGCGTAATCTGCCCAAAACCTAGAGGAGCTTTCTACTGTGTTGCTGAACTTCCGGTAGATGATACTGAAAAATTTGCACAGTGGCTGCTTGAAAAATATTCTCTTAACAACGAAACCATCATGGTAGCTCCTGCAGGAGGATTCTACAGTGATCCTGAATTAGGAAAAAAACAGGTAAGAATTGCCTACGTTCTGAAAGAAGAAGATTTAAAAAGAAGTGCTGAAATTCTGAAAGAAGCTTTAAAGAAGTACAGAGAAGAATTCAGTCTGTAAAATATATCCTATGCCGACAACAAAAAAACTACATCTGAAAATACCGTTTTCGATTCTTTTGCTGTCGGCATTTTTTTCCTGTGATTCCAAAAAAACGGAACAGACTATTTCTCATCAAAATCCGCACGAGATTACTTTCATCAGTGTTTCCGACATCGGAGGACATCTTGGGAATTACAGAATTGTTAAAGTCACAAAAGATTCCGTTTTTGCAGAAAAAGGAATGACGGCCAATCAGACCCATAAAAAATGGACATCTGCCATCAGTTCCAACACATGGAAACAGCTTGTATCATCAGTAAGGATTGTAGATCTCGACCATATTAAAAGCTCTCCCAGCCTACAATCGGTAGACGGAACAGATGAAACTTTTCAGATCCGGACTCCGAAAAAATCACACATCTACGTGAATGCTTATGTAGACACTTTACATTACAAGCAATTACAACAACTTAAAGAACAAATAGACAAAATTCTTCCCAAAGAATACAAATAAACATGCAGGAAAATTTTTCACTAAAGCCTTATAACACATTCGGTGTTGAAGCCAAAGCCCGCTATTTTACTGAAGTCAATACAATTGATGAACTAAAAGAGGCTCTTATTTTCTCGAAAAACCAATCTCTTCAGCTTCTGTTTTTAGGAGGAGGAAGCAATATTCTTCTTACCAAAGATTTTGACGGTCTTGCCATCAGACTTAATTTAAAAGGAATTGCCGAAGAGAACATCAATGAAAATGAAGTATTGGTAACAGCTAAGGCAGGTGAAAACTGGCATGAATTTGTAATGTACTGCCTGCAGCAGAATTTTGGAGGGTTAGAAAATCTTTCTTTAATCCCGGGAAATGTAGGTACTTCTCCGATGCAGAATATCGGGGCTTATGGGACAGAGATCAAAGATATTTTTGTAAGCTGTGAGGTATTGGATTTAGAAAATCTTGAACTGAGAACATTCAATCTTGAACAGTGCAGGTTCGGTTACAGAGATTCTATCTTTAAACAGGAAGGAAAAGGCAGATATGTTATTCTCGAAGTCACTTTTAAGCTTACCAGAAAAGACCATTCGATCAAAACAGAATATGGTGCGATCAAATCTGAACTGGAAAATCTCGGCATTGAAAATCCAACCATTCAGGATATTTCAAAAGCAGTTATCAATATAAGACAAAGCAAACTGCCGGATCCTAAAGAAATCGGAAATGCCGGAAGCTTTTTCAAAAATCCAACTATTCCTCTAGCTCAATTTGAAGATTTAAAGCAAAAGTTTGAAAATATTCAGGGGTATCCTAATGGTGATATGGTAAAAGTTCCTGCAGGATGGCTGATTGAACAATGTGGCTGGAAAGGAAAGCAGATCGGAAATGTAGCTTCACACAAATTGCAGTCCCTGGTGATCATCAACGCTACCGGAAATGCTACTGGAAAAGAAATTTTTGATTTTTCCACAGAGATTATTAATTCTGTAAAAGAAAAATTCGGAATTGAACTCGAAAGGGAAGTTAATATTATTTAATCTAAAAAATATATAAAGGCTGGTGAATACAGTCTTTTTTTATACACTATTTCTAAAAATATTGGTAAACGCAAAGGCGCAGGGGTATTAATTTCTTTGAGTTTTTAAGGCACAAGGATTTTATCTCAGATAAAATGCGTTATGGCTGCATGATAGCTGGAAAATGTAAGGCTGGATTCTTTCAGAATGACAAACACAACGCTTAGCTTATCCGTACACTTTGTCATTCCGTAGGAATCTATGCATAGATGGAATGAAAAATACAAGGATACAAGTTATTTTCTAAGCTTTATGTTGTAAGGCGCTAAGATTTATCTCCGATAAAATTCAATGCTGTTCGATCTTTGTGCGACAAAAAGGATTAACCTTATCTTATTTCATTCTCACCCTTGCAGAAAATCTCACATTGAGCGGAGTCGAAATGTTCTTGCGCCTTAAAACAGCATGTCATTCAAAATCTTTGCGCCTTTGCGTTTTCCAACAATAACTCGTCACAAATTATTCCTGCATCCCAAAAAATCATTATTTTAGCTTAAAAATTACAATTTGTGATGAAAATAGCTATTCTTGGAGCCGGAAACATGGGACTTTCTTTTTCGAAATCATTTTTGAAATACGAGCTGATCAAACCTGAACATCTGCATCTGATTATCAGAAATCAGGAAAAAATCTCCAAAATAGCTGAAGAATTTCCCAAATCTAAAATTTCCACCTTTGAAGAAGTAAAGGAACTCGATGCTGATTTGATTATCATCGCTGTAAAACCTCAGGATTTTCAGTCCGTTGCCCAAAATATTCAATTTACTTTAAAAGAAAACCAGATGGTATTATCCATTATGGCGGGAATCAATATTGAAAAAATTCAAAAATTACTGAATCATCCGCTCGTTGTAAGAGCAATGCCGAACTCCCCTACCCTTTTGGGAATGGGAATTACGGGATATACTGCTGCAGACGGAATTTCTTTCAGTCAACTGATAAGTATAGAAAGATTACTGAACAGCACCGGAAGATCGGTTTATCTGGAAGAAGAAGAACTTCTGGACGGTGTTACGGCGCTTTCAGGGAGTGGCCCTGCTTACTTTTATTACATCATTGATGCAATGATTAAGGCTGGTATTGAAATGGGAATTGAAGAAAACCTCTCTAAACTTTTTGTAAAACAGACAATGCTGGGAGCTTACCACCTGATCAACAACTCAGAAAAAAACCTTGAAGAACTTATTAAAGATGTTGCCTCTAAAGGCGGAACTACTGAAGCTGCTTTAAAAACATTTGAAGACAACAGTTTCAAAGAAATTCTGAAAAAGGGAATTCTGAATGCCGAAAAACGCGCCAAGGAACTTAATAATTAAATCTTTTTTCAAAAATCCTGCAAAATACCCATCCCAGATACACCCCAAATGTATTCAGGATGATATCGTCTACCTCAAATATTCCCATTCTTGTAAAGTATTGCAGTGCTTCAACAATAACTATGCACGAGATAAAGCTAAATAGTAATGGTTTTAGTTTTTTCAGATCAGGCAAAACCCAGCCCAAAAATCCAAAAGGAATAAACATGATAATATTTCCAAGGACAATCATTACAATATCTATTGTCCTATTCGGGCCCTGGATAAATCTTATTGTAGAAAAAACAGGTTCTAACGTAAGGAGATTTTCTTCATACTGAAACCTGCCCATTCCCAAAAACATCAGGTAAAGCAGAAACAGAGTGTACGGAACAATACTAATTTTATATATTTTCTTTAACATTGAACTGCTAATATATTCATTTCAAAAACATTAAATTTGTGTATTAAAATAATTTAATGAAATACGTTCTACTTACACTTATTTCAGCAATGCTGCTGTCGGTTTCATGGCCAACTTATGGAGTTCCGTTTTTTATATTTTTTGCCCTTGTTCCTCTTCTGATGATGGAGCATGGAGTTTCAAAATTCTCAGATTATAAAAGGAAAAGCTGGGTCGTCTTCGGATTGTCTTATCTATGTTTTGTGATCTGGAACATAGTCACTACAGGATGGCTGTATGGCTCAAAGAATCCTGACGGAAGCCATTCTCTGATGGCTGTAGTATTCCCGGTATTGGTCAACTCTCTTTTATATTCATTAGTATTCCAATGTTATCACTGGTACAAAAATGCTCAGGGAACTTATTGGGGACTAGGATTCCTAATCGCGATCTGGATGAGCTTTGAAAAATTTCATTTGGGATGGGAACTGACATGGCCATGGCTGAATCTGGGGAATGTATTTGCCGACTACCCAAAACTGATCCAATGGTATGACACTTTAGGAGCTACCGGAGGAAGCTTCTGGATTCTTCTGATCAATGTTCTGATTTTTTATACCGTAAGAACCTGGGAAGCTGGAAGAAAGAGAAAAGACCTGATTAAAAATTCAGCCATTGTTGGAGCTTTAATTATTCTTCCGATGATTATTTCAATGATCAAATACAATAATTTTGACGAAAAACCAGCCGGACAGGTCAGCGTTCTGATGCTGCAGCCGGATCTTGACCCTTATGCTGAAAAGTATTCGAAAGACAGCCTTACCATTGAACAGGATTTACTGGCACTTGCTGAAAAAAATTCTACCGGTAAAATTGATTATTATATTGCGCCGGAAACTGCTCTTCCCGGCAGAGGATCTATTTCCGAAACAGCTTTTGAAAAGAGTTTACTTTTAAACAATATCAAAGGATTTCTATCCAATCATCCGGGATCTGTTTTTGCAACCGGAATTTCTTCGCACCGTTTTTTTTATAATCCTGCTGATTTACCTAAAGAAGCTTACCAGATCAATAGCGGTGTTTGGGTAAGCAGTTATAATACGGCGATTCAACTTGTGCCTAATCAGAAAGTACAAGCCTACCACAAAGGAAAACTGGTACCTGGTGTTGAAATATTTCCTTATATGAATGTTTTAAAACCTCTTTTAGGAGATGCCATGCTTAATCTGGGAGGTACTGTAGCCTCGCTGGGAACAGACAAGGAAAGAGTTGCTTTTTCAAATCCTTATAATAAAGGAAAACTGGCACCTATCATCTGCTATGAAAGCATCTATGGTGAGTTTGTAACAGACTACGTAAAAAAAGGAGCTAATTTTTTAGCCATTATGACCAATGATTCCTGGTGGGGTGTTACAGAAGGCCATAAACAGCTTTTATCTTATGCTAAACTGAGAGCTATTGAAACCAGAAGAGAAATTGCCCGTGCTGCAAACAGTGGAATTTCTGCCCATATCAATGCTAAAGGTGAGGTGACCGCTGATACTTTCTATGGAGACAAAACAGCCTTATTTGCAAAAGTGAACCTGTATGATACAATGACATTTTATACAAGGGCGGGTGATCTTCTTTCAAGATTTTCAATATTTGCACTCGGATTTTTACTGTTTTATTTCTTAATCGAATGGTTCAAAAAGAAAACAAAGAAAGCATAGTTTTTTAAACACAAATTGCACAATTTTTTGCACGAACAACACAAGAATCAACGATCAAAGATTCTGCAGATTATTCAGATTTATTCCATAAAAAAGAGAAAAGCCAGCTGGACGTCTGGCTTTTCTCATTGATAGAAGATAGAATTGATTCAATTACTTAATCGTAAGCTTCCTTGTGGTTATTTCAGTTTTTATCTTCAGTTTTAATAAATAGACTCCTTTAGGTAAATGAGAAACATCAATTGACTGATCTCCATTTACACTGATATTCAGCTTTTTTCCATCCATTGAATACATTTCAGCTTCTGAAACCTTCTCTCCTTTGATATACACTTTATCTGATGTAGGATTCGGATAGATCACAACATTTTTATCAGATTTAATTTCTGCTGTTCCCAGTACACTTTGCACGGAAGCATCAGAATATACCTTTGAAGCATCAATAGATTTCACACTCCAGTACACATTCTGAATGGCCGGATCAAGATCCAGAAACCATGATGGGGTCGTCACGACATATTTAGCAATATCATGAGCGCCCTGTGTAGATCCTACCGTAATTTCATAACGCAATGCATTTACCGGAGTTTTGTCATCCGAAGCACCACTCCATGTAAAATTAAAACGGTTTCCGTTTTTGGTCATATTCAGTTGAGTTGGCGGTGTAGGCTTTGCATTTGCGGCAGCAGAATTATTTTTAAATACTTTAGTGAGTGAAGGCAGATCAGAAGCAGCCCAGTCAAATCCACCCAACAGGATATCCAGATGATGATCATTATTAAAATCAAACAGCTGTACCAGTCCCGGACCTCCAAGCGCAGTTATACCCGTTAATGCTCCTTCATTAAACTTGTTATTAGAAACATCATAAATATATGTCTTCACAACAGCATTATAGTTTTCATTTCCTGAAATGATAAAGTCATAATACCCGTCATTATTAAGGTCACCAACACTCAGCGAAAGATCTGAAATATCAGTTCCGGTAATTGTTTGAGGGGTCAGATTACCTGTACCATCGTTCATCAGAACAGCAAAATATCCTTCATCATTTCCGTCTCTCCCAATCACCACAACATCCTGAAAACCATCCGCATTGAAGTCTGCAAAATCTATCTTCCCAACAGCTACAGGTGCGAGATCCTGCGTAGGAGTAAGAACGCCTGCCTGATTCATATATACTTTAGAAACCGGATCACCATTGATATCTGATCCGATAATGACCAGATCAAGAAGCTTGTCATTATTAAGATCTACTACTTTAAAGCTTCCGCTCTGAGTTCCGTCCACCCAGTTTGCTGTCAGATCAAAACCGGTACCTGTATTCTTATAATAATCCAATGTATTTCCAAACCCTCCTCCATGGGCATATTGAGTTCCGTTGATGGCATAATCCGATTTCCCATCATGATTAAAATCAAAAACTTCTACAGATCCATAAATTTTCCCGGGAAGTTCAGCTTCTTTTACAAACCCTGTTCCTGTATTTTTGAATCTGTATAGTTTATAATTTACAACATCCATATAGCTGAGTCCTGTGGAGATAATATCCATCAACCCGTCATTATTATAATCAATAAATCTGATATCTCCCAGATGGGTCACATCAGCTCCTAATCCGGTATAAGGCAATAATGTCGTTCCATTGTTCTGATATACTTCATTATAAGTACTGTCTACATTTCCATCACCATCAGAATCTATTGCTCCGTTCAGCACGATATCCATTGTACCATTGTTGTCTATATCAGCAATGTCTGCCGCTGAATAATAAAAATTATTCATGCTGGTCTGTACCTCTGTAAAATTCTGGGCCATCAGACTTACAGGCAACATAGACAATAAAATATAAATCCTCTTCATAGTTGTTTTTATTTAGATTAATTAAAAACAAAGATAGAATATTAACTTCTTTGCTTAAAAAAAAGGCTGTATGAATTATATCAGCACTGATTATCTGCTGTATCCCAAGGATTCTGCTATTTTAAAAATTCATGATTATTAATCAGTCACTTATTTGCAAATATTTTCTAAAAGATTTGTCTATCTAAAAAATTCTTCGTTATTTTGCACTCTCAAATATTATACAAATAAGAACATCGAGATATGTCAAGAATTTGCCAAATAACAGGAAAGCGTGCAATGGTTGGTAACAACGTTTCTCACGCTAATAACAAAACGAAGCGTCGTTTTGAAATTAACTTATTAGAGAAGAAGTTTTACCTTCCAGAGCAAGATAAGCACGTAACACTGAAAGTATCAGCTCATGGATTGAGAGTGATTAACAAGATTGGAATCGAGGAAGCTATTGAAAGAGCTACTAGAAACGGATTGATTAAAAAGAATTAATAAATCATGGCAAAAAAAGGAAATAGAGTTCAAGTAATCCTTGAATGTACAGAGCACAAAGAAAGCGGTATGCCAGGAATGTCTAGATACATTTCTACAAAAAATAAAAAGAACACTACAGAGAGATTGGAATTGAAAAAATACAATCCTGTTCTTAAGAGATCTACCCTTCACAAAGAAATTAAGTAATTTATAAATAATAACTTACCATGGCAAAGAAAGTAGTAGCAACCCTACAAAGCGGTCAGTCTAAGAAAATGACAAAAGTGGTGAAAATGGTTAAGTCTTCTAAATCAGGAGCTTACGTTTTCGAAGAAAAAGTAATGAATGCTGACGAAGTAGACGGTTATTTGAAAAAATAATCAGTACTTTGTTTACAATATAAAAAACTACTCATATTTTGGGTAGTTTTTTTGTTATCTTTGTGCACCAGATTATTAATCAGTAAAGTATGAAAAAGATACTTGTTCTGGCCTGCACAGCAACTTTTCTATTTTCATTCAGTCAGAAAACAATGAACCCTGTAGAATATAAAAGTTCGCCAAAAGTTTTCAACATCAAAGGACTGTCACAGTCAGTAAGTATTGACTGCGGGAGTTCCAAAATGATTTTATTATCCGGACAGGTGCCTTTGGATCCGGAAGGCAACCTTGTGGGGAATACGATAGAGGAGCAGACTCAGCAGGTTTTCAAAAATATCGAGAACATCCTGAAAGAATATGGAGGAACAGGAAAAGACATCATTAAGCTGGGAATCTTTACCACAGACATCAAAAAAACACCTGATTTCAGAAAAGTAAGGGATTTGTATGTCAATCTTCAAACCCCTCCTCTAAGCAGCCTTGTGGAAGTAAGCAGGCTTTTCAGAGATGATGTGCTTATAGAAGTAGAAGCCACAGCAGTGATTAAAAATAAATAAGAATAAACTAAAACTATGAGTTGGTTTAAAAATATTTTCAAAAAAGAAGAAAAAGAAACCTTAGATAAAGGATTGGAAAAATCCAGCCAGGGATTCTTTGAAAAAATGACGAAAGCCGTAGTCGGTAAAAGCAAAGTAGATGACGAAGTTCTTGATGATCTTGAAGAAGTACTTATTGCATCCGATGTAGGCGCCTCTACTACTATTAAAATCATAGGAAGAATTGAAGAACGTGTTGCCAGAGACAAATATGTAAGTGTAAACGAACTGGATAAAATTCTTCGTGATGAGATTTCAGGATTATTGCTTGAAAATCCTCACGCCGGTACAGGAAATATTGATACCTCCAAAAAACCTTATGTCATCATGGTGGTAGGAGTAAATGGAGTGGGAAAAACAACGACTATCGGAAAACTGGCTCACCAGTTCAAATCAGAGGGTAAAAAAGTAGTTCTCGGAGCTGCTGACACCTTCAGAGCCGCTGCAGTAGATCAACTGGTGATCTGGAGCGAAAGAGTGGGCGTCCCTATCGTAAAACAGGAAATGGGATCTGATCCCGCTTCTGTGGCATTTGATACTGTACAAAGCGCTGTAGCACAAAATGCAGACGTTGTGATTATTGATACGGCGGGAAGACTTCACAACAAGATCAACCTGATGAACGAACTTTCCAAGATCAAAAGAGTAATGCAGAAAGTAATTCCTGATGCACCTCATGAGATCCTGCTGGTTCTTGACGGCTCTACCGGACAGAATGCCTTTGAACAGGCAAAACAGTTTACAGCAGCCACGGAAGTAAATGCATTGGCAGTTACAAAACTAGACGGAACAGCAAAAGGAGGTGTGGTAATTGGTATCTCTGACCAGTTCCAGATTCCGGTTAAATATATTGGTGTAGGCGAAAAAATGCAGGATCTACAGCTTTTTAATGGTACGGAATTTGTAGACTCATTCTTCAAGAAAAGATGATTTATATCATGTTTTCCCTTATATTAGCAACAAATCAATTTTAAATACTAACAATTAAAAAAATTTGCAACTATGGGAATACTAACATGGATCTTATTCGGTCTTATTGCAGGTGCAATCGCTAAAATGATCATGCCCGGAACTCAGGGAGGAGGATGGCTAATCACTATTATCCTGGGGATTCTGGGAGCATTTATAGGGGGAGCTATAGGAGTTTACATTCTCCATTGGGGAGATGTCACTTCATTCTGGAATCCGAGAAGCTGGATTCTTTCAATCGGAGGCGCATTAATCATCCTCTGGATTTACGGAATGGCTACCAAGAAAAGCTGATATTAACGCTGATAAAAAATAAAATCCCGGATCTGAAATTTCAGATCCGGGATTTTTGTATACAATATAAATTTAGTTAGTTGTTGATTCTGATCTGGTAAGGCATTTCCATTTTTACCTCAGACTGCAGCTTTTTGTCTGTAATCTGCTGTAGAATCTCATAGTTGGATTTACCGATCTTGTTCTTAATAATTCTTGCAGAAACGTCCTCTTCATTCAGATCCTTGAAGATTTGCTCAAATGGTGACATTCTCTTAGGGAAAGCGTCTACCTGGTAAGACTTCAGTCCTGCTTTTTGTGCAGCAAATTTCACAGCATCATTCAAAGTACCAAGTTCATCTACTAAACCGATCTCTTTGGCACGAACTCCGCTCCATACTCTACCACCACCTACATTATCAATCTGCTCAAAAGTTTTCTTTCTGTTCTGCGTTACAAAATGTACAAATCTTTTATAAGTACCTTCCACACTTCTCGTCATCATATTTACCCCATAAGGAGTCACTCCGTTTAGTCCTGAATAATACATAGAATTAGCATTCGTAGAAACAATATCCGCACGGATTCCGTTTTTGTTCGCAATATCTTTATAATAAGGCATTACCCCAAATACTCCGATAGAACCGGTAAGTGTATTAGGCTCTGAATAAATCTTATCAGCTGCCATGGCAACATAGTATCCTCCTGAAGCCGCATAGTCACCAAAAGAAACTACCAATGGCTTTTTCTTTTTCAGCTGCTGCAATTCAAATAAAATCTCATCTGAAGCATTGGCACTTCCTCCAGGAGAGTTGATTCTGAAAACTACTGCCTTCACTTTGTCATCATCCTGAAGCTTTTTAATATACTTCACATATTTCTCAGAATGAATATCATTATATTCGTCTCCGTTGTTGATAGATCCTGAAGCATAAAGCACCGCGATCTTTTCACCGGATTTGTCCTCATCAGCATAAGAATTGATATAGCTCGTCAAAGAAACCTTATTCAGTTTTTCTTTTTCTTTTACACTCAGTTTTGCCTTAAGAAGATCTTCATATTCTGATTTCTGAATAAGTTTATCCGCAAGCTTATATTTTAAGCTCTGCTCAGGAATCATTCCGTATAAGCTGTCTGTAATTGTTCTGAACTGAGCGGTATCAATTTTTCTTGAAGCAGCCATTTTATTGGACGTATTTTTCCAAAGATCATTCAAGAGAGTACTTAACTGTTCTTTATTTTCAGGAGAAATATCATTTCTTAAAAAGGGTTCTACGGCAGATTTGAATTTACCATGACGGATCACTTCAATCCCAATACCATATTTATCAGCAAAATCTTTAAAGAAAGTAACTTCAGTGGAAAGACCTTTCAATTCAATACCTCCAGCAGGATGCAGATAATATTTATCTGCTACTGATCCTAAATAATAAGCTGATTGTGATACTCCGTTTCCGTAAGCATACACAAATTTTCCGCTCTTCTTAAAATCTTCAATAGCATTTCTAAGATCATCAATCTGAGTCAGACCTGCATTCAGATTATCTGCCTCAATACTGATTCCTTTGATATTATCATCGGTCTTTGCTTTATTAATAGCTTCCAATGCATCATATAAAAGAACACTTTTATTTTGGCCACCTATACCAAACAATCCCATCTCCTCTTCAGTAGGACTATCGATTATATTTGTCTTTAAATTAATCGTAAGAACCGAGTTCTTTTTCACCGCCACCGACTTATCATTTCCCATAGAACTGAACACGAGCATCATAATGAAAAAGATGAAAAATAAAGCGCAAAGTATGACAATTGCTACTATATTTGCCAAAACATTTTTGAAGAAACTTCTCATAAATCAATCAATTTTCTAATATGTCGCAGCATAAGGTCGTTTTGTTACTAGGAAGTAACTTAGGAGAGCAAAAAAAAAATGTAGAGCTTGCATTAAAGAAGCTAAAAGATGCTGGAAATCACATTTCACAAACCAGCGAATATTTAATGTCTGAGCCTGTAGAGTTTGTCAGTTCCAATATTTTTTGTAATATTGCAGCAATAATATTCACTCCTCTTTCACCAATTCAACTGCTTGATTGTATTAAGAATATAGAAGTTGAGATGGGAAGAATTAATGATTCAAAAGTATCCGGAGGCTATACTGACAGGATAATAGACATTGATATCATTAAGTATAATGAATTAAATTTTCAATCAGAAAGATTAGAAATCCCTCATAAAAAACATCTTTTTGAAAGGGATTTTTCCAGAGTATTATTAAAAGATTTTATTTAAAACATAAAACATATTGTATGAAATTAGGTTTATTATTATTGGCTACGACATTGCCAATTGCAGCTTTCGCACAGAACAGCAGCACTACAGTAAACTCTTCCACAGAGTATCCTAATACATTCTCCTCAGGCTCCGCTAATGTACAACCTTTCGACAATAAAGCCAGACGCTTCAGAGACTGGTCTATTTCTGTCGGTGGAGGTCCTGCATTTATGGTTCACTCCGATTTAAAATCTATCCGCAAGGATAAGACCAATTGGGGGTACAATGCCTATGTAAGCGTAGACAAACAAATCACACATGCATTCGCTCTAAGCGTTATGTATATGAGAGGAGAAACGAAACAGACAGCACAGCTTCCCGGTGTTGCAGGTGTAAAATCAGGAATTGCTACTGCAACAACACAGTTTGACAACATCTCTTTATTAGGAGATATTAACTTCTCGAACTTATTCAGAAGAGTAGACAACCATTCCCCATACAGATGGGCATTCCATGGATATATGGGAATTGGAGTTCAGGGATTCAGAACGTCGTTACATGATAATGATGAATTCAGATGGAGCACTACCCCAAGAAGAACTCCTTTATTCATTAAGCAGGACATTGACATCAATTCTATCTTCTACCAGGGAGGTGTAGGAATTAAATATAATGTCTCAAAACTTATTGATGTTGAAGCAAGAACCATGTACATCATCAGTGGTGATGATGAATTTGATGGCGGCGGATGGGCTGATCCTAATGACTATGATCCTTCAACGCCAGGTTCAAAATATAATATGCTAAACCCTAGAAGATCAGATAATGCCTGGACAGTAAGTTTAGGAGTATCTTTCAAATTAGGAAAGCAATTATCTCATCTTGCTTGGCATGACCCACTTCAGGAAGCTTACTACAGAACCAGTGTTCTTGAAAATGCATCAACAGATCTTGTTGTTTGCGAAAAAGGAGATGCTGACAATGACGGAGTATGTGATGATTGGGACAGACAGCTTGATACTCCTGCAGGAGCAAGAGTAGACGGCGCCGGAGTTGCTTTAGACATGGACCTTGACGGAGTTATAGACCTTTATGATAAGTGTGTAACTGTACCAGGACCTGTTGAAAATAACGGATGTCCTATCAAATAATTAAAAATCTAAAAATTCTTTCTCAAAAGAAATCAAATAATAATACACGATGAAATTAAGTTTAGCAATTGTAGCATTAGCTTTGGCAATTCCTTCTGCCACTTATGCACAAGACTCAACGGCAGTTTCAAAAGGAGAATACCCTAATACGTTTTCTTCAGGATCTGCTAATGTTGCTCCATTTACCAATCAATCTAAAAGATTTAACGATTGGTCTATTTCAGTAGGAGCTGGAGTTCCTCTTCTTCAGTCGGCAGATTTAACCTCTATCAAAAATGGTAATGGTAAAAATCTTTTTGGATATTCAGCCTATGTAAGTATTGATAAAGCAATTACACATGCTTTCGGAATCAATCTACAGTATGACAGGGGTGAAACCAGACAAGGATGGTTCAATACTAAAGATTCAGCACCAGATGCAACAGCAGTGGGAGCAAGAACTCAGTATGATGCTATCTCAATCTTAGGAGACATTAACTTTTCTAATTTATTAAGAAGAGTTGATAACCATTCTCCTTACAGATGGGCTCTTCATGGATATGCAGGTATCGGTACTATCGCATACAGAACATACCAGAAGGACGGAAACAACAGACAGAGATTGATGACTGAAATTAAACCTTTCCAATTAGGTTCTATGTTCTTTCAGGCTGGTACAGGTCTGAAGTTTAAAGTGAACAGAAGAATTGATATTGAAGGTAGATTAATGTATGTGGTAACCGGTGATGATGAATTTGATGGTGGAGGTGATGCTTACAGCGCTATCAACAAACGTTCTGAGCAGGTTTCTGACAACTTCTTCAATGCGACTTTAGGTCTTACTTTCAAATTAGGAAAACATGAGTCTCACTTAATGTGGCATGACCCGCTTCAGGAGATCTATTACAAACTGGATGTACTGGCTAATAAAAACCAGGATATCGAAGTATGTAAAAAAGGAGATGCTGATAACGACGGAGTATGTGATGATTGGGACAGACAACTTGACACTCCTGCAGGAGCAAGAGTAGATGGTGCCGGAGTTGCTCTTGATGTTGATTTAGATGGCGTAATCGACCTTTACGACAAGTGTGTAACGGTTCCTGGACCTGTTGAAAACAACGGATGTCCTATCAAAAAAGACAACAAGGAAACTGCTGTAGAAGTAGAGAAAACCCTTAAAGATATTTACTTCAATTTTAATAAAGCGACTATCAGACCTGAATCTAATGAAAAATTGGATCTGGCTGCTTCAATTATTAAAGAAAACGGAGGAAACTATCTATTGACAGGACATACCGATATCAAAGGAAATGCAGCTTACAACTTAAGACTGTCTAAAGAAAGAGCAGCTGCTGTTGTAGGAGCTCTGGAAACCAGAGGTATCAATGAAAATGTACTGAAATCAAGAGGAGTAGGCTCTGCAGAAGCTACGATCCCTGCATCAGCTTCAGATGCTGAGAGAATGGCAGACAGAAAAGTTACAGTAAGATTTATAGAAACATCTGAATGGGATTCTATCAAAAAGAAAGACTATGAAGATGCACCTGTAAAGAAAGCAGTAAAAAAAGTACCTGCTAAGAAAAAGAAGAAATAATTTTCATAATACACCAAAACCGAAAAGAATTACTCTTTTCGGTTTATTTTTTTTCTACTACGAATTATTTTACATACCTTTATCATTATTTTCAGGATAGTAGTATGAAACACATTAAAAATCAACTAGTTTGATTTGAAAAAAAATAACATAAAATCGCTTTTTGGCGTAAAAAATCATTTAAAATAACTTAACTTAAAAAAATAACACTATGAAATTAAGTTTAGCAATTGTAGCATTTGCTTTGGCAATTCCTTCTGCCACTTATGCACAAGACTCAACGGCAGTTTCAAAAGGAGAATATCCTAATACATTTTCTTCGGGATCTGCTAATGTTTCCCCTTTCACCAGCCAATCTAAAAGATTTAACGATTGGTCTATCTCTGCAGGGGTTGGAGTTCCACTTCTTCAGTCGGCAGATTTGACTTCAATCAAAAATGGTAACGGTAAGAACCTTTTTGGATATTCTGCCTATCTAAGTATTGATAAAGCCATTACTCATGCTTTCGGAATCAATCTACAGTATGACAAAGGTGAAACCAGACAAGGATGGTTCAATACTAAAAATGCTGCACCTGATGCAACAGCAGTAGGAGCCAGAACTCAGTATGATGCTATCTCAATCTTAGGAGACATTAACTTTTCTAATTTATTAAGAAGAGTTGATAACCATTCTCCTTACAGATGGGCTCTTCATGGATATGCAGGTATCGGTACTATCGCTTACAGAGCATACCAGAAAGACGGAAGCAACAAACAGAGATTAATGACTGAAGTAAAACCTTTCCAATTAGGTTCTATGTTCATGCAGGCTGGTACAGGTCTGAAGTTTAAAGTGAACAGAAGAATTGATATTGAAGGTAGATTAATGTATGTGGTAACCGGTGATGATGAATTTGATGGTGGCGGTGATGCTTACAGCGCTATCAACAAACGTTCTGAACAGGTTTCTGACAACTTCTTCAATGCTACTTTAGGGGTTTCCGTAAAATTAGGAAAACACGAATCTCACCTAATGTGGCATGACCCGCTTCAGGAAATCTATTACAAACTGGATGTACTGGCTAATAAAAACCAGGATATCGAAGTATGTAAAAAAGGAGATGCTGATAACGACGGGGTATGTGACGATTGGGACAGACAGCTTGACACTCCTGCAGGAGCAAGAGTGGATGGTGCCGGAGTTGCCCTTGATACAGACCTTGATGGTGTAATCGACCTTTACGACAAGTGTGTAACGGTTCCTGGACCTGTTGAAAACAACGGATGTCCTGTAGCAACAACAGGACCTGTAGTAGAAACAGAAACTAAATTGGAAGGAATTGAATTTGACTTAAATTCTGACAGAATTTTACCTTCAAACACTCCAATCTTAAATAATGCTGTAAACTATATCAATTCTTCAAATGGTTCATATAGTGTAATCGGAGCTACTGATACAAGAGGTACTGATGCTTACAACCAAAAACTATCTGAAAGAAGAGCAAACAACGTTAAGAACTATCTGATCAAAAACGGTGTTCAAACTGGTAAATTACAGGCAATAGGAAAAGGTGAAAAAGACCTTAAATATCCTGAGTGTGAGCCAGCAACGAAGTGCCCTGAGTGGAAAAACAGAGCCAACAGAAGAGTTTACTTTGAAGCTAAATAATAAACTTATTTATATTATATGAAAGTCACGCCAGGCGTGACTTTTTTTGTCATAATACTTTCCTTATTTTTACAACATGATTTCGCCGCAGGATTTTCAAAAGCTCAAATATGATACTCTTAAGTATTTCTGGGGTTATACCGATTTCAGAGATGCTCAGGAAGAAATTATTAATGCTGTCATCAATGAAAAAGATACTCTGGTTCTGTTACCCACAGGAGCAGGGAAATCTTTATGCTATCAATTGCCCGCTTTACTGAAAGAAGGAACCTGTCTGGTAGTTTCTCCCTTACTTGCGTTAATGAAAGATCAGGTAAATCAGCTTAAATCCCGTGGTATAGAAGCAGAATATCTTTCTTCTGAACTGGATGAATATGATGCGGAAGCAATTTATGACCGCTGTAAAGAAGGTCTTACCAAATTGCTTTATGTTTCTCCTGAAAGACTTACCAACACTCAGTTTATTCAGAACATGCAGGAAATTCAGTTATCCTTTATTGCGGTTGATGAAGCCCACTGTATTTCAGAATGGGGGCAGGATTTTAGACCAAGTTATCAGAATATTAAAGGATTCAGAAGTAACAATCCCGAGATCCCTTGTCTTGCTCTTACAGCCACTGCAACGCCAAAAGTTCTGGAAGAAATCAAAAATAAGCTGGAACTGAAGAAACCTTTTGTTTTCCAAAAAAGTTTCAAAAGAGAGAATATCAAAATATTTACAGATGAAGTATCTGATAAATTTCAACGCGTTTTTGATATCTTAAAATATAGTAATGACTCTGGAATTGTATATGTAAGAACCAGAAAAGAAGCTGAACTGCTGGCAGAATTTTTGAAAAAAAATCAACTGAAAAATGTAGATTATTTTCATGCAGGTTTAACAACTAAAGAAAAAAACACCAGACAAAATCTTTGGAACAACAGTGACAATCATGTTCTTATTTCTACCAATGCCTTTGGAATGGGTATTGACAAAGACAATGTACGATTTGTAATCCACTACTCTCCTGCCGCCTCTCTGGAAAACTATTACCAGGAAATCGGAAGGGCCGGAAGAGACGGAAAAGACAGTTTTGCCTTCATGCTTTGGAATAAACAGGAACTCCTGAATTTTGATCAGATCTTAAAAAACCAAACACCCAACAAAGCAGAATTTTTGAAGATCATCAGCTACCTCTACTCTATTTTTCAGGTAGCAGAATTTGAACTTCCTGAGAAAACATTTCAGCTGAATACTCTTGGGATACAGAATTTCACAAAGCTGTCGAAAGCAAAAATCAATAACATACTTAATTTTCTGCACAACCAGGAAATTATCTATTACAATGAAAACAAAAGCCTGTCTTCTCTCGAACTATTTATCAAAGCAGACGAGATAGATCAGTTACCACAAAAAGATGCTCATTTTATGGAGCTTCTTTTCCGTACGGTATCCGGTATCACGACCCATAAGGTAATGTTCAGTGAACAGCAGGTAAGCAATAAAATCAATGTCAGCGTCCCGTTGATCAAAGAACGTCTTAAGGAGCTGCAGCAGAAGAATTACCTTGAATATATTGATGGCGCGCTGTCCAGTATTAAATTCCTGAAACCCCGCGATGAAAGAGCGGTAAATAGCGCTTATTGGAAGTTATTTGAACATATTCAGAGAAATAAAATCCAGAAATGGGAAGAGATGAAGTTTTATGCAGAAAATAATGAATACTGCAAAATGAAGCTCATCCTGGCCTATTTCGGTGAAAAAAATTCAAAAAACTGTGGGCAATGTTCTGTTTGTGAAAAAAATAAACAGTCAATGTTTGGTAAAAATATTTCTCAGCAAATCATTAATTTATTAGCTAAAAAGCCGGCAACAATTGAAGAGCTTTCTATACAGTTGAGCTATCATTCTAAAGAAAACATCTTAGAAAACCTTATTTTCCTTTTAGATTCCGGAAAGGTAAGAATGCTGAACTTCAGAACGTATGAGCTCAATCATTAATAATTAATAATGAGCAATGAGCAATGAGTAATAATAAGCATAGAATGATTTTTTAATTAAAAGATAAATATACTCATCCTATCTCTAAAACTCTACTACCCTCAGACTCTAACACCCTTCGACTCTCAGATCAAAAACTTATCTTTGTACTATGAAATCATTGAAAGTCGTTTTTTTAGGGACTCCTGAGTTTGCAAAAACATCTTTGGAGGCAATCCATCAATCTCACCATCAGGTGGTAGGTGTTGTAACTGTAGCTGATAAAGCAAGCGGACGTGGACAGAAAATTCACCAATCCCCTGTAAAAGTCTATGCTGAAGAAAACAATATTCCTGTTTTTCAGCCGGAAAAGTTGAGAAATCCTGAATTTTTGGAAGAACTTAGAAAACTGGACGCCGATGTTTTTGTGGTAGTAGCTTTCAGAATGATGCCTAAAGTTCTTTTTGAAATGCCTAAAATGGGTACCTTCAATCTTCATGCATCTTTACTTCCGGATTACAGAGGCGCTGCTCCCATCAATTATGCAGTCATTAACGGTGAGGAAAAATCAGGAGCAACAACTTTCTTTATCAATGAAAAAATTGATGAAGGTAATATTCTCCTTCAGCAGGAAATAGAAATTTTACCTGACGAAAATGCAGGAAGTCTTCATGACAGACTCATGGAAATGGGTTCAAAACTCGTAGTGAAAACATTGGATGGTCTTGCTGAAAACTCTATTGAAGAAAAACCTCAGCCACAGGTAGAACATCCTAAAAATGCTTATAAAATTTTCAAGGAAGATACCAGAATCAAGTGGGATCAGTCTTCAAAAACTATTCATCAGTTTATTCTGGGAATGTCTCCTTATCCTGCAGCTTTCACAACTTTAAAAATTGAAAACGAAGAAAAAGGATTAAAGATATTCGGTGGTAAATTTGAACTTTCTGACCATGGAAAACCGGTAGGAACTTTAGATATTTCCAAAAATGAATTTAAAATCTATACTCAGGACGGAATTTATTATCCTCTGGAACTTCAGCTGGAAGGTAAAAAAAGAATGACTGTAAAGGATTTCTTAAATGGTTTCAGGAATTTCGATGGAATCACATTAAACTAAGGAAGAGATTCAGATCATTATCTTACTATATAAAAGCCATAAAAGTTTTATTTTCAAATACTTTTATGGCTTTTTAAATTTTATATCATTAAAAAAGGTTTAGGAAGTCCTAAACCTTTTTTATTGTAAACAGTCAAAACTTATCGTTAACTATTCAATTTATTATATTATTATAGTTGTACCATCTCAGTAACCTCTACATCATATCCTCCAACCTGAGGTTTGATATTAGGGTTTTGAGTGATTACTTTGAACTTATTGATTCCTAAATTCTTTAAGATCTGCGTTCCAATTCCATAATCTCTGTAATTGTACGCTAAAGTAGGATGCTGCTCCTGACCGTCCTGATAGTTCAGGAACTGCTGAAGTTTTCTCAATGTATTTTCAGAGTTAGAAACGTTATTGATGAAAATGATTGCTCCTTTTCCAGCTTCATTTACCATACCGGTTACTTTTTCCAACAATGGTTTTTCACCGTTGTTTAATCTTGTCAATACATCAAAATAAGAATCTGAAGACTGTACTCTTACCAAAACAGGCTCATCTACAGTCCATGCTCCTTTTGTCAATGCAAAATGGATCTGCTCATTAGAAGTTTCTCTGAAAGCATAAAAATCAAACTCACCGTAGTGCGTTTTCACTTTTTTCTCTTCAAGTCTTTCAACCAGGTTACCTTTTTTAAGCTGATAATGGATCAGATCTTCAATAGAAACAATCTTCATATCGTGTTTTTGAGCGAATGCATGAAGTTCAGGCAGACGGGACATGGTACCATCCTCATTCATGATCTCACAGATTACTCCACCTTCTTTTAGCCCTGCTAAATTCGTAAGATCGATAGCAGCTTCAGTATGTCCGGCTCTTTTCAATACTCCTCCTTTTCTTGCACGAAGCGGGAAAATGTGGCCAGGTCTCATAAAGTCTGTAGGTTTGGATTTTTCATCCATCAGTGCTAAAATTGTTTTTGCTCTGTCTCCTGCAGAAATTCCGGTAGATGTTCCGTTTCCTAAAAGGTCAACCGATACGGTAAAAGCAGTTTCTTTAGGATCGCTGCTTCTGCTTACCATCACTTCAAGCCCAAGCTCATCACATCTTTTTTCAGGAAGCGGCATACAAATAAGCCCTCTTCCGTGAAGAGCCATAAAATTGATAATTTCCGGTGTTGTCAACTCTGCTGCGCAAAGAAAATCTCCTTCATTTTCTCTGTCTTCATCATCTACTACTATGATTATTTTACCATTTTTAAGGTCTTCAATAGCCTCTGGAATAGTATTTAATTTAATATCGGACATTTTTACTTTTTATTTTTGCAAAGATACTCATAAAAATAAGCATCTGCCAATTAATTATGAAGGGTTTATTACGCTTCGGATAAAGAGTTCGCTGCCTCTCTGAAAATTTCGTAAGATCTCAATCTTTTCTGATGGTCGTAGATATGGGAGTTGATCATCAGTTCATCCACCTGGAATTTTTCCTGGAAATTTTTAAGCTTTTCCTGAACTTCATCCTGATCTCCGATAAAAGTATATCTCAGTTTCTGCAGAACCATGGATTTTTCCATTGGTGACCAGATTTCGTCCATATCATCAACAGGTGGAGCGAAAGGCTTTCTGTCGTTTCTTACAATATTGATGAAGGCCTGGAATAAAGTAGTAGAGATTTTATGTGCTTCCTCAGACGTTTCTGCTGCGACACCGTTTACACAGGCAATAATATAAGGTTTATCCAGATATTTTGAAGGCTCAAAATGTTCTCTGTATATTTTAAAGGCCATTTCCATCTGCTCCGGAGCAAAATGTCCTGCAAATGCATAAGGTAAGCCCAGTTCCGCAGCCAGCCATGCGCTGTCTGTACTTGATCCCAGAATATAAATTGGTATATCCAGCCCTTCCCCGGGAATAGCACGAACCATAGCATCTGCATTTTCCTTAGAAAAATAACGCTGAAGTTCCAGAATCTGTCTTGGAAACTGTTCATTAATAATAGCAGGATTTCTTCCTAAAGCTTGAGCTGTCAATCCGTCAGTTCCTGGCGCTCTTCCAACCCCAAGATCTATTCTTCCGGGGAAAAGAGACTCCAAAGTACCGAACTGTTCTGCAATAATCAGAGAGCTGTGGTTCGGAAGCATAACACCGCCAGATCCCACTCTGATTGTCTTCGTTCCGTTGGCAATAAAACCGATCAGAACTGAAGTAGCAGAGCTCGCAATACTTTCCATATTGTGATGTTCTGCCAGCCAGAATCTTTTATAGTTTAAATTTTCAGCATGGTTCGCTAATGATAAGCTGTCCTGAAAAGTATCGTGAATGCTTTTGCCTTGCTTTACCGGTGCAAGATCTAAAACAGAAATTTCAAAATTTTTCATATTGAGATGTTAATTTTTCTTTGGTCTCAAAAAACCATACAAATTTAAAACATAAAAACTGCATTAGTTACTTTTTGTAATTAATAAAACCGATCGGTTAATTCAGGGAAAAACTATTGGAATTAAAATTTTCTTTAGTTGATTTTAGTTATATGATTTTTGAATAAATACTTTACTAAAATCTATATACTTTAACAATAATAATTCAATAAAAAGAGAAATATTTATTATATTCGTATACCAAATCATTAAAAAAACTTTAATATGAACAAAAAAACCAATGGGCTTTTTTCGCAGAAAATATTCCCAAAAAGAACTGTCCTTATGAGCATTATTATGACTGCAGTTCTAGCATCGTGTACTAAAAATAATGAAGAAATCACTTCAGAAGCTCAAACCAATGCTTTCAATGTTGAAAACGTTAAAAAAGGACAATTGAATGGTCAGGAAATCACTTATGAAAGAAAAAACGGAATGAATTTTTTCCAGGGAGATATTGTTCTGTCCGACAAACAACTGGCAGAAGGTAGTGAAGCCAATAAGGGCGGCGCCAGTTTTTCAAGATGGCCAAACGGTAAAATTTATTATACCATTGCCAGTAACATGGGCTCTATCAATGTCAATAAAATCAATTCTGCAATCAGCGAGTACAACAACAAAACCAATACTCAGTGGATCTACCGCACCAATCAGTCTAATTATGTTGAATTTATTTTTGGAAGTTCATCAGGATCGGATGGCTGGGCACATATCGGTTATCAGGGAGGAAAACAAACCGTTTCTCTGGACCAGTATATTTCTGTAGGGTCGGTAATTCATGAAATGGGACATACGGTAGGCCTTTATCATGAGCACACCCGTAAAGACAGGGATCAATATGTAAAAATCCTGTGGAACAATATCCAGAGCGGGCAGTCTTATAATTTCAATATCTATAATTCAGGAACGGACATTGGCCCTTTTAATATTAATTCTGTGATGATGTACTGGCCGACTTCTTATTCTAAAAATGGACTGCCCACTATCACAAGAGCAGACAATTCAAATTTTACGTATAACAGAACCGGTTTTACAACAGGAGATATTAATACGATCAATACAATGTATCCTTAATTTTCAGGAACATATGTAAATAAAAAAAGAACTCTTATGAGTTCTTTTCTTTTTTATAGTTATAATGATTGATCAGAATCCTGATTTCATTGAATTCAAAATGACTAGGAAGTGCACTCTTCCACTCTGTGAGGGTTTCGTGCGGGTTTTTGTAAAATTCATCTTCAAAAGCCTTGATCTTATCTGAAGTGATGACTCTTGAGATATCCAGCAATCCCTGTTCTGCAAATTTGGCAAGATGTCCGATAACTGTTTCTTTTACCAAACCTCTTTCCAAAGCAATTTCACCGATAGTTTTTCCCTGTTCAAACAACTGGAAAGTTAAAACCTGAGATGGAACTTTAGCTATTTTCAGGTTGATTTCTTTATCGTTCTTTTCATCTAAAAGTTTAGTTTCCAGAAGATAAATTTCTCTTAAACTATTCAGGTATTCTTCAATATCTTCCAGCCAGTTCTTGAATTCCTCGTTATATTGTTTTAAACCTTTTGCTCCTTTTATTTCAGCATAAAATTCTTTCAGAGGATCGAAAATTTTATTTCTGGTTTCTGTAAAGAAGAAATTAACGGCACCTTTTGATTTACTTTCAATTTCGGACCAGTCTTCTTTTTGCTCAATAAAATTATTGACTTTCTGGAAAATGATTCGTTCCAGCTTTTCAAAGATTTTCCCAAGGTTTACCGCTTCATGTTTCAACTGAAGATAAAGCTGCTTAGTCTTGGCATGATCTATATTCTTGGTCACAATTGAAAGGTTATTCCACTCTTCTACTTCTTTTAAAAACCATGTGCAGTCAAGGGTACGAAGCACTTTTCTGATGCTGTAGTCATATTTCTCCTGATTCAGAATAGTTTCCACATGATCGTTGGCAATAGTATCGGTATGAAAATGTAAAATCCTGTTATCCTTGAAAATAACTTCAGGGGTAATTTTTGATTTTAAAACAATTCCTTCCAGTGTTCTGCAACGGGATAAAGCCACATATACCTGACCTGCCGTGAAACTTTTCCCGGCATCAATGATTACTTTATCAAATGTAAGTCCCTGACTTTTATGAATGGTAACTGCCCAAGCAAGTTTTATCGGAAACTGTTCAAAACTTCCCAATACTTCTTCCTGGATATTTTTATCGGTATCAAGGAAATATTTTTTCTGCTCCCAGGTTTCTCTTTTAACTACAATTTCATTTTCACTTCCATCCAGAGCAACACGAATTTCATTTTCATCCAATCCAATGATCTCTCCTAATTTCCCATTGAAATATTTCTTTTCTCCGGAAATATCATTTCGGATAAACATGATCTGTGCTCCGATTTTCAATTCTAAAAACTGTTCGTTTGGAAACTGGTTTTCTTTAAAATCACCTACAAGTTTAGCTTCATAAATCTGAGGATCTACCTTGATCTCCGCCAATTTTTCCAGATTGATTTCATCAGCCATTTTATTGTGAGAGCACAGATATACGTAAGATTCTTTCCCCATGTCAAAATCAGGATCGTATCTTTCATTGAGGTGGTTAAAATCTATATTATCCACATCACCGTCCCGGATAGCATTCAGAATCGAAAGAAATCCCTGGTCAGACTGTCTGTAAACTTTTGTCAGTTCAATGGTAACAATCGGGATTTCCTTAATGGCATGGCTGTCAAAAAAGAAAGGTGAATTGTAATACATTTTCAGAATATGCTCATCCCTTACCACAGGCGGAAGCTGAAACAAATCTCCAATAAAGAGCATCTGCACCCCTCCGAATCTTTGATTATTCCTTCTGATAAATCTCAAAGAAAAATCCATCATATCCAGAACATCAGCTCTCAACATTGAAACCTCATCAATGATAATGATCTCAACTTCTCTCAGAAGTTTAAGTTTATCTTTACGGTATTTGAAATGGGGCATCAGATCGGCAATATTATTAGCCAAACTGGTGTCTATTCTTTCTGTCGTAGGAAGAAAAGTTCTCAACGGCAGCCCAAACATGGAATGAATGGTAACGCCTCCCGCATTGATTGCAGCAATTCCCGTGGGTGCTACTACAATATGCTTTTTCTTTGTACGTCTTACAAAATCATTGAGAAATGTCGTTTTCCCTGTTCCGGCTTTCCCGGTCAGAAAAACACTTCTGTTCGTATATTCTATTAAGTCAAAAAAATGATTGTTCATCGTTGTCAAAAATACGGAAATGAATTTGAATTTCTTACCTTGGCATAAGTTTTGAAAATTCTTAAAAAGAAAAAAGTTTATTGTGAAAAAAATATTCTTCTATTTCCCGGTGATAGTATTAAGTACTACATTAACTCTGGTTTCCTGTAATACCTCAAAAAATACCAATACCAATCTTCCTGTAGATATCGCAGACAGACCTGCTGATGAAGACAGCCAGAAGTATGAGCAGGCACAGCTGGATAGATTAAAAGCCTCTATTGAGTCTGAAGTGTCCGGAGAAAAATGTACGGATGCCAGTGAATGGGCGTTTGCACCCATGGGAGCAAAATCCTGTGGCGGACCTCAGCAATATATTGCTTATCCAAAGAAAATAGAAGCAGCCTTCTTACAGAGAGTGAATGATTACACGGATAAAGTAAAAACTTTTAATGAAAAATATAATATCATGTCGGACTGTGTAGTCATCACACCTCCTACCTCTTTGAAATGTATTCATGGAAAAATCAGACTGATCACGCCTGACAATAACTAACAATAAAACAAAGGTTCTATATCAAATCGAAAAAGCTCTGTCCTGCGACAGAGCTTTTATATTTATTTTAAATAGATCAATGGTGAATTGTGCTTCGCAAGTGAATAGTGAATTTTTTACTGCCAAAAATAATTGACAAGCGCAGCGGATTGACGATTCACTCTTCACTTGACAACCTAAAATTGATGATCTTTTACATTCTCTTTATACCATGAGGAATATTTGACATAGTTATCGGCAATTCTGTTTACTTCTCCTTCCAATAACTGTGCATTAATATCTTTGATTTTTTTCGCTGGAACTCCGCCCCATACTTCTCCGGATTTGATATGAGTACCCTGAGTTACTACAGAACCTGCTCCTACAATAGAATTTTCTTCCACCAAACAGTCATCCATTACAATAGCTCCCATCCCGATCAGAACATTATCTTTAATAGTGCACCCATGAACAATTGCGTTATGTCCGATAGAAACATTATTTCCGATATTCAGCGGATGTTTCTGATAGGTACAATGCAGCATTGCATTATCCTGAACATTTACCTTATCGCCCATTTTAATATAATGAACATCGCCTCTGATCACAGCATTATACCAAACGCTGCAGTCTCTTCCCATCGTAACATCACCAATAATAGTAGCGGTTTCCGCTAAAAAAGTGTTCTCTCCGATCTGTGGTGCTTTTCCTAAAAGTTCTTTTATAAGTGCCATAATATTAATTTGAAAATTTGAAAATATGCCCAATTGAAAATAGTTATCTTCTGCCTTATAATTTGTGGTATCTAACTTCTAAATTACAGCGATAGCAAAAATCTAACTCTCAATTCTCAGCTTCTAACTTCTAATGCGTATTTTTGTATCTCAAATTTAACGAAAAAATGCGTACCGTACTTATAGAACCTACCGAAAACCCGAAAGTAATGAAATTTGTTGCAGATTACAATCTCATTCCGGGGTCTTTAGAGTTGGACAGAACTTCAGATATTTCAGAAATTCCTTTAGCACAGGAGCTTTTCAATTATCCGTTTGTGGAAAGAATTTTCATTACGGCTAATTTTGTAGCTGTAGCAAAACAGGATACCATAGAATGGGAACATGTAGCTGAAAGTCTGAAAAACGTGATTGAGGATGAATTATTGGCCAACCCAAGAATTTATCTTCAGAAGAAAAAAGAAATGTATCAGATCTATGCTGAAATGACTCCGAACCCTAATGTAATGAAATTTGTTTCAAACAAATTGCTGATGGAAGGTTTCGTGGAAGTAAAATCAATTGAAGCTGCTGAGGAAGTTCCTTTGGCACAGGCAATCTTTAAAGAATTTGAATTTACAAAAGAAGTTTTCATTTCTGATAATTTTGTAGCGGTTACCAGAGACAATTCTGTAGAATGGCACCAGGTGATGATGACTGTTCGTGCACTTATTGCCGAGTATCTTCAAAACGGAGGTGAAATTTCTAAAATAGAACCTCAGAAACATGAAAACCCTGTTGAAAAGATCATCAACAGAGATTATACGGAAGATGAGCAGAAAATTTCTGACATTTTAAATGAATATGTAGCGCCTGCAGTAGAAAATGACGGTGGAAAGATTTCATTGATGGAATATGACCAGGAGAGTAAAACTGCAAAAATGCTTTTACAGGGAGCTTGTTCAGGCTGCCCTAGTTCTACGGCTACTTTGAAAAACGGAATTGAAAATATTTTAAAACAATTCGTTCCGGATCTGGTAGAAAAAGTAGAAGCTGTAAACGGATAATTCAGTTTTAAAATGCCTCCCCAAAAGAAAATTGTCGTTATTATTGGAAGTGCTTCGGAAAACTCCAGCAATCAGAAACTGATGGAGCAGGTACTGGAAAAGATAGAAAATACAGATTTTCTGATGTATGATAATCTTGCTGTTCTTCCCCATTTTGATACTGCAATAACGGATGAAAATATTCCGGATGAAGTTCTGAAGATCAGAGAATATATTAAAAATTCAGCAGGTGTCATATTTTCCACTCCTGAATATATTTTCAGTATTCCCGGCAGATTAAAAAATATGCTGGAATGGTGTGTTTCTACAACGATCTTTTCTGATAAGCCGGTTGCAGTGATTACCGCTTCAGCCAGTGGAGAAAAAGGCCATGAAGAGTTATTGATGATTTTAAATACTCTTGGAGCAACAACAGATGATAAACATCAGGCATTAATAAAGGGGATAAAAGGCAAATTTGACAGCAATGGCTTACTGGAAAGTAATACCTTTGCTAAAGTATCAAAATTAGTAGCAGATTTTACAACGTCTGTTTCATAATTAAAAATTAGAATATTGAATAATAAAGGAATTTTACTGGTCAACCTCGGATCACCGAGATCAACCTCTGTAAACGACGTAAAGGAATATCTTGATGAATTTTTGATGGATGAAAGAGTAATCGATTACCGTTGGATCTTTCGTGCTCTTCTTGTACAGGGAATCATCCTGAAAACAAGACCTGCCAAATCTGCTGAAGCCTATAAAACGGTTTGGACAGATGAAGGTTCACCACTGATTGTCATCACTGAAAAAATTCAGAAAAAACTTCAGAAACTGGTAGATGTTCCCGTGGAAATAGGAATGAGATATGCCGAACCCAGCATTGAAACCGGTATTCAGAAACTGGTAGATCAGGGAATCACGGAGATCGTTCTTTTCCCTTTATATCCTCAATATGCCATGAGTACTACGGAAACAGTAATTGAAAAGGCAGAAGAAGTAAGAAAAAAGAAGTTTCCAAAAGTAAAAATCAATTATATTCAGCCTTTTTACAACAGGGATATTTATATCAATTGTCTGGCAGAAAGTATTAAAGAGAAGCTTCCTGAAAATTTTGATGCCCTGCAGTTTTCTTATCATGGAGTTCCGGAAAGGCATATTTATAAAACAGATCCTACCAAGACCTGCAATCTTAATGACTGCTGTTCCAGAGACGATAATCCGAGTCATCAGTTCTGTTATCGCCATCAATGCTATAACACCACACAGCGTGTTATTGAGAAACTGAATTTACCCAAAGAAAAAACCATCGTTTCTTTCCAGTCAAGATTAGGAAAAGATAAATGGATTGAACCTTATACCGACGAAACGTTGGAAACTATTGGTAAAAAAGGGATAAAAAATCTGGCCATAGTGTGTCCTGCATTCGTTTCTGACTGTCTTGAAACCCTGGAAGAAATTTCTGTAGAAGGAAAAGAGCAGTTTATGCACGGAGGGGGAGAAAATTTCCATTACATTCCATGTCTGAATGATGAAGACCGATGGATTGATGTTGTAAAAATTCTTTGTGAAGAAAAACTGAATGATTTCTATCTGGTGTAATTCACTTTACTCAAAATATACAAATGGCCACAAGTAATTCTTGTGGCCATTTTGCTAAATATATTAAAATTAAATTTGGTGTTTATTTTTTAATCAGGTTTCCTGCTTTCTGTCCGTTTACCATTACGATATATACTCCAGGAAGTATATTGGAAGGAAGCTGGATGTTCAGTTTATTGGCACCTTCTGTAATCTCAACTTTTTCAGAAATCTCTTTCTTACCTGTAAGGCTTACCAATTCTACAATTCCTTTTCCGGCTTTACCTTCAAAATTCACAGTGAATCTGTCAGTTGCAGGATTCGGGCTGATGGTATAAGCTGAAACATTTGAAGTTGCTGCAACAAGTCCTGCCGCAGAAGTTCCGCCTCCTACACCTACTGCGTTCCATGCATTAGTAACCTGTGTCACTTCATTGCTTCCGGCTCCATATAGATCTGCTGCTGCCTGAAGAGAATAAGTTCTTGTGTTCGCATAGTTGGATGATGAAGTCAGGTAAGTCGTTAATGTTCTGTAAGCAATAGCACCTGCTTTATCCAGTCCGATTCCGGAAACATTATAAGCAAAACCGTTATCATTGGTACCTGAACCTCCTGTTACCAATAAATAGTACCAGAAGTTAAGGACTCCCGAATTGGTATGAACACCGCAATAATCATTGGTTGTCTGTCCCGGCACTGCACATCCTGTAGTTGTAGCATCTTTCCAGTAGGTACCTTTATAAGTATCCGGCTGACGGTAAGCATTAGGGTTAGACATATCTCTGATGACATAATTGAAATCTTCTCCTAATGTCCAGCTTGCCTGTGTTGGTCTTGCCCAACGTTCTATTGAATTTCCGAAAATATCAGAAAAACCTTCATTTAATGCTCCCGGCTCTCTTTGATACACAAGGTTTGCCGTTTTGGAAGTCATCCCGTGGGTAATTTCGTGACCACAAACATCAATAGCGGTTAATGGTTTCCCTCCGTTAGTTGTAGAACTTCCGTCACCATAGGTCATTCTGGAGCCATCCCAAAATGCATTAAAATAATTGGTAGAGTAATGAACATAAGATTTTATTGCAAAATTATTATTGTCAATACTCTTTCTTCCAAATTTTGTATATAAATAATCAACAGTCATTTCTGCTCCCCAATGGGCGTCTGTAGCATATTGATCTTTGTTGGTATTTACATTATTCCATACATTATCTGTATCTGTAAAATCTACTGCTGCAGAATAACTAGTACCTTTTTTAAGATTGTATGTTTCTACCGCTGTACCCGCATTTCTGCCGGTCTCTCTTAATCTGTAGCTTCCGTTATAAGAATCAGCTACAATACTGCGGCTTCCGCTATATCCTGTAGTTGCTGTTCCTGGAGTATTCACTTCGTGGATAATAGCGTCTGTTCCCAAAACTTTTCCATTTTTAGCATCTACAAAAACATATTGTCTGCTTAATGGCTTTTCTGAGTAAATATCAAATTTATAGGCTAAAGTTAAATCATTCAGCTTTTCATCGGTAGGATCTGAATAATATACCAGTTCACCTTTAGGAGCAAAGCTTGCATTGGGATTATTGGATTCTTTTTTAAGAAAGTCTTCCTCTTCTTTATTCTGCCATTTGTAGGATTCTGCCCCAACGAATGATAAAGCACTCTGCAGAGCGATACTTTCAGAAATATTGGTTTTCTTCTCAAGTCCTTTTGGAAGCTGAAGAACCCATTTTCCTGATTGCCCTACTATTTTACCGCCTTTTGTTTGTACCGCCATCATTCCGTATTCTACAGGAATATCATTAACGGTCTGTTGGAATCTATGAGTTTCAAAACCCAGCGCATCTTTTTCCAAGCCCAGTTTAAGTGCTTGTCCAGGAGAAAGTCTCTGTGAAGTTTCATCAAATAAAACAGGACTCCCTTGAAATGCAGGTGCATTTTTATCAAATCTCATAAAATCTGCATGTAATCCACTTTTACCCGGATTTAATTTTGATGGTGTGTTTTGCCCAAAAACAAAAGAGCAGGCGGCAACGCTTGCCACTAAGATAAATTTCGTTTTCATAATAATATTGGTTGATTGTGATGACGAATGTATAAACTTTTCGCAATAAAACAATAATTAAAGTATCAAAAACCCAATTGATTTTATAAATCAATAAAGAAAACACAATAATGATTTTAAAACAAAGAAAATTATTTAAAGATAATTTTTCTGCAATACAGATTTTACATTAATATATTTAACAAAAATCAAAATTTTGTGAATTATTTTTTTCACTATTCAGTGCATTATATTTTATAAATTAGTAATAATTAAAGCCCGGAAAGATTTAATTCTTTTAATAATGGATAAAAAATAAGGACCATCTTAAAAGACAGTCCTATTTTATAAGAATATTTTAAAATAATAATGATCTCAAATCATTACCGTTTATTCGCTATTGGAGTTCTGAATTCACCATAACCCATCAACCCGTCATAATTTCTTCCGAATGGTGCATAATAAAGAAATGCCTGGTAAAGGTTTTCTGTCTGCCAGAAATTACCGTTTACCTCACCAAAATTCAATGCTCCATTTCCTTCTTTGGTTACTAAAACGTAGTTATAAAAACCCTGCTTCAGGAATATTTTAGCCACATACTGCTTCGTAGCAGCATCATACTGCATTTGATTTTCTTTAGTTGGCTTATAATTATTAAATCCTCCTAAAACATAAATCTCTTTATCCACAGGATCCGATTCCAGATAGAAATGTACCCATGAGTAATCAGCTTCTCTTTCTGCATCTCTTTCTCTGCCTAAATCATTTCTTCTGTAATACCATGCTCCGTTGACATCCGGCTGATATTGATAATTTAAAGGAAATGCCCATACCGGATGAAGATAGGTCTGGTTAACATCATCTTTTATTTCGGTTGCACGCACCATATCCGCCGCCATATTCATATTTTTATTATCGAAATAATAAAATTCATTGTCTCCGGGAAACGTAAGATTCATCTGCTGGAAAAGCACCTGATTTCCTAAAACACTGCTTGGCTTCAGATTAGAAATCACCATATTCGGGTTGTTATTCTGCATCACATTCATTGTGATTGAATTGACATTGGAGGAAATATCTCCTCCTTTCGGAGTAACATTCACTTCTACCCTCTGGTTAAGATTGGGATTTTTAGCATCTGCAAACCTTGAAATATTTAACCCTACAGCTGTTGCATCTTCTACCAGGTAAAATCTTTTTTTGAAAAGAGGCTGATCCGCAGAATCTTTGTAAACAATCAGTTCATAATTCCCGGAAATTTTCAACTGGATTTTATCATTCGGAAAAACAAGTTTATAATGCGTATAAGCCTGCAAGGTATTGAAAGAATACTGAAACTGATCCAGAAGCGCGTTCATACTTCCGGTAGCAAATTCTGTAAAAAACAGATTATCATCGTTCCAGTTTCTGTCATAATGTTTGAATGTGTATCTATAGATCTGGCTGCCGTTGGTAAGATCATCAAAGCCCAGAACTAATTGTTCACCAATCCTGATTACCGGGGTTTCATCATTGGTCTGAGGATTGAACAGCTGAACACTTTGGATATTTTGTCCAAAAACCAGTCCGCCCAAAGTAAGTAAGAGTATTCGCAAAGTTTTCATTATGACGAAGATAACGAAAAATAGCCATTTTCTTAATAATATCGTATTTTTGAATAAAAAATATTCAGATATGCTTCAGATTCAAGGTTTCGTATTCAACTTTGCGAGCGAAAACACTTACATCATTTATAACGGGAATAAAAATGCATGGTTAATTGATCCGGGAAATATGAAAGGGCAGGAAACTCAGGCTATTGAGAGTTTCATTTCAGAAAACGGACTGAAAATTCAGAAAATTCTTTTGACTCACGCACATATTGATCATGTATTGGGGCTTCAATGGGCTTTTGATACGTTCAAAGTACCTGTAGTAATGCATCAGGAAGATCAGGAGGTTCTGGATATGCTTCAGGCAAGCGGAATGAGATTCGGAATGCAGATAGATCCTGTAAAAGTAGATGTAGAATATATTAAGGAAGGAGATGAACTGGATCTGGATGGTGAAAAATTTAAAATTTATCATGTTCCGGGACATTCTCCGGGAAGTGTTGTTTATCATCACGAAAATCAGAAATTCATGATCTCAGGAGATGTTCTTTTTGAAGGCAGTATCGGAAGAACAGATTTATATAAAGGGAATTATGAACAGCTGATTGATGGTATTAAATCAAAGCTTTTCGTTTTAGATAATGATACTCAGGTTTTCTCAGGACATGGAAATCCTACTTCGATTGGTTTTGAGAAGCAGTATAATCCGTTTTTAAAGTAAAAGAGTTTCAGAGTTGGAAGGTCTGAGGGTTTGAGGGTTTGAGAACTCTGCAAGTGTCTGAATTCAAATTTAGCTCTGATACTTAATGCATAATGTAAGTGAACATAAAAATTACAAAACCGTCAGAAATTCTGACGGTTTTGCTGTTATAAAGAAATAGAATTTAGAAATCCAAAGTGATTGAAGCTCTGGCTGCAGCTCCCATAATAGGTCTGGCCATAATGATTCCGTCTCCGTTTGGAGAACCTGCTCTTGGGTCACCTTCTGTGATTCCGATTGTATTAAAGATATTGGTTCCGTCCACGGCAAAACGTATTTTTCCTAGTTGGTAAGACATTCCTGCTCCAAATTCGGTGAATGAAGGTAATGTCTGCATATTCTTCTCATCCTGGAAACGTTTTCCATAGTAATTCATGCTTGCATATGCTCTCCATGATTTTGTAATATTGAATGCCGGTGAGATATTAAAGAAAAATTTAGGCATTCTTCTTACTACATTTCCTTCAAGAACGCTTCCGGCCTCAAGGTTTTTATATTTTGGACTCTGAATGGTCCCGTTGAATGTTACTTCTAAAGTATTGTTGAATAAACGGGCGAAACCTTCCAATTCAACTCCATAGTTTTCTGTATTGGCGAATGTATTTTCGGATGTACCATCAGAGAAAACATCTGTAAATGAAAGGTTCTTCAAGGTAGAATAGAACGGAATCACTGCTATATCAAAAGTACGCGAGTAATATTTATATCCTACTTCCAACTGATTGGTTGTTACAGATTTTAAAGGTTTATCAGGGTTCGGATTGGAGAAATAATTGTAATATGCTTCTTCATTCGGAGATCTGAAGCCGTTAGAAAAACGCGCATACACTGCATTCTCTCTGTTGATTTTATAATTAGCCGCAACCGTGAAAGATACTTTATCAACATTATAATTCCAGTATGTGTATTTGTTTCCTAAAACGCTCATATTATCATCAGCAGTTGTAGTATCGAAACCATGAGTCCCATCCGTTGTTAACCCTGAATTATTTAAATTGGAAGAGGTTGTATTGGCAAAATTTCCTTTATAATAATCATGGCTGTAGCGAAGGCCTCCATTTACACTTAAAGCATCGGTAATATTATAATCAAGGTTTACATAAAGATCATTCAAGCTTCCCTGAGTCTGAGTATCTCTCTGCAAAAATGTCATATTGGCAACTCCGTTATATGTTTTGGAATATCCAACATCTGAAGGGCTTAAAGAAGTATCTACCAGATTCAATAATTCCGGTCTGTCTGTAGCAGTAGTCAGGATATTACTCCAATTCCAGTATTGACGGGATTTCCAGTTGGATTTATAAAAACCTGCAGTAACATTTCCCTTATCAAATTTATAATTGAACTGAAGATCATTAACGAAGTTATTCATCTGCTTGTCAATGGCCCAGAATCCCAGTTTCTGTACATATTCAGGATTAACTACAGCTCCATTGCTCACCAATGAATACTGATAATTGTTGCCGGCAATTCCGTTACTTTTAGCATATTCTGCCATCGTTTGTGGACCTCCTGCAGGGAAAATCCCTGTATAATTCATGTTGATATTGGTGTATCTGGTCTTGTTTAAAACGCTGAAATTATTTCCAAGATCATATTTAAACTCAGCTCCCAGTACATCTACTTTCGGATGAATTCCGTCTTCAAGATTTCTGTTGAAAAATCCGCCTCCTGCCTGTGGGATATTCAGCTGGCTGATTGCTCTGTAACTATATGTTCCGTAATTAGGATCAAAATTCTGGAATCCTTTCAGCTTGTTACCGTTTTGTACTAAAGGGATAGGAAGGAAGAATGTATTTCTGTCATCCAGTTTTTTGTAATACACTTTTACGTAGCCTTTATCAAAGACGTATTTCAGATTCATCCTGATTTGTCCTCCATTATTAGCTTTGAAGCCTGTTTTTCTGATCCCGTCATCTGTCCTGTAAAAACCTCCTACATTAAAAAACAATTTATCCTGAACCAAAGCTCCACCCACATTCACGTCAGTACGCATCAATCCATATGTACTTGTCTCCAATTTTGCCGTACCTCTGAAATCATTGGTTCCTTCTCTGGTGATAAAGTTGATCAACCCGCCGGGAGAATTGGTTGCAAAAATGGATCCCGAGCCACCTCTTAAAGCTTCCATACGGTTTACCGAATTATCTACACGAAAAAAGTTATCCGCATTGGCAAACTGAAGGGCTCCGTCTTCAAAAACCGGAAGACCATCTTCCTGTACCTGCACAAACTCGTAAGCTCCTGCGGAAGGAATTCCTCTTGCAAAAAGGTTATTTCCTACTTCACCTCCTGAAGTTTCCACCGCAAATCCGGGAACTCTTTGCAATAAAGCAGCGGCACTAATGGGGTTCTGCTTCTGGATTTCTTTGGAACTGAATGTGGAAATCGCTGTACTGGATTCTATTTTTTTCTTCGGATTTGAATTTCCTGTGATGACAATCTGATCGATAGAGGAAATTTTTGCAGAATCCTGCGGAGTTTCCTGGGCATAAGCATTATTAAAATATAACGTAGCTGTTGCGGCGATTAAAAAGATTGATTTTTTTTTCATAGCCTTATTTTTATTGTTAGTTTCAGTTTTGTTGTAATTGTAAATACACTCCATTGGTCCAACCGAATCCATCCTGATTAGGGTATTCCCCACCGCCTGCTATTGTTTCTGTGTCTAATGCATTGTATTTTTCCATTAGTTTTCCGGTGTTTTTGTAGACTCTTTCTACATTGGAACACCAGTTATTTTTAATTTGTTCTGCCAGTTCATCAAAGCCATAATTTTTCATTGCTTTAAAGCCCAGCCACTGATAAGGAGCCCATGCATTGGGAAGATCCCACTGCTGTCCTGAGTTTTTAGTGGTGGTGACCAATCCACCTTTATAAAGAAATTTTTCAGCTATAGCTTTTGCAACCGCCTCTGCCTGTTCCTGATCTGCCATTCCCAGGAATAAAGGGTAAAGAGCAGCAATATGTTCAGACGGTGTTTTTGTGTTTTTTTTAGTGTGATAATCTTTATAATTGTTAGTATTTCCATCCCAGAAATATTTATGGATCATCTGTCTTCGGCTTGCTGCTCTTTCTGAAAAATAATTTTCTTTTTCACTCAGATTCTGATGCGCTGAAGATTTTGCCAAAGTCATTTCCAAATGCCATAAAAGGCAGTTCAGATCAACCTGTGCTAAGTTCAGCGTTTCTATCGTCTGTATATTTTCTCCGTCTGCAAACCATCTGCTGGAAAAATCCCAGCCTGATTCACAGGCGCTTCTTATATTTCTGTAAAATTCATCTCCCGAAGTTTTTTCATAATCCTCAATATCAATCAGATAACTTTCGGGACGTGGTGCATTTTCTGCATCGTAATAGCGGTTCAGAATATCTCCGTCTATTGTTTTAACCACTCTTTTTACACTGGAATTATTTTCCAGCCATTCTTCACCATTCATCCAGAAAGCATATTCTTTTTCTAAAGTATCATGGTATTTTGTATAAACTTCTTCGTCATGCGTTGTTTCAAAAAGAAGATCCAGCATTAATGAAAAATAAGGAGGCTGTGATCTGCTCAGAAAATGAGTTCTGCTGGCATTCGGGACAAATCCTACATTTTGAATCAGGTAAGAACAGTTTTCAATAATGTTTTCCATCATTTCTATTCTGCCGGAAACTTTTAATCCCAACATAATAAAATAGCTGTCCCAATAGAAAAACTCATTAAAACGACCTCCCGGAACAATATAAGGTTTTGGTAATTTTAAAAGGGTTCCCTTTTCTTTATCGGCTATACGCGTCAATTCATCCCATAATTTTTCAATATGTTCTTTGATAGGAAGATGATCTTCTCTCTGCACCGAAACTCTGGCCCCTAAAAAGTCAAAATGGGTCATCACAAAATCTTTCAGATCAAAACCTTCTGTATTTTTTGATTTTTCATAATCTTCATTAATCTTTGCAATAGGGAAAAGAGGAACTGCATCCGTCATCATTTTCTGATCTTCAAAAATTTCAGATCTCTGCACCTCATCAAACAGACTTTGAATTTCGTTTATGTAAAGCTGATTACTCATTGTTATTTTTTAGGATTAATTTTTAATTTATTCATGAAAACTGCCGAAGTGATCAGTAATGAAAGCGGAATCAAAGACAGATAAAATGCCTGCTGACCGCTGAACTCCTGAAACACAAAACCGGTAATGATAGAACCTATAGTTCCTCCGATTGCTGAGAAAACAACAATCAATCCTGACATGGCACTGTGTAAATATTTCGGGATAGATGCCAGAATCACAGAATTAATGCTTGGATAAATTGGGGCCAGCAAACCACCCATCAAAGGAAATAAATAAACTACCAAAGGAGCATTCAGCCAGCTTGTATTTGTATCAATATGAATATTGTGGGTCAATGGTAAAACTAACAGTAAGCTGATAGCAAAACCTATCACACAAAAAGAAACTACATAGATCCAGTTGAATTTCTTAGAGAAGAATCCCGACAAAAATCTTCCTAAAGCAAAAGCTCCTGCTAAAACAGCTCCCGCCTGAATACTCATTGAAGTAGGTACTTTTAAAATTTCCTTATAAAAAGTAGGCGTCCATGTTTGAAAGCTCTGCTCTACCAGTACAAAAAGGAAAGCGCATAATAAAAAGAACAGCACTTTTTTATAGCTGAATAAGCTTGCACTATTTCTTAAATCTCCCAATAAATCTGTTTTCTCACTTTTTGCTTCCTGCTCATTTAATTTTGAAAAGAACAGGAATAAAAAAGATAAAGTGGAAAGCCCTCCCAAAACCCAGTATACATTTAGCCAACGCGTAGATTCCGGATTATGATCATCAATATATAAACTGAACAATACATTTCCTGCAAGAACTCCAATCATGAAAAAACCTTCAAGAAATCCCATAAAGCTGGAATGTTCCTTGTCTGTTTCCGTTACCAATCCAATAGAAGTAAAAACCGAAATTTTAATTAAAGCAAAGGAAACTCCTACCGTAGCAAATAATAATTTAAAAACCCAAAAGCTATTGGTAAACGGCATTACAAAACACATACAGCTTACCAGCAATAAAGCAATCAACATTGATTTTTTAATTCCTATTTTGGGAAGAAATGAAGCCAGAATGAATGAACATATGGCAATGGGAAGATCTTTGAAACCTTCCAAAACACTGGCCGAAGACTTTGAAATCCCAAAATTCTGCTGTACCTGCAGGATCACTGTGCCTACAGAATTCAGAAGAATGGCAAAGACAAAATAATTTAAAAATAAAACGGCCTTGATGTTAATATTTTTCATTCAGGTTATTTCTTGTCGGCTAAGATAGAAGCATTTGTGTTAACGATAATTTAACACAGTAAATCAATATTTGAACTATATTAATATAATTAGTATTTTTAGTAATTAAATATGATTAATTAAATGAAAGTTACTTTTGAAAGGGTAATTCCTAATGAAAAGAGCTCGTTCCGCACGATTCATAACAACTCCCCTATTTCAGAATTCAAATGGGAGTATCATTACCATCCCGAAATTGAGCTGGTATGTGTCATTTCCGGGAACGGAACCCGCCACGTTGGCTATCATAAAAGTAATTATACGAATGGCGATCTGGTATTAATCGGGTCTAATATTCCTCATTCCGGATTTGGATTAAACTCGATTGATCCGCATGAAGAAATTGTACTTCAGTTCAAGGAAGAAATTCTGCAGTTTCCCCAACAGGAGGTAGAAGCCAGATCTATTAAAAACCTTCTGGAACTTTCAAAATATGGAATTCATTTTCATCATAAAGTAAAAAAAGTGATGCTTCCCAAATTGAAACTTATGCTGGAATCGGAAGGTTACAAAAGGTATTTGCTGCTGCTTGAGATTCTTTTTGAACTTTCAAAATGTGAAGATTATGATCTTCTGAACAAAGAAATCATGCCCTACACTATTATTTCTAAAAATAAAACCCGCCTTGAAAATATCTTCACGTATGTAGAACATCATTATGACAAGGAAATCGAAATTGAAGAAGTAGCAAAACTGGCCAATCTCACTTTGCCGGCTTTCTGTAATTTCTTTAAAAAAGCGACTCAGATTACGTTTACAGAGTTTGTCAATAGATATCGAATTAATAAGGCATGTCTGCTGATGGCACAGGACAGATCTATTTCGGAATGCAGCTACCAATGCGGTTTTAATAATGTAACATACTTTAATAGAATGTTTAAGAAATACACCGGGAAGACTCCTTCAGAGTTTATTAGGAATTATTCTCATAATAACGTGAATGTAGATTTGAAGGTTGAGAATGAGAGTAAAACCAAGGCAAGCTTTTAATAGAGAAACTACGCTGAGGTTCCTACGAGTGACAGAGTGAATGAATAGACAATGCTTTCGTATTTGTCATTCCGTAGGAATCCAGACTGATTTACGTAAATTTTGAAAAGGTTTACAATCAAAAAAGACAAGACATGCTATGCTGAGACTCCTACGGAGTAACAATTCGCGTGGTTACAATAAACGCTGTGTTTGTTCATTCCGTAGCAATCCAGACCGATTTACATAAATTTTGAAAGGTTTACAATCAAAAAAGACAAGACATGCTATGCTGAGACTCCTACGGAGTGACAATTCGCATGGTTACACTAAACGCTGTGTTTGTCCATTCCGTAGGAATCCAGACTTACTTATGGAAATTTTGCAGGCACTTACAATAAAAAGATCAGTTGTGCCGAGACTCCTACGGAGTGACAATTCGCATGGTTACACTAAACGCTGTGTTTGTCCATTCCGTAGGAATCCAGACTTGCTTATGGAAATTTTGCAGGCACTTACAATAAAAAGATCAGTTGTGCCGAGACTCCTACGGAGTGACAATTCGAATGGTTATACTAAACGTTGTATTTGTCCATTCCGTAGGAATCCAGACCGATTTACATAAATTTTGAAAAGGTTTACAATCAAAAAAGACAAGACATGCTATGCTGAGACTCCTACGGAGTGACAATTCGCATGGTTACACTAAACTCTGTGTTTGTCCATTCCGTAGGAATCCAGACTTACTTATGAAAATTTTGCAGGTACTTGCAATAAAAGATCAGTTGTGCCAAGACTCCTACGGAGTGACAAACTGTGTGAATAATAAATGAGCTATATTGTGATCAATAAAAAAGCCACTCTAAAAAGAGCAGCTCTATATTATTATAATGAGTAAAAACTAGTAACTAAATAACCAGCAAACCAGCAATTATTTCCATTTAATATTACATCCCATGCTTGGTCTTTGAATTTCTTCCTGAGCTTCTCCAGCCAAAAGATTTTCAAAAGCAATAATAAGATCTTCACCTGTAACATCTTTATTGTTTCCCGGTCTTGAATCATCCATCTGACCTCTGTACACAAGATCCAGCTTATCATCAAAGAAATAAAAATCCGGTGTACAAGCCGCATCGTAAGCTTTAGCTACTGCCTGACTTTCATCAAATAAATAAGGGAAATCAAAATTTCTTTCAATCTGAAATTCTATCATTTTCTCAGGAGAATCTGCCGGATATTTCTCAATATCATTAGCATTGATAGCGATAAATTCTATTCCTCGCTCGTTATAATCTTCATATAATTCGTTGATCTTATCAATCACATGAAGAACAAACGGACAGTGGTTGCACATAAAGATCACCAAAGTACCATTTTCTCCTTTCAGTTCCTCTAAAGACTGAAGTTCATTCGTTTTTGACGGGTTAGGAAGTTCAAAAAACGGTGCCTTTGTTCCTAATGCCAGCATATTTGATGGAGTATTCATATCCTTTTTTCTTTACCGGCAAAGATAGATATTTCTTTTATTAATTGAGCTGAGTTCTGAAACAGACATTTTATTTTTGTAGAGGAAGGAAGATATTTGCCTCTAAAAAATAGTTATAGTCAAATTCTATTAATAGTGTTTTTTTAACGCGAAACAACTTCCAGCTCCCATTCTTCAAGCTTCCAGCCTTTGATATATTTTTCTTTAAATAGCCGGCAAATCTATAAAACTCATAATATCCTTTGGAAGTTATATTAAAAAGTTTGTAGTTTTGCTAACGCTGTTAGTAAATAAATATCATGGGTCTACATGAACGCCGTCAACGAGAAAAAGAATCCATCCGTGCAAATATTTTGCAGGCTGCTTTTACTTTGGCTAAAACTGAAGGCTGGGGTTCACTTTCTATGCGTAAGATAGCTGATGCTATTGAGTATAGTGCACCTGTAGTATATGATTATTTTGAAAATAAAGAAGCTATTCTATTTGAAATTTCTTTAGATGGCTTTCATAAGCTACACATAGAATTATTAAAAGCTCAGCAGAAACATGACACTCCGGAAGAGCAGCTTGTTGCGATTGTGGATGCCTACTGGAACTTTGCTTTTAAAAACAAGGAATATTACCAGCTTATGTTTGGTCTTGGAATGCAATGCTGTGGAAAAGGGCAGATGAAAAAAGAATTCTCATCATTCCAGGAACTGATCTATGAATGTACCTATGAGATTATCAAGAAAAACGGATCCAATCCGGACAATGCCTGTCATATGTCTCACGCTCTGTTTTCTGCCGTTCACGGAATGATCTCTATCATGATGATGCGTACTGCTGATATTCCTTCCACAATGAACAAGACGACATTGGACGAAACTGTTTCGGCTTTTATTAAGTCTTTGTAAATTTTTTTTGAATTTAAAATTAACACCGTTAGGAAATTTAACACCGAATTAAGTTAAATTATTCAGTTTTTCCTGATTAAAAATGAAATCATTTATGGAGCAATTCATATCATTCAGTTGTTAAAAGTGATCATTTTTTGCTTATCAATTAACACTGTTAGTAAAATTAACACACCTTACACCATCATTATACACTTAAATACATTAAAAACAATTTTCAATTATGGAAACAATCGACTTTATCGGACATTAAAAATTCTGTAATTTTTTTTGAACTAATTATTAACACTGTTAGGAAAAAAAACAGCATTTATTAAAAAGACTTTTACTTAAATCTAACACTTCATTAAAAAAATTAAACCACAATGAAAATACCTGGAAAAACAAGGTTTATTGTACTTATTGCAAGTATAATTCTTTTACAGAGCTGTACCAAGGCTGCAGAAGGACCCAACGCCGCGCCGCCAGCTCCAGAACTTCCGGTTTATACCGTTCTTACATCACCCGCTACTACATATCAGGAATTCCCTACTGCCTTAGAAGGGAAAAACAATGTTGAAATAAGATCTCAGGTAGATGGCTATCTTGATAGAATCTATGTAGAGGAAGGATCTTACGTAAGAGCCGGACAGCCATTATTTAAAATAGACTCCAGAAGCTACGGAGAACAAATGAATATGGCACAAGCCAATCTACAGGCTGCTAATGCCAATATCCAAAAAGCAAGAGTAGAGGTAGACAGACTTCAGCCATTGGTTGCTGCAAAAGTAGTATCTGATGTACAACTTAAAACAGCTAAAGCCAATTATGAAGCTGCTGTTGCTGCTGCATCACAAGCCAAAGCTTCTGTAGGAAGCGCAAGAATCAATGTAGGATTTACAACCATTACCGCTCCTGTAAGTGGCTATATCGGAAGAATCCCTTACAAAAAAGGAAGTCTGATCTCAAGAACAGATGTAAATCCATTGACATTATTATCTGATATCAGTGAAATATATGCTTATTTCTCTTTAAGTGAACTGGACTTTATTGCTTTTCAGAATAAATATCCGGGCGCTACTTTGGAAGAAAAGCTGAAAAATATGCCAATGGTAGAATTGGTGATCGCTGACAACAGTACTTATCCTGAAAAAGGAAAACTGAGCATCGTAGACGGACAGTTTGATAAAACTACCGGAGCCATCAGTGTACGTGCCGTTTTCCCTAATGCCAACGGAGCTTTAAGAACCGGAAATACAGGAAGAGTGCGTATGCCGCAACTGATCTCAAATGCCGTAGTGATTCCACAGGAATCTACTTTCGAAATTCAGGATAAAACCTATGTATATGTAATGGGTAAAGACAAAAAGGTAACCGGAAGACCAATCAAAATATCAGGAAAAACGGATAGTTATTATTTCATTTCTGAAGGACTTGCACCTGGAGAAAAAATAGTTTACACAGGAATTGGAAACCTAAAAGACGGAGCTTCCATCAATCCAAAAAATATTTCTTCTGACAGCTTGCTAAAAGCAAAACCATTATAGTCCATCCCGAATACAGAAGACTAAAAAAAATAAACTTCTTATGTTAAAACAATTTATAGAAAGACCGGTCCTTTCAACGGTCATCTCCATAATACTCTTATTATTGGGAGCCCTGTCTCTCTTTAATTTACCGATTGCCCTCTTCCCGGACATCGCTCCACCGAGTGTACAGGTAACTGCATTCTATCCGGGAGCCAACGCGGAGGTTGTAGCACGTTCGGTTGCCACCCCTATTGAGGAAGCCGTAAACGGAGTTGAGAACATGACCTATATGACCTCAAACTCCAGTAACGACGGTACAATGACACTGAGTGTGTTCTTCAAACAAGGTGCTGACGCTGATAATGCAGCTGTAAACGTACAAAACCGTGTATCGAAAGCGATGAGCCAATTACCTCAGGAGGTAGTACAGGCCGGGATTTCAACACAGAAAGTACAGAACAGTATGATCATGTTCATGGGATTGACCAGTGAAAATGAAAAACAATATGACGAATTATTCCTTCAAAACTACCTGAAAATTAATGTTATTCCACAGATTCAGCGTATTCCGGGGGTAGCACAGGCTCAGGTATTCGGAACGAGGGATTACTCTATGAGAATCTGGCTGAAACCGGACAGACTGGCAGCTAACAACCTTTCTCCTCAGGAAGTTCTGGGAGCCATTAAAGACCACAACCTTGAAGCAGCTCCGGGCCGTTTAGGACAAGGAAGTAAGGAAACTTACGAATATATCCTAAAATACAAAGGAAAACTGAATAAGAATGAAGACTACGAAAACATCGCTATTAAAGCCAATAGTGACGGTTCTTTCTTACGATTAAAAGATGTAGCAAGAGTAGAATTCGGGTCTTATACTTATACTGCGACTAACAGAGTGGATGGGAAACCGGTTGCCGGATTTGCCATTCTACAGACTGCGGGTTCCAATGCGAATGAAATCCTGACTGAAATTGAAAGTCAGGTGAAAGTAATGGAAACTACTCTTCCAAAAGGAGTAAAGCCGATTATCATGTATAACTCTAAAGACTTCCTGGATGCCTCTATCCATCAGGTTGTTGAAACGTTAGTTATTGCTTTCATTCTGGTATTTATTGTAGTATATATTTTCCTTCAGGATTTCAGATCTACATTAATTCCTGCTATTGCAGTACCGGTTGCGATCATCGGAACATTCTTCTTCCTTCAGCTATTTGGCTTCAGTATCAACATGCTTACGTTGTTTGCATTGGTTCTGGCCATTGGTATTGTGGTGGATGATGCCATTGTAGTGGTAGAAGCCGTCCATTCCAAAATGGAACAGACAGGAATGCCTGTAGAACATGCTACTATGAACTCGATGAGTGAAATCTCAGGAGCCATCATTTCCATTACACTTGTAATGTGTGCGGTATTTATTCCGGTTGGTTTCATGCAGGGACCTGCAGGGGTTTTCTACAGACAGTTTGCATTTACATTAGCAATTGCGATTTTAATTTCAGCAGTGAATGCATTGACATTAAGTCCGGCATTGTGTGCAATGTTCTTAAATGATCCTCAGGGAGAACATGGAGAGCATGGCCATAAAACAGGTTTTGGAGCAAGATTCTTCAATGCATTTAATGCAAGCTTCAACAGCATGACCAGAAAATATATCTACAGCCTCAAGTTTTTAATTAAAAATAAATGGGTGGCTATAGGAGGTCTTGTTCTTATTACAGCAGCAAGTGTCTTTCTGATCAAAAAAGCACCGTCAGGATTTATTCCTACTGAAGACCAGGGATTCGTATTATATGCTGTGAATACTCCTCCGGGAAGTTCATTGGAAAGAACACACAGAGCGACAGCACAAATTGATAAAATCATCAACAGTGAGAAAGCCACCAATCACCTTTGGGTAGCCGATGGAATGAACTTTATCAGTAATGCCAATGCTTCTCCATATTCTGCAGGTTTCATTAAGCTTAAAGATTATGACAAACGTGGTGAAATGAAAGACCCGGATCAGATTGCAGGAACTTTAACAGGAAAGGTAAGCCAGGTGAAAGATGCCAATGCATTCTTCTTCAACTTCCCTACTGTTCAGGGATTCGGTAACGTTTCCGGATTTGAATTCATGCTTCAGGATAAAACGAATGGTTCTTTTGAACAATTGGGAACAACCACTCAGCAGTTCATTGGTGAATTGATGAAACGTCCTGAAATTGCTTTCGCATTCACTACTTATGCAGCAGGAAACCCTCAGTACACCATTGATGTAGATACTGACAAAGCCAACCAGCTGGGAGTTTCCGTAACGGAATTGATGCAGACGATGCAGATTTATTTCGGAAGTAGCTTTGTATCGGATTTCAACAGATTCGGGAAATACTACAGAGTAATGGCGCAGGCAGATATTCCTTACCGTACTGATATTAACTCTCTGGAAGGAATTTATGTTAAAAATAAATCAGGAGAAATGGTTCCTGCGAAAACATTAGTAACGTTAAAAAGATCTTTCGGACCTGAAACGGTAACAAGAAATAACCTTTTCAACGCTGTAACAATCAACGGAACACCAAAACCTGGATACAGTACCGGAGATGCCATCAAAGCGGTAGAAGAAGTGGCTCAGCAATCACTTCCAAGAGGATATGGATATGAATGGACAGGGATTACCCGTGAGGAAATCAAAACAAGCGGACAGACTGCATTCATTTTCTTCTTAAGTATTCTGTTTGTGTACTTCTTACTGGCAGCTCAGTATGAAAGTTATATCCTTCCTTTTGCTATTATTCTTACGATTCCAACAGGGATTTTCGGAGTATTTGCCTTCACAGGGTTAGCCGGAATCGATAATAACATTTACGTTCAGGTAGGATTGATCATGCTTGTCGGGCTATTGGCAAAAAATGCCATCCTTATCGTAGAGTTTGCCGTACAGAGAAGAAAAGCAGGAAAAACTTTGATTGAGTCTGCACTTCAGGCATCAAGATTACGTTTAAGACCGATCTTAATGACTTCTTTTGCCTTCATCGTGGGGATGCTTCCATTGGTATGGACGCAAGGCGCTTCTTCAAAAGGAAATCACTCTATCGGATACAGTACTGTAGGAGGAATGCTTACAGGAGTAATATTCGGGATTTTTATTATTCCGGTGATGTATGTGATCTTCCAGTATCTGCATGAAAAAATGCCAAGCAGAAAACAAAAAAGACTGAAGAAAAAACAAATGGAGGAAGAACTTTTAGCTTCAGCTCATTAATAAAAATGAATTACAAAAACTTAGAGAAAATTTTAAGACAAGGGATTCACTATTTTCCTGCTGTTCTTAATGGTTTAAAAAAGTCAGCTATTTTCTCCTACTAAAGACAATTTTGCATAAATCAAAACCTCTCTAAGTTTTGTATTCAATTAAAAGTTTAAAAACTATGAAACGAGTAAAAAATATTATTCTAACTTTTGCGCTGGCTATAGGCTCTGTATCATGTGTGTCCAAACTGGCATACACGGAGCCTGAACTGCCACTTCCGGAAAAGTTTCAGTATACTGCAACTGCCGATACTGCCAGCATAGCGAATCTGGAGTGGAAGCAGTTCTTCAGCGATCCTATTTTGCAGGGATTGATTGAAAAAGGAATCAAAAATAATTATGACCTTCAGATTGCCCTAAAGCAGGTTGCTGCTTCACAGGAAAAACTGAAACAGGCAAAATATATGCAATATCCGGATGTTGGTTTCGGAGTAAGCGGGCAAATTTCAAGACCTTCCAAAAACAGCATGAACGGGCAAAGCTTAAATTTATTTTTAGGATCAAGCCATGTTGAAGATTATAATGCAGCCTTCAACCTTTCATGGGAAGCTGACATCTGGGGAAAAATTAAAAACCAGCAGGAGGTTTCAAGAATGCAGTATCTGCAGACTTATGAAGGGTCAAAAGCCGTTCAGACCCAAGTAGTAGCAGCTATTGCACAGGGATATTATAACCTGTTGATGCTTGACAGACAATTAGCTATTGCAAAATCTAATCTGGAGTTAAGCAGCAATACCCTGATGATCACACAAAAAATGTGGGAAAGTGGTGATAACACCTCTTTAGGAGTACAGCAGGCCTCAGCACAGAAACAGGCAACAGAACTTCTGATTACTCAGCTGGAACAGAATATTGCCATTCAGGAAAATGCATTAAGTATTTTGGTGGGAGAACTGCCTAATAAGGTAAACAGAACAATTGAAATGTCTGATACTTCATTACCTCAGAACATTACTGCCGGACTTCCTGCAGCTATGGTAAGCAGAAGACCGGACGTTCGTCAGCAGGAACTTGTTTTACTGGAATCGAACGCTATTGTAGGAATTGCTCAGGCCAATATGTATCCTGCATTAAAGATTACAGCAAATGGAGGGGTAAATTCATTCAAGTTTGATAACTGGTTTCAGATTCCCGCTTCATTATTCGGGTCTGTTCTGGGAGGACTTACCCAGCCTATTTTTCAGAAAAGACAGTTGAAAACAGATCTTGAAGTAGCTAAAATTCAAAGAGAGAAAAATGTTCTGGCATTCCGTCAATCGGTATTAAATGCTGTAGGTGAGGTTTCAGATGCTTTGGTATCTAACGAAAACTTAAAAGCTCAGGAACAAAAAGCTACCGAGCAGGCAACTACCCTGAAAGATGGAATTAAAAGCGCACAGCTTCTTTACAAAGGAGGTTCAGCCAATTACCTGGAAGTGATTACAGCACAAGGGAATTCCCTACAGGCAGAGTTGAATCTGGCTTCCATTAAAAGACAGAGATTAAGCAGCATTGTAGATCTATACAGAGCGCTGGGCGGCGGTTGGAAGTAGTAAATTAAATTATATTTGTTTTAAGATGCGGTTCTTTTCAGAGCCGCATTTTTTTAGTATAAAAACGCCCTAATTAATTACCATCTGTACTGTCATTCTGAATGGAACAAAGTGGAATGAAGAATCTTTAAAAACAATCGATGAGATTCTTCCTTCGTCAGAATGACAAACTAAGCGCTTAGTTTTCCCACGCACGATGTCATTCCGTAGGAATCTATATTTTCAAAGCTTCTAAAGTCGTTTAATAATGTAAAAGTATTTACTTTTCAAACTCCTCCGCAATCCATTGAAGCAAATCTTCATACTCTTTTTCAGAATACCCCAACTGCAAATAATGAATATCATCCGCTTTCCTATACCACGTCAGCTGGCGTTTTGCATATCTTCGGCTGTTCTTTTTAATTTCTGAAACCGCGAAATCAAGATCCCACTCTCCATCAAAATATTGGAATAATTCTGCATAGCCCACGGTATTCAAAGCTGTCAAATCTTTGAATTGTTCAAGACCTTTTACCTCATCCAGCAAGCCGTTTTCCATCATTATATCCACTCTTCGGTTGATTCTGTCATACAGTTCTTCCCTTGGCGCTTCTATTCCGATTCTGATCACATTAAAATCTCTTGAATCCTGAGATACTGCAATCAATTCAGAATATTTTGTATCAGTCTGCCAGATCACATCAATAGCACGCAAAAGTCTTCTGTGATTGTGAATATCCACCACGTTGAAATATTCGGGATCGAGTTCCTGTAAAATTTCCTGAAGTTTTTCTATACCCTCCTCCTCCATCATCATCTGAAGTTTTTCCTGGTTTTCAGTATTGGCTTCAGGAAGATCATGCAGACCTTCTATCACTGCTTTTTCATACATCATACTTCCGCCAACAAGAATAACGGTGTCATGAGTTTCAAAAAGTTCATTGAGTTTTTGAAGCGCATCTTCTTCGTACTGGCCGATAGAATAATATTCTTCAACTGAAAGATTTCCGATAAAATGATGAGGTGCCCCGGCAAGTTCCTCTTCAGAAGGTGCGGCGGTTCCTATTTTCATTTCTTTAAAAAACTGGCGGGAATCACAGGAAATAATCTCCGTATTGAAATGTTGAGCCAAATCAATTGCCAGTCTCGTTTTACCAATTCCGGTGGGTCCTACTACAGAAATCAAATTTTTCTTTTTCACAGCGCTAATTTACGAAAATGAGTTTATTTGAATTTTTATTTTTAAATACAAATAAAGCTGCTGTTTATTTTGAACCATTAAGTTTTTTTAATGAAGAAGTTGAGAATATTAAGATGGGCTTCGCTATTTAGCATAACGCTTATCAAAATCTATGAGATTTTTTTCTTAATTAAACTTAAAAGCTTAAATGGTCTTAATGGTTCAAAATAAATTAAAAACAGAATAATATAAACTTTACGTTGAAGTTTCATGGTATTATATTATACACTTAAATGTTTATCTTTGTAGAACAATAAAAAACTATGATTTTATCAATGACCGGATTCGGTAGAGCCGAAGATGTTTTTGAAGGAAAAAAAATTACAATAGATATTAAATCATTGAACAGCAAGAGCTTTGATTTGAATATTAAAATTCCTTTACGTTATAAAGAAAAAGAATTTGAAATCAGAAAAATTCTTAACGATAGAATTATCCGTGGAAAAGTAGACTGCTACGTTAATATTGAGAACCTTGAAGAGTCCAATGATGTAAAAATTAATAAAAATTTAATTGAATCTTACATCAATGAGCTTAAAAACATAGCTTCTGACGGTCCCGATTTCGAATACCTTAAAATGGCGGTAAGACTTCCTGATGCCATCTCATCAAGACCTGATGAGCTTACAGAAGGTGAATGGGAATCACTGGCAAAAATTGTCAATAATGCTGTAGACAGATTTGAAGAATTCAGAAGAACCGAAGGCAGCATCCTGCATGAAGAATTAAACAGGAATATTCAGAATATTGACAAATATCTTGGAGAAGTAATTCCTTTTGAGGAAGAAAGAATTGTCAGCGTGAAAGAGCGTTATCAAAAATCTTTGAAAGAATTTGAAAATGTTGATGAAACGCGTTTCTACCAGGAAATGGCCTATTTCACTGAAAAACTTGATATCTCTGAAGAAAAGGTAAGACTTACCCAGCACCTGAAATATTATAAAGAAGTAATGGATAATGAATCTTTCAACGGAAAAAAACTGGGCTTTATTTCTCAGGAAATCGGAAGAGAGATCAATACATTAGGTTCTAAAGCCAATCATGCAGAAATCCAGAAACTGGTAGTAATGATGAAGGATGACCTGGAAAAAATTAAAGAACAGACGTTAAACGTATTGTAATGATAGGTACGGGTTACGAGATGCGTGATTATCATTCCCAACAATGGACTCCGTAACTCGAAACCCGAAACCCGAAATTGTAAAAAATGGATAAAGTAATTATATTTTCAGCGCCATCAGGGAGCGGAAAAACTACATTAGTAAAACATTCACTGGAAACATTTCCTGAACTTGAATTTTCAATCTCATGTACCACGAGACAGCCGAGAGGAAGTGAAGTTCATCAAGTAGATTATCATTTTCTGACGCCGGATGAATTCAGGCATAAAATTTCTGAAGATGCTTTTGTAGAATATGAAGAAGTATATACTGATAAATATTACGGTACTTTAAAATCTGAAGTAGAAAAAATCTGGAATCAGGGAAAAGTTGTTATTTTTGATGTAGATGTAAAAGGAGGCATTTCGTTAAAAAAATATTTCGGTGAAAAAGCCCTTTCTATTTTTATAGAACCGCCTTCCATTGAAGAATTGGAACGAAGATTGATTTCCAGAAATACAGATGATGCAGAAACCATAAAAACCCGCGTAGCAAAGGCAGAAGAAGAAATGTCCTACGCCGGCGAGTTTGATAAGATCGTGATTAATACCGATCTTGATATAGCTAAAAAAGAAATAGAAAGTTTAATAAAAAGTTTTATCAGTAATTAATGGTTGGAAGATAGAAGTCAGAAGATGGAAGTAATCAAATACTCTCAAAATCTAACTTCTAATTTCTAACCTCTAGCTTCTGATCATAAAAAATTGAGGTTGATATGAGTACCGAAACATTAGAAAAAGCTAAATCTGCAATTCCTGTCAGAGGATTTCTGGATATAAAAGATATAGCTATTCCTCAGGGAGAAGAGTTGGTAAAAGCCATTCTTAAACTTAAAGAGGAAAAAAATGCTGTTATTCTTGCCCATTACTACCAGCCGGGGGAGATTCAGGATATCGCTGATTTCCTTGGAGATTCTTTACAGCTGGCAAGGCAAGCAAAAGAAACGAATGCTGACATGATTGTATTCTGTGGTGTACATTTCATGGCAGAAGCGGCTAAAATTCTAAACCCAACTAAAAAAGTAGTTCTTCCTGATACGATGGCCGGATGCTCTTTGGCTGACGGTTGCTCCGGAGAAGGGTTAAGAAAAATGCGTGAACAGCACCCGAATGCTTTAATTGCAACTTACATCAACTGTAACGCAGAAACTAAGGCAGAAAGTGATATCATCGTAACCAGTTCAAATGCTGAAACTGTAATAGAAGCACTTCCGAAAGACAGACCGATCATCTTCGCACCTGATAAAAACCTTGGAAGATATTTATCTAAAAAAACAGGGCGTGACATGATCCTCTGGGATGGAAGCTGTATCGTACACGAAGCTTTTTCAATGGAAAGAATTGCCCAGCAGCTGGCAGACAATCCGGATGCTAAGCTTATTGCACACCCTGAAAGTGAAGAAGCTGTTTTGAAACTGGCTCACTTTATTGGTTCTACTTCTGCCCTATTGAATTATGTAGAAAAAGATGACTGTCAGAAATTCATCATTGCAACAGAAGAAGGAATTCTTCACGAAATGAGAAAGCGTGCTCCTCACAAGGAACTTATTCCTGCATTGGTTTTTGATGAAAGTTGTAACTGCTCGGAATGTTTCTATATGAAACGTAATACAATGGAAAAGCTGTATTTATGTATGAAGTATGAACTTCCGGAAATTCTTATCGACGAAGAATTAAGATTAAGAGCATTAAAGCCTATTGAGGCAATGCTTGATCTTTCTAAAAGCATAAAATAATTGAAAAGCACTGTTTTTACACAGTGCTTTTTATTTTTAGTCTGCAGTGATTGCAACAAAACAATCTGCGCTCACAACAACGCACATTCTGCAATTCTCAGACAATGTCCAATATGCTTCGCACGAAGGATCACTGGAAGAGCCTGGTCCAAAAACCAGATGGGTAGGACAACCATCACATCTTGATACACCAGCACCCTTCATCTGTTCCAAATCTCTTCTGTTCAGTTTCTTTAATTTTTTCATAAAGTCAAATGATCTTTTAAGAAACTCCTCCGTCCACACATTCCATACTTACCAGAACACACATCTTGCAGTGGTCAGGAAGTCCCTGATAAGCAGAACATGGATACTGATATTCCGGACCATCTCCGAATGTAGCATGTTGTGGACATCCTGCACATCTTGAAGGGCCTGCTGCTCCATTTAATTGTTCAAGTTCTTTTCTGTTTAATTTCTTTAGATTTTTCATAGTAGTTTTAAATTAAATTTTGATTGTATGTTTTTATAACGAATTGATTTTTTTAATAATATTTTTCTAGCCTTCCAGAACCATACAGCTGCCTGGAATGGATGGATCATAAGGGAAAAGGTAAAGACAAACTTTACGTCCTTTAAAGTCGGTACACACTGCACAACCTTTTGGTCCGCAGTCAAGATCAACAGCACAGGTATCTCCTCCACCTCCAATAATAGCCCTTAAGCTTTCTCTGTTTAATTTTTTTGAATTTTTCATGGTAGTTTTTATTTTAAATTAAATTTTTGATCGTTTTTGATTAGATAAAATCAGTCAACACCTATAGCATCGGTGCATAGCAAGTACCTCCAGGCTTTAACCAACATCCCCATTTTCCACCTCCGCGGAAACATACAAATTGCTCTCCACCACATGCTTCAATCTGAATATCAGTGAATCCTCCGCTGATATTTCTCTTTTCTTCGCGTGATAATTTTTTAATTGTTTTCATATTGTAATAATTTAGTATTTAGTAATAAAAAACAACAAACATTTTGTTATTGAAGATTAAAAAGGACCAAAGCATTCAAAGCTTACCAGTACTCTTCCTTTACAGCATTCCGGTAAAGCGTAATAATCAGCACATGATCTCGGTTCACCTGGTCCGTAAGGTCCGACAGGACAGTTTGCAGTACAAGGGCCTATTCCACCGTTGACTGATTTTAAATCATTTCGATTGATTTTCTTTAGATTTTTCATGTGTATCTTGTTATTAGTTAATGTTATAAATGTAACATTTTTAATTAATTACACCAAGTATATCTCCAAAAAAGGAAATATATTTTATTATGTTAAAAACTTGGCTATTTCAAAATAAGTTGTACATTTGTCCTGTTATAATGAATTTATTAAGAAACATATCTGATATTTCTGCCCTGAAATCACTTATTTCAGGCATATCTTCTGTTTCTACATTCACAACTACAACAACTACCCCATAACGGGGTAAATTTTCACATATTATTTCCGGTACCCGTACTCTTTTTTCTAAAGAGTAGTCACTTCGTTATATCCAACCTCAAATAAATAATTGATGAAAGTTTTAAAATTCGGCGGAACTTCGGTCGCCCATTCTCAGAATATCCTTCTGGTGGAAAAAATAATAAAAGATGAATCTTTAAAAAACAAAATAGTTGTTATTGTATCAGCACTTCATGGCGTTACTGACCAACTGATCAGAGCAGCAGAACTGGCTTCTGTAAAAGATGAAAATTATATTCAAATAGTTCAGAATCTTGAAGAAAAACATATCAGTCTGGTCAAAGATCTTTTCCCTATCACAGAACAAAGTTCATGGCTGAGTTTTGTTAAGAAACATTTTAATGATCTTGAAGACCTTTACAACGGAATTGCAGTTCTTGGTGAACTTACCAACAGAATCAAAGATAAAATTGCCTCTTATGGAGAATTTCTGTCCTCAAAAATTATAGCAGCAAGACTTCAGCATGAAGGATTAGACTGCCTATGGATGAATTCTGCGGACCTCATCAGAACAGACAGTAATTTCACCAATGCAAAAGTAGATTTTCAATGCACAGAAAATAATATTATCAGTTTTCTGAATGAAAATAACAATCGTATTATCGTAGGTCCTGGTTTTATAGCCCATGATGAAAAAAACAATGCTACAACATTAGGAAGAGGTGGTTCTGATTACACAGCTTCCATTATGGCTGCTTCTATTCATGCAGAAGAACTTCAGATCTGGACCGATGTAAGCGGAATGATGACCGCTGACCCCCGTTTGGCTTCCAATGCAAAACCTATTTCAGAAATATCTTATCATGAAGCGATGGAACTATCCCATTTCGGGGCAAAAGTGCTTTACCCGCCTTCCATCCAGCCTGTCATGGAAAAAAACATAAACTTAATCATCAAGAATACTTTTGATCCGGATGCACAAGGAACTTTGATTTCTCACCAATTGAAATCTTTAAACAATGAAAAGCAAATTGCCGTAGGAATTTCAAACATGAACAATATTGCATTACTCACGCTGGAAGGCAGCGGGATGGTAGGAATTCCTGGTATTTCAGCAAAACTATTCCAGTGTTTAAGTCATGAAAAAATCAATGTAATCCTTATTACACAAGGGTCTTCGGAACATTCTATCACGATTGCAATTGAAGAAAAAGAAGCGTTACGTGCCGAGTATGCAATCAATTCTTCTTTTGCAGATGATATCAATCTGAAGAGAGTGTACGCCGTAAACATTGAAACCGGACTTTCCATTGTAGCCTTGGTTGGAGAAAGTATGAAAAGCAGAAGCGGCGTAAGCGCAAAAATGTTCGGATGTCTGGGAAACAACGGGATCAATATAAGAGCTATTGCTCAGGGATCTTCAGAAAGAAATATCAGTATCGTAATTTCAGAAAAAGACAGCAAAAAAGCAGTAAATGTACTTCATGAAGAATTTTTTGAAACTGAAATTAAGCAAATCCATCTTTATATCTGCGGAACAGGAAATGTAGGTTCAAAATTGATTCAGCAGATCTATGACCAGAATGCTTATTTAAGAGAAAACTTTTTGATCAACCTGAGAATTGCAGGAATTTCCAACAGCCGATATATGTTATTTTCAGACAAAGGAATAGCAAAGGAAGACTATCTTATCTGGGATCAGCAGGGAGAAAAAGCTTCCGCCCGGGAATTTGCCGATGAAATTATCCGCAGAAACCTTAGAAACTCGGTTTTCGTTGATGTAACGGCAAGTGCTGACATTCCCGAAGTGTATGAAAGCTTATTAAAAAGAAGCGTGAACATCGTGGCCTGTAATAAAATTGCGGCTTCTTCGGATTTCAAAAAGTATAAAACATTAAAAAATACAGCACGAAACCATAGCTGTAATTTTTATTTTGAAACCAACGTTGGAGCAGGACTTCCGGTAATAGGAACCATTAATGACCTCATCAAAAGTGGAGACCAAATTCAGTCTATTCAGGCAGTATTGAGTGGAACGTTGAATTTTGTATTTAATGAGTATGACGGAAGCAGAACTTTTTCTGAAGTAGTGGCTCAGGCTCAGCAGGAAGGTTATACAGAACCGGATCCAAGACTCGATTTGTCGGGAACTGATGTGGCAAGAAAAATTTTAATTCTGGCAAGAGAAGCCGGATATCCGCTTCAGTTTGAAGAAATTGAGAATATAGGTTTCCTTCCTGAAGAATGTATGCATGGAAACGTTGACGACTTTTATGAAAAGCTTACAGCATATGAAGACCACTTTAAAAACTTATTAAATAAAGCAAAAAATGAGGGCAAAATATTAAAATACGTCGCAGAATTTGAAGATGGAAAAGCAAAAGTAGGTTTACAGCATATCGCTCCGGACAGTGATCTTTTTCATCTTTATGGCAAAGACAATATTGTCATCTTCAAAACCCTCAGATATTCCGAACAGCCTTTGGTTGTAAAAGGAGCCGGGGCTGGAGCTGATGTAACAGCAAGCGGAGTTTTTGCAGATATTATCCGTTCTATTTAAAAATACAGTTATGAAAAAAGTAAAATTAAAAGTCCCCGCTACTGTTGCCAATCTGGTTTGCGGATTTGATATTCTGGGCATGGCAGTGCATGATCCTTATGATGAAATGGAATTCAGATTACTGGAAACCTCTGAAATAAGTATTAAACATACTGATTCTTTTGGGCTCCCTGAAGAACCTTCCGAAAATGTTGCCGGAATAGTCTTATTAAAAATTCAGGAATATTTTAATCTGAAAAACGGTTTTGAAGTGATTATTCATAAACATATAAAACCTGGAAGCGGGCTCGGCTCCAGTGCGGCAAGTGCCGCCGGAGCCGCCTTTGGAGCCAATATATTATTGGGAAATAAATTATCAAAAGAGGAAATGGTTTATTTTGCCATGTTCGGAGAAGAACTGGCTTCAGGAGTACGACATGCAGATAATATTGCTCCTTGTATCTATGGAGGAATTACCCTGGTAAAATCCACCAATCCCATTGATATCATTCCGCTGAACAGTCCTGATTTATTTGTAACTGCTGTACATCCGCAGGTGGAAGTGAAAACTTCAGATGCAAGACAGATTTTAAAGAAAAATATCACATTGAAAAGTGCAGTAGAGCAATGGGGAAATATAGCAGGTCTGGTAGCAGGAATTCAGAAAAATGATTTCCCGTTGATTGGCAGAAGTCTTAATGATGTCATTATAGAACCAATACGCAGTATTCTGATTCCAAAATTTGACGAAATTAAAACCAAAAGTTTGCAGTTGGGAGCTCTGGGAGGAGGAATTTCCGGATCAGGACCTTCTATTTTTATGCTTTCCGAACAAAAAGAAACGGCAGAAAAAATTGCTCAGATGATGAAATCAGTCTATGATGAGATTGAAATTGAAAGTCCTGTATATGTCTCAAAAATAAATCCGGCAGGTATCCAAATTGTTGAAGAAAATTAACCCTAAAAAACAGAAATGAAATATTATAACTTAAAAGATCATCTTGAAAAAATTGATTTCAGAGAAGCAACAATAAAAGGTCAAGGGAAAGAAAAAGGATTGTTTTTCCCTGAAGATATTCCACAGTTTGATAAAGAATTTATCCAAACCCTTCATCAGTATTCTAATGAAGAAATTGCGTACAGATGCATGAAAGATTTTGTGGGAGATGAAATCCCCTCAGAAATTCTAAAAGAAATTGTAACCGAAACCGTTAGTTTTGAAATTCCTCTGGTAAAGATCACTGAGCAGATCTCTATTTTGGAATTGTTTCATGGTCCTACTCTTGCCTTTAAAGATATCGGTGCGAGATTTATGAGCCGCTGCCTGTCTTATTTTTTGAAAGATCAGCAGAAAAAAGTCACTGTTCTTGTAGCTACTTCCGGGGATACCGGAGGTGCTGTTGCCCATGGATTCTATAAAATCCCACAAATTAATGTAGTAATTCTATACCCTAAAAACAGAGTAAGTCCGGTTCAGGAGAAACAGTTGACAGCATTAGGTGAAAATATCTCAGCATTAGAAGTAAACGGTAGTTTTGATGACTGTCAGAATCTCGTAAAACAGGCTTTTTCTGATGAAGAAATCAACAGTCAGTTATTTTTGACGTCTGCAAATTCTATTAACGTTGCAAGATGGCTTCCCCAGCAGATTTACTATTTAATAGCCTTAAAACAATGGATTGAACATCATAAAGAACAACCCGTAATCTGTGTTCCGAGTGGAAATTTCGGAAATATCTGCGCCGGACTTCTGACTCATTTCAGAGGTTTGCCCGCCAGTCATTTTATTGCAGCCTGTAATGCTAATCAGGTAGTTCCTGATTATTTTAAAACTCAGAATTATAAGCCACAAAACGCAGTTGCTACCCTATCCAATGCCATGGATGTTGGAGATCCGAGTAATTTCGTAAGGATTTTAGAGCTTTTCGGGCATCAGTTTGGTGCTTTAAAAAATAAAATATCTTCATATTCTATTGATGATGATAAAACAATGAATATGATCACAAAAGTTTATGAGAAATACCGCTATATTCTGGAACCTCACAGTGCCGTAGCCTTTGCTGCAATGGAAGAGTATCTGCAGGAAAATCCTGAGCAAAAAGGATTTATTCTGGGTACTGCACATCCGGTAAAATTCCCTGATGCTGTAGAAAAAGCGATCCATACCCAGATTGAAATTCCGGATTCATTGAACGAACTGATGAAAAAGGAGAAAAAAACTGTAGAAATAAATTCAGACTTTGAAGAATTAAGACGATTTTTGCTTCATAAAATATGAGGCAATGAGCAAAATATATCTTGAAGATGTAAGAATATATGCGTACCACGGCGTACTTCCTGAGGAAAATATTATCGGGACGTATTATATTCTGAATGTAGAACTTCATACCGATCTGTGGAAAGCAGCAGAATCCGACGATTTACATGACACCATAAGCTATGCAGATATCAACGATATTCTTCACAAAGAAATGAAAATAAAATCCAAATTACTGGAACATGTAGCCGGAAGAATAATCTCAACAATTCACAACAGCTTTCCACAGATTGATTATATTAAATTAAAAATCACAAAAACAGCTCCGCCTATGCAGGGAGAAATGACAGGTGCCAGCATTGAGCTTGAAAAAAGCTTTAAGCCGGAAAATTAAAATTCTTATTTTCGTTCATTAAAAAAACATACACATTGAAATTCGTTAAAATATTATTTTTAGCAGCAGGGATCAGCACTTTTGGGCAGATCGGTGTTGATAATCAGCTGGCCGCTTATAATTTTCCCAAGATAAAGTCCAGTATTACGATGCCTGTGACCATTCCTCTTTCCGAACTGAGCAATATGATCAATGCTTCTGTGAAAGACCTTGTTTACCAGGATGACTCTTATACTGACAATAATAATGATCAGTTTAAAGTAAAAGTATGGAAAACCAGACCCATTCGTCTTGTAGGCGGAACCAGCCAGAATTTACTGATTGAAGTTCCATTAAAAATATGGGCAGAAAAAGGAATCGGAACTCTGGGAGTATATACTTATCAGAATACCACTTTTGAAACGGTAATGTCATTCAATACAACCGTTACTTTTAAAAATAACTGGACCATTACCACCAATACCCGGCCGAACGGTTTCAGATGGGTAAGTAAACCGGTACTTGATTATGGAAGAATCCAGATTCCTATTACCTCCATTGTTGAAAAAAGCTTAAAGGAACAACAGGAGAAATTCTGTAAGACGATAGATCAACAAATGGCTACACAGCTGAATTTCCAGCAATATGCCTTAATGGCCTGGAACACATTTCTGCAGCCTTTCAATATCTCTGAAGAATATAATACCTGGCTGAAGGTAAGCCCGGTAGCAGTCAATATTACTCCTCTGAAATTTTATGGAAACCAGATCAATGCTACGCTTGGTGTTGATATTTATTCCGAAACTTTCACAGGAAATAAACCTGAAGCTTCTTCACCTGTAACCACTGTTGCCAACTTTAACTCCACTCCTACTGTTGCGGATAAGTTTATTTTACAGACTACAGCCAATATCCCTTTTACGGAGGCAAGCAACATGGCAAGAAAGACATTTCTGAATAAGGAGTTTGATATCCGGGACTCTAAGGTAAAAGTAACTGACATCAGGGTATATGGAGTTGATAACAGAGTCGTTATTGAAGCTCAGACCGATGGTTATATAAAAGGTACTGCAATTATTTCCGGGATTCCGGTGTATGATGATACAAAAAGAAAAATTGTTTTATCAGAGACCAAATTTAAGCTGAAAACGACTAATATTCTTCAAAAAACAGCTTCTCTCCTATTTCAGGGGAAAATTGTAAAAATGATTGAGGAGGAATATGGTATTCCAACCCAGGAACTGGAAGAAACATCAAGGAAAAGTATTGAAGAAGCTTTTAATAAAGAATACTATAAAGGTTTAAAGATGAACGGGAAAGTTTTCAATCTGAAACCTAGTAAAATTCTACTCAGCAGTACAGGAATTACCGCTGTTATTGATACCAATGCCTCTTTAAAATTACTGGTCAACGGATTTTAAAATGTCAAATAAAAACTAACCATAAAAAAACTAATAACCAACCATGAGAAAATATTTAGTCGTTGTAGACAGAAACAGAGCCCAAAAAGGGATAAGACTTGCTAATTTTATTATTGACAGACTTGTAATTACTCTTACCTTTCTTACTTTTGGATTTGTTGCTGCCTTAATATTCAATCTTACCAATAATGATTTTTTCATTAATCTTGCTTATAAAATGTCCGAAATAAATAGATTTCTGGACATACTGATAACCTCTTTAATCTATTTTATGTACACTTTTCTTATAGAATATTTTACAAAAGGTAGATCCGTTGGCAAGTATATTACCGGAAGTAAAGTCATTTGTATAGATGGTACTGAGCCTACTTTCAATGATTATCTGATCCGCAATATTTCCAGAATTGTTCCTTTTGATGGCCTTTCTTTTTTGGGAGAAAACGGCTGGCATGATAAATGGAGTGAAACAAGAGTAATTAACATCAAAAATTATCAGGCTGAAATTCAAGCAAAAAGCGAAATCGAGGCTCTTGGTAAGAAAGAAATTGCTTAAAAACTTTTGTTCATAAAGAAATTTTGCTATATTTGCACACCTCAAAAATGGTAAAAATGGTACTTTGGCCGAGCGGCTAGGCAGTGGTCTGCAACACCATCTACAGCGGTTCGAATCCGCTAGGTACCTCAGAAAAAACCTCTAATTATTTAGAGGTTTTTTTGTTTTTTACGTCTCTAATCAATTTACAAAAAGAATCATTTGAAAATAATCAATAAGCACTTTTGTATTTCTACAAACGTTTAATTTTAAACCTTTACATGATTCCATTTTTATCTAAAATCATATATAGATTTATAAATTCATACTCCTAAAAAGCAAGTCCTAATGACATAGATACAACTTTTCATATTGAAATTAATACTTTTGCGTGCGCTTATATCAGAATGATGAAACATAGATATCTTTTTTTATTTCTTATACTTAATAATATATTTTTTGCACAGAATAAAGCAACTGATAGTTTGAAATCCCTCAACTATAAAGATTTGAAAAGTAAATTTTACGATTATTATGATCATATTAAAATTTCTCAATCTGAACAAATAGCTATACAATACGAAAAAGAAATACAGGACAGATCGGATGATGAAGAAATTGAATATGTAGAAGAAATAGAGGAAGAATTTCAAAAAGAAAATGTTTTTATTTCTAAGAAGGCATATTGACTCGGTTATAATTTATTTAGGACATCTGCTCGACAGAAAAGAACAATATGACAATGGTCAGATCCTTGCTTTAGAAAGCAAATTAGATGATTTATCCAAATTACCATAATCAAATATCCTTGCCCTTGGGCAGGGATATTTAAATTTTATATATAAACATCATTCTACATAATTTATAAACAAGCTCCTCCTAATCAAAGAAGAGCTTGATAAATAATGCAAAAAGAGGATGGATTGAAAATTATCTTATTCAAAAATAGAGGATTAATTAATTTACGTTTATGAGCAGCGTCATATCAGAGCAAAAAAAAATCCCCGGAAATTCCGAGGATAAAAACTAATAACCATGAAAACTCAAATTAAACATGAGTTACATTTCTATATCGAAAAATCGTGCCAAGAATGCCAACTTTGAGAAAAAAAAGTGAATTACACTGGGGCTTATCCATTTTTCAGTTTCAGCATTTTAGACCAATTTTATTGATGCTTTAAAAACCACTTCATAATTATTTATAATTAATTAAAATAAATCTAATACCCCGGCAAAAATATTAAAAATAAAATAATTTACAATTTGGTAAAATAAAATTCATATTAGGAAATAAAAATTTTCAAATATTTAGTCAGCTATCAAAAAAAACTAAATCAACATCAAATTGGCATAATTTATTCTTCATATAAATCAATCCAATAAATTTAAATTATCATGGCACAAATAATTTTTAGTAAAGAAGATTTCACGAAAAGCAATGAAAAAGAATATCAGTTGGAGTACAATGTAAATGAAATAGGTGAAGGTTCTGATCTTATTGTGGAAAGACTAACCGAAAAAGGAGACTATGAAACCATTCAAGCTCCTCTGCGAAGATCAAATGACAAAGTATTTATCATTTGGGATTCCCCTTTTAACGGTAGAATACTTTTTGATCTTTAAAGATTTAAGATTATTATATGGAAAAAGCCCCCAAAAAATTGGAGGCCTCAAAAAACACAAATGATGAAAAAAAATTTTATATCAGAGATAAAAATTATTTTATCTATTAATTCTTAACCAAAGATATACCACTCTTTTTTTTTATTTTATGCGTACAGTCATAAAATTATTATTTCTTTTAAATAATAAGCTATCCAGCCAGTAGAAAGTATTTCTCAAAAAAAGACAATAAATAATGCTGTTTTAATTCCTATTCTTCCGGTTATTTTCTAATATTCAAAAAATTGTTCACTGAAAAACAGTATTTAAGACATAATTCACCCTCACGGATTTTAAAATATAATAAAAAATATCAGATATCCTATGATTATAGTAATGTTTTACACATATATTATTCTATACTTTTGTGTAATTAATTCAAAACAAGGTGATAATTTTCTCTATACTTATAGCCAACTATAACAATGGAAAGTATTTCAAGGAATGCTATGATTCATTAATCAGTCAAACCTATAAAAACTGGGAAGTTATAATTGTTGATGATGCTTCCACAGATAATTCTGTAGAGATTATACAGTCCCTGATTCAAGGTGATTCCCGCTTCAAACTTTATCATAACCCAATCAATAAAGGTTGTGGTTTTACAAAAGCTGCCTGCATGAAATATGCCAATGGAGATTTGTGTGCCTACCTGGACCCAGATGACGCACTTTATCCGGAAGCGTTGGAAAAAACAACCCAGGAATTTGTTGACAGAGATGATCTTGCGGCGGTATATTCTCAAATGATGCTGTGTGATGAAAATCTAACTCCTGAAAGAATATATGCCGGTACCAAACAGATTTACAATAACCGTCATTTTTTCAACTGCCCCATTCAGTTTGCTCACTTCTTTGCTTTTAAAAAAGAAACTTACTTAAGAACTACTGGGATTAATCCTAATTTAAAAAATGCAGTAGATCAGGATCTGTATTTAAAAATACTGGAACAGGGAGAAGCTAAATTCATCAAAGAACCTTTATATTTATACAGACTGCATTCTGATGGGATTTCCCAGGACAAGGCAAAACAAAGCGCAAAAGAATCCTTTGCCAGAGTGATCCATGATACAATGAAAAGACGAGGAATCAAAACTATCAATAACCAGACAGTTCCCGAAGTTTTTACCAATTCGCAGGAAATTTACAACCTTATCAGGTATCAGACTAGAAAAATGCATCGATTAATCAGTAAAATAAAAGTCACCTTAGATAATATATAAAACAAAAGGCTCCTCATGCAGAGGAGTCTTTTTGATAAAATATGGAATGAAAATGTTCTTATACTCAAAGATACCATCTCCTTTCCAATTATTATATGAGCAGAATCATAAAACTGAATAAATAGAAACGGCCTCCTGATGGAGGCCTAAAAAACACAAATGATGAAAAAAATCTATTTAGAAAATCTAAACAGAATATTGTAGAATCATTCAATACAACTAATATTAATACGTTCTTCAAAAGAGCATAATACAATACAGAACCAGAGAATGAATACTTCTATAGAATCAAAAACATCCCGATGAATGAATCAATAATAATTTACACAATTATAGTAATTTATTAGAATTTATTCAATGCAAATTGATAAAAACAAAATAAAAAATATAATCAACGCTTCAATGATTAAAAAACACTCATTTCAGGGAAGGGTAAATTTAGTTAAATATTTTTTGGTTCGCAAGGCCTACTCCTCCCAAATAATCGGAATATACACTGTAATATATCCATCAGAATCTACTTGTGCGTCCGAAACTGTAGCAATTACCGTTCCATAACCTACCCATCCACCTTGCCCCTGCATAGCAGAAAAAGTATAAGTTCCTGCCGGAAGTCCGTCGTAATATTGTGGTACCGGCTGAAATCCTCCGCTATAATAAGTATCATACACTTCTCCGGTAACCATATTTTCAGCAAGAAAACTTCCTACATCGTAATTTCCCGAAAGAATTTTTGCTCCACTTTTTGAAAGAAGGCCATAACGGATCTTATAAGTCTGAGACTTTGGTGCAGTATCAGCTATTTCTGAACAGCTTTTATTATTCTCTATTATTTCCGTAGAGGAAAATGATGTGACAACAGCCAGCAATCCAATACATGCTGATACTGTAAAAATTGATTTTTTCATATTAAAAGTAATTTGGTATTCAAAAATAGTCAACTTATATGAATTCAATAAAAACTATCCGTGAACTAAAATTTACAAATACCCTGCAACTCCGCATTAACAGTGTAAAATCTATCATTATTAAAAATTATCTCCACTTTTTAGTATCAATTTTAACATTCATTAACTAAAATTTGGCTTCATAATTGAAAATAAAACTAAAATCAAAGTCGTTGTGGCTTTATCTTATTAAAATTTGAATTATGAGAAAGATAGTATTAGCAGGTTTTTTATCCGTCTTTTTAATGACGGCCTGCAAGAAAGATGACAGCGTTGCTGAGAAATCACTGGAAGCACAGAAACTTGAATTTCAGGCCAGACAACTTGAAATAGAAAAACAAAAACTGGCTATTGAAAAAGAAAAGATGGTCTATGAAGCTCAGAAAAAAGCAGACAGCATATCTGAAACCAAAAAAGCAAGAGCTGCTGCTGAAAATAATTCAAGACCACAGGTAATCAGAGAAACAAGAACAATATATAGAGACAGAAACTCAAATTCCGGCTCATCAGGTAGCAACGGAAATTATGCCAATAATGGAAGTGGTACCTCACAGGGAACGACCCAGAAAAAAGGATGGAGTAAAGCAGCCAAGGGAACCGTTATTGGTACTGTAGGTGGAGCCGCTGCAGGAGCCTTAATCGCTAAGAAAAACAGAGGACTCGGAGCTGTAATTGGCGGTGTTGTAGGAGGTGCAACAGGATATACCATTGGTAGATCACAAGATAGAAAAGACGGAAGGGTACAACCCCGTTAATAAATATTTTCACAATAAATATAAAGATTGCTTATTTTTAAGCAATCTTTTTTTATGCTATTGATCCTGCTTTCTTCAATTTTCATCATTCCTGTCTTAATAGGCTGGGGGAAAATCATGGAAAATGTATCCGGGATTCTATTTCAGGGAATCTCGGGAAAAATTCTATCCGGAATCCTGGGAATAAGCCTGATATGGACATTTATTTCTTTTTTCATCCCTTTGAATATCTATGCAGAAACAGTTTCAATACTATTGGGATTATTCTTTTTCTTTAGATATCAGCTCTATGAGGAGTTTTATCAATTTTCAAAGAAAGATTTTATACTCTTTAGTGCTACCACTCTTGTTATTATGCTCGCGGGTTCTTATTATCCTTATATATTGGATCATTTTGGCTATTACATCCCTACCCTTCAATGGCTTGCAGAATATGGACTGGCAAAGGGAATTTCAAACGTAGATCTTACGTTGGGGCAAATGTCTGTCTGGCATATTTTTCAGGCCGGATTTTCCAATTTTTCTGATCCGTTTTTAAGAATCAATACTGTATTACTCATCATCTACACCATTTATATCATCGAAAGAAAAAACTGGATACATCTTTGTTTCCTACCGGTCTTATTACTGTTTTCGCAGTCTCCAAGCCCGGATCTTCCTGTCATTATTTTTTCACTGATTATTTTAAATGAGCTCATAGCCGGAAACAAAAATACGACTCTTCTTTTTGCCTTTTCTGTTTTTGTTTTCTCTATAAAACCTACGATGATATGGCTGCCTATATTGGTATTCTTACATTCAGTTTTTATTTTTAAAAACAATTTCAAGTCATTATTTTTAGGGATTCTGATTCTCTTTCTTTTCTTTATTAAAAACATATGGACATTCGGTTTTCCAGTTTTTCCTGTAGCAATAGGTGATCTGGGAGTATCCTGGAAACCCAATCCCGAGGTTTTAAAAATTTCGTCACAATTTGCAATCATGAAAACCTATGACATGCAGTACACCTATGAAGAAATTCAAAAATTTTCTACAGCAGATTATATTAAAAACTGGCTTTTTCTGGAAGGAATCAAATCAAAAATTAATATTCTTTTTGTCCTGAGTTTAGCTGTTTTTTCTGTATTTGCCTGGATCAAAAAAAGAAAACTCATCACGCTGATCTGCATTTCATTATTGATAAAAAGTATATTGGTCCTTACATTTTCTGCCCAATACAGATTTTTCATCGATGTTTTCTTTGTGGTATTTTTTGTTCTGTTTTATGAATATTTCAACCAGAAGAAATCTATTATTGTTTTTTCTGTTCTCAGTTTATTTTTCGTTTCCATGCTATCTTTTCCGGCATTAATACAAAAATACATTCCGAGCTTCAGAGTAGGAAGTTTTATGACAGGATTTGAAAAGAAACAGCTTTACAAGCCTTCAGCCTACGAATATCGTCAGTTTAATACATTTAAAATCGGGAATTTTAAATTCAATGTTTCCCACAACTATCCTTACAGTTTTGATACTCCAGTTCCAGCGGTTACCCCATTCTATATTTTTGATGATGTAAAAGCAGGTATTTTCCCTCAGCTATCAGACAAAAATGATCTGAAAAAAGGGTTTATCTGGAAAAAAATGACTCCGGAAGAAAAAAAGGAAGCCCAAAAGGTTATCAATAATATCAAAAACACCGATAAATAGAACAAATCCAGAAACTTTATTATCTGAAGAAAAAAAGGTAATTTTGTACTATGTTCAACACATTAGGTAATCTTCTTAGTCTTACAACATTTGGAGAAAGTCACGGAGTGGCTTATGGCGGTATCATCAATAATTTCCCGGCAGGTTTAACGGTAGATCTCGATAAGGTTCAATACGAACTGAACCGAAGAAAACCTGGCCAGTCAGCAATTGTTACTCAAAGAAAAGAAAGTGACACAGTAAAGTTTCTTTCAGGAATCTTTGATGGCAAAACAACAGGTACCCCAATTGGTTTTATCATTGAAAACGAAAATCAGAAATCGAAAGATTATGATCATATAGCAGGCGCATATCGTCCAAGCCATGCGGATTTTACTTATGACCAGAAATTTGGTTTCAGAGATCATCGTGGCGGCGGAAAATCTTCTGCAAGGGAAACCATGAACTGGGTAGTTGCCGGAGCTCTTGCCAAACAGCTTTTATCAGACATTGAAATCAACGCTTACGTGTCTTCCGTAGGTGATATTTTCTGTGAAAAGCCTTATCAGGCCTTAGATTTTTCTCAAACGGAAAGCAATGATGTTCGTTGTCCTGATGCTGAAACAGCTGAAAAGATGATTTCAAGAATCAAAGAGATCAAAAAAGAAGGAAATACCATTGGTGGAACAATTACATGTGTGATTAAAAATGTTCCCGTAGGAATTGGTGAACCTATATTTTCAAAACTTCAGGCTGAACTTGCAAAAGCTATGCTGAATATCAATGCCTGCAAAGGTTTTGAATATGGAAGCGGTTTCTGCGGAGCCAAAATGACAGGAAAAGAGCATAATGATGCTTTCAATACAGATTTTACTACAAAGTCTAACCTTTCAGGAGGTATCCAGGGCGGAATTTCCAACGGAATGGATATTTATTTCCGTGTGGCATTCAAACCTGTGGCAACTATTCTGAGACCTCAGGACAGTATTGATAAAGATGGAAATCCTGTAATCGTAGAAGGAAAAGGGCGCCACGATCCTTGTGTAGTTCCGAGAGCAGTTCCGGTAGTGGAAAGCCTTGCTGCATTTGTATTGGCAGACCTTTTTCTGATCAACAAAACAAGAAATATCAATAATTTTTAACATAAAATATTTTTGGTAATGAAAAATTACTGGGATAAAGGAATTTCTTTTGAGGAATACCTTCAGATTGCAAAAGAAAGATTAGAGAATCCTGCTAACCAACAGGAAGCTGAATATAAACAATATTATGAGCTGGGTCTTCAGAGAATGGACCGAACGGTAAAAAAATACGTTCCGGATGAAGATCAGCTGAAAGAACTTGCTGCCAAAAACTTTGACGGAAAGATTTTAATCATTTCTGAGGCCTGGTGTGGTGATGCAAGTGCAACAGTACCTGCATTATTCAGATTTTTTGAAGGTCATAATGAAGTAAGAGTTTTTCTAAGAGACAGTGATAAAAGTTTAATCAACCAGTTTCTGACCAATGGCACGGAATCTATTCCTAAGGTTCTTATTCTTGATAAAGACCTGAATGTAAAAAATTCATGGGGCCCTCGTCCGAAATACGGGTATGAACTGTTGATGAAATATAAAGCTGATCCTGAAGCATACACAAAAGATATGTTCTATAATGATCTGCAGATATATTATGCCAAGAACAGAGGAAAAGATGCTGTTCAGGAAATTTTAGATCTTCTATAAACACCAGATATGAAAAAAAACGTCATTTATCTTGTATTAATCGCCATCATCGGTGTTGTTGCCTTTGTACCGGGAATAAGGAATTTTCTAAAAGATACGTTCTTACCTGTTGCAACTATTGAAAATGCTGTACATATCAGTGAAGAGGATTACGATATAGAACTTAAAGGAATCAATGCTCCGAGTACGAATCTTAAAAACTTTAAAGATAAAGGGATTTTCCTGAACTTCTGGGGAACCTGGTGCCCGCCATGCAGAAAAGAATGGCCATCTATTCAGAAACTGTATGATACCAGAAAAGATCATGTAGATTTCGTATTGATTGCAATGAATGACAAAGAGGATGATATAAGAAAATTTTTAAAGGAAAATAATTACACTGTTCCTGTATATATTGCTCAAAGCCCTATTTCTGAGAAAATTCTTCCTAAAGTTTTTCCTACGACTTTCCTGCTGGATAAGCATGGAAGAATCCTTATCAAGGAAGATGCTACAAAAGATTGGGACACAGAGACTGTGCATCAGTTCATTGACAATATTATCAAATAAATTTTTAACTAAATTTTATAATTTGTTGGTACAGGATTTGTGAAATTTACAATGTTGAAAAATTTATTAAATCCTAACACAAAAATGAAATATTCAAAATTAAATCTTGCAAAAGAAGCCATCAGTCACAAGGGCTTTATAAAAAAGATCCCTGATATTTTCAGAATGGTCAAAATGTGGAGAAAAGGAGCCTATCCTATGAAATCCATAGACATTATTCTTCCTTTACTGGGAATTTTATATGTGCTCTCTCCTATTGACCTGCTTCCTGAATTTGTTATACCGGTACTTGGAGTCATGGATGACCTGGCAGTATTGTCACTTACCATTCCTAAGCTCATTAAAGAGGTCGACAAGTTTTTATTATGGGAAGCCCAGCAAAAATACAGCGGAGCTCAAGTGATTGATGCTGAAATCGTAAAATAATAGTTTATTATATTTTTCACACCATCCCGGTAAATCCGGGGTGGTTTTTTATTTACAAATGAACGATAAATTTTTAAGCCTTATTTCAATTCCTTAAATTTGCAATATCTAATAAAAAATAATGGAAAGTAAAAAAGAATTCTTCTTAGAGTGCTACAAACTAGGAATCATTAAATTCGGAAGGTTTACCCTGAAAAGTGGTATTGAAAGTCCTTTTTATGTAGACTTAAGACCTTTGGCTTCAGATCCTAAAATTTTAAAAAATCTTGCTAATTATTTATTGGAAATGCTTCCATTGGATAATTTTGATTTAATCTGTGGAGTTCCTTATGCTGCTCTTCCTATGGCGACTGCAATGTCTCTGGAAAGCTATATTCCATTAATTATTAAAAGAAAAGAAGCGAAAAGCTACGGGACAAAAAAACTGATTGAAGGAATTTATCAGAAAGGACAAAACTGTCTTTTGGTAGAAGATGTAATCACTTCAGGAAAATCTTTGCTGGAAACCATTCCTGAAATAGAGCAGGAAGACCTTAAAGTTTCTGATATTGTAGTGGTATTGGACAGAGAACAAGGCGGGAAACAGCTATTGGAAAGCAAAGGATACAGAGTACACACTCTTTTCAACATTTCGGAAGTTTGTAATATTCTTCAGGAAACCGGTGAACTGTCTGATGAAGAGGTAAAAAGAATCCAGGACTTTCTTCAGGGGAATCATATTCAGTTTGAAGAAGAAACAAGATCTTCTTACGAACAGAAACTTCAGACTACGCAACACTCAGTTTCAAAAAAATTACTGGAAACAGCTTTAGCAAAAAAATCAAATCTTATTGCTTCTGCAGATGTTACTACCACTCAGGAGTTACTTGAGTTTGCCGAAAAAGTAGGACCTCACATCATTGCTTTAAAAACACACATCGATATTATTTCTGATTTTGATTACGAAAAAACAATCACTCCTTTAAAAGCTATTGCAACAAAACACCAGTTCTTACTGATGGAAGACAGAAAATTTGCTGATATCGGAAACACACAGGAGCTTCAGTTCACAAGCGGGGTTTTCAAAATTACAAATTGGGCAGATTTCGTAACGTCTCAGGTTATCGGAGGTTTTGAATCATTAGACTGCTTCCACAATGTAGGAGTAGTTGCTATTGTAGGAATGTCTTCAAAAGGAGCTCTGACTACTGCAAGCTATCGTGAAGAAGCTTTAAAAGTAGCTTTATCTCATCCTAATGTAATTGGTGGAGTATCTCAGAACAAAATTCCGGAAGACCTTTTATTATTCACTCCGGGAGTTAATCTTGCAGATTCTGGTGATGGTAAAGGACAACAGTATAATACACCGGAACATGTTTTCAAAACGCTGCATACAGATTTTATCATCGTAGGAAGAGGAATCTACAAATCTGATAATCCTGAAGCAGCTGCGATCACTTATAAGACAGAGGGTTGGAACGCGTATATTAATTCTTTGGAAAAAAAAGCAATTCAGGGTTAAAATCCTATAAAGTATTTACAAAATAAGTTATATTTGGGCTTTATCACGAATATTTGAAAAAGATCAGCATTTGCCTTATTTTGTTCTGGGGAGCCACACAGGTTTCTGCACAGAAAGACAGCATCTATATTGAAGCTAAACTGTCTCCTGACAAAAAGAACCTTGAGATCAGTCAGGAAATTGTTTATTACAATCATTCTGAAAAAGACCTGCAGACCGTAAAACTCCTGAATTGGGTTTCCGCTTACAACAGACGCGGAACGTCTTTAGTCTACAGAAAACTGGAAGACAGAAATACTGATTTGCATTTTGCGAAAAGCAATCAATTGGGAAAACTTCTTGAACTGAATGTTAAGAATTCTGACAATGAAGTTATTCCCGTCAATACAATCTCAGATGAAAATCTTTTTATTCCTCTGAAAAATGTATTAAAACCTGGCGAAAGCGTCACTTTACAACTGCAATACCGGATGCAGCTTCCCGATAAAACCTTTACGGGATACGGAACATCCGCTCAGAATACGGTATTAAAATATTTCTTTATTGTTCCGGATCATTTTGATCCGGACAATATTTCCGAAAGAAACTATCACGATATTGAAGAACCTGTAAGTTTCAATACTTTCTGGACTGTAAACTTTGATATTCCCGTAAATAATTTTGTGGAAGGTAATCTTCCTCAGGTTCAAATGAACTCATTCAAAGGATATCTGGATTCAGACCCTGAGTTTTTGATTTCGACAACCGGGTATCCTTCAATAAAAACTAATGTTGACGGAGCTGAAACAGAAATTAAGTTTGGTTATAATCTGAAACCCGAAGAAAAACAAAATCTGGAGTTTTATCTTCCTTTACAATTAAAATTCCTGAAAGAAAGAATCGGTATTCTTCCGAAAAGCATTTTTATTTCTGATAAATTCAGAGCTAAAGAAGACTTTTTCGGAAATAATGATATTACTTTCTGGAAATTCAGATTTCAGCTATTTACGAATGCTGAAAAAACAGATCTGGATTATTTTGGAATCATCGCCAAGAAAATTCTTGATGAAAACGTTATTGCTGATAAAGAAAAAGACCATTGGTTCAAAAACGGTTTAAAATCTTACCTGGAAATTCAGTATCTGAAAAAATTCTATGCTGACACAAAACTTTTAGGAACACTTCCTGAAACCAGAGTATTTGGAATTAAGCCTTTAAAATTTTTCCATGCCTCTAAAGTAAAACTTCTGGATCGTTACGGACTTTCTTATCAATATATCATGCTGCAAAATCTTGATCAGAAGATTAATGAGCATTTTCCTGTTTTAAGTAATTTTAATGACATGGCTGTCAGTAGTTTTGAAACCGGAAGTCTTTTTAATTATTCGGCGGATAAAATGGGGTATGACAACTTCAATGATATTCTAAAAGATTATATTTCTCAGAATAGCGGAAAAAAAATTAATCCTGAAAATTTCCTGACTTCTCTTTCTGAGAAAAATAAATCATCTGCCTATCTTTCAAACTTTTTAAAACAGAAAAACAGGGTTGATTTCAAGTTAAAAAACATTAGAAAAAGCAACGATTCCTTAGAAATAAAGATTACAAAAAATACAGATATTTCCATTCCTGTAAAGCTTGAAACCGAGACCAGAGAAGGAGAAAAAAAGGTATATTGGATAGATACTGAAGAAAATGAACGCATTACCAATCTGTCACTTCCGGCTTCTGATAACATCTATAAAGTTACATTAAACAGCGGATATACCTTCCCTGAGTCAAATTACAGGGATAATTTCCTATATGCAAAAGGAATATTTTCCAATGCAAAAAAAATTAAACTTAAATTAATAAAAGACATTCCAAATCCCGAATACAACGAAATTTATATCACGCCAAGAGTACGTTTCAACAATACGTATGATAAATTTCTTTTGGGAATTAACTTAAAAAACCAATCTTTATTTGATCAGAAATTCCTGTATTCAGTCACGCCAACCTACAGTACCGGAACAGGAAAGCTGACAGGTTCAGGAGCTATTTCCTACTCTATTCTGCCTGCCGAAAGTATTATCCGAAGTTTAACCTTTGGTGTTTCCGGTTCTTATTTCCATTACGATTATGGATTGGCCTACAGAAAGAGTTCAATAGCTACCTCTATCAACTTCAGAAAAAACCCCAGAAGTACCGTGAGCAGAAGCATCGGGGTTTCCTATAATTATTTTGAAAGAGATCTGAGCCCTAAAATGATTGCCAATAACGACTACAGCAAATACAATGTCTGGACGGTCGGATATGGATATAGTGACAGCCAGATGATCCATGAAAAAAGTTTTAGTCTGAGTACGCAGGGAATGGAGGATTTTAACAAAATAACAGCTGAAGGTTTCTATAGATGGGAATTTGCTCCTAAACAAAAGCTAAGTTTACGTTTATTTGCCGGATACTTCTTAAGAAATAATACAAGAAACAACCTTTTCGATTATGGAATTTCGAGGGTTTCCAACTACTCTTTCTCTTATAATCTTTTGGGAGAAAGTGCCAGCAGTGGTCTCCTTTCACAACAGTTTATATTAGCTGATGGTGGTTTCAAATCATTCCTTCCGGGAACGGTAAACCAATGGATCACTTCTGCCAATGTAGATTCAAGTGTATGGAAAATTTTCCATGTGTATGCAGATGCCGGAGTTTATAAAAATAAAGACCTTCCCGCCAAATTCATATGGGATACCGGAGTTAAAGTAAGAATTATCCCGGATTTTCTGGAAGTTTATTTCCCGATACAATCTTCTTTAGGCTTTGAGCCTTCATTTAAAGATTATGGAAAGCGTATCCGATATACCTTGATTCTTAATCTTGGTTCCATCATCAATGCAGCAAGAAGAGGCTGGTATTAAGCCTTTGGATAACAAAAAAAGAAAAAAAGACCTCAAAAGTGTCATTCTGACGAAGGAAGAATCTTATGAATAGCCAAGCATATGAGATTCTTCACTACATTGCATTCCATTCAGAATGACAAAGTCCAATTACCTGACTTTGAAAATAAACTCTTTTTATTAAAACTAATCTTTTATAATTTTCTGTGAGATCGGAATATTGTTAATGGTTCCTGTCACAATATAAGTTCCTTTGGGAAGCTCGGCAATATCAAGAGTTGATGCTAATTTTGTGGGTGATTTTTTTACAATCTGTCTGTAGGTATCGTAGATTTTTACATCTTTCACTTCAGTTCCGAAGACAATTTTACTATCCTTTATAAAAGGATTCTGCACAAAACCGGACTTCACACTGCCTTCCAGGGAAAAGTCAGCCCCATTATCATTACTGTCTACTAATGTTCTTTTTATAGCTGTGGTTGTAGTGGGAGAAGGAGCTGGCCCATCTCCTTTAAACTGATCTGCATTTGACCCATATCCTACAAAATCCAGGACATTAGATGCCGATGGTCCGGTAACCTGAACTATATTTCCAGCTAAAGCAACTTTTCCAGACACACTGGAAATTCTCAATCCGGAAGATTTGTTGGGTGTTCCATCAAAACTGACAATAGTAGTTGCAATAAAATCAGGGGTCGGTAAATTCTCAACACCACCATCAATGGCTGATTCCTGAATCAAATAGGTTTCTTCAGGGCCTAAAGTAAAATCCGGCAGCGTATGATATTCAGTAAAAGCTCCTATCGCTGGAGCATATTGTATACTGGCGCCAGTCAAAGAAACCAAATTCGTTCCGATGTTTTTGAGCACAATATAATTATTTTTCAATACGGCACCTGAATTTGCATTTCCGCCATAAATCTCATTAATTACAATCTGAGCATTTGCAAAGGCAGTTAATGATACAAGCCCGACAAGAGTAAAGATTTTTTTCATCGTCATAATTTTTAGAAATGGATTGGTAATAAAAACATCAAAAACAATACCACCAAATTAAGAAATAAACAGTATACAAAAATCTAAAAATCAGTAAATAGTTGTATAAAAAAACAGCCGCTTCAATGAAACGGCTGTTTGTATTTTTATCTCAGGAGATTAGTCTTTAAGAACTTTTTGAGAAACCGGCTGGTTGTTTACTGTACCTGTAACGATATAGTTTCCTTTTGCCAGTTCAGCAATATTCACAGTTCCGTTTTGTTTCACAGAACCTTCTTTTACAAGCTGTCCGGACATGTTGAAAACTTTTAAGTCTTTTACATCAGACCCGAAAACAATCTCATCGCTTTTAACAAAAGAATTCTTTACGAAGTTCCCTGATTTTGTATTTTTAGCATCAATAACAGCCAGAGAAGCAGTAGACGAAGTAACCATTAAAGAAATATCATCTATTCTCCAGTTAGCAGTACCAAGAGAAGGAGTTCCTGTACCAGGACTGTCACTTCCATAGATTCTTAAGGTAACCGGAGCTGATTCTGCTCCTACTAAATTTGCACCTGCAAAAGTGATGCTATTCAACGTCCATGTACTATTGTTATTTACATTTACAGTTCCTATTGCAGTAGCATAATTATCAATGCTGGAGTATACTGTAATCTTTCCAGGTCCTGTAGATGTTCCTCTTGATCCTAAATTTAAAGAATTTAAAGTTACCTTATTACCAGCAACCGGAGTAACAGTTACACTAAAATAAGTACTTGCAGCAGTAGAAAGAGCATCTTTAAAAGCCGCAGCACCAAAATTACTGGACCCGCTTGCTCCTGTATAACCACTAGATACTGATGTAGTAGTAATTAAGTTAGTAGTACCATTATTATTTCCCTGAGTTGCTGCAAATGCTACACTTGAAATATTCGCATTTGTACCTGAAATAGGATTTACAGAACTACCATCCCAAAGGTAAGTTGTTTGTGCAAAGGCAACTGCACCCATCATCACTGTTGCAAAAAGAGAATAAAATTTTTTCATGATTTAATTTTTTTTGTTGTTAATAATTTCTTTTCGATAACAAAACTACATTCTATTTCTTTTGGGGGGACAATAAAGAGGTTAAGTTTTTGTTAATTATAGTTGACCCCTTAATGTTAACATTTTTTAATTATTTTTACGAATTATTTTTAAAAGTTGCGGAATTTCATAATCCTATTCGTTTTATTCTTCTTAGGCATATTTTCAGGAAATGCTCAGGTATTTTCATGGAAAAACCCCAACGTGCCTGAAGACAGCATTAAAAGGGATAGTATTCTTGCCGCACGACTGGAACAGGACATCTTTGCAAAAGATACTCTGGATTTCATAAGAACACACAATAAGATCATTATTGATGAGGCTGTACTTGCAAAAAATGATAAAAAAAGATTCTTAGGTGAGCTTAATTCAAAGGGTTCTATTATCCGTGGGATTACTTTTGGTAACAACCAGGGACAATCTGTACAAAGTTCCATGGATCTTCAGATTTCAGGACGACTTTCAAAAGATGTTACGATTTTAGCCAGTATTTCAGATCATAACCTTCCTATTCAGGCTGATGGTTATACTCAGACTTTGGAGGAATTTGATAAAATTTATATGCAGCTTAACATCAAGGAAAAGTCTATTCTCAGAGCCGGACACCTTGATCTTGTAGAAGCTAAAAATTATTTTGCGAAATACCAGCGAAGAAGTATGGGGCTTCAGTTCCAGACAGAAATTGGAAAGGAAAACAAAACATTGATTGATATTTCTGCCGGTGTTGCACGAAGTGAGTTCCATAGAATCCGTTTTCAGGGGGTTGAAGGTAACCAGGGACCTTACCGTCTGACAGGTAAAAACGGTGAACAGTTTATCACATTGATTTCAGGTTCTGAGCAGGTTTTCATTGACGGTATCTTAATGAAACGAGGAGAAAACCAGGATTATATCATTAATTACAATACAGGTGAGGTTACTTTTACCAGTTTCCGCCCTATTTTCCAGCAGAATTTCATTACGATTTCTTATAACTACGCCAACAGAAATTATTCCAGATATTTATTTACCGGAAAGCTTGAGCATCAGAGAGAAAAATTCAAAGTGGGCCTAAACTGGTTCATGGAAAATGACAATAAAAACGCTCCTCTTTCTTTGAATCTCTCTAAGGAAGATGAACAAATCCTTGCTGAAGCAGGTAATGACCCTAATCTGATGTATGCACCATCAGGAGTTGTTACCGAATATGATGTGAATAAAATTTTATACAAGTTAAACTCTGCCGGGAATTTCTACGAGTTTTCCACTGATCCTAACTTAACACTTTACCAGGTTTCTTTTACTTATTTCGGGGCTAATCTGGGAGATTATAAAATAGCACAGACCACCAACAACGGACGTGTTTTTGAATATGTTGGTCCTAATGCCGGAGATTACAGAGCGGTAAGAAAGCTTCCTTCACCTCAGAAATCACAGGTATATTCCCTGAATTCTGAATATTTATTGAATGAAGGAAAAATAGGAGCTGATATTTCCCTGAGTAATTATGATGTCAATTTATTTTCATCAAAGGATTCTGATCAGAATATGGGCTATGCGTGGCGTATTTTCGGAAATAAAAGCTTTACGAAGAACACATGGAAGGGAACTCCAAGCTTTGAATACCAGTACATAGACAGACAATTTCATATTCTTGACCGTATCAATGATGTGGAATTCTCCAGAGATTTTAACCTTACGCAGGAATTTAACAAGAAGACCCAAAACAGGTTTATTTTCAGCTTCCTGAACAAATGGAATAATAAGTCTACCTTAAACTACCGTGTCAATTATTTGAATGAGCAGGATTCTTATAAAGGACTTAAAAACGACCTTGATTTCGGATGGATCACCGGAAAACTCTTTACCAAAGGGAACTTATCTTATTTGAGTACCAATGCTACTCTTCAGGATACTAAATTTATCCGTGGAGGAATTTCAACAGAATTTACCGGTAAAAAAGGAAGCTGGGCTATTGGAGGAAGCATGGAACACAATGAGAAAAAGTACAATGACACCCAGCTTATGGATGTCACAAGTTTCAGCTGGAAAGAAATCTTTTTGCAAAAAAAGATCGGTGACAGTACAAGAACCAAGCTATTGGCAAAAGTATACATGAGAGATAATGACTCTGTACGTGACAACAGGCTTCAGAATATGAATAATATTTTAGGTTTCATGGCAGAAAGTCAGATCATCAAAACGGAAAGAACTACGTTAAATGCTTTAATCCACTACAGAAAATTTTTCTACTCAGGTGCGGAAGGTGACGTTACCCGAAATAATGACTTCGTAGTTGGAAATATTCTCTACAATCAACAGCTTTTCAGAAACGGGATGCGTCTTCAGGCTTTCTATGAACTTGGAAACGGACAGGAAGCACAGAGAGAATTCCAATACATTAAAGTAACAGACGGACAGGGTGTATATAAATGGACAGATTATAACGGGGACGGTGTCCAGCAGCTTGACGAATTTGAAATTGCCGAATATTCCGATCTTGCCCAGTATATTCGGGTGTATACCAATTCCGTAAGATATATTCCTTCCAATAAAAATAAATTACAGCTGGCATTATTTGTCAATCCAGCCATTGTCTTCAACTCAGAAAACGGATTTTTAAAGCGTTGGAATTTCAACATTTCATTGAATTCACAAAACTCATTCTATAAAAAGGATAAAGTTCTTGTGCTGAATCCTTTTGAAAAAAACAGTGATCAGATCCTTAAAAATCAAAATATACTGGCTTCTGTACAATTCAATCCTACCGATAAATCAGGCTGGAATGGTAACTACAGATTTATTACAAACGATAACCTCATCAATGCCAATTTCAGTAATGAAGAGCGTGAGCAGACCTCTCATTTCCTGAATATCGGATACTGGTTCAATAAAGAATTCAGAGTGGATTGGGAAAATTCAGTTCATGATATCCAAAACTCATCGCAATTATTTAAAACGAGGGATTATCGTCTCAATAATTTTGAAACAAAGCCCAAGGCCACTTATAAATTTACAGATGCTATACAGGCTGAACTATCCTCTGCTTTCCGTCAAAAACAAAGACTGGATGGTGAAGAGCTTCTTAAGGCTTTTGATGTTACAGGAACTATCCAATGGGAGCGCAGAAAAACATCAATCCGTGGAAATTTCTCATTCATCAGCAACAATTTTACCGGAAACAACTTCAGTATTGTAGGAAACCAGATGCTGGATGGTTTGAAGCCGGGGAAAAACCAGGTATGGAGTGTATTTATTCAGCAGGCAATCAACTCATTTATCCAGCTGAATCTTAATTATGAAGGAAGAAATTCGGGTGACCGGACCATTCATATTGGAAGTATGCAGGTAAAGGCAAGTTTCTAAGTTGAACAGTTCCTTTTTACAATAAAAAAATCCCCAATATCACTATTGGGGATTTGTATTGGTTATTAGTTAATTTTTATTTTTTAATAACTTTAAGTGATTGTGAGCCTCTTTCGGTATTTACTTTTACGATGTAAATTCCTGCTGGAACACGTTTCATATCTACAGAGCCTTTTTCTGCGTTGATTGTTTCAATAAGAATTCTTTGTCCTGAAACATTATATACTTCAACATCTTTGATTCTGCTGTCATTATTGATATAAAGGTAATCTACAACCGGGTTTGGATAGAAATTGACTGTATTCTTTTTCGCTGCTTGATTTACGGCCAATACCGTTGCTGTAAATTCAAAACTTCCGAGATCCGGTGTTACAGCATTTCTTGTATTACCATCAGCATCCAATGTTACTTCAACAACCGGAGTTCCTTTATTATCAAGAGCTGCATTTCCGGTACCAGACACATGGAAGTCTGTTGCTGATACAAATACCGGCAGAACATTCAAAGAATTTACATTACCTCCAAATCCTGCCTGGATATCAGTAAGGGTAGCTTTTGCAGCTCCTCCGATATACCCGAGATTGGTTCCTGAAGAATAAAAATTATTATAATTAATAGTAGAAAAAACCGTGCTGGCTGCGCCGGCGTAAATAGCATATCTATCTCCTGCCTGGGTTTGGGTATTGATAAAAAGATTGTTTCTCACATCAATACCTCCCGCGCCAGTTACTCCGCTCGTAATGTTTAAAGCAGACGGTCTTCCTGCAACAGTCTGGCTTACATCCATCACAACAGTGTTATAATATACTTTATACCCTCCTCCTGCGGCAATGACTATTCCGTTTCCGTTGTCATTTACTCCGCCTGTTGTTGCATAGCCATAACCTGCTACACCACTTACAATATTGTTGGCCACTAAAGTATTGGAGGTAAGACTTGTTGTTGACAGATATATCCCCTGCGCTCCATATCCGGATACATTGGTATTTTTGATTCCCGTGATTTTATTATTGGTTATAGTCATTCCATTCGTTAATGTACCTCCTGCATAAATTCCGGCAAACAGAGTTCCCGTTCCACTGGAGTTAAAATTAGAAATTGTATTTCCTTTCACAATAATATTGGCTGCTGCGGAAGCTCCCGTATTACCAGAAGTTACTGTTATTCCGGAAGCACCTCCGGCACCTGTTCCGGTATACCCCAGATTGGTAATGGTATTTGAAGTAATGGAAGAATTTACAGTTGCAGTTGCAAACCAGACTCCTCTCTTGATCTCAGCATTGGTAGTTTCAAAATTGCCAATTGTATTATTACTTACTGTTACTCCGTCTGCTCCCTGTGCATAAATTCCACAAAGACGAACAGCATCTGTTCCGGAGGCACTCACATCATTTCCTGTCACCAGAGTGTTACCTCCGTTACCTGCAGCTGTTGCAGCAAATAAATAAATTCCTATGTAGGCTTTCTTCACAGAATTATTCTGGATCGTCACATTATTAAAGAAGCCCCCTGTAGGAGTTGTAGCTCCATCATACATTATAAAAGCAGAAGAGGTATTGATACCGTTTACTATATTCAGGTTTTTAACCGTAATATTCGTATTGGCAGCAGCAGAAGAAGCCGCAATAAATGTAAGTACCTGAGGTGCTGTAACAGAAGTATTGGTAAGGGTAAGATCTCTTGTAGTTCCTGAAGCAGCATTACTTCCATCTAAAGTAATATTACTTCCCTGTATTCTCACTAAAGGTGCACTGGCAACATCTCCTGAAATAGTAGCTGTAACTCCCACTGCGGGTTTTATCGCAACCGAAGTGTAACTTGTGGCACCACCACTGGCGTTCAGACTGGCAGTTGCCGTTTCGGTGGTATTAGCTGTGATACTGATTGCAATTGCTCCCTGATGTGTTCCCGCATTAATAGCGTCAAATGCTCCCTTTAACGTAGTATAGGTTCCTGTAGCCGTGCCTGCCGTAGCAGACACATTCACTTGTGAATAAAAATTTGATGCAGAAAAAACTGCCATCAAGCAAAATAGAATTTTTCTCATATTATTAATTTTTATTAGTATTAAATATAAGAAATATTTTTCAACATAATATTAAAAACACTGAAAATCAAACATATAAATTAAATAAAAATTAAACAAAATATCATAAAATCCCTTAAATAAACAAGAATACGCAAAACACAAAACACATTATAAATAGTAAAATATTGTTTTTTCAGAATTTCGTAAATTTGCACCATGATAAAAATAGGCAACATAGAACTGCCGGAATTTCCACTTTTGCTGGCTCCGATGGAAGACGTAAGTGATCCTCCGTTCAGACGTTTGTGTAAGATGCATGGTGCAGACTTAATGTATTCAGAATTTATTTCTTCTGAAGGGTTGATTCGTGACGCTATCAAAAGCCGTAAAAAGCTTGATATCTTCGATTATGAAAGACCAGTGGGTATACAAATCTTTGGTGGAGACGAAGAAGCTATGGCCATGTCCGCAAGAATTGTTGAAACAGTAAATCCAGATCTGGTAGATATCAATTTTGGATGCCCTGTAAAAAAGGTTGTCTGCAAGGGAGCGGGAGCAGGCGTTTTGAAAGATATTGACCTGATGGTTCGTCTTACAAAGGCTGTTGTAAGTTCCACTCATCTGCCTGTAACGGTAAAAACCCGTTTAGGATGGGACAGTACGTGCATTAATATTGATGAAGTCGCAGAACGTCTGCAGGAAACAGGAATCAAAGCTCTTACTATACATGCCAGAACCCGTGCCCAGATGTACAAGGGTGAAGCAGACTGGGAACATATTTCCAGAATTAAACAAAACCCTAATATTGAGATCCCAATCTTTGGAAACGGAGATATTGATTCTGCTGAAAAAGCATTGGAATATAAACAAAAGTATGCATGTGACGGTATTATGATCGGACGTGCTGCTATTGGCTATCCGTGGATATTTAATGAAATCAAGCATTTCTTTACAACAGGAGAGCATTTACCTGCCCCTACAATATCAGACCGTTTATTGGCCGTTCGCCAGCATGCGGAATGGAGCGTTGAATGGAAAGGAGAAAGATTAGGTCTGGTGGAAATGAGACAGCACTACAGTAATTATTTCAGAGGAATCCCTCACTTCAAGGACTTCAGAAGAAAATTCTTGGAAGTTTTCACGTTGGAAGAAATGAACAGCTTAATCAAAGAAACCCAACAGTTCTACGAAGAATATCAGGCACAGATATAAATGTAAAAACCATCAGCAAAACTGATGGTTTTTTATTATTTTGAACCTTAGATTAATATCCTTCTGACGGAGATTCATTTTTAATCAGTGCTAAAGCTGAAGAGGTTCCTATTCTTTTCACTCCCATCTTAATCATTTTCTCAGCATCCTCAGGGGTTCTTACACCACCTGCTGCTTTTACAGGAAGCTTTCCTGCGTTGTTGAGCATAATTGTTATTCCTTCAAAAGTTGCTCCGTTAGGTTTTCCTTCAGAAGTTTTGTAGAATCCTGTTGAAGATTTAACAAAAATTTTTGACCAATCATTTTCAGAGAAATTCTCTTCTGCCCAGGTAGAAATATTTCTGGTAAGATCTGCAATCTGTTCATCTGTCAAAGCGGCAATTTCAATAATCCATTTTGCTATTTTATGATGTTCAAGAGACAATCTTGTACATTTTACAAATTCATCTTTTACCAGCTCTGTATTTCCTTGCAGATAAGCTGTATAATTAATAACGAAATCCAATTCATCAGCACCGTCTTCTATTGCTTTTGAGGCTTCGGAAAGCTTCTCTTCAACAGAATACGTTCCTTCGTGAAAACCTATTACAGTTCCTACTGCAACATTTGAATTTCTTTCCTGAATATATTTCCTTATCTCAGCTACATAATCCGGTCGAATCATTACTGCAAAAATACCATTCTCAATAGCTTCCTGCGCAAGTTCTTTATCTTTTTGAAGTGTTTCTTCATGGGAAATACCTGATTGTTCCGGTGTTTTCAGGTAGGTTGAATCCAAATATTGGGCTATGTTCATATCGTTATACTTTCAATTGTCTGTAAATACCTTGTTCCAAAGATATAAAAGTCTCTGTTCTTGTTACTCCTTTCAGCTTCTGAAGCTTGTTAAGGATCTGCATTAAGTGATCATTATCTTTACAAAGAACTTTCAGGAATATGGTATAATTTCCTGTTGTGTAATGGGCTTCCACCACTTCGTTAATATCATGTAAAGATTTTACCACTTCTGGATAATGACTTGGCTGATCCAGAAACACACCAATGTAGGAAATTACTTTATACCCTATTTTTTTAGGATTAAGAAATGATATTGAATTTTCAATAACTCCTGCATGTTCGAGTTTTTTGATTCTTTGGTGCACTGCAGTTGTTGAAATTCCAACATTTTTTGAAATGTGGGCTAAAGAAGTTTTAGCATTATCCATCAACATGTAGATAATTTCCTTGTCAATAGAATCTAAATGATAGCTTGTGTTGCTCGAATTTTTCATTTTCTACTTTTTTTATTATTTATGTTTTTTACTGTAAACTTTTAAATTTTACAAAAACCGGAAAGTGATCACTATATCCTCCCAAATACCTTGTACCAGCATAAGTTCGGAAAGGTCGTCCTTCAAAATTTCTGGTTCTGCTGCGGATTTTTTCAGAATTGAATATATGGGCATCCTGAAAAGCCAGCGTCTTATTATCAAGCAAAGATCTTGACATAATAATCTGATCATACAGCAATCCAGATTTATAATGAAAAGTAGAATAATTTCTTGTAGAAAACAATTGTTGAAAAGGGTTCATTAAAACCTTCTCGCGGTCATTGTTATAGAGAATCTGCACTAAATTTTCATCATCCGGGTTTTCGTTAAAATCACCACACAGTATGACATGCTCCTTATCAGCATCTACGATTTTCATAATCCGTTCCCGGACTTCATTCAGTATAAAGGCTCTTTTAGGTTTATTGATATCTTTTTCTCGCTTAGAGGGAAGATGGGCGATAAAGACATTAATAATTTCCCCTTTATATTTAATTTTTGAAAAAAGTACGTCCCTGGTTGTGTCGTAATTTCCTGTGTTTTTATTTACTATTTCAAAAAAGAAAGTAATGGTTTCAGAATCTATTACCTCTACTTTATTTTTATCATACAACATGGCTACATCCACTTTTCTTTCGTCCATAGAGTTGTAATGTACAATTCCATATTGCGAATGAAAGGGCTCCATCTCCACAAGATCTTCCAATACTTTCCTTCCGGAAACTTCAGACAATCCTATTACAAATGGCAGTACACCATTATCCTCCTTCATCAACTGAAATACATGGGAGATTTTGAAAAGCTTATTATTATATCTTTTTTCATCCCAGTTCCTTAATCCTGACCGCGTAGGATCTAATTTGTGGACAGGTTTCGGATCGGGTAAAAATAAATTTTCAACATTATAAAAAGAGAACAGTTCCATCTACACTAATTTCTATACTTTTAATTTATTATGTTCTTTTTTCCTAAGATGTAAATTTATTATTTTTTTTCAAATTCCTTTGATTCAACTCAAGAAAGACGAATCAATTTCCAATAAAAAACGATTCAAATATAATAAAAAATATCAATGAAATCAGCTATTTTAAATTAATTTTTCAATCATTCGGGAGTTTTAACACATTAATCAAAATTGAGACAATACGTAAAAATCAGAATAATAGAAATAAATTTTTAATTTAAAATTAGAAATATTAATATTTTTCGCACTTATTGAATTTACAACAAATATTATTCCATTTATCTTCAAAACAAATGGAATTCAAAGTGAATAAGAATTGACAAGTTTCGACAAGTTTCGACAATAATTGATTATAGCAAATCAGGGCGTTTTTCTTTGGTAATCCTTACCGCTTCCTCATGACGCCATTCTTCAATTTTCCCGGAATTCCCACTTAGTAAAATTTTAGGCACATCCAATCCTTTATAACTTTCAGGTCTGGTATAAATTGGCGGTGAAAGAAGATCATCCTGAAAACTATCCGTTAAGGCACTCTGCTCATCATTTAAAACTCCAGGAAGCAGTCTGATGACAGAGTCCGCAAGCACGCAGGCTGCCAGTTCTCCTCCGGTAAGAACATAATCTCCGATGGAGATTTCTTTTGTAATATGAAGATCTCTTACCCTTTGGTCTATTCCTTTATAGTGGCCGCAAAGAAAGATCAGATTTTCTTTTATGGAAAGTGAATTGGCAATTTTCTGATTTAAAGTAACACCATCCGGTGTCAGATAGATTACCTCATCATAATTTCTTTGGGATTTAAGCTCTGAGATACATTTATCCAGCGGCTCAATCATCATCACCATTCCTGCTCCGCCTCCGTAAGGTTCATCATCAATCTGTCTGTGCTTATTGACAGCCCAGTCTCTCAGTTGGTGAAAATGTACTTCTGCCAGCCCTTTATCCATTGCTCGTTTCAAAATAGAAGTTTTGAACGGACTTTCCATCAATTCCGGAAGTACGCTTATTATGTCAATTCTCATTGTAATGTTCCGTTTTTCTTAGTAGGTATAATAATTAATCTTAAAGAAGAATCTTTGTTGATATAGCTCCACATCCAGTTGAAGAATATGGCCAGCTTATTTCGAACGCTCAAAATTAGCATTAAATGGAGAAACATCCAGAAATACCACGCCAGAAATCCCTGAAATTTTATAAATGGCAGATCAACAACGGCTCTATGCTTCCCTATGGTCGCCAATGAACCTTTATCATCATATTCATATTCTGCCCACTCGTTCTGACTTTTCTTTAATAGATTTTTACCTAAATTTTTTGCCTGATTAATGGCTACGTTTGCTACCTGCGGGTGTCCCTGTGGATATTTTGGAGTTTCCATATAGGCAATATCCCCGATGGCATAAATATTATCGTATCCTTTTATTGTATTATATCGATCTACAATATATCTGTTTCTTACTAATTTTTCTTCAGGGAAGCCTCCTACCACATTTCCGGTAACTCCTGCCGCCCAGATTACATTATTGGAAGGAATTTCTTTCCCGCTTCTAAGATGTACTTTATCTCCATCATAATCTGTCACCACTTCTCCACTCATAAAAGTCACCCCAAGATCTTTAAGATATTTTTCAGATTTTTCCTGGGCTTCACTGCTCATTACAGCGAGTGGTTTTTCTGTTGAACTTACCAGGATAATCTTCAGATGGTCAAAGTTCATGTAAGGATAATCTCTTGGAAGGATATCTTTTTTCATTTCGGCAAAAGCACCAGCCAGTTCTACTCCGGTAGGTCCGCTTCCTACGATAACGATATTCCAGTTTCCGTCATCGCTTCGGCTTTTTTCAATAATCAGTTTTTCAAAGGTCGTCAACACATGATTTCTGATGCTGATGGCTTCCTGAGTATTTTTCATTCCGAAAGCTTTTCCTTCCAGATCTTTGTTCCCGAAAAAATTAGTTTTACAACCCGTTGCAATGATGAGTTTATCATAAGTAAATTCTGCCTCATCAGTAATTACTTTATTGCTGGCAGGGTCTATTTCTTTCACCTCTGTCATACGGAACTGTGTGTTTCTGGACTGCTGAAAAATCTTTCTGAAAGGGAAAGAGATATTGGAAGGTTCAATCCTTCCCGAGGCTACCTGATAAAAAAGCGGCTGAAACATATGATGATTCATCCGATCCAGAACAATGACCTTTTTGTTCTTGTTATTCAATGTTTTTGCAAGCTGCAGCCCCGCAAATCCTCCTCCTATAATGATGATTTTTTCGCGTGTTTCCATAATACACAAATTTACTGATTTTATTTTAGCATTTAGCAGTGAAAAAAGTTAGTTTTGCAAAACTTTATGACACCAAAAAAGTACACCAAAAAAACTGCCAAACAGCTCCATAAAACAAGACGGAAGAAGTATTTTTTCCGAAGATGGATGATATTGGCTATTTTAATTGTAGCTCTTATTGGAACCGGCTTTTATTTGAAGCAATCCGTCAGCTATTATTACGCACTGTACTTTAACAAATTTACCCACAAGAAACTCCACAACAGCGAAAGAGAAGCCGCAAGAATTCAGAGAATTTTAGCGAACAACCTTGATAAAACTTATGGTTTTGATGTTTCTCATTATCAGAACAGGGAAGATATCAAATGGGACAGTCTCAGTATTGGAAATAAAACGATTCCGCTGGAGTTTGTCGTTATGCGTGCTACAATGGGAAACCGAAGTGCCGACAAGCATTTTGAGGAATTCTGGGAAATGGCTAAAAAACATGATCTTATCCGTGGTGCCTATCACTTTTACAGAGCTGATGAAGATCCTGTCATTCAGGCCAATAATTTTTTAGCAAATGTAAAACTTGAAAGTGGCGATCTTCCTCCTATTCTTGATATTGAAAAAATTCCAAAGCGTAAAACGAACAAAAAACTGATTGAAGATCTTAAAGTCTGGTGTAAAATTGTAGAGGATGCTTATGGTGAAAAGCCTATCATTTATACCTATTATCATTATTATAAGGATTTCCTGAAAGGAGAATTTGAAGATTATCCGCTATGGCTGGCCAATTACAATGACGTTCCTTCTCCATCTCCCGATGACCAGTGGGATTTCTGGCAGTTTACGGAAAACGGTATTGTTCATGGCATCAACACCAAAGTAGATCTTGATATCTACAATGGCAATTCATGGTCGTTAAAAAGACTGACGCTGGATTAGTGAAGATAGAATTATATGAACAAGTGATTGATTCTTCAGTTACTCAGAGACATCAGGTATTAATCATTTTCACTCTGAGTATCGCTTCCGTTTTTATCCATTTTCACATCAATATTAATCGCTGGTGCAGCAATAGTCATTTTCTGCCAGTCTCCATAAAATTCTCTTATAAATCCGGTTCTGAATAAAGCGGCACTTATTTTAATTCTGCCATCAAAATCTTTTAAAAACTGGATTCCGATAAAAAATTTTCCCTGAACCCAAATATTACGATCATTGACATCCAGGGTATAGGTTCCGTCTTTAATCATATTTTCAGTAAGTTCCACGGTAATCTCTTCTTCAAGAATATTTTTATCCGGGAAGCCATTTTTTTCACTGTAAATGCTATATCTCATCAAAACCGGCTGAGTAGAAACATAGCTGGCTATATTCAGATTGATATTTTTAATTTTGGATCTTTTCTTAGCATTGAATTCTAAAGCAGTTTCTCCAAGAAAACTTTTTTTGTCAAATTCCGGATTAACAGAATAAATAACACTTTTTGTTTTTGTATTGACTCCCCAGTTTTTATCAACAAGTTTTTTAGGTTTTATTGCAATCTCTTTAATATTTTTAATTTTCTCTGTTAAAAATACTTTTTGCTGGTCATGCTTTTTAAAACTCTCTATTGTTTCCTGATAAAGATCGTATCCCGGGACTTCTATTTTTATTTTCTGCTGTGGTTCAGCATTGGAAAGATCAATTGAAAATTGTCCTTTTTCATCTGAAATCGCCCCGGTTGATTTCTTTTCAATCCCGATTTTCACGTAAGGAATCGGCTGATTTTCGTTTTTAGAAATAATAGTTCCGGAAATAACCTGTGCATGGAAGGCTGAAGCCGCCAAAAGGAAGAATAAAGTATGATATATTTTCATGTTAAAAGTTTGACGCAAACTTATTTATTTTAAACCATCAGCTGTCACAATTCTTTATTAAATTTATTCTTCTTATAGTTAAAGTTCTTTTAAAAAACCCCATTGTTTTCAAAAGAACTCTAAAAATATTTACATTTCGTGCTATTAAAGGATATTCATAACTTCTTCCCAGGAATGAACTCTTTCGTAAGTCTCGTTTTCTATCAGCTCATTATGAGGCTGGGTAAAGATCAATCTTTGTCCTGAAAAATGGTCTAAATTTTTTGGATAATCATCAATCATTACATCTCCTGAAACTACTTTTTTGCTTCCACAAAGAACAATCTGCTCCCAGGTAATGAATGGGAAGTGTTCTGCCAGCCAATCGTATTTTTCTCTTAAGCTGTTGGGAAATTCCATGCCTGCAGAGACAATATACAGATCATATTTATTATTCAGATATTCCATTGCTTCACGACTTCCTTTCATTACAGGCAGCGTTCTGAAAAACCCTACTTCATTAACGTGCTTTTTCCCATTCGGAAATGATTCTATTTCAGGTTTACCTGTCAAATCACTGATTTCAATTTCTCTCCCCGTATCTCTTTTTTCAAATTGTACCAGCTGATGATATACATCCGCCATTACCCCATCCATGTCGACAATTACTTTTTTCATTACTTCAATCAGATTTTTGTATTATTTATATTATTAAAAAAATGTATTCATTGTGTCTTATCAAATTTACTGAATAGTTTTTCCAGATAATGGGCACAGTCTATTAAAAAATTATAAATATTCATTTTTATAAAAGAGGTTCCGGAAAATTTTAGGTTACATTTTCGTATTTTTGCGGTTCAATTCAAAATTAAAATCAAACCATTAATTTCCAATGAATTACGTTTCTGCAGAAAATCTTACCAAATCTTACGGCATCAAAGTTTTATTTGAAAACATTACTTTTCATATCAATGAAGGGGATAAAATTGCTATTGTTGCCAAAAACGGAAGTGGAAAATCTACCCTTCTGAAAATATTAATGGGTAAAGAAATTGCAGACAGTGGAACTGCGATCATTAACAAAGATATCCAGGTGGTATTATTTGACCAGGAAATTGATTATGATCCTAAACTCAGCATTGAGGAATTTATGATGGCGCTGGATTCAGAACCTATTCTTGCTCTTAAAAATTATCATCTATCACTTCATTCTACAGATAATGATTTTATTGAGAAGGCATTGGCCGATATGGAAGCTCACAAAGCGTGGGATCTTGAAAATGAAATGAAGCAGATTCTTTCCCAGCTTAAGATTACTGATCTGGATGCAAAAATGGGAACGCTTTCCGGAGGTCAGATCAAGCGTGTAGCGCTGGCTAAACTTTTGACGGAAACAAGAGCTGAACACAGACATACGCTTCTTATCATGGATGAACCTACCAACCACCTTGATGTGGATATGGTAGAATGGCTTGAAAATTATCTGAATAAAGCAAAAATCACATTATTACTCGTAACCCACGACCGATATTTCCTTGACAGTGTTTGTGATATTATCTGGGAAATGGAAGATAGAAATCTGTATGTGCATAATGGTTCATATGCTACTTATCTTGAAAACAAAATGATTCGTGAGGAGAATCTTAATGCTACTATTGATAAAGCCAATAACCTTTACAGAAAGGAACTGGAGTGGATGCGCAGACAGCCGAAAGCCAGAACTACAAAATCAAAGAGCAGAATTGATGCTTTTTACGAAACTGAAAAGGTTGCCAAAACCGATACCAGAAAAGATGGCTTGGAACTGGATTTTGAAATGAAGCGTTTGGGGAATAAAATTCTCGAACTTAAACATATTGATAAAAGTTTTGGAGCAAAAGTTCTTCTAAAAGATTTCAGCTACCAGTTTCAACGTGGTGAAAAGGTTGGAATTATCGGGAAAAACGGTGCTGGAAAATCTACCCTGCTTAATATTATCCAAGGTTTGGAAAAAGCTGACAAGGGAGAAATTGAAACCGGAGAAACGATATCTTTCGGTTATTTCGCTCAGAAAGGGCTTACATATAAAGAGGATGAGCGTGTGATTGATTTCATCAAGGAGATTGCAGAATTTTATCCATTGGCCAATGGAAGAAGCCTGTCAGCATCGCAATTCTTAAGATTGTTCTTATTTGACGATCAGACTCAGTACTCTCCTATCTCCAAACTTTCAGGTGGGGAAAAGAGAAGACTTCACCTGATGTATATTTTGTATCAGAATCCTAATTTCCTGATTTTTGATGAGCCTACGAATGACCTTGATCTTCCTACGCTAACGGTTCTTGAAAACTTCCTTCAGCAATTTCAGGGATCTTTGATTATTGTTTCCCACGACCGATATTTCATGGACAGAATTGTAGATCATGTCCTGGCTTTTGAAGGAGACGGAAAAATCAGAAATTTTGTAGGAAATTTCTCAGAATACAGAGAGGCAAGAAGCCGTGAAGAAGCTTTAGAAAAAAATACCACTGCAAAACCTGAGCCCGCTAAAGAAATTGCTGCTGTAACAGAAATCGCTCCAGTGGCTGCTTCTAAAAAAAGAAAATTAACTTTTAAAGAACAAAAAGAGCTGGAAACGATAGAAAAGGAAATGCCGGAACTTGAAGACCAGCGTTCCAAAATTCTGGATCAGCTCAACAATGAAGCAGATTACGAAAAGATCGCCAAACTCTCTTCCGAACTGGAAACAGTTTCAGAAAAGCTGGAGAACCATGAGATGAGATGGCTGGAGCTTCAGGAAATCCTTTAATAATTATGAGTTATAAATGATGAATTATGAATGAGTCAGCGAGTTTGAGAGTTTGAGTGTAAAAGGGTTGAAAATCTCTAATCACGACTACTATCAAACTTTGAACCTTAAATTAATTCATAATTCATAATTCATAATTCATAATTCATAATTCATAATTTATAATTTATAATTGAATAACCTTTTTATAATTGAATTACTCTTTCTTCTTTTGCACTTTCCAGAGAAGCATCAATGATTTTCATATTCTGGATAACTTCTCTTCCCGGAGATGGTAATGCATATCCAAACACAATGTGCTCATAGATCTGCTGGTAATAATCCATGTAATTTCCGGCTTCGCTGGAGGTTAGAATTCTTTCAGTCTCGGAATGATCATTCAGGAAGTTTAAAATTCCATCCGATTCTTTCAATGGCTGGGTCCATTCTTTACCATATTCCGGAATAGCACCTGCTACCAATTCATTTTCCTGATTATCTGTTCGTTCCTGTAAAAAAGTTCCTCTGTCTCCATGAATAGTATAAGCGTAATGACCTTCTTTACTGAAAACCGATGTTTTTAGTCTTACTCTCAGATCATTTTTATAGAATAGCAGGATCTCAAAATAATCATTTGCAAATTCTTTTCCCTTCATAGAAAATACATCTGCAAAAAGTTTTTCAGGATATCCAAAATACTGTACAGCCTGATCTACAAGATGAGCACCCAGATCATGAAGTGTTCCTGAGCCTACCTGATCCGGACTTTCTTTATGTTGTTTTCCACTAGGAGTTGTACGGAATCTGTCAAAGCGGATTTCCGCCTCTTTAATATTCCCTATTTTTTTATCATTTAAAATCTTCTGAACCTGCAAGAAGTCACGGTCGAATCTTCTGTTTTGATATACACTTAAAAACAATCCTTTTTCTTCAGCCAACTGTACCAGCTCTTCCGCTTCAGCAACATTTACCGTAAAAGGTTTTTCTACGATAATATTTTTTCCCGCCTCTAATGCTTTTTTTGCATATTCATAATGCGTCTGAACCGGAGTGTTGATGATGACCAATTCTACATCCGCATGCTGAAGCATTTCTTCTACAGAACGATAAATGGTTGCTTCAGGATATTTTTCCTTAGACTCTTCCTTACTTCTTTCCACTACAGCAGATATAAAAAATCCCGGATGTTCCTTTAAAAAGGGAGCATGGAACACTTTTCCGCTCATTCCAAAGGCACAAAGCCCTGCTTTTACCAATTGCATATTATAATTTTTAACAAATATATTCATAAAAAACGCTCTATTCCTTAATCTAAAGGAGGTATAGAAATAATCCATCTCACTAACGCTGAAAAATATGATTTAAATCATAAAATTATTTTTATCTATTCTAAACAAATACTTACATTTGCGCCTTATTTAAAACTGTTCTACATAAAAATAAAATGAAAAGACAACTACTTTCTTTAGGTCTTCTATTGATCGCTGTTTCAGCGAGTTCACAGATGAAAAATGCTGAAGCAGACACCATCAGAACTCAGACCATTGAGGACATCAATCTTCATAAAACAGGAAACCCGAACCAGGCTAGACCATTATCGACAAAATCAAACCTGACGGTAATGGAAAATCCACAGCCTATTGCTATTGTTACTCACGAAATCATTGAGCAGCAGCAGGCAAAACAGCTTAGTGATGTTCTTCAAAATGTAAACGGTCTGTATATCACTTCATCCAGAGGAAATTCTCAGGATAGTTTTGGTGGACGTGGTTTCATTTTAGGAAATGATAACATTTTTAAGAATGGTTCAAGAATAAACAGTGGTGTTTTCCCTGAAGTAAGTGGCCTGGAAAGAGTAGAAGTTTTAAAGGGAGCGAATGCTATGCTTTTTGGTAATACAGCAGCGGGTGGTGTTATCAATATGATTACCAAAAAACCTAAATTCAATTTTGGGGGAAGCGTAGGATTAAACGGGGGAAGCTGGAATTCCTATAAGCCAACAGTTGATATTTATGGGCCTCTATCCAAAAATGTTGCATTCAGAATAAATGGTGCCTATGAGCATGCTGAAAGTTTCAGAGATATTGTAGAATCAGAGAAGTACTACTTCAATCCTTCATTTTTATTTAATTTAAGCGATAAATCTCAGTTAATTGTTGAGGCAGATTATCTTAAGAATAATTTTACTCCGGATTTTGGTCTTGGATCCATTACCAATCCTGATGGAAGTTATAAAATCAATGACTTACTCCCTAAAAATGCTTTCTTAGGGGCTGACTGGCAATATCAAAATGTAGAACAAGTTTCTACCAACATAACTTTTAATCATCAGTTTACTGAAAAATGGTCATTAAATGCTGTAGCTTCTTATCAGAACTATACTAAAGATTACTACTCTACTGAAAGAGTACAATGGGGATATGAAAAGAATACAAACCGTCTTTTCTGGCAAAGACCTCTAAATAAAACATTTAACGAACAAAACTACACTTCATTACAAGTTAATATTAATGGAGAGTTCAATACCGGAAAAATCAATCATAAGGTTTTAATTGGTACTGATGGAGACTATGGTGTTCAAAATAACTACACATATACCAATCCAACGGTTTATGGAACTAATGGTAATACAGCTACCTTAAATAATAATCTTTATTTAGATGATCCTTCAACTTGGGCAAGTGGAAAAATGCCTTACGCTTCATTAAAAGACAGAACAAAAATTCCTACACAAAGATTTGGGATTTACATTCAGGACTTCATAAGCCTTACCAAGCAACTTAAAGTGATTGCTGGTTTAAGATGGTCTTATTTAGAAACAATGACCAATACTAAAAATACATTTTCAAATGACCTTGGAGATGTTGATCAAAAAAATACAGCAATATCTGACAGAGCATTTTCACCAAAAGCAGGTTTAGTATATATGCCAAATGATAACCTTTCTGTATTTGCAACCTATACCAACTCTTTTGCTCAAAATACAGGAAAAGATATTTATGAACAAGCATTAAAGCCTACTACTATTGACCAATATGAAGTTGGAGTAAAAAAGAATTTCTGGAATAATGCTTTAGCTGTAAACCTTACTGCATATCAAATTGTTTACAATAATTATTATCAGACCGCTCCTCAATTAGCAAATGGACAGGCGAATTCAGATTCATTCTATAAAGAATTTGCAGGAAAAATGAGAAGCCGTGGGGTTGAGCTTGACATCACAGGAAATCCTACAGAAAATTTATCAATTATCGGTGGATTCTCTTATAACAACTCGGTATATCTTGATACACCAGACGGTTTTGGATATGTTGAGAAACAAAGATTAGTAAGAACACCAGCTACAACAGCTAATGCTTCTGTATTTTATAAATTCACGCGTTATGCAAAAGGACTTAGAGTAGGTGCAGGAGCTTACTTCATCGGTGACAGATTAGCCGGATGGAATGATACAAAAAATGGTTCTACAGGCTTGGGTGCAAGAAACGGAATCAGCAGATCATTTGCTCTAAAAGATTACACTACCGTAATGGTATCTGTAGGCTACGAATGGAAAAAATTCTCTATCCAGGGGAAAGTGGGGAACCTGTTTGATGTTGTAAACTACAATGTTCATGAAAATTATTCAGTGAATCCTATCACGCCGAGAAACTACTATTTCACACTGACATACAGACTCTAGAATTCTTTATATAATAATTCTTTCATTAAAAGTGGAAATTGCATTTTTGCAGTTTCCACTTTTGAAATTTTAAAACAAAAACAAAACAATAAGATATGGATAAGATTAAAGACACAAGAACTTTCATGAGAATTACACACCGTTATCTGGGATATTTCCTTGCCGGAATTATGGCCGTATATTCTTTAAGTGGAATCCTTCTCGTGTACAGAGACACTGATTTTCTGAAAAGCGAAAAGAAGTATGAAAAAAATATCGCGGCCAATCTTTCAGAGAAAGAACTGAAAAAAGAGCTGAAGATGAAAGGTCTTGAAGTGGAAAAAACAGAAGGAAGTGTTCTTTATTTTAAACAGGGAACTTATGACAGTGCAACCGGAAAAGCAAAGTATACAAAGAAAGAGCTGCCTTTCGTATTAGACAAAATGGTTTCTCTTCACAAATCACAGTCTAAGGATGCTATATCGCCTCTAAGTGTATTCTTCGGAGTTTCTCTTTTCTTTTTTGTGATTTCAAGTTTCTGGATGTTTAATCCTAAAACAAAGGCTTTCAAACGCGGAATCAAGTTTACGATTGCAGGGCTGATGATATCTATCATTCTTTTATTTGTTTAATACTCAGCACACTGAACAAAGAGAGAAAAGCACTTGGGATTTATTACCCATTTTTATCATTTCCTTTTTAAAACCCGCTTTTTATTTTCTTTATCATTATGAAATCCTCAGTTAATATGTTAAAAAAATGAATTATATCTCCCTGAGAATATTAACGTTTATTTAGAAAAATTACCTAAAATTAAGAGTATGGCACATTTATTGTTTTTTCTATAACTCGTGAATAATAAACATTTAATTATTAAAATAATAAATTATGAAAAAACTTATTTTAACAGGGATATTAGCCGTAGCAGGTTTAACAGCAACCGCAAACGCTCAGATTCAAAAAGGTAATTGGATGGTAGGAAGTAGCATCGTAGCCAGTAATTTTGGTTTAAATACAGGTGGTGGATATAATATTTCATTACAGCCAAAAGCGGCTTACTTTATTCAAGACAATGTAGCTGTTGGGGGATATGTAGATTTAGGATTTAATAAAGTAACAAATGGATCGCCTACCAATTTTGTTTATAAAGTTGGGGCTTTAGGCAGATATTACGTTTCTCCAGGAGAAAAAGGAGTCGATAATCTATTACACCACGGAAGATGGTTCTTTGAAGGTAATGTAGGTATTGGAGGAACTTCTACTGAAGGATCTAACTCTACAACAGGTTTAGATTTTGGAGCAGGTCCTGGTTATTCATACTTCATTACACCAAACATTGGTGTTGAAGGCCTAGTAAAATATAATGGTGTTGCAGGATTTGGTAGTGAGGGATTAACTTCTACTTTAACTTTCAATGTAGGATTCAGTATTTATTTACCAACTTCTAAAGGTAAACAAATCATCAACGACGTTAAGTAATCACTGAAATACTTATAAAAAATGAAAGCGCCCCGAAAATTTATTTCGGGGCGCTTTTCGTACAAATTAAAACTAAACTATAAAAAATCAAATAAATCATGTATTGGGTTGTGGCGTGTATCGTAAATAAGGTTTTATTTCTGTCACTCCTTTTGGAAAAATCTTTCGTGCTTCTTCTGTAGAAATCGTTGGCGGAACAATCACATCTTCTCCATTTTCCCAGTTAACAGGAGTAGCCACGCGATAATTATCCACAAGCTGTAAAGAATCCAGCACTCTAAGGATTTCATCAAAATTTCTTCCTGTAGAGGCCGGATAGGTAATAATCAGTCTAACTTTTTTGGAAGGATCAATAATCAAAAGAGAACGTACAGTAGCCGTCACCGAAGCATTAAGATGAATAAAATCATACAGCTCAGAAACTTTTCTGTCTTTATCAGCAATAATAGGAAACTGTACATTGGTATTCTGGGTTTCATTAATATCTTTTACCCAGTTTTGGTGATCCTCTACTCCATCTACACTTAAAGCGATCACTTTCGTTCCTCTGGCATCAAATTCAGATTGCAATTTTGCGGTGTACCCCAACTCTGTAGTGCATACCGGCGTATAATCTGCAGGATGCGAAAACAGAATCCCCCAGGAATCTCCCAGATAATTATAGAAATTAATATCACCTACAGATGACTCTGTCTGAAAGTTGGGTGCTGTATCTCCTAGTTTAATTGACATAATGCTTTTTCTTTATAGTCTACAAATTTAGTAGACTTTTTGGAACTGGCAAATTTTTTGATGAAAATTTATATCTTTAATTAAAATTTTTATTCATGGAGAAAACCGGACTCAGGTATGTAGATCTTGTTTATAAAGTATTGGAAAACTGGTATGTGACATTTGCAGAGCTTACTCCAAAACTTATTGTCGGAATTTTAGTATTTACATTTTTCCTGATTACCAGTAAATATTTAAGTCAGGCAGCCGTAAAACTGTTCCATAAATTTTTTCCGAAGAGCAAAAAAGAAAGTTCACTAGTGACTTTAATCAGTATATTCAGATTCCTGATCATACTGATGGGAACTTTTATTGCACTGGAAATAATGGGATTCAGCGGCTTTCTCTGGAAGTTTATCGGAAGTTTGGGGGTTGCAGGGGTTATTGCAGGGGTTGCCCTGAAAGATCTTGTATCCAGTATTTTCTCCGGAATGCTGATTGGAATTGACAAAGCATACAAAGTAGGAGATTATATTACGATTGGAGCACATTCAGGAACGGTACAGGAGATCGGTTTTTTAACAACCAAAATTCTTACTGATGATGGGAAGAAGGCTTATATTCCTAATCAGGTCGTCTTCAATGCTCCGTTTTATAATATTACGGCTTCCCCACAACGCAGGATTATTTTAAATTTTGAAATTCCTGCTGATGAAGATATCAGTATAGCGCAGAAAGGGATTCTGGATGTGATTAAAAATCTTGACAATGTGGATAAGTTAGACACCATTGAGGTGATCTTTACAGATCTGAAACAAGGTGCATTTAATCTTCAGGTGAAGTTCTGGATAAAAGTAGGTTCTAACCTGGCTCAGGTAAGAAGTAAGGCTTATTTAGGGATTAAAGAGCGTTTTGATGTGGATAAAGTGCAGTTGGTAACGCCAACGAGTATCAGTATTACGAGTGGAGAGAATATTTTACCTGAAAGCCATCAGGATAAGTAAGGAATTATTTCTAAAAATATAAATACCATTCAATTATTGAATTGGTCTTTTTTACACTATTAAAGGTTAGGTATCGCAAAGGCGCAATTCTTCCACATTGCTATTTAATATTTTAAGACGCAAAGATTTTATCTCCGATAAAATTGTAAAATGTGTATTTCATACTGATTTTTCAGATGAAACCTATACTATAAAATCTGTGTGATTTGTGCGATCTGTGGGAAAATTTAATCCAAGAAAAATCTTAAAAAAACTTTCTGTCTTCATGTTTGAAACAAAAAAACCGTTCCAAAAATGAAACGGTTTATATTTTATTTAAAAATTTTAGATTACGCTAAAACTTCTTTTACTTTGTTTGCAGCTTCTTCTAAAGTAATTGCAGAGTGTACCGGAAGACCAGACTCGTCAATTAATTTTTTGGCTTCTACAGCATTAGTTCCCTGTAATCTTACGATCAATGGAACCGGAAGGCTACCCATCGCTTTGTAAGCATCTACAACTCCCTGAGCAACTCTGTCACATCTTACGATACCTCCGAAGATGTTGATCAAAATAGCTTTTACGTTTGGATCTCTTAAGATGATTCCGAAAGCAGTCTGTACTCTCTGAGCATCAGCAGTACCACCTACGTCAAGGAAGTTAGCCGGGTTACCACCTGATAATTTGATGATATCCATAGTTGCCATTGCAAGACCAGCTCCGTTTACCATACAAGCAACGTTACCATCTAGTTTTACGAAGTTAAGACCAGCTTCACCAGCTTCTACATCCATTGGATCTTCTTCTCTTGTATCTCTAAGTTCAGCTAAGTCTTTGTGACGGAACAATGAGTTGTCATCTAAAGTTACTTTAGCATCTACAGCGATAATTTTGTTATCAGAAGTTTTTAATACCGGGTTGATTTCAAAAAGAGAAGCATCAATTCCTGTATATGCATTGTAAAGAGATGAAATAAATTTCACAAATTCTTTGAATGCGTTTCCTTCAAGACCTAGGTTGAAAGCAATTTTTCTAGCCTGGAACCCTTGAAGACCAATAGCAGGATCAATAAGTTCGTTGTGGATCAAATGAGGAGTTACTTCAGCAACGTGCTCAATATCCATACCACCTTCAGTAGAATATACGATTGTATTTTTTCCTTCAGCTCTATCTAAAAGAATAGAAACATAAAATTCTTTAGTTTCAGATTCTCCCGGATAATAAACATCTTCTGCAACCAAAACAGAGTGTACTTTTTTACCTTCAGCAGAAGTTTGAGGAGTTACCAACTGCATTCCGATGATATTCTGAGCGTTCTCTTTAAGTTTATCCATGTTTGGAGAAAACTTAACACCCCCACCTTTACCACGACCACCTGCGTGAATCTGCGCTTTTACAACCCAAGCCTGAGCTCCGGTTTCAGCAGTCAATTTTTCAGCAGCTGCTACAGCTTCATCTACGTTGTTTGCAACGAAACCACGTTGGATAGCTACTCCATACTTTGATAAAATCTCTTTTGATTGATACTCGTGAAGATTCATATTATTTTTATTATTTTATTTTAATATTTAAAGGTTGACAAATTTACTAAAAAGACACGGAAGTTCAAGTTTATTGACTCAAAAATTAAAGTCTGATTGACTTGATTTTTAACATATCACTCAAATTTCCTTTATTCTTCCACTAATTTCTCAGATTGTGATCCGATGAACGGAATTCTTGGAGCCAGAAAATATCCTGTGAGACTCGCAAATAATATCGGTACAAAATAGGTAAACCCGGTAAGTGTTCCTAAGATAATGGTAGTACTCATCGGCGTTCTTGTCACACAGGCATTAATCGCCGCCATGCAGCTTACAATAGCTAATGTAGTATCTACACCTGGAAATAAATTATGGATAATCAATCCTAATGTGGTGCCTACAAAGAACAGCGGAATGATAAATCCTCCCCTCCATCCTGAAGTTACTGTAATGGCAATCGCCAGTATTTTAAAAACCAGAATCAGGATTAAGAAATTGAGTCCGAAATTACCACCGATAAGCTGATTGATCTCGTTATGTCCAAAGTATCTTGTAATAGGGAAATTATAGGCAATGATCCCTAAAATAATGCCACCTACGAATGTTTTAATGTAAATCGGAAATTGTCTGTATTCAAAAACTTTCTTGAAAAACTTAACAACAAAAATGAAAATCCATCCAAAAAATGTTCCTACAATTCCGAACAATGTAGCATATAGAAAATCATATACTCCAGTATAATGATAGGCTTTCAAATCCCAGGTTGCCCCGATTCCCAAATGGATAATCAAAGCAAACATCAGATAACTGAAACAGCTCGCTACCAAGGCAGGAATAATAGCTTTATAGTATTCTACAGCATGTTTATGATGAAGGATTTCCAGAGAAAAAAGACTTCCTCCCAGCGGTGCACCAAATAATGCAGTAAACCCTGAAGCCATCCCGGCGATACTTAAAGAACGCAGTTCTTCTCCTTTCAGTCTGAAAATTTTTCCAAGCCAGGTTCCTGTAGAACCGGTTACCTGTACCAAAGGAGCTTCCGGCCCTAAACTTCCTCCTGAAGCTACACAAAACAGGGATGAAAGAATCATCGAAGGATTATTCTTTGGTTCCAGTTTTCCTTTATTGAATCTGATGTTATTAACAATCAGGTGAATTTCTCCGGGATCTCCTATGAAATGGATCACCAGTCCCGCCAGTAAACCGCAGATTGCCATCGTTGGAATCACCTGCCATCCTTGAAACCCGGACAGGAATTCAGTGAAATGCTCCAGTACGATCCAATATCCTCCGGCAATAATACCGCCTACAAGACCTGTAACAGCCCACATGAAAAAAGTACGGCTGAACACGAACGGATTGAATCTGATAGGTTGATCTAAGAGATTGAATGTTCTTATTAACCGTCTTCTTCTCTTAATCTTCATTCTTAAATTCTGTTTTTAGCAAAATATAAGATCAGCATTCCCCAGCTTAAGATCATCATCAGCCCTCCAAGCGGAGTGATAGGTCCTAAGAATTTAAGGTTCATCCCTAGATAATCCTGCATACTCAGAAAATAGATGCTTACAGAGAACAACAATGTTCCTGCAATCATTAAAATGGAAGTCCATTTTTCTGCAGAAGTTTCAAATTTTAAGATATATCCGATGATCAGCAGGAAAAATGCTGCATACATCTGATACCTTACTCCTGTTTCAAAGCTTTCCAGCCTCTCCACAGCTAATATTTTCTTTAAAGCATGCGCTCCGAATGCACCCAGGATCACAGACACCATTCCGTAAACCGCTCCAAAAACTAAAGTAATTGTTTTCATTTTATAACTCTTCTAATTCTAGGGTTAAATATTTTTTTGTTTTATAATCCTGCCAGGTTCCAATGATTTTACTTCCTTTCAAATCCGCTTCTATTAAAGCTCTTGGTATCCATTCCTTAAGTTCTTCGCTATGATAATCATCTTCAGTGATAGAAAAATGTTCATGGACAAATTCTCCTCTCCAGTTGATAGGCTTTTTATTCTTATCATACCAATAAGTGGCTGAAAAAGAATCGTCTTCATTGATTTCGTTAAACAAAACCATAACAGGATATTTTCCGTCAATTTTCCCTTTATATAATTTATTTCCGGGCCCAGTCTGCCCTATCTTTTCAGAACCCGAAATCAAATTCTTACCATAAATGCTCAGGTATTTTTCAAGTTCTTTATAAGTGAATTCCAGTTCGTGACTTCCCAGATCATCTAAAGCCCGCATCGCATGGTTGGAACATCTTCCGGCTACAAAAGTGAGTTTATCCTTTCCGAAAAAATATCGGATGCCATTCAAAGTATAATCCATGAAACATCCTTCATATAAACCAATCTGCTCCTGAACTTCTTCTGAAGGATTCTTTTCGGATTTTAGTTTTACAAGAAAGCCGTTGACTCTTTTTTTGATTTTTTTCTGAATCAAATCTGCAACCGTTTTGGCAGCATTTGTTTGAAATAAAGCTTCAGCATTGATATAGTTTCCTGTTCTCAAGTCAAAATTCTTCCAGTCTGAAAATTCTTCAGGATACGCTCCCGAAGCTTCACCATGGATACCTATACTTAAAATATTTTTTGGAGTTTCTAATTTCTCCCAATCATAAAAATAAAGATAGTTGGAATAGGAATTAGTAGCTGTAGAAGCCAGCTTAAAAGGATTTCCACCTGAATTCGGGATATATTCCAGTTCGTTTACCTGAAGAAATGTATTGATCTTATTGGCCACGGAAGGATTTGCAGAATAAGTAACTACAGGAAACACAAAGTTTTCTGATTTGGGCTGTAAATCCTGTATTTTTAAATCTTTCTGCTGAGAAAAACTTAAACCGGAAATCAATAAGAAGAATACAATACTCTTTTTCACTATTTTGATTTTAAGTACATTAAAATGAACTTGGCTACCAACGTAGAGATTCCCAGTATAATAAACATATTAGCAAATCTCTTGGAGCTTCTGAACCCTTCATTGTTGGTTTTCTTTAAAAAGAATCCAAAAAGAAGGAATACAATGGGCAAAATGATCTGTAACATTAGTTTCCTCTCATTCTGTTAAATTCATTGATCACCTCGTGATGGCTCACTGTCTTATCTTTGAAGTACGTTACGAAGTGCTGCTTTTCTTCTTCGGTAGCTCCCAACTGATTCAGAATATTCAATAAGTGCATTTTCATATGCCCTTTCTGAATTCCTGTAGTTACCAGCGAACGCAATGCACCAAAGTTTTGTGCAAGACCTGAAACAGCAAGAATACTCATAAGCTCCTGAGCGGAAGGTTTTCCAAGAAGAGCCAAAGAAAATTTTACCAATGGGTGAAGATTCGTAAGCCCTCCTACAACTCCTACAGAAATAGGTAGATCAATCCAGAATCTGAAAATGCCATTGTCTGTTGTACAGTGTGTCAAAGATCTGTATTGTCCGTCTCTTGCAGCATACGCATGGGCACAGGCTTCTGTAGCTCGGAAATCATTTCCGGTAGCAATTACAACAGCATCTACGCCATTCATCACTCCTTTATTATGAGTGGTTGCACGGTAAGGTTCGATTTCAGCAATAGTAACTGCCTGCTTGAATTTTGAAGCAAATTCTTCAGGAGAAATTCCGCTGTCGTCTTTTAAATCTTCCATTTTACAGGAAACCTCAGCTCTCACGATACAGTCAGGGGTAAAGTTGGAAAGAATATTCATCACGATCTGCAGTGAATTCTTTTCTTCCTGAGTAAAATCTTCGCTGGTAGCGACTTCCTGTCTCAATGTTTTTCCGAACTGCTCAAGACATGAGTTGATAAAGTTCGCTCCCATGGAATCTACCGTATCAAAGCTTGCTTTCAACTGATAATAATTTGGCATTTCTGCAGTTTTATCCACCAGATTGATATTTAAAATACCACCGCCGCGTTTTCTCATGTTCGATGTGATATCTTCTGTCGCTTCAAGTAATTTTTTCTTTAAACTGAAATTAAAGAAATGTAATAATTTATGAGGTTCAACATTAAAAATAAAATGAGTGTGCCCCAGTTTTTCAGTGTTGATAATCGTTGTTTTGAAACCTCCTTTATCGATCCAGAATTTTGCAGCTTTGGAAGCGGCAGCAACTACAGAACTTTCTTCAACGGCCATTGGAAGTGCCAGCAGCTTTCCATCGATCAAAAAGTTCGGAGCAATTCCGTAAGGCATATAAAAATTGGAGATGGTATTTTCAGAAAACTCATCGTGAAGTTTCTGAAGATCTGCATCATCGTTCCAGTATTGTTTTAATATATTTTGATATTCCTGGTTTCCTTCAAGATATTCGTTTACGAGCCAGTCGATTTTCCCCTGCTTTGGAAGCTTGGAAAAACCTTCGATTGGTTTATGATTCATGATATAAACTTTAATGAGCCGTAAATATAATGATTTTGAGACTCTTTTTTGTTGATAACTTCTATGAAAAAAGATTGACTTTTATCAATTTTGGAACTAAATTTGAACAATATAAAATTATAATATTGATACAAAACAGATCAATCACTTAAACATATGAATTTTGACCGCCTTAAAGAAAAGCTTGAAATCCTTGCTGATGCAGCGAAATATGATGTTTCCTGCTCATCAAGCGGAGGCTCAAGAAAGAATAAAAAAGGAGCTTTAGGAGACAGTTCCGCAAGTGGCATTTGTCATACTTATACGGAAGATGGACGATGTGTTTCTTTGCTTAAAATTTTATTAACCAATCACTGTATCTACGATTGTGCATACTGTGTTTCCAGAAGTTCAAATGATATTAAAAGAGCTGCTTTTACGGTAGAAGAAGTCGTGGATCTTACAATTAATTTTTACCGGAGAAATTATATTGAAGGTTTATTTCTAAGCTCAGGAATTTTCAAAAATGCAGACACAACAATGGAACGTCTGGTGAGAGTTGCCAAAAAGCTGCGCCTGGAAGAAAATTTTAATGGGTATATCCATCTGAAATCTATTCCCGGGGCAAGTGATGATCTGATGCAGGAAGCAGCGTTGTATGCAGACCGGTTATCCGTAAACATTGAAATCCCTACAGAAAGCGGATTAAAATTATTGGCTCCTGAAAAGAACAGACAGGATATGATCAGTCCTATGCGGTATATTCAAAAAGGGATCATTCAATATAAGGATGAAAAGAAAGTTCTGAAAAAAGTTCCAAAGTTTGCTCCGGCAGGACAGTCTACACAGATGATTGTGGGAGCAACCAATGAAAACGACCTGCAGATCATTAAAGTTGCCGATCATTTTTATAAAAATTTTAATCTCAAAAGAGTTTATTATTCCGGATATGTTCCGGTTCTGGAAGATCAGAGATTACCTTCTTTAACAACTGAGGTTCCAATGCTTCGTGAAAACCGATTGTATCAGTCGGATTGGCTGATGAGATTTTATGGCTTTAAAGCTGAGGAAATTTTAGATCCGAATGTTCCTTTCCTTGATCTGGAAATAGATCCGAAATTAAGCTGGGCATTGCGAAATCTGGATCAGTTTCCGGTAAATCTTCAGACTGCAGAATATCGAACAATTTTAAGAATTCCGGGAATTGGGGTAAAAACGGCTCAAAAAATTATCAGTGCAAGACGTTTTCAGGTTTTAACAATGGATCATTTAAAAAAACTGGGAGCAGCTGTCAACCGGGCAAAATATTTCATTGATTTCACTGCAGGGAATGCCTACCTGAAATATTTAACGGATAAAAATTTCAGAAAACTGTTGATAGGTGGAAGCTCTTCAAAGTTTCACAATCAATTCTCACAACAACTGACATTGTTTTAAACACAAATTACACGAATATTTTCACAAATGATCACTAATTTATTGCTTCGATAAAACAGCACTTCTGTCATTCTGACGAAGGAAGAATCTCAGAATGACAGGCAGCACACCTAAATTTTAAAATTAATGATGACAACCCTACTCTACGATGGAAGTTTTGATGGTCTTTTTACTGCGGTATTTGAAGTTTTTGAATATCGTTATAAAGATGTAGAAATTTCCAGCAGAACACGTTTTCATCAGGAAAATATTTTTGCGGAGATTCATGAAGTTATCACTCAAACAGAAAAGTCTGAGCGGGTTCTCAACAAACTGGAGCAGAATATTGGGAAAGTGGGTATTCATAAGCTTTTAAAAGTTTTTTTATCAGAAGAACCGGATCTTGAAAACCTTATCCTGTCTGCCGTCAGACAATCCATCAGTCATCCCGAAGAAAATATTCTTGAAAACTTTGCAGACAAGAATATTCTACAAATTTCAAAAATCTGTAAATCGGTTGATAGGGAAAGGCACAGAATGACTGCTTTTGTCCGCTTTGAAAAAATGAAAGATGGTGTTTTCTTTTCCAAAATAGATCCCGATTTCAACGTTCTTCCGTTGATCCGAAAACATTTTAATGACCGGTATCAGGATCAGAAATGGATGATCTATGATCTGAGGAGAAATTACGGCATTTTTTACAACCTGGAACACTGCGAATTCTTCTATCCTGATGAAAAACCAGATTTTAATAAGTACCAACAGAAGTTTCATAATGAAGAGATGAATTATCAGGTGCTTTGGCAGCGATATTTTACTAAAACCAATATTGTAGAACGAAAGAATATGAAACTTCATATTCAACATGTCCCGAAAAGATACTGGAAGTATTTGACAGAAAAATGGTAAGTAAAATATCACATTGTGGATAACTTTTTTTTCAGAGAAGAAAAGACGGTAATTCTGGTTCCGTTTTTTAATTTTTATTTAAATTATTAATTTGCTGTCAGATATAATCCACATTAATTGAAAACTCATATTGTGGATAACTTTTTCTCGTTAACATATAGTTAATATTGAGAATATCTCAATGTTCTTTTTCATGTAAAAATTAAGCAAACAAAGGCAGTTCCAAGGAAAAAAGGAATATGAAAAAATGATGTAAAACTATGTAAATCTGCGACCTATGTAACCAAAAACTAAATCAACATTTTTATTTTGTGGATAACTCTTACTTTTTGATGGTCCGCAAGGCTTTCTTTACAATATATTGGGTTTCTTTTGTTGGACTTTCCCGAAGCCATTCATCACAAATTTCTACCACAAATTCAGGTTGAGATTTGCTGGCATCATTCAGCCAATTGCCAACACTGTCCTGTACATACCGAGATGAATCTGATCGTAAAGGTTCTAAAATTTCCAGTCCTAATCCAGGATTTTGTTTCAAAGCATCAATATGTTCACACCAGACTCCTCTCGGCCGGGTAGATTCACTGGCAAAACGTCTTACATTTTCATTGTCATGCTTCGTCCATTCTGATAAAATAGATAAACTTTCATCAAGATTTTTTGAAATATCCGGACGTACCGTCATCCAGCAGATCTCCCGCACTCCGAAATGGGAATCAGAAGCGAAAGACTGGATACTTTTTAATTTTTCTTTAAGCTTCAACTCATTATTCCTTCCAATGGTATAAGCTGACCAGCAACGCACGAGATCTGCCGGATGGGTTGCAAGCTTCGATAGAAATTCATCATCATTATTTTTTCTGGCTAAAATCAAAAGTCCAACTCCAATAGCTTCGTTGAGAGTATTGACCGTTTGTTTTTTGAGTTGATCTACATTTTCTAAGACGGGTTTTAAGTAATCAATCCTGTTATTCTGTTGAAGTAAATGCTCCAACAATAACCTTTGATCTACTGCCAGCCATTCTGTAAGATTGGCGGTTTCAATTTCTCCGCGGCTCAGCTGTTCTAAAATATCCGGTGGAATATCTTTGATGGAACGGGCTCCTTTTCGTTTTTCTGTCATAATGCCTGTATTAATTCTTCTATATCTACTCTGCTCATGTAATTTACATCTAAAAATTTATATAGAATCTTACCATTTTCATCCACTACAAAAACAGCAGGAACCGGTAATGTATTTTCATTATTATTGTTGAAAAGAGAAAGATCAATTCCTAAATCCTGATAATAAGGCAATACGAAATCCTGCAGCTGAAATACAATACCAAGCTTTTTTGCAAAATCATTATTTTGATCAGTAAGTACTTCAAATTTAAGATTGTTTTTTTCTGCCATCGTCAGGGAATGATCCGGACTTTGAGGAGAAATGGCGACTAAAACAGCATTTTTTTCTTTTATTCTTGAAAGATTATCCTGCAAAAACTTCAATTCCAGATTACAATAAGGACACCAGCTTCCTCTATAAAAAGCCAGAATTATTTTTCCATTTTTAAGGATTTCCTGTGAGTCTACCTTTTTGCCGACTGCATTGGGCATAGAAAACTCCGGTATTTTATCGCCGATCTGAATACTGTTCTGTCCTATATTTTTTGTTTTTAAATCTTCAATAGAATGTCCGAATGCATCCAACATTTCTTTTGGAAGCTGTGACGAAAGTTCACAATTCAATTGCTCAATCTCCATTGCCAGTGTGTTCATTGTTTTTTATTATTTTTACAAAGATGTAAAAGCCTTTAATAATAGGCAATACCGCATATTTTTCACCCATAGGGATAAAAAAGTCAATTTTATGGAAACAAAGGAGAGAGCTGAAGAAAATAAAATTTGCCCGTTGGAAGTCGCAGTGAATACCATCAGCGGAAAATGGAAAATCCCTATCGTTTGGCAAATTAATGAAGGGAAAAAACGTCCGAGTGAATTTCTGCGTGGTATCGCTAAAGTTGACCGGAGAGTTTTGAATCAACAATTGTCTGAAATGGTAGATGACGGTATTTTAACGAAAAAGTCATTTAATGAGCTTCCTCCAAGAGTTGAATATACTTTAACACCACTAGGTGATCAGCTGGTAAAAATTCTTTGGCAGCTGAATGATTGGGGTAAATTACTGATTCCTGAAAAAGAAAAAGCCTAAAACAAAAGTTAAATATTGCAGATTTTCAGAACTTTATTTGTTGGTACGTGGAAAAAAAAGATATTTGTGTTAACTAAAAACGCATGAAAAAAATCATCACGGGAATCACAGCGCTTCTTATTCTTACAAACTGTACGAAAGAAAAATTATCAGACCGCTTACTGGCTGAGCCTGATCATAATGAAAATTTAACGGCAAAAAGCTCTGCAAAGATTCATAAAGATAAAAATACCATCCGGGAAAGATTTTCTCCTCCCGAGGGATATGAATGGAATGAAGAAAAACCTGGTTCTTTCGGATATTTTATTGAAAATTTTAAGCTTAAACCTTATGAAAGTCAGATTCTGAAATATGATGGTACTCCTATTTCTACCCAGCATCTTCATGAAGCTGTTTTTGACATTGATACAGGAACTAAAGACCTTCAGCAATGCGCTGATGCTGCCATCCGTATGAGAGCAGAGTATCTTTATAAGGCGAAAAAGTTTGACGAAATCAAATTTCATTTTACGAGCGGGGATCTTCTCAGCTGGAATGACTATAAAAACGGAACAAGAGCTTTTGTCAACGGAAATTCGGTGAGCTTTAGAAAGACTGCTGCTTTTGATGATTCTTATCAGAATTTCAGAAATTATCTGGATCTAATTTTTAATTATGCAGGAACGATTTCATTAAATAAAGAAACAAAACCTGTTGTAAAAAATTCTGACTTGAAAACCGGAGATATTCTGATCACACCGGGAAGTCCGGGACATATTGTTTTTATTTCAGGTGTCTGTCGCAATAAGGAAGGGAAAAGATTGTTTTTATTGAGTGAAGGGTTTACGCCGGCACAGTCTATTCATGTGCTCTCCAATCCGTTTAACCCGTATTTTACACCATGGTATGACCTGAATACCGATGCTCAGGAAACTAAAACCGCACGATATTTTTTTAAACCTACAAACTTCAGAAGCTTTTAATAATTTATATTCAAAACTATTGGAAAGTTACTACGATAATCTGAACTTGTTTTTGTAAATTTGTGTTCGAAATTTTTTTCTTGATGAAAGAGAGTGCTGTAAAAAAAATTGCAGTTCTTACTTCAGGAGGTGACTCTCCGGGTATGAATGCGGCGTTAAGAGCGGTAGTAAGAACCGCCAATTACTATAATATCGAATGCTACGGGGTGAGAGAAGGCTACAACGGTCTTATCAACAATGATTTCCTGAAAATGGGAGCCCGTTCCGTAAAAAATATAATCAACCAGGGTGGAACAATTCTAAAGTCTGCCAGATCCGCTGAATTCAGAACAAAAGAAGGCCGTCAGAAAGCTTATGACAATTGCGTAAAGCTTGGAATAGACGGATTGGTTTGTATTGGTGGAGACGGAACTTTCACCGGTGCGAAAATCTTTAATGAAGAATTCGGAATCAGAGTAATCGGTGTTCCGGGAACAATCGACAATGATATTTTCGGAACTGATAATACCATCGGATACGACACTGCTTTGAATACTGCAATGGATGCCATTGATAAAATCCGTGACACGGCAACTTCCCACAACAGAGTTTTCTTTGTAGAGGTGATGGGGCGTGATGCCGGTTTTATTGCATTAAACAGTGGATTGGCAACTGGAGCTTTGGATATTTTAATTCCTGAGAAAAAAGACAGTATTGATGAGCTTTTCACGAAATTCAGAGATGCTGAAAAAACCGGAAAGGCATCAAGCATTGTGGTGGTTGCAGAGGGTGAAAAACTTGCCAATGTGTATGAACTTGCCGAAAAAACAAAGCAGACATTCCCTGATTATGACATTCGTGTAGCCATTTTGGGACACATGCAGAGAGGAGGTTCTCCAAGCTGTGCAGACAGGGTTTTGGCAAGCAGACTAGGCTACGGTGCCGTAACAGGATTAATGGAAGGACAAACCAATGTAATGGCAGGAATGCGTTCTAACGATCTGACGTATACGCCGATTGAAGAAGCCATTAAAAAACATAACGAAATCAATAAAGATCTTTTACTGATTTCAGAAATTTTAGCAATCTAATTATTTTTATAATCTAATAAAAACAAACTATTATGTCAACAATTAAAGTAGGTATCAACGGTTTTGGTAGAATTGGACGTCTTGTTTTCAGAGCAATGACTGAAAGAGACAACATTGAAGTTGTAGGAATCAATGACCTTATTAATGCAGAATACATGGCTTACATGTTAAAATATGACTCTGTACACGGTATTTTCCCAGGTGAAGTTTCTGTAGAAGGAAACGATCTTGTAGTAAACGGGAAAAGAATCAGAGTAACTGCTGAAAGAGATCCTAACAACCTAAAGTGGAATGAAATTGGTGCTGACTATATCGTAGAATCCACAGGTCTTTTCTTATCTAAAGATACTGCTCAGGCTCACATCAACGCTGGTGCTAAGAAAGTAATCCTTTCTGCTCCTTCTAAAGATGATACTCCAATGTTCGTAATGGGTGTAAACCACAAGGAACTTACTGATGATATCAAAATCTTATCAAACGCTTCTTGTACTACAAACTGTTTAGCTCCTTTAGCTAAAGTGATCCACGATAACTTCGGAATCGTAGAAGGTTTAATGACCACTGTACACGCTACAACAGCTACTCAAAAGACTGTTGACGGTCCTTCAGTAAAAGACTGGAGAGGTGGTAGAGCTGCTCTAAACAACATCATCCCTTCTTCTACAGGTGCTGCTAAAGCAGTAGGAAAAGTAATCCCTTCTTTGAACGGAAAACTTACAGGTATGTCTTTCAGAGTACCAACTGTTGACGTTTCTGTAGTAGACTTAACAGTAAGAATTGATAAAGCTGCTTCTTATGAAGAAATCTGTTCAGTAATCAAAGCTGCTTCTGAAGGTGAATTGAAAGGTATCCTTGGATACACTGAAGATGCAGTAGTATCTCAGGACTTCGTAGGAGATAAGAGAACTTCTATCTTCGACAAAGATGCTGGTATCATGCTTTCTCCAAACTTCGTGAAACTTGTTTCTTGGTATGACAACGAAATGGGTTACTCTAACAAGTTAGTAGATATGCTTGTACACGCGGCTTCTTTATAATAAGTAATGAGCGATAAGCAATATAAAACCTTCCCGATGGGAAGGTTTTTTCACATAATACATTTTAATTTATTTATAACTATGATCATTTTTTATCATTGTTATATAAATTGTAAGTTACTCCAAAAAACCACGCCCCTTTATAAACATTATCATATCTAATTTCAGTATCTGCTACATTTATAAATGCGTACCTATCAGAATCCATGATGGGTGATAAATTTGACGTATTTATCCTTTTCACTTTTATAAAAGAATATCCAAAAGTTGTAATTAGTCTATTTTTTTCTAAAAAGAATAAAGACAATCCACCATAAAAACCTGCACTTGCATTATCTGCTAAACTAATTCCAAAAGAAAAACCTGGTTGAACCAACCATTCTGGTTTATTATGATATACATGTATTAAACCTCCTAAAGCATTTGTAATTTTATCTGTATTACCTTTCGCTATTTCTTTATTTCCAAGAGAATTAGTATAAGAAGTATAGTTATCATTACCTATAAAACTAAGAAAATAACCGGCACTAAAATTGATTTTCCATCCCCCATAAGTAGTAAATGTAATTGGAGAATAAGAATACACAACCTCTCCTTTCTTATTTTTAAGTTGCGGAGTAATGATTGTCACATCTTCAGTTAATTGTTGAGCTGGTAAAATAATATTAAACTGTGACATTAAAATTTTTTTGTACAAAGAAATTCCATTCTTTGATTTTAAAGATATCTTATCAGTACTCGTTGAAATATTTTTATAAATTTCAGATGCTAATAAAAAGTCTTTATCATAAAAATTATCAGCATTTAGTTGTTTGGCTAAGCTAATAAATTTTTTATAATCACTAGTAAGTTTTAGATAGGATGAAGATAAGGACTCTATACTTGATTCTATTTTATTATAATCTTCAAATTTTGGTTCAAAATGAGAAAAATGAGAAAAATACAATTGCCTGGAACTTTCAATTACAGAAACCGAATCTATAAAAATGGAATCTGAAATAATAAAATTAAGTTCATCATCAAGTTGCATCAATGATCTCATTAATTGATATTTCTGAAAAAAAGATTTAAAATCATTATGTATTGTACTTCTTAAATTTTCATATTCATATTCCACTTCACTTTTTTTATTTTTTTTCTCAAGAATAGTATTTTCAACATATAAGGCATTAACATTATCAGTTGGGTTTATTGTATTTGTTGGTTTACTCTGATCTGTAAACCACTGAGGAGGTTTAAAATCTATATTTTCAACTTTAACAGTAGAAAAACCAGTAATTTTAAAAACATTCACATCTTTTAATATAAATTCAACATATGTGTTTTTCTCCAATATGCTTGGTATTTGTTTATCTTTTGATAAATCTATTCTAATTACTTTAGCATTTTTTTGGCTCAAAGCTAATCCAGCCCAAAGTAGAAACAGTAATAAAATTTTTGTTTTCATGGTTATTATTTTTCAGATTAAAGTTTTTTTGAAATGGTCATTAGTTTTATTTAAAGCTACAATACTTACCTACCACATGAAATACCACAAAAGGGTGATTTTTTTAACATAATTTTATTATTTTTAAGAAAACATTAACCAATGGAGAAAAAACATTTGACTCATGCAAAAAAACCGCATCCCCTCACCAAAGTCTGGAATGACTATCCTGAAATTTTACAGAATAATAACAGAGTCCTCCCCGTTCCCGCCATAGAACATCTTATAGGAGAAATCTTTGCGCCGGGAAAATTTTATTATTATGTTATTAATTTTGCAGACAGCACCATTTGCAATCATCATGAAGACATTTTGAAAATACATGGTCTTATTAAATATCCAGTACACCTGAAAGAAATTATAGACCTCATCCATCCCGATGACATTGAGTTTGTCATGGAAGCAGAAAGAATGTCAATAGAAAAAATAAAAGAAATTAACGGCTTTGATTACCAGCAGGAACTGAAAACCAGCTACTGTTTCAGAATGAGAACTTCAAAAGGTAATTATGAACTCTTCCATCATCAGGCCTTACACACTTATAAAGATGAAAACGGCAGGCTTTTGCAGTCTGTTAATATACACACCAATATTGAACACATCACGCACCAAAATTCTTATGTTGTATTGCTATCCGGAATCAATGGTCGGGAAGATTTTCACCAGATGCAGTGGATGGAACATGATAAACCTCATGAATCTACTCCTGTCATTTTCACCAAAAGAGAGGTCGAGATTATCAACTGTATTGCAAAAGGCTATTCCACTGGAGAAATATCCGATCTGCTAAATATTTCAGAAGAAACTGTGCGCACCCACAGAAAAAATATTTTAAGAAAATCCGATTGCAGAAACAGCTCCGAACTCATTAAAAAAACTTTTGAATGGGGATACCTATAAAATCTTTATCCTAAGCCTGACAAATCTCACCAAAGAATTTCAGCATAAAACTTGTACTTTTATGGGTAAAGGAATGAAAATGATACAACCACGATTTAAAGATGCTCCCCATTTCAGAGATTTCTGGGAGAGTGGAAACGGAAAACTGCTTATTGAATTTTCCGGAGCAGAAGTGAATTTTGAAAAATTTGAAAAATTTGCTCCTTTTTTCCATCATGTGGATGAAACCGGTGATGAGGTTGTAAGAGATGTTTATTTTACTAAAAAATTTCATGAAGCATCTAGGGAAATTGAACACTACACCAGAAATGGAGTTTCGGAAACAGATTCAGTTCCTGAAAGTGTAAAAAAGCTTTTCACCCAAACTCAGAAAGTTCCTGAATGGCTTGATTACAATTTACTCAAAAGCGGTGCTGAACTCTGCATGAGGAGCAACCTGGATTCTCTGATCTCGTTGAGGGATTATTGTCTGATCGGTGGTTATGACTACGCTTACCTCAACAAACCCCTTATTGTTACAGAGGCATTAAAAAAGGGTGCGGTAAAACGTCTTTCAGAAACATTAGATTTCTGGGTAAATGCGACACGTTACAATGCACTGGAAGTTCACGCAAAAGGATATGAATTTGCGATAAAAACCCGCCTGATCCATTCTTACGCAAGACTTTCCATAAAAAAACATTATCAAAACTGGGATACTGAAAACTGGGGTGAGCCAATCAATTCATGGGATATGATGGCAACGTATATCGGTTTCAGTCTTGTCTTTCTTCACAGTCTTCAAAAATTGGGAAATACTTTTTCCATTGAGGAAGAACAGGGAATTTTTCACCTTTGGAAATATGTAGGCTATCTTTTGGGAATTCCGGAACAGCTTCTCCCTGACAATAAAAAACAAGCTACTGAATATTTTTATTTATGGACTTCTGTTCAACCTCCGTCCGATAAAGATTCTGTTCTTCTTGCCCATTCTCTGCTGAATGAGTCTCTGGAAAATCCAATTTTAAAATTTGAACTCCAAAGGAAAAATTTAAAATATCTGCATGTCTGCTGTACCTGGTTTCTGCTGGATGATGAAGTCTGCAAAAGGCTGCAGATCCCGGAAGTTCCCAACAAAAATCTGTTTCCAAAATCAAAGATCCTTTTCAACAAAATTTATGACAGAATCGTAAGCCGCGATGCCAGAATAAAAAGAGGAAATAAGGATCAGATGAAAGTATTGGAAGATTATCTGAATATCACCAAGAATTCAAATTTTCATTAAAATACCTCTTTTAAAAATCGCAAAGGCGCAAAAAATTCCTATGCGTTACAAAAACTTTTAAGGCGCAAGAAAATGAAAGATTTTCAGCTAGAGAAATTATAAATCTTAAATAAATTTTTCTCGAAGATCAAGCTATTTACGCAGATTTTTATTAACATCTGCATAATCAGCAAAATTAGCGAGAGATAAAATAATTTTACAGTATTCAATTTTATCTTCGATAAAATCTTTGCGCCTTAAAGCATAGAATCATTAAAAAAGCTTGCGTCTTTGCGGGTCTCCAACAAACCTTACATTAATAAATAAGCATTTTTTAGTTACAAAAAAAATCTTTAAATATTCCTATACAGTTCATCCTCCATTCTTTCGTTATGAATAAAATCAGCAGCAAAATTTTATCATTTTTTAACTCTAAAAACACTTTTCAGGGACAAAAAACATTAGTTTTTGATATTTAAATTATGTATTTTTGAGAAATTATTTTAATAGCGATGAGTAACATTGATGATAAGAAAAAAGCACTTGCTTTAGTGCTTGACAAATTAGATAAAACATACGGAAAGGGAACAGTAATGACTTTAGGTGATGAATCTATAGACAATACAATAGAAGTAATTCCTTCCGGTTCTTTAGGATTAGATATCGCATTAGGTATCGGCGGATATCCAAAAGGAAGAATCATTGAAATATACGGTCCTGAATCTTCAGGTAAAACAACATTAACCCTTCATGCTATTGCTGAAGCTCAAAAAGCAGGTGGTATTGCAGCATTTATTGATGCAGAGCACGCTTTCGACAGAACGTATGCTGCGAAACTAGGAATTGATCTGGAAAACCTTATCATTTCTCAGCCGGATAATGGAGAACAGGCTTTAGAAATTGCAGATAACCTTATCCGTTCAGGAGCTATTGATATCGTTGTGATTGACTCTGTTGCTGCTCTTACGCCAAAAGCGGAGATTGAAGGTGAAATGGGAGATTCTAAAATGGGTCTTCATGCAAGATTAATGTCTCAGGCATTAAGAAAGCTTACAGCTACTATTTCAAGAACAAAATGTACAGTGATTTTCATTAACCAGTTGAGAGAAAAGATCGGGGTAATGTTCGGAAATCCTGAAACCACTACCGGAGGTAACGCTCTTAAGTTCTATGCTTCTGTAAGAATTGATATCAGAAAAGCCAGCGCACCTATCAAACAAGGTGATGAAGCTATCGGTAGCCGTGTGAAAGTGAAGATTGTGAAAAACAAAGTAGCACCTCCTTTCAAACAGGCAGAATTCGATATCATGTATGGTGAAGGAGTTTCTAAAGTAGGTGAGATTCTTGATACCGCAGTAGATATGGGAATTGTGAAGAAAAGCGGATCTTGGTTCAGCTACGAAGAGACTAAACTTGGTCAGGGACGTGATGCTGTAAAAGAAGTTTTAAAAGACAATCCGGATCTTTCTGAGGAATTGGAAAACAAGATCAAGGAAGAAATGAAAAACAAATAATTTTTCAGAAAAAATATAGAAAGGCAGTCTTAGGATTGCCTTTTTTATTTTTTGCAAACTTACCACGCAAAGGTTTCATCTGTGTACTGTAATATTTTTTAAGAGAGCAAAGGGCGGAATCAATTTTCATTGATTCGTACTAAGCAAACGCTTCATTTACCACAAAGTCCTTTAACGACAAAGTCGTAACCTTTTGGACCCTTACCATCAGCTATCGAATCACATAATTCTTTACGTTTAAATAAATAAAGGAAGGATCAGAAAATAAAAAGAGGTCATTCCATGGAACAACCTCTTTAGCTTTTATATTCTTTTAAATTATTCAGCAATTTTACCTTGCAGCTGAAGTGCTCCGGTAACTTTCATCCCTTTTACAGGAGTTTCAAATCGCATATTTTCTTTATTCACAAAAGCATCAATGGTGAAGAAATCTTCATTCTCTTCGTTGGTAATCAATTTCAGTTTCAGAATATATCCTTTAACGCTTCCCTCTTCAAGTAATTCTGTTTCTTTAAAGTCTACAACCTGTGCAATAAAATCAAAACATGCATAATTAGGAAGATCCTGGCTTGGTGCATAGGTTGTGAAGTCTTCACTCATTTTAGTTCCATCAGGTAAATCAGTGTTTGTGTGAACGTCAAGAATGAAAACAATTCCGCTGATATTTACCTTCAGATGAGGCTGAGTCATGTAAGTATTTCTATTTTCTGCATAATCTGTAGCAAAGAACCAAACTCCAAAAGTTTCTCTTGCCGGACCCGCTACAATCGCCTGCAGGTTCAATGCATTTTCCCACTCTCTGATTGACCTTGTTTCAAAATCTAAAGTATAATTAGTCTTTACCTCCGGAATTATGGTACTTAATTCATCTGTAACAATCGTTTTAAATCTTACATCTTCAAATTCTGTTTTGTTTTTATCTTCACCGGATGAATCCGTAACCGTAGACTGCATTAAAACAGTGGTAAGATATTGACCGTAATCTTTAGTCTGGAAATTTTCATGACCAAAAATACCGCTCCAGGTATTCACAAGATTATGAACATTTGATTTTCTTATGATAATTCCTGCTTCATTAGTTGTTTCAGGAGCAGCAATTCCTTCCGTATTCGGGAAATAATCCTTACCATCCACCAACTGATGATTCATGATCTCATTATTTTCTTCGTGAGAAAACTCTGCAAAACCTTTATAAGTGACATTTTGATTTTCAAATATATAAGGAAGCCCTGTTTTTGCCTTATCAGATCCTTCAAAATGATAAGAAAGTGAAATTGCTTTAAATTCTTCCTCTTTTGTTGCCGGATTATGATTAGCATTATTATCAAACTGAGAGTGATACAAAATCATATAAGATTTGATCTTACCCTCCTGAAGTTCGTTTTCAAATTTTTCTTCCATTTGTGCGATCGCCTGTTGTGGAGCAAGTGCATAAGCATCTTCTGTTACCATATAAGCAAAGCCTTCTACCTCACCATTTTCTTTTTCAAAAGCAGAAATAGGTGTATACTCCCCTCTTAGCTGAAGCGCTATAGAATAGACTATATAATCATTATAAATTTTGATTTTTTCATATTCCTTATTTACCGTCTTCGGTTCTTCCAATTGTGATGAAGGGATTTCCGGTATTGTTTCCACCACTTCTTCCGCTACTTCCTGTACTACTAATTTTTCCCCCGGCATTTCCATTTCCTGAACCAAAGTACTTACATTTTCCTGATTGTTATTTTTCTTCTTAAAAAAATCAAAGATTCCCATACTGTTATTTATAATTGGCGGTAAATATAATAAAAGTGCCCAACAGACCCATCATAAAAAAAATGCCATTGTGTCAGTTTATGTTTTGTGATATATTTTCTGAGAAGTATAAAAAAACCCGGCGGAGCCTTTGGCTCCGCCGGGTTCATATTAATTAGGCTTATCATCTGTCAGCTCAAATCCCCAATCTTTTCCTTTTTGGGTGGCCGGAATACCTTTCGTCATCCAGACCGGAGCTTTAGCACCTTTAAGATAATAATCAAAAAACTGCTGTTCACGGATTTGAATATCCTTTCTGTTCTGGCGTTTTACCAGATTGTGATCATCACCATTATAGTTCAGAAGCCATACCGGCTTTCCGAGACGGCGTAATGCAGTAAACATTTCAATTCCCTGATACCATGGCACTGCACCATCTTTATCATTACTCATAATTACTACCGGAGTCTGTACTTTATCAATAGTAAAAAGCGGTGAATTTTTAATATAAAGATCCGGTGCTTCCCATAGATTTTTTCCTAATCTGCTTTGTGATTTCTCATACTGAAACTGTCTGTTCATCCCGGAAGTCCATCGGATTCCTCCATATGCGGAAGTCATGTTGACAACAGGAGCTCCACTCCACGCGGCTGCATACATATTGGTATGAGCAATAAGATAGGCTACCTGATAACCACCCCAGCTTTGTCCCTGAATTCCGATTTTAGTACCATTTACCCAGGAATTTTGCTTTAGCTTTTCAACTCCGGAATTAATGTATTCCATTGCAGATTCTCCAGGGAAGCCGTCTGTGTAAGAAATATCAGGTGTGAAAACCAGATATCCGTTGCTCACAAAATAAGAAATATTCAATCTTGAAGGTGTAGGAGCGGGCGCAACATAGCGGTTCAGATTATCAGAAAGTTTTTCATAGAAATAGACAATCATAGGATATTTTTTATTCGGATCGAAATTTTCCGGTTTGTATAAAACTCCTGTAGAAGTATTCCCTTTTGGTGTTGTCCAGTTTACCAGTTCATCTGTACCCCAGTTATACTGGTTTTGCTGCGGATTCGTATCACTCAGCTTTTGTTGTTTTGAGAAATCAGATGTTGCAAAAATATTGGGAGAATCAGTGTATGATTCCTTTACCATAATATATTCTTCTGCATTTTTTGCTTTTTGAAGACTTCTGTATCCCCATACATTTTCCATCTGGATTTTTACCGGATCAGAATTCGACTGAATAGATGTTTTAAAAATCCCATTCGCTTTGGATGTATTATCAAATGCTGATAAATAAATGGCTGATTTTCTGTTTAAGCTTTTAATATCTTTATCTAAATCATAAGTATCAAATGTTATTTTATGCTTACGCCCAAATCCATTGGTAATATTTCTAGGCTTTTTTGAACCATTCAGGAAAAACTCCCAAAGATCGTAGCGGTCTCTGATAATCACAGATTCATCATTATCTGTCCAGGATGCAATACCATAAGAATTTGGAAAATCCGGCATATCAAATTCCTCGTCCACAAATGAAACAGGTAATCCGCTACTCAATGGAAGAGTTTGTTTGGTTTTCACATTATAGCTCAGCCATTTTCCTTTTTCTCTGTCAAAAATCACAACAAATTTTCCTAGTGGAGATACAGCCGCCGCACCGTTCAGATTCTGAATAATTTCCGTTCTTTCCCCTGTTTTATTATCAATCAGGAAATACGTTTTCTTTGTTGCCCCTTCCCATTGTGAAGAAATACGGTTGTTTAAACTTGTAATACCAAGCGCAAATTCAGCATTCCCCTCATTTACCAGTCTTAAAGTATCCAAATCTTCACCATCTATTTTTCTGAAGACATCCGGTTTTTCCGTCTGCATTACCGCGGCATAAGATTTTTTCAGATCATTTTTCAATTCCTTTAGCTGCACTGTTTGCAGATAATCATCTTTATAATTCCAGACGTCTACAACGGCATGGTCATTCGCGATCATTGCAGTATCTTTCGCGATAGGCTTTGGAGCAATACCGAAATACAACTGCTTCCCATTTTTACTGAATAACGGTAAACGGTTTTCAGAAACCACCCAGTTCTTCTTCATCTGTGCATTTTCATTGGTAATCGTTTCTTTTTTATTTCCTTTAAAATTAAAATAATACAACTGATATAATTTCACCAAATCATTTTGTGCGGAAGAAGTTCCCACATATGCCAGCTGATTTCCTTCTTCGTCAAAAGACAATTGTGAAAAATCACCTTCCATTTCTGAAATCTTATTTACAGTTCCTTTTTGCAGATCTACAACCTGTACGGTCTGAAGTGCATATTTCTTAGGTTTTGATTTATCTGTATCTTTTTTGTCCTCAGATTTCTCATCTGCGGAATCCTTTACTTCTTTTTTATCCTTTTTAGGTTTTTCTTCCGGTTTTTTAGTCACGAAAACAAGCTGCTTTCCATTTTTACTAAACTCATAACGAATTACATTATCATATTCCGTAGTTTTTCCATCCAAAAGATTTCGCACAATCAGCTGCAGAGGCTTTACATTTTTATCTTCATCTTTATTTTCGTCTCCATCTTCTTTATCGGAGGCATCATCCGAAGATTTATCTTTTGCATTCTCCAGAAGATAGGCAACATAAGAACCTGCTTTTTCCGGAATTTTAAATGATTTCACATTCGGGATTTTCTCTGTTTTATCATGTAAAAAATCAACAATCGCAAGGCTGTCTTTTGTTAATTTATTCTTCTTAAGTTTTTTATCTTTTACTGCTTTTATATCTTTATACTGCGGACGGATTTGAAAGACAGCAAACCTGGAATCATTCGTAAAATCTACTTTTGTTCCTCTTGCAAACTTTTTTGACGTTTTATTTTTAATGGAATATAAAGAAAGGTTAGAATTTCCTTCCTGAGCATCTACAGAATAGGCAACCCATTTTCCATCATTGGAGATTTTTCTCGAGCCAATATTCTGCCAACTGTCATAGACAGAATGGTCTAAAGGCTTCTTCTGCCCATATACCCAGAAGGTCATGATGAGCAGCATAAAAACTGTACATTTCAACTTCATTTTTAAAATATTTTAAGAATTAAAAGTAAGGTATTTCTTTGACAAATCTATATAACAAGACCGTTTCAGTTTGAAAAAATGACATTCTGTCACTTTCATCTTCATGGTATTTTTTTTGAGAAGTATGTTGAACAATTAAAATATAAAATATGATGACTAAAGGAAATATTAATGTATCTGTGGAAAATATTTTCCCGCTTATTAAAAAATTTCTTTACAGTGACCACGAAATATTCTTAAGAGAATTGATCTCCAATGCAACGGATGCTACTTTAAAATTAAAACATTTAACAAGCATCGGAGAAGCAAAAGTGGAATACGGAAATCCGAAACTTGAAGTAAAGATTGATAAAGACCAGAAAACTTTACGTATTATCGACCAGGGTATTGGGATGACAGGTGAAGAAGTTGAAAAATACATCAACCAGGTTGCTTTCTCAGGAGCTGAGGAGTTTTTGGAAAAATATAAAGATTCTGCGAAAGATTCAGGGATTATCGGACATTTCGGTCTTGGATTCTACTCTGCATTTATGGTGGCTGAAAAGGTAGAAATTCTTACAAAGTCTTATAAAGATGAACCAGCTGTACGTTGGATCTGCGATGGAAGCCCGGAATTCACTCTTGAAGAAACTACTGACAAAACTGATAGAGGAACTGAAATCATCCTTCATATTGCTGAAGATTCTGTAGAATTTTTAGAAGAAGGAAAAATCCGTGAACTGTTATTAAAGTATAATAAATTCATGCCTGTTCCGATCAAATTCGGGACTAAGACCCATACACTTCCTTTACCGGATGACGCTCCTGAAGATTCAGTAGCAGAAACGGAAGAGGTAGACAATATCATCAATAATCCGGTACCGGCATGGACGATCGCTCCAAGCGAACTGACCAACGAAGATTATATGAAATTCTACCACGAGCTGTATCCAATGCAGTTTGAGGAGCCTTTATTCAATATTCACCTGAACGTTGATTATCCTTTCAACCTTACGGGAGTTCTTTTCTTCCCGAAACTGAGCAACAACCTGAATATTGAGAAAGACAAAATTCAATTATATCAAAACCAGGTATTCGTAACGGACGAAGTAAAAGGAATTGTTCCGGACTTTCTGATGCTACTGAGAGGAGTTATTGATTCTCCGGATATTCCATTGAACGTTTCCCGTTCTTATCTTCAGGCTGATGGCGCTGTAAAGAAGATTTCATCTTACATCACGAAAAAAGTAGCCGACAAAATGGCCTCTTTAATCAACGAAAACCGTGAAGACTACGAGAAAAAATGGAATGACATTAAGATTGTAATCGAGTACGGAATTATTACGGAAGAAAAATTTGCTGAAAAAGCAGACAAATTCACGTTATATCCTACTACAGACGGAAAATATTTCCTTTGGGATGAACTGGTTGAGAAAATCAAACCTATCCAAACGGATAAAGACAATAAACTGGTTGTACTTTATGCTACCAATGCTGATGAACAGCACAGCTATATCCAGTCTGCAAAGGATAAAGGATATGAAGTTTTGTTATTAGATTCTCCTATCACTCCACATGTTATCCAGAAGCTGGAAACTTCAAAAGAAAATATCTCTTTTGCAAGAGTAGATGCAGATCACGTGAACAACCTGATTAAAAAAGATGAGCCGGTAATTTCAAAACTGAATGAAACTGAAAAAGAATCTTTGAAAAAGAATGTTGAAGAAGCTATACAGGATTCTAAGTTTACAGTTCAGCTTGAAGATCTTGACAGCAATGATGCTCCATTCACTATTACCCAACCTGAATTCATGAGAAGAATGAAAGAAATGCAGGCTACAGGCGGTGGTGGTATGTTTGGAATGGGAGGTTTCCCGGAGATGTACAATCTTGTGGTAAACTCCAATAGTGAGCTTTCCAATCAGATTTTAAAAACTGAAAATGCTGAAGAGAAAGAAAGCTTAATCAAATATGCCTTGGATCTTGCAAAACTTTCACAAAACTTACTGAAAGGAAAAGACCTGACAGATTTTATACAGAGAAGCTATAAGCAACTTGAAAAATAAATTACAAGAGACTGTTTCATTTTGAAGCAGTCTTTTTTTGTCTACAGAGGTTGGGAAAACGCAAAGGCGCAAGATTTTTATATACTATGCGCTTTAGGGCGCAAGGATTTTATCTCTGATAAAATTTTTTAATCCTAATAATTCTTGCTGAAAATCTTACATCGAGCGAAGTCGAAATGTTCTTGCGCCTTAAAAATATACCTAACGCATGAAAAAATCTTTGCGTCTTTGCGTTTTCTAACAATCTAAAAATCATCAACAGCTAATATAAATAATCTGAATATTATAAACCTGTTCCTTCTTTTCTCTTAATCTTCATTGCTTTACTCTACATTTTATTCGTTTTCTATTGTATAGCTTATGCTTTTTTGCCATTTTTGTATAAAATGTAGGTCATGCAAAAAGAAAAATTACGCGTCATCAGAAAGCAAAAAGGCTACACTCAACAGCAGGTAGCTGACTTTATCGCAACAGATGTATCTAATTACAGCAGAAAAGAAAGCGGTGATGTGAGGATCGTAAAAGATGAATGGGACAAACTTGCCCGTTTTCTGGATGTACCCATTGAGGACATTTATGAAGAAGAGGAAGCTACAGTAGTAATTAATAATAACCATCCTGTATTTAATGACAGATCCTCGTCTGCAGGAGTTATTAATAGTCTGAATAACTATGATAATATTCCGGGAGATATTATTGAAAACCTACAAAACTATATTGCTTTATTAAAAGAAGAAAATGAAAGACTTAAAGAAGAACTGAAAGGTCTCCCAAGCGGAAAAAAATAATACGGTTTGAAACTTTAAAAATATTGGTGTCACTCATATTCAACTATGAAGTGACATTTTTTTGTGATATGTAATATTGATGTATGAGCTTTTTGACGCAAAGTACTTAATGATTCGAATGTTTTACTTCAGGTGGCAAAGAGTTGCGACTCTGTCGCTGATGAAGCTTTGGGGCAATACGTTCGCTTAAAAAAATCAATGAAATTGATTCCCTTCTTTGCTCCCTTAAAAATAGTACAGCCTATAGATAAAAGCTTTGCGTTAAAAAAATCATCGTTTCCGAAACTTAAAATTTACAATTCAGCCAACGGATCCCAGAATAGTTTTTTGAAGTTTTTAATTCTAAGATTTTCTACAGTGATTCCCTCCGCTTCAAGCTTAGGTTGAAATTCCGGAACAGATAAAACTCCTGAGCTTGATATAACACGGTGAGCCGGAACATCTTTTGGACAACCACCCATCGCTTTCCCTACATGCCTAGAATGATTTGGATAGCCAACTGCTTTTGCTATGGCACCATATGTAGAAACTCTTCCTTTGGGAATAAGTCTTGCTACTTCGTATACCTGTTGTTTGAAAATTTCGTCCATGTCAAATTGTTATTTTTTAGCAAGCTTTCTTTTTTGCATCATTTTTGAACTCTTTCAACCTCAATGATGTTTGATTAAAAGATAAAGATATGAAAAAATCATTTTTCAGGCTGTTGAATGCCATTAATAAAAAGGTACTTCCAAAGTTGAGCAAGAAGGATCCTAATCATCTGACTAAGATTGAAAAGGGAATTTTGGCATATCGTTATTTTGTGCTGGTGAATTCTTTGGATTGATTTTTATTTTCCCACAGATCGCACAGATTTTCACAAATGTATGTTTTTGGAGAATGCAAAGACGCAAGTTCTTTGAATACAATGAACGTTAAGGCCCAAGGATTTTATCTCCGATAAAATTTTATATTGTATAATTTCTTTTACCTCATGCTGATTTTGCAAACCAGACAATCTGTGTAATTCGTGGGATCTGTGGGAATAATGTATATCACTTTAATCTATTAAGAAAAATGAAAATTGTAAGAATAATTAAGTTTCATCTTTGATGAAAAGTAAAGCATGCTGCTAAATAAAATAACTTTAGCTATTTCCCTTAATGCTCTTTACAACTTAAATAATCTTAATGGTTCAAATTGTTTTTAGTTTTCAAAACAAATCTATTTTTCAATCATAAAATAAAAAAAGCGCTCCAAATGAATTGAAGCGCTGTATTGTAATCTCTGATGAGAATTTTATGCTTAAGCGTTTTCTAAGATGTAAGAGAACATCAATGGTGCACAGATAGTTGCATCACTTTCAACGATAAATTTCGGTGTAGTGATATCAAGTTTACCCCAAGTGATTTTTTCATTTGGAACAGCACCTGAATAAGATCCGTAAGATGTTGTAGAGTCAGAAATCTGGCAGAAATAAGACCAGAAAGGAATGTCATGCATTTCCATATCCTGATATAACATTGGTACTACACAGATAGGGAAATCTCCTGCAATACCTCCACCAATCTGGAAGAATCCAACTCCTTTTCCTGCTGAATTTTTAGTATACCAGTCAGCAAGGTAAGTCATATATTCAATTCCTGATTTCATTGTAGTAGCTTTAAGCTCGCCTTTGATACAGTAAGAAGCGAAAATGTTACCCATTGTAGAATCTTCCCATCCTGGTACTACGATTGGCAAATTAGCTTCTGCAGCAGCAATCATCCAAGAGTTTTCTCTAGGAATTTCGTAATACTGCTCTAATACTCCTGAAAGAATCATTTTATACATGAATTCGTGAGGGAAATATCTTTCTCCTTTAGCTTCAGCATCTTTCCAGATCTCAACGATATGTTTTTGTAATCTTCTGAAAGCTTCTTCTTCAGGGATACAAGTATCTGTAACTCTGTTCAGACCTCTTTCTAAAAGATCCCACTCGTCCTGAGCAGTCAAATCTCTATAATGAGGAACTCTTTCATAGTGAGAGTGTGCTACAAGGTTCATTAAATCTTCTTCAAGGTTAGCCCCTGTACAAGAGATAAAATCTACTTTCCCCTGACGAATCATTTCAGCAAGAATCTTCCCTAATTCAGCAGTAGACATTGCTCCAGCCAAAGTAATCATCATTTTTCCGCCATCTTTAAGATGTGCAACATATCCTTTAGAAGCATCCACCAATGCAGCTGCGTTGAAGTGCAGGTAATACTTTTCTATGAATTCAGTTATCGGTTTGCTCATTTTTTTAATTTTTGCAAAGATAAAACTTAAAAACGGAATGCAGCCAAAGCACTTGAAGAAAGTATAACAGAGGAGTCTTTTTTTATCATTTGTTAAATAATACCAAAACTGTTTTGTTGGGAAACGCAAAGGTGCAAAAGTTTTTCATGCATTACTTATATTTTTAAGATGCAAGAACATCTCGACTTCGTTCAATATTAAATTTTCAGCAAGGGAAAACGTTTAATTTTTAGATTAAATTTTCGCGCAGATCACACAGATTACGCAGATTTTTATACTATCTGTGTAATTTGCAAAATCTGTGTGAGATAAAAAAGATACAGTACATAATTTATCGCAGATAAAATCCTTGCGCCTTGCAACATTCATTATATAAAAATTTACGCCATTGCGTTTCCAAAACAGATGAGCCAATGAAATAAAAAGCGCAACTCTATTGAGCTGCGCTTTCATTGTAATTCAACCTAATATTATTCAACAAAAGGTTATCCCTCCCAGGCTTCTACTTTCAGGATCTCAATCTTTCTTTCTCCATCCCTGAAAGGCCAGCTGATAATATCCCCCACTTTATATCCTACTACTGCAAGAGCAATATCGGATAGTATGGAATGTTTATTCTTTTTAAGTTTTGCTTTGGTAGACGGTACAAAAATATATTCGTGCTCAAAATCTAGAGTATGATCTTTTAAAGTTACTTTCCTTTCAACTGTTACGATATCAGCAGGCAAATCTCTTCTCAATACCTGTTTTGCATTTCTAAGTTCTTCCGTAAGTCTTTTTTCTTCTCCGATGCTCACTTTTTTTCTTCTGAGTGTGTCTTTTATAGCATCATAAATTCCGGTGGTTACAATAATATGATTGGACATTTTTCAATTTTTTTAAATTAAAATGCAGTTATTCCCTGACGACCCAATGTAGAATCCAGGCATACAACAGCCTTCCTCTATAGAAAACTGCAAAAAAAGCAATAAATAAAATCCGGAATAATTCCCTGTCTTGGATCCTGACAGGGCTTAATTGATAAAGTCCTTAGAACTTTTCAGAAAAGAATCTGTGTGCAGATAAAGTAATGACAGCAACAATCCTGATTGCCTGCGTTCTGCCGAGAAAGAGATTGTTGCTGCCATTATTATGAGATTATATGTAATCCTTACAAATATAGCATTTAAAAACGAAATGTAGCTGCTGCGCTCAAAGAAACTCTTGTCAGACCTTCTTTCTGGTCATCATCAAGATCAACGGTCTGTCCATTCACTTTTATTTTGCTTAAGGTTCCTGCGGTAATACCTAACTTAGGACCTATCATAAAGTTTTTTGAAACTGCATATTGATAGGCTGCCCCCAGTTCCAGACCAAGGTTGGAGCCTGTACCTTTTACAGCTGCTGTTTTTGTAGTATAGGTAATTACTCCAAGAGATACATCAGCAACAAGTTTATGGTTTGTTGGTTTGGTATAATTGGAGAACATAACGGAAGGTCCAAAGAATGTAATATTATCTTTAGTGCTTATAGAAGCTGTGACCGCCTGTCCATTCATATTGTATCCGCTCAATACTCCGCTGCTGGAAGCATTATAGTTGGAAAATTTAGCACCAATCCCAATGTTTTTCAAATTATAATAAGCAGCAATTTCAAAATGAATTCCGTTTTTCAATCCTTTAACGTAATTTTTTTCTGCCATGGAAAGCCCAGGTGCTGTTTTAGCTACTCTCCATGCATATCCTACAGCAGGTATGATGGTTATTTTTTCCTGTGCAAAAGAAAATAAAGAACTCGAAATAGTTCCCAATAGAATTAGTTTTTTTATCATGGTTTTAAAGTTTCCGGCAAAATTAAAATTTTCTTCGGGAGAAACAAGCTAAAATTTAAACCGTCTGTTCTCTTTTTTATCAGAAAGTTTTTTCTTGCCATCAAGTCTTTTTTGTTTTTGAGCTCTTGAGGGTTTTGTAGCGGTTCTTTTCTTCGGAACAATAAGGGCTTTGTTTACAATGTCTATTATTTTTTCAGTGGCTTTATTTTTATTCATCAGCTGGGTTCTGCTTTCTGAAACTGTAAGGAATAAAAAGCCTTCTGCATTGATTCTGTTTTTCAGTTTATCCTGAATCAATACTTTTTGATCCTCATTAAAAAACTCTGATGCATCTACTTTCCAAAGTACGGTAACTGCAGTTTCTACTTTGTTGACATTCTGCCCTCCTGCTCCACTGCTTCGGGAAGTTTTGAAACTGAGTTCTTTTGAAAAGTCTTTCATTTTTTTTACTAAATATTTATATTTTATACAATTCCATTCTATTTACTTTTCCATTGGGTGTGCGCGGAATTTCACTGATGAAAATAATTTCTTTGGGTTTATGGAAATTTTTCTCAAATGGTATTTCTGAAATTTTCTTTATGATCTCATCTGATTGATTTCCTTCTATAATCAGTATCAATTTCTGACCCAAACTTTCATCCGGCAAACCTATAAATACGGCTTCATTTGGTATTTCCTTTTTCACCAAGGCTTCAAGAGCTTCAGGGAAAATTTTCGCTCCTCCAGAGTTGATAACATTATCAATTCTCCCCAGGAATTTAAACTCTTTTCCGTTTCTAACATCAACTAAATCATTAGTTTGTAATTCTTCAGCATTTACATTAGGTGCATAGATTTTCAGACATCCTCTTTCATCCAGTGAAATGGATACATTTTCAAAAACGGTGAAATAATCTTCCTGTTCCGGCATCAATTGTTTTAAGCCAATATGAGAAAGCGTTTCTGACATTCCATAAGTTTCAAAAATACGGTTTGAAGAATTAAGGTTCATCTGCAGAATTTTATTTTTCAGACTTTCTGAAACTGCTGCACCCCCAATAATCAGATTTTTGATCAGATGAAGTTTCTCCAGTGAATTTTCTACCTGAAGCGGAGTCATAGCGCAAAAATCTATTTCTTCTTCCAGGTTTTCTACAGGTTTCAGAGAAGGCTCAGCAACTTTTAACTTTAATACTCTTTCTATAGAACGTACAATCATCATTTTTCCGGAGATATATTCTACAGGCAGGCATAGTAATGCAGTATCTCCTTTTTTTAATCCCAAAAACTTGCAGGTCATCACTGCAGAATTGACCATTTTCTTTTTCTCAATTTCAAAAATTTTTGGAACTCCTGTAGAGCCCGATGTTTGCACATTTACCCCTGTTTTTTCTGAAAACCATTCTCCCAGAAAAATTTTCACTTTCTTTTCAAATTCCGTATTGAACGATAATTGATTAATATTGAGATTATTGAAGTCTATCAGCATATTTTCCGTAAATAAAATCTACAGTAAATTTAAAAAAAAAATCAAAAAGTTCTTGTATGTAAAGAAAAAAGCTGTAAATTTGCACCACCAAAATAAAACAGACCTATAGTGTAACGGTAACACTCCGGTTTTTGGTACCGTCATTCGGGGTTCGAATCCCTGTGGGTCTACAAACCATCCTTTTTGAGGATGGTTTTTGTTTTTATTATTATTCAAATATTTTTCATTAAAAATTTCATCATCCTGGTTTGATTTTTTAGCAAAAAAGATTCTTCTTCTATTCCAATGAGCCTGGGATTTCAAAAAATCAAATCCTATTTTTTCTTATAAACAGCAGAAAATTGAAAGAAGATATTTGTAAATAAGAAAAAAATATATAAATTTGCAACACCAAAATAAAGCAGACCTATAGTGTAACGGTAGCACTCCGGTTTTTGGTACCGTCAGTCGGGGTTCGAATCCCTGTGGGTCTACAAACCACTCTTTTTTTAAGAGTGGTTTTTTTATTTTCGATTCAATTGATCTATTCTAATTTGGGGCAGATATATCTACCGGCTCACAGCTTTTACTTCTTTGGTATCTTGTATAATTATTAAAAAGACTGCCTCTGTGATGAAGCAGCCTGTTTATAATACTTTTTTATTCTATAAAAATTAAAAAAACCTTGTAAGAATTATTCTATAATCCAGAGCTGCGTCTCCATTATTGGTAATATTGATCACATCTGCTGAAGGCATTGTCAGTGTATAACTAAAGGCTGAACCTGTTCCTCCTGCGCAATTTGGCACACCAGACCAAACCACTGAAGTAGTGGTTCTGTTTACTTCTGTAAATACAGGCCCTTTAGAGGTTGTATCAGTATTAAGAAGCCCATCTATTCCCTTAATAGAAAAAGCATTGTTAAAAGCATTGCTGGTAACATAATATTCTGCCACGGCAGTACGTGCACAGGCATTTCCAACAGAAACTACAGCCTTATAAACCCCAGCATTTGGAATCCCCGCAATCAAAGTACCAGTAGCTCCAGCTGTTACATTCACCGTATTATTAATAACCGTTCCATATACATTACTAACAGCCTTATTCAAAACACCGTTTCCATCTGAATATATTGGGGTAACAATCGTTGCACCTGCAGCGATATCCATGGTCCTTACTCTGGTGCTTCCCGCAATGTCTAAAGTATTGGTAGGAGTATTTGTAGCAACTCCTATATTACCTAAGGTTAAATCTATTGCCAAATCATTTCCACCAGGAACGCGAGAAATAATAAATACACCATTATTTCCATTGAAATTAGGGTTTATTCCCATTACGGCCTGCTTTATTCCTGTAGTTCCTGTAGTTCTTAGAATTGATAATATAGAATTATTGGCTATGGGATTTTCTATCAGCAATCCGGTATTGGTAGCTTCACCTCCTCCGATACCTGTGGCTGTTCCCCGATTTAAGACATGGAGATTAGATAGCGGAGTAAGATTCCCAATACCAACCATTCCTGTGGAGGTTACTATAAAATCATTGGATTGCTGTACATCAGTGGGAGTACCTGTGGCAGGATTGTCTTTTGCCCCATCAACATGCAATGAACCTTGAGGGTTTGAAGTTTGTATCCCAACCTGAGCATGGGTAAAACTGGCAATGATTAACATTGATAACAGTAAAATGTTTTTCTTCATTTTATTAGTTTTTTGAAATTTAGTAATATGATGTATTTTTTGATCTTAAAATTTTATTTCAAACCATAATTCCTAAATCATTCTTGAATGTAATCCTTATAAATCTCTTTACATTGTACCATACTTCATGACACTTTAAAAACTTTATAAGAGATTATTTATCAATTGATTAAAATTAAGCAGAAAACAAACATCAAACAATATTTTTAGATAAAATATTAATAACCATATATTGTTTTAATTAAAAATACTATTCAATAAATAGTATTTTACACACTAAAAACATTCACATGTGGCTTAAATTTTAAATTATATTCATTAATAAAATCCCGGATTTTTGTGACCAAGACACAGTTTTTTCTCGTAAGGAGTTTAAGATATCATATAGGTTGATTGAATTCGAGCCAGGAAATAGTAAAAATGCTTTTAGCTATAATTTTGATGTTCAAAATAGGGTTACACTCAATTATTGAATTATCGTGAAATGGACAAGTTATTTTTTAGTCTAAAAATATTTTTTTCCACCTGGCCAGTGTATTTCTGCTGAGACCAAAATATTTAGCTGTCTGTATATTATTCAGTTTCTGTTTCTTTTGATAGTCTAAAATTTTAAAAATTGTGGACTGATCATAAGACCGGTGATTTCTTCCATTCAAGTTTTCTGAAATGTTTTCTCCAAATATGATCTTATTGAGATGTATTACCTCCAGTCTGGAAAGTTCTTTTTTATTTAATAAAGGTAAGCATTGTTCTTTTTTATCAGGAAATTTTAAGGCCAGCAAATCATTGAATATCTTTTTATAATCTGGTTTTGAACATTTCATATTATAATATTTTTCATTATCCTTATAGATCTTTGCTAATATTTTTCAAGCCATTTATACAAAGTTGATTTTGGAATATTATATTCTTCCATTACTTGTTTTTTTGTTCTTTTACCGGTACGGACAAGCTCAAGGATAAAATCAATTATTTCCTGGGTATACAGATTTTTTCTAAACTGAGGGAGAGCACTTTTTTTATCCTCTTTTTGTTTTATACTCTGTATGTTGCTTTTTTGGGGTGCAAATAGTATCAGATACTGGGAATAAACCCGAAAAAAATCATATTGTAACAGCTTGCTCCATCTTAATAATACATTAGTTGGAAGATCTTTCTGCAGATACATTACCTCTATTTCCGTTTCTGAGGACCGCATAAACTTACATATCCTTGTCATTTCAAATTCATTTTGTTCTACGTGCGAATGAATCATGCTTCCAATGTGAATATTTTTTAAATCTAATGCCATGTCTTATCTGATAAAATTTGATTTGTTTTATTATACTTTATTTAAATAAGCAGGGATTTGGAAAATCCAACAATCCCTGCCTGTCAACAACCATAAAAATAAAATATCCTCTTTTCTCTTACTATTTAATAGCTGTTGCAAAAATGGATGTCTCAGACCATGCTGCATCTCCAAATCGTGAAATGACGGTTGCGTTATTAGGATTCCCACCGGTAACTGTGGCTCCGGCAATATATCTATAGGTTTTCTCTTTGGTATCAGTATTTTCAATGATAATTGTTCCCTGAAATACATCAAACTGTTGAGGATGTCCTGCAGAAGCAGGTCCCTGTACTCTGAAACTCATTAATGAAGGGCCTTTTAAATCACCGGTTCGTGTAAGTGCAGCTCCTACAGCCACATTCCCTTCTCCGAAAGAACTTCTCACAAACATCCAGTCGTCATTATCCAGATTACCTACAGTTTGTGCCAGCTGGGTAATGGTAACCGCCCATTTTCCAGGAGGCAGAGTTATATATTGCCCTGTATACCTATAGTTTCCATCATTAGCAAAAGGAATACTGATTCCAGATCCTGCTACGGCTCCTCCTACTGCAGTTTGAGATGCTGGAATTTTCCATTCAGCAGTACCATTGGTATCAGTTGCAGTTAATACAGATCCTACAGCAACCGAACCACTTGTGGCATTCTCAAATCTCCTTGTTCCTACAATATGAAAATTAGTTTGTGGACTAGTGGTTCCAATACCTACTCTTCCATTTTTATTTAAAGTCATCAATGCATTTCCTGTATTGGGAACTCCTGCAAAAAACTGCAAAACATTTTGTGCTGCTCCAAATCCATAAAAATCATCACCTGCAGTACTGTTCCAGATGGCTAATTTTTTCCCCTGAGTTGTGCCCAAATCTAAAAGATTATTTGGTAATGCTGTACCAAGGCCAATTCTATTATTTCTTGCATCCACATTAAAAGTGGTCCCGTCTATAGTAAAATGGCTGGTTCCGGTGGTTGCAGTACTTGTAAACGCCAGATTATTACCTGCTTGTGCAACGGTTCGGTTTGCCGACAATGTTCCATTATTATTATAGATACTTGTATCAGTAATACCATCTCTCCATGTAGCAACACCATTAGCATCTGATGTTAAAACTTTATTGGCTCCCTGAGTTCCATCTACAATTTTAACAGCTCCGTTAGTTGCAGAACGTATATCCAGTTTATTGGTTGGTGCTATTGTTCCTATTCCTATATTCCCGGAAGTATTAACCACAATATCATTTACCTGCTGTGCAGCTGTGGGAGCAGAATTAATATTATTATCTCTTGCACCATCTATGTGAAACATAGCCTGAGGAGTAGCTGTTCCAAAGCTTACATTCTGATTATCAGAAATAAAAATTCCAGGTTTTGCCGGATTATAAGCATACTTTCCTGTTTGTGCAGCACCCATTGCCAAACCATCAGAGCCATAGGTATTTCCTCCTTCTGTATTTTGCCTTATATAATATCCAAAGTTTTCCGCATTTTCACTAAACAATAATGAACCTCCTGAGCCATCAGCATTTGCATTAGAATGAATTCTCAAAATAGGATTAGCAACGCTTCCAGGTTGTGAGGCCGGGCCTCCTACTCTCAATTCATCTCCAATGACCTGCAGGTTTGACTTTGGAGCATCAGTTCCTATTCCTGTTTTTCCTTCATCAGTAACGGTAAGCATTTCTTTGTTATTAGAGTTATTAATTCTCATAGCTTTTGTGGCAGAAGTACTTCCTTTACTCTGAATGTCCAAAGTAGCTCGTGGATCAGGAGTATTAATGCCCACCTGAGAATAAGCAAAATGTGTAACCATTATCACAGATAATGTTAGTATTTTTTTCATTTGTTTGTCCCTTTAAAATGTTTGATTTTTCTTTTGTGTATTTAGAATCGTACTTAAAAAAAATGACCGGTCTGAAATTTTTCTTATGCTAAATTTGATAATGCAAACTTACAACCGGCAAATAAAAAAAATTCTACACCAAAGACACTTCAAACCACAACACATTAACAAACAAACAGTTAAAATACAACCGAAGTAGCTTTGAAGTAAATATAAAAAGTGAATTATTACTATTTTCAGAGTAAAGTTGAGGGATGGAGAGGAGAATCATAAATACTTTACAAGCAAAACTTAATGGTTCTGTTATTTAAAAGCAGGGATCATAAATATCCCTGCTAATAAACACAAACACTTAGAATGAAAAAAAATTTTCGTAGTAAATGTATCAATACTATCTACCCAAAGTATTACTTCAAACATACTTCACATTATAATGAATTAAAAAACAGCATTTTGTAAAATAAACTGAGTATTTTTGACGTATATTTTCACTCTATTCTAATGTAAAAATTATCTGTAATTATTAATTTTTTTAATCATATTCATAAAAAAGTTATTTTTGCTTTAATAATTTTAAAAAATATGTTCCCTAATTTTAGAATTAAAGCACTATATCTGATTTTCTTTTCTTTCTCTCCATTTTTTGATGCTCAAGACTATTCTTTTCAGCCTGAACCAATAAAAACAACATGGGAATATAAAAGTAAAGGTGATTTCGAAGGAGCTTTAAAGTTTAATACCAAAGCTCTTACCCAATATGAAGAGAATGGTGATACCAAAGGAACTATTATGGTATACACGAATATTGGTGGCATATTATGTAATTTCAGCAGGTATAAAGAAAGTCTGGAGTATCTCGACAAAGCTAAAAAGGAACTTAAAAATTTCAGTTCTCCTTTTCTGATAGGGAATTTATATAATGAGTATGGCAAAAACTATACTCAGCTGGGATTATTAGAACAATCTAATGCTGCATTCAACAAAGCAGAATATTATATTAAAAAGCTCACTGACGAACGTCAGAAAAAAGCAATTCTATTTTATAATTATTCATGGAAGCGTACGAATTTTGTAAGGATGAAAAACCAGGATTCTTTACAGCATATAGAGAGAAAAATGCTGGCCGTTAATCCCGGCACACTTACTTATACAAGGATAGCTGATGGTTTTATAGCAAAAAAAGTTCACTTAGATTCTGCAGAATACTATATAAATAAGGCTATGCTTAAATTCAGTACTGCAAGAAGAACTGAAAAAGGAATTGCATTATTTAGTTACGGAGATCTCTATAACGTAAAAGGAGATCAAAAGAGAGCTCTAGAATATTATTTAAAAACGATTGATTTCTTCCAAAAAACAAAAAACAAAACTGCATTACTTACCGTTTATGATACCATTTCCAGTGTCTACAAATCTCTTAATGAAATTGAAAAATCAAATGATTATTTAAGACAATACACAGCTCTTAACGACAGTCTCAACAAGAATCAAAGGGAAGCTGTAAATCTTGCTGTGAATACATTAGTAGAATTAAACAAAGAAGAAAAGGAAAGAGAAAGAAAAATATTTTATCTTATAGCTTTGGCTATTATAGTCATATTTTTAATATTATTTTATTTTATACGAAAAATCTATATTAAAAAGGAACTCAAAAAAGATAAAATTATTGAGAAAAAGATCCAGGAAACGGATGTCCTTAAATTAAAAGTAAATGATTCCTTTGAAGAAATCATCCAATTAATGGAAAGCAGAAGCCCATTATTTCTGATCCGTTTCAAAGAAGTATATTCTGAATTCTACGAAAAGCTGACTGCACATACTCCGGAACTTACAGAGCATGATATAAAATTCAGTGCTTACATCAGATTAAATCTTACCAATAAAGAAATCTGCCAATATGAAAACATCAGTTTACGGGGAATAGAGACCAAGAGATACAGGCTCAAGAAAAAGCTGAAACTTTCCTCAAGTACTGACCTTCAGAAATGGATTCTGGAACTGTAAAATAGGTCATTATTTTTTCAGATCATCAATCTCTTCCTGTATAGATTTGATTCTATCTCTTAGTTCCTGGCTAACTTTTCCAGGAATTTTTTTAATTTTCCTTAAATCCAGAGCCAGCATAATGGAAGCTATTCCCATAAAAATAAAAGAAACCCCTGTAAGCGTAACTAATGAAATTCCTGTAAACACCGGATTAAAAATCAACAACAGAGAAAATATAATTCCTCCGACACTGGCCAGCGCTACATTTCCCCAGCTCATTATTCTCATACTTCTTAGATCGAATGCAAAACCTAATAGCTGAAAGGAACGAAATAGTAACGTGAATCCGATCACAAACGGCAGCACAGTCATTGAAATCTGAGGATTTGCGATGAGATAAACTCCTATTGCAGTAGTTAATAATCCACTTACAAGAAACCAACCCCAACCCTGCAGGGATTTACTGTTCTGTAAAGAAAAGAATATTTCCGTAATTCCAGAGAATAAGAATGAAACACTAAAAAAAATAGAAAGTGTAACATACGTTGCAAGGGGCACACTGAATACATAAAAACCACAGATTAGGAATATAATTCCGAAGATTAATGGAATGTACCAGTGTTTTACAGTATTGGTAAGGGTTTGAAATAAATTGGCCATAGGTGTCTTCTTTTGGTCCTGCCTACTTTTTGTAACGGTTTTCGGCTTATCCGCAGGTATTTCAAACAGATTAAAATTTCACCTGGATTTGAAATATAACCTCTTACCAATATACGAAAATAACCTTAGAAAATAAATCACTTCATTCTTTAAATTTATCTTGCCGAAGCTCCCGCAGGCTGCTGTTGGGTAACACAATGCACCATTCCTCCATTTTCATATAGATTTCTTACATCTATTCCTATAACTTTTCGATCCGGATACTGCTCCTGAATAATCTTATTGGCAGTTTTATCATTAGGGTCTCCATAATTAGGAACAAGTACTACTGTATTGGCAACGTAATAATTGACATAAGAGCCTTTTTCTTCCAGCTGTTTCCCATAGGCTGTTTTCACTTTGTTCATGGTTGCAGGCAAGTAAACTTTTTTGTATTCTTTTCCATTTACATTAGTTGCTGTATAAAGTGTATTGACATCTTTTTCCGAAAGCCCGAGCTCCAGAAGATCATCTTCTTTCATAGTAATCATGGTATTATGATTAATGAATTTCATGAAACCATCAATATGCATATCGGTAACATCCAGTCCTGTTATGCCATCCAGCCAGATCACTTTTGAAATACCATAATAGGTTTCAAACATTTCTTCAGCTTCTTGCTGAGTGATATCTTTGTTTCTGGTAGCTCCTTTTTTCTGACTGATTACTGAGCTTTTACAAGCCATTAAAACCCCGTTTCCATCAGTTTCCACAGAACCGCCTTCATTTACCATTTCTTCATTCAGATTGATTACTTTTATTCCCAGGTCTGCACCTATCTTTTGTGGAATTTCATCACAGTTTTCAAAATCAAATTTCTCACCCCAACCGTTAAATCCCCAATCTTCAATGAGAATATTTCCTTTGTCATCTTTTACGAAAATTGGCCCGTTATCTCTGATCCATACATCATCAGTGGGATACACTTTGAAATCAACATTCTTCATAGGAACTTTATTTTCTTCCAAAAGACTGGTAATTCTGTTTTTTTCTTCCGCATTATAAGCAATAATGTGAACTTTCTCGCCTGACTGAAGAGCTTTCGTCATATCTATCCAGGTCTTCTCTACCCTTTTACGGTACGTCATTCCGTGCTGATAATGATGGGGCCATTGCAGCCATGTTCCTTCATGTTTTGAAGATTCTTCGGGAAAATGATAGTCTGTCTGTGCCATAATTACTATAAAGCTCAATACTAAAGTGAGTGTGAATAATTTTTTCATATCATTAAATTTCTTTGACTTTACACAAAAAGGAAGATGAGAAGAAATACATTTTTCATTCTATTCGTTTTTTTGAAGTTTTACATTGTAAATTCATTGTTGTGATGATTTACAGGTGCAAAATTACATCCTTCAAAAAGACAAATCTTGTCCTAAATTGACATTCTTTCCAAACAGCTAAAAACATCCAGCTAGTTAAAATGATAGAAATAGAGATATATTTTGAAAATATGCCCCACTACCAATTTACAGAAATAAAAACAAAAAAGGTGAAAATCATTTAATTTTCACCTTTCCAAAACATGTTTAAATCTGTTTTATATTTTACTTCGGTTTGTACAATTTATACATAACAAACAAAAAGCCGATCCATACCGGAATCAGAATAACCTGAATTTCCATTCCTGTGATACTCATCAATCCTAAAATCAGAACCAGAAAGGCAATACAGATATAATTGGATATAGGATAAAATATAGAAGGGAATTTTGAATGAATTCCTGATGCATTTATTGACTTTTTAAACTTCAAGTGGGTGTAGCATATCATCAGCCAGTTAATGATTAAAGTAGATACTACTAAAGCCATTAAGTACTCAAAAGCTTTTTCAGGCACAAGTTTATTAATAATAATACATATCCCGGCAAAGCATGATGAAATAAGAATGGCATTGATAGGAACAGAATTTTTATTCAATTTTTTCAGGAATTTCGGGGCATTCCCTTGCTGAGCCAATCCGAAAAGCATTCTGCTGTTACTGTAAACACTACTGTTATATACTGATAAAGCCGCCGTTAAAACAATCAGGTTCAGAACATTTGCAATCAATGTATTGAACTGAATCACTTTACCAAAAAGGCTGAATTCAAGACCGTTCAGATTCTGAAACACCATTACAAACGGGCTGGATCCTTCTGTAATATCTCTCCAGGGACTTAATGAGAATAAGATCACCAAAGCTCCTACATAAAAAATAAGGATTCTATAGATCACCTGATTGGTAGCCTGTGGAATAGTTTTTTCCGGATTTTTAGCTTCAGCAGCTGTGATTCCGATAAGTTCCAATCCTCCGAAAGAGAACATAATCATGGCCATTGCAGCAAATAATCCAGAATATCCGTTTTCTGTTTTATTAAATAATCCTTTTGGGAAAAATCCACCATCATTCCATAAATTGGTAATCGTTGCTTTTTCTCCTCCTGTACCACTTATCAAAAGATATACTCCGAATATAATCATGGCTATAATAGCGACTACTTTGATGATAGAAAACCAGAACTCTGTTTCTCCGTATACCTTTACAGAAGCAAGATTAAGTGCATTAATTACAATAAAAAAGAACAAGCTGGAAACCCAAAGCGGTATATCCGGCCACCAAAAGTGAATATAATGTCCGATTGCCGTGAGTTCGGCCATACTTACCAGGATATAGAGAATCCAGTAGTTCCATCCGGAAGCAAATCCAGGGAAATTTCCCCAATATTTGTAGGCAAAGTGGCTAAAACTTCCTGATACGGGTTCCTGAACAACCATTTCACCAAGCTGACGCATAATAAAAAAGGCAATGATTCCGGCTAGAGCATAGCCTAAAATTACTGATGGTCCTGCCAATACTGCAGCCGGCCCGATTCCCAGAAATAAGCCGGTTCCTATGGCACCTCCAAGGGCTATTAATTGAATATGTCGGTTTGTTAATCCTCTAACTAAAGTCTCCTTTTCTCCTGTTTTATTTTCGTTGCTCATTGAATGAATTATTCGGTCGCTAAATATATAAAAACTTTTCAGAGAAATTCACATTCCATGGGGTAAATTGACAATTCACCCTTCTTCAAACCGGAAAGCCCCTTTCTATTTATACCTTTGCTGGTAAAATGTAAAATATAATTACAAAAAGCGACCTTAATCTATCGATCAAGACCGCTTTTCCACAGTATCAATATTATTTTAATTCGCTATTTTGTATCCGAACATCGTACTTGTCACAACTTCGTACTTGTTACCAGAAGACACTCCCGCTACAGAAGCCATACTTACCGTTTCTCCTGCATTAAGATAAGCCATACATGAGATACTCGAACCAAAAACCCTCGTTACGGTAGGTTGATAAGACTGAACTAATATACTTCCCACATTACCCGGAGCATAATTTTTTATCAGGTAAAGTACTGTCCAGGTAAAATTCGGATTTCCTGCCACATTTCCATTGTCAAACTGTGTAGACCCCTGAATCACATAATATCCAGCATTGGGTGCTGTAAAAGCTCCTGTAGAGGTATTGAGTACATTTCCTTTATTAAGAACTGTACCCTGAGGATAAGTAATCGCTGTTCTTATCCATGGATCAGAGGGAGTGGCAGTAGCATCGCACATTTGCCGGGTCGTAGTAGACACAGCTGAAAACGGATAAGTAGATTCTGCAGAAGGAATACTGTTGGAACTAGAAAGCAGTACCAGTTCCCATGTTGTACCGGTAGTGGTTCCTTTATTGACCAAAAATGCATAATATCCGGGAGGGACCGTAATGGCAGAAACACCCAGCCCGGTTCCGTTCTGATCATCAATCAGTTCTAATCCATTAGCTGAAACAGTAAGTATTTTTGCTCCGGTATTTTTGAAGTGATAAGTACGTCCGGAAAAATTACCCGCACCACTGATGGCTGCCGGCAAAGCTAATGTTCCATCGGCAGTTCCGTTATAAGCAACATAGTAATCATTAGCTCCTACCGCACCACTTGTGCCAACTATTTTGTAGGTGGCAGCAAATGAACCATTGACAGTAAGGGTACTGCCGGGATTTGCAGTATTAATCCCCACATTACCTACCTGGGATTTTACCAGAACACCATTTAAACCAGCCAGTAAGGCCATGAAAAGCATCTTTTTTTTCATAAACAAATACGTATTTTTAGAATCTAAGGGGCCTGAATAATATCCATTACCTTCAGTTATTTAATGGAATTTTTCGCAATACGAACCTACTGCAAAAAACAAGTAAATAAAGAACAGATTCTGTACGCATTTTTCCACAAAACTGTAGCGGCTTTATGACAAGAACAGGTGAGAAATTAATGTATTTCGTTATAAATATCAAGCAATTCAACCAGATTGGTAATCTTCAGTTTCTGATATACCCGTCTTTTGTAGGTACCCACAGTAGATTCTTCAATATTAAGGGCATTCGCTATTTCAAGATTTCCGTTTCCTTTTGCAAGAAGATTAAAAATCTGCATCTCTCGTTCAGATAAATTTTCGACGGCATTTCTCTTTCTATTTCCTTTCAGCAGTTCATTCGTGATCTCAGGAGTATAATAATATCCATCTTTAAAAAGAGCTTCAATAGCTTTAACAAAATGATCCGGGTCGCTTTGCTTGTTCAAAAAGCCGTTCGCACCTTCTTCAATATACTGCAGGGCAATATTTTCTTTGTAGGAGGTAAATATTAAGATAAGAGTATCTTCAGAGATCTTTTTGATCTCTTTGACCATAGATTTTAGAATGCTTCCCGGAAGTTCGATATCAAGAATAACAAGGTCATATTTTTCAGATTCAATTTTGTTTTTTGCTTCTCCGTAGGTTTCTGCAAAATCGATTTCAAAATGATTAAAATTTTTCTCCAGGATCATAGCTGTCCCGATTCTTACCACATGATGGTCATCTGCAATGAGTATTTTTTTTGTCATATTTTAATAAGGATTTTAATAATGGTTCCTTTAGGTGTATTTCTATGAAAAGTCATTTCGGAATTAATTTTCATCATCAGTTGAACAACCATGTGAAGACCTAACCCATAATTTTTAAAAACCATGTGTTCGCTGTCTTTTGTCTTAAAAAGTTCGGAATAGTAAACCCGTTGTTCATCAGACATCCCGCTGCCCGTATCTGTGATGCTGATTTCTATATGTGATTCTGTGGAGCCCGATATGATTGTAATTTCCCCATTTGAAGTATTTTTCACTGCATTATCGATGATATTATGAAAAACCGCAAGGAGAATATTTTTATTAAGCCTGCTCTTCAGTTGATGATCACAAAAATTATATATAAATGTATTTTTCCTTGCTGCTATTTCTTCAAATAACAACCTTTTAGTTTCAATCAGATCATAGATTGAACATTCTTCATCTGTTGTATTTCCCTGCTTGTATAGTTCTGTGTATTCTTTGAGACTTAATGTAAATTTATACAGCTGCTCCGAGGTTTTGTAAATGCTGTCAAAATATTTTTTCTGGGTCTTCAGATCTACTGACTGATTAAGCTCCTGTGAAAGAAGTGCAATAAATTTAACCGGTGTTGTAATATCATGGCTTATACTTTCTACCAGTTTTTTTTGATAATCGGATTCATTTTTCAGTTTATTATTGGTTTCCAGCAATTCTTTATCTTTATGCAACAGTGTATTTTTCAGCGCTTTATTTTTCAATCTTAAAAAATTGGTTCTCATCTGTACAATTCCTAAAACGATGAAAACAGCAATACCTGCAATCAGGATTTTAAAAAGAACAGTTTGATAAAAATAGGCTTCCACTTCTACAGGAATTGTTTTATAAACGAATTTTCCGGTTTCTGAAGATAAAAACCGAACCCAAAGAGTATAATTTCCAGGGTCTATATTGGCCAGCCTAAATGTTTTATCATTTTTAATAGTAATCCATGAGCCATCCTCATTATCTGAAAGCTTTGCCTGCAGATAGATATTTTCCAGATCGGAATAGTAAGGAATATCAATATAGAGTTCTGCATTTTTATAACCACATTCAAGAAAAAGTTTGTTGTTCAGTTGAATCATTTTCCCTTTTATTCTTGCTCTTTCCAGATAGATACTTTCAGACTTCGGATAATAGGTTTTTACATTTTCCGGATTAAAAAATACAAACCCCTCCATGGACGGAAATACAAATTGCCCATCTTTCAGCTTATGAGCACAGGGATTGGCACTTCCGTTGAATTCATTATTTAAAAGACCTTGTTTTTTGGTATAACGATAATAAGTGATCACTCCCTTCATCGTTTTCATGTACTGCAGAAGAGTATTTTTATTGACTTTAAACAGTCCGTTATCAGAAGAGATCCATAAATTGGAATGTTGATCTTCCAACAGATAATGAGCATTAGCCAGAAAATTATTTTTATCGGAAGGAACTCTTACAGCTTTCTGAGCTTTTATTAAATAAATACCTCTGTTGTAAGTAGTAAACCAGGTATTCCCGTCTTTTGTCCTGATAATTTGCTTTACAGGAAGACCTTTTCCAATCTGCTTTACCATCCTTTTCAAAGGAAGAGAATACACGTAAATTCCTCCACTGCTTCCCAGATAAAGAAGGTCTTTATCATATCTGAACACCGCATCTATATTATCTTCACATGGAATAATTCTTTCAATTTTTTTAAAATTATCATGACTAAACAGATACAGATAAAACTGATTTTTATCTACGATGGATGCAATATAAAGATCTCCATTTTTATAAAGCCCATCAATCTCTTTGTCTTTAAAAGCAATGGAATCATATTTTGTAAATCTGGTATTCTTATACCGTACATGAATAGAATTATTTTCCCGGTATATCAGATTTCCCGCATTATCTTCAAAGATATATCTCTTATCATAAGATTGAGGGGCAAAAAATAATCTTTCTGAAGTATTACGGGAATACTTTATTCCCTCCTGCGTCAAGACAGAATTATCCCCGTAAGAAGTTGCTGCATAGCAGACCTCATCCTGATAAGACAAATTTTTCCTGGAAACTGAAAAATCTGATAAGCTCAATATCTTTAGTCCATTAATAGAACTTCCGATATATAGTTTTCTTGCAGTATCATCATAATACATAGCTCCTGAGATATCTTTATCAATATCCTTGTATTCTAATAAAAAAGTGAGTTTTAGTTTACCTCCAGAGTATTCACTTCTGTATATTTTACCATGGTGAATCATAAAAACCTGTCCGGAAATCTGCTGCCAGTACATTCTGGTTTCAGGGTCTGTATAGATAGAAGGAGCTTCTATTTCTGACAATATACCTCTGTACAATTGGAGTATTTTCTTTCTGACCGGATCACTGATGAGTACATATTCACCATGAACAAATATTCTTTTTAACCGGTCATAAGAAAACCCATCAGCAACTAAAGTTCTTTTCTTGCTTTTTTTATCAACGTAAACAATATTATTATTTTCAAAGTAATATTTTCCTTCATCCAACTGAACATAATAGGAATTTATATAATAAGAAATATATCTGGCAGTGATATTATTCCTTACAATTCTTTTATAGATCTTACTTTTCAAAGCACCTCCGTACTCAAATGTGTTATTAGCCGCTATCACATCCGGTCGGCGGCGGGAAATCAGAAGAACTTTTTTTTCAGAAATATTGAAAACGGAAATACTGTCTTTTTTTATATTGCCATAGAAATCTCCAAAACTTAAATTTTTAAGTTTAAAATTATTATACTGTACAAAGTTACTCCCGTCATATCTCAGAACCCTGCCTTCCATAGACAGCCAGATGAATCCATATTTATCTTTTACAATATCTTTGATACTGTTTTGAGGGAGACCGTTATCCATGTTATACCATTGAGTGGTATAGTTTTGACCGTTGATGCATAAAGAAAGTAAGAGTGAAATAAAGTAAAGTAGCTTCATTCAGTGGCCAGCGTTAGATTTATGACAAATATATTATAGAAAATTAAATTTAATGTAAAGATTTATCCACAATTATGTGAATTTTTTTCTACATAATTATTTATTAATAATTTATTGATTATAATAAATTTGAAAATCCAAATATTTGTTCCCTCATCAATGCCATGATCATCAGGCACACTAGAAACACAGCTCTTTTTTGAGCAAAAAATATGATCTTCTTCGATAGCTGAAGGAGATCATTATTTTATGATTGTTAAAAATTAAATGTAATATAAAAGGGTACTGTCTACAAAAACTCTTTCGGAATTGAAATATTATTCTTTTTCATATACTCCAAAAGATCCTGGTATTTATCTTCATATGTATCTATTCCACATTTATGCGAAATGCTACAGATATCGGATGGCTTGATGTCTAAAATAGTTGATATTTTAGTCAGTATCTCCAGATTAATTTTCACCTTGGAGTTTTCAATATCGGAATAAGCTTTTTGGGAGATTCCCATTTCAAAAGCCATGTATTCCTGTGTAAGGTCTTTACTCCTACGGATTTTCCTGATATTTTGTCCACATACTTTCATCGTTTTTGTTTTAGTAGTTTTCGGTATATTTTAGAAGATTATCTAATAGCCTCTAACAAAGTTAATAAATACCTTTGGCAAAACATTATACACGTTACATGATATTTATTTTCAACATAGAAAAGAGTCAAAAATAAGCCTTTTTTCAGAGAAAATATCACTTCGGTAAACACTATTGGAATTTATGGAGACGCAAAAATTTAATTATGACAATAATATTGTCAGAGCATTCCTCTATGCCACCATCGCATTTGGACTTGTAGGATTTCTGCTGGGGCTTACAGCTGCATTGATGCTTTTTTATCCTGAATTACCTGAATTTTTATTCGGTACGGATGATACAACTATTAAAAGCTTAGCTTCAGGCAATATTCAGGGACTGATTAATACTCAGGGAGCAATGGGCTTCGGAAGAATCAGAATGCTTCATACCAGTGCGGTAATTTTTGCTTTCGTATGTAATTCCTTTTTCTGTGGTGCTTACTACAGTATGCAAAGACTTCTTAAAACCAGAATGTATAGTGATACGCTATCATGGATCCATTTCTGGTCATGGCAGATTATGATTATCAGTGTAGTGATTACATTCCTTATGGGAATCAATACATCTAAAGAATACGCTGAACATGAATGGCCGATTGACATTTTAATTGCATTCTCATGGATCGTTTTCGGAATCAATATGTTCGGAACTATTGCCAGGAGAAGAGTGAGACATTTATATGTAGCCATCTGGTTCTATCTTGCAACCTGGATTGCTGTGGCAATGCTTCACATCTTCAATAATCTGGAAGTTCCGTTATCTTTCACAAGCTGGAAATCTTATTCTGTATATGCAGGTGTAAAAGATGCATTAGTACAATGGTGGTATGGGCATAATGCAGTAGCATTTGTTTTAACGACCCCTGTATTAGGCCTGATGTATTACTTTATGCCAAAAGCAGCACAACGACCGGTATTCTCATACAAGTTATCCATCATTCACTTCTGGTCGCTGATCTTTGTATACCTTTGGGCCGGGCCTCACCACCTGCAATATACAGCTTTACCTGCCTGGGCTCAGGCGGTAGGAACAGGATTCTCTATTATGCTTATTGCACCGTCATGGGGAGGAATGCTGAATGGTCTTCTAACCTTAAGAGGGGCATGGGATAAAGTAAGAGAAAATCCGATTCTGAAATTCTTTGTAGTTGCTATTACCTGTTATGGTATGGCTACTTTCGAAGGACCTTTATTGGCAACAAAATCATTAAATAAAATTGGTCACTATACCGACTGGGTTATTGGTCACGTACACTTAGGAGCTCTTGGATGGAATGGTTTCATGGCATTCGGAGTGGTATATTATCTGGTTCCGATCATGTGGAGAACATCTCTTTGGTCTAAAAAACTGGCCAACTGGCACTTCTGGCTGGGAACATTAGGAATTATCTTCTATGCCGTTCCTATGTATATTTCAGGATTCACACAGGGATTGATGTGGAAACAATTCAACCCGGACGGAACTTTATTGTGGAAAAACTGGCTGGATACAGTAACTGCGATCATTCCTTACTTTAAAATGAGATTCTTAGGAGGTATTCTTTATCTGTCAGGAGCAATTTTAATGGTTATTAACGTTATCAAAACGGTTAAAGCCGGTTCATTTCAGAAAGAAGTTCCTGCAGAAGCTCCTGCATTAGCCAATATCGGAAGCACAAGAAAAGAAGGCGAAGGCGTACACCTTTGGTTGGAAAGAACTCCTACTCTCCTTTCTATATTAGCTTTTATCACAATCGCTATTGGTGGATTGGTGGAAATTGTTCCGACACTTTCACTGAAGCAAAGTGTTCCCACGATCACAGCAGTAAAGCCATATACTCCACTGGAACTGGAAGGAAGAGATCTTTATATTCGTGAAGGCTGTAATTCATGCCACTCTCAGATGATCAGACCTTTCCGTGATGAAGTGGTAAGATTTGAAGGAAAAAACGGACAGTATTCCAAAGCCGGAGAATTTATTTATGACAGACCCTTCTTATGGGGATCTAAAAGAACTGGACCGGATCTTCACAGAGAAGGAGGAAGAAACCCAGATTCTTGGCACTTTAAACATATGTACAACCCAAGAATTACGTCTGCAGGTTCTATCATGCCACGTTTCCCATGGCTGATTACCAATAAACTGGACCGCAATCAGATGGTGGATAAAATGAAACTGATGAAAAATGCTTTCGATGTTCCTTACACAAAAGCTCAGATAGATTCTGCCAACCAATGGGCAGACAACCAGTCAAAAGCGATTGTACAGAGAATATATTCTGAAGCAACGGATGTAAAAGATCAGATGGTAAAAGAAAAAACAGCAAAAGGATCTGCGTATGTACCTCTTGAACAGAGAGAAATTGTAGCCATGATCGCGTACCTGCAAAGATTAGGTACCGACATTAAAACAACACAGGTACAAACTGCCAGCGTAGAGTAACATTTAAAATTGAATTGCAATGAAAACGAGAACCCCAATTTCAATATATATCGCAGCAACGATAGGTTTAACGATCATGGCCTTTGAAATGTTCGCCAGTGATTCAGGATATTTTTCTTCTCCTTTTTTCTGGGCGTTGATATTAATCGCCATTCTCCTCCTGCTGATCATGAATTCAATTGGAGATCTGGTGGAAAATGAAAATTTCAACCGATTATCAGAGGAAGATAAAAAACAATATCTGGCAGAAAAAAATGTTCCTTATTATCAGAAATTATGGAATTCGGCCTTCAAAAAACAATCCGTTACGGAAGAAAAAGATATTCTTATCGACCATGGTTTTGACGGAATTACAGAGCTTGACAACTCACTTCCGAAATGGTGGATCGGTTTATTCTGGTTCGGATGTATCTTCTGCGTAGTTTATCTGGTAGCCTTTTCTTTCACAGATTACGCCCATCCGGAAGCAGAATATACCAAAGAAGCAAAAACCATGTTGGCATCTATTGAAGAGTATGAAAAAACAGCTCCTCAGATCAATCTGGAATCTGCAAAATACAGTGCTGATAATATCGCAGAAGGCCAGGAACTTTTCAAAACAAATTGTGTTACCTGCCATGGAGACGGAGGAAAAGGAGGAATAGGCCCGAACCTTACTGATACGCACTGGATCAACATAAAAGAAAAAAGTTTATTTAAAAATGTATTCTGGATGCTTGAAAACGGTTCTCCAAATAATCCTACCATGAGACCTTTCATCAAGGAAGGAACCATCACAGGAAGAGATGCCGAAAAGATTGCCGCTTACATTTACCATATCAACCAGGAAACCGCTCCTATTACAGCCGCACAAGGTGGTGCCGCTCCACAGGGAGAAGAGGTAAAATGGGAAAACGGAAACAACTAAAAAATTATTATCTATCATATAAACCATGCCAAGCCCCCTTTTCTACACTAACATTTGAATTTCATTTTTGCTAACTAACCTTTTCAACATTAAAAATGATATAAAGGGGGCTTTTTAAAAATAAATATCCATGCCTTGGTTCGTCTTACTCAACTATTCACTTGACAACTACAAACTAAAAATTCCATAATAAGACAGTCAAGGCAGGATTTTTGCATTTGCAAAGGATACCACAACAAAGACTAAATAAAATAGTATTATTATCTTTGTTAGAAACCACCTCGCATTTGAAACTGAAAATCAACACCACAAAAATTTTAAGGCGTATTGCAATAACCTTTATTTCAATATTGGTTTTTCTTACCCTGTTGATATTAAGCTTAAGGCTTCCTGCCGTTCAAAATTTCATTAAAGACAAGCTTATTGTTTACCTTGAGAAAAAAATCAAAACTAAGGTAAGCCTTGAAAAAGTTTACATCGGATTTCCCAACAGTCTTGTCATGGAAAATCTTTATCTCAAAGGACAGGATGTAGACACCCTTCTGGCAGTGAAGAAACTGGATGTTGGTTTACATATGCTCAAGCTCCTCAATTCTACAGCAGACATTACTTCAGTCAGCATGGAAGGTGCCCGTGCCAATGTTGTACGGAAACCGGATGGCAAATTCAATTTCAATTATATCATTGATGCTTTCGCAACCAGCGACAAAGAAGAAAGTTCTTCAAAGCCATTCATTATTTCTCTTGATAAAATCAATTTAAAAGATATTGGGGTAACCTTCAATGACCAACAATCCAGGAATGATATTAAACTATATTTTAAGTCTTTCGATACCAGAGTAAAAACTTTTGATCTTAATAAAAACAATTACGCCGTTAATGATATCAATCTTGACGGATTAAAATTAAAGCTAAAACAGGGACTTGTAGAAGAAGTTGCCCAAAAGGTTGAGAAAAAAGTAGACTCTCTTAATGAAAAGAAACCAATGAATATTGGATTGAGAGGTATTAAGCTTACTCATTTCGATGTTGACTACGGTGATGAAAATACTAAAACATTTGCAAAAGTAATCTTCACAGAACTGAGCACAAAGGTCAATAAACTGGATCTGGAAAATAATGCTTTCAACGTAGCGAATGTATTTCTTTCCGGAGCAGACATTAATGCCAATCTTTATCTTCCTGCTCAGAATGCCAATCCGAAAAAGACCAAAGAACCTGAAGTTTCCAAAGTTTCCGATCAGGATAAAGCAATGAAACTTCTTTTAGGAAAGCTTGTTTTAAATGATGTAAAGGTAAATTATAACAATACCGCTATTGCCCCAACTAAACAGGGAATGGACTTCAACCACCTGAATTTTTCAAAAATGAATGTGGAGGTGAGAAGTTTCAAAATGGAGAATAACACCTTTGCAGGAACAGTAAATTCTGCAGAAATCAAAGAAGGAAGAGGATTGGATATTCAGAAATTCAATACGGATTTCGTGTATGCAGAAAAGGAGGCTTATCTCAAAGACCTTTATCTTCAAACTCCAAAAACAATATTGCGCGATGAGGTTATTTTAAACTACAACTCCATCGATCAACTAAGTTCAAACTTAGGTGCTGTGAAGATTTCGGCCAATATCAAAGATTCAAAAATAGGATTCTCTGACATTTTGAATCTGGTTCCAACGTTAAGAAATACAGTTCCATTTAATAAATATCCAAATGCTATTCTCAATGTAAATGCGAATGTAAAAGGAAGCGTGAATGATCTTTTAATTCAGGATCTTAAAGTTTCCGGGCTGGATCAGTTAAGGGTAATGGCATCCGGAAAAATTAAAAATGCGATGAATCCTGATCAGTTGTATTACGATCTGAGAATCGGAGAATTTTCTTCCAGTGCCAAAACGATATTCAATCTTGTCCCGAAAAATACAATTCCTTCCAATATTTCTCTTCCTTCCCATTTCAGTATCAAGGGAAATGCAAAAGGAACAACTAAAGTAGTAAATACAGATCTTAACCTCTACTCTACACTCGGAAATGCAGCCATCATCGCACAAGTAGATATGCGGAAGAAAAATCATGAGTTATATGATATAAAAGCAAATCTTCAGGGTATACAGGTAGGAAAAATTATTCAGAATAAAGATATTGGTCCTGTCACGGCACAGATTGCAGCAAAAGGCGAAAGTTTTGATTTTAAAAATGCCAATGCTGATTTAAAAGGACATGTTGCCTCAGCGGTCTACAAAGGATACCGTTATCAAAATATGAATCTTACCGGAAAGATCAACAAAGGGGCTTATCATGTTATTTTAGATTCAAAAGATCCGAATGCCAGTTTACAGTTGACCGCTTCCGGAGTATATGATGAAAAAAATCCTACTGTAAAAGTAAATGGAGAAGTCATCAAGCTGGATGTCAACAAGCTTGGTTTCTATGAAAAACCGATGATCATTGCCGGAAAAATTGATGGTGATTTTACAAGTCTGGATCCGAATAATCTGAACGGATATTTAAACCTTAAAGATTTTGCATTTTCAGACACCAAAGAAGTATATCCTGTACAGGAAGTCAATCTGAAGGCTTCTTCCACTCAGGATTCTACCCAGATTATTTTCAATTCTCAGGTGGCAGATGTGGAGCTGAAAGGTAAATATAAACTTACCCAGGTTTTTGGAGCATTAACGCAAACGGTCAATCAGTATTATCAATTCCAGAAGCCGGATAAAAGTCAGAAAATTGATCCGGGACAGCATTTTAATTTTACTGCAAAGATTAAAAATGATGATCTGATCAGAAAATTTGTTCCGGATCTGAAAGATTTTGAAACCATTAATCTGGCAGGAAATTATGATGCAGATTCTCAGAAAATTGAAATTGACGGACAGATTCCGCGATTATTATATGGCGAAAACTCTATTGAAAAAGGAGCTTTAAAAGTAACGAATGAAAATCAGGCATTACAGTACAGCCTGAATGTTGCGGCACTGAAAAGCTCAAGTTTTTCTTTAAATAAAATCAATATTGACGGTGATGTTGCTGACAATACCATCCGCTACAACGTTACCACAAAGGATGAAAAAGACGCTACGCAATTCCTGATTGCCGGAAGTGCAAAATCCTTAAATGATATTACTGAAGTTTCTCTGAACCCGAATGGCTTAAAACTAAACTATACGGATTGGAACGTGGCTGAAAACAACAAAATCCAGATCAGCAATAAAGGAATTCTGGCTGATAATTTTATCCTATCCAATGGAAATAGTGAAATTGCTGTTCAGTCTGAAACCAACAGTCCAAGCAGTCCTTTGAATATTTCGTTGAAAGATTTCAAGATTGAAACCATTACAGAACTTATTAAAAAAGACACGGTTCTGGCAAGAGGAACTATTAATGGAACAGCACAACTTCGAGATGTTACTAAAAATATGACCTTCACTTCGGACCTTAATATTTCTGATTTAATCGTCTATGGAAGTCCTGTCGGAAATCTTGCAGTAAAAGTAAACAATGCTTCACCGAAGGTTTTAAATGCTGATATTGCGCTTTCCGGAAATAATAATGATGTAAAAATTCTGGGAGATTATAACACCTCATCCAGTACTTTCGATCTGAATATGGCGATCAATCAGATTCAGATGAAGAGTATTCAAGGGTTTTCTATGAATGCAATTACCAATACGGAAGGTTATCTTTCAGGAAATTTAAAGATTACAGGAACTACTGATAAGCCTAATATTTTAGGAAAAGTAAAATTCAATGATGCCGGATTGGAAATTGCCAAAACCGGAAGTGATTTCAGACATCTGAGTGATGAAATAGATTTTACGAGCCAGGGAATAGAATTTGATAAATTTAAAATTAAAGATAAAGACGGAAATGCTCTTGTAGTAGATGGACAGGTTCTGACGCAGACGTACAGAGATTTCGCCTTTAACCTGAATGTGAATGCTAAAGACTTTAAAGTAGTCAATTCAGAAAAGTCTAATGATGCCATGATGTATGGTGTTCTTGCTATTGATGCAGGTCTTCATATCCGCGGAAACCTTGATCTTCCTAAAGTAGACGGAAGATTAAGCGTGGCAGACAATACAGATTTCACTTTTGTTCTTCCTCAATCCAGCCCTACTTTACAGGAAAGAGATGGTATTGTAGAATTTGTGGATCAGGATCAGGTGGTTTTGAACAAAACAATCAAAGCAGATTCTCTTAATGCACAAAGCCGTATTAAAGGGATGGATGTGAGTGTTAATATTGAAGTCAGCAAAGAAGCAAAACTGTCTCTGATTATTGATAAAGCCAATGGTGATTTTGTACAGCTTCAGGGTGAAGCAGAATTAACAGGAGGAATAGACCCGTCAGGAAAAACCACATTGGTAGGAGTGTATGAAGTGGAAAAAGGTAGTTATGATCTTTCGGTGAGTTTCCTGAAACGTAAATTTGACATCCAGAAAGGCAGTACCATCACATGGACCGGTGAGCCTACAACGGCTCAAATGGATATTACCGCCGTTTATAAAACAGAAGCTCCTCCTATTGACCTTGTGGAACAGCAGATCAGTGGAGAAAGTGCTTCAACATTGAATCAGTTTAAGCAGAGAGTTCCTTTCAATGCTTTATTAAAAATGAAAGGGGAATTATTGAAACCTCAGCTTACTTTTGATATTACTACAGATGAAAAAAATAATTCTGTTTCTACTAATGTAAAAGATGTTGTAGATCAGAAGCTTGCCCAGATCAGAACTCAGGAGTCTGAGCTGAATAAGCAGGTGTTTGCATTACTTCTTCTGAACCGTTTTATCGGAGAAAATCCTTTTGAAAGCGGAGCGGGAATGTCTGCAGAGACCATGGCAAGACAGAGTGTGAGTAAGATTCTTTCTCAACAGTTAAATAATCTTGCGGCAGGTCTGATCAAAGGGGTAGATCTTAATTTTGGTCTTGATTCTTCAGAAGATTATTCCAGCGGAGAAAAAAATACCCGAACTGACCTGAATGTGGATATCAGTAAAAAATTATTGAACGACCGACTGAAAGTAACGGTAGGAAGTAATTTCGGACTGGAAGGTCAGGCCCGTCAGAATGAAAATATGACGAATATTGCGGGTAACGTTTCCGTAGATTACAGTCTTTCTAAAGATGGAAGATATATGCTGCGAGCTTATCGTAAGGATGAATATCAGGTAGCTCTTCAGGGGCAGATCATAGAAACCGGAGTTGGATTTATCATTACATTGGATTATGACAAGTTCCGGGAGATTTTCCAGAAATCTAAAGAGAAGAAGCCGAAAAAAAATCAAAATAACCAAGTGGTAGAATTTAAATAATGAGTAATAAGTTCCATATATATTGTAAGTATCTGTTGGTTTCCGGAATGGCATCCACTTTGGTCTCGTGCAGTAATACAAGGTTTTTGAAAGAAGGTCAGATGCTTTACACGGGAGCCAAAGTAAAGATTGAAAATGATACAATTTCTAAAAAAGAAAAGAAAGACCTTCAGTCAGCATTAGAAGCCAATCTTACTCCAAAGCCCAATTCTACTTTTTTAGGATTGCGTCCCAAGTTGTATTTTTATAATATTGCCAAAGAACCGAAAAAAGATAAAGGTTTTAATTACTGGCTTAAATATAAAGTGGGTGAAAAACCTGTATTATTAGGCGATGTAGATCGTGAATTCAATAAAGACATTATTGTAAATTATTCTGAAAATAAAGGATATTTCAATGCTAAAGCCACTTATGATACCGTTTCAAAGAATAAAAAAGCCCAGGTTATTTATACGGTAAGACCGGGTTCAAGATATTTGATTGACGGAGTAAAATTCCAGAAAGATTCTACGCTGGTTAATCGGGAAATTCAAAACTTTACTGATAGAACCCTTCTTAAAAACGGAAGGCCATTTGACCTTGATGTCATCAAAGCAGAAAGAGAAAGAATTGACAACAGGTTAAAAGAAAGAGGTTTTTATTATTTCCATCCTGATAACATTATTGTACAGGCCGACAGTACGGTGAGCAAAAATCATAAGGTTGAGCTTAATGTAAAACTGAAAGACAATACCCCTGATTTAGCAACTCAACAGTTTAGTATTGATAATGTTATTGTATTTCCCAATTACAACATTCAGGATGTAAAAGATGGAAAATACAGCATTCCGATGGATAAAGATTCTCTTTCTAAATATCGTTTCGACGACATTTACGTCATTGATCCTCAACATAAGTTTAAACCGAAAATTTTTGACAGAGCACTATATTTCAAAAAAGGAGATCTTTATAACCGTTCCAATCATAATCTGACCCTGAACCGACTCATCAGTCTGGGCGTATTCAAATTTGTAAAGAATGAGTTCATCGTATCTGACTCTTTAAGCCATAAATTTGATGCCTATTATCTATTAACCCCAAGACAAGTTCAATCGCTCCGTCTGGAAGCTTTGGGAAGAACCAACTCTGCCAACTATGCAGGTAGTGAGCTGAACCTCAACTGGACGCATAGAAATTTCTTCAGAGGTGCAGAACAATTTAAAGCATCCATCTACGGAGCTTTTGATTTCCAGATGGGAGGTGCGCAAAACGCCAATAATATTTTCCGTGCAGGAACAAATGTGCAGCTTTCGATCCCGAGAATTGTGGCACCATTCCGTTTTCATTCTTCCAGTGAATTTGTTCCCAGAACCAATATTAGTTTGGGATATGAATTCCAGAACAGAACACAATTTTATACTCTTAATAATTTCACCGGATCATTCGGATATGTGTGGAAAGAAAATGCGAGGAAAGAACATGATCTGAAAGTCATTGATATTACATTGGTATCGCCAGCAAATGTTACAGATGAATATTATGCTAAATCTATCAATAATCCTGCTATGCGACGAATTGTCGATAAGCAGCTAATTTTCGGCCCTACCTATTCTTACACATATACCAATACCATGCTGCCAAGAACCAATACCTTTTATTATAAAGGAACGCTTGATCTTGCAGGAAATATCACAGGATTGGTTACCGGAGCTGATGTAAAAAAAGATAAGGAAAAGAAAATATTCGGTATTCCTTTCAGCCAGTACGTAAAAATTGAAAACGATGTTAGGTTCTATCATAAGTTTACTGAAAAATCTTCTCTGGCTACGAGATTTATCGGAGGAATCGCTTATCCCTATGGAAACTCAGAATTTATTCCTTTCTCCAAGCAATTTTTCTCAGGAGGAAGCAACAGTATCAGAGCATTCCGTGCAAGAACATTAGGACCTGGAAGTTTTGATCCGAGAACCCTTGATGAAGGTACTTATTTTGATCAATCCGGGGATGTTAAGCTGGAATTGAATGCAGAATACCGCGCCAATCTTTATAAATTTTTAAATGCAGCTGTTTTTGTAGATGCCGGAAATATCTGGCTGCTTCATGACGATGAAAACAGACCGGGAGCAAAGTTTTCAAAAAACTTTTTAAATGAAATTGCGGTGGGAGCCGGAGTAGGTCTGAGACTGGATTTTTCTATCCTGATCTTAAGACTTGATCTTGCCATGCCACTGAGAGTTCCTTATTATGAAAAAGGGGACAGATGGGCCTTCGATAAAATTAATTTCGGAGACTCTAACTGGAGAAAAGATAATCTTGTTTTAAATATTGCCATCGGATATCCTTTTTAATATGATCAAAAATGCTAAATTTTTCTGGGAGGTTCTGAAAGACACATTTACAGAATGGAATAATTCTACTGCATCAAAAGACTCAGCAAGTCTTGCTTATTATGCTATCTTTTCAATCCCGGGATTATTGATTATTATTATATGGGTACTCGGAAATTTCTTTGGCGAAGAAGCAATCCGTGGACAAATTAGTACGCAAATCAGTGGTATTATGGGTCCGGATGTTGCTAAAAGTATTGAAGGTATGCTGGCGGGCGCTCTGATTGACAAAAAGAATATTTTCATGAAAGCCGTAGGAGTTGGATCCCTGGTTTTTGGTTCTACAACGCTTTTTTTTCAACTTCAGCATTCATTAAATTCACTTTGGGAAGTGGAAGCTGCTCCCAAAAAGGCATTGATTAAATTTCTCCTGGACAGAGCCAATTCTTTGGGGATGATTCTTATTATGGGATTTCTTTTGATGATCACCATGGTTTTATCTTCTTTGATCAGTCTTTTCAATCAGATTATTACCAGATATTTTGGTTTTGAAACCTATATGCTGGTAGAGTTTGTGAATTTTGCTGTAGGATTTGGACTGGTCATGCTTTTATTTGCTTTAATGTTTAAAGTGCTGCCCGATGTTTTGATCAGCTGGAAACCGGTATGGAAAGGCGCATTTCTGACAACTGTTTTATTTACCCTCGGAAAGTTTTTATTAAGTCTTTATTTTAATCAGGTGAAGCCTACTTCAGCCTTTGGTGCTGCCGGAACCGTCATCCTGATTATGATGTGGATCAACTATTCCTGTATGCTGATATTTTTTGGCGCTGTATTTACCAAGGTTTATACATATAACAGAGGATATAAAGCTATTCTTTCCAAACATGCAAGGTGGACTCCTGCGAAGTTGTATGCGGATAGTTTGAAGCAGATGAATGGTGAAAGTAATGATAAAACGTAAATTTGGGTTGCGGGGTTCGGGTTGCGAGATTTTGAGATTCGGGATACTTCTGATTCGAGATTATTGATATATGAAAAAGCCTCCTGAATTTTTCAGGAGGCTTTCTATTTTTACATTCTGTTTACAGTTCCGATTCCCAGTAGTCCCAACGATTTTTTGATCGTCTTTGCGGTGATATCTGAAATATTCAAACGGAATTGTTTTACATTTTCATCTTCCTGATTCAGAATTGGATTGTTCTGATAGAAAGAGTTGTAGGCCTTAACCAAATCATAAACATAGTTTGCCACCAAAGCCGGACTTAATGTTTCCGCTGATTTGGCAACTATAGTCTTAAAGTTTGCCAGCTGCATAATCAATTCTTTTTCGGATTGATTTAATTCAATATCAGCTGTTTCTGGTTGTAAAGTACCCGCTTTAGATAATAATGATTGAATACGAGCGTAAGTATATTGAATAAACGGCCCTGTATTTCCATTAAAATCAATACTTTCTGCCGGATTGAAAAGCATTTTTTTCTTAGGATCTACTTTAAGCATAAAGTATTTCAATGCACCCAAGCCTACTGTTTCATAAGATATTTCTTTATCTTCTTCAGAAAGTGTCTCTAACTTTCCTAATTCCTGAGCCTTAGATTTAGCTGTTTCATACATTTCCTGCATCAGGTCATCGGCATCTACTACGGTTCCTTCACGGGATTTCATTTTACCTTCAGGCAGTTCTACCATCCCATAAGAAAGGTGGAACAACTGATCAGCCCATTCATATCCTAGTTTTTTAAGAATTTTAAATAAAACCTGGAAGTGATAATCCTGCTCATTTCCTACTGTATAGATCAGCTTTTGAATATTGTTGTCTTTAAAACGCTCTACGGCTGTTCCCAAATCCTGAGTCATGTAAACAGAAGTACCGTCAGAACGTAACAATAGTTTCTGATCAAGACCTTCATCGGTAAGATCACACCAAACAGAACCGTCTTCTTTCTGATACAACACACCTTTATCTAAACCTGCCTGAATAAGATCTTTTCCTAAAATATAGGTATTACTTTCGTATTGAACCTGATCAAAGTCAACACCCAGTCTTTTATACGTTTCATTGAATCCTTTGTAAACCCATGAATTCATCTCTTCCCAAAGCGCTCTTACAGTTGCTTCTCCATTCTCCCAATCCAAAAGCATTTTCTGTGCTTCTTTCATCACCGGAGCATCCTTTTTAGCCTGTTCCTCTCCTACTCCTTGTTCTACAAGCTCTGCAATTTCTTTTTTATAGTTTTTGTCAAATTCTACATAATAGTTTCCAACAAATTTATCGCCTTTGGTATTCGTTGTTTCAGGAGTTTCTCCATTCCCGAATTTCTCCCAAGCCAGCATTGATTTACAGATATGAATACCTCTGTCGTTAATGATCTGAGTTTTGATCACATCATATCCGGCTTCTTTTAAAATCTGAGCAACTGAGAATCCTAATAAATTATTTCTGATATGCCCTAAGTGTAAGGGTTTATTGGTATTCGGTGAAGAATATTCTACCATTACCGTAGCATTTTTCTTTTCTATAGTAGAGAAATTCTTTCTTACAGATCTGAAGTTATCTACAAACAATTGGTTTTTAACCTTAACATTAAGGAACCCTTTTACTACATTAAAGCTTTCAAAAATCTCCGTCTGCTCTGTCAAAGCTTCACCTAATTCAACCCCGATACTTTCAGGATTTTTTTTCAACTGTTTCACCAACGGAAAAGTAACAATGGTAAAATCACCCTCAAATTCCGTTTTATTTTCCTGAACTTCCAGCTTGATGTCTTTTAACTGATATACATTTAAAATAACTTCTGAAAGTTTTTCTTCTATAATATATTTAATATTCATTTCAAAATTTTGAAGTACAAATATACGGAAATAAAAAAACCGCCCGAAGGCGGTTTTATAAGTAAATAAGATTATTTATTCTTTTCTGAAAACCAGAACCGCCTCGTCATTTCCAGGCGTAGTATCCAAGTTCTTGCTATTGTCATTAATTCTTAATTCTGTATTGGAATAGGAATCAATTTCTTTTTTCAATGTTTTAGAAACTCCTGATTCCGTATAGGTAAGAGTCAAGGTCTGATACATTTTATCAAAGGTCCATTTTCCTCCGAAAGAATCAAAAAGATTACAGTTTCCGGAAGAAGAAGACAGATCATATCTTTCATAAGATCCCGATAAATCCGGATTTATAAATATAACTCCTTTCTTTTCACAGTCACTCAACATGACATCTTTGCCTCTAAATTCATACTTATATGGTTTCCAAGTCCCATTAATACTTACGTTTTCATTTTCAACTGCACGGTCGTCATCACTGGAACACGATGCAACACTCATTAAAAGAACAATTCCTATAAAAAATCTCATATAAATGTTTTTATATTCCTCAAACCTACTCGTAGGTTTGAGGAATTATTATTTAATTTAAAATTTATCCCAAAATATTTTTGTAGATACTTTGTCACCTCCAATCTTTGAAGCTGCAGCGTTCACATTCTTAGCGTTAAGAAGATATTCCTGATCAGAATATTTCATTCTTACCGGTACAGATTCTACTACAGATCCTCCAGGATTTACAAATGCAGGGAAGTCTAGTCTTCTTGCAAAATTCCATGCCTGGAATCCTTTATTAAACATTGCTATCCAAGCCTGCTCTCCGACAGATTTTTTCCAGTTAACAACATTATATGGATTGGCTGCAATGAAAGTATTTGCAGTACCTTCAGTAATCCCATACTCAGTCATTGATGCTTTAATCGCAGATGCATATAGATTAGCAGCAGTATCACCAACACTAAAGCCCCTTGCAGCAGCTTCAGTCCTTAGAAACTGAATTTCAGAATAATCTAATAAAAAGCCTTGTGCATTTTCTCCAGAAATAGCATTTGTAAAGTGAGAATAGCTACTAAAAACATTCTGATCACCATAAACTCCTCCAACATAAGCACCAGCAACCTGTGTAAACCATGTTGCTCTTCTTGGATCTGAGGTAGTATTCATAAAATCAACTAGAACATCTGACGGAATAAAGTCATTTCTACCAGATTGAATGACATCCTGATACACAGGGTTTGACAATAATCCTGAAGGGAAAGTCTGCAGTCCGAAATTATCTGCTTTTTCAGTAAATAATCCAGCAGTGTAAGCTGCTTCTGCATACGTTTTAGCTAATACAGGGTCGCTATCTGCTAAAGTTACAGCCATTCTGAATTTCAATGAATTACCCATTTTCTTCCATTTAGTCATGTCTCCTTTGTAGATCAAATCTTTATCATATCCACTACCAGAAGTATTAATCATAGCAACAGCAGCATCAATTCTTTTAATAAGATCCAGATACACTGTTTTTGCATCATCATATGGAATTTCCGCACTTCCTGGATTTTCAGCGGTAGCTTTCAATGCTCCGAAATAAGGAATATCACCATATGTATCAACTAAATTGGCCCATGCATATACATTTACCAATTCAATCATAGCAATATTGTTATTTTTAGTAACAGGATCTACCCCTTCGCTCTCAAGAAATCTTCTGGCATCTCTTAATGCAGATAATACTCCTGGAGAGTTGATGGTTGCTGAGGCAGATGCCATCATACGGTTATAGTGATTCCTTGGAATTGGCCTTGTCACCATATCATAGTTCGTCTCATCAGTATAAGTAGTTTCTGACCACTGCTGCGTAAAAAACCTGGTAATGTTACGGTTTACATTGGCTGACAATAGCTGGTCAAGAAGTGCATGTTCAGCACTGGCAAAAAGTACTCCTGACGGAACTTCAGTTGGGTGTTTAGGGTCTTCATTTAGTGACGTGATGTCTCTTTCACAAGATGTAAAAGTTAACGATAGTGAAGCTAAACCTATAATTAAAAATAATTTTTTCATTTTCTAGAATTTTAAAGTTATATCAATCCCAATATCACGGGTAGTAGGTAGTACTCCAATAGAATTACCTTTAGCTCCTAAACCATTCCCAGTACCCGCTTCCGGATCTGCATAAGGTAAGTTTTTGTGGATAATCCAAAGGTTTCTACCTACAATTGAAATTTTTGCATCACGGATGGCCGTATTAGCCAGAACAGATTTAGGAAGATTATACCCTATACTTGCTTCTCTAAGTTTTACATAAGATGCATCATAAACGAATCTTTTATTCGGCATTCTTCTATATCCGTCTACGTTACCAAAAGATCCCGGATTAATAGCAGGTGTCGTATTTACATTTCCATTCGGGTTAACACCTGGATGTACGAATCCCCCTTCTCTATAATCAGCTGTTTCTGCATAAAGACCAGTTGCCAATCCGTAATACATATCGGTAGAGAATACATCTCCTCCTTTTTTCACATCAATAAGGAAACTTACTGAGAAATCTTTATAACGGAAGCTATTTCTGATACCACCTACCCAGTCTGGTGTTATATTCCCTATAACCTGATTATTATTTCTTAAATAACGACCTGTAGCTGGATCAATTACTCTATCGCCATTCGCATTATATACATAATCTGATCCTACCAAAGCTCCAAAAGATTCTCCAACACGTGCATTAAGAGAAACCCCACCCTGATAACTTGCCATTAGGTAATTCTGAGAATCACCATTTAATGCAATAACTTTATTCTCATTTTTAGACCAGTTCACGTTTACATCCCATGTAAAATTATTTGTTTTAAATGGTGTGCCATTTAACTGTACTTCTATACCTTTGTTATCAATCTGCCCTGCATTTACAAGGAACGTTCTATATCCTGTTGCGGAAGAAACTGGTAAATTGATAATCTGATCAAATGTTCTGGTTTTATAAATTGCAATATCAAAACCTAATCTGTTTTTGAAGAATTGTGCCTCCATACCAAATTCTGTTTCCTTAGATCTTTGAGGTTTCAGGTTTGGATTCGCAAGGAAATAAGGTTGATCAAACAGGCCTTCACCTCTAGCTTTAAAAGTATTTATCAATCTATAATTGTTGGTAGAAGAACCTACTTCAGCGTAGTTTGCTCTCAATTTCCAGAAACTTAACCATGGTTGTTTTACAAATTCGGATAGAATAACAGCACCTGTAACCGAAGGATATCCATAGCTATTATTTCCTTTTGGTAAGTTAGACGATTGGTCTACACGGTAAGTACCATCCACAAATAAGAAGTTCTTATACCCAAAAGATGCTGTTGCATATAAGCTGGAAGTAACCCATTTTGCATAATTCTCATCAGGTGGAAGTATCGTTCTTACAGAGTTGGATATAGCAAAAAGCCCAGGTTTAGATAAACCTCCTTCTGTACTCATAAAAATATTATCCACAAGGTTTCTTCTAACGTTCCCCCCTGCAATACCGCTAACACTTAGGTCTGAAGTAATATCAACTTTGTAATTAGCAAATAAATCAAAGTTAATCTCAGTGTTTTTCACATTGGTTCTTGCGTATCCCGAACTTACATTAAGCCCGGATGCACCAAATGCCTGAGGAAGGGATCCATTCATTAATCTTTCTTCTACAACCATCTGTAAATCATCATAAGATAGTTTCCCTGTAATTCCAAAATTTTTGGAAACATCATATTTTAACTGTGCATAACTGAATATTCTGGTCCTGTCATCAGACTGATAATTCTGATATCTCTGGAAATATGGATTGTTCCAATATTGAGGAGTTCCATCAGCCGCTGTAGATCTGTTCCAGGAAAAGTTACTATTTCCATTGTTAGCATAAGCATCTCTTAATGCCAGTACATCTACGTTGGTCTGCCACCACTGCCTGAAACCAGAAACAATATTATCTGAATAGCCAGTTTCATTACGTCCTCTAGTATCTTGTAAAGTTAAAGTTGTGAAAACAGAGGCATGTAATTTATCTGTAAAATCGTGATTAAATTTCGCAGAAATTGTATTTTTTTTAAGTTCAGAGTTAGGCATCAAACCATTAGAAAGCATATTGGAATATGACAAGGAAAGATTCGAAGTTTTGTTTCCTTTTTCAATGGTAATTGTATTAATGTATGTGACTGGTGTTTCAAAGAATTTAATAGGTCCGTTTTTTGCAGCAACCCAAGGTGTAGCTTTTCCATAGTTTGGAGAAGAAGGATCAAATGAATCCCATTGGTAAACCAATTGGTTGGGGTTAAATGCAGGTCCGTAAGATGCATCATCTACGAAGTTAGCATAATTGTAACCTCCAGGTCCCGGATCTTCATTCCATGCCTGGCCACCGTATCCTGCTCCATACTTTGTCTGATATGTAGGGAAAGTAGATTTATCAATAAATCCGGCTGTAATTCCTGAGTTGAGAGTAACCCCCCAGCTTCCGTCATTGTTTCCTCGTCCGCTTTTAGTTACAATTAAGATAACACCATCACTTCCTCTTTCACCATATAAAGCTGATGCGGCAGCACCCTTCAATACGTTTACAGATTCTATGTCTTCCTGGTTAATATCTGAAAGAAAGTTACCGTAATCGAATACTGATCCGGTTACCGTATTATTGTTAACTGGTGAACCATCAATTACAATAAGTGGAGAGCCTCCTGATAAAGATTTATATCCTCTGATCAAAAGGTTTGCAGATCCACCAAAATTGTTGTTTGTATTTACCTGTAGTCCGGCCACCTTACCTGAAAGAAGAGATGCTACGTTTCCGGTATTGGTAGTTCCACCGGTTAATTCTGCAGCTTTAACTTCTTCAGAAGCATAACCAAGAGATTTTTTTTCTCTTTTAATCCCGAGTGCGGTTACAACCACCCCCTCAATTTCTTTTGTTTTAATAGTATCATTCTTTTGCTGGGCGTTCGCAACAGCTATGGAAGAAGACATTACTAAAACAAGAAGACTTGCTGTTAGTTTCTTCATATCAAATTAATTTTTGTGACTTTACAAATTTGTAAAACTTTCTTAATACCACAAAGCAAAATTTGAAAAAATTACAATTTATTCAATATTTTTGAACAAAAATATATAAATAAGTATTAAAATAAGTTAAAAACAAAATATTTAACAAATACAAATTACTTATTTGTTATCTTTTTTTAAGAAATAATAACAATTACTTAAATTGATATTATCTATATTTTATTTATCACAATAACAGCAAAACAAATTGAATATCAATAAATTGAATATTAAAAAAGTATAAAAACTAGGCATAGATAAGGGAGAGTACTATGCTTAACATATTTTAATATTAAAAAAAACTTTCACCTATCAAACAAAAAAAACCGCCCGAAGGCGGTAAAATATATTAAAATTGTATTGTAAGAATTAGTTCTGATTCCAGAATGGAGTCGTTTGATTCTTAGTAAAGCATTGTGCATTTGAAATCTGAGGAACGTTCGCAGAGTTAGCTACATATTCAGATGACGGATACATCAATCTGTAAGGTTTATTAGGCTTCGCTGAAGTTGTTGCCATAGGCGTAACCGGGAAACCAGTTCTGTTATAATCAATAAAAGATTCTGTAGGGTTAATTCCTGCAGTCGCTAACCACTTCTGAGTCATGATCGCTTCAATCTTATTATCATTGGTACCAGTCCATCCTAAACCTACTTTAGTTTGAATTGCAGCAATGTAAGTAGTAGAAGTACCAGATGTTGCATATAAGTAATCAAAAGATGCCTTGATACCATTTTCGAACTTAGTCTGACCATTAGAGAAAATAGCTGGATATCTTACAGCAGCTTCAGCTTGAAGGAAATCACTCTCTGAACGAGTCATTAAAACACCTGATTTAGCAGATCCCACAGATGTTAGCTGAGCATTACTTGTAGGGCTTCCTGCACCAAATATTAAACCATTTCCAAATCTTGAAACAGTAGTAAGATCCGTTGGAGCTCCTGGCTGACCTGGTGTAGCACCTTGTCTAACTCCTTTAACAACTGGAAGACCATTGTAAGAAATTAATGAGAACATTCTTCCTCTTCTTGCATCAATGATTCCATTAAATTTCTGATAAACATTATCAGTCATATTATAAGGGTTACCATTAAGACAAGTTGCAATGTGCTCAGAAGCTGTAAATAATGTATTGTTTTGCAACTGAGAATTAGAACTATTTCTTACATAATATCCAAAAAATGGATTTTGCTGATCATCATTAGCAGCACTATAACCAGGGTTAACTAAAACATCACTTTCTACAAAGTCTGCTCCTGATAAAGTTTGAAGCTGCTGATCTCTAAAAGTAGCCATAGAACCTGTTACTTTAGACATTCTAACCAACATTCTTAATTTCACAGTATTAGCAAGACGCTTCCAGTTATCCATATCCCCTTGGAAAACAATATCAGTAGGGCCTAATTCAAGAGCTGCAGCATTCGCATTATCAATAATTGTAATTGCATCATTGATACCAAGAATTAATGATCTATAGATTTCCTCATCATTGTCATATTTTGGAGTGGAATTTGCCTGCCCCATAAATGCTTGGCTATAAGGAGCATCACCATATAAATCTACAATTGTCTGCATATAGAATGCCTTCATTACTTTTGCGGCTGCTAAGTAATTATCATACTTATGTGTTGAATTGTCAAATTTTTCAATCGCCACAAAGTTACTCACGTTTCTATATAAACCATCCCAGATTTGTGGATAAAAAGAACTATCTACATTCAGAGTATATTCATTACCAAATGGAGATCCAAAAGAATAAGAGTTACCAGCATAAGAGTTCATCATAAGCCCACCAAATCTATTCATCCATGTAGCTTGAGTTCTATAAGTCTGAGCAACAGCACCAGGGAATAATAAAGTTGGAGTAATAGCTTCTGCATGGATGTTATTTGGATTTTCATTAATATCCAGATAATGATCACATGAAGTCAACGTCATAGAGGCAACAATTAAACCTAGTATTGTATATTTAAATTTTTTCATTTTCAAGTAATAATTAATTAAAGTTTAGAAAGATGCTTTAAGATTTAAACCAAAGCTTCTAGTCGATGGATACTGTGTCGTATAAGCAAAACCTGCAGCATTCCCCGTTGTACTTGCAGTTTCCGGATCAGCATAGTTTCTATTGTTATCTGCGTACTTAAAGAATGGGTTTCTTGAGTAAACGCCAACTGTCAGTGAGTTCAAGAAAGTAGAACTTAGGACAGATTTTGGTATATCATAGCTCAATGCGATTTCTCTAATCTTCAATGCAGTTGCATCCACTACCAAGTTTTCTCCAACAGCTCTATAAGCACTACTAGAGAAGTAGTTCGTAACGTTAGTATAAGTTCCCGCACCTCCAACTGGAGTATTGTTAGGAGTATAAACCGGATTGGCTGCTGTACCCGTGTTTTGTACTGAATTAGGGACAACATATCCTTGCGTTCTGTCAAACTCAGCTGATTCTTCTAAACCTCCTGTAAAGGCAAGTAAGTTTTTCGTAAATGATACAAATTTACCTCCTTTTCTAAAGTCTCCCATTGCAGATAATGTGAATCCTTTATATTTAATGTTAGTTGAGAATCCAAGAATATAATCAGGGGTAGCTCTTCCTAAAACCTGAAGGTTACTTGTTGTCAAAGGATTTCCTTTAGAATCAACAATAATTCTTCCCTGATCGTCTCTCTGGAATGCACTTCCTTTAATAACCGGGAAGTCAGATCCTTTTACAGCAAAGATACCTACAGCCGCTGCAGTACTGCTCAATAAAGATACTTCATCAGCTCCATCAGCCAATTCTAATACTTTAGACCTGTAAGTAGAATATGACACTTTCATATCCCAAGTAAAATCTTTTGTTTTAATTGGAGTTAATCCTAAATCAACTTCAAGACCTCTTAGCCTCATTTTACCTACGTTATCTAGAACGCTGGTTAGACCAGATGCACTAGATGTTGTTTTAGCTGTGATCAAGTCATCAGTAGTAGACTGATAAACTGAAGCATCTAATCTAACTCTATCCTTCAAGAATCCTAGAGATACTCCGAAATCTAAAGTATTAACAAATTCAGGCTTAATATCTACTGCCGTAGGAGTTTGGTTATTGATATATGAACTTAAGCCGTTGAAAGGGAATCCTGTTGGAAATACTCCGATCTCATCTGTTGCATATGGAGGAATTGCAGAAGTATTACCTACTCTTGTATATGAACCTGTAATTTTTGCATAATTAAGGATATCTCCTTTTAAATTAGCAAATGCCTTTGTAGGAACAAAAGACAAACCTACAGAATAATATGGATAAACCGGGTTTGTTCTCTTACCTGTATTATAAGGGATTGTAGACATTACTGAGGATTGCTCAATTCTGAAAGTAGAGTTTAAAAATAAATAATCATTATAACTTAAATCTAAATTCGCAAATCCTGCAATGATTCTACTATTCGTTTGATAGTTATCTAAATTCGCACTTGAAAAAGGATCTGGATTCAGGACGTTCCTAATATTATACCAACCTGGGATATCAAGATTATTTCCCCCCACAGATGTTACATTATAAGTTCTGTCCTGGATGTTATTACCAATGTTAAGTTTTAAGTTGATTTTATCTGTTAAATCATAATTAAAGTTAACCATTAAATCACCATAAAAATTTCTTTCTTTTGATGTACTTTCATAATACCAAGAAGTGATATCACCCTGTCCTAAATCACCAAAAGTAATTCCATCAATAGATGTTCCTGGAAGATTATATGTTTTACTGAAAACCGCACCATCATTATGTCTTGTATAAGTCATCCCTCTTGATGTAAGGTTTCCGGTATATGTAATATTAATGTTCTTATTTAGCTCATAATCTAAGCCAAGGATAGCACTGAAATAATCACTGCGTCTGTCATATCTCTCGTGATCGATAGTCCAGTAAGGGTTTACAGCATATCCTGTATAATATCCTTCAATACCACTATTTCTGTAAAGCTTTATATTATTATTAGTAGGAGTCTGAAGAATATCATCGTATAAAGATGAGTTAGTATTAGAAACTATTCTATTAATATAGTTGATGTTACCATCAATTCTCAATTTTCCAATTTTCTTACCTCCTTTGAAAATAAAACTGTTTTGTCTCAGTTTATCTCCCTCAACTACGAAATTGTTTTCTGTTCTGTTAGCAGAGAAAGATACATAAGAATCAGATCCACCTGCAGTTGCAGTAATTCCGTTTTGAGTTAATACTCCTGTTGAGAAGAATTTATTCATGAAATTTTTCACCGGAGCATATTTTTCATAAATAAATGATCCATCAGCCTGTGGAAGACCTGAAGGCATCATAGTTCCTCCGATAACCGGATTGTCATAAGCAGCACCCCAAGACATGTTTTCCCACGGCACATAGTTTGTACCACCATAGCTTACATCACTCCAACCTTCATCCTGAACTCCTTTCCCGTATTTCTGCTGAACTTTTGGAAGCATGAAAACGTTAGAAATATCAATAGATGAATTGAATGTCATCTGAAGTTTCTCAGATTTCGTACCTCTTTTTGTAGTAACAATAATCACCCCATTTACCCCTTGCTGACCGTAAAGAGCAGCTCCTTGTAAACCTTTAATTACGTTAATGTTTTCGATTGCTTCTGGTGGTATCTGCTGTAAGATGTCAGCAGATGAAATAACGTTATCAATTACAATTAATGCTTGGTTGTTACCCGTGATAGATTTAGCACCTCTTAAGACAACTCTATAACTAGGATCTACACCATTATTTGTCAAATTGATTTGTAAACCTGAAACCTTTCCTGTCAATGCCTGTACAGCAGTTGGTGCAGACGCCTGATTCAGCTCTTTTGTCGTTACAACTTGCTGTGTATTTGTTACCGCATCAGCCTTTCTTTTGATACCTAAGGCTCCGGTAACAACTATCTCCTCTATATTTTTGGTTTTTAGAGTATCCTTCGTGTTTTGGGCTGACATCATCACAAATGAGGACGATAGAACAACCGCAAATACACTCGCAGTTAATTTCTTCATATCAAATTCAATTATTTTTTACAGGCTACAAATTTGTAAAACTTTCTTAAAATTACAAAGGATTTTCTTAAAAAAAATAAAATTTTCAATTATTAACAATAAAAACTAAAAATAAAATATTAATATTTGTTAAAATTATTTTTCTTAACAAATATTAAAAAAAAATCAAACAATATTTTTTTTAATCCCACAATAGTAATTTTAATTGATTTTTTTGACGTCAATAATAAAAAAATAAAATTCAAAAACCTGATTTACAATTCATTAAATTCAATTCATTAAGAAAAACACTACAATATTAGAATATTAGGAATATTATTTTCAATACTTTCACCTTCACCAAAAAAAAGAAATAATATAAGAAATCAGAAACAATAGTATTATTATCAAAAAAAGCATCTTTTTTATAAGAAATAACCATCTACCACCTATACGGAATCACCTTAAAAATTAGTTTTACGTCAATTTATATTTTTGACAAAATCTGATCAAACAATAGATTAATATATTTGTTTTTTTAATTTTGCATCTATTATTTAGACAAATATGGAGCTAATAAAAAACTGGTCAAACCTTTACATCGAGGCCGGATGTGATGAAGTAGGAAGAGGATGTTTAAGCGGTCCAGTGGTAGCTGCAGCGGTAATTTTAGACGATGATTTCCAACAGAATCTTGTGAATGATTCAAAAAAATTAACGTTCAAAACCCGAATGGAACTGGATAATTACATTAAAGACAATGTGAAAGACTATGCCATATCAGAGCTCCCTCCTTCGTTTATTGATGAGCATAATATTCTTAACGCAAGTATTCATGCAATGCATCGTGCACTGGATAAACTTACCATAATTCCAGAGCTTATTCTGGTAGATGGAAACAAATTTCATCCTTATAATTACATTCCACATCAATGTATTATTAAAGGAGATTCTAAGATTTTATCTATTGCTGCAGCGTCTATTCTAGCTAAAAACTACAGGGATAAATTAATGATTCAGCTTCATGAAGAACATCCTGAGTATGGTTGGGACACCAACTTTGGCTATGCTACAAAAAAGCATCAGGAAGCCCTTATAAAGTATGGTCCCACATCTCATCACAGGCAATCTTTCAGACTGAAATATGATTGAACCGTCTCATTTTCAATTATTAAATTCTTATGCCAAAATCAGAAATTTGAAATCATTCTAAATAAAATTCAAATAAAAAAAAGAGAAGCAATTATTCAATTGCTTCTCTTTTTATGTTATAATTAAGAAATTATTTCTTTTTACTTCTTTGCTGCTCCTGAGTTTTTTGCTGCTCTTGAGCCTTCTCCATCATTTCTCTCATTCTCTTTTGGAATTTACCTTCTGCTTTCGGTTTTTCCTTGTTAGACTGAATCTGAGCATGGATTTTCTTTTCATCCAGGATCAGATATTTAATTACCAGGATAATTAAGATGTTAATCGCATTCGACACAAAATAATACCATGAAAGACCTGAAGCCGAAGTATTAAGGAAGAATAGGAATGTAATCGGGAAGATATACATTAAAACCTTCATATTTGGCATTCCTTCCTGTTGAGGCTGTTGCATATTTCCTGAAGTCATTACAGTATATATCAAGATAACAACTGTACAAGCTAATGCAAAAATACTTAAGTGATCTCCAAGGAAAGGAACTTTAAACGGAAGTTTGATCAAATCATCATAAGCCGTTAAATCCTTTGCAAACCAGAACCCTTGCCCTCTAAGATCAATAAAGTTCGGGAAGAAACGGAACAATGCATAGAAGATAGGAATCTGAACCAATGCAGGCAAACATCCCGCCATCTGATTCACTCCTGCTTTTCTATAAATTTCCATTGTAGCCTGTTGCTTCTTCATTGGATCTGCATCCTTAAATTTAGCATTCGCTTCATCAATTTCCGGACGGATCACCTTCATCATTGCACTCAATTTATGCTGCTTATACATAATTGGTGATAAGATCAACTTCACAATGATTGTCATTACAAAAATTACCCAGCCTGCAGATAATCCCCAGCCAGCGATAACACTATACAACCACATAAAGAAATAACGGTTCATCCAACCGATAAAAGACCATCCTAATGGTAAAATCTCATCGAAATTTTTATCATAAGATTTCAACAATGGAAGATCCAATGGCATAAAATACCAGGTAAAATCCTGATTCAATTCACTTCCGGTCATCTGAACGAAACCTTCATAATTTAGCTTCTTCAAATACTCTCCTTCTTCAACAGTCTCCTGGTTACCTTTACTATGTGTAAAACCATTTTTAGCTTCAATCACTGAAGAAAAGAACTGCTGCTTTACTCCAATCCAGTTAAGCGTTTCTTTCTCCTCATCCATTGTAGTTCTTCCATCATAATCATAATCCTTATAATTATTGAAAGCATAAGAGAATTCTGAGTGAGACTGCTCCTGAGCTCTACCTTTTTCCAGGTTTCTTACATTGTAGTCCCAGATAAAATCTGCTTTATTGTCAGATGTGATATTGGCTAAACCTTGAGTTCTTACTTTAAAATCTAAAGTATATTTTGGAAGCAATGTATAAATGAACTGGATAACAGCACCATTATAATTAGCCGTCATCGTTACCGCATTTCCATTAACAGCAGGTGAGAAAACTAAATCTTTAGTATTGATTACTTTTCCTGTTTTATCTTTAAATTGGAAACCGTAGTTAGAATTATTTTTATTGATCAGGTAAAGAGGAAGATCTGCTTTATCTGTTTTGTGATCATATGCTTTATATTTTGAAAGCTGAACTTTAGAAACCTGTCCTCCTAAGCTTGAGAATTCAACATTTAATTCCGTGTTTGACAGACTGGCGGTCTGAATTGCGCCTGGAGTTACATTTGGATTGATATTGTTTGCCTGAGTTTGCTTTACGGCATTTTTCACCTGTTCCGTTTTCTGCTCCTGAGCTTTCAACTCCGCTTCTTTCGTTTGTTTGTTCTGGAAGTAGAACATAAAACCGAAGAGAACAAGGCATAAAACCGCGAAACTAATCATCTGCTTCTTATCGATTCCGTTGTTTTGTTGCATTTTATTTTTGTTATAATTAAAATTTCCTATTCTTAGCTTACTACAGAACTATAAGAAAACTGATAAATCTGCAGCAAATTTGAGCTGACAAAAATACTGTTTTTTTATCAAAACTCTATACTATAATACATTACTATATAATAAACTCAAGCTGAGAATAATCAGCCTGAGTTTATGTGTAGACGTTTATGATAAAATATTACCTTATTTCTTTTCGCAAGCCTTGATGAAAGCTCTGAATAAAGGATGCGGTGTCGCTACCGTACTCTTATATTCCGGGTGATACTGAACTCCCACATAGAACGGGTGATCAGGAAGCTCAAGTGCTTCTACCAAGCCTGTTTCAGGGTTTGTACCTGTTGCAAGGAAACCGTTTTTCTCAAATTCCTGAAGATAATCACTGTTGAATTCATAACGGTGACGGTGTCTTTCAGAAATATTCTTGCTTCCGTAGATATCAAATAGTTTAGAACCATTTTTCAAAGAACATTTCCAGGCTCCAAGACGCATTGTTCCTCCTTTATCAATTACATTTTTCTGTTCCTCCATTAATGAGATCACAGGATCCGGAGTTGCCGTATCAAATTCTACTGAATTCGCTTTGGTGTGTCCTAAAACATTTCTTGCAAATTCAACTGTCATGATCTGCATTCCTAAACAGATCCCCAACATTGGAATTTTATTTTCTCTTGCATATTTTGCAGTAAGAACTTTTCCTTCAATTCCTCTGTCTCCGAAACCTGGAGCTACAAGGATACCATTTACTCCTTTCAGAGTATCTTTGATATTTTCTTCAGTAATATCTCCACTGTATACCCATCTTACTTTTACTTCAGTTTCAAGGTCAGCTCCTGCATGTTTGAAAGCTTCAGCAATGGAAATATAAGAATCCTGAAGGGAAACATATTTTCCAACCAATGCAATCTCAACTGTTTTCTTAGGGTTCTGGAATTTCTTAAGGAAACTCTTCCAGTCTTTAAGATCAGCTGTTTTCTCACTTTTCAGATCCAGTTCTTTCAATACTACATCATCAAAGTTTTGTTTCTGAAGATACATCGGAACTTCATAGATTGTTTCCAAATCTTTACATTCAATAACGTTTTCTAAAGCAACGTTACAGAATTGAGCCAGTTTTGCTCTCTGATCTTTAGGAATTTTATGTTCTGTTCTGCACACTAAAACATCTGCCATAATTCCGCTTTCCATCAATTGACGAACGGAGTGCTGGGAAGGTTTTGTTTTTAATTCTCCACTTGAAGCCAGATAAGGCAGTAAAGTAAGGTGAATCACCATAGAATTACTCTCTCCCAGTTCCCATTTCAACTGACGAACAGTTTCAATGTATGGCAAAGATTCAATATCCCCTACAGTTCCTCCGATCTCCGTAATGATGATATCGTAGTTCTGTTTTGAAAGGATTTTAATTCTACGTTTGATTTCGTTAGTAATATGAGGAATTACCTGAACTGTTTTTCCAAGGAAATCTCCTTTTCTTTCTTTTTCAATTACAGTTTGATAAATTTTTCCTGTAGTAACGTTGTTGTTTTGGGATGTAGGAGCATCAAGATAACGCTCATAGTGGCCTAAATCCAGATCCGTCTCCGCACCATCTTCAGTTACATAACACTCTCCGTGTTCATAAGGGTTCAAAGTTCCTGGGTCGATATTGATATAAGGATCTAATTTTTGGATCGTTACATTAAAGCCGCGTGATTTTAGTAGAAGTCCCAGAGAAGCAGAAACGATTCCCTTTCCCAAAGATGAAGTTACACCTCCTGTCACAAAGATGTACTTTGTATTCTTTTTACTCATTAGATTAGGTTTGTGCAAAGTTATGGGAAAAAGAGATACAAAGCAATTATTTACATTTTGAAAATTAAAAAACATCAATCAAACAATTATAAAACCTGATAAAAATTTTTATCTATATTCAATAATAAGCAAATGAAACAAAGTTATAACCAACATGATTTCTGTCTATCAACTAAAAAGGTTTTCCACTCAATGGAAAACCTTTTTAGTTTTTATGTTTTAAAATATTACTGCTTAACCAATTCAAAATAAGCCGTTACTTCAACATCTTTTGCAATCCCGGCTCCTGCAGGGTCATACTTGATTCCGTAATCCAGACGGTTGACTGTAAATTTTGTCTGAATTCCCATAACTTCTTTTCCGTCTTTATTTTTTGTAATTCCACCGAATGTAGCTGGAGCACTGATTTCTTTCTCCACTCCTTTCATCGTCAGTTTTCCTTTTACGATATAATTGTTGTTTTTATCTTTTGTAACAGAAGAACTTTTGAATTCAATAGTTGGATATTTGGCAACATCAAAAAATTCTTCGCTTATAAGATGTCTGTCTCTCATGTCTACTCCGGTATTAATGCTGGAAACACTTACAGAAAAGTTTAAATCCGCATTATCCAGATTAGCACCACTGCTGGCCATTCTACCGTCAAATTTATCGAACCTTCCCTGTACAAAGCTAATTCCCATATGCTTAATATTAAAGTTAACAGAAGAATGCATATGATCTACCTGCCAGGTACCTTGTGCAAACGCCACAACACTTAAAAGCGCAAATACGAAAGATAAAAATACTTTTTTCATTGTAATTATATTTTACATTACTATTTAATTGAACAAAGCTAAGATATGAAAGATATTCCTACTGTGGATGGATTAGTTTTTAATATTAAATCCATTTAGATTCTGAAAGAAAAATGCTTTTTTATAACTTCGCAGTATGGCAAAACTGAAAACAGCATATTTCTGTCAAAACTGCGGAACACAATATCCTCAATGGCTCGGGCAATGTAAAAACTGTGGAGAATGGAACACTCTGGTGGAAGAAGTGGTTGAGAAACCATCTCATAAAACTCCTCCTTTTTCAAAAACCAAACAACATGTAATTAATATTGTTGAAGTGGTAACAAGTGAAGAGCCAAGAATAAAAACTCCTTCTGATGAATTGAACCGTGTTTTAGGAGGCGGAATTGTTTTAGGTTCTGTCACTTTGATTGGTGGTGAACCTGGAATCGGGAAATCTACCCTTCTGCTTCAGCTTGCTTTGAAAATGAAGAAAAAAATCTTTTATGTTTCGGGGGAAGAAAGTGCTTCTCAGATTAAAATGAGAGCAGACAGGCTTACGGATATTCAAAATCCAAACTGCTTCCTTTTTACTGAAACGTCATTGGAAAAAATCCTTCACGAGGCCAAAAAGCTGGAACCGGATTTCATGATTATTGACTCTATTCAGACTTTGCAGTCTCAGCTGATAGAAAGTTCCCCGGGAACCGTTTCTCAAATCCGGGAATGCTCTAATGAGATCATTAAATACGCCAAAGAAAACAATACTCCTGTATTTCTTGTAGGACACATTACCAAAGATGGACAAATTGCAGGACCAAAAGTTCTGGAACACATGGTGGATGTGGTTCTGAATTTCGATGGAGACCGTAATCACCTTTTCAGATTGTTAAGAGCGAATAAAAACCGTTTCGGATCTACTTCCGAGATTGGTATTTATGAAATGGTTTCTCAAGGATTGAAAGAAATTAAAAATCCTTCTGAAATTCTGATCACCAAGAAATTTGAAGAACTTTCCGGTAATTCCGTTGCGGTAACTCTGGAAGGAAACCGACCTATGCTTCTGGAAATTCAGGCATTGGTAAGTACTGCCGTGTATGGTACACCTCAGAGAAGCTCTACCGGTTTTGATTCTAAGAGGCTGAATATGCTTTTGGCTGTACTGGAAAAAAGAGCGGGTTTCCAACTGGGAGCTAAAGATGTTTTCCTGAATATTACCGGAGGGATAAAAACGGATGATCCGGCACTGGATCTGGCCGTGGTAGCTTCTGTTCTTTCCTCCAATGAGGATATTGCTATTTCAGAACACTACTGCTTTGCCGGAGAAATAGGGCTAAGTGGTGAAATACGTCCTGTAGCACAAGTGGAACAAAGAATTACTGAGGCTGAAAAACTGGGCTATGAAAAAATCTTTGTTTCCAATCTTAATAAAATTCCGAAAAGAAAGTTTGGGATAAAGATAGAGGAAGTGAGTAAGATTGAGGATTTTCATGAGAGGCTTTTTTAATGTGAATGGTCAATTTTGCTTCACAAGTCAATTGTCAATTGGATGTGGATAAAAATTCATGAGCGAAGCGGATTCACTATTCATTATTCACCATTATCAAACATTCACTTTTAATTCATACCTTTAAGTTATGAATTATCTGGCTCATTCTTTTCTTTCTTTTACCGACGGGCAGATCGTGGGGCAATTTCTCGAAGATTTTATCCGTAACAGGGATCGTTTTTCTTTCCCGAAGGATATCCAGGACGGCATTACCCTGCACAGAGCTATTGATACTTACACAGACTCCCATCCCGCTATTCATGAGGCCAAAAAAGTATTTGCTCCTTTGGTAAGACTGTATGCCGGTGCATTTGTGGATGTTTCTATGGATCAATTTGTTGCCAGAGATCTTTCCCTGCACTCTTTGGCAGAATGGAAAGCTCATTCTCTTAAAGTTTACAGCGTTTTGAATGCCCACGAAGAATGGCTTCCGGAAAATTTCAAAAAGATGCTGGCCAAAATGGAACAGGACGACTGGCTTTATAATTACCGCGAAGACTGGGGAATTAAATTCAGTATTCAGAATGTGCTCAATAAAGCGAAATACCTGGATAAAGACATTCCTGTTTTTGAAGCTTTTTTAAAGAATAAAGATCATCTTCAGCAATGTTATGATGATTTTTTTCCTGATCTGCTCGCTCATGCAAAAGGGATTAATACATTACTCCAACTGGAAAATTAATATTTTCGAATTATTCAAAACCTAAAGTTAGTATTAAAATTGATCTCATAAAGATATCTCAAAAGTCAAACAATTTGGCTTTCTCTTATGACGAAGGAAGAATCTTATTGATTACTGAACACTTGAGATTCTTCAATCCATTTCATTTCTTTCAGAATGACACTTTCGATACTACCTCGGTTAAGTTGTATGAATATTCATACATTATGTTTAGAACTGTTTATAGAGATAGCGATTAGGATAAGTAAGTTTTTCACTGCTTCTTTGTCCGTTTACAATGATATGAACAATATTGATCTGATCATCGAAAAGATTATACAGGAAACTTACAGCTGTTTCTACTTTTTTGGGGGTGGCTACAGGTTCTGACTCGAGAAAAATATCTACAGATTCCTGGTCTTCTTCATACCCGATATAATTTACTTTCAAAAATTTGTTATCAGCTTTTAATTTGAAATATTCTGAACAGTATTTTTGCAGGGCATCATTCAATTTTGCTTTATATTTTTCATCATTAAAATGAAAAGCTCCTCCATATTTTTTTCCCAGACCATTTTCCATATCATCAAGGAAAAATCGCCCGGTCACTTCAAATGTTCTGGATTTTGAATTATAATTAATTTCCACAGAGCCTACATGGTAAGGATGAAAAGCTTCATCGCTCACAAAACTCTGAAATACCATGGTTACGAATAAAAAAAATCCAAAAAAAAGCTTACCCGACATGAATTCTATTTTTACAGCAAATATAAAAAAAGCAGCAGTTATAAAACCACTGCTTCTGATTATAATTGATTGTTGAAGATTTACTGTTTAATTACTTTCTTCGTAATTTTTGTACTATCTTCCAGTACAAGGGTGAACAGATAAGTTCCTCTTACCAATTCCGAAACATCAATTTTACCGGAATTTGTATCCACATTTACGGTTTTTATTAATTTTCCTGAAGCATCATAAATGGTTACTGCCGCTTTGGAATGTTTTCCTAATGCTACATTCACAAAATCTTTCGCAGGGTTCGGAGTAATGTTTACTTCTGAATTTATTTTAACATCTACTGTTCCTAATGTTGTTCCTGTTTTCACAAAATATCCGCCAAAACCTGTCGTCTGGAAACTCACTTCCCAGTATTGGTAGGTATCATTCCAGATAATATCTGCAATATCAGGTGTAATAATTGTAGCAGCTCCCCCAAAAGAAGTTATTGTACCTGTAGTACTTGTTCCTGTATATTTTTCAATAAGAAGATTCGCTTTATTGGCAACATCAGTAGGTGAAGTAGGAAGCTTGACACCATTGGTCAGATTATAAGCATCAAAATCACTCTGTTTAAAGTATAAAGTTACTTTTCCTGTCGCTGTGGCTGCATTCGTGTCCGGATTTATTTCATATCTTCTTGCAACGTAGTTAGGCTGTGCGTTATCCACCCATACCTTTGATGTTGTATTTCCTGTTACCGTACTTGCAGTTTGTTTTTCAACTCTTGAAATAAGTTGGCATGCGTTGGTAAAATAGTTATACCCATTAGCTACTGTACTTGCTTTCGTTTGATTAGTTGTTGCTAAATTCTTCACTTCGGCAACATTTTCATACACCACGGCTCTCATTTTGAGATCGAATGTTCTCGAAGTCCATGTCGTTCCATCAGTAGACGTTTTGGATCTGTTATTGACTACTGCATTCTCTGCTTTCATGGCAATTCTTCCTCCTAAACCATTGACTACAATATAAAATTCTTTTCCGGTAACCATCTGTACATTCAGATCGGAAAGATTCACGTAATTCCAGGTAAATCTCTGCATATTATTAAGCCATGAAGTAATAGTTTTAGTAGCTATAATATCTCCGGGATTTCCATTGGCATCCACTTTTCTGATTTGAATATCTACCGGAATATCTGAAGGGAGTGAAGTTCCCGTTAATAATGAAAACCCTCCCAATTTTCCTGTAAGGGTTGGTGTATATCTTACAGCAAGGGCTATATTATCAAAATAATAATTAGATTCTGTATTAGCAATAATATAAGGTTCATCGTATCCTACAGTTTCAAAATTAGATTTTACACATCCTAATTCATCGGTAACCGCCTTGTAAATATCCAGTTTACCATATCCCCATCTCATGTTGGGCACAGTTCCGGTTGCTCCATCCATTCTTGCATTAGAAGTAATGCGTGCTTTTACCTGAGCTGCCGTTAATGCCGGATTGGCCTGCAATAATAATCCTACAGCTCCTGCTACACCAGGTGAAGACATACTTGTTCCCTGGTTTTTCACATAATAATTGGTTCCTGCAATAATATCTGTTGCTCCTGGAGCAGAATCACCTGATCTGGATGAAATGACATTCTGTCCTGAACCTGCAATTTCAGGTTTTTGAACACCATCTACTCTTGGGCCCTGTGCACTGAATGAAGAGATGGATTCCTGTGGAGTAAGGGTAAAATAACCACTTGCGCCACTATACCAACTGGCCCTTCCCATATATGAAGCTACTGTAATCGCATTGGAAGCATTTCCCGGACTTCCCACAATATATTCATTATCCCCGTTTTGTAAGGTAGTTTGCACGCCCTGACTATACAGCCAGCCGTGGGTTGTTATTTGCTGTGCTCCATTATTGGTGATTTCTAATGTATAATTTCCTTGAACATTGGTAGTTCCTGAGGTTCTGGTTACTATTAATTGTACATATCTTTTATTGTTATCATTTCCCCAATAGTTATACATCGTTGCTGTAAGACCTCCCCCCAATATAGTATGAGCCGTATTCGTACTTATATTCTGTGTATATTGCTGTCCATCAGGAGTCGTCAGTTTTGCTGTAACAGCAGTATTGTCATTGGCATACATAATAAATGAAAATACGGAAGTAGCGGAAGTATTGCTTGCTACTGTAAAATTATACGTCTGTGCTGCACCAGCTGCGATATCCACTTTTCTGTGAAGGTTAGCCCCGTAATCATTTCCGGCAGAAATAACGACTACTCTACCCGGTCCAGACGTTGTAAAATTATTAACAGCCACTTCATGACTGGATGTTCCGTCGTGAGCAGTTCCCTGTCCGCCAATACTCATATTGACAACGATAGGTTTATTAAGGGCTGTAGCTACATTTTTGAAATAGGTTAAAGCATTAATGGTATTTGTTGTTGGAAAAGAACCATTTCCTCCTTTTACGAATACAATATCTGCATCAGATGAAAATCCTTTATGTCTTTTATCTGTAAAAGCTGCACCATTTCCGGCAGCTGTACCTGAAACATGGGTTCCATGTCCGTTTGTATCATTTTCACGAACGAATCCTACAGGTGTTCCATCCAATTCATCTTCAATTTGTGCTCTTGTATATTCTACACCTGTTGAAAATCCTGTTGGAGTAGTTTCTCCAGCCTGTGCTGTTAAGGTCTGATCCCAGATAGAAACAATTCTGCTCTTTGTCTGGTCACTAGCTTTTCTGAAGTCCGGATGTTTCCAGTCTATTCCACTGTCATAAATTCCTACCAGAACACCGGTACCGTTATAAGCTGTATTATTGAAAACCCCATCCTGCAAAAGGCTTGCTCCGGACTGAGCTCTGCTTACATCATTATGAAGCTCATCAAATGCCGGCCCCATTACAGATGTTACATACGGAAGCTGCACAAGTTTTTCAATATCTTCAATGGTAACCAAAGCTGTGGAAAAAGCCGGCAGCTGGCTCTGAATAATAAAACCTTCTGCTTTCAGTTTTTCGGGTTCTTGGGTATAAATAATACAGGAATACATTGTTTGCGCCCCTTTTGAAGTCACCACCAAATGCTGATCAAGTTTCATGTCCGGACGTTCCAGTTCTTTGACCGCTCTTCCATTGGCAATACTCTCTTTATTTTTCAATAAAACGTCAAATCGAGAGTCCAGTTTCTGTACCTGCCCGTAAAAAGCATAGGAATATAATCCCAAAAAGGCTGCTGTCGCATTTCTCAGAAGCTTCGCTCCTCCGTGTGAAATGTTTACTTTTGTAAAAAATAATTTTTTAATATCCATATTTCATTTTTAAGCAATACAATTATACAATATTTATTTAAAACATAAATACTATTAATAATTAACAAACAACAATCGTAAAAATTAAATCAAATAATAAAATTAATAACATTTTAACAAAATATTTAAAATATAAAATTTTTTAACCAAAATGCAGGATTTTCTTTTTTATTTAAACCTTGGGTGGGAACATATTATTTCTTTGGATGCCTTAGATCATCAGTTATTTGTTCTGGCATTGATTGCTGTTTATTCTTACAATGACTGGAAAAAAATTCTGATTCTTGTTACCGCATTTACAATCGGACATTCCATTACATTGGCTTTAAGTATTCTGGATGTTTTCAGAGTTCCGTCTGCCTGGGTTGAGTTTTTAATTCCCCTAACGATTGTACTGACATCACTGGATAATATCATTATGAAAAATCAAAAGCAGACCTTGATGCGGGCCAATTATTATCTTGCATTGATCTTTGGTCTGGTACATGGGATGGGATTCGCCAATACCGCAAGGGTTATGATTGCGAAAAGCCAAAGTATTGCTTTACCTCTGCTGGGATTCAATATTGGTCTGGAACTTGGACAAATTGTAATTGTTGCTGCGATCTTAATTATCCTGTTTATTTCACTCAATCTTTTCAAAGTGAATAAAAAAGACTGGATCCTCTTTGTTTCTTCCGGGGTATTTGCTTTATCCTTAAAAATGACTTTGGAAAGAATTCCTTTTTAAAAGTTAAATATTTTCATTATTTCAAGAGCTTATCACTATCTTTGATCATTAATAAATCATTTCGGTTATGAAACTAAAAGTTGTTATACTTTCACTTTCTGTATTTGCATATACAGGTTTCACCGCACAAAATATTCAGAATAACCCAGGCAGCAACCACGGTAACAAGTTTGAGCAGCTGGGAACAATTCTACCAACACCCAACATTTACAGAACAGCTTCAGGAGCTCCGGGACACGGATACTGGCAAAACAGAGCCGACTATAACATTTCCGCTTATCTGGATGAGGATAAAAGAAATCTGAAAGGTTCAGAAACGGTAACATACTACAACAATTCTCCGGATGATCTGGATTATATCTGGCTGCAGCTTGATGAAAACGAGCACTCAAACATCAGGAATGCCGGGTATGATACTTCATCTGTTCTTCGCCCTTCAACGACTGATCAGCAGCTTAAAGTAACAGAACTTCCTGTTAAGGATAATGGTTATGGAGTAAGTCTTGAAAAAGTAACAGATGCTTCAGGTAATGCTTTGAAGTACACGGTCAACAAAACAATGATGCGTATTGACCTTCCTAAGGTTTTGAAAAAGGGTGAAAAATTCGTTTTCAAAGTAGACTGGAATTACAATATCTCCAACAGAATGAAGATGGGAGGCCGTGGCGGTTATGAGAATTTCCCTGAAGACGGGAACGATCTGTATACGATAACCCAATGGTATCCGAGAATGTGTGTATACAGTGACTTTCAGGGCTGGCAGAACCATCAGTTTACCGGAAGAGGAGAATTTGCTTTGGTTTTCGGAGACTTTAAAGTTTCAGTGAATGTTCCTTCCGATCATATTGTAGGCGGAACAGGTGAATGTAAAAATTACGATCAGGTATTAACCTCTGATCAGCTGTCAAGATACAGAAAAGCTGAAAATGCCTCTGAGCCTATTGAAATTGTAACCTTGGATGAAGCTAAAAAAGCAGAGAAAAATCATTCAAAACAAAGAAAAACATGGGTTTTTGAAGCAAAAGATGTTCGTGATTTTGCATGGACTTCTTCGAGAAAGTTTGTATGGGACGGAATGCGTGTAACGATTCCTGAGAACAATAATAAAGTAATGGCAATGAGTTTCTATCCAAAAGAATCTTATGGACTTTACAGAAAGTTTTCCACAAAGGCTGTTGCTCATACCATCAAAACATATTCGGAGTTTACGATTCCTTATCCATATCCTGTAGCACAATCTGTAGAAGCGGCCAACGGAATGGAATATCCGATGATCTGTTTCAATTTCGGAAGAACTGAAAAAGACGGAACGTATTCTGAAGGAACCAAAAACGGAATGCTTGGAGTAATTATTCATGAAGTTGGACACAACTTCTTCCCGATGATCATCAATTCTGATGAAAGACAATGGGCATGGATGGATGAAGGTCTGAATACATTTACAGAATATCTTACAGAAGAAAAATGGGATAATAAATTCCCTTCTAAAAGAGGACCGGCATGGACGATCGTAGATTATATGAAACTACCGAAAGATCAGCTGGAGCCTATCATGAGCAATTCTGAAAATATTGTTCAATATGGTCCGAATGCGTATTCAAAACCTGCAACGGGATTGAATATTCTTCGTGAAACGATCATGGGAAGAGAACTTTTTGACAAAGCTTTTAAAACCTATGCTAAAAGATGGGCTTTCAAACATCCTGAACCTGCAGATTTATTCCGTACTATGGAAGATGCCAGCGGGGAGGATCTTGATTGGTTCTGGAGAGGCTGGTTCTACGGTACAGATCCTGTAGATATTGCGATTGATAAGGTAACGGTAGCCGTTCCCAACCTAGATACCGATCCTAAAGCTGCTGCTGAAGTGAAATATCAGGTTGAAAAACCATTGGTAAACAGTTTTGAAGATCTTTCAAAAATCAGAAACAGAGAAGACAAGAATATTAAATTCTATGTTGATACTGACAAAGCTGCTCAGGATTTCTATTATAAATATGACAGAGGTCAGGAAAAGGTAGATAATAATAAGGAATACACTATCAAAACTGAGGCTAGCCTTCCTTTAGATGCTAAGGATAAAGAGAAATTCAAAAATATTACAGGATATCAGATCGATTTTGTAAACAAAGGCGGACTCGTAATGCCGATCATCCTTGAATTTACATTTGAAGATGGTTCAAAATTGTACGATAAATCTGCTGCACAGATCTGGAGACTGAATGAGCAAAAGGTTTCCAAGACCTATTATTTTGATAAGAAAGTAAAATCTATTCAGCTTGATCCCATGAGAGAAACTGCTGATATTGATACCAACAATAATTTCTGGAGCAGCACCGGATCAGGGACTGAAACTTCAAAATTCCAACTCTTTAAACAAAAACAGGAAGGAGGATCTGTAAGAGGAGGCTCAACCGGAAAGGTTAATCCAATGCAGGCCGCAGGGAAGAGTTAAAAACCAAAAAGTTGTCACTTTTAACAAATACAGCACTACTTCATATTAACTAGGGAAAGAATAATTCTTATGACCTTTTTAATATGAAGTATTTTTTTTGCTTAAAACCTAACCTGTTCGTTCAGAGTTCATTTATCAATTGAACTACCATCAGATATCAACACCTTATTTTCGTCTACAAAAAAATATAACAACCTGACTTAAAAAGTTTTATATTTGAATTACGATAAACACCAAATGTCAAAAACCTGATTGACAATAAATGCTCAGGATTAAAAAAAACAAAATATTACTTATGAAAAATGCCAAATTACTAAGCAGAGATGCTCAGAAAACCATCAATGGCGGAATTGCTGCCAGACTTGTATGCTGCGAACGCGACGATAACGGAAAATGTACTTTATGGATCGGACCGGGACAAAACTGTCCTTAGTTCTATTACCTGATAACAATTTTGAATAAAGCCGGATAGTTCCGGCTTTCTCTTTTTATATCCTCAATATTAAAACTCATTAATAATTGATAATCAAAATTTTATTAAAGAAAAAATAGCAACAAAATATTTCACATAATATAGAAAAACAGTATCTTTGATCCACTTCTTTTACACCAAATGTCAAAATCCTGATTGACTTTAAATGTTCAGGATGTATAAATCAAAATATTACTAACTATGAAAAACGCTAAATTATTAAGCAGAGATGCTCAGAAATCAATCAATGGCGGAGCAGCAGGACGCGTTTGCTGTGAGTACAATTACAAAGGACAATGTATCCTTTGGATCGGACCTGGACAATATTGCCCATAGTTCTGTCATCAGATAACAATTTTGAATAAAGCCGGAAATTTCCGGCTTTATTTTTTTAACTTAAATGTGCTTTTAAATTCTTTTTATAGGTTCTTCCCAATGGAAGTTCTTCACCATTTTTCAGGAAAACATGACTGGAATTATAAGAATTGATATGATCCGATAATACGATATAAGACTTATGAATTCTGATAAACCCAAAATGCTGAAATTTCTCTTCAAAATTTGACATTCTTTCCAGAATCATATACTTTTTCAATGGCGTCATCAGTACGATATATTCCCCAAATCCCTGTATCCAGAGAATATCTTTCAGAAAAACCTTGTTCATCACATAATTGGATTTGAACATAATAAAATCTTCCTGTTGTTTACTGCCAGCTGAACTTTTAAACTGGACAAAATCCCTTGCTTTATTCACTGCTTTTTTAAAGGTATCAAAATCCACAGGTTTGATAAGATAGTGAACGACATCCAGCTCAAATGCTTTCACCGCATACTTTGTTTCCAGGGTAATGAAAATACACAACGGCGGATCGGAGAGTTGCTGCAAAAGCTCTACTCCATTCATACCAGGCATATTGATATCGAAAACAACCAGATCTACTTTGTTTGCTTTCAGAAACGCCAGTGCTTCTTCCGGTTTCTGAAATGAAGCCAGCAGTTCAACACCTTCAAGCTGATCGCAGTATTGTTTTACAAGCTGCAATGCTGGATACTCATCATCTACATTAACGATAGTCAGGTTAGCCATTGATAGTAATTGTTAAAGCAATTTTATATTGATCATTTTCTTTCGGTCCGGAATAAAATTCATACCGATCAGGATAAAATTTATCCAATATATGAATAATTGCTTCATTACCCAATCCGTGATAATTAGATTCAGCTGCATGAATTTTATCTTTCCCTACAGAATTTATAATTTCAAAATACAGTTCAGAGCGCTCAATATTACAGAATAATTTTATAAAACCATGAGCATCCTCTCCTATTGCTGAGTGCTTTAAAGCATTTTCAAATAAAGTAAGAAGGATAGCAGACGGTATTTCAGCAATATCAAATTCTTCCTGCTCTTCAATATCCATGACAATATCAAGCTGGTTATTATATTTAAGCTGATATAAAGCTGCAAGCGCTTTCAAGGAAGAAAATTCCTGAGAAACCGTGACTTTTTCTTTCCCACTGTCATAAATAATATACTTCAGAAGTTTGCTCAACTGCAAAATAGAATCCGATGTCTTCTCCGAATGTGTAAAACTGTTCGCATAGATATTGTTAAGCGTATTCAGCAAAAAATGAGGATTCAGTTTAGACTTCAGCAAATCAAGATAAAGCTGATCTTTCTCTTCTCCAAGACTGATTACATCTTGTTCTATTAAAAATTTGTCTTTGGTAATCCCCAAAAAAGATCCCACCAGAATGATGATTCCCTGCGAGATGTACACATTATACAGAAACCCAACGTGATAGCCTTTTTCACTAAAATCCATCTGAAAAACTGCCGGCTCCCACAAAATCCTGAAAAGACTGGACACCAAAAAGCAGATTAAAGCATAAAGGATAAACTCAGGGTATTTATTGGATAAATAAAACCGGGGAACAAGATAATAATATACCAGATAATAGATTCCTACATTGAAAATTGTATTCAAAATAATGCTTATTACCAACTGAGTTGAATCCAGGAAGTAGTTTTCGGTGAAATAAGTCATCAAAATGAAGATAAAAAGGAAAAATATATGCTGAAACCTCAACAAGAACTTCCAACGGTACTTCATAAGACTTTCCAGAATCTTACCACTAAATAAAATCCTGATAATCAATAATATAATAATAAAATTAATGATTAAAAACATAGTCCATACCTTATTTTGAAACGCATCAAATATAATATCTTTTTGTCTCAAAATGCAGTTCGTTGAGAAAAACTGTCATTGATTGAAAAAATCCAGACCCGCTCTTTCGAATAAATATATTTGAGAAACCGCAATATTAATCAAATATTACATGAAACTTAATATACAATTAACGCTTATTTTATCATTTTGTTTGATAAATGGCCTTTTACACAGTCAGAGCAAAGACAATTATAATATGTGGTTTCAGTACCTGCTGTCGGCAAAGATTACTGATAAAAGTACTTTAACTGCACTTACCCAATACCGTTCTTTCGACCTGGCTTATGATACAAGACTTTTTCTGGTAAATGCTTATGTAGATTATGAAGTGGTAGAAAACATAAAACCTGCTGCAGGAGCCATGTTTTTGATCCTTGAATCCTATAATGCTGACGATTCTAAAAAAATAAGATATGAAAAAAGACCTTTTCAACAGGTTACTGCAGATTACTACATCGGCAGAACGTCAATCTCCAACCGTCTTAGAGTAGAGGAACGTTTCATCAGTAATCCGGATGAATTTGAAGTAAGAATCCGATACCTCATCTCCGTCAGAATCCCTTTCAATAAAAAGGGAGAAAAGGAAAAACTCTATGGTATTCTTAAAAATGAAATAAGAATGAATGTTGATAAGCTGGAACCTTTCGACAGCAATCGTATTACGGCAGGTCTTGGAATAAAATTAGGAAAAAATTCTGCGCTGGAGCTTGCCTTTATCAATCAGCTGGAAACCAAAAAAACGAGTAATTACGGATTTGTCGGTTTCAGAAACAATTTTGACTGGAGAAAAAAGAAACAACAATAACCTCATTAATATTTACATAAAACTATGCTTACATTTCTTGGTTTTTTAATGATTTTCATCTTCATGATTCTCATCATGAACAAAAAGATGACTCCGCTTACGGCTTTGGTGCTTGTACCTGTATTGATAGCTGTAGTAGCAGGATTCGGGCCTGATCTGGGAAAAATGATGAAAGAAGGAGTAAAAGAAATAGCGCTTACGGGGGTTATGCTGATTTTTGCCATTCTGTATTTCAGTCTGATGATTGATACAGGACTTTTTGAACCTCTTGTGAATGCCATATTAAAGGCTGTGGGAGATAATCCTGTAAAAACAACCATCGGAACCGCCCTTCTCACCACTTTAGTTTCTTTAGACGGTGATGGCTCTTCCACCTATATTATTGTAGTTGCAGCATTACTCCCGCTTTATAAAAAACAGGGAATGAATCCTTTAGTTCTTACGTGTATTATCATGCTGGCAGGCGGAATTATGAATATTTTGCCATGGGGCGGACCTACGGCAAGAGTAATGAGTTCTCTTAAACTGGGACACACAGAAATATTTGTTCCTATGATTCCGGTAATGTTGGTTGGGTTGGTATGGGTATTTTTTGTTGCCTATATTTTAGGAGTAAGAGAGAAAAAAAGAATAAGCAAACATGGAAAATATACCAAATACAGCGGACAGGATATTGCTGGTGAAAATGATCCTGCATTAAGACGCCCGAAACTTATTATTATCAATCTGATTCTGACTATTATTCTGCTTTGCGTGATGATCCTTGATATTATTCCTTTGGGAATTGCCTTTATGATTGCCTTCTGTATCGCTTCCCTGATTAATTATCCGAAACTGAAAGACCAGCAGAAAATCATTTCAAAACATGCAGGAAATGCCTTATCTGTAGCAGGAATGATCTTCGGCGCAGGGATTTTTACAGGAATCTTAAATGGTACCGGAATTATGAATGCTATGGGAAACAGTATTATCAGTATCGTTCCTAAAACCTGGGGTGGCTATCTGAATGTAATCACAGCTATATTCAGTGTACCGCTTACATTCTTCCTCACCAATGATGCTTATTATTTCGGGATATTACCAGTGATTACAGCAACGGGCAGCCAACTGAATATTCCTCCGGATATTTTGGGACGTGCCAGTCTTGTGGGACAGGCTTCCCATTTATTAAGTCCATTGGTTCCGTCCACTTATCTCTTGGTTTCACTGGCAGGTGTTGAATTCTCCGATCACTTGAAATTCACCTTAAAATGGGCCATAGGATCATCAATCGTAATGTTGCTGAGCGCATTGGCTCTTGGTATTATATAAGATTATATCTTTGAATTTTGTAATCTTATCATATAAAAAGTGGATGATGAAACCTTTTAAGCAAAAAACATTTACAGACTCCTATTTAAGAAACCTTACCCTGTATGTGTTCACAGCTATTATCTGTGGAGCATTAACGGGCTATTATTTTCCGGAAGTCAGTAAACATCTGGAAACGGTAAGCAGTTACTTTTTCATGCTTCTGGAGATTTTGATTATTCCCGTTATTTTCATTGCAGTGACGTATGGAGTAAGCTATATTTTCAGCACTAAAAATGCATTTAAAATTGTAAGCCAGATGGTGATCTATTTCTTAATCATCACTTCCATCAGTATTTTATTGGGAATTGGCTCCGGGCTTCTTTTAAAACCGGGAGCCAATACGGGAATTATAATTTCTTCTCATAAAGCGCTTCCTGAAAGATTCTTAGCAAAAACCACAAACCCTTTACACATCAGTAATTATGTGCTTTTTCTTTTAATATCCATATCAGCAGGAGTTCTGATTGGTCTTTCGAAAAAAAAGAATAACATTCTTAAAGTTATAGATAGAGGAAGAAACCTGTTTTTTAAACTCATTAAGTATGTTTATATATTTCTTCCGATAGTCATTTTCTGTAATATCGCGTATGGAATTTCAGTATACGGCATTAACACTTTATTGCCGTTAAGTAAAATTGTTGCCACGGTATACCTTACGAGTGTATTTTTCATTTTCGGGATACTGGGAGTTATAACAGCTTACTTTAAAATTAACCTTTGGGATTTCCTGATCAGCATCAAAGAAGAAATTATTCTGGTAGTAGCCACTTCTTCTTCCAAGATGGCGTTCCCCATGATTTTTGATAAAATGGAATCACAGGGTTATGACCGGAAAATCCTTCGACTTATCATTCCTCTAGGGTACAATTTTAATCTGGCGGGAGCGTGCATTTATCTTTCCATCTCATGTATCTTTCTTATCCAGTTTTATAATATTCCTCTTACGCTAAAAGACTACTTCTGGCTTTTTATCACCATTTCAATTGCTTCAAAAACCGCTTCGGGAGTTCCGGGATCAGGCTTTCTTGCCCTGATGTTTACCTTAAGCCGGTTTGGAAAAATCCCTACCACAGATCTTGCGCTGTTATACAGTGTAGACCGCTTTATGAATGAAGCCAGATCTGTGACCAATTTCATAGGCATTTCAGTTTCTGCTGCCATTATTTCAAAACTTAACCAAAATACTATTTCTTTTAAAAATGATATTTCCTGATTTCACCCACCTTTTCAATGACATCTTACAAAACCCTGCAAAATCTATAGCCATTATCGGCAATCTTATCCTAATAGAAAGTCTTCTTTCCGTAGACAATGCTGCAGTATTGGCAACCATCGTAATGGATCTGCCCGAACATCAAAGAAAAAGAGCTCTGAAATACGGAATCCTTGGAGCTTATGTATTTCGCGGCCTCGCTCTTATTTTTGCTTCTGTACTGATTTCCGTATGGTGGCTGAAACCATTGGGTGGATTATACCTGCTCTACATTTCCTTTGACTGGTTTATCAAAAAAATAAAAAACACAAATGATGAAGAAAATACAGAAGAAAATCCTGACAAAGAATCCAGCTGGCTGTACAAAAATTCAATTGGGCTGCTGGGACAATTTTGGGCAACGGTTGCTATAGTAGAAGTAATGGATCTTGCTTTTTCGATTGATAATGTTTTTGCTGCTGTAGCATTTTCAGACAATTTACTTTTAATTACTCTTGGGGTATTTATCGGGATTTTAGCCATGAGATTTATTGCACAGTGGTTTGTCCGTCTGATGCAGGTATTTCCTTTTCTGGAAACGGCCGCTTTTATAGTGATTGCTATTTTAGGAATTAAGCTAAGTTTGTCTTTATTTGAGCACTTCTACCCTGCTACAGCTTTTGCTCAGTTTTTAGCCAGCCATACCATGGAAATTCTGGTTTCCGCCATTACCGTTCTTTTGTTTGTAGTGCCTGTAACTACCAGCTATCTCTTCGGATTTCCGGCCCGCAAAAAATAATTTTTCTGCCAATTTTTCACATTCGGAAATAAAAGTCTGCCATTTCATCCATCAACGTCTCATGGCATACATTTAGAGAATTAGAAGACAGAAATAATTAAAAAATTAAATATATTATGTCAGTAAACTTTAAACCATTGGCAGACAGAGTTCTGGTAGAGCCAATCGCAGCAGAAACTAAAACAGCTTCAGGTATTATTATCCCGGATACTGCAAAGGAAAAGCCGCAAGAAGGTACTGTAGTAGCAGTAGGTCCTGGTAAAAAAGACGAGCCTACAACGGTTCAGGTAGGTGACAAAGTTCTTTATGGAAAATATTCAGGTGCTGAATTAAAGCTTGAAGGAAAAGACTATTTAATCGTAAGAGAAGCTGATTTATTAGGAATTATTGGCTAAGATCTCAGATCACAGACATCAGATTTCAGATTAAAAAATCAAATTAAAAAACTATCGTTAGTTGTCTAATATCTGACATCTAACATCTAATATCTAATCAAAATGGCAAAAGAAATAAAATTCGATATTGAATCAAGAGACGCTCTAAAGAGAGGAGTAGATGCATTAGCTAATGCAGTAAAGGTAACTTTAGGTCCTAAAGGTAGAAACGTAGTCATCGAAAAATCTTTCGGTGCTCCACACGTAACTAAGGACGGTGTTTCTGTTGCAAAAGAAATCGAACTTGAAGACAGAGTAGAAAACATGGGAGCGCAGATGGTAAAAGAAGTGGCTTCCAAAACTAATGATATCGCAGGAGACGGTACTACTACCGCTACTGTATTGGCACAGGCTATCGTAAGAGAAGGTCTTAAGAACGTAGCTGCAGGTGCTAACCCAATGGATCTTAAAAGAGGGATCGACAAAGCAGTATCTGCAGTTGTTGAAAACCTGAAAACACAGTCTCAGACTGTTGGAGATTCTACAGAAATGGTAAAGCAAGTTGCTTCTGTTTCTGCTAACAATGACGAAACTATCGGTGCTTTAATCGCTGAAGCTTTCGGAAAAGTTGGAAAAGAAGGAGTAATCACTGTAGAAGAAGCTAAAGGTATCGATACAACTGTAGATGTTGTAGAAGGTATGCAGTTCGACAGAGGATACCAGTCACCTTACTTTGTGACTAACCCTGAGAAAATGTTAGCTGAACTAGAAAACCCATATATCCTTTTAGTAGAGAAGAAAATCTCTTCAATGAAAGAATTACTTCCGGTTCTTGAGCCAATTGCACAAGGTGGAAAATCTTTATTGATCATCTCTGAAGAAGTTGAAGGTGAAGCTTTAGCTACTTTGGTAGTAAACAAACTAAGAGGTTCTCTTAAAATTGCTGCTGTAAAAGCTCCTGGATTCGGAGACAGAAGAAAAGCAATGTTAGAAGATATCGCTATCCTTACAGGTGGACAGGTGATCTCTGAAGAGCAAGGTTTCACAATGGAAAACATCTCTTTGGATATGCTTGGAACTGCTGAGAAAGTAACAATTGACAAAGACAACACAACTGTTGTAAACGGTGGTGGTGACGAAGCAAAAATCAAAGGAAGAGTATCTCAGATCAAAGCTCAGATGGAAACTTCTACTTCTGATTACGATAAAGAAAAACTTCAGGAAAGACTGGCTAAATTAGCTGGTGGTGTTGCTGTACTTTATGTAGGTGCTGCTTCTGAAGTAGAAATGAAAGAGAAAAAAGACAGAGTAGATGATGCGCTACACGCTACAAGAGCAGCTGTTGAAGAAGGTATCGTTGCAGGTGGTGGTGTTGCTTTAGTAAGAGCAATCTCTGCATTGGAAAACCTTACCGGAATCAATTCTGACGAAACTACAGGGATCAAAATCGTGAAAAGAGCAATCGAAGAGCCATTAAGACAAATCGTTGCTAACGCAGGTGGTGAAGGTTCTGTAATTGTTGCTAAAGTAGCAGAAGGAACAGGAGACTTCGGATACAATGCTAAAACTGACGAGTATGTTCACATGCTTGAAGCAGGAATCATTGACCCAACTAAAGTAACAAGAGTTGCCCTTGAAAATGCAGCTTCTGTATCTGGAATGCTTTTAACTACTGAATGTGTAATCACTGAAGTAAAGAGCGCTGAACCAGCTATGCCAATGGGTGGTGGAATGCCAGGAATGATGTAACAGCGTGTCGCTGAGACAATTTAATATATAAACCGTTCTGCTTTTGTAGGGCGGTTTTTTATTTTGTAGATAACTCCTTTGTTTATCATTTATTATATACTATTGCGTTTATCCAAAACAACTAAAAATAAACCGCTGTTTAACAAGCAATTGTACAATACATATATGAAATAAGCGCAATAATATATATGTGATATTTGCGCAATGCGTATATTTGGACGTTATCTGTAATTGCAAAACCAATATCTCGCAAAAAATAAATGACTTTATTAAATGTAATTTGGCCCGCTATTTATGTTAGTGAAGAAGTTCAAAAATTTTGGTATTTAATTTTCCTTACAATAATTATTGAAACCATAACTATTTATGTATTTCTTAAAATTGGTTGGAAAAAATCTGTGCTAATATCAATAATCGGAAATTTAATTTCTGGATTTCTTGGAACTCTTGTAATGATGTTTGCAATGTTAATTTGGCATTTTGCAATTGATAGATTTCTTCCAAATGCAACTTTTGACAAATTTAACTGGATTGCAACTTATTTTTTGATGTGCTTGGGAAGTGTGTGTATTGAAACTTTCGCTATATCAAAAATTTTCAAATTCAGTTTTAAAAAATTATTTATTCCTCTTTTAATTGGAAATGCTTTAAGCTATTCATTTATAGTATTTGCAGCAACAAAAGAAAACGATGTAAAACAAGCTAAACAAAAGCGTATTGAAAATGTTTTTTATAAACCATTAAAAAATAATTATACCTTATTAAACAAAAAAGATGTAATGTTTTACACTGCAAAAATTGAAATAGAATACGATGAAAATAATAAAATTTCAAATATCAGTTATCCATTGGAAATAATTTTTAAATATGATTATAGGGACTACTTTATAGATTTTCCGTTTGAACTTCGATTATCGACAGATGAAAATTCCAGCGAAATTGGAAACGGAAGAAAAATAATTTATCTTGACAAACTTTATGATACTGTAAAAGTAGTCCTTGAACAAAAAAATCCCGATGAAAACATTGGTTGGACAAAACCAATAATTACTGACACACTTAAATTCGTTCGATCAAAAACCGAATAATGCAACTACAGATAACATTATATTGGCAAAATATGGGTTAAGGTTGCCCTTGAAAACGCAGCTTCTGTTTCCGGAATGCTTTTAACAACCGAATGTGTAATCACTGAAATGAAAAAAGACGAACCAGCTATGCCAATGGGTGGTGGAATGCCAGGAATGATGTAGTAGCGTAAGCTAAGGCAAATTAATATACAAACCGTTCTACTTGTAGAGCGGTTTTTTTATATTCGTAAAAAAATATGAAAAACTTATTAGCCATAATTTTCATAACTGCTTTCAACATTTTTATTTCCGGCCAAAATAAAAACACCATAAATTGTAAGATCACATACTTACCCACTATCAGGCATGAGAGTACATCAACCAAGATATCAAAAATACAAGCAAAGAAAATAGACAGCTTAATTCATCTTAAATCTTATAAAGTTGATCTTAATGACAATGATTTAAAAATGCTAAAAGAGCTTTATGATAAAGAGGATTTTCAGGGAAATAAAATCTACAAAATTTCAGAATTAACATTTTTGATATTACTTAAAGAGAAAGAAATCATTATAGACTTTGATCGTATAAATTTATTTTCAGAAAAAAGTATTACTGATTTAATAAGTTCTGTGATTGATGGCTCTCCATTCACTCTAACACTAAATACAAAAAATAATCAATTGACCTTTACAAATAACTTTTCCGGAATGCCAAGGCTAAAAGAATTACGAGAGTATCTTATTTTTTATTCTATTTATAATGAACTCACTTTTTGTGGAAATGATAATGAGCTTGTAAAGAACTATTTTGGAAGGAAAAATTTAATGAAAAATCTTATTTATTTCATGGAGAAATTGGAATCATATTAGTAGTGGAATGCCAGGAATGATGTACAGCGTGTTACTGAAACAAATTAATATACTAACCGTTCTGCTTTTTGTAGAGCGGTTTTTTTTGTTTATAAGGTTTAAATTTTGGGCAAAGACGGCTGAATTGGCATCCTTGTCAAGGTTTAAGACCTTGACAAGGATGCGTACATATAGAAAAATAGTCGCATCACATAGTATTGGCAAAAAAATGGCTCCTGAACTCATCATTTGAGGTTCCAGATATCCCGGCCGAGGTTTTGAAACGCTATTTTGGCGTTCTGAAATACTCCTTTGAGGTCTTCAGCTTCTCACGCTAGGTTTGCAATCCCAAATTTCCGGTTGGTGAACCCCAACAGATGGGTTTTATATAGCTTCGGATGGGTTTAGAACCATAAAAGAATATTCTGGAACTGGATAAGTAAGGTAAAATAAAAAGGCAGAGTGCAAATGGTCAATTAATATGCTAATCGTTCTACTTTTTGTAGAGCGGTTTTTATATAACTTGATTATATTTCTGTAAAATATCTTTAAACTCTTTTTTATGCTTATATTTTTCTTTAATATCAGGTAAAAATTTAGATGCTAATATTCCCTCTTTTAAAATTTCATCCAGATGTTTATAAAAGCTTACATCATCACCAATACTACCATAAATTGCGGCTTTCGTCCCTTTAACAGTATGATGATTCTCTAAACTAATTGCTTTTTCAATTGTTGAAAAAGCCAAATCATATTCTCCTTTTAATCGGTAATAATTTGCAAGTGTATTATAATAGTTTGCATTTTTAACTCTTGCTTTTGTTAATTGCGAAAATGCTAATTCAAACTGATTTAAATATATTAGATAATAAACCTTTGTAAATATTAATGTTTCATCATCAGTTAAACTTATTGCTTCATTAATATCCTCAAGCGCTTTGTCATAATTATTGATTTCTGAATACAGATTAGAACGATTTGAATAATAAATCGGATTACTTTGATCTAGAGCTATCGCCTTGGTAAACGCTTCCATTGCCTCGTCAGTAAATTTCAAATGTTGATAAATTACACCATAAACATTATATAATCTTGATTTAGGTTCAAAATTTTGTTTTTCTGCATTTTGAATAGACTTTAAAGCATCTGCATACTTACCCATTTCAATAAATACAACTGACTTTTCGTAATGGGAATTCGCATTTTTATCAGTTGAATTAATACTTTCATCATAAATATCCAATGCTTTTTGATATGATTTCTGGGAAAAATAAATACTTGCTAAGCGATTTAGATTGTGTGTATATTTTGGATATTTCTGTCTAATCATAGTAGAAAGATCCTTTGCTTTTCCAATTTCTTTATTACTTAAGTGACAATTTACCAGATTATCAGATATAGCTAAATCTTCTGGACTAAGTTGAAGATATTTCTCAAAATTAATTATAGCTTGTCCCCAATTTTTTTCTTTATGAAAATGAATTCCTAAAACACGGAATTTTTCTTTTTCACTTAAAAGATAATCTTTTAAAGGTGTTGATGTTATTTTTAACTGTATATCTATCAAATTCTTATGTTGTAGTGCTGGAAAGTTCTTAATAAAACTAACAAATTCTTGGATATATCCAGCATAAGGGTAATAATTACCGTTAATATTAAGGTGTTCTTTAGCATTTTTTCTGATTAGAGTATGATCTTCATTATCTTCAATTCCAATCTTTTTAGATTTAGTGTTACATATAATGTATTTAAATGAATCAGGATAAGGAGATCTTTCTAGTAAATCAATAAATTTTTCAATATCCTCACCATCATAATTATCGTAAATATTATCAAATAGTGGATTATCTTTTTTAAAAAAAGGTAAAAAGTAATTATACGGATTATCCATAAAATATTGATTTTCAAAAACTTTCTCCGCAAAATTAAATTTACCAATACCAAAAATCAAAATATATTCAACTATCTGTTGACATGCATCTTGCACTTTGTTGTTTAAAGTTAGAGACTTAATCTTTCTCTTAATTGGATCAAACCTTAACCATTTATTTCCTAAGTGATTTAGAATCATTACTAAATAAGTAATCGCTCTTTCCCATACATTATCTTCATTATCATTAATAAAATCCACTAACAATGAAATCTTTTTTTCATCTGCTTTATTGAATATAAATAAACTACAAGTAATTGCACTTATTAATTGACACCTTTCAAACCATTGATGATTTTCATGATCATTTCTAATTCTATTAATTTCATCAATGGTTTCCTTTGATAATTTTTCTGTGGCATATATTGAATCAAAAAGCATCTGAAGATGGGTATTTTTATACTCTTTATCAAAAGTTTTGAGATAATCTAAATCGCCATATATAAGTTGATCAATTTTTGATCTTATATCATGCATTTCAGATGCCAATGACTTATTACCTGGATCATTTTTAAGTTCATCAATTTTATTTTTTATTAAAATGGTTAAATTCTCGATATTATCATCTTTCACATCTGATTTATTAGCGTTTATATCATCAATAATTATATCTTGTTCTTTAAACTTTTCTTGAATAAGTGCATTCAGATAAGTAATTAAAGAATCACTCCAATTATTAATAAAAATTTTCTTTACATCATACTTCGAAAAATCTCCAGTATCAGTTGTAGAAAAAATAAAATGATTTGCAATCGTATGATTGTTGTATAGATTTTTTATTTTAGTAAAAAGTTCATTTATAAACGGATCTGAAAGACTAAACCCTAAAAATAAAAGAGTATTATTTTTAAAAAATGTACTTAAAGCATCTTCATTAGCGTTGTTTTGTGAATATATTGATTTATAATCACTTTCAAATAAGACTATTGTTTCTGGATTTTTAAAATCACCATGGATTTTATATAAAAATTTAGCGTTATCTTTTTGAGCTTTTAAGGACATAAAGACATTTTCATTTCCAAAAACATCAATTGTACGATCATCGGGGCTATTAGCCTCAATAATTTGATCATAATTTGTAGTCACAATCTTTGAAGACAATTCCCAAAGTAATTTGTGTACATCAGAATATAAAGAATTTTCAGTATTAATTTTATTTAATACTTTATGAACATATTCCTTCGCTCTGGTTTTATATATCCCCCCACTATCCGAATCATTTTCTATTTTATTTAAAATTTCTAAGGGGCTTTTGGTATTATCAATTAAGGAACGTTTTAAATTAATAAAATTTAAAGATGAATCTTCAGAAAAATCTGAATTTAAATCATCTAAAATTCCAGAAACCAAACTTTTCCAAGAAGGATGGTTCAAAGGTATCGAAGCTCCTGCACCTATAAAGAGAACAAGTTTATTATCTCTAATAGCTTTCTTCAAATTTTCATCAATCATTAGTTATAAATTATTTGTATTTTAACAAAAAAATGATTTTACATATAAAATTATCTTAAACAAATTAATATTATATTTTAAAGTAAAATAAAATATTTTCTTTAAAACATGCTGATATGTCTACTGAATTTGGATGGAACATAAATCCCAGCTATTGTGAAGATTATTCATCAATTTTATACTTTTCTATATCGAAATCAAAATCAAATAGTTCTTTTGGTGGAATTTTAAATGCTGAAGCCATTTTAAGAATGGTTTCAATCGTCGGATTTCCTTTACCATTTTCATATTTGTTATAATTACTGGAATCAAAAACCGAATTTTGTGCAACAGCATCCATAGAAGTGTATTTTTCCTTCCTGATCTCTTTAAGATGCTCAGAAAAACACTGCATATACAATTTTAAAACGTCTTTGCTATCCATTAATTTTATAATTAATAGCAATTTTGGAATTTCAATCAAATATTTCATGGTAATATATTACCATATATGGGAAAATATATTATATTTGTACAATAAGCTACAATAAATGTAGCTTTGCGATACTTCAAAGAAATATAGAAGCTATTGCTTAGAATCTTGTAATAGAAAACTGGTAATTTTTAAGAGACAAGAAGATAAGCACGAAGCTCACGACCTAGGCGTGGGCTCTCTTATCTGTCTCAAGGTATACCAGTACCCCTATTACAGATATTGTAGAGTCTCATGCCGTTTTTATTTTCATGCTGTTCTGCTTTTCTACAATCATCTTTTTCTAAGCCTGCTTTACCACATCAAGTATCATGATACGGTACAATGGGGTGTACAATCCATTGCGGCTTTCGGGCTTTTAGAAAACACAAATTCTATCATATTCATTGGGCTTATATGGGCAGAAAGTTCAGAACTTCTTCCTTTATGGCCAGTAAAATCGTACAATAAAAACAAAAAATTAAAACCATTAAGGAAGATGAAGAGAATAAGATAAGTTAAGATCCATCAAGGATGGATGAAGCAGTCCGCTGAACACACATAGCTTCAGCTATGATCTTAATGATTCTTAATCCCTTAAAAATTCTTAATGGTTCAAAAAATTGTACACCAATCAATCATTTTAAAATCACTAAAAAAATACAAACTCATGAAAAGAAACAGAACAGACTTTCAGTCCCGGCTGGGAAAAGGCCACAAAAAATACTACGGCTTACAGCTGATGGAAACCTATTTTCAGCTCAATGATCTTACCGCATCCAAAGAACAGCTAAACAGCATTATGAATTATGCTCTCAAACGAAACAGCCGGATACAAGAAGATCCGTCCGTCATTCTTCATTTTTATCAGTCGATGCGGTCATTCATCCGTGCAGGTTACTTCATCATTCTGAAGGAAAAGAAATTGGTGGTTAATACTCAGTTGGAGGATGTTTCTCCGTTGGTTCTTGGCCTGCTTTCTGAGAAAGAATATCAAAATCCTCTGTTGGTCTTTAAAAAAGCGTTCAAAGAATACAGCGTTAAGGAATTTGATTATTTTATTTCTGGAATGGTCTATTTCTCAATGGGAATCTATGACAAGCTACCGGAAAGAAATATGATAAACCCATACATTCATCTGATCAAAATGCTGGATGCAGCGTATCTTCTTCTTGAAAGGGAAGGGAAAGTATAAAAGCTATACTAAAAGAACAATTTTTGTTCAAATGCTTTCTATTTAAATTTGAACATATAGATATTCTCAAATGTTAATTTAATATCTAAATTTGGATGTTTGTAACAAAAAAACAAATTAAGAATGAAAACGAATTGCAACAAATGTAAAAATGAAGTGATTACTCTAAACTTTTCTGAAGAACAAAAGCTTGATCTTTATATTTTGATGCAAAGCGATTTAAAAGTATTTACTGAAAAAAAATTAATTGACGAATTCAATGTAGACAAAAATGAAGCGAAAATTATTATTCAACATTTAAACAATAGAAATGGAAGATGTGCAGAATGTGAGTTTGAAAAATTGAATGGAGAATATATTGAATGTCCCAATTGTGGTGCCTTTAATTATAATCTTAATGAACCCGTGTTTAATTCAGAATTTTGCAGTCATTTAGAATGGTCTCTGGATTTTCAAAACATTGAAAATGAAAAGATAAAATATTATGCTAAGTCTTTTTGGTGTGACGGTATAAGTCATTTACCAGAAGACTCAAAATCTTTACTTTATCATAATATTGAAAAAAACAGGCAAATAATAACAAAAGCCTGGATTGGATATAATGGCAATGAAATTTATGAAATGAAAATCAAGTTTGGGAAAAAAGCGATAGAAAATTATAAAAATAATAAAAGTTTAATCGAATGCATTCCAGGAAATAATGAAAATCCGAATTGGATAAAGTTATTTATGGAAGAAAAAAAATTGAAATTCAATTAAAATAATAACTGTTGCTAACATGAATTTGCACCATTGTAGAAGGCAGTAATCTCTCTCCACAAAGTCTCCTGACTTTGCGTCAATAAAAACAAAATCCAAAGCCAGGAGACTTCGGATAGCAAAGAAGGAAGAATAAAAATGGCTCAAACAACATTATCAGCATAGTATATAATTTATATTGGTACAATATGTAAATTTGGGCCTTACTAAACACTCAACATACTGTTATCAAAATGAAATTAAACATTAAACTTTTTTCCATCTTTATTCTTTTTCTGGTTTCAAGTTCTTCTTTTGCACAAAAGAAGACACCTTTTCAGATCAATGGAGAGTTATTTGAGGTTCCCGGAAAATGGGAATATAAAAACCAACTGAAACAATCCGGACAATTTCACTTAAGTAATAGAGACGAAAAAATAAGTTTGCTGATTTCAGTAAGAAAACCTGAAAAATTTGAGTTTTATAAAGAAGGTTTAACCGAAAAAGAATTGCTGAATGCATTTTACAAATGGGAATATGATTACTGGGCCTCTTCAACCGGAGTGAAAGCTGAAGTTTCCGAAGTAAAGCGAAACGAAGAAAAAAATTATATCATCTGGAAAATTATCCTAAAAGATAAATCTCAGGATGTTAGTAAGGACAAGACTTCCTATTTACTATATGCCGTTAGAAACAACAATTTGATCTCATTCAATTTAACAAATAATATCGATAAGAAGACACCATTAACTGAAGCAGAATCAGTGGAGCTTCTTGAACAAACGTATTTGAAATAAAAACAAAACTAATAACCTCCCTTCATGAAACTCTATACTTTAATCGTAGGAATATTCTTACTGTTTTTCAGTTGTACAAAAAAAGACCAATACCGCGCCGGCCAGGAATGGAATTACAAAACCCGCCCTACGGAAAAAAGCTCCATTCTTAAAATCTTAAAAATTGAAGAATATCCTGAAACCGGAAAAGTGATTCATATTTCCGTCAGTGGTTTGAAGATTAAAGATACCAGTAGTACCACAGGCATTGCAGACAAATTCACACATATTCCCATATCAGAAGAAGCTTTGGACAAAAGTGTCACCACTCTGAAAAATGAGACCGGTAAAAAACCGGATTCCCTTGAAATGGACGGATATTCTTACTGGAAAAGAGAATTCGATAAAGGAGATGCCGGGATATTTACCATTCCCGTTTCTGAGATTATAAGCTCCATGGAAAAATCTATTGTTGCAGGGGATTATACGAAATAAATACACCTACAATAACCTCTCATCACAAAACCTTCTGGCTGGGAAATAAAATTTAGGAAAGTTCAATTACATAAATAATGAAATATTTATCAATTATTATTTTTTATAAATGGTAATGCACAAAAAATGGATACTTCAGCTTTGTAAAGTCTTCCGGCTTTACACTGGTAAAATAATTTTAGTCCTTTAAAATGATCTCACTTTAATATTTTAACTTAGCAAAATTCAATTGAGTAAAAACATAACATGGTAAAATCAAAAATAAATTTTGAATCATTTTTAATTATTCATTTCTTAACCTTCATCCTATCTCTGGTTTTTTCACTTATTATTTACTCTAATTTGAAAGGACTAATAAGTGCCTTTAATATAATGATCATATTAAAAACAACTTTTCTATTAGGTGTTTTATTTTTTATATGGACTTTCTTTTATAAAATTCATACGAAGATTATAATCACTAAAGAAGATATTACATTTCAAAAAATATTTAACTCTAAAAAATACAATTTCAACGATCTAGAATATTTCTTTGAAAAGCAGGAACTTGCAAAGCATAGGAAATATAACGCATTGTTTCTTGTGAAGGAAAACAAAATTATTGAAAGAATTTCAAGTTTTGACTATTCAAATTATGAAGAATTAAAAAGCAAAATTAAAATATCTGAATCCATAAATAAAGAAGTATATTTTTATGATTTAATAAAAGTATTGATAGGATTGAATCCTAAAGTTAGAACAAAGAACCATTAAAAACAAACACTAAATCTTATTACCATTGAAAACAAAATTATTATTCCTTTCATTTCTGGCCTCATTACTCACCCAGGCACAAACGCTTAATTTTAAAAATCTCGCCAATATGTCTGCAGGCAGAGGCGCCATAACTAGTGTAATCGTGGATGATAATATATATGTAAGTAATGGGTATCAGGAAAGCAGCGGTAATGCAAACTATATTGAAAAATATAATATTACTGACAACAAATGGAGTGTTTTCAATTCTTCTCTGCTTTCCAAAAAATTTGCTAACTCGGAGACTTACAATAATAAAATTTACATTTTTAACGGTTGGGGAAACAGCCATCTTGAAATTTTAGATCTTGAAACCAATAAAATAACGAAGGGAGCAGTTAATCGTTCCTACACAGGAAATGCAGGTTCTGCCATCCATAACGGCAAAATATATGTGTTTGGTGGCAGCGGACTAAACGGTGCTGCAACCACTAAATTTTCTAATAGGTTCCAATATTATGATATTGCTTCAGATACATGGCATCCGTTACCCGATATGCCTACAGCCAGAGAAACAAGGGGCAAAATTGTGAATGATAAGCTGTATGTCATTGGTGGTTTCAACGGTACTTCATCCCGACTGATCAATGTTTACGACCTCAACACTGATCGCTGGACCGATCAGTTTACGATGCCCGCCGGTATATCCGGACATTCATTAGCGGTATCCGGTAATAAGATTTTTATTGCAGGAGGGTATAATAATCAGACTTTCCTGGCCTATTTCGATACTGCAACCAATAAGTTCCATCAGTTATCATCCAATATGATTCCCAGAAGACATGCTACCGCGGAAGTATACAATGATAAGCTATATATCATCGGTGGAAGTACAACGTCTGTAATCAAATCAGCTATTAAAAGCATACAGGTAGCAGATATCAGCGAAAACGTACTCGCAAATACAACCAATGAGAACCGAGTATTGGAAACAAAAGTCTATACCAATGCATCCAAAGATGGTTTTATCATCAGCAATAAAAACAACAGCAATCAGTTTGAATACACAGTTTACTCCACAGATGGAAAGCAGATCAGTAAAGGTTTTGCCTATTATAATAAAACGATAGATCTATCCAGAGTACGACCTGGGAACTACATTTTTAGTTTTAAAAATGAGAAAGGGGTTCTGCAGCAGATTAAAATTTTCAGATAATAATAAGTGTATTAAAAAAATAGCTTACAACCATATATTAAAAACCCACAATGATTAAAATGAATTTAAATTTTAGCAGTACTAAAATTGAGGAGGCAGTCAGACAAAACTCAAAGAGAAGTTCTATGATATTAGATTTAGCCAATACTGCTTCATTGGCGAGTGATGGAAAATTATTCTATGGCAGGGAGTTTAAAAACAGAATTGAAGTGACAAGAATAAAAACACCTTTCTTAACAATCCTTCCCATACTAATCATTGTTTTTAAAAAGAATAATCTTCAGAATCCCAGATTGAGATTAAGCTTTTTTGGATATATCTGGTTCTCAATTCTTACGCTAATATTTTTATTGACTATCATTAAAAAAATTATTGATACTGATTTTCAAGGGGATCTTGGATTGGTTATATTTTCTGTACTATTTTTTTACTCACTATTTGCGATAGAACTTTACTTCACAAAAAAGGTTTTTGAGAGACTAAAACTAAGAATCAGAGAATAGATTTTCATCATTACTTTACTGGACAAAAGTTACAACGGTAATTTATTTTAAATTTCTGATGCTATTAAAGCTATTTTGAAAAGGAAATATTGAATGTATTTAAAGCAAATCGAAAACAAAGGAATCAAAACAGATCAATTTTACGTTCCCCCATTTACACTCAATGAAGGGGAAATTATTATTATAAATCTTTTCAACGGACCACGCTTTCATGAAACGGAAATGTTTCTTAAAGATCTATTTTGTGGTAAGGTACCCCATGAAAATATTATCATCCACAAAAAAATGACTTTTGTTGAACATTTCAGAGAATCAAAGTTTAGAGATATTTTTTATCCTATGACCGTGGGAGAATATTTAAGGAAGAATGCAAATCCTGCTAATCCTTATTCCGAAAAAATTTATGAGACGGAATGGATCAATAAAAAAATAAAAATCAATACACTTACAGGCAGCCCGAGAAATCTCTTATCATTGTATACTACCCTTTCAAATACAAATAATATTATTTTTGACTTAGTTGGACTAGGACCCGATGGAGCCCAAGAAAATTACAAAATTGTAAAAGAAGTCGTGAAAAATGGAGGTTCGGCAATTTTACTCGATGGATATGATGAAATGAAAAACGATTGTACAAAATACATTGAACTGCAATGGGCACAAGAATAAGTCACTTAATAAAAACAGCTAATCAAAAATAGGAAAGCATCACAAAGAAGATACTAATGACAAAAATTCCATTTCCCAAACCACATCATTTTCCTTCCTCCATTTTTTATCCCTTCAACTTTCCGCTATATTTGTTTCAATAACGGTCTGATCAATGATGACGGCATAAAAACCAAACAAAATATGGCAACAAAAGAAGAATTCTGGGATAGAAAAAAGAAGCTAAATGATGACTTTTTCGTAATGGGCTCTGTGGCAAATCCGGCAACCGAAGAACAGATTACACAGTATGAGGAAAGCACAGGTTTTATATTCAGTGAAGATATTAAAGACTTTCTGACCACATTTGGTTCCTTGATTTTTGAGGTTAAAGAAGAGATATGGGCACGACCACAGGAGTTTGACGTTCTTCCTGCGTGGAAATTCGGATATGGCTTTTTTGTATATGGTCTTTCTCAGGATGCAGAGATGCCTTCATGGATGGGTTTTGAGGAAAAGCACGATGAAGCTCTTGAATATCGGGAAAAACCTTTGGGACAGTTATTTTTCAAACGCAGTGGAAATCTGTACAGGGCTTATACCGATAACGGAATCATAAAAATTGAGTACGACAAATATGACGATGAAGATTACGATGTATTTGACGGAAATATATATGACTTCTTAATTAAAGAGATTGACAAATTAGAAGAAGACTATAAAGAATATATCAACGAAGAAAAATCCTGATCTGAATATGAAAAAAGCATTTGAATTTCTCACTCATTTAAAAGAAAATAACAATCGGGAATGGTTTGCCAAACACAAATCTGAATACGAAGCCATTACAAAAGAAAACAAAGTTTTTTTTAATCAGATTTATAATGAACTTCAGGAGTATGATAATCTGAAAGGAATCCATATTTTCAGAATTTATAAAGACGTTCGTTTTTCAAAAGATCAAACGCCGTACAAAACCAATTTCGGAGCTGGATATTCCCGTTCAAAACCAATGTTGAGAGGTGGATATTATATTCAGCTGGAACCCGGCAACAGTTTTGTGGGAGGCGGATTCTGGGGTCCTGAAGCCAAAGATCTACTCCGTATCCGTAAAGAATTTGAAATCAGCAGTACAGAAATCGAAAAGATTACTTCAGATAAAACCTTCACTAAATATTTTGGTGAACTAAAAGGAGATTCTGTAAAAACAGCTCCGCGAGGTTTTGATAAAAATCATCCGGCTATAGATTTAATCAGGAAGAAACAATTCCTGGTGATGCGGAAATTTACTGATAAGGAAGCATTGTCAGATAACTTTCAGAAAGAAGCACTTCTCACCTTATTGGCAATGCGTCCCTTTTTCGATTATATGAGTGAAGTACTTACTACTGATTTGAATGGGGAGCCTTTAATTTAAATGGAGAATCAACAGTTATCAAAAAAATAAAGAACTGAAAACAAGTTCATCAAAAACCATTCTAAAAACCAGAATGGTTTTTTATATAATCTACCACAAAAGGGTTATTGACAGGTACACTTATGCTTGGTAATTTTGATTAGTGAATGTTTGAAGCAAAACATTTATAGAAAAATTGACTAACCATAAAAACTTGTACTATGTTATCAAATACCGGAACCGTTTCATTCTATCTGTACCTTTTCTTTATTGTGATAGGTTTGCTCTCTATTTTTATAGTGTATTATCTGATAAAAAAAGGAACTCTAGACCCTGATAAGCTTGAAAACTTTTTAGTTTACTTTAAATGGGTGATTATAACTCTTGCAATCAGTACTGTCACTTTAATTGTAACCGATCTCTTTAAAGAGAGGGACCAGGATATTAAAGAACTTGAATATTTTGATAAGTACGTAAATGATGTTAAAAACGAAGACCGTCCACTGGTAAGGCTTCAGCTTGCCAAATATCTTTCAATAGTAGCTCCAAGCGGTGAAATGAAAAAATCCTGGACCAATTATTATGACACCATTAAAAAGGAATATGATGACTATGTAGAAGCAAGTAGTAATTTAAAACAGGACACTCTCAAAGGTAACTTAACTCCCAAACAAATAAAACAAATTGATGAAAACAAAAGAAAAGTAGAATTATTTGAAACCCCTTTATCAAGCAACAATGCAGAATGGTTTATTATCGCAGCAGGTAACAATGATATAGGCGGGGCCAATATCAACCTTGACAAAGCTATTAAGATCAATCACAATTCAACTATTATAAAAAAAGGTGGTTCATACAGGACGGTTCTGATGGGATATTTTTCAAAAACTGAAGCAGAATCACAGTTAGAAAAGGTCAGAAATGAAGTTAATCCCATGTCATATATTGTCAGAAAAGCTACCTGGTGCAATACAATTGAAAGAGGTGATGACTGTTTGATCTGTAAATAACAAATGTTCAGATAAATTTCCATACCGTTCTGTTTTTCAGAACGGTTTTTATTTTCCCACAGCCTAATGACCCGCAGCAATATTTAAACATAATCAACTAATTATCAATCAATTATAAATTATTTATATTTTTACAAAAAAATACATTGTTATACTATGTATTTTGTTTTATATTTGGGATATGAATTTTGCGATATGAATAAAGAATTTCTTGAAAAATGGCAATCACAAGTTAAAAAGGGAACACTGTCATTTATTGTTCTGCTTGTACTAAAAGAAAATGAACTGTATGGTTATGAACTTATTGAAAAAGTAAAGACATTAACCAATATTGAAATTGCTGAAGGAACTCTTTATCCTTTGATGAATAGATTAAAAACAGATACTCTGTTAGAGTCGAAATGGGTTGAGCAGGAAACCGGTATTCCAAGAAAATACTACTTTCTTACCGAAATCGGAAAAAAAACTCTTGAAGAAATGAAAACACAATGGATTGATTTACAAAACATAATGAACAAATTAATATAAAATGGAATTCAAAAAAATACAATTTAAAAATACTGATGCTCAAAAAATTTATGAGAATTATGTAAAACAAATACAGTCAGTAACTAAAAAGCTTAACAAAGAAGACCAGAATGATATTCTGATGGAATTAAATAGCCATATTTATGAAAGTATATCGAAAACAAACGATGAAAACGATGAAGTAAAAAGTCTTATTAATACGCTTGATAAAATTGGGATTCCAAGTGAGATTCTAAAACCACTGATTGCAGAAAAAAAACTGGAGCAGGCAACAAAAACTTTTAACCCTATTCATATTTTTCAGGCTTTGATTCTAAATTTTTCCTCCGGAATCATCTATATCATGTTCTTCCTTCTCTATTTATTTCTTTTCTCATTTGTCTTTCTCATTTTTGGAAAGCTTTTTTATCCTGAAAACATTGGTTTATATTATAAAAAAGGAGAAATATTTCAATATGGTGGCTTCGTAATGGACCGGGATATTCAACAATATGAAGTGCTTGGAAATTGGTTTATTCCGGTTGCAGTTTTACTTGGAATATTATTTTATTTCTTGATAACTTTCTTACTGAAATTAAAAAAATCACTAAAAAAAAATAATAAAATAGTCTTGTAAAAACTGTACCTTTTTATATATTAACAGTACAATTTATTGAAAATAAAACAGTTAATATATAGATTAGAAATGACTAACCATGAAAAATATACCGTTCCGCTTTTTCGCTTCTCTTATATTGCTTGGTTGTTCCAAAAATTCACAAAAAACAAAATCAATGGATTTTCGCAGCTTTAGCTTTCAGGCTCCTAAAGATTGGAACCAATTGAAACTGGACGACTATGATAGTAATGCCGGACCTTATTCAAATCCATTAGATGAAACTTCAGCTGTAATTATTGGCGGAAAAGATTTGATGGAACTTCTCAAAGTAAACCTTAAATTTGACACTACAGAATTTGTTATCATTCTGTGAAGAATAGAAAGCAATATATTTGTTCTGAAAATCACTAATAAATAAAAATGAAAAAAGTAATATTAGACCTGGCCACTACTTTAGATGGATTTATTGAAGGCCCCAATGGAGAAACAGATTGGTGTATCATGGATGATGATATGGATTTTGATGGATTTCTGGCAGGTATAGACACTATTTTCTACGGAAGAGTAAGCTATGATGCATGGGGAAATTATCAGCCGGAAGAAAATGCAGGTCCAGAAGAACAAAAACTCTGGAAAGCCGTTCATTCAAAAAATAAATTTGTGTTTTCCAGTCAAAACAGAGAAGATGAAAATGCCGTTTTTATCAGTTCTGACATTGTGGAAAAAGTTTCAGAAATAAAAAATCAGGACGGAAAAGATATCTGGCTATATGGAGGAGCGAGCCTTATCAAAACATTCATTCAGCACAATCTTATTGATACCTACAGAATATCTGTTCATCCGATTGCTTTAGGAAAAGGGAAACCTCTTTTTGAAGATTTAAAGGAAAGATTAAATCTAAAACTAGTCAAAACCAATGTTTTCAGATCAGGAGTAGTGCAACTTATTTACGAGGCTTAGCCTTAAAACAGTCAAGACATGAATGCTCAGCTTGGAACTATTATTCTCTATGTACAAAATGTGCAGCTGCTAAGGAACTTTTATGTGGAACATTTTAATCTGAAAGTGATTGAGGAAGATCCAATCTGGGTTTTGCTTGATGCCGGAGGTGTTCATATCGGACTCCATAAAATCGGAGATCAATATCTTGAAAACATTGAAGCGGGATATCTCTTCGACAACAATACCAAACTCGTTTTTGAAATTGACATTGACATAGAATCTGCAAGAAATGAACTGGTCTCAAAAAATATTCAGATGAGAGAGATCAAAACTTTTGAAAACTACCCTTTCTGGCTCTGTGACGGAACCGATCCTGAAGGAAATGTTTTTCAGCTAAAGAGCAAAAAATAAAACTACCCCATCTGCAACCATGAAAAAAATAATTGCGGCCACTTGTCTTGTCTTAATCCTGACCCTTTATAACTATCCTATTTTTGACGATAAAAAAATTACATTTGCTGTTATTTTTCTGTGTTTTGTTGTGATCATATTTTCGGTAGCAAAACTTTATTCTCCTGTTGAAAAAGAGGATTATGATTCAGTTGAAAAAGAAATGGACAAGCTGCATAATGATGACGGAATCTTTCAATATACAGACGACGGGTTTTACTTTAAACAAAAAAATATAACAGAGTTTATACAATGGGATGAAATTATTTCAATATATTCTTTCCGTATTCCCTCTCCATTCAGTGAAAGAAAACAATCCGGGCTGGAAATTATTACCGATAGAAAAAGCTATGAATTCGATTATAGTGTAACATCTGGAATCGTAAAGCTTACCGATCAACTTTACAACTATCTTCCGGACTGGGAAGAAGATTCACTTATGGAGATAAATAATTTCGGTCTTGAAAAAACAAAGTTGTATGAAAGAAAACCTCCACAGTAATCAATCAGACATACCAACGATTATTGAAATAAAAAACAAAACCAATTGGCTAATTGCCTTTATCACAAGTATTGGCTTAATTTTCTTGTCTTTGATGGGATTTATCATCATCATTCTTGGGCTCCTGCAGTATGATGATTTTTTTGCACTCACCAGTTTATCTTCTATAACTGCAATTATAATCTGCCTTTTTATTTTCTTTCTCTATATCTGGTTGTGGAATAATTTTGGAAAAACAGTTCTTACCATTGATCCCGAAACTTTGACCATAGAATATAAAAACAAATTATTCACAAGTCCCAAAACCTATCTGAAAAAAGAAACAGACCATTTTGAAACAAAAGATTTTAAAATAGAAAGACATCAATTGGGAGTCCGCTACCATTTTTCAATAAGTGGTTCAACCTATTCCGTTATTCTCATACAAAAAGAAACCGAAACAAGAATTGTAGACTGGCTCACAAAAGATAAAGCAGATGAAATTGCAGGTGAATTAAAAAGAATTTGGTATTAAATACAGATAACCAAAATAGTTCATTGGCCATGTAATATTATCACACTTAAAAGTGTCTTATTTAAAAAAATCAATGAAGTCTATTTTAACCTGCATTATAATATTGCTTGCAGCCAGTCCACTTTTTTCTCAGAAATCAGAAAAACTGGAACAATTATTCTCCACATATGAAAAAGCCGGTTTGTTCAGCGGTTCTGTTCTCATTGCCGAAAGAGGAAAAGTTATTTTTGAAAAAAGTTACGGTTATAGAAATGCCCCTAAAAAACTTAAAAACACCAATAACAGCCTTTATCGTGTTTTCTCTACCACAAAAATGTTCACTGCAACCGTTCTTTTTCAGTTAGAAGAGCAGGGAAAATTATCTTTGAATGACAAACTTTCAAAATATTATCCTGACTTTCCGAAAGGAGACAGCATCACTATAGCCAATCTGCTTTCGCATACATCAGGAATTCCCAATGACACAAACTCTGAGTATACTATAGATGAAGAAACATTTTTAAAGTATATTTCCGCAAAACCATTGAATTTTTCACCTGGTAAAGATTGGGATTACTCCAATTCAGGATATTATATTCTCGGCTATATCATTAAAAAAGTGACAGGTCTGAATTATGATACAGTGATAGAAAATAATATACTAAAGCCATTGAAAATGAATCACAGTGGATTCAACTTCAATAACGTTACAGATGAAAATAAAGCGTTGGGGTATGAGTTTTTATCCGATAATAGGTCAAACGAAGCATTACGTTTCAAAACCGATCATCCTTTTGGTGCAGGAGCCATGTATTCTACCGTTGAAGATCTTTTTAAGTTCAATGAAGCACTAAAGAATTATACCATCCTGAAAAAAGAAACTATAGATAAAGCTTTTACTCCTTATCTTAAAGATCATTATGGATTAGGTTTTCAGATTTCGACTGTTTTTGACAAAAAAAGGATAGGCCATGATGGCGGTGGGCCTGGCTACAGAAGCAGGTATTACAGAATTCTGGAGGACGATATTTGTGTGATTGTCATTTCAAATTCAGAGCTTTCACACACAGATTTTATTTTTCCTCTGGTAGAAAAAATTCTGTACAATAAACCTTATACTATTCCAACAATTGCAAAAGTAAGTACAGAGGATTTAAAAAAACTGGAAGGGGTTTATTCCACTGAAAATTCAAACTTTTATATAAACAGTGCTGATGGGAAACTAATTTTTAAAGAAGGCAGTTATCCTAGAAATGCCTTGCTGCCATTAAGCAAAACATCATTTCAACTGGATGAAAAGTTTTCCTGTACTTTTAAACCTGATCAAAACGGGAAAATAGATAGTGTTGTCATTCATTTTTGGGATGGAACAGTGAAAACAGCAAAGAGAAATACCAATAATCCTACATGGGGAATTATCGGAAATGCTACTCCTAACGGCTGGGATGGAAAAGATATTCCACTGCAGACAAATCCTGAAACCCCTAATATTTATTTTCTTAAAAACTATAAACTGAATAAAGGCAATTTAAAATTCAGATTTAATAGCGACTGGGGATACAGCCTCGGGTTGAATAATGACAATAAAAGCATCGCCTTTGATGCCTATGATTTTCCAATCAATGAAGAAGGTGCTTATGATATTGTTCTCGATATGACCAATACTGTAAAACCACAGTTCAGCATCAAAAAAACAGTTCAATAAAAATCGGCATTTACATAGTAAAAAATACATATTTTTCAACCGCTCTAAAAATAGGGCGGTTTTTATTTTAAATATCCATTGATATTTTTTATTATTTTTATCTCACACAAAATCAAACCGCAAAATATAATCTATGCCTCATTTTATTATAGATTGTTCACAGGATATTCTTCAGTTGAGAACGCCCGAAGAATTAATGGATGCCGTTTATGAAACAGCTGACGCAACAGGTCTGTTTGCTCCCAATGATATCAAAGTGAGGCTTCAGCCTTATCAGTATTACAGATTAGGAACAGGCAAAAAAAATTTTCTGCATGTCTTCGGATATATTATGGAAGGCCGTACTACTGAACAAAAAGCACATCTTTCCAGGCAGATCAGCACCAGACTTTCTGAATTACTCACTGATGTTTCATTTCTTTCTGTAAATATCAACGATTTTGAAGCCGCAACATACAGCAACAAAGCACTCATTAATCCCGAAAATATAGATAAAGACCGGCATTTCGGATTATAATTTTCTTATTACACCAACTAAATACTAATATTATGAGCTTAAAAGCATTAGTCAACAAAAGCGTACAGTACAACAATTGGGTAGTCAACAAATATATTGACTGGTTATCCACAAAGTCTGACGAACAACTGAATCAGGAAACAATTTCAAGTTTTCCGACTATCCTAAAAACCTTACACCATATCTGGCAGACCCAGGAATACTGGTGGAGCCACATTTCTGAAAAAAATGATTTTGATTTTACTAAAACTACAGAAACCACAGACAAAGAAGATGTTTTCAATGCAATTAAAAACAATTCACAAAAGCTGGTAGATTATGTGGAGAGTCTCTCTGAAGATGACCTTACAAAAAATGTAAAAATAGAATCTCAATGGTTTCAGTGTGATTTTTCAAAATATGAATACATTCAGCATGCCATTCTCCACGGGACTTATCACAGAGGGCAAATCGTAACGATGGGACGAAATATCGGAATAACGGATGCTCCTATGACGGATTTCAACTTCTGGAATATTTATAAGGATAAGCAATAATACCATCCATTTTGTGGATAAGTCTGACATGAAACTTCAAAAGAGTAAAGAACTATTTCAAAAATAATTGATTTTAAAATAGTTACGTGAATAAAATCGGTTATCCACACTTTTAAATATTTGTGGATAACTTTTCAACATCCTAATTACAGCTGTGGATAAAGTATGGATAAGTTTTTTATCCAGGAAAACAAACAACCTAACATTTTGAAAATAAATGATTTAAATTAATATTAATTTTTTTAAAAATTTCAGAAATAAAAAATCATGTGGATAAGTTCTGTGGATAACTTATCCACATTTTTTGATCTTATTGTTCGCAGGCATTATTTTAGTACCAGAAGCTATCCACAAAACGAATTTCTCCAATAACCAGAATTGTTTTATCAAACCTGATTATTAGATTTTTTGTAAGTTAGTTGGTAAGGAATATAACCTCATTTTTCAATAAAATTTTAACATAAAAATTCAATGTACAACACTACAATCCAAAAAGAATGGTTCTCAGAAGGAGAACGCTATGCAAAAGACATCAATGAAATGGTTGAGTTTGGTGAAAAAAACGGCTGGGAAAACTGGAAAGGTGAAGAACCTGAAGATAAAAGAGCCAATATAGCCCGCGAAGTTTTTGAACTGCTTAAAGCCGCCAATAAAAACGGAGATACAGAAAATTTCAGAGAACATTTCCCGCCTGCTCATGCACCTATCATTCCTTTAATGGAAAATAAAGCTCAGAATATTGAGCATATGCACTTTATTTCTGAGGAAAGAATTGTTTTCCTGACGGGCACATCATATGAAAAAAGACAGGCTTATCTCCTTGATAAAGATACCGTCACGCCACTTGATGAAAATATTCGAGCCATCGGGAAATCCAAACGGGAAAACATTTTCGCCATTGCATATTCTCATAAAATATCTTTATACAAAGGCTGGAATGGAGACCTCATCAATGAATTTGAACTGGATGAAAATCCAGATTTTGGGATTACGGATTTATACCCTTTCAATGATGGAAGCAAAGTTGTGATTGTTTCCTCAGACGGAATTTTCCTGGTTTCAAATACTGAAAAAAAGCTCATCCATCCCATCAATGAAGACAATGAAGAAGACTGGAGCTCTCAGATTGATATGGAAAATGCAGCACTTTCCAACGACAATTCTTATATCGTAGTAGGAGATCAGTGCTATGATCACAGAATACTGGATCATGAGGGTAATACTTTAGGATCTATAGGACCTCAATCATCTTATCCACATTTTTGTCTTTTTGCAAAAGATGACAGCCAGCTGATTACAAATTCCTGCCACTTTTACAACGGAATTACCATCGGAATCAATTCCGATCAATATGTAGGAGCTGATATTGAAGCATATACAGAAAGTGAAGACTTTACTTTCATTGATGAAGAAATGAGAGTATACGAAGGAGTTGCCATAAAAGATTATTATATTCTGGGAGACGCTTACGGCTATATCAAAGCTTTTGATAAGAATGGAAATCAGCTTTGGAGATACTTTCTCGGTTCTACCATTACAGGAATAGCATTTTCTGATGATGAAGAAACCCTTTGGGTAGCAGCACACTCAGGTATTTTACACAAATTAAAACTAGAAAAAGGACACAGAGATACCCACACCATCGGCAATGGGAAACATTATGAAGAGTTCAGACTGCTGATCTGGAAAGATGAGCCTCAGATCTGGAAATGGTAATAAAAACCTCCATCTAAATATTAATTAATAAAAATAAAGTCATGCAGAATACCAAAATTTTCACAACGGCTTTTGCCAGTGTGTATCCACATTATATTCAAAAAGCAGAAAAAAAGGGACGTACAAAATCAGAGGTTCATGAAATCATCTGCTGGCTGACAGGTTATGATGAAAAGGGCTTACAGGAACAGATTGATAAAAGAAACGATTTTATTACTTTTTTTGATCAGGCTCCTCAAATGAATCCTAATACTTCATTGATTAAAGGGGTAATTTGTGGATATCGCGTAGAAGAAATTGAGGATAAACTCATGCGAAATATCCGCTATATGGATAAACTCATTGATGAGCTGGCGAAGGGAAAGAAGATGGAGAAAATCTTGAGAACAGTCTAAAAAATAAATACATCTTGTATGGTATTATAAATCTTACAAATCTCTTCTCCATTTCAAAAAACTTCCCGAAATTAGCGGTCTGTGCGTTAAATACTATTCAATGAAATAAAAATTTAAATTACAACATACAGCAAAACTTAGTATAAGTTTTCTTCGGGGCAGGGTGAAATTCCCTACCGGCGGTTACAGTCCGCGACTCCTTTCTTTTGAAGGGACTGATCTGGTGAAATTCCGGAACCGACAGTTAAAGTCTGGATGGGAGAAGAAAATGAGATGACCAATAAGATTCCTTATGGACTCTTGTTGCGTTGTATTTCATTTCCATGTACCGAAGACTATTTTAACTTTTAAAAGTAAAATAACATGGAAAAATTATTAGAACAATTCGGAGCAAACTCCAAAGAACGTGTAGAAAAAGCACTTTCAACTTTACAACAGGGAAGAGGTATTCTATTGGTAGATGATGAAAACCGCGAAAACGAGGGTGATATCATCTTTCCCGCCTCCACTATTACAGAACAGGACATGGCACTTCTGATCCGCGAGTGCAGCGGTATTGTGTGCTTATGTATTTCTGAGGAAAAAAGCCGCCACCTCAACCTTCGTCCGATGGTGGAAAACAACAATTCAAAAAATCAAACTGCATTTACCATTTCCATTGAGGCCAGAGAAGGTGTGGAATCAGGAGTTTCAGCAAAAGACCGTGTGACAACGATCAAAACCGCTGTAGCATCCAATGCTCAGGCAGAGCACATTGCAAGTCCGGGTCATGTTTTCCCCCTAATTGCCAGAAAAGATGGCGTCTTTGAAAGACGCGGTCATACCGAAGGTAGTGTAGACCTTGTAAAAATGGCTAACCTGGGCGACGATGCCGTACTTTGTGAACTCACAAATGAAGACGGTTCCATGGCTAGACTTCCTGAAATTGTAGACTTTGCCATCAAAAAAGGGATGAGTGTCGTGACGATTGAAGATATTTATGCTTACCGTAAAATGGTGAAAAGCAACTAGACTTAAAAATTTTTAACGCACAGAGTCGCCTGCTGATATGATCAGCAGGCGTTTTTATTGAAAATTTAATAATAAAACAATAAAATTAACATTTGAATACTATTTTTTAATTATTTTTAACAAAAAATTCTGACTATGAAAAAATCTTTACTCCTTTTATTAGGAGCATCTGCCATGATGTCTGCGCAGATCACGCTTACAAAAGCAGCCAATGATCCTATTTCCGGAAATGCTATCAATTACAATAACGCAACCGGTACCGTAAACAACTCCGCAACAGGACCTAACGCAACATTTTCAAATGGAGGACTTACAATGGGAGCCGCGTCACAAACAACCTATTCAACTCCTTCTTCTACTGAAATAGCAACTTTCCCGGGTTCTACTCTTAAAATGGTAGACGGAGCAACAACCGTTTATTACAAAGCTTCAGCTTCCAAACTGGAAATTACAGGAATTGTAAATACACAGGCAACTTTAAACTTTAGTGTGGATAACGGTACTCATATTAATTATCCAACAACGTACGGACCAACACAGACTGATACCGCCAAAGGTACTTTTTCCTCATCTTCTGCCAGCGGGTTATTCAGTGGTACAATGACTGCCATTTCTGATGCATATGGAACTTTAATTATAGGTAATCAGACCTACAGTAATGTTCTGAGAGTAAAATTCACACAGAGTTTTAATCTGTATTCATCTCTGGATGTTACTTATTCTAACCCTATCGGAACAATAACCAATACAGCATATTCTTATTACGATGCTTCTCACAGATATGCCCTGCTAAATTCTACAAACGGAAATATCAGCATTCCATTGTTGAGCATCAACCAGAATGTAAAAACTACATTTGCATTAAGTGAAACATTCCTGGCCGTAAACAATGCAGTAAAAAAAGAAAACTTAGTGGTTTATCCTAATCCTGCACAGGATTTTATCGGTTTCAAAGGAAATACGGATAATTATTCCAAAGCCAACATCTATAGTCTGGATGGAAAACTGGTTAAAACTTCAGATGTAAAATCAGGAAACATACAGATCTCAGATCTTCCTCCTGCATCTTATTTCATTCAGATCAGCGGGAAAAATGCTGCAGATACAAAGAACACGAAATTCATCAAGAAATAATAAAAACAAAATCCCCGCTCCTACAAATGAGCGGGGATTTCTTATTAACATTCAAATTTGCCTTTAAAAAGTAGCTGCAGGAGCTGTTTCATTATTAAGTTTTCGGTGAATTTCGGTCTTTTTCCCTTTGGAGAAATCATAGCTCAATCCTAATACAAACATGGATTTATTGTTCATAATCTGGGTATGAACTTTATAGTCTACTAAGCTTTCAGGTAAACTTTTCGTTTTATATTCCGAAGGCATTCCTATCCAGTACATTCCTGTGGAAAACGTCCAGTTCTTATGTTTATAGCTTATAAAAATATTATTCTGATTTTCATTTGTATTGAGGAAAGCTCCATTAAGGGTATACACCGGAATATTGAACTGATACTGGAGTGAGAAAGATTTATATTCTGAGGAAAGTGAAAAGTAATTTCCCAGATAATCATTCTTAATCAAAGCCCCTGTACTGGTTCTTACCGTTTCAGAAGTAGGCGTAATCACAGCTTTTATTACAAGTAGGCTATTCCCGAAGGGTTTATAAGACCCTGTAAGCTGCACTCCGTACCGTTGTCCATTTTTTCCGTTTTCATAAGTCAGCGCATAGCCTCCCAATACGTCATCCTGCACATAATACTGATTGATCACCCTATTGGTATACCGATAAAATAAACCTGCATTGAAATCAAAATATTTATTATTAAAAGAATACGTCAGGTTGTTAGAAAAAACCTGTTGAGATTTTAAAAAAGGGTTTCCTCTCTGGACAATATTTGGCGCCAACTGCACCACATTACTACTCAAAGCATTACTCCATGGACTTACCGGATTATAGCTTGCTGTAAATCGAAGATTCTGATTATTTTTAAGTTGATAAGCTAAAATAACCTTCGGGGTGAAAGTCCATTCATCAAAAGTATTCTCTGCACTTTTGTTGTGGATATTCGTAAGACCAGCTCCGAGGCGGTAACTGAATTGATTTACCTTTCCCGCAAACTCGGTATAAAAATACTGTTCCAGATAAGTAACACTATATTGAGAATATCCGGCAAGGTTATTCAGATCATTGGAAATAGAAGACCTTGAAATACGATATCCGGATGAAAGTTTTCCAGCTTTAAAATCATGAGTATGGGCAAGCTCCCCTACCAGACTCGTTTGCTTTGCTTTCAGAACCATATCATTATCATATACCGAAAGTCCTGAGCCTACAATCCATTCACTGGCAGTTTCTGATGTATTGGTGGTGTAATGAGATCCTACAACATTAATACTCAACTCATCTTTTTCGCCAATCTTTTTGGAATAATAAAGATCCAGCTTAGGAATCACATAATCCGAACCGTTATTTTTAAACATTGCATGTTCTTCCTTCAGATTATCTTCACTAAAGACACTCTGCCCAACTCCTTTTGAAAGCCTGCTGAAAATATCCATATTCAGTTTGGCCTGAAAAGCATAATCGTCAGGAACAAGTCTTGTATAACGCAAAGCAACATTCTGAAAAGTATACCCGAAATGATCTTTCCTGTTTTCATCAGAACGATACCGCTTTCCGTTCAGCTGATAATCATAGATGCTGTTTACTCTTCGGTCATCATAATCCCTTACATTCAGGGAATATTCAAGTCCGAAATTATTTTTTCCTTTAGTATAATTAGCATAAGCAGAACCATTCACAAATCCGGTATTTAAGGCCGTAGACACATCAGCCCCGAAAACATATCCTGTTTCTGTAGATCTTGTCAGGATATTAACTACAGTATCAGCTCTTGTTGCCCATCTTGCAGGCGGAATATCATAATACTCTACCTTTACCACTTCACTTGGAGCTACACTACGGATCTGCATATCTGTAGCTTCAATCCCATTGATCAAAAAGAGCGTAGTTCCGCCCTTAGTACTGGTAATTGTATTGGCTACCGGATCCAGTTGTAACTCTGGAAGCGTACGAAGGAGGTCTTTTGCATAACGTGCCCTTTCCAACGCTTCTTTATCAAAAGTATAAACTGCTTTATCCGCAAACTGTTTTTTACGTTGTGATTTTAAAATAACTTCCTGAATCTCTTTTGTTGCTGCAACATCGGCTGTATCATTTTTCTTTTCCTGAGCAAAAGCAAACGCTCCGCAAAGAAAGAATATGGTATAAATAGTTTTTTTCATGTCAAAAGACGAATTATACTATTAGGACAATCAATCCCTGATGTATATTACATTGATGATCGTTAATATTAAAGATTTATCAATAATTTCACTTTAAATCTTATTATTATGTTAAATACAGCCCGTTTTTTGCTGGTATTATTTAGCATCACAAAATATAAAGTCATGAAAAAAGTATTCATATTACTTCCGTGCTTTCTTTTTTCAGTATCGGAAGCTCAGGAAATTCAAAACAGTTCGGCAGAAAAGATGAATATCATCAAGACTAATGTCACAGCTTATGCTTTCAGAAATATTAATCTTTCTTATGAGCGGGCCATCAACCAATGGTTTTCAGTAAATATCGGGTTCGGAACAATGCCGGAAGGAAAAGTACCATTCATCAATGCATTTCTGAAAGATGAAGATGAAAAAAGATTTCAGAATCTTAGGGTAAAAGCCACCAATTTTACCATAGAACCAAGGTTTTATATTGGTAAAGGCTATGGAAAAGGATTTTATTTTGCGCCTTACTATCGGCATTCAAGTGTTACTTCCAATACTTTTGATTTTTATTATGATTATAATGGCCCCAATGGAGTTACCTATCAAATTCCGCTTAAAGGACTGGGAGACACCAATGGAAACAGCGGAGGCCTGATGGTCGGCGTACAATTTTTCCTTACCCGAAGTCAGAATTTTGTCCTCGATTTCTGGATTGCGGGTGCACACTATGGAAGCGGAAAAGGTGATTTTATGATGACTTCAGATTATATATTGACTCCTGATATGCAGGCTCAGCTTAAAAAAGAAATTGAAAACCTTGACATTCCATTTGTGAAATATACTGTAGAAACCAATGCCAATGGAGCCAAAATAAAAGTGGATGGTCCGTGGGCAGGATTCAGAAGCGGGCTTTCTATTGGATACAGATTTTAAAAAGCACACAGCTTATACCTGTAAATCGTTCTTTTTCAGAGCGATTTATTTTTTTCTGAAATTTGTATCTTGGATGTCAAAAACTTGTCTGAAATAATACTTTATGAATTCATCCACAATCACTACTGGTCAAAGAATCAAAGCCATCATAGGCGGATCAATAGGAAATCTTGTAGAATGGTATGATTGGTATGCCTACGCTGCCTTTGCCATTTATTTTTCACATTCATTTTTTCCGGATTCTGACCTGAATGCACAGCTGATGAATACAGCGGGAATATTTGCGGTAGGCTTTCTGATGCGTCCCATTGGAGGCTGGATATTCGGAAGTATTGCGGATAAGATCGGCAGAAAAAAGGCAATGACACTTTCTGTATTACTCATGTCATTCGGATCTCTGCTGATTGCCCTTACTCCTACTTATAAAACCATTGGAATCCTGGCTCCCGCCTTATTACTGCTCGCCAGATTATTACAGGGATTGAGTGTAGGAGGCGAATACGGTGTTTCCGCGACTTACCTCAGCGAAATGGCATCGGAAGACAAAAGAGGATTTTATTCGAGCTTTCAGTATGTCACTCTGATCGGAGGTCAACTGATTGCACTGGGAATACAATTGATCTTACAGAAACTGCTTTTAACAGAGACTCAGCTTGAAGAATGGGGCTGGAGAATTCCTTTTGTTATTGGAGCATTACTTTCTGTTATTGCTTTATATTTAAGAACCAATCTTCACGAAACCGAAGCATTTGAGAATAAAAAAGAACTTAGTGAAAAGAAAAAAGGAACGGTAACGGAACTTCTCAAACATCCTAAAGCTTTGCTTACAGTAATTGGCCTTACATTAGGAGGAACTCTTGCGTTTTACACATATACCACTTACATGCAAAAATTCCTGGTGAACACCGTTCATCTGACTAAAGAACAATCTACCCTTATTTCATTTATTTCGTTATTTATATTTGCCTGTCTGCAGCCTGTTTTCGGGGCATTATCAGACAAAATTGGAAGAAGACCGCTTCTTTTGGGCTTTGGAATTTTGGGAACACTATTCACCGTACCCCTTCTTACCGCTTTAAGTACAACCACTTCAATGTGGACTGCTTTTTTCCTGATTATGGCATCTCTCATCATCGTCAGTGGATATACCTCCATCAATGCCGTTGTAAAAGCAGAACTCTTCCCTTCAGAGATCAGGGCGCTGGGTGTAGGACTCCCGTATGCACTGACAGTAGCTATTTTCGGAGGAACTGCAGAATATATTGCCCTGTGGTTTAAGCAGGCAGGAGCAGAAAGCTATTTCTACTGGTATATTACCGGATGTATTTTATTTTCCCTGATTGTTTATGCCGGAATGAAGGACACAAAAGAAACTTCTACCCTCGATAAAGACTAATATTATACAGCTTTATAAAAAACTGAGCGCCGCAGAGGATCTGCGGCGCATGTTCTATTTTTTAATGATAGGCCTGTTTAAATTTTTCAATCATACTATCCAGATTATGACGCTGGACGTATATACTTTTTACCTCTTCATACCTCGGTGATTTGTAGAAAACCTCGTGGAAATCCATACTACCGTTTCCTACTTTTACAACTTTCTGTACTTCGATATTCAACTTTCTCAATTCGTCTTTGAAGACTTTAAACTCATCTTGGATACTACTGCTCATTAATATTTTTAGTTTTTTAGTTAAAAATTCCATTGACCCCTTTCAATGTCAGGGGTAACCTCTTAAATTCCGAATAAAGTTAGTAAATTTATCGACACAAAATAACACTTTGATAACATTTTATTGTTTTTTTTGCAAACAGTGCGTAAACTTTTATCTTATTGATACATATTCCGTATTTTTAAGTCATCAAAAAACTACAACAACGTTATATAAACTATGAATATTAAAGCATTTTTCTCTTTATTCTTTTTAACACTGCTTACTTTCCTGCATGCACAAAAAATGGAATTTAAGGCGCCTGATTATTCTTTAATTCAAAAAAATATTGAAGATAAAAACTCGGAATTGTATTATCCGAAGCTTTTAAAAAGATTAAAACAGAATGATACGCTTCTTACAAGCAGTCAATACCGTCATCTTTACTTCGGCTACACCTTTCAAAAAGACTATCAACCCTATAAAACAGGTAAGAAAGCCGAAGAAGTGGCCAAATATTATCGAGGGGAAGGTATTTCACAAAAAGATCTTTCCAAGGGAATCCAGCTGTTTCTGGATGCACTGGATGAAAACCCGCTCGATCTGCGTGCCATGAACTATCTTGCTTATTTATATCACTTAAATAATGATGATGCTACTGCTGAAAAGATTGCAGGAAATTTCCATGGGCTATTAAACGCTATTCTTACTTCTGGCGACGGGTTGAAATGCGAGACAGGATTTCACGTTATTTCTGTGACTGATGAATATGTACTTCTGAACAGATTCCAAATGGAAACCAAGGCACAAAGCCATAATGGAAAATGCGATTATCAGGAATTTGAAAAAGACAAATATAAAATTCCAGGATTTTATTTTGACATCAGCAGGTTTTATGGAAAAATATTAGACTAATCTTTTCAATATTATACTCAAAAATTCACTAAAGTTTATCATTTAAGAATATTTTGCTAAAATATTTTCATGTAATTTCCCCCTAATGGTAAGGGTTTCGGAGTAAGGAGGAATATTTTTTTTCAAAAAAAATTAAAATCTAGTGTAACATTTTTTTGAAGTTCGTCTCTAAAAGGCAAATAAACCTTAAAACTTTAGAAATCATGAAAAAATTCACGTTCCTTCTTATCATCATGTTATTTTTCTTAGCGGTATGCAATATCTTCGGTCAGGAAGCAGCCTATCCGTTTGAAGTAAAGAAAACCGGAAAAGGAAATCAGTCTTTATTATTTATTCCGGGATTTGCCTCTTCAGGAGATGTATGGAATGAAACGACTTCAAAATTTGAAAAAAACTTCACTTGTTATACTTTAACGATGGCAGGATTTGCCGGAACAAAACCACAGGCGGACGCCAGCTTTAAAGATTGGGAAAAAGGAATTGCCGCTTATATAAAGAATAATAAAATTGACAAACCTATTATCATCGGACACAGCATGGGAGGCGGTCTTGCCCTGGCCATTGCTGCAGATTATCCTGAGTTGGTAGGGAAAATCGTTATTGTAGACACGCTTCCTTGTCTTGCCGCGATATCTGATCCTAATTTTACCTCTAAAGAAAATAATGACTGCTCCTCTATCATTACTCAATTAACAGCTATGAGTGAAGACCAGTTCCGCAAAATGCAGACACAGATGATGCCGCGTCTTCTGGCAGATACTTCTATGCAGGAAACGGTAATCGGCTGGAGCATGAAATCTGACCGAAAAACATTCGCTAAAATGTACTGTGATTTTTCCAATACCGATCTGAGAGATAAAATAAAAAACATACAATGTCCTTCCCTTATTCTCTTGGAATCGTTTTTTGCGAACCTGAAACCAACTATTGAAGGTCAGTACAAAAATTTAAAAAATGCCAATATGCAGTATGCTTCAAAAGGATTGCATTTCATTATGTATGATGATAAAGATTGGTACTTTAATCAGCTTACTCACTTTTTATCATCGAAATAATGGCTTTTGAAGAAATATATGAACTCTACTGGCAAAGGATATTCCGTCTGTGTATGGGATATGTGAATGATACTGACCTCGCCCAGGATCTTGCCCAGGAAACATTTATCATTGTATGGCAGCAGCTTCCGAAATTCAGAAATGAATCCAGCGTAGGAACATGGATCTTCAGAATTGCTTCTAATAACTGTCTCCGGCAGATTGAAAAGGAAAAGAAATTTACAAAAACAGATCTGCCTGCTAATCTGGAAGAAAAAAAGCAGGAATCTATGGAACCTCAGATACAAATGCTGTATCAGTTTATTTCGGAGCTGCCGGAAACAGACAGAATTATTATTTCATTGGAGCTGGAAGAGGTAAAACAGGCTGAAATAGCCCATATCGTAGGACTTTCAGAATCCAACATACGGGTAAAAATTCACAGGATAAAAGAAAAATTAACACAAAAGTTTAGAGAAAATGGATTCTAATATCGATTTCAAAAATATGTGGAAGCAGCAGACTTCCAACAAACCCAATCTGGAAGAGCTTATTGGTAAGTTGAAAAAATTCCGAAATCAAAATCTGCGTAAGCTGATTCTGGCCAATATTGGATTAATCACCACCTCATTATTAATCATTTATATCTGGTATCGTTTCCAGCCTGAGATGATTACTACAAAAATCGGGATTGTGCTTGTGATTCTGGCCATGGTTATGTTCCTTTTTGCTTATAATAAAATGTTTATGGTTTTTTACAAAATTGATCAGACCCAATCGAACAATGAGTATCTGCAGAGTTTATATGTGGTAAAGAGTAAACAGAAATTGATGCAGACCACTGTTCTCAACTTATATTTTATTATGCTTTTTCTGGGAATATGTTTTTACATGTATGAGTACACGTCCAGAATGACTATTGGTTCAGGTATTCTAACGTACTCAGTAACATTAGCATGGATTGCTTTCAATTGGTTTTATTTAAGACCTAAAACAATAAAGAAACAACAGGGGAAACTTGATGAATTAATTAATAAATTTGAAGAGATAAACAATCAATTAAAAGATTCATGAGTTCTTCCGACAACAAAAACCATTGGGAAAACGTATACGAAACCAAAAATCCTGATCAGGTAAGCTGGACCCAGAAAAAACCACAGACCTCCCTTGACTTTATCAAATCTTCTGAATTGGGAAAAGAGGCCAAGATTATCGATATTGGCGGCGGCGACAGTAACCTTGTTGATTTTCTTCTTGAAGAAGGCTATGAGAATATTACAGTTCTTGATATTTCTGCCAACGCTTTGGAAAAAGCACAAAAAAGACTCGGAAATTTAGCAGGTAAAGTAAAATGGATCGCAACCGATATTACCGCTTTTCAACCCACTGAAACTTATGACATCTGGCATGACAGAGCTGCTTTTCACTTCCTGACAACTCCGGAACAGGTTTTAAAATATATTGATATTGCAGAAAAGAATGTTAATAACTTTATAATCCTTGGGACTTTTTCTAAAAACGGACCTACGAAATGCAGCGGATTGGATATTCAGCAGTATGATGAAGAATCATTATCAGAAAAATTTAAAGAAAGCTTTGAAAAAATAAAATGCATTACTGAAGATCATATCACCCCTTTTGAAACTGTTCAGAATTTTGTTTTCTGTAGTTTTAAAAAGCGTTAATGAATTATATATTTAAATAAAAAAGAGAATCGTGATGACTCTCTTTTTTGTTTATTATCATTCCTTATGGATTATGACTCTTTTTCTTCTTCCAATTCCACTTCATGACGCAGCTGGGCTTTGTAAAGAGTAGAATAATATCCGTTCTTATCCAGAAGTTCAAGATGTTTACCTTCTTCTACAATTTTACCATGTTCCATCACAATAATTTTATCTGCTTTTTCAATAGTGGAAAGCCTGTGGGCAATAATAATGGAAGTCCTGTTTTTTGTAAGTTTTTCTGTTGCTCTCTGGATCAGTTTTTCACTTTCATGGTCAATGGAGGACGTTGCTTCATCCAGGATTAAAATTTTCGGATCCGATAAATAGGCTCTCAGGAAAGACAGCAATTGTCTCTGACCTAAAGAGATTGACGAACCTCTTTCGCTCACTACATAATCATATCCGCCAGGAAGCTGCTGGATAAACTGATCTACCTCAATTTCTCTGGCTCCTGCTTTTATTTTATCTAAAGTTATAGTGTCATCTCCAAAGGAAAGATTTTCAAAAATACTTCCGTGGAAAAGGAAAACATCCTGCAAAACGACTCCGATGTGGCTTCTCAGATTATAAAGCTCATAATCTTTTAAATTCACATCATCAATCAGAATATTTCCGGAGTTGATATCATATAATCTTGTAATCAGGCTGATAATAGTAGATTTTCCGGCACCTGTTGCCCCTACAATAGCGACTGTTTCTCCCGGATTTACTTTAAAATCAATACCTTTCAAAACTTCCTGCTTTTCATCATAGGCAAAATGTACTTTCTGGAATTCAATTTTTCCGGCAAAATGGTCTTTCTTTACCGTACCGTTATTCGGCATTGAATTCTCTTCATCCATTAATCCCAAGACTCTTTCTGCTCCCACAATTCCTCGTTGGATATTGTTGAAACGGTCTGCAATCTGTCTCAGCGGACGGATCAGCATTGAAATATATTGGATAAAAGCAATAACGACTCCGGCACTGATCGTGATATATCCTCCATAGAAAAGAATAAATCCTATGAATAACGAAGAAATAAGTTCTACTACAGGAAAGAACAGTGAGAAAATGAACACCGTTCTCAGCAATGCAGTTTTTAGGGTAATATTGATATCATCAAATTTCTTGAATTCGGATTCCTGTCTGTTGAATACCTGAATAATAGACATTCCTGCCAGTCTTTCCTGAACAAAAGAGTTCTGATTGGCAGTCCAGTTTCTCTCGTCTCCAAAAGCTTTCTTCAGTCTTTTCTGAAAAAATCGCGTAATGACTACCATTAAAGGTAAAATAGCCAGCGTAATATAACTCAGATGAACATTGGTACTGAACATCATAATCAGCACAAACAGAATTCTCAGAATATCCCCGAAAACCATCAGGAAACCATCCGTATATACAGTGGCAATTGTTTCCACATCTCCTACCGCACGTGTTACCAGCTGTCCGATAGGTGTTTTATCAAAAAATGAAGTCTTAAAATAAATCAGCTTAGCATATAAACGCTCTCTGATATCCCTGATCACATTCTGTGAGATAAAATTTGAAAAATAAACCAGGAAAAAGTTTAAAATCGTTTCAGCAAACACCAATCCTACAAGGATGTAGATATGTTTCATCATCAAAGCCTTATCATGAAGCTTTGTAATATCATTATCCACCACCTGCATAGTAAGATACGGCCTGTAAGTAGAAACAATGGAAAGGAAAATAGAAATTATAAGCGTAAGGATGAACCATGAACGAAACTTCATTCCGATAAAGAACAGCCTTTTTATAATCCCCCAGGTATCTTGTTTTTTCATTGTACGAATCGAAAGAAAGAATTAAAATAAAAATTCTATGCAAAAATAAGACTTTATAACCGGACTGCCTTTACAACTTTTGCAAATCGTCATAGAAAATTTCAGATACCTACCATTTACAATATGAATATATTAAGCATTCTTTTGTATCCACCCCAGAACATATTCTGCTACTTCTTCCCAATTTTTCTCTCCACAGATGAAATGACTTCTTCCTGCAAACTCTTTAAAATCTACAATGCTGTTAGAATCTTTATAGGCCTCTGCTATTTTCTTTGAAAATGCTGCCGGAAAAATGTGATCATTAGAACCTGCAATGAACAGAAGTGGCTGGTGTGGTTTCTTCAGATCTAATTTCGCAGAAGCTTTAAACAAAGGATCTTTTGCTAATTTTCGGCTTTCAGGTACTGCTACTGTTGCGTATAATCTGTCACTTTCTTCTTTCGAATAATTATTGAAAAACGCTTTGTGATACCATTCTTTTGTTCCCAGATATGGACTGTTTCCTTTGAAAAAATTCACCACCGGCCAAACGATTTTAATGGTAGAAAAAGGAGCCATTATATTTTTCGGAGGAGCACCATCAATACTTACTCCTGCTGCTGCTTTTCCCATATCAATCAGCTTCTGAACCATAAGTCCTCCGAAAGAATGTCCGATAACTATAGGTTTTTCAGGAAGGCTGTCTATCAGTTTCACAAGATTGTTGATTGCATCGTCAAAACCTACATGTCTTAATTCTCCCGGAATATTATTCTTTAAATCTACAGGATTTCCTGCATGCCCCGGATTGGATGGTGTATGCACAGTATACCCTTGAGCCTCAAAATATGTTTTCCATTCTTTCCAGCTTGTATTATTCACAAATAACCCATGAATTAATACGATTGTTTTTGTTTTCATAATTTTTACTTTTTGTATTGTTAAATTGATGAAACAAATTTCCGCAGATAAAATGACGAAAACTTTAACTCAGGTTAAAATCGTACTATTTACCTGAAATTCTTTTTCTTATCCTGCTCAGAGAAGGTCCCTGAATGCCCAGATAGGAAGAAATATGATAAAGAGGAACATTACTGAAAATATCCGGATGTTCTTTCATCAGATCCAGATAACGCTCTTCAGGAGACTTTAATAAAAATCCTTCTACCCTTGTCATGGTAACATTAAAAGCCGCCTGTGCAAGGAGCCTCCCAAATTTCTCCCATTGATGTGACTGCATATAAAGAGAAAGCAGATCTGTGTGCCGGATAAAAATAATAGAAGCATCTGTAAGGGCCTGAGTAAAATAATCACAGGAAATCTGATTGAGAAAACTTTTAAAAGGAACCACAAATCCATTGGCAGAATAAAGAAAAACATTCTTTTCTTCACCGGTATCTCCATTGATGACATAAGAACGGAAAACACCATCAACTATAAATCCCAGATAAGAACATACATTTCCCTGAAGATTGTAAAAATCTCCTTTTTTATATTCTCTGGGTATCCAAAAATTTTCAGACAGGCTGAAATCTTCTTCAGAAAGTCCGGCAAAATGATGCAATGCAAAGGCTAGTTTATCAATTTCAGTCATGGTTATTTTTTTAGTATTCCTTACATTATTTAAAAATAATCTTAATTTCCGATACTAAAAAAGAAATCTTACTGTTCAGTAGTTTTCCCTATCTCTTCGATTTCAATGATGGGCTTTACAGGTCTTTCTTTTATAAATTTATTTTCAAGGAATTTATAAACTCCCCAAACTACAACAATAGAGATTAACCAACCTACCATATTCACTCCGGAAAAACCTGTATAATTCACATTTTCTGCGGATTCAGGATCTGTTAATCCCAAATACATACCATAACCGAAACCTAACAAAAGCTGAGTTCCCAGATAGATACCAATTGCCAGAACACCGTACTGCCATTTTGTTTTTCCAAACCTTTCTGCTAATTGTGCGTAATACCGATAGGCACCGATAAGAATAAAGACTGATAACATGATTATTATTTTGTTTTTAGTTTTTATTTAAAATTCGTATCCCACATCCACAAGATACAACCCATGTCCCGGAGCAGAAGTTCCGGCAGCGTTACGGTTTTTATCTTCAATCACAGTACGAAGATCTTCCGGTTTCAGTTTTCCGGTTCCTATTTCTACCATTGTTCCCACAATCGCACGAACCATGTTTCTCAAAAATCGGTTAGCTGAAACAGTAAATTTCAGCTCTGAGCCATTCTGTTCCCACTCTGCTTTGTAGATTTTACAGATATTCGTTTTATTGTCGGTTTTTAATTTAGCAAAACTGGTAAAATCCTCGAATTCAAAAAGAATCTTACAGGCTTCATTCATAGCATCAATATCCAATCCTCTTTTCCAGTGCTGCCAGGCCGATTCCTGTGTGAACGGATTTTTTTCCAGTGAGATATAATACTCGTAGGTTCTGTACGTAGCATCAAAACGGGCGTGAAAATCATCTTTTACCGGAAAAATCCTTTTAATGGAAATATCAGGCGGGAGAAAACTGTTCAGTCTGCGTGGAAGCTGATCGTTTATTTCCTGTTCAGTATCAAAATGAGCAAATATTTTTTTGGCATGAACCCCTGTATCCGTTCTTCCTGCTCCTGTAGTTTTAATCTCTTCCCTTAAAATTGTGGAAAGTGCTTTTTCCAGTTCTTCCTGTACAGAAATGGCATCCGGCTGTATCTGGTAGCCGAAATAATTCTTTCCGTTGTAAGAAAATTCTATAAAGTATCTCAATGTATTGTAATAACTCCACAAAAATACTTTAATTTAACGAAATATTTGTTGAAAAGTCTTTGAGAATAATATACCAAATGCTTATGAAAATCCCTATTTTTGCAATCGTATGAAAAGATGGTACCTTTATCCTTTTTCCCTTGGTTATCATTTGGTAACGGGTATCCGGAACACAATGTATGATCTGGGAATTTTTAAATCGACAAAATTCAAAACTCCGATAATCAATGTCGGAAATCTTTCTGTGGGTGGAAGCGGAAAGTCACCCATGGTGATGTATCTTGCCCAATATCTATCCAAACATTACAGAACAGGAGTACTTTCACGAGGTTATGGAAGGCTGACAAAAGGCTATGAGGTAACGAATTATGAAAGTAATTACAAAATGGTGGGTGATGAAGCGATGCAGCTTTTTGAACGTTTTAAAAACCGTTTTGTCATTGCTGTTTCGGAAGAACGTGTTCCCGGAGCCAAAAAAGTAATTGAAGATATGGACCTTGAAGTTCTGGTACTGGATGACGCCATGCAGCACAGAGCCATCAAGGCAGGATTCAATATTCTGATGACCGACTTTAATGATCCTTTTTTCAAAGACTACCTTCTTCCGGCAGGAGATCTGAGAGAATCCAGAGCAGGATATAAAAGAGCCAACATCATTATGGTCAGCAAATGTCCTGATGAACTGACTGAGGAAACAAAAAGATATTATATTTCAAGAATAAGACCTTCTTATGGGCAGAAAGTATTCTTTTCATCCATCGGTTATGACGAAAATGTATACGGAAAAGATAAAATGCTTCCGGATAATAACCTGAATTATTATGATATTTTACTGATTACCGGAATTGCCAATCCTAAACCCCTTCTGGAACATCTGGCAAAATTCTCAAAAAGGGTAAAGCATTTAAAGTTCAGAGATCATCATAATTTCACGGATGATGATATTAAAAAAATCCTTGCCGAGTATAAAAAATTAGGGGAATATAAACTGATATTAACCACAGAGAAAGACTATGTACGTCTGAAAACTTTTGACTATCTTAGAGAAATTGTTTACTACTGGCCTATCAATGTACTGATTGATAAGAAAGAAGAATTCAATCAAATCATCTTAGATTATGTTAGAAAAAATTAAAGAGACTGCAGATTTTATTAAAAATATCATTCAGGAAACACCTGATTTTGCGGTTGTTTTAGGATCCGGACTGGGAAAATTACAGAATGAAGTAGAACCGATCCATGTTTTAGAGTACAAAGACATCCCACATTTTCCACAAACTACAGTAGCCGGACATACCGGAAAACTGATTTATGGACTTCTGGAAGGAAAAAAAGTACTGATGATGAGCGGTCGTTTCCATTATTACGAAGGACATTCAATGGAAACTGTAACCTTTCCTGTGAGGGTTTTTCATTTACTGGGTATTCAAAACCTTATTCTTTCCAATGCATGTGGCGGCGTAAATCCAGCTTACAGCGTTGCAGATATTGTTATTCTGAAAGATCACATCAATATGATGCCTGAGCATCCACTTCGGGGAAAAAATATAGATGAGCTTGGACCACGATTCGTAGATATGAGTGAGCCTTACAACAAAAAAATGATTGCTATAGCGGAAAAAGCTGCTGCAGATCACCAAATAAAAATCCATCAGGGAGTTTACGTAGCACTACAAGGACCAACTTTTGAAACTCCGGCTGAATATGGCATGATCAAAGCCATCGGCGGTGATATGGTAGGAATGAGTACCGTTCCTGAGGTCATTGTCGCCAGACATATGGGAATGGATGTTTTCTGTGTTTCCGTAATCACAGATCTTGGCGGACCGGATGTAGCTTTTGCTGTTTCTCACGAAGAAGTTTTAAATGCAGCCAATAAAGCAATGCCCAATGTAATTGCCGTTGTGAAAGGCTTGATTAAAAACTATCAGTAAAAAATTTCAATCAGAAATATCACAACTGAAGATGTAATATTCCCTTCACACGGAGGAGTGGGGAAAATTCAAAGAATTTTTGACGGAGTGGTTTACACATACCCATCCTCATACCCCATAGAATCCATCAATATTATAAATTTTTCCTAATTCAGCAGAAATCAATCTCAGATTGCAATTCATTGTTTAGATTTGTATAAATGAAATTGTACGAGATGAAAAAGTTGATACTAATTTTTATGATAGGTATTTTTGGGATAAGTTATTCACAACAAGTTCCTGCCGTTCTTAAAACGGGCTTTTCAAAAGAGGCTTTACAGCAGAAACTGGAAGATGAAGAAGGAAAAGCCGTTACCATCCAGCAGATTCTTGACCAGCATAAAGGAAAAGTTTTAGTCATTGATTTTTGGGCAGGATGGTGTAGAGATTGCTTAAAGGCACTTCCAAAAGCTAAAGAACTGGAAGATAACAACAAAAATATTGATTTTGTATTTTTATCATTAGACCGTTCAAAAGAAGGGTTTGAAAAAAGTCTGGAAAGATTTGAGATGAAAGACAAAGAAAATTATTGGTTTTCTACAGGATGGAAAAATGATTTCAACAATTATGTAGATCTTAACTGGATTCCAAGATATATGGTAATCGATCAGAAATCTTCTATCGCAAAATATTACGCAATATCACCTGAAGATCCTGAACTTCAGCAAACCATAAATAAACTTTTAAAATAACTTCATTTATTTTAATCCAAAAAAACATAAAAAACTCATTGGAAACCTCAACTTTCAATGAGTTTTAAAATTTCATAGATAACACCATGATCACAAGAGAAGCCACAGAACAGGATTTAGAAATCCTTTTAGAATTCGAACAGGGAGTTGTAACTGCCGAAAGGCCTTTCAACAGCACACTTATTGAAGGTGAAATTCATTATTATGATTTAAAACATCTTATAAAGTCTCCGGATGCAACTGTAATTGTTGCCGAGGAGAATAATGAAATCGTTGCATCAGGATATGCCCTGATTAAAAAAGCAGCCAAAGATTATTATCAGTTTAAAGAATATGCCTATCTCGGTTTTATGTATGTAAAACCCGATAACAGAGGTAAAGGGATTAATAAAGTAATTACAGATGAGCTTATTTCCTGGTCAAAATCAAGGGGAATCAGTGAGGTAAGACTTGATGTATATGCTCAGAATGAATCTGCCATAAAAGCTTATGAAAAAGCAGGTTTTGAACCTCATCTTCTCACCATGAGACTGAAACCGTAAGAGGTTTGAAGCATAAAGATCGAAGATGGAAGTAATTTAAGTACCATGAATGATCAGCTAGTCTTTTAGCTAACTTTTAATAAATGGATCATCCATTTCTATATCGTTTTCATTAACTTCCCTCTCCCAGCTTCAGACTTCCTTTCTACAAAAAAATTTACCGTCAATAAAGGAATCCATATCTTTGTATATGGATTTTTCTTTGCCGCTTCGTAAAATTATTCATGTTGACATGGACGCATTCTATGCTTCTGTGGAGCAGCATGATAATCCTACATTGAAAGGCAAGCCTATTGCAGTTGGAGGACAGCATCGTGGTGTAGTTGCTGCAGCAAGCTATGAAGCCAGAAAATATGGAGTACGTTCTGCAATGCCCAGCAAAACCGCAAAGGAAAAATGTCCGCATCTTATTTTTGTTCCTCCCCGATTTGCCAGATATAAAGAAATTTCAAAAAAGATCCGGGAAATTTTCTATGAATATACTGATCTGGTAGAACCTCTTTCTCTGGATGAAGCCTATCTGGATGTCACCGAAAATAAAAAAGGAATGGAATCTGCCAACCTGATTGCCAAAGAAATCCGTCAGAAAATTTTTGAACAGACAGGATTGACGGCATCTGCAGGAATTTCAGTGAATAAGTTTTTGGCTAAAGTAGCTTCCGACATCAATAAACCGAATGGCCAGAAAACCATTCATCCTGATAAAATGGAGCATTTCCTGGAAGAATTGCCTGTAGAAAAATTTTATGGAGTTGGGAAAGTGACAGCTAACAAAATGTTTAGTTTAGGAATTTATAAAGGAAAAGATTTAAAGAAGAGATCACTTGAAGATCTGGTAAGACTTTTCGGGAAGTCCGGACAACATTATTACAACGTAGTACGTGGAATTCATACTTCCGAAGTAAAACCTCATCGTATCCAGAAAAGTGTGGCTGTAGAAAGAACCTTTTTTGAGGACCTCCTGGATGATCAGCAGATCAATGAAAAACTGGAAAGCCTCGGACAGGAACTTCATCAGAGATTACAGAAAAATAATATTCTCGGGAGAACTTTAACGTTAAAAATAAAATATAAAGATTTCTCTCTTTTTACAAGGAGCATTACAAGAGAAGATTATTTCTCATCACCGGAACAGTACTTTAATACAGGAAGAAAGCTCTGGGAACTCCGCCCTTTTGATAAGGCAGTACGCCTTCTCGGCTTATCTCTCTCCCACCTGAATACGGAAGAAAAAAAACAGGTTTCCGTTCAACTAAAAATCCCGTTTGAAGAATTTGAAAGTGAGTAGGTCATATTTTTTCGCTAACTTGTATCTACCAAATCAGCAAATTTATGAACCCAACCATGATTCAGTTTTTTCACTGGTATTCTGAAGGAGACGGAAAGTTGTGGAAAGAAGCCGAAAAACAGGCCAGATATTTAGCAAAGCTGGGGATTACTTCTGTGTGGTTTCCTCCTGCCTATAAAGGAACAAATGGAGGTTACTCTACCGGATATGATGCTTATGATCTCTATGACCTCGGAGAATTTGACCAAAAGGGAACCGTTGCTACAAAATACGGCACTAAAACCGATTATATAAAAGCTATTAAAGCCTTAAAGAAACAAAATATACAGGTAATTGTAGATATTGTTCTGGGGCATAAAGCCGGAGGTGATGAGCTGGAAAAATTCAAAGTAGTAAAAGTAGATGAAGAAAACAGGGAGAAAGTTATTTCCGATGTCATTGAAATAGAGTCTTACACGAAATTCACCTTTCCCGGAAGAGGAAAAAAATATTCTGATTTTGAATGGAACTTCACCTGCTTCAGCGGCGTAGATTACGCAGAAGGTATGGAATCCCACATCTATAAAATACAATCTGAATATGGAGACGACTGGGAAGAAATGATTCACGATGAAAAAGGGAATTACGACTACCTGATGTACAATGATATCGAACATAGAAATCCTTTTGTACGGGAAGAGCTTAACCACTGGGCAAAGTGGTATTTTGATCAGACAGATTTCGATGGAGTGAGACTGGATGCCTTGAAGCATATTTCGTTCGACTTTTATAAAGAATGGCTCACTATGCTTCGTTCTAATTCGGGGAAAAATATTTTTGCTGTCGGTGAATACTGGGCTCCCGGATATCTTCATCTGCTTCAAAAGTATATTGAGGTGACAGAAGGCTGTATGAGTCTTTTTGACAGTTCCCTTCAGAACAATTTTCATAATGCTTCAAAAGAAGGAAGTTCATATGATCTCCGCAGAATTTTTGATGAAACTCTTACCCAGGCAGATCCCTTACATTCGGTGAGTATAGTAGCTAATCATGATACCCAGCCTTTACAGGATCTTGAAGCTCCTGTAGAACCATGGTTTAAGCCTATTGCTTACTCCCTTATTCTATTGAGAAAAGAAGGTTATCCGTGTGTATTCTATCCTGATTTGTATGGTGCCCATTATACGGATAAAGATAGAGAGGGCAACGATCAGGAAATATTTATGCCTAAAATAGATGGAATTGAAGAGCTATTAAAAGCCAGAAAAGATCATGCATATGGTGATCAGCAGGATTATTTTGAAGACGCCAATTGCCTTGGATGGGTTCGTACAGGTGATAATGAACATTCAGGATGTGCTGTCGTATTAAGTAATAAGGACGCTTACAACAAGCCTATGGAAGTGGGACAGCTTTACGCAGGAAAAAAATTTAAAGATCTTTTGAAGAGATTCAAAGAAAAAGTAACCATTGATGAAAACGGATGGGGAAATTTTCCTGTTCCGGCAGGAAATGTAAGCGTTTGGATTCCTGAGTAAGAGCCTTGTCAAGGTTTAAAACCTTGACAAGGCTTTCAATTAGCAATAAATATATCGGCAATTCCAAATATCTGTAGCCCATTCGCAGCATTGTCCGTCTTCGTTGGAAGTACAGCATACTTTACCCCAATTTAGATCTCCCGCCTTTAGGGTCTTCAGTTGCTCACGTTTAAGTTTTTTTACTTTGAAATCTTTGTTTGTTTTCATAATTATTATTTTTAATGGTTTAGTAATTAAATATACGTTAAAAATTACAATTATGCATAAGTATTTATCACCAAATACTTGATTTAGTATATATAATTTTCATTATTAAAGATAAATATTGAGAATGTGACGAACCACCCCGTCAAAATTCTTTGAATTTTTGCCACCCCTCCGAGGGAGGGTAATGTTTACGTCTTCAGTAGGGATATTTGTTAAGATTAGAGATTTTATACACTTAGTATGCTACATTTTTCTGAGTTGCAGGATCTCCGGTTTTTCGGAGACATCAGATATTTTCCCGGTTCTGGCAAATTCGGCCCAGAGTGCTCGTAATTTCTTACCGTTTTCATGAATACGACTCCAAGGTATATCTTTCAGCAGTTCGGAAAATTTCCACGCAGATTCATTGCCAAAGATCAAAGGAAGATCAATACAGTGAGGAGCCCCGATATGACTGTCTTTCAGTTTTGAATGAATTCTGAACAAATAAACATTTCCGCCAGCATCAGCCAGATTTTCGGCAAACCGTCTTGCCGGAGTTCCATAGATGAATTCTGTGGTTTTTTCAACTGTCTTATCCATGATTTTTAATCCCAGTCCAGTTCCGAAATATTTATTTAATGCATCAGAAGTTTTGAGATAAAATGCAGTTTCATCATTATTTAAGCCAATGAGTACATCATATTTCTGTGCATTCTTTTTCCACATTTCCAGCGATTCTTCTTCTTTACATAAAGGAAAATATCCGTATTGAGTTCCAAAAGGCATCGCAGCTTTCAGACCGTATTTCATGATGGATGGTAAAAATTTTCCGTATTCATTCATCATTTTTAACACATCTGTTTCATCTTTCAGTATTTCTGTTTTTCTCAGAAATTCTGCAGACATTTTCTGTCTTTGATGACGTAAGCCCAAAGGTGCACTCTGGATAATAACACGCTGAAATAAATCCTCCACTCCTTCAGAAATCATTAAATGCGCAATGGCATCACCTCCCGAAGACTGTCCAAGAAGGGTAATATTGTTTTCATCTCCATTGAAATCTGCAATATGGATTTTTATCCACTTTAATGCTTCGATCATATCCAACAGACCAAGATTAGCAGGCCTGGTTTCGTCTCCACCTAAAAATCCAAATAATCCCAATCGATACGAAACAGCAACAACAATGACATGCTGTTCTTTCACCCATTCCGAAGGATCGGCAGTGGCAAGATCACCGCAACCAATTTCATGGGAACCTCCATGAATCCAGACTATAACAGGAATTTTTTCATTTTCAGAAACTGTTTCAGGACGGGTGATGGAAAGATATTGTGTAGATTCATCGGCTTCAAAGCTTTCAACAGGGGTCGTTCCAATCATTTTTTCCACAAGTGGACTTAAAGCTTGAGGACACACTGGAGTTTTTTCAGGAGCAATAATAACAGATGATGAAAATTTTACAGCAACAGGTCTTTGAAATCTCTCAGAATGGGCATAGCGAATACTTTTAGCCTTGATAATTCCTTGTTCTTTCAATGCTATAATTCTCCCAAAACGGGTATTAAAAATAAAGGTTTCTTGCTGATTTGGTGTCATCTTTGGAATGGTGAAAACTTTTCTTTTTAAATTTAATTATTTAAACACAAATCTCACGAATAAATACACTAATATTCACTAATTTGAATTGTGTTATTTGTGTTGAAAAAAATCTAAACACCAATGTCACAAATGAACTTACTAATATCCACTAACTTTAATTGTGTCATTTGTGAGAAGATTAGTGATATTAGTGTTAAAAAACTAGTTCAGGATTTTGTACTCACTAGGAGAGATTCCCACTTTCGTCTTGAAGAGTCTTGTAAAATGCTGTGGATATTTAAAGCCCAGATCATAGGAAATCTCACTGATTGTTTTTGCCTGATCCAGAATCTGTTCTTTGGCGATATCAATAAGTTTGTTGTGGATAAATTCCTGCGCGGAAATTCCCAGTTCTTTTTTTATTAAATCCCCGAAATAATTAGCAGACAAATTCAGTTTTTCTGCAAAGTAGTTGACCATCGGAAAACCGATATTTTTAGGATTTTCAGATTTTAAATAATCGTCAACCAGATTTTCAAATTTACCGATAACTCCCTGGTTGATATGATCTCTGGTAATAAACTGACGATCATAAAAACGCATACAGTAATTCAGGAAAAGTTCAATATTATTGACAATTAAAGATTTACTGTGTTTATCAATAGCCTGTTCAAGCTCAAGTTTAATATTTTTAAAACAATCCAGCACCACTTCTCTTTCTTTTTCTGAGAGATGAAGCGCTTCATGCACATCATAAGAGAAGAATGAATAGTCTTTCATATTCTTCCCTAAATTGGTTCCTTTTATTAAATCCGGGTGAAAAATTAATGCAGAACCTGCAGGCTGAATATATTTATCTTTGTTATAAATTCCATAGGTCTGACCGGGAGCGATAAAAACCAATGTTCCTTCCTGATAATCATAGCTGTGTTTTCCATATTGCATATCTCCGCACATTACATCTTTCAGAAAAACGGTATAAAATCCAAATGTTCTTTTATGCTGGCAGATAGGATCAGATTTGGAAAAATCAATAACACTCACCAGCGGATGCAGGGTTTCATGATTCGCCATTTTATTGTATTCTGAGACCGTATTATAGATTTCAACCTCCTGATTTTCCATGAAGTATATTTTTATTTCTATTCAAAATTACCACTTTCTTATGTAACTGAAATAGGGTCTGTAAAATTGGTAAGTAATTCGGTAATCTGTATAAGTCCGGTTTACTAAAAAGTTTCGACTTTTGTATCGTTATGGAAACTTTTAATACATCCATATAATAATTTATAAACCTAAATAAACTAAATATAAAAATGAGTACAATCACAGTAAAAGCTTATGGTGCAGAGTCTACCACAGCAGACCTGAAAGAAATGAATATTGAAAGAAGAGAAGTAACCTCAAAGGATGTAGAGATTGAAATCCTATATTGCGGGGTATGCCACTCTGACCTTCACACGGCAAGAAATGACTGGGGTGGATCTTTGTATCCTGTAGTTCCGGGACATGAAATTGTCGGGAGAATTACCAAAGTAGGAAGCGAAGTTTCCAAATTTAAAGTAGGTGATCTTGCAGGGGTTGGATGTATCGTAGATTCATGTGGACATTGTGACAGCTGCCAGCACGATCTTGAGCAGTATTGTTTAAACGGCTTCACAGGAACTTATAATGGAAAAGACAAGCATTTGGGAGGTCATACTTTTGGTGGATATTCTCAAAAAGTAGTTGTGGATTCTCACCATGTTTTAAAAGTACCTGAAAATCTTGATCTTGCAGCAGTAGCACCACTTCTTTGTGCAGGTATTACAACATGGTCTCCTTTAAAGCACTGGAATGTAGGTCCCGGCTCTAAAGTAGCGGTTGTAGGACTGGGAGGTTTAGGCCATATGGCGATTAAACTGGCAAAAGGATTGGGTGCTGAAGTTACTTTATTTTCAAGAACTCCCGGAAAAACTGATGATGCAAAACAACTGGGTGCTGATCATGTTGTTATCTCTACGGATGAAGCACAAATGGAGTCTGTAAAAGGAAAATTTGATGTGATTATTGATACGGTTCCTTACGTACATGATGTAAATCCTTATGTGGCAACTTTAAATATCAATGGAACTCATGTTCTTGTAGGATATCTGGGAGGTTTGGAACCTATCCTTAATACTGTTCCGATGATTATGGGAAGAAAATCTGTAGCGGGTTCCGTAATTGGAGGTATTGCAGAAACTCAGGAATTATTAGATTTCTGCGGAGAGCATAATATTGTTTCAGAAATTGAAATGATCAAAATGCAGGACATCAATGAAGCTTATGAAAGAATGTTGAAAAGTGACGTAAGATACCGTTTCGTCATTGATATGCAGTCTTTATAATTCTTCTGGAGAATAGTAACGAAAACATGCGCTTCGGATTGAAGCGCATGTTTTTATTTTTTAAGATTTTGGCTAAATGTATTCTGAGCCTGATTTGGTATAAATCTGTTTCCTTCAGCACATTTGATATCATTTCTTTCCATATCCTGAAAAGCCCATGCAGCCATTGCATCAATAACGGGAGCCAGCTCATTGCCTGCATCACTCAACTTATAGGTGACATGAGGAGGTACTACAGGTTTTGCTGTTCTGATAATTAATCCATCTGTTTCCAACTGTTTCAGATGCTGAATGAGCATTTTTTCCGTTACGGCAGGAATTGCTTTTTTCAATTCGCTGTATCTTTTTTCGCCTGTGGAAAGATTAAAAAGAATAATAGGTTTCCAGAATCCTCCAATTCTTTCCATAACGTACATTACGGGACAATCCTGTACCGTCTTTCTGTTTTCCTGAATAGTTGAACTTTCTTTGATTGCTGTCATATCTACATACTTTAGGGTAAGTACTTGTATAAAAGTAAGTACAAATATAACTTTGTTCTCAGAAATAAAAAAATATTTACATATGAAAATCGTAATCACAGGATCATTAGGAAATGTAGCTAAACCACTAGCACAACAATTAATTTCTGAAGGACATACTATTACCGTAGTAAGCAGCAGCGATGCAAGAAAACAGGATATTGAATCTCTGGGAGCAACTCCAGCAATAGGTTCTATCACGGATGTTAACTTTTTGGCTCATACATTTGAAGGTGCGGACGCTGTTTTTGTAATGACACCTCCAGCTATCAGCCCGGATAAGATTGTGGAAAACACAACCAATGCAGGAAAAAATTATGCTGAAGCTTTAAAAAATGCTAATGTAAAAAGAGCTGTAATGCTAAGCAGTGTTGGAGCAGAATCTCCTGTAGAAAACGGCCCAATCGCAGGTCTCCACAATATTGAAAAAATATATAATGAAGTAGACAGTACCTCTTTCACTTTTTTAAGAGCCGGATATTTTTATAATAACTTTTTCAACGATATTCCTTTGATTCAAAATGCAGGAATCATTGGTGGTAATTATCCTGCAAATATCGAAGTTCCTGTAGTACATCCTACTGATATTGCCAAAGCCGCAGCTGAAGAATTGGTAAAAAAAGAAAATACCAACAACATCAGATATATTGTAAGTGATGTACGAACAGCTTCCGATTTTGCGAAAGTTTTAGGTACTTCTGTTAATAAGCCTGAACTTCCATGGGTAGAATTTTCTGATGAAGATTCTTTAAACGGAATGCTTCAGGCGGGATTACCTGAAGATATGGCTAAGTTGTATGTTGAAATGGGAAGAGGAATAAGAACGGGTGTTGTTCAAAAGGATTTTATTGATCATGGTTCTCCTGTTACAGGAAATGTTAAATTGGAAGATTTTGCGAAAGAGTTTTCTTCTAAATTTTAATTTCTCAGTCAATCTATAAAACTAGTTTCGGCGCACCTTTGGTGCGCCGAAACTAGTTTTAATTTTTATTTTTTAATCCTCAGATTATTTTTTCTCTTTCAATGTTTCTTTTAAAACTTTAAGTTTTCCATCAATAGGCTGATCAATTTTTAATCCTAAAACTTCAGCAACCAAAGGATAAACATTGATGTTGGCAAATTCTCCGATTGTCAGATTATTTTTAAATTCAGGCCCCCAAGCAAAGAAAGTCGCTTTCATTTCCGGAACAACTTTAGGGTTGTAACCATGTTTTCCAACCGACGTCTTTTTACCTTTTTCCAAGAAAATCTTTGGTGCTTTCGGAATCAGAAGAATCTGTCCTATTCTGTTATACTGGTCATCTCTTGTGGCAAAATGTAAATATTTAGGAAGTTTTTTGTCAAGATAAACTTCATAGTCGTCTGTTTTACTGGCTTTCAATTCTTTATAAACTGCTTTTACCTCATCCGGATTCTTAACGTAAACTCTTAATAAGGTTTGAGAGTTATAAAAATCGAATCTGTTTTTATCAAAAAGCACAGCCGGAATTTCCAATGGTGTACCGCCATCGACTTTAATCATGCCGTGGTCGGAAACAAAAATAAAGTTAACATTTTTTAATCCTAATTCATTTACTTTCTGAGCAAGGTCACCAATCGCCTGGTCTATCAGATGAACAGCCGTTTCTGTTTCTTTGGCGTCCGGACCATAATGATGTCCGCTTCCATCTACTTCCGGGAAATATAATGAAATAAAGTGAGGTCTTTTATCTTCCGGTAACTTCAGCCAGTTCACTACTTTTCCTACTTTTTCTGAAGGTGTGAATTTTTCATGATAAGGATAATAATAAGTAGGTCTCATTCCTCCTGCATCGCTGGCAGATCCTACCCACATTAAAGAAGCCGATACCATTCCCTGTTTTTCGGCAAGTCCCCAAAGTGGAGTTCCTCCATACCAGCTCCCGTCCTCAGCATTTTTTTTACTGCTCATTGCATAGCCTTCTTTTCTCTTGTAATCATAGAAAAAGTTATCAATCAAGCCATGATGGGATGGATAAAGTCCGGTGATTAAGCTCCAGTGGTTTGGGAAAGTAATACTTGGATAGCTTGGAATCATGGCTTCAGCTTTTACACCGCCATTAGCCAGTTTCAAAAGATTTTCAGCATTGTGTTTCTGAGCATAGTCATAACGGAAACCATCTGTAGATATCATAATCACGTAAGGTTTAGACTGTGCCTCTGTACTGTTTTGTCTACCCGGGATCACCACCTGGGCTGTATCAATATTTACCTGTTGTGCAAAAGCCGTAAAGGAAATTAACAGCAGTAAAAAATGGATTCCTCGCTTCATTATTTAAAAATTTTCTGCAAAGTTACATCCTATACTTCTGCCTGAAAAGTTTAAGAGATTAAAAGTATATTAAAAGCGATTATTTTTTTTGAATCAAAATTAAAACTCATTAAATAGGTCTTTTCATTTCAAACTGTGACAGCCAATTGTTCAGTCCTGCTCTTTCGCTAAGAAATTTACTGGTGTTTTCCGAAGAATCATCTACATTGTTCAATGCAATAGCCTGCCCTCCATTTTTTTTCGAAATGGCATTAAAAAGCGTCGTTCCTATTCCCTGATTTCTGAAACCTTTATCTACAGCAAACTGGTAGATTTTTTTCGCTGCAGGACCATAAACAATATACCCAACAAGCTTCTCATCAATATAAGCACCTAAAGTCACATAGTTCTCAGGCATAGGCTCCAATACGAAAACAGATCCCTGCCATGAAGGTTCGATATCCCAGAAAGAACGTAATTTTTCCCATTGAAAGTCTTTCAAATCCTTAATAGAAACCTCAGCATTTTCTTTTCCCTGCTTAATGCTACCGTTAAAGCAAAGCAATCTTCGCACAATGCTAAAGCCTAAATTTTCATATGCTCTTATTGCAGGCTGGTTTCCTTCAATAACTTCAAGCAGTAATGTATTGGCATTTCTTTCATTTAAAACAGGAATAATAAAATCATACATTTTTCTCACCAATCCTTTGCCTCTGCTTTCCGGAACGACTCCTGTTCCTCCGTTGTAGATTATCTTTTCTCCATTTTCAACTTTTTCAGACTGAAGAATAAAGCCAACCAGCCTTCCGTCTTCAAATGCTCCGGCGGATAAATTCATATCTAGTTTTTCAGCTGCAATTTTTGAAACAAGTACCTCTTTCGTTAAGTGAAAAGGAACAACATAGTCAGAAAATGAATGATTGAATACTGATAAAAGTTCATCTGTTGTGATATGGGCTAAGGTTTTAAATTCCATTGGTTATAAAAAATTATAAGGCTAAGAGATGGCCTTTTATTAAGAATCCGTATCTACACAAATATATGAATTTTAAAGCAACCTCCCTGAAATTGGGACTTAAGAAAAAATGATACCCCTGAAAAATCAGGGGTATGCATTACTAATTATTTAGGTGTGTTTTTTCTGAAAATTATTCTTTAATCAGTTTTTCGTAAGATGTAGTTCCATCTTTTAAAGTGATTTCGAAATAATAAGTACCGGATTTTAAATCTCTGACACTGATATTTTCTCCCTCAAGCTTTACAGATCTTACTTTTCTTCCGGCAGATTCATAAATATCAACAGATTTTATTTTATCTGCATTTTTAAAGCTCACCGTTTCTTTCGCCGGATTTGGATAAAGAACCATTTTCTTACTTTCGGAAGCTGTTTCTTTAGTACCTAAAGTACCAAAACTCAGGGATGTAGTACCACAGCTGTTAGAACCGTGATAACCAATCGTAAAATTCGACAATCTACGTCCATAGGTAATGTTTAAAGGGCCTGCAGGAGGAACAGTAAAAACATAATCATTAGCATCTCCTGTGTTTAAAGCTCTTGTAGCAATTACGGTACGAACACTTCCTGCCACTGTATTAGATGTTACAGTCCAGTTTTGAGTTCCATCCAAAGGCGGAACCACTCCTTGTCCATTAAATGTTCTGTCACTTAAATTAGTTCCATCAAAAATTACAACGTCTTTCCCTATATCATCCATATTCGTTGTATTGAAAGCCATTCCCAGCCATCCCGTAGAAGGCCCGACAAGGGTAAGGGTAACTAAAGAAGGGGTAAGGTCAATCTTAACTGAATAAGCCAAATCTGCTCCTCCCGGTGTGGAAAAAAGAGGTACAGTTCCTGTCGAATATTGACTTTTTACATGAAAAAAAGCAAAAAATCCGATCAATAATAATGTAGTTTTTAATTTCATATGGTCAATTTTTTAATAAGTTAATAATGTCTTGATTTTTAGTAAATAATGCATACTCAAAAACAGTTTTCCCTTGTTTATCTGATAATGTCTTATTTGCTTTATTCTTTAGCAGCAATTCTACCATTTCTTTGTTTTGTGACTGGACAGCATATATTAATGGCGTTACTCCACTGCTGTTTGCCACATTGGGATCAGCTTTGTTCGCTAATAATTTCTGAGTAAGATTTTTATCTCCTTTAAAAACAGAAGCCGTTAAAGCTGTTCCTTCTCCACTTGCGTAATTCATATTTTTAACACGAGTAATTAAAAATTCTGCAATAGGGATATTTCCTCTGTAACAAGCTAAAATAAGGGGAGAGAATCCATTTTCGTTCAGTTGATTAATAACATCCGGGTTTTGTTTCATCAGCTCCTGTACTTCAGGAACTGTTCCGCTTCTGGCAATATCAAATATTGATTTTGCCTTTTCCTGAGCAAATATCAATGAGCTCAGAAATAGTCCTAAAATTAAGATTAGATTTCTCATTGTTTTACCATTACGTAGTTGTATTCGATGTTGACATTTTCTGCCACTTTTTTGGTAACCATTTTAGGGATAGTCACTTTATAATCTGCAGGTTTAGCCACAAAACCACCCTGCATATAGATTTTACCCTCTTTTGCATATAATGTGGCTGAAGAAGCAACCGCTTTGTCTACACCATGAAAGTTAAGCGTTCCCTGAACGGTATATTTCTGAGGACTGGCCGTAAGTTTTGTTTTATCAAAGTTGACAATTTTCCCTTTGAAGGTTGTTTTAGGATATTTTGCGGATTCGGCATAACTTTCATTGAAATGCTCTTCCATTAATTTGGTTTTAAAATGAAAGTTTTTAACGGTTGAAACGGATGCCATCTCACCATTATCCGCATTCAGAATCACCACATTATTGTCATCCTGTGCAAAAATATCATCAAACAGAGGTACTGAAGCTTCAAAAGTTACTTTTCCGGTCTTAGAGCTGTATTTTTGTGCTGAAGCGTACCCGGCAGAAAGCAGTAATACGCTTAATAATGCTAGTTTTTTCATATCAATTTTTTTAGTTTTCATTTAATCCGTCAGCTTTCCACTTTATAAAAATATTGATCTGAGCTGCGGACAATGATCCTCCCTTAGGCATTTTCTCCGGATCACCATTGGGTCTTTGGATACGGTCCAGAATTCCGTCTATATTATTTTTCACCTGATCATAGGTAACCAGTGGTTTAAAACTTCCTGCAGAATGGCAACCTATGCAAGAGTTATCCACAATTGGTTTTACATCTGCTGTATATTTTACAGGCACCGTGATGGGTGTATTATCAGAAATCTCTTCATAAGTTCTGCTGTCACACGCCGTCAGTATGATTGCTGACGACACTATCAATAAGGATGTTAGCTTTTTCATATTAAAAAACTCTATAAAGATTAAACCCAAAGAAAATATGTCCCTTTCCCCATGCTCCTGTGGCATTGGTAAGATATCCGATATCAGAATTAATCTGGGAGTTCGTCAGTAAAAGCTGGAACACATGTCCTCCGGTTTCTATATCCACCCCCAAAGACAGTGGGTTTTTATAAAAACTGTGATCGTCGAAATTCACAAAGTATTCTGCATTCACAGAAACTCTTTTGGAAATTTTGTAGCGCCCTCCCAAACCTGCCAAAAACTGATTTTTGTTTTCAATGGTAGGTTCGTAAAGGTTTTTATGAACAAAGGATGGAGTAAACTGTAATGAAAGCTTATCATTGAACCTTCTTGAAATTAATGCCTGTGTAAGATAAGAAAGCCTGTCACTGAATTTAAGATGTGGATACGTTTCTTTTTTCAGTTCCGTGTTGGCACCCATTACATTGTATCCCACAATATCCACCGGGAAGTTTTCATTTTGTCTTACCAGTCTGTATTTCACAGCTCCTTCAAACGTTTTCATATTCGTTTCTCTGGAAAGGCTTACGGATACAGCATCTGAAATACCATAGATAACGCCTAATTTGGTGGAGGCATGATCCAGACCGAAAAAGTCTTTAAATCCTGCGCTTATGTCCCCAAATCTGTGAGCAACGATAATGTACCATTCTTTTTTGGCAGCAAGTTTTGTGGATTGTCCCGTGACAATCTGAAGTGCTTTGAAGGCGGGTTGTGAAGTTTCTGTGTTGGTTTTCACCGTGTCAATATCTTTCAGCAGATCTTCCTGTGCAAAGACAAGACCTGATGAAAACACTGACAAAAATAAGAGAGTTTTCGTCATATACAATTTGAATTAAATTATGATATAACAAACTTATTGAGTTCTCAATTCAAAAACAGGTGATAAAAGTCACCAGCCAAATTGTTTTTATCAATGATAGAAATAAGCTTTTCAAACAATTAGAATTAGATTATTCTAACATTTTCATTTACAGGAACTTTCATTCCTTCTTTAGTTTGAATAATTTCACCTTCGCTTTCAATTTTTTTCAAAACTCTGCTCACCACTTCTCTGGAAGTTCCCAAACTGTTGGCAATTTCACGATGGGTGATCTTAATAGGGTTGTTTCCTGTGGATGAAATCTGCTGTTTGATGTAATTCAGGACTCTTTTATCCAGCCTGTGGAACACTGCATCATTTACCATATTCATCACTTCTGAAAATCTGCGGTCATATTCATGATAAAACAGTTTATTGATTTCCGGGAATTTTATCAGCCAATCATGCATTACAGAAACGGGAATAAGAATAGCTTCCGAGTCTTCTTCAGCAATAGCATACACCCTGCTGATATAATCAGTCAAAATAGATGAAAAGGTCATAAGGCAGCTATCTTTAGGCTTAATATAGTAGTAGATCAGCTCTCTTCCATCATTAAGGGTAAAAACCTTGATAGAGCCTTTTATAAGGAAAGGGACAAACTTATTTTTCTGCCCTTCTCTTATGATTTCAGTTTTTGCTTTTATATCAACTGCAACAGCATGCTTTTCCAGCTCAGATAAAAAATCGGCTCCTAAAAAGCCAAATTTACTTACAGCGAATGCGTTATCAACCATATCCTATATTTTCTACTTTTTCTCAAACAAAGATATAAAATTGATGAATGGTTATTATATATTTTTATGTTATTAAAGAAAATTAACAATTACATAAGTTCTATACTATTTTCTAAGTTAGAATTAGCACAAAAAATGCCCCGGTTAAAAACCAGGGCATTCTTATTTTATTGTAAAAAGAAATCTTACGCTTGAACGTTGTTTCCTCCTAATACGAAAGGCTCAACTTCTTTGATTTCTCCGAACTGCTGCTCGTAGTTAGCGATGTTCTGTTGAAGAGCGTTTAATACTCTTTTAGCGTGAAGTGGAGCAAGAATAACTCTTGATCTTACTTTAGCTTGCTGAACACCTGGCATCAACTGAATAAAGTCTACTACAAATTCAGATGGAGAGTGGTTTACTAAAGCTAGGTTAGCATAGATACCAGCAGCTACCATTTCGTTTAATTCGATGTTGATGTTTCCGTCTTGTGGATTTTGATTGTTGTCCATTGTTATAAATTATGTTTTTAAAATTCGAAATTTGAGATTGTGAAAATATAAAAATAATTTCAAACCCCAAATTTCAAATCATTAATTTTAGTTAAGGTCTTCGAATTCTTTCTTAGAACCTACAATAACGTTCTGATACTCTTTAAGACCTGTACCTGCAGGGATTCTGTGACCTACAATTACATTTTCTTTAAGACCGTTAAGATCGTCTACTTTACCAGCAACCGCTGCTTCGTTAAGAACCTTAGTTGTTTCCTGGAATGATGCTGCAGACATGAATGACTTAGTCTGAAGTGCTGCTCTTGTAATACCTTGTAGTACAGGAGTTGCTGTAGCAGGAAGAGCTTCTCTTACTTCTACAAGACCTAAATCTTCACGCTTCAACTTAGAGTTTTCATCTCTTAATTCTCTTGCAGTAATCATCTGACCTGGCATAAATTCTTTAGAATCACCAGCATCTACTACTACTTTAAGACCAAATACTCTGTTGTTTTCTTCTAAGAAATCATATTTGTGCTCAAGAGCTCCTTCAAGGAATTGAGTATCACCTCCATCTACGATAGATACTTTCGTCATCATCTGTCTTACGATAATTTCGAAGTGCTTGTCGTCGATTTTTACCCCTTGTAGACGGTAAACTTCCTGAATCTCATTTACTAAGTATTCCTGAACTGCTGTTGGGCCTTTAATTCTTAAGATATCTTCCGGTGTAATAGAACCGTCAGAAAGTGGAGAACCTGCTCTTACGAAGTCATTCTCCTGTACCAAGATCTGGTTTGATAATTTAACTAAGTAAATTTTTCTTTCTCCAGTTTTAGCTTCAACAATAAGTTCACGGTTACCTCTCTTGATTTTTCCGTAAGAAACTACCCCGTCGATTTCAGTAACAACTGCTGGGTTTGAAGGGTTTCTTGCTTCGAATAATTCGGTAACTCTCGGAAGACCTCCGGTGATATCCCCTGCTTTTGCAGATTTTCTTGGGATTTTGATTAAGACTTTACCAGCCTTAATTTTTTCACCATCGTTAACCATTAAGTGGGCTCCTACCGGTAAGTTGTAAGCTTTTTGCTCAACACCTTTAGAGTCTACCACCTTCAAGGTAGGTACGGCTTTCTTATTTCTTGATTCAGAGATTACTTTCTCTTCAAATCCTGTTTGTTCGTCAATTTCAAGTTGGAATGAAATACCCTGGATGATATCCTCGTATTCTACCTTACCTGAAGTTTCAGCAATAATTACCGCGTTATATGGATCCCATCTACAGATTGTATCTCCTTTCTTCACTTTATCACCTGGCTTTACAGCTAATATAGATCCGTAAGGTACGTTAGCTACCATTAATGGAGTTCTAAGCTCATTATCAGCAACTAATCTGAATTCTGTTGAACGAGAAACTACAACCTCAGCAGTGTTACCGTTTTCATCTTCAGAAGTAATAGTTCTTACTTCATCCATTTCAACGATACCATCTCTTCTTGCAACGATAGATGGGTTTTCTGATACGTTTCCTGCAGTACCCCCCTGGTGGAAGGTTCTCAACGTAAGCTGAGTACCTGGTTCCCCAATTGACTGTGCTGCAATTACACCTACCGCTTCACCCATGTGGATCACTTTACCTGTTGCTAAGTTTCTACCGTAACATTTAGCACAGATCCCTTTCTTAGCTTCACAAGTTAATGGTGAACGAACCTCAACAGATTCTAATCCAGCTTCTTCGATTCTTTTCGCCAATGCTTCAATGATCACCTGATCTGCGCTTGCAATAAGCTCGTCAGTTTCAGGATCATAAATATTATGAAGAGATACTCTACCTAAGATTCTTTCAGAGATTCTTTCAACGATCTCGTCATTTTTCTTAAGTGCAGTAACTTCTGTACCTCTCAGCGTTCCACAGTCATCTTCTGTAACGATAACGTCCTGTGCAACGTCTACCAATCTTCTCGTTAAGTAACCAGCATCGGCTGTCTTAAGAGCGGTATCCGCAAGACCCTTACGGGCACCGTGGGTAGAGATAAAGTACTCTAGAATCGAAAGACCTTCCTTAAAGTTTGCAAGGATCGGGTTTTCGATGATCTCCGCTCCGGTAGAACCGGCTTTCTGCGGTTTTGCCATCAAACCTCTCATCCCTGATAACTGACGGATCTGTTCTTTAGAACCCCTCGCTCCAGAGTCAAGCATCATATATACAGAGTTGAAACCACCTTGGTCAGTTTTCATTCTGCTCATGATCATTTCAGTTAATCCTGCGTTGGTATTTGTCCAAACGTCGATTACCTGGTTATAACGTTCTGTATCGGTAATTAGACCCATGTTATAGTTAGCTCTAATTTCGTCTACAGTTTCAATTGAAGAAGCAATCATCTGCTTTTTCTCAACAGGAACTACAATATCCCCAAGTGAGAATGAAAGACCTCCTTTGAATGCGTTTGAATACCCTAAGTCTTTCATTGCATCAAGGAACTTCACAGTTGTAGGGAAGTCTGTATCAGCAAGGATCTTACCGATAACATTTCTCAATGATTTCTTAGTAAGAAGTTCATTGATATATCCTACCTGCTTAGGTACAATCTGGTTGAATAAAATTCTACCTACAGAAGTTTCTATCAATCTTGTTACTATTACTCCGTCTTCTTTAACAGGTAGTCTACATCTTACCTTAGCATTTAAAGAAACTCTACCTTCAGCATAAGCGATTTCCGCTTCTTCAGGAGAATAGAATGCAAGACCTTCACCTTTTACTTTCATATCTTCTGTAGAGCTCAATTCTTTAGTCATGAAATAAAGACCAAGAACCATGTCCTGAGAAGGTACTGTAATCGGAGAACCGTTTGCAGGGTTCAAAATGTTCTGAGAACCTAACATCAATAACTGAGCTTCAAGGATTGCCTCTGGTCCTAACGGTAAGTGTACCGCCATCTGGTCACCATCGAAATCGGCGTTGAATGCTGTTGTTACCAACGGGTGTAGCTGGATTGCCTTACCTTCGATCATCTTAGGTTGGAAAGCCTGAATACCCAGTCTGTGAAGCGTAGGTGCTCTGTTCAATAGAACAGGGTGACCTTTCATCACGTTTTCAAGGATATCATAAACTACCGGTTCTTTTCTGTCAATAATTCTCTTTGCAGATTTTACAGTTTTTACAATCCCTCTTTCAATTAGTTTTCTAATGATAAACGGTTTGTAAAGTTCAGCTGCCATATCTTTAGGAATACCACATTCGTGAAGTTGTAAGTTTGGACCTACAACAATTACAGAACGCGCAGAGTAATCTACCCTTTTCCCTAGTAAGTTCTGACGGAAACGACCTTGCTTACCTTTCAATGAATCAGAAAGTGATTTCAATGGTCTGTTTGATTCAGATTTTACTGCAGAAGATTTTCTTGTGTTATCGAATAATGAATCTACTGATTCCTGAAGCATACGCTTCTCGTTTCTCAAGATTACTTCAGGAGCTTTGATCTCCAATAATCTCTTCAAACGGTTATTTCTGATAATTACTCTTCTATAAAGGTCATTTAAGTCAGAAGTAGCGAAACGTCCTCCATCCAATGGAACTAATGGTCTTAATTCTGGTGGAATAACAGGAAGTACACGCATGATCATCCACTCCGGTCTGTTGATCATTCTTGTATTAGCACCTCTCAATGCTTCTACAACGTTCAATCTTTTAAGAGCTTCCGTTCTTCTTTGTTTAGAACCTTCGTTGTGAGCTTTGTGTCTCAAGTCGAAAGACAATGCATCAAGATCGATTCTTTTTAATAGATCTTCTACAGCTTCAGCACCCATTCTGGCGATGAATTTGTTTGGATCAGAATCATCAAGATACTGGTTTTCTACAGGAAGAGTTTCCATGATATCAAGGTATTCTTCTTCTGTAAGGAATTCCATATTTTCGAAATCGGAACCATCTAATTTTTTAGCAATACCCTGCTGAATCACTACATATCTTTCGTAGTAGATGATCATATCTAATTTCTTAGAAGGGATTCCTAAAAGGTATCCGATTTTGTTTGGCAATGAACGGAAGTACCAGATATGAGCAATAGGAACAACCAATCCGATATGACCGATTCTTTCTCTTCTTACTTTTTTCTCAGTAACTTCTACACCACAACGGTCACAAACGATCCCTTTGTAACGAATTCTCTTGTATTTACCACAAGCACATTCGTAATCTTTTACAGGACCAAAGATTTTCTCACAAAATAATCCGTCTCTTTCAGGTTTGTGAGTTCTGTAGTTAATAGTTTCCGGTTTTAAAACCTCCCCTCTTGAGTCTTGTAAAATAGACTCCGGTGAAGCTAAACCGATGGTTATTTTATTAAATCTACTTGTTTTATTTTTATTTGACATTTGTTAGATTTTAAATTTTAGATTTTAGATTTTAGATTAATTTCTGAATGTTGCCATTCAACATTTATAATTTAAAATTTAAAATTATTCCTCTAGTCTTACGTCTAATCCAAGACCTTGTAGCTCGTGAAGTAATACATTGAATGATTCCGGAATACCTGGTTCAGGCATAGATTCACCTTTTGCAATTGCTTCATAAGTTTTTGCTCTACCAATCACGTCATCCGACTTCACAGTCAGGATTTCTCTCAAGATATTGGATGCACCGAATGCTTCAAGTGCCCAAACCTCCATCTCTCCGAATCTCTGACCTCCGAACTGAGCTTTACCTCCTAACGGCTGCTGAGTAATCAATGAGTAAGGTCCAATAGAACGTGCGTGCATCTTATCATCAACCATGTGTCCTAGTTTCAACATGTAAATGATACCTACTGTCGCAGCCTGAGTAAATCTTTCTCCGGTACCACCATCATAAAGGTGAGTGTGACCAAATTTAGGAAGACCTGCTTTCTCAGTGTATTCAGTAATCTGATCAAGACTTGCTCCATCGAAGATTGGTGTAGCGAACTTCAATCCTAGTTTTCTACCAGCCCATCCAAGAACGGTTTCGTAGATCTGACCGATGTTCATACGAGAAGGTACCCCTAGTGGATTCAATACGATATCTACCGGTGTTCCATCTTCTAAGAACGGCATGTCTTCTTCACGAACGATTCTTGAAACGATACCTTTGTTACCGTGACGTCCCGCCATCTTATCTCCTACATTCAGTTTACGTTTCTTAGCGATGTAAACTTTAGCTAACTTCATGATACCTGCCGGAAGCTCATCTCCGATTGAAATTGCAAATTTCTCACGGTTTTTAACTCCTTGGATGTCGTTATATTTGATTTTGTAATTGTGAATTAATTGTTTGATCAATTCATTCTTGTCAGCGTCTACTGTCCAGTCTGCACCACTAACGTTTACATAATCTTCAACTGAAGTTAATAACTTGTGAGTAAATTTCACACCTTTACCGATGATTTCTTCGTCAAGGTCATTTTGTACCCCTTGAGAAGTTTTACCACTTACCAGTGTATTTAATTTTTCAATTAAAGTATTTCTCAACTCGTCAAATTTAGCCTTGTAAGTGTTTTCAATTTCTTCAAGTCTAAGTTTTTCTTCAGTTCTTTTCTTTTTGTCTTTAATGTTTCTTGAGAACAATTTCTTGTTGATAACAACTCCTCTTAATGAAGAGTCAGCTTTTAATGATGCATCTTTTACATCACCAGCTTTATCACCGAAGATTGCTCTAAGAAGTTTTTCTTCAGGAGTCGGGTCAGATTCACCTTTTGGAGTAATTTTACCAATCATGATATCTCCAGGCTTCACTTCAGCACCGATTCTGATCATACCGTTCTCGTCAAGATCTTTAGTAGCTTCTTCAGATACGTTTGGAATATCTGCTGTAAGCTCTTCCATACCTAATTTGGTATCACGAACTTCAAGAGAATACTCATCTACGTGGATTGAAGTAAACCAGTCTTCACGTACAACTTTTTCGTTGATTACGATTGCATCCTCGAAGTTGTACCCTTTCCAAGGCATGAACGCTACTACTAAGTTTCTACCAAGAGCCAATTCTCCTTTTTCAGTAGCATAACCGTCGCAAAGTACTTGTCCTTTTTCCACTACATCACCTACTCTTACGTTTGGTCTTAGGGTAATGGTTGTGCTCTGGTTGGTTTTTCTGAACTTAGTAAGTTTGTATGTTTTAGTAGCAGACTCGAATTGTACTAAATCTTCGTCTTCGCTTCTTTCATATTTAATAACGATTCTGTCAGCATCTACGTACTCTACAGTACCTGTACCTTCAGCGTTAATTAAGATTCTTGAATCTCTTGCAACCTGCTGCTCAAGCCCTGTACCAACGATTGGAGCCTGTGGCTTCAATAGAGGAACGGCCTGACGCATCATGTTAGATCCCATCAATGCACGGTTCGCATCATCATGCTCCAGGAAAGGAATCAATGAAGCGGAAATACCTGAGATCTGGTTTGGAGCTACGTCGATAAGGTTCACCTGAGCAGGCTCCACTACCGGATAGTCACCATCCAATCTTGCAATAATTCTGTCTGTTAAGAAGTCTCCGTTATCACTCAATTCAACGTTTGCCTGAGCAATTACTTTATCTTCTTCATCTTCTGCATTTAAGTAAATAGGGTCAGCGTTAAGATCAATCTTACCACTTTCTACTTTTCTATATGGAGTTTCGATGAAACCAAGGTTGTTGATTTTCGCATAGATCCCTAGAGATGAAATCAAACCGATGTTTGGTCCTTCCGGAGTTTCAATCGGACAAATTCTTCCGTAGTGAGTATGGTGAACGTCACGAACCTCGAAACCTGCTCTTTCTCTTGATAAACCACCAGGCCCTAGTGCAGATAATCTTCTCTTGTGAGTGATCTCTGATAATGGGTTGGTTTGGTCCATGAACTGAGAAAGCTGGTTGGTACCGAAGAATGAGTTGATTACAGATGTTAATGTCTTAGCATTTACAAGGTCAAGCGGTGTAAAGATTTCGTTATCTCTAACGTTCATTCTTTCCTTGATTGTTCTTGCAATTCTTGAAAGACCTACTCCGAACTGTCCTGCTAACTGCTCACCAACAGTTTTAATTCTTCTGTTTGATAAGTGGTCAATATCATCAACCTCAGCTTTAGAGTTTACAAGTTCGATTAAGTGTCTTACGATCGCAATGATATCTTCTTTTGTAAGAACCTCAGTTGTTGTAGGAATGTTAAGACCTAACTTTTTGTTCAATCTGTAACGTCCAACTTCACCTAAAGAGTATCTCTGCTCAGAGAAGAATAATTTTTCAATAATTCCTCTTGCAGTTTCCTCATCTGGTGGATCTGCGTTTCTTAACTGACGATAAATATACTCTACCGCTTCTTTTTCAGAGTTAGTAGGGTCTTTTTGTAATGTATTCTGGATGATAGAGAATTCGTTGCTGTTTTCTTTGTGAATCAGGATTGATTTCACACCAGCATCCAGGATAAGATCTAAGTGTTCTTTTTCAAGGATTGTTTCTCTATCCAGGATGATCTCGTTTCTTTCGATAGAAACTACTTCACCTGTATCTTCGTCTACGAAATCTTCGAACCAAGTGTTCAATACTCTCGCAGCCAATGTTCTCCCTTCCACTTTTTTAAGGGCAGCTTTAGAAACTTTCACTTCTTCCGCAAGGTCGAAGATCTGAAGGATATCCTTATCAGATTCGTATCCGATAGCTCTTAATAAAGTTGTTAATGGTAATTTTTTCTTACGGTCGATATACGCGTACATTACGCTGTTGATATCTGTTGTAAATTCCATCCAAGATCCTTTGAAAGGGATAATTCTTGAATAGTAAAGTTTGGTTCCATTCGCGTGGTAAGTCTGTCCGAAGAATACACCAGGTGAACGGTGAAGCTGCGTAACGATAACTCTCTCAGCACCGTTGATGATGAAAGAACCACTTGGCGTCATGTAAGGAACCGGACCTAAATATACGTCCTGAACCACTGTCTGGAAATCTTCGTGTTCCGGGTCAGTACAATACAATTTAAGTCTAGCTTTTAGAGGAACTGAATAAGTAAGTCCTCTTTCCACACACTCATCGATTGAATAACGTGGAGAATCTACCAGATAGTCCAGGAATTCTAATACGAATTGGTTTCTAGAATCCGTAATTGGGAAATTCTCTTGGAAAGTCTTGTAAAGAGCTTCTGTCTTTCTGGCTTCAGGAAGTGTATCAAGCTGGAAAAATTCTCTGAAAGACTCAATTTGGATATCCAAAAAGTCAGGAGTGATGATTTTTCCTTTCGCTGATGAGAAATTAATTCTCGGATTTCCTTGAGTTGTTGATTTTGTTTTACTCATAAAACTTTTAAGAAAGGGTTAAAAAATATTTTGATTCATTAAAAAATATCAGAAGAGAACAAAAAACAAGGTAAAAGTAAAAGGTAAAAGTGTTTTTGGCGCTCACAGAAGACCTTAGGACTCTTTTAACTATGCACTTGGTTCTTTCTAACTGCAACACTGGTATATCTTTTCACAGTGTAATGCAAAATATTTTTATTACTTTTGAGGCAGCATTACCGCAATATCTACATATACGAAATCCCCTTCACGTTTTCACAATGAAAGAGTTGATTTTCAGTATATTATAAATTTACAAACAATTTTTCGCGCCAAAAGAAGGGCAAAGATACAAAAATCTATCCACAATAACAAATAAATCATCTCATTTTGAGACTCTTAAAAACAAGAGAGGCTGCTCAAATATGAGCAACCCCTCCACAACACAAGCTAATCTTATGACTATTTCACAATAACCTTATAAGATTTTATTTTTGATTTGGTTTCTATTTTAATGATATAAACCCCTGTAGGAAGTGAAGATGTATCAATACCAGTATTGGCATTAAATTTATCTGTCCTAATTACCTGTCCCTGTGCTGAGAACAGAGTATACACTCCTTCTTCTGCAGATGTAATTCTAAGATTTTCTCCTGCTTTTACCGGGTTTGGATAAACTTTCACATCATTGGCAGCATCAGTAATTTCCCCAGCTGTGGTTTTTGCAGCAGTTTTAGAAGCATTTTTCAGCAATGAAGCATATGGTGAAAGCGGAGAATCAGGGGAACCTCTTTTCACAAGATCAGTATCTACAACTGCCTGAATACCGTCTTTATCCTGATCATTAATTGTAGAGATAAATCCACCTCCTAAGGTATCCAGATTACCTTTTCCGATCTTATAAAGGTCAAGATCTGATCCGTTGGAAGTAATATCGAGGAAGTCCGGTTTATCATCTCCATCTGTATTTTTGATTGCATATTTCAATATTCCTGAATCAGGTGATGTTTCCAGAATATCAGCGATCCCGTTTTTACCTACCGGAACATTAGCATCGATAACTCCGTTGTGATCTGCATCAATCTGATTGATGACTGACGTTGGAATTCCTGATTCAAACAAATCTAAGATACCATCGTTATCAGAATCAAGATCCAGATAATTCGGAACTGAATCTCCCAATACCGGCGTCAACAGAATATCTCCTTCATTATCATCATCCTGAAATTTTCCATTTTTATCAAAGTCTTCCACAGCATCAGGAATACCATCGTTATCAGAATCCAGATCGCAAGCATCTACAATACCATCTCCGTCTGTATCGAGTGCAGGAGATTTATCATTCACTTCTGTACATCCTTCTGCACAGTCAGGAATTCCGTTTCCGTTATTATCTATGCTGTCATCACCTCCAGGGCAAAGGTCAAAACAGTTTGGAACACCATCGTTATCATCATCTCTGCTCGCAAAAGCATTATAGATATAATAACTTTGAGGAATGCGAACCGCAGTTCCGCTGTTGAATGTAATTTTAATACGGTTGAAAGGCTTTGTAGCTTTTCCTCCGACATAGAATTTATTTGAATTCGTTGTGAAGAAGTTTCCGCTGATAAGACTTCCTGAGCTTGTAAAAGTATCTGTCAGCGTATTTCCGTTGTATAATGTCACAGTGATATTTTCCAGAACACTTACTCCAAGAAGGTTTCCTGCTTTTTCTACAGTAAACCCAGCCATCGTATTGACTGGAAGCACAGTATTACTGCTTACCGTGGCAAATGCTGAAAAAATACTAAGAAAAGATGCTGCCGGAACCGTAGCCGTTGCATAATTAGACGGATTATTATCCACAATAGCTTCCGGATTGGTCATCTTCGCTAAAATAAGACCAAGGAATCCCGGACCTGATGTCCATGAAGTTCCAGATACCAAATTTCCAGGTACCGCAGAACCACTTGTCTGGATTTTATCATCACATTCGCAAGAAACAGGTTCTTCAAAAGCATAGTAAACTTTTAAAGCTCCTAAATTAAATCCAACTGTCTGGGTAATTTTTAATCGTACTTCATTGAAAGGCTTAGTAGTCGTTAATGTAACTTTCTGTTTTCCTGAACCGAATCCTAATACCTTTATATTAATCAAACCACCTCCGTCAGATAGTTGTTTTGAATCCTGAAGCTGGCCGTAAAGGTAAGTTTCTATTGTAATATTCTTTAAAAACTCTGCACTTAAGAGTTTCCCCTGATCATCCGGTTCTATTACAAAACCTGTTCTGTTACCTGCAGGATACACCTGATTTTTGTCAAGAACCCCAACTGAATAAGATCCCAGTAATCCGACCGGAAGAACTATTGATCCGTAAGAGTTTTTATTTCCATCTCCAATTCTTTCTTTATTCTGAACATAAGAAAGCGGAGCCAGGAAACTGCTGCTTCCGGATACATTCCCATCAACACCGCTTCCTGCAATGATATCATCACAAATACCATTATTGTCTGTAGGTACTTTTGCAGGATCAAATGCAAAGGCATAATACACATTCATAGCACTGAATACGGAAAGAACATTGGTTTGGTACAGTCTTACTTCATCAAATTCTTTTGAAGTTTTAAAATGAAGGAATATCCTGTTTTTACTTCCTCCGAATGCAGGAACTGACAAAAGAGTACTGCTGGTAGTGGTCTCCTGAAGAACACCATTTTTATAAGTACTGATTCGTAAAGAACTCAACAGATCAACAGTAATAAAACTCGTTCCAAGATCTACATTGAATCCGGTAATATATCCTGCAGGATAGGTTGTATTTTTATTCTTCACAGAGATTCCGTTTCCACTTAGCAGGGAAGCGAAATTCCCCATGCTTACGCTGTTGTCAAGACTTGCATCCACCACCGGATTCATACTTCCGTTATAACATGCCAGGCAGATCCCTGAATTGTTGACAGGTTTTGCCTCTACACCCATCCCACGGATCGGTTCATAGCCCTGCTGCGCAAATACTACTGCTGACATTATCAGTGTCATAAGCATCGCAGCTAACTTTTCGAATAATTTTCTGGTCATTTTTTATTTTTAAGGTTTGTGTTTATTTGTATTGAATTAGTAAAGTGCTTTCCAGTTGGTCCCATTACAACCTTCATGTACTCTGGTGGTTGTATTATATCGGATTGCACCCTCCTCAGCGGTTGAACAAACCGCATTAGCACCTGAAGCGATTCCTTTCATCTGAATGGCAGCACCTGTAGCAGTAGCTGCTGTAGGGGTCATATTGATTCCTAATATTGTGTCTGTACCGTTATTTTTATTGAAGAAAATATGTTGTTTGTTGGCATAAACCATCTGTCCAGCTGCTGCCTGACCTGAAAATCCTATTGCAAAAGCTTCTGTACCAGTGGCTGTATTCGCTGAACCGACAGCAATATTGTTCAATGATGTTGTATTTCCGCTTCCGATAGCAATCCCGCCACTGTTGATATGATTGTTTCCAACTGTGAGTCCTGTGAGTCCTGTTACGGTATTAAGATTTCCAAATACTAAATTATTAGGTCCTGTAGCATTATTGCTATTCCCTATTACTTTAGCACCATTATTTGCGGTATTCCCCATTCCAATTGCAACAGCGAGAAAATTCCCCTGTGCAGAGACTGTGTTGTCTTTTCCCAATGCAATATTTGAAGAGGTACTATTGGTAAGAATATTATTGGATCCCCAGGTGAATGATGCATAAGGACCTGTTGCAGAATTGGAATTTCCACCTTGCAGGGTTCCATTAGTATCTAATATCCCTTTTACGTTTTTCTGAGTAGCCAAAACCAAATTCTGACCGTCATTGGTACCTAAGTAATTTCCGCTGCCAATATCAGTTCCTAAGGTTGACGTTGTTGCTGTTGTACCGGCATTTCCTACCGTACGCCAGTTTCCGCTGATACTTCCCCATTTGGTACCATCAAAATAATAATACCCTGGTGAAACGACATCAATGGTCTGCCCGGAAGGTGTAGTTTCAACTGAAGTAACATATACTATAGCCCCTGTTTGAGCGGTGGTATAGGTTTTAGCTTTTAATTGTACACCTGTAAGCCTTGGAGCAATCACGCCATCAAGTTTACCAGGGTTAGAAGGTGATCCTACTATATCAAAAGTTGCCTGAGCTTGTCCGGTATTAATCCCAACCTGTGCTAATGCCGGTAAACCAAATGATAAAAGTGCGATAGTAAATAATCTGTTTTTCATGTCTAATGATATTTGCTGTTTTTTATGTGTATGTGTGTTTTTTGAAAGGGTAATTCTCGGGCATTCTCATTCAAATAATAAATGAAATAACAGATAGTACTGTAAGAAAGCGCATAAGATTGTTAGAAATATTAGGAGATAAAAGAATGGATTAGTTTATCAGGAATTTTGATAATAAACTTAAAGCCATCAACAAGTTTAAGAGGGTTGACACAGAGCTTTCGGACTTCATTAAATGTAAGGAAAGTATATTCTTTGCAGACAGAGAATGAAAATATCCATTGAGTCCACATAGTGGCGAATCTTACATCTCTCAGTAGAAATAACTGAAGACCGCTATTATTAAAAAAAGAAAAATTGTGTTGCTTGCTATTGCTATAAAATGCAAAGGCTTTATTTTGAACAGCAGACAATTTGTTTGCAGCTGTCAAATCATTTCCTGCTTCAGACAGATGAACTGAAACATCAGCTAAGCATCGCTGCGGATGATTATTTATAGCTGTGCAATAAGGTAATTCAGTCTTACTCATTTTGCCAGCTGTAAACTTAGCGTTTAGTTTTCCTACAGCCGCCAGAAGCAATAGAAGTGTAATCTTGTGGCCGTAGGAAAGAAAATAATTTCTATCCAATTATGTTGTGTTTTTTTCGGTACAAATATAATATTTTTTTAACCAAAACAACAATTTGTTAGTAAAAAACTAAACAAAATTAACAAATCATAAAATACAAATAAAATATTATGTTAATTTTTAGTAAATGAATAATCATATTAAAATATAACAAAGAAAGAATTAATAATATTCAAATACTATTATAAAATAACATACGCATTTGCAAAGACTTACATACAAAAAAAAGAGCCCGGGCAAATGCCCGGGCTCCTGTATTTATAATAAAATTGAAATTATTTCAATTCTACTTCAGCACCAGCTTCTTCTAATTGCTTCTTAAGAGCTTCAGCTTCGTCTTTAGAGATACCAGTTTTGATTGGAGCAGGAGCACCATCTACGATATCTTTAGCTTCTTTAAGACCAGCACCAGTTAAATCTTTTACTAATTTAACGATAGCTAATTTAGAAGCACCTGCAGACTTAAGAATTACGTCGAATTCAGTTTTTTCTTCAGCAGCTTCACCACCACCTGCAGCAACTACTACAGCAGCAGCAGCTGGCTCAATTCCGTACTCATCCTTAAGGATAGTTGCTAATTCGTTTACGTCTTTTACTGTTAAGTTTACTAGCGTTTCAGCTAAATTTTTTAAATCTGACATTGTTGTAATGTTTTTGTTGATTATTTATTTAATTTCTTGAGTGTAATTATTCAGCACTTGTTTCTTCAGTGCTTTCTGCAGCAGCTTCCGGAGCTTCAGCAGGAGTTTCTTCTACCGCAGGAGCAGCAGCTTCTTCAGCTTTAGCTTCTACAGTTTCAGGTTTGTTTTGAAGAGCAGAAACAACTCTTTGAATTGGAGATTGAAGTAATCCGATGATTTCTCCGATCATTTCTTCTCTAGACTTGATGTTAGCAAGTGCAGATAAGTTTTCGTCTCCAACGTAGAAAGTTTCCTGAACAAAAGCAGACTTTAAAGCTGGCTTTTCTTCTTTCTTTCTGAAACCTTGGATTAATTTTGCTGGACCGTTTGCAGTCTCAGAAATCATTAATGCAGAGTTTCCTTTAAAAGTCTGGAACATTTCAGAGTAATCTACTCCTTCAATCTGCTCCATTGCTTTTTGTAAAAGTGTATTTTTTACAACTTTCACTTTGATATTTTGCTTGAAAGCCTGTCTTCTGAATTCTGAAGACTTCGCAGCGTTCAAACCGTCTAGATCTGCTACGTATACTACTTTTGCATCCTGAAGCAAGTCTTTGATCTCTTGTATTGCTACAACTTTTTGGTCTTTTGTCATTGTCTTAAGGATTTATATTAGTTAACAGATTTAGTATCGATTGCAATACCAGGGCTCATTGTAGAAGACAAATAAATGCTTTTTACATAAGTTCCTTTAGCAGCAGTTGGCTTCATTTTGATCAATGTAGAAATCAATTCCTGCGCGTTTTCTTTGATCTTAGCAGCATCGAAAGATACTTTACCAATACCAGCGTGGATGATACCATACTTGTCTACTTTGAAATCAATTTTACCTGCTTTCACTTCAGTTACTGCTTTACCAATTTCCATTGTTACAGTTCCTGATTTAGGGTTCGGCATTAAACCTCTTGGACCTAATACTCTACCTAATGGACCTAATTTACCCATTACAGCTGGCATAGTAACGATAACGTCAACATCTGTCCAACCTTCTTTGATTTTTTGTAAATATTCGTCAAGACCTACATAATCAGCACCAGCAGCTTTAGCTTCTGCTTCTTTATCTGGAGTTACAAGAGCTAATACTTTAACATCTTTACCAGTACCGTGAGGAAGAGATACAACACCTCTTACCATTTGGTTTGCTTTTCTTGGGTCTACCCCTAATCTTACAGCGATATCTACAGAAGCATCAAACTTTGTAGTGTTCACTTCTTTTACAAGAGCTGAACCTTCTTCAAGGTTATAGATTCTTCCTTTTTCTACTTTGCTTAAAGCTTCCTTTTGCTTTTTAGTTAATTTTGCCATTTCTTTAAGTTTTAAGCGTTAGTTGGTTTAGTTCCTGTTACTCTTAATCCCATAGATCTAGCAGTACCTGCAACCATAGAAAGTGCAGAGTCTGTTGTAAAACAGTTAAGATCCGCCATTTTATCTTCAGCGATTTTCTTTACTTGTTCCCAAGTTACAGAACCTACTTTGTTTCTGTTTGGTTCACCAGAACCTCCCTTGATTTTAGCTGCATCCATTAACTGGATTGCTGCAGGTGGAGTTTTAATAACGAATTCAAAAGATTTGTCTTCGTATACTGTAATTACTACAGGTAAAACTTGCCCTGGCTTATCTTGGGTTCTTCCGTTAAATTGCTTACAAAACTCCATGATGTTCACACCTGCAGAACCCAATGCTGGACCTACTGGTGGAGAAGGGTTAGCTGCGCCACCTTTCACCTGAAGCTTTACCATTTTAAAGACTTTCTTAGCCATTGTTTGTTTTTTAAATTTGAATAATTAATGAGTTTGGAAGCATTTATTATTCAGCAGGTTATGCACTCACATAACAATAAACCTACTTTTTGGACTGCAAAAGTATAAAATATTTTTGAAATAGCAAACGGAAATTGCTGATTTTTAAAAAGTTTTAAAAAATAATTGAGATACAGAATTATTTTTCCAGATCCTCTTTTGCAGTGTCCTCTTTCGGGAGGAATTGAAATACATCCCACCCGATTTTAAAAAGTAAACCTTTAACCAAAAAAAAGAAGAACAAACACTTGCTCTTCTTTTTTTATTTATTGATTCAAAGAATTACTAAAAACCTGATGGTTTGGTAATCGTTTGGGTAGAACCATTATTTCCGCCAAGATCAGCAGTAACATCATTGATATTTTGTTTTGTAATCAGTCTTCTGTAGGCCATCAGATAAAGATCTACCGTAAAGTTGTTATAGCTTCTTGATGGATTGGATGAATTCACAGCAATAATTCTACTGTCTGTAAATTTTGCTCTGATATGCCACGTTCCGTTACTTTTGAAAGCAACCACATCAGGTGACCCCTGCTTGTTGTCATTAATACCGTTATCGCCATAATCAAGCATTACATTGGTGTTCCCGTCATTCAGTTTGAATGAGTAGTTATGAAGTACAACCAGAAAGTTATTTGCATCAATTTTGGTATCATAATCTGTGATTCCCGAACCTGATATTCCGGTAAGGGTAAGTTTAAGATAATTGAACAACCCACTACTTTCTAAAGCCGGATCATACAATTGCAAACCATTCTGTGAAGTTGCCAAGAAACTACCTCCCGTCATGGTAGGCTCACCCGGGTTTCTCAGATATAGGGAATTCGTGTATGTTTTTCCATTAACATCAAGTGTTTCTGTTGGATTAGCAGTGTTTATTCCTACATTTCCTTTTTGGGCATTTAAAAAGATCCCCAGACACATAATTATTGTTATATAAATTTTTCTTTTCATAGTTTTTTTATTGAAGCCCTAGAGGCGTGTTGGTTGATACTCCCGAATAAGCCGGGGAAGCAGATGCTGAAACTGAGCCATTGAAAGTTCCCCAGTCTTTAACTAGTGATTTTTCAAAAACATTCAGGGTAAGAGTCCATGTTCCATTTTGGGATGAAACGGTACCGGCTCCTTTAAAGCTTAAATTAATCGCATGGTAATTTTTACCTCCACTTGCTACCTGAGTAACTTCAGTAGAATAAGAACCAAATGATTTTGGGTTAGTCGTGGTATTAGCTGCCGACACTGCTCCTGTAAAAACTGCACCTGTAATGGCCACAACATATTTACTTACATCTAATCCTGTATTGAGGTTCACCACTTCATCCTGTCTCACATTTTTCAATACAATATTATATATATTTACAGGGGCTACATTACGGAGCGATATATCCAGCAGCTTTACTTTACCTACCGGTGAAGTATCTTTTGAACGGGTAAGAAGAAGATAGTTTCCGCTTGCCTTTGTATTTTCAGTATCTATTAAATAGGACTCTACCAGTGTTTCTCCTTCAACATCGAGAGTTCCTTTGGGTGTGCTAGTATTAATTCCAACTTGTGCATTAATACTTAAAGCAGCAAAACCCGTAAAGAGTATCGCAATAATTTTTTTCATAAAGTATTTGTTTTATTGAATTAATGGAGCTGCAGCAGCACCCGTTGTTGAAGCATTAAGGCTTTGTGTAGAATTAAAATCTTTGGCATATGATCTGTCAAATACCAGCAAATTCAGTGTCCATACTCCTGTAGGAAAAGAGCCATCCGGAGAAAACCCCTGATAATCTGCCTTAAGTTTCCATGTACCTCCTGCAGAATAAGCAAAAATCTGAGGTACCGGTGTAAGCCAATCCGCAGAAAAAGTCCTTGTAGGCTGTGTAAATCCAAAGGAAGAAATTACCACCAAAAATTTACTAGAATTGATTTTTGTGTCAAATTGGTTCACCCAATCCTTGTCTGAAGGATCACAGGTAATTTTAAATTGAATAAGATTAATCGGTGCCGGAGAATTAGGTACAAAGGAATCGTTGTACGCTGTAATTTTGTTTTCCGGAGCTGGAGATTTGATGATGAAAGTGTAATTCTCATCCGCTTTCAATTTCTCCATAGGTTGCTTGAAAACAACTCCTGATGTCTTCATTGTACCGTTCACGGTAAGTTCTTTTTCAGGATTCGCAGTATTGATACCAACCTGCGCATTCACGAGTACGGACGTACCCACAAGAATGACCATCGAAATAATTTTTGTCATTGGGTTATGTGTTTATATAAGGCTTGTGTTTTGAATAGATAATCCAAACTTTATATTTTTTTAAGTAAAAACATAAAATCTACCATACGCCTGTAAACAGTGTATGAAATAAAAAAACATAAAATTTATGGATTATTTAACAGCTTGGTTGCAAGAACTATGCCATCGGAAAATAAATTAAAGAATTGGAAGAAACTATAAAGCAATTAAATTTAAGACTTTCATTGTAGAAATCAACAAGATGTCTGTAATAAAAGACCTTCACTACGTCGAATCTTCGATTTCTGGCGAAGGAAAAATCTTATGTAAAGCCCGGATTCTTCATTTCACTACGTTACATTCAGAAGGACAGAGTCATAATAATAAGACAGCAGATTAATGTAAAATTGCATATAATTAATGAAGTATTATAAAAGCAAAAAGACCGCTTAATAGCAGTCTTTTTATATTTTTATAAGTAATTGTTATACTTTTTCTACTTGCATGTAGCTTAGCTCCATTGGAGTTTTTCTACCGAAGATCAATACAGAAACTTCAATTTTCTTTTTGTCTTCAAGAATCTTCTCAACTGTACCATTGAATCCGTTGAAAGGTCCATCGATTACTTTAACGTTTTCACCTACTACATAAGGAATTTCAACATCGCTTGCAAATTCTGAAAGTTCATCCATTCTTCCAAGCATTCTGTTAACCTCTGATTTTCTCATTGGAACAGGATCTCCTCCTTTAGTTAAACTTAAGAAAGAAATAACTCCGGGAATATTCTTGATAACGTGAGGAATTTCTCCCATCAGTTCAGCTTCAATCATCAAGTATCCAGGGTAGTAAGGTCTTTCTTTAGGAACTTTTTTTCCGTTTCTAATTTGAATAACCTTTTCCATAGGAATAACCACTTGAGTAACGTACTGATCAAACCCTAGACGTTTGATTTCTGTCTCAATATAGTTTTTCACTTTATTTTCCTGTCCGCTGATTGCTTTCAGCACATACCATTTCAATTCGCTCATTATGGGAAAATACTTTTAATTAATTGAACAAGTTGATTAGCATTCCAATGATGTTGCTGATTGATTTAGAAAACAATTCATCAACTCCAAAAGTAAATAATGCCAGAATCACTGTCGCAATAGTCACTACAATAGTAGATGACTGAAGGTCAGCCCACTTTGGCCATTCAACTTTATGTCTGAATTCGTTATAAGAACCTTTTAAAAAATCGACAAATGAACTCATAATTTATATTTGCACGGGCACAAGGATTCGAACCCTGATCAACGGTTTTGGAGACCGGTATCCTACCATTGGACGATGCCCGTAGATAAAAAGCTTCCGAGAGTTTCCTTTCGGAAGCTTTATTTATTTTAAGATGATTAGTCTAAGATTTCAGTAACCTGACCTGAACCAACTGTTCTACCTCCTTCTCTGATCGCAAATCTAAGACCTACGTTAAGAGCGATTGGTTGTAACAATTCTACAGTGATCTCTAAGTTATCACCAGGCATTACCATTTCTACACCTTCTGGTAAGAAGATCTCACCTGTAACGTCAGTAGTTCTTACGTAGAACTGAGGACGGTATTTGTTGTGGAATGGAGTGTGACGTCCACCTTCTTCTTTAGAAAGGATATAAACAGAAGCCTTGAATTTTTTGTGTGGCTTAACTGAATCTTTCTTAGCGATAACCATACCTCTCTTGATGTCAGTTTTTTCAATACCTCTCAACAATAGACCTACGTTATCTCCAGCTTCACCTCTATCTAGGATCTTTCTGAACATCTCAACTCCTGTAATAGTAGAAGTTAATTTCTCGTCACCCATACCTACGATATCAACTGGATCACCAGTGTTGATAACACCAGCCTCGATTCTACCAGTTGCTACAGTACCTCTACCTGTAATAGAGAATACGTCTTCGATTGGCATCAAGAATGGCTTTTCAGTATCTCTTGGTGGTTGCTCGATCCAAGTATCAACAGCATCCATCAATTCTTCAACGCTCTTGAACCACTTATCTTCTGTGTTAGCAGGAGAAGCAGTAGCTGCAGTAAGAGCACCTAGTGCAGAACCTTGAATTACTGGAGAGTTATCTCCGTCAAATTCGTAAGTAGATAATAAGTCTCTAAGCTCCATTTCAACAAGCTCTAATAACTCTGGATCATCTACCATGTCAACTTTGTTCATGAAAACAACGATTCTTGGTACGTTTACCTGACGGCAAAGTAGGATATGTTCTCTAGTCTGAGGCATAGGACCGTCAGTTGCAGCACATACTACGATAGCTCCATCCATTTGAGCAGCACCAGTTACCATGTTCTTAACATAGTCGGCGTGACCTGGACAGTCAACGTGAGCATAGTGTCTTTTTTCAGTTTCGTATTCGATGTGAGCAGTATTGATAGTAATACCTCTTTCTTTTTCTTCTGGAGCAGAGTCAATTGCAGAGAAGTCTTTTTTCTCAGCAAGACCTTTGCTAGCTAATACAGCAGAAATAGCAGCTGTAAGAGTAGTTTTACCATGGTCAACGTGACCAATAGTACCAATGTTCAAGTGTGGTTTGTTACGATTAAACGTTTCCTTTGCCATGATTTAAAATTATTTATTTATTGTTTTTCAAATTTTCGGTGTGCAAATATAATGAATTTTTAAATACCAAAAACTTTTTATTAAAAAAACTTTCAATATTCTCATCCAGTGAAGGACAAACCTTATATTTAACGTATTGAGACTGCAAATTTACAAATTTTTCCGAATAGAAAAAATCCTTAGAAACGTTTTATTAAAAATATAAACTATCTTACTAGTTATGAATACAATATACAGATAAAAAAAACGGGCAGTGATCTCCATCCGTAAATCCAACTTTATTTTTTTCTCGTAAATACAAAACAACAACTAAAATTACTATTATGAGAAAACTATTACACATGTATTTAGCCCTGTTTGCTATTATAACATTATTTTCATGCGATAATTCGGATGAAAACAACATGCCTGAAAATATGACACCTCAAGGTCCGGATCTTATGGTATACGGAATAACCGCTATGAATGAACTTGTTTATTTTAATTCCAACAATCCTAAAACTTTCACCTCAAAAACAGCGGTAACCGGCATTGTATCAGGAGAGAAATTATTAAGCATAGATTTCAGACCTGCGACTGGAGAATTGTATGCATTATCCAATGCCAGCAAATTATATATTATCAATACTTCCAATGCTTCAGCAAGAGCGGTAAGCTCTACTGCATTTTCTCCTATGTTTTCAGGAACAATAGCTTCTATTGATTTCAACCCTACCGTCGACAGGATTCGTCTGGTGAGTAATACCGGACAAAACCTTCGCTTACATCCGGAAACCGGAGCTGTTGCTGCTACTGATATCAATATCAACGGAACAGCAAACCCTTCCGTAACTGGATTAGCATATACCAACAGTAAAGCTGGTGCTTCCACTACTGCTTTATTTGATATAGATCCGGCTTTGGGAAAATTATACAAACAAGATCCACCCAACAATGGAACTTTAGTAGAGGTTGGGAGTCTGGGAACTACTTTTACAGGACAGTCTGCGTTTGATATTAGATATGATAACAGCACTGCATTATTAGCTTTCAATGATAAATTGCATGTTCTGGATCTGAATAATGGCAAAACGACTCCGATAGGAACTCTTCAACAGGCAGTCATTGATATTGCCATTCCTACAGAACCGACAGCTTATGCTATTGACAATTCAAATAATCTTCAAATTTTCAATCCAAACAATCCTATGCCTGTTTCTAAAACAGTGACCGGTTTACAAAGCGGTGAGAATATTTTAGGAATAGATTTCAGGCCGGTCAACGGGCAATTATATGCTTTGGGGAGCTCAAGCAGAATTTATACTATCAATTTAGGGACAGGTGCTGCTACAGCGGTCGGCACCTCTCCTTTTTCAACTTTACTTTCCGGAACGGATTTCGGATTTGACTTCAATCCAACAGTTGACAGAATAAGAGTAGTGAGTAATACTGGGCAGAATCTCCGACTTAATCCTAACGACGGAACAATAGCTGCCGTAGATATTACGTTAAATCCGGCAAGTCCAATGATAAGCGCCGCAGCATATACGAACAACTTTACAGGAGCCACGTCCACTACCTTGTTTGTCATTGACCATAATACAGATAAATTATATCAGCAAAACCCTCCCAATAACGGAACTTTAGTAGAGACAGGTTCTTTAGGTATTAATATTACCAATTCTAATGGTTTTGATATTGGAAGTATGAGCCAAAAAGCCTATTTAATGGCATCGGTAGGTTCCTCTACAAAAATTTACTCTATAAATACAACAACAGGAGCTGCAACTTCAGTTTCCGACTATCCTAATCCTATGGTAAAAGCTTTTACCATAGGATTAGGATTTTAAACTCATCATATTTTATTTCAATAATGGAGAAGCGCGGAAAACTTTGTTTTCCGCGCTTCTGACTAATATAAATGAAAGATAATCCAAATTTAAATGTGGCTGAGCTTTTTAGTTCTGTTGAATATCCAGAAAATAATTGGAAAAATAAGCAGTGTAAGCACGGTAGCTGTAATAAGCCCTCCAATAATGACAATCGCCAGAGGTTTTTGAGATTCTGAGCCGATCCCTGTAGACAATGCTGCCGGCATCAATCCGATAGAAGCCATAAGCGCAGTCATAATTACGGGTCTTGTTCTGGATTTCACTCCGTTTAATATCGCGGAGTCTATATCAAGACCGTCTTTCACATTCTGATGGAATTCTGTGATAAGAATTACCCCATTCTGAATACAAATTCCCAGGAGAGCAATCATCCCTACTCCGGCAGAGATTCCAAAATTGATTCCGGTAACGTGTAAAGCGATAATTCCTCCTATTAAAGCAAAAGGTACATTAGCCAGTACCAACAGGGAATCTTTCATATTTCCAAACAGGATAAACAACAGGAAGAAAATCATCACAATACTTACGGGTACCACCTGTGCCAATCTGTGAGAAGCCCGCTGCTGGTTTTCAAATTGTCCGGTCCATCCTACGGAATAGCCATCAGGAAGTTCAATAGTTTCCACTTTTTTCTGGGCATCGGCAATGGTGCTTCCCAAATCTCTGTCACGGATAGAGAATTTAACCCCGATATATCGTTTGATATTGTCCCTATAAATAAATGCAGCTCCGTTGTCTTTCACAATGGTACTTATTTCTTTTAAAGGAATCTTTGCTCCGTCCTGGGTAGGAACCATCAAAGCAGCAATATCGTTTTCATTGGTTCTGTATTCCTGTGAATAACGCAGACGGATCGGGAATTTTCTTTCACCATCAAACATTTCTGAAGCGGTTTTCCCTCCAAAAGCCATTTCCAATACGGCTTGTGCATCTGCCGGCATTACTCCATAAGCAGCCATTTTATCTCTGTCCAGCACAACGCTTACTTCCGGCTGACCGATATTTTTAATAATTCCCGGATCTTTTACACCTTTTACATCTTTAATTTTTAACAGAACTTCATTCGCTAGTTTATCCAGGGTTTCCAGGTTATCACCATAGATTTTGATTCCGTTTTCTGCTTTAAAACCTGCTACTGCTTCTGCCACATTATCTGAAATCGGCTGGGAATAATTGAAAGTAATTCCCTGATAACTTCTGAGCTTTTTATCAATTTCATTAATCAATTCATCATAGGTGATCTTACGCTTCCATTCTTCTCTTGGCTTAAGGTTAACAGCAAACTGTACGAATCCAAATCCATTAGGGTCTGTTCCGTCATTACTTCTCCCCGTCTGTGCCAGAACATCTGTGACTTCTGAAAAGCTCATAATGTCTTTCTTTAAAAGGTCTGCTGTTTTCAGAGATTCTTTTAATGAAGAGCTCATCGGCATTTCGGCAGTGATCCACAATGAACCTTCATTCAACTGAGGCAGGAATTCTGTTCCTAAAAATTTACCGGAAAATAAAGTGAGTGCAAGGAAAGATATGGCAACAATCATACTCGTTTTTTTATGCTTAAATGTTAAATTAAAGCCTTTCAAAACGATTCTGTCCCAGAAATTAACAAACGGATTATTTTTTTCTCTTACATTTTTATTTAAAAGGATATGTGAAAGAACAGGAACCAGCGTCAATGTAAATATTAATGCTCCAATTAATGCAAATCCCAGTGTAAAAGCCAAAGGAGAAAACATCTTCCCTTCTACTTTCTGAAATGAGAAAATAGGAATCAGGGAAGTAATGATGATTAATTTTGAAAAGAAGATTGCTTTTCCCAATCCTGTTCCGGTCTGTTTGATCCAGCCTCCTTTTGCGAGTTTGTTAAACTTCTCCGTTCCATATTTGTGCGCCTTATGATCAAGCATTACAAAGAGTCCTTCTACCATGACGACGGCTCCGTCTATGATGATCCCGAAGTCCACGGCTCCTAATGAAAGCAGGTTAGCACTCATTCCGGCTAACTTTAAGCATAAAAATGCAAAGAGTAAGGATAGAGGAATAATGATGGAAACAATCAGTGTTGTTCTCCAGTCGGCCATAAAGATTAAAACGATTACCGTTACCAGCACAATTCCTTCAATAAGGTTATGCATTACAGTGTGGGTGGTAAAATCCATCAGATTGTCACGGTCGTAGAAAGTAACCATTTTGACATCTTTTGGAAGGATTTTTTCGTTAAGCTCTTTAATTTTAGCCTTTACTCCTACCAAAACCTCTCTTGGATTTTCTCCTTTTCTCATGACAACAATTCCTTCTACTGTATCGTCATGATGATTCAGGGCGGCCTGTCCTACTCTGGGCATGGAACTTTCATGAACCTCAGCAACATTTTTTACCAAAACAGGATTCCCGCTGTCATTCTGAATGGTAATATTTCCTATATCGGCCACAGATTTCACCAAACCAATCCCTCTTACTACATAAGCCTGACCATTTTTTTCAATGACATCTCCTCCCACATTCAGGTTACTCTTGGTGACAGCATCATATACCTGAAGCGGAGTCAGATTATATTTATCCAATGCTCTCGGATCAATACTTAATTCAAAAACTTTATCCTGGCCTCCGAAAACGTTGATATCAGCTACTCCGGGAACCCCTCTTAATGCACGGTCTATGACCCAATTTTGAAGGGTAAGCAACGCTCTTGAATCTTTTGTTTTACTTTCCAGCGTATATCTGAAAATCTCCCCGGTTGGCCCGTAGGGTGGCTGTACTTCTGGATCTACCTCATCAGGAAGGCTAATGGTTCTTAATTGGTTATTGACCTGATTTCTGGCAAAAGTATCGTCCACCCCATCGTCAAACAGAATTTTAACAATGGAAAGACCAAACATGGTGGTACTTCTCACACTTGTTTTTTTCTGAACCGGGCTCATCGCCAATTCTATGGGGGTAGTGACAAAACGTTCTACTTCTTCTGCACTGCGCCCATTCCATTGGGTAATGATGACAATCTGGGTATTGGTAACATCCGGAAAAGCTTCAATAGGCATATTTTTGAAACTTATAAATCCGGAGATGGCTAAAATCGCTACCCAGATAAAGGTAAATGCTTTATTTTTTAATGAAAAAGCGATTATATTTTTTATGAATTTATTCATGATAGATAAATTGATGACCTAAAAAAGCCGTTAAAGAAAAACATCAATATTCTTAAAGGTTTAATAAGACTAGCTGTTCAGTGAACGGTATATCAGCAGCTGGTTGTTGGTAATCACTTCTTCTCCTTCTTTCAGGCCGTCTGCTATATAAGTGACATCCCCTACTTGTTTTAATACTTTAATTTCTCTCACCTTCACATCTGTTCTTGATTTAAAAATCACTACAAAACTTTTGTTATCATCAAAAATCACTGCTTTGGAAGGAACAGTCAGCATCGTATTGCTCTCCAGGCTGGAAACCTTTATTGTTGCTTTACTGTCCGGAATGAGAAGTCCATTGGCATTATCCAATACCACTCTGGCCTGCATAGCATTGGTCTGTGGATCAATAATCTTGAATATTTTATCAATTTTCCCGTCAAAAACTTTATCCGGGTAAGAAAGAGTAGATACCTGCGCTTTCATTCCAAGGCTTATTTTATCAATATCCGATTCGTTGACATTCATTATTGCCCAAACGTTGGTTGTATTGGCAACATCAAAGATATTATCACTCCTGTCACTTCTCAGCTGCATATCTTTATTGATACTTTTCTGAACAATATAACCGTTGATGGGTGCTACTACACTGTATATATTCCCGGTTTTTACATTATAAACCGTACTTACTGCTGCAGCTCTCTGCAACTGGTCTTCGGCTTTTTGTAACTGGCTTTTTGCTTCCAGGACATCTCTTTCTGTATTCAGTTTTCCTTCGTACAACTCCTTTGCAACACGAAGATTATTTTTTGCCACTACCAGATCTGTTTTTGCATCGCTTACATCTTTTTGAATTTCTGCAAGCTCGGTGCTCCTGATTGTTGCCAGCACCTGCCCTTTTTTCACATAGTCGCCCAGCTCTACATTTACACTCATCACATTTCCTCCTACCAGCGGATAAACATCAATATAACTGTTTTTGTCTGCTGAGATCTTTCCGTAAAAGCTGTATTCATCTTCTATATTCTTTTTTTCAACTTTTGCCAGGGAAATAGAATTCAGCATTGTATTGCTCAGCTCGAATCCTTTCTTGGCGTGATTGGTTTTTTCTTCCTCTTTTTTTGAACAGGCCAATAATGAAAGGGCCATCAATACGGGGATAATATATGTTTTCATGGTTTTAATAGAAGATTTTAGTTTGTACGAGTTGATTAAGCTGTTCTGCGGACTGCATGATCTCATTTTTCATATCATAGATCTGTAGGGCTGTTTCCCTGTAGCTGTCCATAAAGTCTGTGAATTCAATCAGGTTGACATTTCCTTTTCTGAAATTATTCAGCATTCCGTTGTATACGAGATCCATATTCTGCAGATCTGTAGTTTTGATGTCCAGAAGCTGATCATACTGAGCTTTCCAGGTTTTATAAGCAGACTGAACTTTCGTCTCCAGAGTCATTTTTTGAAAGTCAGCGTTTTTCTGATTCTGTTGAATAGCATAGTTTGCTTTTACCACGTTCCCCTGATTCGCTTTCCATAAAGGCAAAGGAATTCCTAAGGTAAGGTTCGCTTCATTATTAAAAGTTCCGCCTGCCTGATCCCATGCAGCACCTACTGTCACATCCGGCACATTCAAAGATTTCTGCCATTGTGCATATAGCTTACTGTTGTCAATAAGTTTCAGATTGTAACGGTAATCAGCATTATTTTCCAACGCTTTGCTTTTCAGTTCTTCTTCATCACCGAATGGCTGTGCTGCCAGTGATTCTTTAGCTTCAGCTTCAGACATCGTTGGTTCTATTTCTTCCGAAACTCCCGTTAAAACTTTCAGGTTCTGTTCAAAATCCAGAATATTTTTATTGATCTCAAGTTTATCATGATTCAGCTGGATTACAATACTCTGTAACCTTACTGCATCTTTAAGGGAAACATTCCCTTTTGCAGACTGCATACGATAAGCATTTAAAAGATCATTCATGTAGCCTAACTGCTTATTGGTATTCTCCAGTTTTAGTTTTTCGTAATAAAGGTTGAAATAGGCGGAACGAAGCTGAGATCTTAAATCCGCCAGCAATTGGGAAAACTGAAGCTGGGCAAGTTCTTTATTGGATTTGGCAAAAGCAATTTCGTTTTTCTTTTTCCCACCCATGTAAATCAATTGAGTAATTCCTGCTCCTTTTGAGTGTCCCACATCAAAAACCTTTTTATCCTGGGGGTTGTAAGCATTGAATTGCCCGCTTAGTTGTGGTAGTTCCCAGATTTTAGCCTGCAGAATATCTGCATCAGCCATATTGATGTTGTATTGTTCGGCGAGCAGCTGGAGGTTGTTCTTCTGAAAGGCTTCTTCGCAATCCAAAAGAGACATCTGCTGTTGTGCTGCCATGAATGAGGAAACGGCGAGACACAGCACTGCAATTCTGTTCATTGTTTTTCTTTTTAAATTACAAAATTGCTTTGATGCTATTAAAAGAAACTTAAATGACGCTTAAAAAAATATTAAAATCTCCTTCTACAGGACGTTTCAAACAAAAAAATAACAGTTGAACAGGTATTTTATTCTCCAAGAGTTGAATTTTTTATTAAAAATTTAATCCGGGGTTTAACAAAAAAGCAACTGATTTTGAGGTCAGTTGCTTTTGAATATTATTTCTTAAAAATTAAAGTAAATTTATTAATATATTCCTGAGGAGAGGAGTATATGATATCGGCATCATGGTATTCCAAAATTCTTTTGACAATCCTAAGACCTAGGCCCGATCCTGCAATATTCTGGGCATTATTCCCTCTTGTAAAAGCTTCAAACAGTTTAGCCTGCTCATCTTCAGAAATAGTATTTCCATGAGAAAGAACTTCTACAGAAAGGTTATCATTCGTTTCGGTAATCAAGACATTCACTTCTGAATTATCAGAATATACCGCTGCATTTTTAAAGAGATTAATAAAGACGATAACCAATAACGATTGAATTCCTTTTATCATGAGAAAAGCATTCTCGGAACTGTCTTCATTAATAAGAAAGTCTAGCTTAAGTTGTGGATAACTTTTCTCTACTGCCTCAAAAGCCTCAAAGATAACTTCATCAATTCTTACCTCCTCATAAATACTCTGAATATTTTCTTTATCAAATTTTGTAAGCAGCAAAAGTGAATTCGTCAAATCCGACAACTGGTATACATCCCGTTGAATCTGTTGTAAAGAAGACAAGGTTTCCGGAGAATGCTCTTCAAATTTTATGAGGTTCTCCAACTGAAATGCCATTCTTGTAATTGGTGTTCTTATCTCATGGGAAGCACTAGCGGTAAAATCCTTTTGTGACTGAAATACATCATCCAGCCTTCCGATCATTGTATTAAATGATTTTGCCAGTACACTGACTTCATCATTAGACTGCTCCACAGGAATCTGTTTCGTAAGTTTATGGGCTGTCACTTCTGAAATTTCTTTGTTCAGATCTTCCAGCGGACGCAGAAACTTTTCCACAAAATAATAACTGAAAAAGCCAATAAGAAGGGTACTCATAGCATAAGCTGTGATCAAAAGATATTTCAGAAACCCCAGTTTTGATTTTCCGTTGGTATCAAAGGCACTCGTAAGAATATAATAGTCTTCACCATTAATTGTCCTGAGCGCGGCATAGATCTCCGGAACTGTTCTTTCCGTATAGATAATTTTCTTTTTATCCAGTTCTTTAAGCATTGCACTATCCCAAGTAACATTCCGGTCTTTAATTGTACTGTAGATTAACTCTTTTTTTTCGTTGAAAATTAAAATCTTTTCATTCAAAAGAATATTATCTGAATTTTCATTGAAAAAAACCGGTGCTTCCTCCTCAAAGTCTTTGGATTTTGAAATAAAATGGGACGTAAATTCAAGTCGTTGTCTGAAACGTTCTTTAAATTCATCTCTCCTGAAATCGTTAAAAGATAAATAAATGACCGCCATCACCATTCCAAAAAGTAATGAAAAGGCGATACTGATCGTTAAAGCTATCTTTCTTTTTAAAGACATTTATAGTGGGCTAAGGTAATATCCGAAACCTGAACGGGTATGGATCAGTTTTATTTTAAAATCTTTATCAATTTTTTTTCTGAGGAAATTAATATAAACTTCTACCGTATTGGTATTCGTATTAAAATTATGCTCCCATACATGTTCTGTAATCTGCTGTTTGGAAACCGTTCTTCCTTGTGCTTCCGCAAGATAAACCAGCAGCTGAAATTCTTTTAATGTAAGCGTAATTTCATTTCCTCCACGATAGACCTTCTGCTCGGTTTTGTTAATGATAAGATCATCAATTCTGAGAATATCCTGATCCGAATTATCGGAAGGTGCTTTTCTTCTCAGCAGCGAGTTCATTCTTAAAAGAAGTTCTTCAAACTGAAAAGGCTTTACCAGATAATCATCGGCCAGCCTGGTGAAGGCATCCTTTTTATCAGAGATATCTCCATAGGCAGAAATGATAATGATCGGCGTATTCTTATCAAAAGAACGGATGGTCTGGCAGACGTCAAGTCCATTTATTTTAGGAACATTAATGTCAAGCAAATACAATTCGTAAGTATTATTTTTTATCTGGCGGAGAAAAGTTTCCCCGTCATAGATTTTATCACAGTTAAAATTATTTGATTCTAAAAATCGGCAAAGTTCTGCAGACAGAATGAGATCATCTTCTAATAAAAGAATATTCATCAAAAATTTATTTTACACGAATTTAACGAAAATTTTATGATTGTGATTCTAAAGATAAAGTAAAAGTTTTCGGGGAACTACTATATTTTATTATTAATAGATAAAAAGTAGCTTTGAAAAAATTGGATGCAATCAGTTTTATTGTTTTGTTTAAGCAGGTGTTTAACGATAAAACTCCTTCAGTGATAAAATCACATCTGTAGTATTCAAAAAATTAGAGCAAAAAAAATCCCGAATAAATTCGGGAAAATCGAGAGCCAACTACGGGACTTGAACCCGTGACCTCTTCCTTACCAAGGAAGCACTCTACCGCTGAGCTAAGTCGGCATTAACTAAAAAAAATCACACTGAGTAGCGTGATTTTTTTTGAGCGGAAGACGGGGGTCGAACCCGCGACATTCAGCTTGGAAGGCTGACGCTCTACCAACTGAGCTACTTCCGCAATTTTGTTTCCAAAACTATTGGTAAACGCTGTGCAAAACTAATAAAACTTATTTAATTTTGCAAGTTTTTTAATAATATAAAATGTGGGGAGAGCAGGATTCGAACCTACGAAGCCGAAGCAACTGAGTTACAGTCAGTCCCATTTAGCCACTCTGGAATC
>NZ_JBLGCX010000029.1:0-288 GCF_047444895.1 Chryseobacterium sp. S90 | reverse complement strand
CATTAGTCTATTAAGCGGAATTTATTTGTCTATTTAAAATTTTATTAAAGACGATACTCATACATCTGTGCGGCAAATTCTTTGCCGCACTTTTTAGTAGCTTTTCTAAAACAACGCAATTCACTATAATTTATTCTAAACAAGCAAGATACATGCTATAACAGAGATAACCATGAAAGCTATAAGTTTAAATTATGAAAAGTAAACCACTCCGTTTTTATAAAAAATCCTATTATTTGGATTAAGCAATGTAACAAATGAAGGTCGAAAATGAACTTTAGAGGATGT
>NZ_JBLGCX010000004.1:0-423780 GCF_047444895.1 Chryseobacterium sp. S90 | reverse complement strand
GGCCCGTTCGTCTATCGGTTAGGACCTCAGATTTTCATTCTGGTAAGAGGGGTTCGATTCCCCTACGGGCTACAAAAGGACTTTTTCGAAAGTCCTTTTTCGTTTTTATATATACATTCAGACAAATTTTATCCGACAATATCTTATTCTTTTTATCACCGGAACTTCTGAATTACTCCACTACCCTCCCATTTTGGGAATCTTTCATTGAATTACACCTGACAATGTCAATAAGAGCTGTTCTTCAATTTTACATCTATATTTTATATAATCCAATTAAATCAACAGGCTGTGCTACCCTATAACAGGGGTATATTAAATTTTATTAAAAATATCACCAATAATGGAAATATTATTTTTTACTTGGTCTATTAATCCTTAAATTTGGCTAAAACTATTCACAATAAAATAAATAACATGAAAATTAATTTACTTTTGGGAAAACAATTCTCTTTTAAAGCCGGATTAATGGCTTTATTTCTATTTTCGGCAAGCACGTTATCTTTTGCGCAAAACAGAATTTATGCACACGCTCAGAGCTCAGGTGTATTTGGAGTTGCATGTCTGGGATGCCGTATAGATAATCCTTTAAATGCAGTTGGATATAACGAGGATGATTATTCAACAATGGTGTTGGGAACAGCTTTGTTAGGAGGAATTCAACAAACACTGATCTTCCCTGACCTGAGATCAGACACAAGACTGGTTGTAGGAATCGGAACAGACAACATCCCTTTATCTGTACAATTATTAAGCGGGGTAACTCTTGAAACCATGAATGGAGGCACTTCTAATGATGACCGCAGAACGATAGATGTAAGTCTTCTTAAACTGGGAGCAACACCCAACAGAGGGACAGTAGAATTCAAGCCGACAAAACCTTATGACGGGATCAGAATAGGTTTAACAGGAGGTGTATTAAGCCTGGGCGGAGGATTCAGAATTTATTATGCTTATCAGGATCCATTGATCAGCATTATGGCTCACAGCCAAAACGGCCAGGTTACTCTTGGAGGAAATGTTCCGGTAGAAGGTTCAGAAGTCACATTATTCAACACATCCGGAAAAGAAGTATTTCGTTCTACATTAAAATCAAACACTTTTGAACCCAGACAGTCTGAAGGTGTTTATATTATGAATGTGCAAACTAAGGAAGGAAAAACATATTCAAGAAAAATTTTAATTAAATAATTAAATAAACGATACAATAAATGCGGCAGACTTTTGAGTTGTCGCTTTTTTTGTATTCATTTTCAGAGAAATACGAAAAAACAATTCATTAAATAAAATAAATTCATAATAACAAATATCAATAAATTATTAACATTTCACATAAATATGAAATAAAATAAGCAACATAATCATTTTATTTATAAATTTACATAAAGCTAAAACCCAAAATTTTTCTACATATGAAAACTTATTTATTACTTGGCCAACGCACAATGAAAGCTGCAGCTTTGGCATCATTCTTATTTTTAACAAGCACAATGTCTTTTGCACAGATTGTGAAAACCTATGCAAGCAGCCAAACCAATCAGGTATTGGGAGTATGCTTAGGATGTGGAGTATTGAATCCTCAAAATGCAGTAGGAAGTAACGAAAACGACTACTCAACGATCCAGGTTTCAGTAGGTCTTCTGGCAAGAACGGAACAGACATTGATCTTCCCTACGACCAATATCGCCAACAACACCAATAAGCTTGTCATTGGTATTGGTTCCAATGGTACTCCACTATCTGCTCAGGTATTGGGAGGTGTGTCAATTGAGACATTCAACGGAGAAGTGTCCAATAATGATCGCCAAAGTCTTACCAACAGTCTGATCAACCTAGGAGCAGGAGATCCAAGCAAAGGTGAGATTGAGCTTACAATGAACATTCCTTTTGACCGTATCAAAATCAATGTGAATTCAGGATTGCTGAATATTGGTGGTGAACTTAGAGTATACTACGGATATCAGTACAAAGATCCGTTTATCAATTTCATGGCACACAGTCAGAATGGACAGTTTACTCTTGATAAAAATATTTCTGTACAAGGATCAGAGGTTAGTCTGACCAATACTTCAGGAAAAGAGGTATTCCGTTCCAAACTGACATCCAATACATTTGAAACAAAGCAGCCACAAGGAGTATATATTATGAACCTTACTACAAAAGAAGGAAAAACATATTCTAAAAAAGTGATCATCAAATAAGGCAGATCCATAACAGATCAAACCCGGCAAGCTTTTCAAGCTTGCCGGGTCTTTTATAGGGGTAATTATTATTCTGCATGATAAAAACATTTCTATCACTTCATTAAAAAAACCCTGACCAAAACTGGCTAGGGTTATATTAACAAGATTTATCTAAAATAGTATTAGTTTTTGATTACTTTTTGTTGATATACTGCTTTATCTGTAACTGCTTTCAAAATATAAATACCTTTTGGAAGTGCACTTACATTGATTTGTCCGTTGTTCAGCTGTACATTAACTATTCTTCCTGAAGCATCATACATAGAAACATTCTGGATTTTCTCCTGAGTTTTAAGAGTAAGGATATCGGTAACCGGATTCGGATAAATACCGAATTCAAGTTTTTTCACCTCAGCAGTTGCCAAAGTAGTTCCTAAACTGTTTACACTCACCGTTTTTTCTACCAGCTTACCGTTTGAGTTAAAGCTGATCACAATATCAGAAGTTCCTGAAACAAGAGGTGTCAAAACCAATTCATCATTCTCATTAATCGCTGCGGAAACTGCTGTAGGATTGCTGTTTGATTTGATAGATTTCACTACAGATACCGCCATATTATCGGCATCGGAAATTATTGTTTTCAGATCTATTGCAGTAGTACTTGCTGCTGTAAGCTGTGAAGGTAAAGTATTGCTTACCACAGGAACAGAATTATTGGTAAATACTGTCAGTGAAGGGAACCAGTAGTAATCATTCAATGTTTTTGTATTGATAAGAGTTCCGGCCATATTATAAGTATGGATCCAGTTTTTCTGATAGTGTGCACCGTATCCGCTTTCTGTTGTATTCAGAACAAGCTCTCCGGTAACAGGGTTTACACGAAGTGCCGCACCATAAGGAATCTGCTTAAACTGTCCTGTCTGCCCCGGGATAGCAGCAAAGTTTTCGTTAAATGTTTTCGTTGTTACGTCAAATCTTACAATCTGTGTTCCTGAACTCCAGCTGCTGATTGAATTAATCCAGTATAAAGCATTTTCTTTATTACTTGCTGTAAATCTCCCTGCATTCCATGCTCCCCAATCTCCGATATATTTGGTCGTAGGAATGTTATAAACCTGCGTTGCAAAAGTAGTAGGATTGATGTTGATCAGCTTCTGATCCTGAATCCCCCATACACTTCCGTCTTTAGCCTGAACTACTGAGTAGAAACCTCCTGCAATTGTACTGATCACAGTATCTGTATTAGGATTAATGACTAAAATTCCAACTCCTTGTTTCACTGCAAACACATATTGTGAAGTACGGATCATGTTTCCAATCTGCCCGTTACCACCTGTTCCGGCAATCAGAGAACCTACCTGCAGATTGTCAATATTGAAAAGAACAATTCCGGTAGAAGTACCAATATATCCTTTATGTTCGTTCACTCCCACAAATGATCTTCCGTCTCCACCACCAATTGTATTAAAGCCGGCAATTTTCTGCATAGTCTGCGCATTGGCAACTACAAGTCTTCCACCTGGAGTATATTGAGTATCTCCTCCATCGGCAGCCTGTTTTGATACAAAATAGAATTTATCGCCATAGATTGTTCCGTATTGTGTAGTTGCACCGAAAGCCTGATTGTTGTTTGCGTTACTGTACACACGGTAATTGATCTGACCGTTATTATCAATGAAGTTTACAGAACCGTTGGTATGACCGAACCATTCTTCGTTCACCATGAAATATCCGTTGGTAAAGTTGTTGGAAGCTACATAGGGAGAAACGGGAGTGATGGTAGAGGAGACAGGTGTTTGATTAAAGCCTACATTAAAATTCCAGACATCCCATGATCCGTTTTCCAATGCACGTGAAGAAGCTCCAACGCTAGAATATCCGAAATCAGCATCAGCAGGATTCTTTACCCAATAAGACCAATATCCGTTAACCGTCCATCCGGACTGCCAATGATCGTTAGCGGCATCTACGATGGTATAGCTGTCAAAATCGTACGCTGTAGTATTGACAAAACCATTCACCGGATATAACGGATAAGTGGTATTTCCACTTTTGATCAGTGCATTGGTCCCTTGACCGTTCAGATCAAAACCTATTCCTCCTACTGCTGATCCAAATTGTGTTCCCTGGTAAAGCAATGTGTATAGTCTGTGATCTGCTTTAGCAATTGCTTTAAGCATATCTTCACCTGTAGCATTTCCGTCCCATTTGAATCCCCACACCATCGCATCAGGATTTTTGCTGTCGTTCCACTGTACTACAAAAGCAGCCTGATTGGCTCCCGATCCTACCCAATACTGGATATCAGAAAAACTGATTGTAGTGGTATTAAGATTGCTGATCCCTGAAATATCATTTCTGGGAACACCCTGAACTTTTATCTGTGCATTTGATAGGCATGCAAACAGAAAAAGCATCATAAAAAGATAAAACTTTTTCATTTTTTATTAATTTAAATAGATTGAATTATTATTTGAAATGTAAATCGTAAGCTCCTGCCACTTCTGTAGAAACTTCACCCAGCCAGCCAGCTTCCTGATTGACTCCTGTATATATTTTCATAAAATCGACTCCGGGAAGTTTTACATATTTCCCACTTCTGTCTACGGCCCAGGAAATATCAATATTGGAAGCTTCATCATTATTCGGAGCATTATCAGCATATCCGAAATCATATGATTTCCCTACCCAATAGGATCCGTCCCCGTTCTGATCATAAAAATTATTTGCCAGCCTTGTTCCGGAAAATCCGTAAGAACTATCGGTAAACCATAAAGGATAATAGCTTTGTGCATGGAAGGTATTTTTTGTTTTAAAACCCTGATTCCCCAGATTGTCGCTCCATTTTATATATTCTACATCGGTTTGCCAGAATTCGGTTCCGGGTACGGGAGTTTTATTTTCGTCAGGCTTATGATAGGTGATACTGTAATCTCTTACGGTTGCGTTTTTAAAATATTCGCTGCCTGCAATTTCATACCATTCATCATTATCAGGTTTTCCGTTTTTGTTTCTGTCGTAGGCTACCATAATAATTCCCGGTTCACAAGAGCCGGAACGCTGATCAGCAGCATCATTTCCAAAGAATGCATTTCCCAGCACTTTAAAATCTCTTCCATTCAGATTGGGAATGGTATGATCAAAACCGAAAATCACATATCCGCCATATCCGCCCAGGCTGATCATAGTAGAATTACCTCCCACCAATGACTCATTTGCTTTCTGAAGCATATTTGCAGCTGTATTTCCAGGTAAATATTCCGGAATCTCGTTCATGAACTGTCCTACAGCAGGACGGAACTCCAATACTTTAGCGATATATTTACTGTAAGGTGTTTTTTCTTTGGTAACGATAATTTTAGAGTGATAAACCTGTTCATTTCCTTTATTATTAATTTTTAAAGTCAAAGGATAAGCATCTGCCGTTGGACTGATAAATTCAAGTTCTGAATTCTGAGAGATAATAGAGTCATTGATACTCCATGTAACAGATCCTGAAGCATTGGTAGGAATACTCAACACCTTAAAACGCTCAATGGAATAAGAATCATCAAGACCATTAAAGGTAAACTCATCTGTGTCATCATGTTTACAGGCTATCGCACCTACCAGGAAACATGATAAAACCCCGGTTTTTAAATAAGTAAAGGTATTTCTGTTCATTTCTTAAAGTTTAATTATTTGTATAAAAAGGTGAAGTGAGCCGGAATATTTCCGCCCTCTGTTTTCCATTTAAAATGTCCGTTTTTATCAAAGCAATACACAAATCCAAGAGAAACATAATTTCTTGCATCTGTAATATAGATGTCTTCTGTGATTGGATTTACCGCAATTCCGTAAGGTGTTTTAATGGCAGTTTCGTATTCTTTATCAAAAATTCTGTTGGCAATGATCTGTTCTGTTTTTACATCAATGATTCCAAAGCTCTTTTTATAGCTGTGGGTGTTGTAATTGAATTCGTTTCCGTAGAAATAGAGTTTATCATTCACAATTGTCATTTCACTCACAGCGAGATGGAAATCTTTTTTAACCATTCCCGTTGCCGCATCTATAAGGTATAAGCTGGAAGGAATGTTATAGTAATCTCCTCTTGAGCTTACATACAGATCACCGTAATTGTCTTTTTTAATGTGATGAAGATTGATGGCAACATTTAACTTCTGGATTTCAGTAAAAGTATTCAGGTCAATTACTGAAACAGTATTATCATAATCGGGAGCTTTGTATCCTCCGGAATTAGCAACAAACAGTTTATTCCCTACAATTTCCATTTCTTCCGGCTGATACCCCACAACCACTTCACGCTGGATGGAAAGAGAAGTAGTATCAATTTCCACCACTTTTCCCTTAGGTGCTTTTGGATTGATTGCTACCGGACCTGCATAACTGCTGGCATATGCTTTCCCGTCTTTAAAGGTTAAATAACGACAGTTCTGTAAGGGAATAGAAGTAATACGTTTAGCCGTTTTAGCATCTAACACTTCAATTTTATTGGAAACATTGACTACGATATACAGTTTGCTTCCGTAAACTTTGATATCATTTCCTACATCTCCAAGCTCTTTTACCACATTGGGATTAATTTCTGCATAGATGTTTCTGTAATAGGTTCCTTTTGTATAATCAAAAAAGTCCAGTGTACATTTGTTGCTTCCCATATTCCCTTCGTTCAGCATATAGAATCCTTTTATTGCTGTATTTTCTGAAGGAAGTCCTTCCACTACTTCCTGACGGACGATGATATCATCTGTACGGCATGCAGTAAGAAAAGCTAAAGCAAGAAACAGAAAATAAAAGTTTAGTTTTCTCATAAGGTGAAGTTTAGGATAAGTTTAAAATTTCTTCCCGGCATCGGATAGTTGATTACTACATCATAATATTGATTGAAGATATTATTCATTTCAAGGCTTACTTTAAACTGATGATCCGCCCAGTTGAATTTCTTCTGAACAGAGAGATCATGAGTATACCAAGGCTGTACATAATTGTATTGAATATTATCCTGGTTCACATCATAGCGCTTTCCTACATACATTGCACTGTAATTGAAACTCCAGTCTTTATAATCGGCCATCAGTGCAAATGATCCGCTATGCCATGGTGTGTAAGGAATCTGATTTTTGTAAAATGTATCTTCAGGGTCTGTCATATCTCTTGCACTTTGATAGGTGTAAGAAAGTAATGGCCTCAGTTTTACTTTTCCCAACTGCATTTCTGCCTGAACATTTACGTCAGCACCAATGATTTCCACCAATCCAAGGTTCATCATCAGCCAGCGGAACATACTTCCGTTAGGAGCAGCGACAATTTTATCCTGTACTTTGTTGTAGTAGCCGTCTACTTTAGCATAAAAAGATTTAAAGAAATGATTGTTATAGTTTTTCTGGTAGGTAAATCCTACATCATACTGATTGGTAAATTCCGGCTTCAGATAAGTGTTTCCGATATTCGTGTAATATAAATCATTGAAAGTAGGCAGTCGGAAAATTCTTTTATAGAAAGCTCTGAGGGTAAGTTCAGGAATTATTTCAGGCTGGTAGCTCATAAATACAGCGGGTCTCCATTCTCTGCTATCTCCCGGTCTTTTGTTTTTTCTTACTTCTTCAAAGGTAAATGTGCCCAAAAGGCTTCCCAGAATTTTAAACCTGTTCCACTGGTAGGTTGTTGCCAAAGCGACTAATGTAGTATAACGTGTAGGATAAGAAAAGTTATCCAGATTGGCGTCCAGATTATTGTACTGAAAATCTCCACTCAGGCTCACATCCCAGTTGGGAGTAATTGAATAGATATTGGATGAAGAAAGATAAACTTCTCTTTGGATGTAGACATTATCCGTATACATAATAGATTGCGAACGAACGGTATCCATAAAATGGGTATAATCGTAGGCAAATTTTGCTTTCAGCTGTGTTTCAAATTTTGGGAACAGTTTTTTCCGAAGATTGGCCTGTACGAAATAATTTTCATCGGAAAGTCTCGCTCCTCTTCCTCCAAAACGGCCGTTCACAATAGGTGCCGGCATTCCGCGGTCTGAAATGTAACCGTAACCACGGATATTCCAGCTTCCATTATTCAAAGTTCCATTTAAAGAAGTTTCAAAACGTTTTGCCTTAATATCTGAATCCTGTCTTTTTGCGATCGTGTCATAAGCCTGCTGTCCGTCAGGATATTTCTTGGCATATCGAAATCTGTAAATTCCGTCACTTTGCATAAATTCTGCGCTGAAACTGGCTGAAACTCTGTCTGAAATTTTCTGCTCCAATCGGAATGACGGGTTGAAAAGATCAATGGAAGCACTTTTTGCTCTTATTACAAGATTGGTTCTCCTTATTCCCTTAAACACAGGAGTTTTAGGTTGTAAATAAATAGATCCGGACGAACCAAAATCTTTTGCCGGTTGGAAGATTTCACTTTTCTGCCCGTTGTATAATGATATCTCTTCAAGATCATCCAAAGAATACCTTCCCAGATCAACAAGACCGTTTTGGGCATTTCCCAGTTGAATTCCGTCGTAGAAGACTCCTACATGCTGGCTTCCGAGACTTCGGACGTTAATGGTTTTCAGCCCTCCTATTCCACCATAGTCTTTAATCTGAACTCCGGAGAAATACCGCAGCGCATCTGCTACAGAATGACTGTTCAGTCTTTCAAGTGCTTCCCCTTGGATGGTTTGTGCCGGAATGATTTCTTTAAAATTTTTTTTGTAGAGACTGATCACCTTGATGGATTCTTCCTTCAGCGTATCATTTTTCTTTTTTTGGGAATATAAAAGCTGAGATGTCATCACCAGTATTGTGAAAACAGCTTTATAAATTGTAGAAGTAATTAGTTTTGCCGCCATTAGCTCATTTAGGATAATGATGACGCTAATGGTATAAGAAAACAATGACAAAGCACAGCTGTCACTGCACAGAATCATTGATGTCCTAAGCTTTATTCCACGAAAGCGTCAAACGATTATTTTCTGGCAGGTCTTCTGACTTACTCCATTTTTGAAATCCTTCCCATTAAAAAACAGTGGATATATTCTTCAAAAATCTTGGTGTGGAGCTTACAGCAGCGGGTCTGTCCCGGATTTTCACCGGATTCCCTTTTAAGAGCTTTTTATGGCTCACCAAATTTCGGGCAAAGATAAAAAATTATTCCTAACCCCCAATTAAATTCATGATTCATAAACAATTAAAGCTCCCGAAGGAGCTTTAACATTATTAAAAAGGGGTTTATTTTAAATTCCAATATTCAGGAAAATACTGAATCTGGATTTTGCTTCAATATCACCACCTGCCAAATGGGTATACATAGGAAGCATGAGTTCACTTCCCAGACTCAGTTTTTTATAAGAAGCTTCAAATCCCAGTTTGCCATACAAAGCACTTCCCGCAGTATTGGGCAGCGCTTCATCAAACTGTTTATTCTGTGCATACACTTCTCCCTGCACTCCGGTTTTTACAGAAAAGATTGACTTTTCGTTTCCGGCAACCTGATAAAATCCTGTCGCAGCATAGTTCCACTGGTTTCCGAAACGGTAATTTTTCTTATTTTCCGTTTTGATCGTATAATCTGTATTGACCAATACAGCCACTTTATTCTTTTGAAATTTATAATTCAAAGCCGCCTGATAATCCCAGCTTCCGGTTCCCAATTGAAAACTCGGATTAACTCCGGATGCACCTTTTTCATCAAATTTCCCCAAAGGAATTTTCACTCCCAAGCCTCCGCTTATGTGATGGAAATTATCTTTAGAATTCATCAGCTGGTAAATTCCCATCAGATTCAGATCTCCGATTCCATTGATTTTGATATCTCCCTGCATGGTTTTCTTTTCATGGAAATGAAAGGGCAGGCTTGCATAAACACTCAGTTTTTTAGTCAAGGGAATTTTCCCCCAAAGCTGTAAAGTATTGAAGTATTGATCTTGTGTAAGGTCTTTTACAAATAAATTCTCCTTTGCTTTGTAATGTTGTGCAAAGTATTTGATTCCGATAAACTGTGGATTGAGTAAAGATTCAAATCCGGAAGATCCGTTACCAGCTGCACAGCCGCAAGCATCACAATCATCGTCAAAATCAAATCTGCTAAAGCTTTCCGGTGCAATATACACGCTGTCTCTAATCACATTGGCCTGGTTCAGGCTAAATACCATTAAACTTAGTATTGCTATAATCTTCTTCATGTTTTCTATAAATTATTCTGCAAATTTTGGATTGGAGATAAAACTTTTATCTGATAATGTTTTCAGGAATGCAATGATGGATTGTTTTTCCTGGCTGTTCATGGCAATTCCCGTATGGCCATTCTGTTTCAGCTGAGGATCGAGATTGGGATTATCTTCTACCTGATCTGAATAAAAATTGAGCACCGCTTCTAAGGTGTAAAATCTTCCGTCATGCATATAAGGCGCTGTATATTCTACATTTCGCAAGCTTGGAACACGAAATTTCATCCAGTCAACCTGATTGAGAGAAACTCTGTACCGTCCGGCGTCTTTGAACTCCGTATTGTAATACATTCCTGTATTTCTGAAACTCTCATCCGTAAACAGTTCTCCGCTATGACAGGAAGCACATTTCTGCCCGAACAAAGCCATTCCCTGAGATTCCGCTGAAGTCAATTGTTCTTTTCCCTGCTTGAATCTGTCGTATTTTGAATCTGCAGAAATTAAAGAAGCCATAAACTGTGATAATGCTTTTAAAATTCTTTCGCCAGTAATGGTTTCATCTCCATATGCTTCTCTGAAGAGCTTTTTATACTTCTGATCATCTTTTATCTTTGAAATAGCATCCGGTATGGAGCTGTCCATTTCATTGACATCTGTAATAGGACTGATCGGCTGTTCATTAAGGTTGTGAATCACTCCGTCCCACATATATCTTTTCAAAAAAGCCATATTCTGAATGGGCGGTGCATTTCGGATTCCTATTCTATCATCTACTCCATGACTTACGGTATGCCCGTGATGGGTGAATGCATTTTCCTGAATATGGCAGAACCCGCATGAAATAGTATTATTCCTGGAAAGTCTCCCTTCATAGAATAATTTTCTTCCCAGCTCTACTCCATTTTTAGTTACCGGATTGATTGATTTATCAAAAGTCATTTCCGGAAAATAAGAAGGAAACTGCAGATTGTACGCTTCATCTTTTTCCAACGGCTGGATCACCTCATCAGAACAGGAAATACAACTCAGGAACAATACAAGCAGAACCAATATCGTTTTAACAAAAACATTAATCATTGTGAACGTGGTCTACTTTAAACATTTTTGTAAGATTATTGGTAACGTCTACCAGATGTTGGTTTGAACCCATCAGCATATCATTGGTTGTGGTAAGTACAAGAGCCTTATCTCCGCTCAAAAACTGATTCAGATCTGCAAGAATATGAACAGAAGGGCGAATTTGTGACGTTACTCTTGCTGTCGTTGGAAGGTTCAATGTGATTTCACGGTATAGATCAGCCTGCTCATTAGCCACAACATTTCCCATGTTTCCGGTATGGTTCATAAATTCCTTGGAAGGAGCATCATTTCCATATTTCCCTTCCAGTTTTACAAAAACATAACCGGCAGCCCATGACCATGTCAATCCTTTCTGCTTGGCTCTTGTCCAGAATTCAGCTTGTCCGTCCTGTCCCAGCAAGTAGGCTTTCTGGCTGATTCCCAATCCGAATTTTATTTTTTTATAATTGTTTTTCGGAACTCCGTCAAGGTTAAGGTAGATGATTCCGGCTACCGCATCGGCCTGATCTACGATAAAAGCACCTTTATCAGGATTGTTTTCATTGTACTTAAATTCATTTCCGCCTTCGTCAATCAATGTGATATTGCTAATGATATATTTTAAAGCAGAAAAATTATGCTTTTGTCCTTGGGAAGAAGTCTGGACCGTCTGATTTAAGACAACATCTCCTACATTATTAAATCCGTTTTCAAATTTGATCTGAAGTTTTCCGGGAGTGGTATCCTGCGGATCATCATCCCTGCTGCTTTCGCAGGATACAAAAGAGAATAAAGTAAAGGCAATAAAGAATAATGATAAAAATTGAGAAATTTTCATTGTTGATTTTTTAAGTTGAATTATAATTTTTGAATGCAAAAACATTCTTTTTTTACCACAAAAGGCACAAAAGTTTTTACACTTAAGTTTATTAAGTGATAAGCTTTATGTACAATAAGAACACTTAAGCTTTTAAAAATCTTTGATTCTTAATTGATGTAAGCTTTTGTGACTTTTGTGGTTGAATAGTGATGGTATACCTTAAAAAACCGGTGGTTTGAAAATATGGGTCAGAAACAGAAAAGAATAGGCTGTTTCGTAAGTGAAGTTGAAATTGAAAAACGGTCGTTTTTCAGTGGTAGTGATCTCTATGGCTTCAGGCAGGATATAGATATCAAGAATTTTCTGTCCTGAGTTTTTGAGTTTCTGAAAAGGTGAAGATTCTGAGTCATTGGTTTTAGCCAATTCTTTACTCAGATAACATTTTCCGTTACAGTGAATCTCCGGCCTGGATTTATTAATACAAAGAACTTTAACGATATAATCATAATTTACAGCATACTCTACCAATGGTACCAAAGGTCTTAGCACCATATAAAGAGTAAAAAGTATGCTGTAAAATAATTTCATCAGACTACTTTTTGCTTATAGCTTCGTCATATCTTCTGCTGATCTCCTTCCAGTTCGTAACGTTCCAGATAGCGGTAAGATAATCTGCTCTTTTGTTCTGATATTTTAAATAATAAGCATGTTCCCAGACATCAATTCCGAAAATAGGAGTTCCTTTCTCTTCTACGACATCCATCAAAGGATTATCCTGATTAGGAGTAGAAGAAACAAACAGTTTCCCGTCTTTTCCTACAGAAAGCCATGCCCATCCTGAACCGAAACGGTCTGCTCCTGCTTTAGACATTTTTTCTTTAAAAGCATCCATACTTCCGAAAGTTTCAGTGATGGCTTTTGCTAATTTTGCAGAAGGCTGTGTATTTTTCTGAGGGGTAAGAACCGTCCAGAACAATTCGTGGTTATAATGTCCTCCCGCGTTATTTCTCACTGCAGCAGGCAGTTTTGAAGCATTGGAAAGAATCTGAAACAACGTTTCTTTTTCCTGTGGAGTTCCTGCAATTGCTTTATTCAAATTGGCTGCATAAGCTGCACCATGCTTTGAATAATGAATTTCCATCGTTTGAGCATCAATATTCCCTTCCAGAGCATTATAAGCATACGGCAGAGGAGTCTGCTTAAACTGAGCCAGTGCAAACTGTGCCGCGAAAACTGCGCTTAAGGCAGCTATTTTCATAATCTTCATAACTTTTTTGTTTATGGTTGAACAATGTTTTCTATTAGCTGGGAGATGGAGGCTGGAGGTAATGAATGTGGTAACATAACTCCTTGAACTTCTATTTACCTTTACAGCTATCTCAAAAATCGCCAGAGCTGCATCGTCTGGAATAACTTCCAGCTTCCCTCTTCTCTATTTCAATAATTTCTTAATATCCTCAATCAGAATTTCTCTGTCAGGATGATATTTCCCGTTTAGTCTTGGGTTTTTCCCTTCCGGATCATCGTAATTCAATCCTGAATAATACAGAATCGGCATATTTTCTTTGTTGTATCTGCATCGGATATTCCCGTCCTGATCTACCAGTGCAATCATACCGCTGTGGTTCAGGCTTTCTCCTTCATCTTCCTTGTCACCTACGTAGATATTAAATTTATCAGCAAGATTACCAATATATGTACGGTCTCCTGTCAGAAAATGCCAGTTGGGAGATTTTGCACCTATCCTTTGAGCATGTTCTTTCAATGCTGCAGGAGTATCATTTTCCGGATCAATACTGATGGAGACAATACCGAAGTTGGGATCATTGATCTGATTCTGAATAGCCTTCATATTGGTATTCATTACAGGGCATATTGTAGGACATTTGCTGAAGAAAAATTCTACCAGATATACTTTTCCCAGCATGTCTTTATTGGTAATCTTTTTACTGTTCTGATCCGTCAGTTCAAAATCAGGAACTTTCATCACGGTATAAAGGTTCTTTTTAAAGTATCCCATTCCTACCCCGATTCCCAGAAAAAGCAATGCAAATACCGCAATGGGTATGATTACTTTACTTTTATTAGTGGTCTTCTTATTTTTGGGCATATTTCTCAGGGCTTTTTTTAAATTCATCTTTACAGTAAGAACTGCAAAAACCATACGTTTTATTTTTATATACAGCTGTATCTTTTGTAAATCCGGCTGTTTTCATGTGACAGATCGGGTCTTCTTCATTCACTACCTGTACATTTTCTATGTTTTTTGCGGAAGAGTCCATATGGCTTGCATGCTTTACCTGAGGTGTTTCCTTGGCACACGACAGTAGTGAGATTGACAGCAAAGCAGTCAAAATAATAGGAGATTTCATTTTGATGTTAAATTGAAATTAATAATGTTAAATAAGGTTAGGAACAGGCTCAGGTTTTCAATTAATGAACCACAATTCTAAAACACAGAATTTTTTGATAAGAATTCAGATGTTTATCGTTATTCATTTAATTGTTTGGATGCCTGTAACAACTTAATTTTAATAGTTTTAAAACTTCCGTTTTCATAAACTAAAAACATAGTTTACGGTGAGAATTAAGCTAAAGGAGGATGAAATATCCTGGAAAAGTATTCTGAAGAGTGAGAGTTGAAATAGCTTGAATCCGGAACTTCAGTAAGTAGCTCCGAGTTCAGTTGAGAAGAGAAGGAAAGAATATCATGAGAAATAAAAACATCTAATCCTGCAATCTTTATCGTTTGAGAGCTATTGGACTGCTTTTCTGTTTTTGCCAGTTCTTTTTCCACATAGCATTTTCCTTTACAGGTCGACTGTGGTACATTTCTGTTCTCACAAAGGTTTTTTACAATATACTCATAGTTCACAGCATAGTTTACCAATGGCAAAACGGGACGTATTGCAACAGTAAAAATGATGAATATGGAAATGAATAACCTCAACGATTTTGTTCTCTGTTACAAATATACTACTTCAAAATTGTTTTATAATGGATTTATGATGAATGTCATTATGCTTATCTACTGTTACCCATAAAAATCACAAAACTGTGCCTGTCACCGGTATAATATTATTCCGAACTTTGAATAAGACTTTAGACCTAAATAAAAATTTAGTTCTTTATATACAATTTAATCTTGTTGATAAAAGCTTTGCTGATGTTTTGGCAGAGCTTTTTTATATTCGTTGTTTTGTTGGAAATCGCAAAGACGTAAGTTTTTTTTTAAATGCTTACTGTTTTAGGTGCAAAAATTTTATCTCCGATAAATTTAATAAAGCTAATAATGATTCTGAATGAGACTAATTATTAAGACATCATCTTGCTGAAAATCTTTGATTTTCTTGCGTCCTTAAAAACAACACAATTTTTATCTTCTTTGCGCCCTTGCGTTTATCAACAAAAAACTATTACCTTTTCTAAATTAAGTTTTGGCGTGGTGTAATGTTGGAAACGCAAAGACGCAAGTTTTTTTTAAATGCTTACTGTTTTAAGGCGCAAAGATTTTATCTCCGATAAAATTTAAAACTAATAATAATGAGACTGGTCATTAGATTCCTTCGGAATGACAAACTGAGTGTATCATTTTTATACTAATTGTAATTATCAGTCATAGTTTATACGAAAAGTAAAGCCAGTCTCTTTGTCACTCAGTAGGAGTCTCAACAACCTAATATGGATTTCAATGGAATGGTTGGCATGATGTATAATGTAAAACAAAAGCCCCACTGAAATTCAGCAGAGCTTTTATTGAATATAATTGAGTTGTGTTTATTATTTGCTTCTTAAAATTTCATTCTTTGGATTCTCACCGCATTTAAAATAGCCAGCAATGCCACTCCTACATCGGCAAACACGGCTTCCCACATCGTTGCCAAACCTCCTGCTCCCAAGACCAGAACGACAGCTTTTACCGCAAAGGCAAGGATGATATTCTGCCAAACTATCTTTTTCGTTTGTTTCCCGATATTGATCGCCATTGGGATTTTGCTTGGTTTATCATCCTGAATGACTACATCTGCTGTTTCAATGGTTGCGTCACTTCCTAAGCCTCCCATTGCGATTCCTACATCACTTAAAGCAACTACAGGCGCATCATTCACTCCGTCTCCTACGAAAGCTACAGTCTGGTTTTTAGCTTTGATTTCCTTAACCTTGTTTACTTTATCTTCAGGAAGAAGGTCACCGAATGCATTGTCAATTCCAAGCTGGTCTGCTACGTATTTCACTACAGTTCCTTTATCACCGCTCAACATGGTGGCTTTCACATTCATTTTGTGCAAATTGTCTACGGTTTCTTTGGCATCTTCTTTTATGCTGTCTGCAATCGTGATATATCCTGCGAACTTTTTGTCGTAAGCTACTGCGATCACCGTGTACACAATGTTGGCATGGTTGATATCATAGCTGATGTTGAATTTATCCATCAGCTTAAAGTTTCCTACCAGAAGTTCTTTACCATTAATTGTCGCTTTCAATCCGTGGCCGGCAATTTCTTCTACATTTTCTAAAGGAATGGCGTGATTAATATCTCCTACATAATTGTGAATAGCTGTTGCAACAGGGTGGGTACTTTTACTTTCGAGAACATTCACCATCTGCAGGATTTCCTCTTTATTAAATTCAGGGCTCATACTTACTTCCTGAACTTTGAATACACCTTCAGTCATCGTTCCGGTTTTATCCATCACCACATTCTGGATTTCTGCAATGCTGTCCAGGAAATTACTTCCTTTGAATAAGATCCCGTTTCGGCTTGCGGCACCAATTCCTCCGAAATATCCTAACGGAATAGAGATTACCAAGGCACAAGGACATGAAATTACCAGGAATATCAATGCTCTGTACAGCCAGTCTCTGAACTGATAGTCATTTACAAAGAAATACGGCAGCAAACAGATTCCTATGGCAAGAAATACAACAATTGGAGTATATACTTTGGCAAATTTTCTGATGAATAATTCTGTAGGAGCTTTCTGAGCCGTGGCATTCTGAACCAGTTCCAGAATTTTACTCAGTTTACTGTCTTCATAGGCTGTATTTACTTGAACCAAAGCAATACTGTTCATATTGATCATTCCGGCAAGAACAACCTCGCCTTTATTTTTGGTATCGGGTTTACTTTCTCCCGTTAAAGCAGCCGTGTTGAATGATGCTGAATCTGAAAGCAATTCTCCATCCAGCGCCAGTTTCTCACCGGGTTTCAATTGGATTATATCTCCGATTTTAGATTCTTTCGCTTTTATTGTTTTAGGCTGATTATTTTCCATAATCGTTACCTCATCGGGGCGCTGATCCAATAAAGCTTTTATATTTCCTTTAGCTCTGGTAACTGCCATAGACTGGAATACTTCTCCTACCGCATAAAAAAGCATTACTGCTACGCCTTCCGGATATTCCCCAATGGCAAAAGCTCCGATAGTTGCGATGCTCATCAGAAAGAATTCTGAGAATACATCTCCCTTGATGATACTTTTATAAGCATCTTTCAATACCGGAAATCCTACAGGAATGTAAGCTGCCAGGAACCATACCAAACGTACCCAGCCTGTAAACCATGCGGGTTTTATATAGTTATCAAAGGCGATTCCCAATAATAAAATGACGAAAGATATAATGGCCGGAAGAAACATCTGAAAGACCGTCTGATCTCCGGAGTCGTGAGAGTGATCGTGGCCATCGTGGTCATGTCCGTCTCCTTCTGCGTGGTTATGTTTGTGTCCTTTTGTATCGGGTTTTTCCGGGGTTGTACTACAGCATTTTTCCATAACTGAATATTTTTATACAAATGTAAAGATGAGACTGATGCAATGCTATTGCAAACTTTCGAGACAATTTTCGCAGATTCCTTTAGCAAACAATCTTATTTCATCAATCCTGAAATTGGTCTGTATATTTTCCGGGAAGGAAATATCTTCTTTACAGGTAGTTTGTTTGCATATTTTACAGTAGAAATGCAGATGCCAGTCTTTATGTGTTTTTTCATCACAATCGTCTTCACAAAGTTTGTATTTTGTGGTGGTGTTCTCCTGAATGCTGTGAACAATTCCTTTTTCTTCAAAGGTTTTCAAGGTTCTGTAGATCGTAATTCTGTCAGCATTATCAAAATGATTTTCTATTTCAGAAAGGGATAAAGCTGCTTCCTGAGAGCTTAAGAAATCATATACCAGAATCCTCATACTTGTGGGCTTGGTATTTTTATCAATGAGTTTGTGTTCTATATCTTTTTTCATTGTACGCTTTTAAATTTTTACAGATGTACTTCATTTTCTTCATAGCCTTCCTCCTCTATCTGAAAAGTGGTATGACTGATCTTAAAGTTATTAACAGTGGTATCCGTTAATATTTTTAATAATTGATTTTGAGAATACTCCGCTTCCTTTACAACATGTGCACTCATTGCATTCACACTGGATGTCAGTGACCAAACGTGCAGATCATGAACATTTTTTACCCCTGGAGTTTTTTCCAGAGATGTACGAAGTTCATGGATATCAACATCTTTTGGTGTTCCTTCGAGTAAAACATTGATTGCTTCTTTCAACAGCCTCCATGTTCTTGGAAAGATCAACAGTCCGATTGCTGCCGAAATTAACGGGTCGGCATAGTACCACCCGGTTGTCAGCATAATCACTCCGGCAATCATTACGCCTACTGAAGTAAGCATATCTGAAAGCACTTCAAAATAAGCGCCTTTCATATTCAGGCTGCCTTCTGAGTCTTTTCTCAGGATCATCATTCCGACAATATTAACGATCAACCCGATTCCGGCAACAATCAGCATTGATTTGCTTTGTACTTCCGGCGGATTCTGAAATCTCTGGTATGCTTCAAACAAAACATAGATTGAAATCCCCAGTAAAACAACAGCATTCACTACTGCTGCCAGTATTTCAGTACGGTAATATCCGTATGTTCTGGAAGGATCAGCTTTTCTCTCTCCAATTTTAATGGCTATAAATGCCAACAATAATCCTACCACATCGGTGAGCATATGAGCGGCATCGGCTAATAATGCAAGACTATTGGTCATGATTCCGCCAATAACCTCAGCAATAAGATAAGTTCCACTAAGGCACAGAACAATCAGTAAGCTTTTTTTATGTCTGCTTCCTGCAGAAACGGTTTGTGTTGGTGTATTTTCCATATTGTATGTATGGTTTAATTACATTTCGTAATAAGATGTATTTTCTTTTTTGGGCGGAACATTCCGTTCGCCGATCATTTGTCTGATATTGATCTCTATAGTCTGTGCCAGAGAAGTCATCGGAGTATCTACAGGGCCATTTTCAAAAGGATCCTGCATAATGATAGATGTTTTTTCAATAGCAATGAATGTAACCGGAACCAAGAAAGTGATTGCAATTTCTACCAACAACTGTGAATCATCAAGCCCAAACGGAAGGATAGCCGCAAAAACATAGATCAAAATATGAACTAAAACACTATAAGAACGCGGAAAAACCGTATTCTTCAGTCTTTCACATTTTCCCATACTGTCGCATAATCTTGTGATGATATCATTGAGCTGCATCTGTTGGAAATCCGTCAGTCCTTTGGAAGCCGCAATTTCCTTCAACTTTCTGGAGTGTTCGTCCAGAATAGCATTGGGAATATTGGCTCCTTTGATCTGATGTTGATCCAGATATTGCTGAACTTTTTCAGAAAACGGAAGTTTTCTCAGTGATTCTCCAAGGGCATAGGTCCAGGTGATCTGTCTTTCGGCAAAATCTTTTATGGTTTTATCATCTCCGGCAGGCATAAACTGAATAACCAGTCTCACAAAAGTTCTGGAATCGTTGACAATGGCCCCCCAAACGGTTCTGGCTTCCCACCATCTTTCGTAGGATTGGGAGGTTCGGAATGCCAACAGCAAGGATACTGCTGTTCCCAGTAATGCAGGAATATTCAACGGCAGTGATATTTTGCGAAACCACGGCAATTCGTCCAGAAGACCAATGGCAATGGCAAATATTCCGATGAACAGAATTTGGGTTTTTATTTCACGGATGAAATACCAGACTGATATTTTTTTGTTCAGTAACATAATCAGGTCATTTATTAAAAATTCGGTGAGATAATCTTTACTTTTCCTGCCGCTTTTATTCAATAAAAAATTCCGTAAACAGCTCTAATTTAAGGATAAAAATCGACATTTTACTGGTTCCGGCTGGTTTCATTAATGTTCGTGCTCTCCTGAATTCACTAGTTTCGCATTCACGAAAAAGGCGCCTTTCACCACAATCTTTGCATTGTCCGGAATACTTCCTATCGGAGTTATCGCGGTATATCCCATATCAGATGTTCCTTTTACCACTTCTATTTTTTCAAAGTTTAAGGTTTTCGGATGGGGCTTTCCTTTTTCTTCGTGTTCTTCTTCCGCTTTTTTATCAGTCTGAATAAACACGTAGTATTTTCCGTCTGCTTCTACAATGGCTTCTGTAGGAACTGCCGGGGTTGTACTTTTATCAAGGCTTACAATTCCGGTGATATTCATTCCGTCAATCAGTCCGGATTTGTTTCCGATCACTTCGCAATGCATAGAAATAGTTTTGCTTTCGTTCTCAAAAGAAGATCCTATGCTGTAAATTCTTGCGTCGTATTCGGTTTCCGGATTGTTGGTCAGTTTAAAATGGACAATCTGTCCTACTCTCATTTTAGGAAGATCTTTTTCAAACACCTGAAGATCGAGATGGATAGAACCGTTATCAATCACTGTAGCTACGGGAGAAGAGATATCTACATAACTTCCGATCTGCGCTGTAATACTGCTGATCGTTCCGCTGATAGGTGCTGTGATCACCAAGCCGGATTTCATATTTCCATTGTTTACCTTCCCAGGACTTATTCCCATCATCTGAAGCTGTTTCAACAGGGAAGCCCTTTTTGTTCTTAATGTTTTAAGCTCAGCATCGGCACTCTGAAGGTTTTTCTTCGCTCCTGCATCATTATCAAAAAGCTCTCTTTGTCTTCTGTATTCCTGTTCCGCATAAGTAATCCTGCTATTGGTAGTCAGATAATCTTCCTGAAGCTGGATATATTCCGGATTGGCAATGGTGGCAATAACCTGTCCTTTTTTCACGATACTTCCAACCTGAATATTGATGGTTTTGATAATTCCTCCGTACAGCGAAGTAATGGTTGCTTTATTACTGTTGGGAACACTCAGCAGACCATTTGCTTTTATGGTAGAAGTGAGCTCTTTCATTTCTACTGTTCCCAATGCAACTCCTACAGACTTCATCTGATCTTCTGTAAGTGAAGCTATCGTCGCCGGAGCTTCTTCATGTGCAGATTCTTTCTGCTCTGTCTTTTCAGGAGCCTTTTCTTCTGCTGCTTCTTTTTTTCCACAACTTGTCAGTAATAGTGAAATCAGGATAAGGGGTATGATATTATATTTGAGTTTCATATCTAAGAATGTATTTTGTCTGATACTGTATTTCAGCGCTTTCATATTATTTATTAATGATTGAATTAATGGTCACTACAGATTGGTTCACCTGCTGGATAGATTCGAGGTATTTCAACTGAATATTGGTAGCCGTCTGGAGGGCAAAAAGATATTCCACATAGGAAATTTCTCCTGTTTTATATCCTAACTGGGCTGCTTTTACAATTTTCTCAGCATTAGGCAAAGCCTGACTTGTATAATAATCATACTGCTGAATATCCTGCTGGTATTGACTGAAAGCATTGTCCAACTGTGCTAAAAGTTGTTTTTGCTGCATTTTCGCATTGGTTTCTGCAACCTGCCTGTCATATTCCAGAGCCTGAATTCTTGCTTTTGTAGCGCCAAACGTCAAAGGAATAGCTACTCCTACTGTTGCCGACTGAAAACGTTTTCCTGAATTATAAAAATTTTCCTGTCCGTTAACAGTATGGAAACCTATCAAAGACTGATTGGTATATCCTAAGCTGAAATCCGGTAGTCCGAGAGATTTTTCAACTTTCTTATTTTTTTCTGCAATCTCCATTTCCTGATAAAAAGCTTTTACTGTAGGATTGTTGGCAACCACAGCACTGTCTAGTACATTTTCTGCTTTTAAAGGAGCATAATCTTTATTAAACGGAACTTCAAGATCTTCTGACGTATTCATCAGAGTCTTTAAATTCTTGTAGGCGTTATTCAGATAAACTTCATTCTGTCTGAGTAGCAGATCAATTTCTCCTTTCTGGGTTTCTGCCGTACTAATTTCTATTTTCTTGATATCACCTGCTTTGAATCTTACAGTTGCAATTCTGATGAATTCCTCATAATATTTGTCCAGACTGGTCAATTGGGCTTTATTATACTGGAGATATTCAATCTGATAATAATAAGTACGAACCTGTTTTATCAGTTCATTGGCTGTGATTTCTTTATCAATCTGTTTACTTTTAATATTTTCATTGATTAAATCTTTTCTTGCTTTAAACAGCGTGGGAAAAGGAATACTTTGTGAGATAGCAAACGACTGGTCAAACTTCGGGCTGTTGTACTGTCCAAGCTGGGCTTCAAAACTTAACTTGGGAAGTTCTTTTGCGGTGGGTCTTAATGCTTCAGCTGATTTAATGCTCAGATTTTTTGACTGTAAGGTTAAATTATTACTCACCGCCTGCTCTACCGCCTGTTCCACAGAGATAGGTCTGGACTGTGCATTAAAAGTCTGTCCCAGCATCATGAATCCTACAACAAGAACAGCCGTAATTATTCCCGTATTATTATTTTTTCTTTTCAAAATCTTTGTGTTAAAAATGATATACAGCATTGGCAAAACAAATAATGTAAGGAATGTTGCGGTTACCAGCCCACCAATTACTACTGTAGCCAAAGGTTTCTGTACTTCAGCTCCGGCTCCGGTGGAAATAGCCATTGGTAAAAATCCTAATGAAGCTACCGTTGCAGTCATCAATACAGGTCTTAATCTGGTTTTCGTTCCTTCAAATACTCTTTTCAGAATATCCGTTTCGCCGTCTTTTTCTAATTGGTTGAATGTGCCTATTAAAACAATTCCGTTAAGAACCGCTACTCCAAAAAGGGCAATAAATCCGATCCCCGCACTGATACTGAACGGCATATCTCTCACTAAAAGCGCAAATACACCACCGATTGCACTCATAGGAATGGCTGTAAAGATCAATGCAGCCTGTTTGAATGAGCGGAAAGTAAAATACAACAGCATAAAAATAAGAAGCAGTGATACCGGAACAGCGATCATCAGACGTTTGCTCGCTTCCTGAAGATTTTCAAACTGTCCTCCGTAGGTAAAGTAATATCCGGAAGGAAGTTTCACTTTATTTAGTTTTGCCTGAATATCTTTCACCACACTTTCCACATCACGGTCTTTTACGTTGAATCCGATGACAATTCTACGTTTTCCCTGCTCACGGCTGATCTGTGCAGGTCCAAGTTTATAACTGATATTAGCGACCTGTGATAATGGAATCTGTGCTCCTGTACCGGAAGTAATCATCAGGTTGTTCACATCTGAAATATCAGTTCTGTGAAGACTGTCCAGACGGACTACGAGATCAAAACGTCTTTCATTTTCAAAAACCTGTCCGGCAGCTTTCCCTGCAAACGCTGTACTTACCGCATTGTTAACATCTTCAATATTTAATCCGTAATTGGCAATTCTTGTTCTGTCATATTGTACGTTGATCTGTGGAAGGCCACTTACTCTTTCAATCTGAGGGGCTGTAGCTCCGTCCACTGTCTGAATGATTTTCCCAACTTTATCCGCGTATACCGATAAAGAATCCAGGTTTTCTCCAAAAATTTTCACAGCAACATCCTGTCTGATCCCTGTCATCAGCTCATTGAAACGCATTTGAATAGGCTGGTTTTTCTCAAAGAATACCCCAGGAATCGTTTCCAGCTTTTCGCTGATCTCATCGGCCAGTTCATTATAAGATTTTTTGGTTTTCCATTCGCTTTGCGGCTTCAAAACTACAATCATATCGGTTGCTTCAGGTGGCATCGGGTCTGTAGGAACCTCAGCGGAACCCGTTTTTCCGACGACCATTTTCACCTCATCAAACTGTTTGATAATTCTTGATGCCTGCATGGAAGTTTCTATACTCTGACTGAGTGAACTTCCCTGTGGTAAAATACAGTGAAATGCAAAATCTCCTTCCTGCAGCTGTGGAATAAACTCACCACCCATATTTTTAAAAATAAAAGCGGAGATCAGAAAAACGACAGCTGTTGCCGAAACAATGATATATTTTAATTTGATTGCTTTCTGTAATAATGGCTGATATATTTTTTGCAGACGGTTCATCATTTTATCGGAGAAGGTTTCTTTGTGGGATATTTTCTTAGATAAAAACAAGGCACTCATCATTGGAATATAAGTCAGGGATAAAATCAAAGCTCCCAGAATAGCAAATCCTACCGTTTTTGCCATTGGCGTAAACATTTTTCCTTCCACACCTGCCAATGTAAGAATCGGGATGTATACGATAAGGATAATAATTTCTCCGAAAGCGGCACTGCTTCTGATCTTCGATGCAGAAAGGAAAACTTCTTCATCCATTTCAGACTGTGTCAATGCCCGGGCAGATTTTCTTATGCCTAAATGATGCAGGGTTGCTTCTACAATAATTACGGCACCATCCACAATCAATCCGAAGTCTATGGCTCCAAGGCTCATCAGATTGGCACTTACTCCGAAAACATTCATCATTCCCAATGCAAACAGTAAGGAAAGTGGAATGGCTGAAGCAACGATAAGTCCGGCTCTCAGATTTCCCAGGAAAATTACAAGAACGAAAATAACGATCAGAGCTCCTTCGATGAGGTTTTTCTGTACGGTATTGATCGCTCTGTCTACAAGATCGGTTCTGTCTAGAAATGGCTCTATAATGACATCATTCGGAAGAGACTTCTGAATAGTAGGAATTTTTGCTTTGATATTGCTGACCACTTCATTACTGTTGGCTCCTTTTAACATCATCACTACTCCACCTACTGCATCTACTTTTCCGTCATACGTTAATGCTCCGTAACGAACGGCACTTCCTAAGCGAACATCAGCAACGTCTTTTATAAAGATAGGGACACTTCCTGTTTCGTTTTTAACCGCAATATTTTTAATGTCTTCAAGAGAGGTTACCAATCCGATTCCACGGATGAAATAAGCGTTAGGTTTTTTATCAATATAAGCTCCTCCTGTATTCTGGTTGTTTTTTTCAAGGGCTGTAAATATTTCCGTAATGCTTGTTCCCATTGCTTTTAACCGATTGGGATCAATAGCTACTTCATATTGTTTTAATTCGCCACCAAAACTGTTGATCTCTGCCACTCCCGGTGTTCCGTTCAACTGTCTGCGAACGATCCAGTCCTGCATGGTGCGAAGCTCTTTGGCATTGTATTTCTTTTCACTTCCTTTTTTAGGATGAAGAATATACTGATACACTTCTCCAAGACCTGTACTTACAGGAGCCAGCTCTGGAGTTCCTACTCCTTTCGGAATTTCTTCCACTGCATTTTTCAGCTGTTCATTAATGAGCTGTCTGGCAAAATACACATCTACATTTTCTTTGAACACCACGGTAATTACAGAGAGTCCGAATCTTGAAATACTTCTTGTTTCCTGAATATCGGGAACATTGGCAATACTCTGCTCAATGGGAAAGGTAACCAACTGTTCTACTTCCTGTCCTGCCAATGTAGGACATACGGTAATAATCTGTACCTGGTTATTGGTGATATCCGGTACAGCATCTATCGGTAATCTGGTGGCACTCCATGTTCCCCAGATGATCAGCACCAACGTCATTAAACCAATGATCACTTTATTTTTGATACTGAATTTTATGATTTTATCTAACACGATTTATATTTAATTTTTATTGAAAAGTGAATGCACACAGTATAAAATACTGCAGCAAAAATATCCTGAAAACCTCTGCAATGGTATTGCAAAGTTTCAAGCACAGTTAAGTATTAGAAAGCATAACTTTCTAAAAGTCAATAAAAATTAAATTTTAGGAGGCTGCCAGATAGGATCGTAAATCTGATAGGCAAAGTCGTTTTTGTGGAATAGGATCTTCTTTGAAAAGTAAGCAGGAATCTGCTTCGGAATTTCCAATAGTGGATCCATCTTAAATGCTGAAACTGTCATCTGGCAACAGCTACAGGCACACAATGGAGAACATATATCTCCTTTTTCTGTAGAATGGGTACTATTAATACTTAATGAAATCTTATTACCACCTGTATTCAATGGATGGGATGTGTCTTCACATGGCATCAATGAGAGTGCCATGAAATAAATTGCCAGTATCCATCTTAAGAGGTTCATTGTTACAAAGGTAGAGATTTTTTCTAAAGTTAGGACCTTTCTCTACATAAGCGGCTCATAAAAAGGTATAAATTTTAGCTTCAGTTTGTTTGACAGAATAAATTTTAGTTAAAAAAAATCCACCATATAGATAATTACAACAATAAAAAACAATAAAACAAAATATTTATTAAATAAAATACAATACATACTAATTTATATTAAAAAATATTAATATTAAAAACAATTAATAAAATAAATAACATATTTTTATAAATTTGCAAATTGAAAAATCAACAGGGATATTTTATTAATTGATAATAAAATTATTATTAAACACGACACCAATTGCCGCCCTGCGATTATATTTTTACAAAAAAAATTAATTAATAATTATGAAAACACAATTATTTTCGATTGCACTGTTAGTATCATCATTTACTTTCGCACAAAGCTGGAATATCACAGGAAATTCAGGGACAAATTCATCCAGTAATTTTATTGGAACTACAGATAACCAACCATTAATTTTAAAGTCTAACAATATTGAGAGCATTCGGATTAAGCCTAATGGAAACGTGGGATTAGGAACTACAAGTCCCGACGCTAAATTGCATGTAGCTCAGGATAATATAAATAACCAAAATTTGTCTCTGGGAAAGTTTACATCTATAGGACAAACCGGTGGTAGTGCTATAGTCAGTTTAGCATATAATAGTACTACTGCTAATCTGGAAGTAAATTCTACCTACTCAGGCAGTGGCTTCAGGTATGGAACTTATGGTGACTTTAATATTGAAAATGAGATTACAACCCCGGATTTTGGAGCGATTAATTTTATTACAAACAAGAAAGTACAACTTGCCATTAAACCCAATGGAAATGCTTCTTTACAAGGTAAACTTGAAGCCAAAGAATTAAAAGTAACCCTAACTCCTACTGCTGATTTTGTATTTGATGAAAAATACAATCTCCCAAAATTAGAAGAAGTTGAAAAACACATCAAAGAGAAAAAACACCTTCCTGAAATTGTTTCTGCTAAAGTAATGGAAAAAGAAGGTGTAAATGTAGGCGAATTCCAGATCAAACTATTACAAAAAATAGAAGAACTTACATTGTACTCAATTGATCAGAATAAACAAATAAAGCAACAGGCAGAACAGCTGAAACATCTTAAGGATGAAAATGAAGTTTTAAAAGCCCAATCTGCTAAAATTGAAAAGCTTGAGCAGCAGGTTCAGAAATTATTATCCACACAAAAATAACCACAAATGAAAAGAAAATTACTCTCACTATCATCACTGATGATAGGATTCTTCGGCTTTTCCCAAACCGAAGTTTATTTCAAATATGACGAAGCTGGAAACCAGAGATACAGAGGAATCGATGCTGCAGCAAAAAAAGCCGAAGAAATTGTTTCAAAAGAGTCAAAAGTAGCAGCCACTACAAGAGAAGTTGCTGTTATTGATGAAAAAGCATTCTTGAAACAAATACGTCTGTATCCCATTCCCGTTAATGATTACCTTACCATAGACTGGACAGAGGAAGTGGACGGATTAATAGAATCCGTTTCATTGTATCAGCATAGTACGGTTCATTGGAAATTCCAGCAACAGAATATCCCAGACTTAAACCGCCAGGTTAAAATTAATATGACAAGTTATGACTGGGGAGTATATGTTGTGCGCTTCACGCTAAAAGACGGCAGAATTTTCAGTAAAAACATCACCAAACGATAAGAATAATGAAGCTTTACGATAAGAAAATACAATTATTTTCATCATTCATACTGTCATTATGGTCAGTAATGGGCTTTTCACAGACCATACTATATCAGGCAGAAAACACCTCAAGAACGGTTCAGGATCCTCAAACAGTGGTGTTAGCACCAGGATTTCAAGCTAAAGCCTCCATTTCTAATCCTTTTGTAGCCAAGATAGGTCCGGCGACAGAGAATCCGGGAGGAGGTCCTGCAGATTCAAATGCGGGCGCAACTAATCCATCGGGAACAAAAGAGGATAGTATCAAATTTCACGATACAAAAGGAAGTATCGAAGTAAATGGTAGCGGTCAGCTACAGTTTACTTTACCGATTGCTTTACCTCCGGGAGTGAAAAGTGTAGCACCTCAGATTAATCTTGTCTACACCAGCGGGGCAGGAAACGGAATTGCAGGATACGGATGGACCCTAACCGGAATTACTTCCATTTCCAGAACAGGAAAAACGATTGAGAAAGATGGACAAGTTAAGGGAGTTCAATTAGACTATTCCGACTATTACAGCTTCAATGGTCAGAGATTAATTTTGAAATCTGGTGAATATGGAAAAGATGGAGCAGAATATGTCACTGAGAAATACTCTAACATTAAAATTAAATCGACAGGAAATAATCCGGAGCAAAATGGACCGCTTTATTTTGAAGTAACTTTTGAAGATGGCTCCCAAGCTTGGTATGGAATTGATACCGGCAGAACACTCACTGAATATAATATTACCAAATGGAAAGATACTCAAGGAAACTATCTTACTTATGAATATGATAAGCAATATTTCGGAGGTGGATGCACCATTGATATAATGACTGGACAACTGGACTGTACAATTGCAACAGATGCCAATACCAGTCTTTTAAAAAAAATATCCTGGGGAGGTAATGAAATACTGGGCAAACCTCATTTTAATAACATAGAATTTAATCATATTGACAGGGCTTTTAGAGAACAATCATACTTACAAGGTCAATATTTTGTCCAAAATAAGCTTTTGTCGGGAGTTAATGTCAATGTAAACGGAAATCAATTTAAAAGATATGGTATTGATTATTCGAAAGATGCAAGTAATTATCAGTTTATTGATAAAATAACAGAATATAACTCTAAGGATGAAGCTGCTAACCCTATCGTTTTTAAAAATGAAGTCGATCCTGAAGTAACCAATATTTTCCAACAAAATGACAGATATGATGAAATTTTTGGGGATAATATTATCTCGGGAGATTTTAATGGAGATGGAAAAGTGGATTTCGTAAGAGGAAATACCATAATGCTTGGAAGGCTAGATGGGACAGGAAATTTTGTAAATATTAATTTTGCAGGAGAAATAGTTGGAGCAGTAAATATACCCAAAGAAAATAAAATCACCTCTAGACAAGCTATAGTAACGTCAGAAATAGATTATCAGAATAAAAAGGTACAATTCAGAACATATGCTTTGGAAGAAAATAATACACTTAGTCTTATTTCAACGAACGAATTAGATGTGTCTAGCTACCCCAATCTTGTTACCTCAGCTCCTTATGAATATAGTACAAGTAATTGTTCCATCAATAAATTAGAATACTTTCAAAAAGTTAAAGAAGGTGATTTTAATGGAGATGGTATATCAGAAATACTATATTCTTTAAATCAAACTACAACTTCTAAATGTAGTGGCAATACTGATACAAAAACAAAAAATGAGTACTTTTACATTGATCTGAAAACAGGATTAAATAGGAATATAACATCTTTATTTACAACGTTCACCGAGTATGATGATAACGGCAAATTAATTATCGTCAATTCTTATGACAGAATAGTTATTGCCGATGTTGATAATGATGGTAAATCTGATCTGTATATACCTGATGAAAATAAAATTTCTGTTTATACATTAAGTAATAATGCTTTTAATAAGCTCTTTGATTCAAATTTGGAATCTCTAAACAGGTTGTATTTTGGTGACTTTAATGGAGATGGAAAAACAGATATTATTGCTCCTATTGCCAAAGGCTCCCGGGAGTGGAGACTATATATATCTACAGGTAAAGGATTTATAAAACATTATTATTCTAATTTATACTTATATGAACCAAGCTGGCAGGGCGCTCCAAGAAAAAATAGAAATATTACCAGAACTTATTCTACATCAGATTTGAATAAAGATGGGAAAAGTGATTTTATTGTTTTTGAATCACAGGTATTTGCCCGTAGCGAGGCAAATTGGAATGACTGGAGCTCAAGTTATGGATTTGAATATTTCAAAAATGACGCAATAGACAATCATGGAAAACCTATTTTTACCAGAGCCTACACTATTTTACCTAAAGAAATTGACTGTAAGGAATGTGAAGATCTTAATTTTTCCGGTTATGGTGAGCATTACATTCCTTTGTTTGGTTCTTTCCGTCTATCACAGATTAATACTGAATTTGCAATTATTCACAAGACAAAACTAATCACTTGGGATTTGGGCAATAAACTGAATGTAGTTTCCCGAATAAAATCCATAACCCAGGCAGGAATAAAAACTGATATAGAATATTCGAAACTAGTGAATGATGGAATTATTTATAAATCTCTTTACAGTACAAATCCAGTAACTTATCCATTTGTAAATATTATAGAAAACCTCAATTATTATGTCGTTTCTAAACTTACGCAACTTGGGAGGAAACAAATATTCCGCTATAGAGATCTCATCGGAAATCTTCATGGAAAAGGAATGATCGGTTTCAGACAAACTGCCAGATCTGTATTTTTTACAGAATGGCTTATGAATGATAAGAAAATCTGGAATGGCTCTGAGATAGATCCAATAAACGAAGGTTTACCTAGCAAGGAATGGAGTATAAGAACTGCATATGAATCAGAAGCTTTTCCTTCAGATATTTCATTAAACAACAATCAGCTATTATCCTTCAAGCAATATAACTACAAAATTGATAAACTTTTAAACGGAACACTCGTTACGAACGTTTCTAATATTGATAAGAATAAAATTGTAACGGCAATAAACCCAACCGTTACGATTTCAAAGGACTTTTTAAAAAACATAAAAACAATTCATATTGTAGAAGAATATGACAACTTATTTTTACCTAAAAAATCTGTAACAAATATCAATGATGGGTTTTCTATTTTAACATCCAAACTGGAATATTACCCTCCTAATACAACACCCGGAAATAATTATAGTATTGGAAAACCAAGTGTAAAAACGGATATTATTCAAGCATATGGAGATATCAAATCTGCTAAGGAAGAATATACTTATGATAGTAATCTGTTGAAATCTCTGAAAATATGGAACAGAGAAAATACAGAATATGTATTAGAAAGTTATAATCATGATGGGTTTGGAAACATCACAAAGAAAACGATAAGCAACAGTACTGACTCTCAGGAACAAAAAACTGAATCAAAATATGATAATCTGGGAAGATTTGTGGTTGAGAAAACTGATAATCTGGGGCTAAAAACCAACATTATTTATAATGACTGGGGATTGGTTGAAAAGCAAACTGATGCACTTGGAAATGTACTTACCAATGAGTATGACAGTTGGGGAAAATTAGTAAAATCCAAAACTAACCTTACAGGAATTACCAGTTATGAATATATAAAAGACAAAGAATATAATTCTACAGTGATTCAGTATGATCCCGATGGCAATATTTCTAAAAAATATACAAACAAATGGGGACAGGATTATAAAACATCTACAAAATCTTTTGGACAGGGGAAATATATTTCCAAACAGACTCAATATGACGGTATTGGAAGAAAACTTAATGAATCCGAGCCTTATTTCGAAGGGCAAAATCCAACCCAGTGGAACACGATTTATTATAATGATATATTCTTCCCTGCTAAAGTGACAAGTAAAGCATTTAATGGAAAACAGACAGAAATATTCATCTCAGGAAACACTATTACAGAAAAAGAATTAAATGGCTATGAAAGAGCCACCTCCAAAACAACAGATGCTTTAGGAAATATTATATCCAGCATTGATATGGGAGGAACGATCAACTTTTTTTATAACGCTGCAGGAGAGCAGATTAAAGCTCAATATGCAGAAAATGCAGTTACTACTAAATATGATTCTTGGGGAAGGAAATCAGAATTTAATGATCCATCCAACGGAACCTATCAGTATGAGTACGATGGCTTTGGACAACTTAAAAAGACCATAAGCCCAAAGGGGACTAAGGAGTACACTTATAATAACTTAGGGCAGTTGATTTCTCAAAAGGAAATCTCTGCAACTGATGGAGGCCAAGCCACTAATAAACTAATTTCTTTTGCTTATGATGACAAAGGAAGAATAATTTCAAAATTCGGAACATCTAAGGGAAAAGCTTATAGCTCAAAGGTTTCGTATGACCCTCAGGGTAGACTATTATCTTCATCCGAAAGCAGTAATGGAAAATATTTTATCCAAAAAGGGATTATTTATGATGATAAAGCCAGAGTAACCTCTTATGAAAAGCAACTCTATTCTTCCGGCGTCCTTACTAAAGTTCAGATTGAGAATGTTTACAGCGCTTGGAGCGGTGAGTTGTATCAGGTTAAAGATAAGTTATCAGGTAAGATATTGTGGGAACTTAAAGAAACCAATGCCAAAGGACAGGTCCTGAAATCTAAACTAGGAGCAGCAGATATTAACAATATCTATGATGACAATGGTTTCCTAACAAATGTTAATCATTCCTCACAGGTAAAACCAGGCATTCTGCAACTCTCCTACTCATTCGATGCGATCAAAAATGAATTGAAGAGCAGAACAACAGGAGGAGATTTTAATATTAATGAATCTTTTGATTATGATAATAATAACCGTTTGGTAAACTGGACAAATCCGGTAACAGGAATCAAGCCAACGACGAACAGAAATGTCTATGACATCAAAGGAAGAATTACCCAAAACGATCAGGTAGGAACGATCAAGTTTGAAAATTCTGCTAAGATCTACCAGCCTACCGGAATGACCCTTAATGCAGCCGGAGAACAAAATTATAATAATGATTTAATACAAACCATTACTTATAATGAAAACAATGACCCTGTATTTATTGATGGAGTGAAGGGAGACGCAGCCTTCCAGTATGGCTTAACTTCAATGAGACAAAGAGTAACCTATGGCGATAATTTCAGCATTGATGGAGATGGTAAGTTCACTAAGTTTTATAGTGAGGATGGGAGCTTTGAGGTGGTAAAAGATAATACAACCGGAAAGGAAAAACATCTTATTTATATTGGTGGGAACCCGTATGAATCTAATATTGTATATTTAAAGAACTTTACAGAGAATACCGGTTCATATAAATTCCTGCATAAGGATTATATTGGAAGTATTCTGGCGATCAGTGATGAAACCGGAAACAAATTGGAACAGAGACACTTTGATGCATGGGGTAGTTTCACCCATCTTCAAATAGGAAACGGAGCCATCATTAGTGACCAAAATATCATTCTGAACTTGTCGAAGGATCTAGTTATAGATCGCGGCTATACCAGCCATGAGCATTTTGCAGAAATAGGTATCATCCATATGAATGGAAGGTTATATGATCCATTATTAAGAAGATTCTTAAATGCCGATGAATTTATTCAGGATCCTTATAATACTCAAAATTATAATAAGTATGGCTATGTAATGAACAATCCTCTGATGTTTAACGACCCTACAGGAGAGATCATGGGATGGGATGATGCATTAATTGCGATTGGAATTGCTATATTTACATCTACTGCAACAGATTATTACCTGAACAGGCCTATAAACATAGGGAATATGTTCCAATCTGTAGTGATGTCACTGACCTCAGCAGGTATCAGCAGTGCCATTGGAGATGTTTTCCTTGCAGGAACTAAAGTAGCAGAAAGCTTAGAAAAGGCTGGAACTATTATTGCTAAGGCCGGAGCTCATGCCATTGCCCAAGGGACATTATCTTACATGCAGGGAGGAAACTTCTGGAGCGGAGCTTTAAGCGGAACCTTTGCAAGCGCGTCTAATGATTTGTTAGATCTGGCTGTAAAACATGTAGGAGAAAATAATATACTAAGAAGCGACGGTTTTGCTCTATTCAATGGAGCTGTGAGTGGAGGTGTTGGTTCTGTACTTGGAGGTGGAAACTTCTGGGTAGGAGCCGGACAAGGACTTATAGTTACAGCCTTTAACTATCTTAAACATAAACCAGAAAATGGCCCGAAGCCTAAAAAAACAAATTATGAACAGATTAAAACCGTACTTGATGCATTAGGGTTAAATATGGCAACAAAAGAATCTATTTTAGAGTTTGTATCCAATGCTGATGATTTAGGAAAAGCAGGAAAACAATTTAAAAAAATAGTAGGAAAAGCAGGAAAACTTTTAGGCGCTGCATCTGTCGTGACCGCAATAACAGATTATATCGAAACTCCAACGACTGGTGGCATATTAAAAATGCTGGTTACCTCTACAGCTCTTACAGTATCTGTAATCGGAACAGGAGGTACAGCTACCACATTTGTAGGTTGGGGGTTAGCTTTTTCAGACGCTTCAGGCTTTTCCGATTTTGCTTATGGTCAAATAGGGAGCGCAATCGACAAATATTTTAATGGAGGAAAATCTTTAGGAAAAGCCATGTACAAGAGTATCGAAAATACCATTAAACCCTTAATTAGTAATCAAAAGCTTAATTTTGCACACTAAATGAAATACTTTTTATTTATACCTTTTATGATCTATCAGTTTTTAAAAAAGCGAAATAAAACTGATAGTGATGCTTATATGAATAGCATTCTTGTTTTTTTTATCTATACATTCCTCTATACTTTTTTTTTAATCCCTCAAAGTGTAGATTTTGTATTTATTATAATCAATAAAATTTCTACTATTCTGGGATTTTCAACGAATAATAAGTTGGTGAAATATGCCTTTTTCATTATATTAACAATACCCTTTTTTGCCTTTATCAGAAAAAAAAGGTTAGATACCATAAAATTTAATGACTTTGAATATAAAATAGCTTACGTGCTCACAGGTTTTATCCTCTGGTTTCCTATAGCTTTGTTTATTTTTTTACTTATCAAACTTTTACTGGTTGATTAGAATGTACTATAAATTTGTAAGCTATGGGTTTCATCCCATTGACTAACCCTGAAAAAGATTGACTAATTCATTAATAATTTAAATATACTTAAATCAGAATAGGGAAATTCCTATTCTGATTTTGTCTTTTATAGGTTTTAAAAATAAAAAACCACCGCAATCGCAGTGGCTTAAAAAATCAAATCTAATTATAAGTAGGTCTCCTTATAAGTTTGGGTTGTTTTCAGCTTCTCTCTGTGGAATACTGAATAAATAATAATTGCTATTTGGAGTGAAAGCAGATTTATCTGGAAAATCAAGAACAGAATGCCCTTTACCGTCTACTGTTTTCACTGTTCCTTCTGGTGTAGTGATCTGAACTTTTATAGGTTTGCCATCAGCATCTACAAACGGTTTTCTTGCTACTGTCCCCTGCGTTCTGATAATATCTGAAAGGGAAAACCCTTCTCCAAATAATTCCTTTCTTCTTTCAATCAAAACTGCTGCTACAACCTCATTTTGTGATAACGAACCATTGTAAATATTGGCATTTCTGGCTGATTTCAACTGGTTTAAGACTGTTACTGCCTGAGAAACATTTCCGTTTCTGGCTTCAGCTTCAGCTTCAATCAGATACATTTCAGCCGCTCTCATGTAAACAATGTCCGCAATAAGGGTGGGTTTAAATTTAAACTTGGCATACCTCAGCAATCCTTCTCTTCCTTTCTGCCCGTCCCATGAAAACAACTGGTATCTGATGTCATTGGTATCAAAAAGATCTTTAAAATAAGGATCCGCCATAAAACTGTAATAATAACTTCCTGATGAAGAAACATCCAGATAATGGAAGGCATAACTTTCATCGGACTGTTCCTGGGTCTGTGCATGTCCCCAGATCCATTCAGCATTATTGATATCATTGAAGCCATCTTTATATTTCTCCGGAGCCATTAGAGAAAAACCTTCTCTTGCAATTTTTGCAGATGCTGAAGCTTTGCTCCATTCACCCGTATTCAGATAAGTTCTTGCTAAAAGTCCGTTCACAACAGAACGGTTGATCTTATCCTTATTGTTCCTCGTATAATTTTTCAACAGATTATCGGCATCGATAAGATCACTTTTAATCAATGTATAGATTTCTTCAAGACTTGCTCTTTTCTTCCCTACCGTGCTTGTGGTGGAAGGTTCAGTATAAATGGGAGCTGTCAATGCTGACTTATCTTTCAGATAGCTAAATTGGTAAAAGCTCGCCAGATTCAGATAACAGAAAGCACGCAATGCTTTTGCCTGTCCTTTCACCTGATCTTTTTTCTCCTGACTTCCTTCTGTTCCATCAATTCTTGTAATAACATTATTCATATTATTGATGGTTGAATACAACATCGTCCAGATGAACAAAGGTCTGCTTGCCGTACTGTTCACCATTTCTGTAAAAGCATAGGTAGAAGCAAAGCCATATTTATTGGCCAGTACCGCTACATCACTTCCCATGGCATCACTAGCTCTTAAAACAGTGGAATACCCGATATTGGCATAGGTTGTTCCATCATTATTAAATTTTGCCCAAGTACCATTCACCACTGTTTCGGCACTTTCGGCTGTTTTGAAAACTTCTACGCTGCTGGCCTGATCAGTCGGAGCAGTATCCAGCTCACTTTCACAACTTGCCAGCGACAAAAATCCGATAAGAGCAAACGATAGATATTTTAATTTTTTCATTGTTTCAATTTTAAAGGTTAAAGTGTTGCCTGAAGACCAAAAGTGATCGTTCTCATTGCAGGATATCTGTAATACGTTGTTCCGTCCAACGCCTGCTCAGGATCCATTCCCTTATGTTTGTAGAAGGTCAGAAGGTTTTCTGCCTGGATATAAATTCTGAACTTTTTCAATCCTATTTTCTCAAAATAATCTTCCGGAAGGGTATATCCTAAGCTTACATTTTTAAGTCTTGCATACGTTCCGGAGTATAGGAATCTTGAAGACGTTGAGGTCCAGTTATTCGTTGTTGTGCTCAATCCTGGAACATCTGTATTAGGATTTTCAGGAGTCCATCTGTTCAACATTTCTGCACTCCAGGCACGTCCTCCCGCACTTCCGTTATGCATAATGGAAGTATAATCGGTATCCAGAATTTTCCCACCGATTTTGAATGTCAGTAATCCTGAAAAATCAAAATTCTTATAGGTAATACTTGTACTGATACCTCCGGTCAGTTTAGGTAATGCGGAACCTTGTAAAAGTTTTGTAGCTTTTGAATATTCCGAAGTAGTTCCTTCAACTGAATTTCCGCTGGCATCTGTAGAGACCGTTTTCCACAATGGCTTTCCATTGCTTGGATCTACACCCACCCATTCCGGAATAAAGAAATCATATACAGAACCTCCTACGGTTAATAACTTGCTTCCTACCACAAGAGAACCTCCTGGTAATTTGGTCACTTTATTATTTAAAGTACTCAGGTTTACATCTACATTCCACTGGAAATTATCATTCTTAACGGGAGTTGTGAATAATGAAAATTCAAATCCTGTATTCTGAATTGTTCCGATATTCGCCGGATAATCACTGATTCCCAACGACGGCGCAACCGGCATATTAAACAGAAGATCCTGGCTTTTTCTTTTGAAGTATTCGATATTTCCTTTAACCCTGTTATTCAGAATCGCGAACTCCAATCCTACATTCAAATTAAGGTTCGTTTCCCACTTTACATTATTGGTAGACGTTTTTTCAAGGGTTGTTCCCGGTTCTCCACCAAGGCTGATAAATCTGTACAACTCCTGATAAGCATAATAAAGCGGCTGCCCGTTAGGTCTAAGTAATTTATCATTTCCTTGTCCTCCGTAGCTGGCACGCAATGTCAATTGATTAAAGACATTCAGGCTTTTCACAAATTCTTCATTTGAAATCTTCCATGAACCTCCAACAGACCAGAATCTCCCCCATCTGTTATCCTTCGCAAACCTTGAAGAACTATCTGCTCTTCCTGATGCAGATAAAAAGTAAGTATTGTTATAATCATACTCTACCTTACCAAGGAAACTCAATAAACTTAATTTATTACTGTTTCCACTGAAACTTCCAAGCAGAGAAGCAGCATCCGGCTCATAGTAATAAGGCAGTGAGAACTGACTTCTTGTTCCTGAAATAGTTTGATAATCGTATTTATAGAATTCATGTCCTGCCAGAGCATTTACGTGGTGCTTCCCAAATTTCTTATCGTATGTCAGAATATTGCTGGTTGTATAAGAAAGTGTTCTGGTATTGGTTTTCGTTACTGAACCTCCAATCTCAGCGCCCTGCCCCAGCAATGGATTCGAATAATAATGTCCGTTATAATTCACCAAATCAACAGAAAAACTCGTTTTGAATTTCAACTCCGGTAAGAAAGTGAATTCCATGAATCCTTTTCCTGAGAAATTATCTTCTTTATTTTCGTTTTTATCTAATGGCAGAGTTGCAGCTGCATTCTGATTCTGAAGCGCATTGGTAGGTCTATACTTTCCAAAATCATAAATCGGATTTCCATCAGCATCCAGAATATAAGTTCCGTCTGCATTTCTTTCATAATAAGGATAGAATGAAGGAATAAATCTTGCGGCATTGATGATATTGCTGGCCTTAGAATCTGAAGAAGTCGGCGCCTGTTGAATACTGTTTGTATAGCTTAAGTTCACCCCAACATTCAGCCATTTTTTTACTTCAGAATTGATCTTTAATCTGGTATTATATCTTTTAAATCCTGATTCAATCGCCATCCCTTTATCATCCAGATATCCCAATGAAAAGAAATAATTACTTTTTTCACTTCCTCCGCTGATATCAAGATCTACCTGATTTCTTGAAGCCACTCTCTGCAGGATATCTCTCCAGTCGTCATTCCAAAGTGGTGATGCACCTGGTAATAGTTTTCCATCTGTTCCTACTGGTTTTGGATAAGCAGTTCCGTATGGATTGATCCCAAGGGTGGATACAAGATTGTCTGTTGCCATCTGAGCTGCCTGTTGAGAAGACACTTTTCCAGACTGGTATCCGTTTCTCAAAGCTTCCCAATATAATTGAAAGTATTGATCTGTATTTACCTGTTCGTAATCTTTTACAGCTCTTCCTGAGAATCCCTGACTGATATTAAAATTAACTTTCGCTTCTCCTTTTTTACCTGATTTTGTGGTAATGATGATAATCCCGTTTGCTCCTCTTGATCCATAAAGCGCACTTGCTGTAGCATCTTTTAAAACACTGATGGATTCAATATCACTTGGGCTTATAGAGTTAATATTTCCGTCAAAAGGAATTCCGTCTACCACATATAACGGATCGCTGGAAGCGCTGATTGAACCGATTCCTCTGATCCTAATGGTAGAAACCGCACCAGGCTGCCCTGAAGAGCTGGTCGTCTGAATCCCGGCAACCTGCCCTTCCAATGCTTTAGTAATGTTGGTTACAGGTCTGTTATTGATTTTATCGCTGGAAATTGTAGCAACGGAACCGGTATAGCTGTTTCTCTTAGCTTTTCCATAAGCTACGACTACAACTTCGTCAATTTCTTTTTCATGAAGACTATCCTTTTTCGGCTTGGAATTCTGCGCATGTACACTGGTAACTCCCAGAAAAAATGCAGCAACCGGAGGAATCCAGGCTTTTGAAGTGAATAAGTTTTTGCTAATCATAATCAATTTTATTTATCATATATTAAAATTTTGCCCTTTGCAGAAAAGTCAGCAAAGGGCATCGATAAATACGACAAACCAAATGCTTATTTTTCCTTAAAAGGCTGAACGTAACACCTTGCCCAATGGGTAGGTTGTCAAGATTTCATAGGGTCAGTTCCCTCCATCTTTCTTTATAAGCCGATCGAAATATGGTTGCAAAGCTAAAAACTTTTAGTCTACAAAACAAGTAGACTTATTATTTTTTCATGATAAATTTTCAAAAATTAACATAAGATTTTAATAAAACCCATTACACTAAGGAGTTGCCTCCATTATCATTTTATTAAATATGACAAATATCATTATTAATAATCCAATTGAATAAAAAGTAATCTGTGCTGAAATTTTTGATCATTAATTAAAAAAAGTTTTTAATTTTATAGTATGAAAGTTTTAATAATAAACGGACCTAACCTCAACCTGTTAGGCACCAGAGAGCCTGAAATCTATGGAAATGTTTCTATGGAAAGCTATTTGGAAATTTTAAAATCCGAGTTTCAATCTCATGAATTAAAATATTATCAGTCAAATATTGAAGGAGAGCTTATCAACAGGCTTCAGGAAGATGACTTTGATGCCGTCGTGATTAATCCAGGAGCTTTTACCCATTATTCTTATGCAATAGCTGACTGTTTGAAAAACATTAGAAAACCAAAGGTTGAAGTTCATATCAGTAATATCTACAAAAGAGAAGAATTCAGGCAGAAATCTGTGACAGCAGCTAATACGGATGCAGTTTTATCTGGTTTTGGAATGGACGGATATAGATTGGCTTTATTAAGTTTAAAATAATTTTTCGATTTATATTCTTCCTATAGATTGCACAGCATATATAAAAAATAAAAAGCCTCATCAATGATGAGGCTTTTTGTATGCTATTAATAACTATTAGATAGTTTGTTCCTGTAATTGAGGTCCTGAAGCAACTAATTTCTTACCTTCCTCAGTATCACAGTACTGTTCAAAGTTCTTGATATATCTTGAAGCAAGATCTTTTGCTTTTTCTTCCCATTCTGAAGCACTCTCGTAAGTATCTCTAGGATCTAAAATACCTGTAGAAACATTTGGCAATTCAGTAGGAATCTCAAGGTTCATAATTGGAACCTGAGTTTTAGGAGCATTATCGATAGAACCATCAATGATTGCATCAATGATTGCTCTTGTATCTTTCAGAGAGATTCTCTTTCCAGTGCCATTCCAACCTGTGTTCACCAAATAAGCTTTAGCACCATGTTCCTGCATTTTACCGATCAATGTTTTAGAATACATTGTTGGGTGTAATGTAAGGAATGCTTCCCCAAATGCCGGAGAGAAAGATGGCTGAGGTTCAGTAATTCCTCTTTCTGTTCCTGCCAATTTTGATGTATAACCGCAAAGGAAGTGGTATTGAGCCTGATCTTCATTCAAGATAGAAACCGGAGGAAGTACTCCGAATGCATCTGCAGAAAGATAAACGATCTTTTTCGCATGACCAGCCTTAGATGGTAATACAATTTTGTTAATATGATAAATTGGATAAGAAACTCTTGTATTTTCTGTGATAGATCCGTCTGTATAATCTGCTACTCCATTGTTCACAACAACGTTTTCAAGAAGTGCATCTCTCTTGATGGCAGCGAAGATATCCGGTTCTTTTTCTTCTGATAAGTCGATAACTTTAGCATAGCATCCACCTTCATAGTTGAATACTCCGTTGTTATCCCAACCATGCTCGTCATCACCGATAAGGTATCTTTTCGGATCTGCAGACAAAGTAGTTTTACCTGTTCCTGAAAGACCAAAGAATAAAGCTACATCACCTTTTTCTCCTACGTTAGCAGAACAATGCATTGAAGCCATCCCTTTTAATGGAAGGTAATAGTTCATCATCGCGAACATCCCTTTTTTCATCTCACCTCCGTACCATGTACCTCCGATGATCTGTAGTTTTTCAGTAAGGTTGAACATGATGAAGTTTTCAGAATTCAATCCTTGAGCTTCCCAGTTAGGGTTGATTGTTTTAGAACCATTGATTACTGTGAAATCAGGTTCACCAAAGTTTTCAAGCTCATAGTGAGAAGGACGAATAAACATATTAGTAACAAAATGCGCCTGCCATGCTACTTCAACGATAAATCTTACTTTAAGTCTCGTATCTGCATTCGTTCCGCAGAATGTATCTACTACATAAATCTTTTTAGATTCAGCAAGCTGGTTCAGCACTAGTTCTTTACAAGACCCGAAAATTTCTGCAGTAGTAGGTAAGTTTACTTTACCATCCCAGAAAATTGTATCTCTTGTAACATCATCCTGAACAATATATCTGTCTTTAGGTGAACGACCTGTGAAAATTCCTGTTTTTACTGATACCGCGCCAGATTCTGTAAGTTCAGCTTTCTCAAATCCCTGATTTTCAGAAGAAACTTCAGCCTGGTATAATTCTTCATAAGAAGGATTGTACACTACTTCATAGTTTCCTTTAATCCCTAATTTCTCTAAATCCTGGATGATTTTAGTGTTTTTCATTTTACTTATATTTTCTATTTCTTTATTGACTTCAACAAAAATAATATTAATTATTTGTTAAAGGTGGTTTAAATATACTGATATAAGTCAGAATGACAAATAAAAAAACAGGATCGTAAGGGTTTGATTATAAATCAATTATATTTTCCCACTCAAAAATAGTTGTAAAACCTTTCTCCCAAAAATAGTCTTTAAAGCCCCCAAATTTGGCACTCATTACAAAATCTCCCCCCCATGCGCCTAAACTTTTGACAAAAGAAGGGCAATCTGAGAAGAATTTTTCTTTAACTGTGGATATTTCAAGAAAATTAGCAATTTTACGCTCATGAATTATCATTAATTCGGAAAATTTTTCCAATTCATTGCATAACATTATTTTTTTTGTGATATCTGAAAATTCATTTACCAATTCCGGAGACTTCTTTTTTGATTTATAAAAATTGATTCCTTCTCTGCTATCCTGCTTCTGATTTAAATGAATAAAAATCAGTTCATTTTTAAATGTAGGATTGAAATCTACCTTCTCATATTTAATCTCAGGTTTGCTTTGGAAAAGAACTGCAGACTTTTCTTTTGCAACTGCGATATCATATCCACTCCCTCCCAAACTAATGGTATTAAGATGAAAAGGATCAATTTCTGCCCATTCTGCAAGATTGTTCATCAAAGTAGAACTGCTTCCAAGGCCATAATCTGCAGGAAACTGAAGATTGGTTTTTAAATGATAAGTAAAATTGGAGTTGAATTTAATATTAGAAAGCTGCTGAACATTCTTTAATGTTTTAAGAATAAATTCAGCGCTTGATGGAATATTGGTTTCTAAGATCTGCCAGTTTTTATAATCAATGACAGCCTTCAACCAGAGTTTATTTTGATGATAAGCTTCCCAAAGAATAAGTGACTTGTCATCTTCTTTTTCTTCAAAGAAAAACTCTTGTCCCAGCTTGGTAGGTACCGCTAAGACAAGAGCTCCATCAATTGCGAAATATTCTGAAGTAAGCATAAGCTTGCCCGGTGAAAATATCGCGTTCATATATTTTTAATTAGATTGCCGAAGCAGCATCTACTGATCCGTCAATTTTTTTGATCAATCCCTGAAGGGTTTTTCCTGGTCCTACTTCTACAAAGTTAGAGGCACCATCTTTAATCATATTCTGAACAGATTGTGTCCATTTTACAGGACCGGTAAGCTGAGCGATCAGATTTTGTTTGATCTCGTCAGGATTTGTTACCGCTGTTGTAGTGATATTCTGATATACAGGAATCGTTGCTTTTCTGAATTTTGTTTTTTCGATAGCTGCTGCCAGTCTTTCCTGTGCAGGCTGCATCAATGGTGAATGGAAAGCTCCGTTTACCGGTAATAACAATGCTCTTTTAGCTCCTGCTTCTTTTAATTTTGCACAAGCTTCTTCTACTGCAGGTGTTTCTCCTGAGATCACCAATTGCCCCGGACAGTTATAATTTGCAGGAACTACAATTCCGCTAATCTGTGCACAGATTTCTTCAACCTTAGCATCATCTAATCCTAAGATAGCAGCCATAGAACTTGGATTGGCATCACAAGCGTCCTGCATGGCTTTTGCTCTTTCGGAAACTAATTTCAAACCGTCATCAAAGGATAAAACTCCGTTGGCAACCAAGGCTGAAAACTCTCCTAAAGAGTGTCCTGCAACCATTTCAGCACCAAGACCGTTTACGGCTTTTAATGCTGCTACTGAATGTATAAATATTGAAGGCTGGGTAACCTCTGTTTTTTTAAGATCCGTATCCGTTCCGTTAAACATAATGGAAAGAATGTCGAAACCTAAAATTTCATTGGCAGATTCCATCAGATCTTTAATATCTTTTCTAGAATCATACAATTCTTTTCCCATTCCTACGAACTGAGAACCCTGCCCTGGAAATACAAGTGCTTTCATGTATTGAATTAAATATTATGCAAATATAACTATAATGTTAACAATATTCTTTTAAAGAGCTATAAATCATGTTAAGGTACCAGCCTGATTACTCTGTAACCGGTGTTTACATAAGCACCATTAGCTTTAGATTTTACAAACTCAAATTTTGTAGCAAGCTGAGTCTGAACTTTATTCATCTGTTTAAAGATCTCGCCTTTTTTATTTTCTCTGGTTAACATGTCGTTGACTACATCAAAACCTACGATAGCATATTTTGGAGGAGTTTTACAGTATTTGCTTTTGTAAGCAGCCAGAATTTCTTTTTCAAAACCACCCTCTGTATTGATCTTTCTGTCCATAAGATATACCAGACTTGCCTGGCTCAGCTCGTCAACTTTTTTCTCAAAAGTCGGAGAATAGAACATACTAAATGCTTTCACTCCTTGTACTTCTTTAGAAATAGCAATAATTCTGTTGGCAAAAGCATCTCCTGCTGCATTATCATCATTGGCCAGAATGGCAATAACCGGTGCAGACTGACCTGTCATCATATTCTGGTCGGGCTGAATATCTGCCGGAGAGTTGACAATAATAATATTAGGGTTTTTTACCGCTTTTTCAAGCCCTGCTTTGATGTAATTGGCATTTTCTTTCTTAGCATCTGCCACTACATATATTTTCTGGTCAGAATAAATTCCTTTTACTTCTTCTACAATCTTATCAGCATACGTCTGATTGTTGGTTTCAACGATAATAAGATTACTGTAGTTATATAATTCCGGAGTGTTGGCAAATGGTGCTACAATAGGGATTTTCTGATTTTTGGTAAAATCAAGAACATCAATTACATTAGATTTAAAGAAAGGCCCTATAATAAGATCTGTATTATCTGGATTGATTTGCGTCAAAGAGTTTTTGAATGACGCTTCATTTCCTGAATCAACGATTTTGATATCCAGTTTTTGTCCACCTCTGGCATTTCTTTCAATAGCAAGTTTAGCTCCTGTTAAAAAGTCAAGTGCCATTGTTCTGTACTGAGTTTCGTTTGTACTGTATCCGAAAGGAAGCATTAGAATCACACTAAGGGCATCACCGTTTTTCTTAATATATGCTGCGTCCTGCTTTTTGATCTTTAAAACCATTCCGGTTTTCAACCCATGAGAAAGGTCCGGATTAAGAGCAATAAGTTCATCGATAGAAACACCGAATTTATTCACGATGGAAAATACAGTATCTCCTTGTTGAACGGTATAGGTTACATAATCATCTCCTGCAGCAACATTAGAAGAGGTAGTTGATTTCTCATTACCTGAATCCATTTTTGCTTTTGGATTTGTTGGCTCAGCAACGCTATCTGTGTTTGTATTAGTGTGGGATGTTTTTATTTTAATGGTTTCACCAGGTTTAAGGCCTTTTTCTTCCAACCCTGGATTTAAAGCATAAAGGTCCTGCTGGCTGATGCCAAACTGTTTTGTAATTCTGTAATAATTATCTTTAGCCTGTATCACATAAGATTCTCCTTCTACAGCAGTAGTAACCGTTGTAGGTGTAATTGTAGTTATGTTTTTTTCTACAGCGGGTTCAGCATGTTTTTCTGCTGTTATAGCCTGTTGCTCACCTCCATATTTTTTAATGCTGGCAAGAGGTAATGTGATCTCATCTCCGATTTTCATATGAGAATCCAGTTCAGGATTCAGCTTTCTCAAATCAGTTTCAGAAATTCTGTATTGTTTTGTAATGCCATAAATCGTTTGTTTTGGCTGTAAAACAATTTTACCCAGAGAAGAAGTACTTGTTGTTGAAGTTACTTTTTCTGCTGGGGCCGATTTTGTCACAACCGGAGTAGCTGCTTTATCTGATTTTATAGTTAAAACATCTCCGATCGCCAGTTTGCCATCTTTATGTTTTGGGTTTAGCTTCAGCAATTCATCTACAGTCATTCCATACTTTTTTGCAATGTTGTAAGGATTGTCACCTTGCACAACCGTATGTGATTTCTGGGCTGAAACTCCCAAAACCATACATAAACTGGATAGAATAAAAAACCTCTTTATCATATTCGATAATTATAATTTACAAAAATACTTCTTTAAAATTAAATGGCAACAATTATTAATTTTGAATCTTGAACCACCATTTCTTCCAAACAATTTTCAAGCCACGAATAGCCATAATCTGAAAAGAATACACTAAAGTTATACACTCTTTCCTGCCATGTTTTTGCGGGATGAACATCTAAAAACAGATTTTCAAGTCTTTCCAGCAATTCATTCTGTTTTATTTTTTCAGCATGAAGCAGACGTTTTTTCATTCTTTTAAATGATTTTAATTGTCGTACTTCTTCTGCCTTTACCATATTTCCGAAAGATTTTTCGGTTGTTTCTGCTGAAGCTCTCAATGCAGAAAAATTGCTAACCAACAATTCCTCTTTCTCATCAAGTAATTGTAAAATCGGATTGTCTTTTAAAATTTTATGATTGGTAAGTACGGTAAAATTCTGGAAAAAATCTTCTATTTTAAGATCCAGTTTCTCAATTTTCCCTAATGTTTTCTCTTTCAGGAAAAGCATAGAGTTTCTTGGGATAAGTATAGGAAAAGGAATATTAATTTTTGAGAAATAGTCTTTAAGTTCCAGCCAATACATGATTTCGGCATTTCCTCCGATATAAGCCAGATTCGGCAGTACATTTTCCTGATACACTGGCCGCATTAAAGCATTAGGACTAAATTTTTCCGGATGATTTTCCAATTCAGACAGTATTTCTTCTTCTGTAAACTGAATCGTTTTATCTACGATGATGTATTTCTGTCCGTTAAATTCTATTCTGTCTCTGGTTTCAGAAAGATAGAATAGGTTAATCTCGCGAGGATTTACCTGAACCTTCCCATATCTCTCTGTCAGAAAATCTACTTTACTCTTAGATGTTTTCTGTAAACCAAAGTGAAGAAGTTCATCTTTAAAGATCTCCTTTATCTGATTTTTAAGTTCTTTAGAATCTCCATCCAGAATCAAAAGCCCAAATTCTGAAAAAAGACGATTGACAAGAATCTTAATAGCTTCCGTTAAAGTGTTTCCAGCTTTATAAGCTTCTTTCATCATTAAAATCAGCTCGGTTCCAAAAATAGAGTCTTTGAATTCTTTTTCAAATTCAGAAATAAAATAGGTATCGCCGATTTGAATTCTTCCAACCGGACCGCCTGATTTCTCATTGGTCTCGTAATAATTATTCTCGGTTTTAAAATGATTGATCTCTGCAAAATCATGATCTTCTGAAGCCATCCAATATACCGGAACAAAATTAAAATCCGGGAAATTTTCTTTCAGATAGGTACATGTCTTTATCGTCTGGAGAATTTTATAGACAAAGAAAACAGGCCCCGAAAACAGGTTCAATTGATGTCCTGTTGTAATGGTAAATGTATTAGGTTGTCTAAGATTTTCAAGATTTTCTCTCTGTTTTGAAGAAAGTGATAAGCTTGAAAGCTGGTTTTCGAACACCTCTGATAAAATTTCTCTCTTTCCTGATGAAAAAGAGTCTTTTTTCAGATGAATCTGTTGTTTAAAATGATCTAAAGAAAATGTATTATTTTCAAAACCCTCAATTTTCTGAGTCAAAAAATCTTTTACCAATTGAGGAATACTTTCTATATCGTTGAATGATATTTTATTTATTGTTTTCAACCTGTACAGTTTTTAGTTGAACAAATACCACACGATCCCGATATTCAATCTGAAATCATATACCGGATAATGTGGAAATGCATATGCTTTGTTATTGGAAATAACAGTTCCTATCTGCTGACCTTCTATGAAAAAGAACATCTTTTTCACTTTCATATTGATATAGATATCGGCAATAGGCTGTCCTCCAATTGAAAATGAATCTGCTCTTGGGAGGATATATTCGTTAAGAACAGGGAAATAATCTCTTGATGCAAACTTAGAGAAGTAATATACTTTAATACCTGCCTGAATTTCTGCTGCTTTTTTGAATGCCTGTGTCTGGTAGAAGAAATTAGCTCTACCAATAAAACCTGGCATAGGAAGCAATTCTTTATTCGTTAAAGTATTTTGGAAATGCACCCTTGTATTCAAATGGAATTTATTGAAGTTGAATGTAGCATCACCTCCGATCTGAGAGATATTCACAGAATTATCACTTTGCTTCGGATTTCCGTTGTTATCAAAATAAGTAAAGTTATCTATTCTGAAATAGTTGGCAAAAATCTCTGTTTTAAACCATTTCAAGTTGATGCTTCCTCCCACTTCCATTACAGACTGGTTCTTTGCATTTTCAAGATAATAATTGAAATTATTGTAAACAGAAGTATTCAACAAATAATTGAATGAAGGATAAGCACTTTGAAAGTTTACTTTAGCATTGACAAAATAATCTTTAATAGGTTCAAACTTCAGATTATTGGTTGTTTTAAGGTAGCTTTTAAACTGGCTCCCGTTTGAAAATTCAAGGAATGAATTCAGCTGGATTTTATCCCAAAGTTTTACCTGTAAATTTCCTACCGCTCCGATTCTGTTTTCTTTAAGTTCACCAGGAAAAGGAACACCATTTAGGGCAACAACATCTCTTATTCCCAATTTGATCATCTGATAACGTACACCAGCATCAAGTTTGAATTTCTCATTATTAAAAATCAAGCTTACCGTATTGCTGAAGTTTTCAGAATATTTTTTTGTAGTTAATGGGAAACCATCAACCAATTCAGTAGGAGCATCATACCAATAAGATTCTAAAGCTGACTGGTTATAATAATATTTATTCCCTTGATGAGAAATAATATGTCTTATGCTGAAAGGAAATTTCCCGGAATTGAATGGAGTGAACTGGTGGCTCAGATAGTATCTTCTGTAAGAAAACTGTGAGCTGCTGGATGCCAGATTCACCTGAGCATTTTGCCTGTTGCTATAATTACTGTCACCATTCATAAAAAGATTATCTTCTGTAATACCTCCACTTTCCTGGTTGTTTACATTCTGATGAAGATAGTGGGCAAAGATTTCATAGTTACCACTTTTTGAAATATAGTGCCCTGAAAATAAAGTATTATTATTAGCTGCTAATGAGTTTCTGTAAAGTCCCTGAGAACGAAGTCCCATATATTCAAGAGCAAAATTGAATCTTTTCCCAATATTCTGGGTATAAGTAGATGTTAAAGCCGCCCCGTTTCGCATTGCATTATGATAAACAAATGTAGCAGTAGGTGTTTTTACATCATAGTATTTCACGTCATTGGCCCCAATGATCATATACGATTTATTGGATGGCAGTAAAGATAGATTTTGCTCATCATTTACCTCAAATACAAGAGGATTGAATCCTGATCCTATATTGGCAGTCTGTACTCTCCCAAAATTATCTTTATTATTTTGTTGTGAAAAGATATAGGTTTTATCAAAAGTCATTACTGTATCAAAAACTTTTTTTTCAGAAAACTGAGTCTGATACAGATAATCATTAATAGTAGGCTTGAAAATTTTCAGGGAATCTTTTTTCCCGGAATCTATTACAAGAGTGTCTTCTTTTTTAGATTGAGGCTTTGTATCAGCTTTATTAACGACCTGAGCCTTGGCTACAAAACTTAAAGAGAAGAGTATGAAAAGGATGTACTTCATTATTCATTATTGTACAGCAAAAATAAGAAATAAAAGGACATAAAAAACCCCACAAGAAATGTGGGGTTTGAGATATTCTTTATTAGAAAAATTTTAATTTTTCACTAAGACAAATTTTTGACCACTAGCAGTACCAGCAGCACCTGAGAAAGTAAGTGCAGAGATATTTATACCATTAGTACAGAAGTTAACCGTCCCTGTACCACTTATATTCATGTCACCTGTAGTTCCTCCATAACTAAAAGGTTGATTGGAAGCTACTGTGATATTACCATTATTCTGAACAGTAACAAGCATGTAAGATGTAGTCGGGTTGCTAATATAAGGATTGTTTGTTGACAATATCTTAAATTGATTAGCAGCAGGGCCTGGCTGTATAGTAATCAGTGCTCCTGGTGAATAATCTTCCCAAGTATCCGTCACCACCTTGTACGTTCCAGTGAAACCTGACATGTTAAACGGACATTCTAATGAATATTTCAACGTGTGGGTCTGATTGAACGTAGCATTAGGCACTGACGAAGAAATCTTAAAAGTAATCACTTTTTGTGTTTCCAAAGCACCACTTTCTAATAATTGTATTTTAAAGCTTCCAACCTTTTGTCCAGCGGGAAGATTATCCGTTTTATTTACAATCTTAAAATCTACACCTTCTACTGCCGTAGAATTAGCGGCATCAACAGCAATTTTTACTTCAGTATTTTGTTTTGCTTCACTCAAAGTTGTATATGATATTGCAACCTCTTTAGATGTTGATCCTTTTACCACTGTTGCCTCTGAGCTTGTAGCACCAAAACTCACAAAATTATCTCCGTCATACACTGCATCGTCTCTCTCTGAACAAGCAGAGAAAATTAATGCAAAAATCGGAATACTTAAATATTTTAAAATTTTCATAGCTAAAATTCGCTTTTAATTAATATTAATAACCAGGGTTTTGTTGCACTTGAGGATTTAAGTTAATCTCCTGAACAGGGATAGGCAATGTATATTTATAGCTATTGTTCGGAAGGTTTGTAACTGTAACAACATCATCTGTTTGGTTTCTATCCATGGTAACACCTGCTGCAACAGCCAATCTTTTTAAATCGATGTATCTGTGACCTTCCAATGCAAGATCCACTCTTCTCTCTTTTAAGATATCTGCATAAGCTGCTGCTGACGAAGCATACACTGGAAGTGGAGCCGTTCCACTGCTGTATCTTTTCGCTCTTACTTGTTGAATTAATGTTGCTGCACCAGCAAAATTATTAGCAGCTGTTTCACATTCTGCCAAGATGAAATACATTTCTGATAATCTAAATACCTTTAAATCATTTCTTGTAGCAGCACTTGTTTTACCAGGATATTTGTCTACAACCAGCTGATCAGTATCTCTAGGAGAAGTACTTGTTAAATAATTAGGATCAATTATAGATGAAGGATCAACATATACCGATCTTCTAACATCACCTGGAGTTGTATTAATGATATTAAATAGGTTCCTTCCTAAAGCCCACATTGGATTTCCTGTAATACTAGAACTGTTGGTATTCCATCTTGTGCCGATTGAACTTCCGTTTCCTGTAGCTAATCTATTTAATGCGAAAATAATTTCCCCTCTTGCTGTATCATTCCACATTGTTGGATATGCTGAAGCAGCAGTTAATGACAATCCAGCATTAGATATTACATCCTGTGCATATTGCTTAGCTAAAGTTGTATTACCTCTGTAAAGGTTAAACCTTGCAGAAACCGCGTTTACAAATCCCTTATCTACATAAAATCTACCTGCTGGAGCATTATAAGCTAATATGCCTCTTGCATAGTCTAAATCTGCATTAATAAAATCATAAACATCTTGGTTTTTGCTTCTTGGAAGCTTTACATCAATTACCGGAACATCTTTTAGAAGCAAAACACCCAAACCATTAGGATCTTTCATATCCGGAGCGAAAAAAGTCTCTAATTGAAGATAGCAGAAAGCTCTTATTGCTCTCGCTTGCGCAATTATTGAGTTATATTGAGCTACTTCAGTAGGAGCTGGAGTAACTTTTTCTGCACCAGCAAGCAATCTGTTCACACGGTTAATTACCAAATAATGCTGAGCCCAAATTCCAGTTGTCAAGCCCGTAGTAGGATCTATAAAATAACGGTGTATTTCATACTCCTGACCACCACTACCTGCTCCCGGCTTTACCTCGTCAGTAAATACTGCAGAGAAATAGATATCATTATTAGTATCCATGTTGGCATACACAGATCCGACTAAATAATCATTCAGATTTGATACACTTGTAAATAAAGTGGCGTCATCCAGTAAACCTGGCTGCTCTATATCAATAGCATCTTTACAACTGTTTAAAGTAAAACCAACTGACGATAGACATACTGCTATCACTAATGCTTTTTTATATATTTTATTCATTTTTCTTTATTTTTAAAAATCTACATTAACCCCTACAGAATATGTTTTGGGATTTGGATATACGTTAAGTGAATACGTTGTAATCGGCTCCACATCAAAACCTTTCCATCCTGTGAAAGTATAAATGTTTTCAGCTTGTGCAAAAACCTTAATAGAATTAATTGGTAAATTACCTAATGCTTTTTTGTCGAAAGTATATCCAACGCTTACATTCTTCAATCTAACAAAATCAGACTTGAAAAGGAATCTATCAGAAGAACCTTCTAATGTTGAATTCACAGCTGATAAACTTGGCACTGTAGCGTTCGTATTATTTGGAGTCCAAGCATTCAACAGGTCAGCTGAAACGTTAAGTCCAGATGCAGCATAAGAAGGATTCATTACCCAAGAATATAGGTTATCATAAATATATCCTCCTTTCTGATAAGAAAATAAAGCGTCAACAAAGAAACCGTCATGTTGGAAATTAAATCCAAATCCACCTGTATACTTAGGCATAGGGCTTTTTCCTGTAAGTCTTCTATCACCTGCAGTTGGTGTTTGAGTTACATTTCCATTTTTATCTAAAAATAACTGCTCTCCGTTACTTGGGTTAACACCTAAATAAGGATAAAGCTGCCATTGATCTGCAGGTCCTCCAATACCATCAACAAAATCACCAGTAAGATCAGGAGCTTCCATGCTGATAATCTTGTTAGAGTTATACCCCACATTCCCAAATACAGATAGTTTTGTATTCGCTTTTCTTAGTATGTGAACTCTTAGTGATCCTTCAACCCCCTTGTTATCCATAACACCATTATTTCCTCTTAATGAACCTTGACCTGTAACATAAGTTACCGGAATAGAGTTAAATAATCTTGATGTTCTTTTTTGATAATAATCAAACGTACCTTCCACTAATCCTTTGTAGTTGAAATCTACCCCTAAATCAAGTTGTTTTACCTCTTCCCATTTCAAATTCTTATTTCCAAGGTTTGCCAAATAATATCCAGGTAAGCTTTGGTAAGCCGGAGCCGTAGTAGGATTCGGTCCATTATAATCTAAATATGAAGAAGGACCTACTGTTAATACATTGGTATTATTAGCAACTGTAAATAAGTTTTGGTTACCTGTTGTTCCTAGTGAAGCTCTTAGTTTCAATAAATTGAACCCAGATCCTTCCATAAAGTTTTCTTTGTCGATATTCCATCTTGCTGCTACAGACCAGAAAGTCTCCCATCTGTTATCTTTAGGGAATCTGTATGATCCATCTCTTCTTATCACCCCAGACACACCATATTTTCCTTGGTAGTCATAATCTACAGTTCCAAAATAAGCCAGCGTTCCTGCAGTAACTTTCAATGCACTTGCAGAAGGACGGTAGATATTTGGTGTAGCAGGGTTAAAAGGAACATATCCGGTTCCTGCGCCGAATTCCCAAACTAAAGGATCAAGACCGTTCTGCTGTTGAGTATAACTTTGCCAGTTTACTTTAATATAATCTAGATAAGCAGCAGCAGTAATAGTATGATCACCAAATGAATGGTTATACGTAATATTTGTAGTGGTATTGAAAGTTAAATCGTTTACTGTATTAAATTGCTCAAATCCACCATATTTTGCTCCTTGTCCTGCAGCTACTACTAAAGATAAATAACCGTTTGCAGCTCTTGCAAATTGTCTTTGATAATTTTTATAGTCAATACCAGTTCTGTTTCCAATACTTAAATCTGATGTAAGTTTGTAATTAGCACTTACGTTAGCTGTTAAGCTGGTTTCCGTAAACTGGTTTCTAATACCCCCCATGATATTATCATAAAGAATATATGCTCCGTTTCCGTTACCACTAGCCGTTCCAATTTGATTAAATAACCCCAATCCATTGCTAAATGTTGGTGCTGGTAAGTAAGGTGCAGAAAGCACTGTTCCAAATAGTGGATTCTGTACAGTGTTTGCATTAATAGCAGTATTGGTTTCGTCATCCAACTGATTTCTTTTAGAAAATCCTAACCCAATTATTGCACCGAAGGTTAGTTTTCCATCGCTGCTTTTTCCATTAAGGTTATTTCTCAGGGTAAATCTTTTGAAATCTGTCCCACGAATGTTACCTTCGCTATCAACATAACCTAAGGAAACAAAGTTACTTATATTTTCTCCACCTGCACTCACCGATAGTGTATGTTGCTGGCTCATACCAACTCTGGAAAACAGATCTCTCCAGTCTGTATTGGTAGTGAAATTATTTATATCATTTTGAGACATTGTAGCTCCTTTTCCACCTCCCGCATTTTTCTGAACCTGTAATAGCTGTTGTCCGGAAGACATATTATAATCCGTTTTAGGCAAAACAGAAAAAGAAGTTAATGCATCATAGGAAATTCTAAGCTTTGAGTTAAACTTACCACCTTTAGTAGTGATTACAACAACTCCGTTTGCAGCTCTGTTTCCGTAAATTGCAGTAGCCTGAGCATCTTTTAGGATACTAAAAGTGTCAATATCATTAGGGTTTAAGTTTCTAAACTGTGACCCAGATGTAATGATCCCGTCTATAACATATAAAGGATCCGTAGAACCATTTAGGGAACTAAGTCCTCTGATGATAATATTAAACTTACCAGAACCTGGAGATCCAGATGCCGAGTTCGCTACTATACCTGGCGCAGTACCCTGTATAGAGTTAAGAACAGAAATATTTGGTCTGTTCTCTAATGTTTCAGAACCAATGGTTACTGAAGAAGCACTAGATTTAGCCTTAGTAGATGTCTTGCTATAACCTAACACAACAATTTCATCAATTTTTTGTTCTTTGTCCTTTTTAGAACCTGTTGTGTCTTTTTGAGCAAATACTACCTGCCCTGTGAAAAATAACACACCGGCTGTCAGTACACGTAATTTAACATTCATATTAACAAATTTTAATATATTTAATGGGCAAATATGTTAATAAATATTAACATCTACAAATTAAACCCTCGTTTAAACTAAGCTTTTTTTAAATATTTCGTTTAAATCCTACATAAATCAAATAAGATTCCATAATAATAGATAGTTTTTATTATGTGAAAATTATTTTTTTCACGCATTTAGTTCGTTTTAACAAATTATTAATAACTTAAAAATTATTATTTAGAATTATTATAAATTAAGTAAGTCTAGAAAATAAAAATATCCCTTATAAAAAAGTGGTTTTCACATATTTAGGATATAAATATTTAAATTCTATATTGGAACCTTTTTCGTAGACTACAACTATAGTCCCAATTACAGTGTTACAGTAATATTTCAGAAAACACCATCTTTGAAGCACATACTCCACATTCCATCAAATTTAATGATATTAGCTTCCCTTACTATTATTTTTGAAGTAATAAATACAATTCCTCAAAAGAATAATTTATCAGAGTTTTATGAATTTAGAAATTTCAGTCCTTTTAAGATCAGTGCAAATTTAACTTTCTTTATTAATACCATAATAAAAATAACAAGAACGTAATAATCAAAGACAAATTATAAAGAGAAGTCTGAAGTACTAAAAAGTCAAACTTAGCTAAAAATGCGTATTAATTTGAACATTTTCAAATTGTTCAAACCATGTATTTTTTATTCTGACAAATATCCAAAATGTCATTTACACAAAATAAGTTAACAAATCCTAAAAGCACATTATAGCATTCATCATTTTTTACTAACTTTACCAAACAATAACCAGCTAATTATATAAATAATTAGAAATAACTTAAAAAATGAAAAAAATCTTATCCATCGCTTTATTTTTACCGTTTGTATTTGTAGATGCTCAACAGTCTTTAAACATAAACAACATAACCGGTAGCCAATCTGTCTTTGAAAGTGTAGTAGCTTCAGGAACCGGAGCTCCAATAAAATATGAAGATATACAAGGGTCTCCTTATCAATCACCACTTTTTCAAAAAGCTTCTGTGGGAGAAAAATATGGAAATATCGATGTGAGGTATAATGCTTACACTGATGATATAGAGTTTTTAAACAATGGAAAAATTGAAGTTTTGCCTAAACAGGACAATTTCTCCAGAATTGAAGTTCTTTCGTCAAAACAAGTTTTTGTTTATTTTAAGAACTCTACAGAACCGAAAGGTTACCTTACCGAGATTGCAAAAGGAAAAAATTCCGTTTATAAAAAGGAAAAAACTATTTTTAAGGATGCAGCTGCAGCTGCTAACACCTATCAGACAGGGAAACCCGCTATGTTTGTAAAACAAGATCCTGTTTACTATATAAAAACAGCTTCAGGAAGCACAAGTAAGGTGTCATCATTAAAAAAAATAACAAATCTTTTTCCAGAAAAAGAGAAAGAGTACAACACATATATTAAGTCTAATAATTTAAAATTTAATGATTCTGATATAGCTAAATTAGTAGATTTTATCAATCAATAATTAATAGATATTTAATGATTCTGAAACTTTATAAAAATCCGAGTATAATTTATTTATACTCGGATTTTTATATATCACATTTAGTTTACAACAAACAACATAGAGTCTCTTCAGCGTTTTGTATGTAATTTTTTTCTTCAAAACCGTTTCCTTATTTTAATTTTTAAAAGCATTTTGACATTACCAACCATATTTTAATACCCACAACCACAAATCTTTAAGAACACGGGTAATAATAAAAAATCCACCTCTTGTGAGGTGGATTTTTTTTATTTATTGCAACTATTAGTTTCAGACTAATAATATCATTTATTATTTCAGTTTCTTCTTAACCGCTACTTCTTCGTAAACCTCAAGAATATCTCCGATTTCGATATCATTATAACCTTTCAGGTTCAGACCACATTCGTAGCCTTTCGTTACTTCTTTAACATCATCTTTGAAACGCTTCAAGCTTTCAAGTTCACCATCAAATTTAACAATACCATCTCTTAATAGGCGTACTTTTGATTGTCTTGTAACCTTTCCGGTAAGAACCATACATCCGGCAATTGAACCAACTTTAGAAATCTTGAATACCTCACGGATTTCAACATTACCAATAACCTGCTCCTGAATTTCCGGAGAAAGCATTCCTTCCATTGCTTCTTTTACCTCATCTATAGCTTTATAGATTACAGAGTATGTTCTGATTTCAATTTCCTCACGGTCTGCAAGTTCTTTTGCATTAGCGCCTGCTCTCACGTTGAATCCAATGATAATTGCATCTGATGCAGCTGCTAAGTTGATATCGGATTCAGTAATCTGTCCTACACCTGAGTGAAGGATCTTCACGCTGATTTCCTCTGTTGACAATCTTTGTAACTGATCAGAAAGCGCTTCCACAGAACCATCCACGTCACCTTTAAGAATAATATTCAATTCTTTGAATTCTCCTAAAGCAATACGTCTACCTAATTCTTCAAGCGTTGTATGTTTTTTCGTTCTGATAGAAAGTTCTCTCTGAAGCTGTTCTCTCTTGTTAGCAATAGCTTTACCTTCACTTTCGTCAGCATATACACGGAATTTATCACCAGCTGTTGGTGCTCCATCTAAACCTAAGATTGTTGCAGGAATTGAAGGACCTGCTTCTGCAAGGTTTTTCCCTCTTTCATCTAGTAAAGCTTTTACTTTACCATGGTTTTTACCAGCTACTACATAGTCTCCAACTCTTAATGTTCCGGTTTGTACTAACATTGTAGCAACATAACCTCTACCTTTATCTAAAGATGCTTCAATAACAACACCGTTTGCAGAACGATCAGGGTTCGCTTTTAATTCAAGCATTTCAGCTTGTAATAAAACTTTCTCCAATAATACGTCTACATTATTACCAAACTTCGCTGAAATTTCCTGCGCCTGAACATTTCCTCCCCATTCTTCAACTAAAACCGGTGGGTTTAAGCCTGAAAGCTGTTGACGAATGTTATCAGGGTTTGCATTTGGTTTATCAACTTTATTGATCGCAATAATCATTGGTACCTGTGCAGCCTGTGCGTGAGCAATTGCTTCTTTCGTTTGTGGCATTACATCATCATCGGCAGCAATTACAATAATCGCAATATCCGTGATCTGTGCACCTCTCGCTCTCATTGCCGTAAAGGCTTCGTGACCAGGAGTATCTAAGAATGTAATTCTCTGACCGTTTTCCAGTTTCACGTTATAAGCACCAATGTGCTGTGTAATACCTCCGGATTCACCTGCAATTACGTTAGTTTTTCTAACATAATCCAATAATGAAGTTTTACCGTGGTCAACGTGTCCCATCACAGTAACTACCGGTGCTCTTGACACTAAGCTTTCTTCACTGTCGATTTCATCTTCGCTATCACCTTCTTCAAGATCAGCATCTGAGAATTCAATTTTATAACCAAACTCGTCTGCTACCAATAATAAGGTATCAGCTTCAAGTCTTTGATTCATGGTAACCATTACACCTAGTGAGAAACAAGCAGAGATTACTTCAGTTGGAGAAACATTCATCAAACTCGCCAATTCACCTACAGTGATGAATTCTGTTACTTTAAGAGTTCTGTCTTGTGCCTCAAGCTCCTGCTGACGCTCATCCTGCTCTCTACGGAAAGTTCTTTTGTCTTTTCTGTGTTTTGCAGATTTAGATTTACCTCCTTTATTAGTAAGTTTTTCTAAAGTTTCTTTGATCTGGTTTTTAACTTGCTCGTCAGTTAATTCAACTGGCATAACTCTTTGTCCAGGTCTGTTGTTCTGGCCGCCTTTTTTGAAGCCGCCTCCACCTTGTCCCTGACGGTTTCCACCACCTTGGTTGTTTCCAAAACGGTTTCCGCCTTGACCCTGGCCACCTTGACCTTGAGGACGATTTCCTTGTCCTCCCTGACCTTGACGGTTTCCACCTTGTCCACCATTGTTATTATGCGGACGGTTTCCTTGGCCTTGACCTTGTCCACCTTGGTTATTATTTCCTGAGTTTTGATTATTCCCCTGACCTTGTTGGTTATTCTGGCCACCAGGTTTTTCAATTCTCTTTCTTTTCTTTTTTGCTCCAGAACCTGGTTTTGGTGCAAATTGAGTCAAGTCGATCTTTTCTCCAACGATCTTAGGACCATCAAGTTTCTGATATACTGTCTCAATTTTCTGAGGCTCCTGAGATTCAGGCTCAGCCTCTACTTTTGGAGTTTCCACTTTTTTCTCCTCTACAACAGCAGGTTTTGGAGTTTCTTTTACTGGTTTCACTTCTTCTTTTTTCTCCTCCATTTTTGGCTTGTCTTTTTTCACAGGTCTGTTTCTAGATTCTATTTGAGACAAATCAATTTTATCCAAAACTTTAAATTCCTGCTTTTCAGGAGCTGCTTTAACTTCCGGCTGTTCTTCTTTCACGATTTCTTCTTTCTTTTCTTCAACCGGTGTTGCAACAGGAGCCACGGGAGCTGCAGGAGCTTCCTCAACTTCAGGCTTCTTAGGTTCTAGATCAATTTTACCTAAAATTCTAGTTTCTGGTTTATTTGCTTTAGCTCTTATCACTTCAGGGGTTTTCTTTTCTTCAATTTCCAGTTTTTCTTCCGGAACTTTAGTGATCACCACCTCATGGGAAGCCTTTCTTTGTTCGCCGTCTTTAGCAAACTCAGCCTCCAATGCAGAATATGCCGATTCTTCCAATTGAGCGTTAGGATTGCCTTCAACCTCGAAACCCCTTGACTGTAAAAATTCTACTAATCTGGACATCGAAATGTTGAATTCCTTAACCGCTTTATTTAATCTAATTTTTGGCATCTATATTATTTACTGTTTTTTAATTTTTAAAATTAAAGTATTTCCTTTTTACTGTTTATTAAAATTTATTTAAATCTTAATCTTCAAATTCTTCTCTCAAAATACGTTTTACCTCTTCAATTGTTTCTTCTTCAAGGTCTACCATATTTAAAAGACTTTCAGTTTCTTTATCCAATACTGATTTTGCAGTTGTAAGTCCTACTTTCTTAAACTCATCCAAAATCCACTGCTCGATATCGTCATTAAATTCTCTCAATTCAACATCGTCATCCTCGCTGGACTCTCTGTATACATCAATTTCATATCCTGACAACCAAGAAGCCAGTCTAATATTCTGTCCTTGTTTTCCAATTACTTTAGAAATCTCTTCAACAGGAGTATATACTAATGCATAGTTCTGATCCTCATTGATGTCAATTTTATTGACAGTAACGTTTCCTAAAGCTCTCTTCACCAAAATCTCAGGGTTTTTAGACCACTGAATAACATCGATGTTTTCATTTCTCAACTCTCTTACAACCCCATGAATTCTGGATCCCTTAACACCTACACAGGCACCTACCGGATCAATTCTGTCATCATAAGCATCTACCGCAATCTTTGCCTTTTCACCAGGAATTCTTACTACTTTTTTCAGCATAATTGTTCCGTCCTGGATTTCAGGAATTTCCAGCTCTAATAATTTCTCAAGGAATTTAGGTGCAGTTCTGGAAATAATAATCTGTGGTTTAGAACCTTTAAAGTCTACTGTTTCAACAATAGCTCTGATATTCTCACCCTTTTTAAAGAAATCGGATGGGATCTGGTTTTCTTTTGGCAAAATAAATTCATTTCCTTCATCATCCAGCAAAATCACGTGCTTGTGACGGATATGATGGATTTCTCCCACAACTATTTCCCCAATTTTATCTCTAAACTGCTCGTACAGCATTGCATTATTGTGCTCCTGAAGTTTTGTAGCCAGAATCTGCTTAAGGGTAAGAATATTTCTTCTTCCCAATTGTGCAACAGGAATTTCCATTGTAAAGTCCTCACCTACTTCGAAGGTAGGATCAATCTTCTTTGCTTCAGAAATTTCAATTTCCAAATCATCATCTTCAGACATTTCGTCCTCTACAATTGTTTTATTTAAAAATATCTGAAAATCTCCTTTATCCGGGTTTACAATCACATCAAAATGATCATCTGAGTCAAATCTTTTTCTCAAAAGAGTCTTCAGTGAATCTTCAATAATTGCCATAAGATCAATTTTACTGATCCCCTTTTCGTCTTTAAAATCACCAAAGGATTCAATCAACGCTATATTATCCATCTATTCTTTTTTCTTTTTAAAATTTAATTACTACTAATGCTTTCTTGATGTCGGAGTAAGAAATTTCTTTCTCCTCTTCTACATCTACTTTTCCTTTTCCGATATCTTTCGGCTTACGGTAACGCAAAGTAAGTGTGATCTTTTCATCATCTACTTTTGACAATTCTCCCTCTATTTTAGAAGAATCTTCCAGCATCACCTCAATCTCTCTTCCAATGTTTTTACCGAACTGTCTTGGTGTGGATAATGGTTCGCTCAATCCGGCAGACATCACCTGAAGGCTGAAGTCATGCTCTTCACGATCCATATTGAATTCTATTGCACGGCTTGCATCAAGGCAGTCCTGCAGTGAAACTCCGTTATCACCATCTAAAATCACTGTAATATCATCCCCTGCAGAAATTTTAAGATCAATAAGAAACAGATCTTTTCTGGTTTCAAGGAATTCATTTAATAATTCATCAATTCTTTTTCTAAACTCCATATAATTTTATCTTGATTTACAGTACGAAAAAAGGCTTTCTTCCGAAGCCTTCCCATTTTTTCCCGTAAATCCATTGCAAATATACGCATTTTTTCCAAAAACACAAAATTATCTTAAGTATCAAGCAAATAGCGTCAGATTCATTTACAATAAATTAAAGGAATATGTCACAGGATTTTTATTACTTTTGTCTTTAGAATTTTAAAACAAACATTTTGAACATAACGATTGTAGGAACAGGTTATGTAGGACTAGTTACAGGAACTACTCTGGCAGAACTTGGTAATTCAGTATACTGTGTTGATATTGATGAAAAAAAAGTAGAAGGTTTGAAAAACGGCATTGTTCCCATCTATGAGCCGAATCTTGAAGAAATGTTTTTAAGAAACATCCAGTCTGAAAGATTATTTTTCACTACCGATCTTAAAGAAGCCTTAGACAAAAGTGAAGTTATATATCTGGCATTACCCACTCCTCCGGGAGAAGACGGCTCTGCAGATTTATCTTATGTACTTCAGGTAGCCAATAACATTGGTGAAATGATGACGGAATACAAAGTCGTTGTCAATAAAAGCACTGTTCCTGTGGGAACTGCGGACAGGGTAAGAGAAACCATCTCTTCCAAAACAAGCCTTCCATTTGATGTAGTTTCAAATCCTGAATTTTTAAGAGAAGGTTTTGCCGTTGAAGACTCTATGAATCCCTCAAGAGTAGTTGTAGGCGCCAGCTCAGAAAGAGCAAAAGACATCATGTCTAAAATTTACCAGCCTTTTACCAATATAGGAATTCCAATCATCTTTATGGATGAGAAGTCATCGGAGCTTACAAAATATGCTGCGAATTCATTTTTAGCAGTAAAGATCACTTTTATGAACGAAATTGCAAACTATTGCGAAAAAGTAGGTGCAGATGTTGATAAAGTAAGATTGGGAATGGGTAGTGATGACAGAATCGGACACAGATTCTTATTCCCGGGAATCGGATATGGAGGAAGCTGTTTTCCTAAAGATGTAAAAGCTCTTATAAAGTCCGGCAAGCAGGAAGATTTTAACTTTCAGATTCTTGAAGCTACTGAAAATGTAAATACCTCCCAAAAAGTAATTTTAGTTTCGGAAATAGAGAAGTATTTCGGCGGCAATATAAAAGGAAAGAAAATTGCCATGTGGGGACTTGCCTTTAAAGCCAATACAGATGACATCAGAGAAGCTTCATCTTTAGATAATATTGCTCTTTTATTAGAAAAGGGAGCAGAGGTCATAGCATATGACGCTGTTGCCGAAAGCAACGTTCAGAAACTCCTTGGCAGCAAAATACAATATGCCAAAGGAATGTATGATGCACTGGAAGATGTTGATGCATTATTTATTGCTACAGAATGGCCGGAGTTCAAAAATCCAAATTTTGAGCTTATGGCTAAAAAAATGAAAAACAAAGTCATTTTTGACGGCAGAAATATGTATCCGCTGGAAATCCCTGAACAAAATGGATTTCATTATAAAAGTATAGGAAGAAAGACCATCTCAAAATAAATCAATGAAAAACATTATCATTACAGGAGGTGCCGGCTTCATCGGCTCTCATGTTGTAAGAGAGTTTGTAAAAAACAATCCGGACATTACGATCATCAACCTTGATGCCCTTACCTACGCCGGAAATCTGGAAAACTTAAAGGACATAGAAAATGAACCTAATTATGTTTTCGAGAAAGCAGACATCACCCAGCCTGAAGAACTTAGAAAAGTTTTTGAAAAATACAATCCTGATGCTGTAGTACATCTGGCAGCAGAAAGTCATGTAGACAGAAGCATTACTGATCCTATGGCGTTTATCAACACCAATGTAAACGGAACAGCTAATCTTCTGAATCTTTGTAAGGAGTTTTGGACATTAAATCCTGACCACACTCATGGCAGATTCCCAAATGAAAAAAGAACCAACCTTTTCTACCATATTTCGACTGATGAAGTATATGGTAGCCTAGGGGATACAGGATTCTTTTTAGAGACGACATCCTATGACCCTCAATCTCCGTACTCTGCTTCAAAAGCTGCTTCTGACCACTTGGTAAGAGCTTATGGAAACACATATGGAATGCCATTTATCGTTTCTAATTGTTCAAACAATTATGGCCCTAATCACTTTCCTGAAAAACTGATCCCTCTTTGTATCTCAAATATCATCAATGAAAGACCTCTTCCTATTTATGGTGATGGGAAGTATACCAGAGACTGGTTATTTGTTATCGATCACGCCAAAGCGATTCATCAAATCTTTAAAGAAGCAAAAACTGGTGAGACTTACAATATCGGAGGATTCAATGAATGGCAGAATATTGATCTTGTAAAAGAGCTGATCAAGCAAATGGATGCTAAACTTGAAAAACCGGAAGGTTATTCTGAAAAACTGATTACGTTTGTAAAAGACAGACCTGGTCATGATAAGCGTTACGCCATTGATGCAACAAAATTGAATAAAGATCTAGGATGGAAACCTTCAGTAACATTTGAAGAAGGCTTAGGAAAGACTATCGACTGGTATCTTGAAAATAAAGAATGGCTTGAAAATGTAACCAGTGGAGATTATCAAAAGTATTACGAAAAGCAATATTCGTAATATGAAAAAGTATCTTTTTTTATTTTTCGCGATCTTCTCAGTTTTGTCATATTCTCAATCTGTCATCCAGACCAAGTTTCCCACTGAAACCCAAAAGAAACTTATTGATGAACTTATTGAAGTTTCTGGATATAATGACTCATTGATAAAAACAGGAAACTTATTATTGTTCAGGAAATCCATGCAACATGAAAATGGTAAAAATTTCGAAATATTAAATAAAGAAGAAAAGAAAATCATCCTTGATAGAATAAGACATAGTTATTCAAGAAAAGATAAACTCTATTTTGATTTTATGAATCTGACTGAAGAGAATCTGATCAGTTTGATTAAATTTTATAACGAAAATCCAAATTTGAAATCCAGCAATTATATATTTTCCTCAGATATTATAATTCATAATCTGGACAACGAAATCAGCCTTGAAGTCAATAAGATTTTAAAAGACAAATCCACAAAATAAAATGAAAGGAATAATATTAGCCGGAGGTTCCGGAACAAGACTTTACCCTCTTACCATTGCAGTAAGTAAGCAGCTGATGCCTGTTTACGATAAACCCATGATCTACTATCCGCTTTCCACACTACTTTTAGCAGGAATCAAAGATATTCTGATTATCACTACACCACACGACCAGGAAGGTTTTATCAAACTTTTGGGAGATGGCTCTCAAATTGGCTGTAATATAGAATACATTGTACAGCCAAGCCCCGATGGTCTGGCACAGGCATTTATTTTGGGAGATCAGTTTATCGGCAATGATTCAGCCGCACTGGTACTGGGCGATAATATTTTCTACGGTTCCGAAATGGGAACTTTACTGAAAAATAAAACCAATCCGAATGGAGGAGTTGTTTTTGCCTATCACGTTGCTGACCCGGAAAGATATGGTGTTGTAGAATTTGATAAAGATTTAAAAGCAGTTTCTATTGAAGAAAAACCTCTAAACCCTAAGTCAAATTATGCGGTACCCGGTCTTTACTTTTATGATAATGATGTGGTAGAAATTGCTAAAAACATCAAGCCTTCTGCAAGAGGCGAACTGGAAATCACCGATATCAATAATGTTTATCTAAAAAATGAAAAGCTTGAAGTAGCTGTTCTTGACAGAGGTACTGCATGGCTGGACACCGGAACTTTTGATTCTCTTCATGACGCTTCAGAATTTGTAAGTGTTATAGAAAAAAGACAAGGATTTAAAATCGGATGTATTGAAGAAATTGCCTTCAGGAACAAATTCATTAATGAAGAAAAACTGCTTGAAACTGCTGCAAAATATGGCAAAAGCGGTTATGGTGAATATCTGAAACAACTTATCGGAAAATAACAATTATAATTTATAAAATTCATAGACTATTGGCTTTATGGCCAATAGTTTTTGTTCATACCACCAATTATCAATATATTAGTTGTTGATTTTTAGTTTTATTTACCATGAAAATTTATAAACGAAGAGACAGAGTAAGAATTAATTATTATAAATTTGCAAAAACTTACACAGATGAATGAACCACAACAGAAGTGGACTGAGACGATTGATGCAGATCATTCGTTATTTGACTTGAAGCTAAAAGAAGTCTGGAGATACAAAGATCTTGTTTATATGTTTGTAAAAAGAGATTTTGTATCCAGTTTTAAGCAGACTATTTTAGGACCTATATGGTTTTTTATCAACCCCATTCTAACGACCATCGTATATCTGGTTATTTTTGGCAGAATTGCCAAACTTCCAACAGATGGAGCTCCGCCTCTTCTTTTTTATCTGGCAGGTGTTACCCTTTGGAATTATTTTTCTTCGTCTTTGCTGGCAACATCATCTACTTTTACCGGAAATGCAGGAATCTTTGGAAAAGTGTATTTTCCAAGACTTGTGACCCCGCTTTCAATTGTCATTTCTAATCTTATGCGATTTGGAGTACAGTTTGTCTTATTCATTCTGGCGTGGGCATATTATTACTATAAAGGGGAAGTTCATCCTAACATCTGGATTCTTGCAACTCCATTTCTTATACTTCTGATGGCGCTTTTCGCATTAGGTGTTGGAATGATATTTTCCTCACTTACTACGAAATATAAAGATTTGGCAATGCTATTAGGTTTTGGGGTAAGTTTATATATGTATGCTACACCGGTAATTTACCCGGTATCTTCATTGCCTGGCTTTTTTAAAAAATTAGCTTATTACAATCCATTGACAGGTATTTTTGAATGTTTCAAATATGCGTGGATCGGCGTGGGAGATTTCTCTCCGGCCATGCTTGGAATCAGTACTGGCATTATTCTTATCCTTTTAATGATAGGAATTGTTATCTTCAATAAAGTTGAAAAGAGCTTTATGGATACTGTATAATATTTACTAGTACCTTTTTATTAATTTTAAATCTTAAGAATATGCTGTCTTTAAAAGCAGAAAATATATCAAAACAATACCGTCTGGGACAAGTGGGTACAGGAACCCTTTCTCATGACCTTAACAGATTCTGGTATAAGGTAAGGGGAAAAGAAGATCCTTATCTGAAAATTGGAGAAACAAACGATAGAACTACAAAAGGAGATTCTGAATATGTGTGGTCTCTTCGTGATATTAATTTTGAGATCGAACAAGGAGATGCTGTTGGAATTATCGGAAGAAATGGAGCCGGAAAATCAACCTTACTAAAGGTTTTAAGCAAAGTTACAAAACCTACAACAGGTCATATTTCTACCAATGGAAGAATTGCCTCTCTATTAGAAGTAGGAACAGGATTCCATCCTGAAATGACAGGACGCGAAAATGTTTTTCTTAATGGAGCCATTTTAGGTATGACTCGTAAGGAAATCAAAAGAAAATTTGATGAAATTGTAGATTTCTCAGGTGTTGAACGATATATAGATACTCCTGTTAAAAGGTATTCTTCAGGAATGTATGTGCGTTTAGCCTTTGCTGTTGCAGCTCATCTGGAATCTGAAATCCTTATTGTAGATGAAGTTTTAGCTGTAGGTGATGCAGAGTTTCAGAAAAAATGTCTTGGAAAAATGAATGATGTAACGAGAGGAGAAGGCAGAACTATTCTTTTCGTTAGCCATAATATGACGGCCGTTAAAGAATTATGCACCAAAGGAATTCTTTTAACTCATGGGCAGATTGATTACCAGGGTGATATTCTCAGCACAATTATAGAATACCAAAAAAGCAGTGCAAGAGAAAGCTCCTATGTTTATAATGGAAATCTTGATGAAGCTATAGGTAATGAAAATATCAGAATAAAAGAATTTTCAGTATCTCCAATTAAAGGAAATCTGTTAGATATAGATTCCGGGGTGCATGTAAAACTTACTTTTCATAATTACTGCCCTGATATTACACTTGACACCACCTTTGAATTGAAAAATTACGATGAGTTGGTGATATTCCATGTTGGAAAATTTGTTTCAGGAAAAGGAGATTCAAAAGTAGGTGAATACACTGTAGAATTTGATATTCCGACAGGACTTTTGAATGCAGGAAATTATTATTTCAAACTTTACTTTGGAAAGGATCAGAAAACACTTCTATACGGAATTGATAATTTTATCGGATTTGAAGTAGAAAATGTAAAAGTAGGAGACATCATGTATGTCTATCCTGGAGTAACCAGACCTCAATTTGAATATAAAGTACAAACACCGTAATTGCTTCTAACATTCGTTTTATCATCTTATCAAAAACAACTTTATGACAGGCCCTCATATAATAAATTTGAATAAAATAGGTTCTCCCGAACTTGGATATATTACTATTTCTGAAACACAGAAAGATGTACCTTTTGATATTAAAAGGGTATATTGGACTTATTACACGCCACAAGATGTCAGCCGGGGAGGACACGCTCATAAAAACCTTCAACAACTAATTGTTGCCGTAGCAGGAACAATTACATTCAATACAGAAGATAAGGATGGAAAAAAAGAGATCTTCGTATTAGACAGCCCCAATACAGGTTTATATATTCCCAAATTAATATGGAGAGATATAAAGTTCAGCCACAGTGCTGTATTATTATGTCTGGCATCCGAACTATACGACGAGGATGACTATTTCAGAAATTATCAGGATTTTAAAAATTACCCAAATGAAATTTAATAATAAAAATGTCTCTATAAGTGATAAAGCCAGAATAGGCAAAAACGTAAAAATAGGTGACAATACTGTAATTTACGATAACGTTATTATTGGTGATAATTCTATTATTGCGAATGATTGCGTCATTGGAGAGCCGCTTAATGATTATTATTTTAAAGATGATTATGTAAATCCTGAAACTATAATTGGTGAAAATGCATTAATAAGAAGCCATACGATCTTATATGCAGGTTCCCGTTTTGGTAATAATTTTTCTACAGGGCACAGAGTTACGATAAGAGAAAACTCTGTTTTTGGCAATAACTGTAGATTAGGTACCGTAACAGACATACAGGGACATGTTACTTTTGGTAATAACTGCTGGCTTCACAGCAATGTTCATATAGGTCAAAAGTCAACCATAGGAAACTTTGTTTTTATTTATCCTTATGTAGTGCTTACTAATGATCCTACTCCTCCTTCTGATGTGTGTATAGGTGCTACCATCGGGGATTTTTCTCAGATAGCTGTAGGCACTGTTTTACTTCCGGGAACAACAATCGGGAAACATTGTCTGGTAGGAGCCCAATCACTGGTAGGAGGTAATTATGAAGATTATTCCCTAATTCTTGGAAATCCTGGAAAAAAAATCAAGGATGTCAGAGAAATGAAATCGAGAGAAACAGGAAAATCACATTATCCGTGGCCTTATAATTTTTCAAGAGGCTTACCTTGGGAAAAAGAAGGATTTGATGTGTGGAAAAAAGAAAACGGATACGAAAACGATTAATAAAACAATTGAAAACCAATAGTTTCAGATATGATATTTCTTTTCTGCGGGCATTTTCTGTACTCGCAGTTCTTTTCTATCATTATAAATTCCACTGGTTTAAGTCAGGATTTATCGGTGTTGACATATTTTTCGTTATTTCAGGTTTTTTAATGACCAAAATTATTTTGTCTTCTTTTGATAAAGGAAGTTTTAATATTTTAGATTTTTACAGAAGAAGAATTATTAGGATTATTCCTGCACTTTTGGGATTAGTTGTTACTTTCTCATTAGTAATATTCTTTTTCCTTCAACCGCAGATTGTCAATTTTTTCAGAAGTGCTTTTTCCAGCGTCCTGTTTTTTTCTAATATCTATTATTACTTAAACAACGGATACTTCGACTCGTCCTCTCAATACAACTTTCTATTACATTCATGGTCACTTTCCGTAGAATGGCAGTTTTATTTAATTTATCCGCTCATACTACTTCTCCTAAGAAAACTATATACAACTAAAAAGAACAGTTTTATTGCAGTCTTTTTAGCATTAGCCTTTATTTCATTTGGTGCTATGCTCATTCATAGCAGTTATGATCCTGACTTTTCTTTTTATATTTTTTATCCAAGGGCCTGGGAGATGATGTTGGGTGGACTTGCATTTCTATTGGAAGATAAAATGCAGCATATTCCGAAAAAAGTAAAGCTAGTCTTGGCTTTGGCTTCTCTTTCAGCAATAATATCTTTTATTTTTCTATTTCATGCTTCTTCATGGCCATCATTGTACACAACAATTCCGGTGTTCTTTACGGCACTGCTTATTAGTTTGAATTATGAATTCATAGCGTACAAAAATAAAGTAGTTACCTACTTGGGAAATATATCTTATTCCCTGTATCTCTATCACTGGCCTTTGTATGTATTGATCCTGTTTTTTGAAGTGGATGTCAGTTTGAAATATCGTGTTCTGGCAATATGTGTTTCATTTATTCTTGCTATACTTTCCTACGAGGGGATTGAAAAAAGAAATTATTCTGATAAGGCTAAGTCAGTTTTGACAGTGAGTCTGATTATATTTATTTTTTCATTCTCCATTACAAAAGTAGATGCTGAGAATTATACGGATGAAAATAAAAATCTGATCAATACTACCTCAAACTATAAATATAGTAAAAAAGCTGAAGATCAATATAAAATTGACACAAAACACCTTACCCATAAAAAAGACTATAAAACAATTATACAGAATTTAGATATTCCTGTTTCTGATAAAAAAAATGTTGTTCTTTTAGGAGACAGCCATGCAGGAATGTTTTCGGAAACAGTACATAATATTTTTTCTGATAAAAAAGATGTTAATCTCATTCAGATTACTGCTGATGCTACGTATCCGATGGAAAATTCTAAAGGGATTTATCCTAATCCTATCAACTATTTCAATTATATATTCAGGGAATATTTCCCAAGATATCATAAGGATATAGATCTTATTATCATTAATGCCAATTATTCCGGGTATCCTGAAAAAGAGATAAAAAATAACCTAAAAATAACCGAACAGTATTTTTCAAAATATAATGTGCCTACTATTTATATAGGCATGACCGATATTTATGTGATCGATTTTCCAACGTATTATTACATCAAGAAAAAGTATAATGCAAATATGTATACGGAAGCAAAAAAATCCAGTGAGACTGAAAAATTCAATACCTTCTTAACAAACTATTTGGGGGATAAGTATATTGATTTGCTCAACACAAATGTTAATCAAGTATCTTCAGAAAACTTTCCTTATATCTATGATACCAACCATTTAACACTATTTGGAACGGAACAATATAAAAATATCATATCACAGAAAATATACAAAACACTGAATTTCAACACAAATACACATAATTAAAGAGATGATTAAATTTTTAGACTTACAAAAAGTTAATTTAAAGCACCAAGAAGAAATAGAAACAAAACTTTCTCAGGTTTTCCGTTCCGGATGGTTTCTTATGGGCCAGGAGCTTTCATCTTTTGAAGGTAATCTTTCTCAATATATAGGAGCTAAACATGCTATTGGTGTAGCCAATGGTTTAGATGCCTTGCGCCTTATTCTGCGTGGATATATTGAAATGGGAATTATGGATCGTGGAGATGAAATCCTTGTACCGTCCAATACCTACATTGCCTCCATTCTTGCAATTTCAGACAATGGCCTGATTCCTGTTCTTGTAGAGCCTGATATTAATAATTATAATATTGACATCACAAAAATTGAAGAAAAAATCACTTCAAAAACAAAAGGAATCCTGATTGTTCATCTATACGGACGAACTGTTTTCTCAGATCAACTTAAAGATTTAGCAGAAAAACATCAGTTAAAATTAATAGAAGATAATGCTCAGGCTATCGGTGCAATATGGAATGGAAAAAAAACAGGCAATTTGGGAGATGCGGCCGGCTTCAGTTTTTATCCTGGAAAAAATCTGGGTGCTATTGGAGATGCAGGTGCCATCACAACCAATGATGATAATTTAGCAAAAGTAATCAGAGCATTGGCAAATTATGGATCTAATCAGAAGTATGTCAATATTTACCAGGGACTCAATTCAAGATTAGATGAAATTCAGGCTGCAGTTCTGGATGTTAAGTTAAAATATATTGATGAGGAAAATACGGTAAGAAAAAGTATTGCGAAAAAGTATATTGCAGAAATATCAAACCCAAAAATAATTCTTCCTGAAAACCCAGCAGATATAAATGAGCATGTTTGGCATTTATTTGTCATCAGAACAGAAAACCGTGATGAACTTCAAAAGTATTTAACTGAAAATGGTATTCAAACATTGATACACTATCCGATCCCACCTCATAAGCAGGAAGCCTATAAAGAATGGAATGACCAATCTTTCCCGATCAGTGAAAAAATCCATGAGGAAGTATTAAGTTTGCCTATCTCCCCTGTAATGACAGAGGAAGAAGTTGAAAAAGTAATAGAAATTGTAAATAGATTTTAAAGTTTTTTGATCAAAAAGCTTGAATTCAATAAAGTAAAATATCATGACAGAATTGCCTCTGGTTTCAATTTTATGCCTTAGTTACAATCAGGAACGGTTTGTAGTAGAATCTTTAGAAAGTTTCAAATCTCAAAATTATACAAATATTGAGATTCTGATCTGTGACGATTGCTCTAAAGACAATTCTGTAGAAGTCATCAATAATTGGATCCAAGATAATCCCCAACTGAATATTCAGTTTATTTCTCATTCTCAGAATAAGGGAATTTGCAAATCTTTGAATGAACTCCTGAACATCTCAAAAGGCAAGTATATTATAACCATAGCACTTGATGATCTTATGGAGCCTGATAAAATAGAAAGACATGTGGCTATTCTTGAAAAATCTTCTCCTAACGAAGCTCTGGTATTTTCAAATGCTCATATTATAGATGATAATTCAGTACGTTTTCAAAATACTTTTATTCCTTATTTTCACAGATATCTGAGTATTGAATCTGGAAACTTTTATAAAAGATTACTTGAAGATAATTTTCTTCCTGCAATGTCATGTGTCACCAAATCTTCTTTGATAAAAGAGATTGGAGGATGGGATGAAACATTAACTTTTGAGGATTACGATATGTGGTTAAGATTAAGCCAGAAATATGACTTCATTTATGATGACACCAAATCCTGCAGCTATAGAATGCACGCCACTAATTCTCATAAAAAGAAAAACTTTTTAGATGTATCATTCTTTGATATTTATCTGAAACACAAAGAAGAGCCTGAAATGAAAAAGAAAATTCTAAAACTTATTCATGAGGCTTATAAAGAAAACAAATTGACGGAAAGTCATAAAAAATACCTTAGAGAACTTGATAATAAAACACTTAGCGAGAAGTTAATTCTGAAGAATGTAGGTAAGTTTACTTACAATACAATGCTTTATCTTCAAAAAGTTTATTATAAAAGTTGGTAACATTATTCTTAAATCAATTATGAAAAAAATAAAACCCCTTGCATTCTATCTCCCTCAATACCATCCCGTCCCGGAAAATGACGAATGGTGGGGAAAAGGATTTACAGAATGGACGAATGTAGGAAAAGCCCAACCTTTGTTTGAAGGACACGAACAACCTATATACCCGGGAGATCTTGGATATTACGACCTGAGGGTTCCCGAAGTAAGAGAACAGCAGGCTCAGATGGCGAAAGACTATGGAGTACACGGATTTATCTATTATCACTACTGGTTTGGTAATGGCAAACAGCTATTGGAACGTGTTGCCAACGATGTTTTAAAATCAGGGAAACCGGATTTACCTTTTTGCTTCTGCTGGGCCAATGAAACATGGTCAGGGATATGGCACGGATTATCAGAAAAAATTCTGGCTAAACAGGTTTACCCAGACGAACAGGACTTAACTGCCCATTTCGAGTATCTTCTTCCCTTCTTCAAAGATAATAGATATATAAAAGTAGACAATAAGCCACTTTTAATCATCTATGATCCCAACCATTTAAATGATGGAGATCCACACTATATTTCCAGATTCAGAGAGCTTGCAAAAGAAAACGGATTTGATGGCTTATACGTCATGGCATCCAATAAACTTCGTGATGATTTTGATTTTAAATCTATGGGGTATGACAGTAAGATTTCTAACGCTTTTCAGAAAGCATGGATCCCTCATATTGATAAAAAAGAATATATCTCTCATTCTCAATATTATAAAAACAGGATAAAAGGATTAATCGGAATTAAGAAAAAAGAACAGCCTAAAGTCAGAATTCAGGATGCACAGGCAGTTGTAAATGACTTAAAGTTTGAAGAAAGCAACGTTCCTACCTATCCATGTATCCTGCCTAATTGGGACAATACTCCAAGAAGCGGTTATCGAGGCATTATACTTGCTAATAATTCCCCGGAAATATTTGAACAGCAGGTTGAAAAAGCCGCAAAATATCTTGAAGATAAAAAAGACTATCCTGAACAGTTTTTAATTGTTAAATCCTGGAACGAATGGGCAGAAGGAAATATTCTGGAACCGGATAGAAAACATGGTTTCGGATATCTGAATGCATTAAAAAAAATCTTGAATAAACACAGTCGAAATGAGTAAATTCAGCGTACTTATTGCCAATTACAATAATGGTCATTTTTTTGAAAAATGCTGCCAAAGCTTAGTTGCGCAGACTGAAACTGATTGGGAAGCTGTAATTCTGGATGACGGCTCTACCGATAACTCTCTTGAAGTTATCAAAAAAATCATAGGTAATGATTCCCGGTTTAAAATGCATCAGAATGACCAAAACAGGGGAATCGGATATACAAAAAGGAGATTAATAGATCTTGCCGAATCAGAGGTATGCGGTTTTCTGGACCCTGATGATGCTTTGGCTCCTCACTCTCTGGAAGTTGTTTTAAAAACACATTCCGAATACCCGGAAGCAGGTCTGGTTTACTCAAATTTTGTACGTTGTGATGAAAACCTTAATCCTCTGTCTGTTCATAAAGCCAAACAAATCACAGAACTGGACGAGTCTTACTATAATTTCAATGCAGAAATTTCACATTTTGTCACTTTCAAAAAGAAGATTTATGAAAAAACGTCAGGCATTGATCCTTTTTTAAAAATTGCTGAAGATAAAGACTGGTACATGAAAATGTGCGAAATAGCTCCAGTGAAATATATAGATGAAGATTTATATTTATACAGGATCCATGATAGTGGGATCTCTACGACCAAAAATGCAGAAAAAGCATTGTTCTGGCACTGGGTTGCCCTGATCAAAATGGCGGAAAGAAGAAACATCAGTGTTGAAGAACTTTTTCTTCAGAGCTATGTTCCGAAAAAGAAATATGACCAGGCGCTCAACCAATTGAATCATGTGAAAAATTCAAGATGGGCAAAATTGGGGAATACAATTGGACTTTTTAAAATCTTTAAAAAACTTTAAATCTGTTGATGTACTTAAAAGATTTAAAAACTAACATCTTAATTAGAAAAGAAGCATATGATTATTGGTAGTGGAATCCTGGCAAATGCCGTAAAACTTTATGATAAAGAGGATGTTGTTTTTTTTGCATCAGGAGTTTCCAATTCGTTGGAAAAGGCTCCTGCTGAATTTGAAAGAGAAATATCCCTGTTGAAATCGGTTATCAGCCAAAATCCGGATAAAAAGCTGATCTATTTCTCCACATGCAGTATTTATGATCCCACCAAAACCCACAGCCCTTATGTCATTCATAAAATTACGATTGAAAAAATAATAGCTGAGCATTGTTCAAGCTTTGTTATTTTCAGAGTAGGAAATGCTGTAGGTCGCGGAGGAAATCCCAATACGCTGATCAACTTTCTTAAAAACTCAATTCTATCGGAAAATAAACTTACGATTCACAGCAATGCAAGAAGAATTCTGATTGGTACAGATGATATTGCATCATTTGTCGGGAAATATATGCAAAACCTCAACAATGAGATTGTCAACCTGGCGTATCCTTACCAGTATTCATTACCGGAGATTTTGTCTCAGCTGGAGAATCATCTTGCAAAAAATGCAGATTATGAAACGGTGGATGAAGGTTCCTTTTATAATATAGAATTCAACAGCCTTACAGAAGATTTTTTCGCAGGTCTTTCTCCCGATGAATATCTGAAAAAACTCTATTCATCTTATTTATGATTGTCCTGAAAGATACCATTCTGTACCGGAAAAAATAATTTTTGTACCTTCGACAAGAAAGCTTAAGATAGTATTAAGGTCAAGAAAAAAACAATTAAAAAGTAGTGGTTTTACGACCAGATGAAGCATAAAAAACACATTAAACCTATTGAATAAAAAATGAAAATGAATCCCAAAATATCCGTAATTGTCCCCTGCTACAAACAGGCTCAGTTTTTAGACGAATGTCTGCAGTCTATACTGGATCAGACGTATGAAAATTGGGAATGTATCATTGTCAATGACGGATCACCTGATAATACTGACGAAGTAGCTGATAAATGGGTAAAAAAAGATAGTCGCTTCAGATATCTTTATAAAGAAAACGGAGGTTTATCTTCTGCAAGAAATGCAGCCCTGGAAATCGTGACCGGAGATTATATACAGTTTTTGGATTCTGATGACCTCATCCACCGTGAAAAATTTTCAAAAAGCCTTTCCGGAGATAAAGAATACCCCCTGATTGTAAGTCAGTACACAATTTATAGAAACCAAGCTCATCTTCCGGGATATAAAGATATTGAGCAGAGTTTCCTGACATTTGATGGAATTGTTTATGGTTGGGATCTGAGATTTTCTATTCCTATCCATTGCGCTTTAATCCATAAAAAACTTCTGGAAGGTTTTCTTTTTGATATTACCCTTACCAGCTGTGAAGACTGGGTAATGTGGATCTATATCACCAAAGATAATCCTGAGGCTCTTTTGATCAATGAACCTCTCGCTCATTACAGAAAAGACGTCAATGATAATATGTCCGCTGATCCGCTTAAAATCATGAAACAGCGCCTTAAAATTTTACCTACCTTAAAAAAACTTTACGGCGAAGATGTTCATGACAAGCTTGCTTATTATATCATAGAAGTTCGTACAACCCAGCTTGTACAGCAAAGAAAGGAATTTCAAAAAATGATTCCTCTGGCTGTAGTTGCTAAATATCTTTCTTTTAAAAGATTTTACTACAAGTTTTTTCGAAAGAATGCAGATGGCTAAATTTAGGTTTCAATGCCTCTGGAAAAACACTATATATCCATAAAACTACACAAATGAGCTAGGTTGCTGTCAAAACAGATTTACAGCGGAAACCTTGAAAAATTATATAACTTTAAATAAATTTATTTAGATGAGTCAATTTGTACACGTAATCATGACAAGATTCAATGTTCCTACAAAAGGCTGGAACGAAACACGTTCAGGATATAAACCTCTTACTGAAGAATGGCTGGATGACCGCTTCAAATTATTCAGAACTTACGTGCTTCCTTCATATAAAAATCAAACCAATCAAAACTACGTCTGGCTTACTTTTTTCGACACCAATACATCTGATAAGTTTAGAAAAATCATTAAAGAAATTGAAACGGAATATCCAACTTTCAAAGCGGTATTTGTAGAGGATTTTGATGTAATGAAAACAAAAGCAGTAGAAATAATCCCTCAATATTTCACTTCTGACACAAAATTTGTGATCACCAGCGAACTGGATAATGATGATATGCTTCATCAGGATTATATAAAAACGGTACAAGAGCATTTCAAACCAATTCATGACCTGGTCATAGATTTAAGAAGAGGATATCAGCTTACCATGCTTCCGGACCGTAAAGCAGTAGTGAATGTGTATAACGCTGTAGTAAACCCCTTTGTAAGCTTAGCGGAAAGTGTAGACAATTTCAAAACAATGCTAAAGGAAAGGGCTCACAACAGCTATCGCCATTACCCTGATTTTTCTGTGGAAGACAGTAAAGAGATGTACATCCAGGTTATCCATCAGTACAACTTAATGAATGTCACCTTTAAACACAAAGCTGTTCCTGAAGTAGATTTTTCAGAATATGGAATGACAGAAGACACCAAATTTACAATAGACGGATTCAAAACACTTCAGCATAATATTGCCAGAGTGCCTTTTGTAATGGGACTTATTTTGAAAAAGATATTTAAAAAATAAGGTTCAGTAAGTCATGAAGCTTAACAACCTCCAGATATTAAGAGGGATTTCAGCCTTATTGGTATGTTGCTTTCATTTTCGTGAAACAATAAATCTACCTGGGCTGGATCTTGGCGATATTCTCTTTAAAAAAGGGAGTATCGGTGTTCCCGTATTTTTTATTATCAGTGGATTTATCATGGCTTTCACCACTCAAAAAATAAATTTCAGTAAAAATTCTTTTCAGCAGATCACTTTATTTTACAAAAGAAGGGTGATCAGAATTGTTCCGCTGTATTATCTTTTGACTTTCGCTGCGATGATACCAGGAGGGAGTTTTCTCCTTTATTTTCATGGGGCAGGCCTTTATGAGCTTATCCATTCATTATTATTCCTTCCAACGAAGAAAGAATTCCCGGTCCTTTTCTTAGGCTGGTCCTTAAATTTTGAGATGTTCTTTTATCTTATATTCGGACTCTCATTATTTTTTAAGGAAAAGAGATATTATTTCATTGCAGTTTTTTTCATCCTTACATCAATTTTAGGTTCTTTTATTCAATTTGAAAGCCCTTATCTGCGAATGGTAACCCACTCTCTGAATCTTTATTTTGTTGTGGGGATTCTTTTTGCTCTTTTACTGAACAGATATACAATTCCTAAGAATTGGGCAGCATTACTTTCTGTAACAGGAATCGTATTATTTACATTGGTCCTGCTTAGCATTATCCCGATAGATAATGATATGATAAAGCTGGCTATTATCTCTCTGTTTGTCTTTTCTTTCTTAACTTTTGATTATGTTTTTCAGTTTAAAGGAAACAAAGCCTTTATTTTTCTGGGAGACATTTCCTATTCACTATACCTGTCACATCCTTTTGTAGAAATTGCTTTAAAAAGATTTAAAGTTGAAGGTTACCTCAGCTTTCCCTTTTTTATATTTAAGATTGCCGTGGTTATTATAGTGGCATCACTTCTGTATTATTTTGTTGAGAAAAGAGTCACCAATTATTTAAAAATTAAATTAAAAGCATAATCCGATACAAATGAAAATTTCAGTAATTATTCCCGTTTACAATGCCGAAAAATATGTTTCCCAGGCCGTAGATTCCGCGCTTCAGTTTGAAGAGGTATATGAAGTGGTGTTGGTAGAAGACAAGTCTCCGGACAATGCATTGCAGGTTTGTAAGGAACTCGCTGAAAAACATAGTAGAGTAAAGCTTTTTCAGCATCCTGATCAAGGCAATCACGGAGCGGGTGCCAGCAGAAATTTAGGGTTGGAAAAAGCGGAAGGAGATTTTATTGCTTTCCTGGATGCAGATGATTACTATCTTCCCAACCGTTTTGATGCAGAAAAAGAACTGTTTGTCAATAAAGATGTGGAAGGAGTTTACGGTGCAATCGGGGTTCATTATTATTCGGAGAAAGCAAAAGAACAGTATTACAAGGTCTTTGGAGACCGTCTGACTACGGTTTACAAGAAATATCCTCCAAAAGATGTATTTCCTGGGCAGCTTAATATGATAGGAACTTTCGGACTTTTCAGCATTGATGCTTTGACCATCCGTAAAAGTTCTTTAAAAAACATGGAGTATTTCTTTAAAACTCATTTAAAGCTTCATCAGGACACTGAATTTCTTTTCAGACTCTCCTACTATCTGAATTTATATCCGGGGATTCTTGATAAGGCAGTAGCCGTAAGAGGAGTTCATGAGAATAACAGAATTACTAAAATAGATTCCAGAGAAGTTAAACCGGCCTCCACAAGAGTTGTATTGTGGAAAGAGGTCAATCATTGGGCAGAAAATGAAAATACCATTCCCGATGATGTTAAGGTTCATATCAAAAGAGTCTACAGAAGTTTCCAGATCGCCAATGCTCCTCTACTCAAAAAATGGGGAATGATACTGAAGTATCTTCTTACGGATTATAAAAGTATACGTTCAGGTCTTTATAATATTAATTTTAGAAATGATTTGTTCTAACAACAGAATTAAACTAAATATTTAGTTTAAAAACAAATCTTTAATTTTTCATCTTTTACTAAAATGAATCTTCCGTAAAAGATCACGCATTGGTTTTTCAATAAATTGATAAAAAACCGCAGAACTAAAAAGCATAACAATAATGTAGATCACAAATACAATATCAATACTGAACGTATATTCCTGCCATTTTAAAAACTCCCTTACCAGGTAAAGAACAGGAATATGAGTAATGTATATACCATAACTTATTTCTCCCAGATATTCCAGGGGCTTTAGTGAAAAAAGCTTACTTACTTTCCCGTTATTCGCAGAAATCAAAAGGATTGCAGGGACAAAGAGTAAAGCCATCAAACCATTGTGGTAAAAAAGAGGAACGAACATCAGCGACACGAGGATCAGTAAAAAGACTGCAATCACCTGACGATCATAATTTTTCTGCTTATAATTTCTCACAAAAAATATTCCTGCCAGATTTCCGATCAGAAACTCATTAAGATGCCAGAAAGGGAAATAATAAAGAAACTCGTGACTTTTCGTGTGTGGCCCTTCATAGGCTCCATACATAGGATAAAGGTTTGAAAACACCTGAGTAATCAGCCAGAGTCCAATGGCAAATACCCAGATCATTTTATTTTTCTTCGCGTAAAAATAATTATATAAAAACGGAAAAAGCAGATAAAAGAAAAACTCCACAGAGATAGACCATCCCGGAAAATTAAGAATCATGGCTTCTCCCGGTATCCAGCTCTGAATGCCCAATCCGTATAAAACCAGCTTATACCAATCAAACATTTCATATCTGGTCATAAAATACAGCAAAAGTCCCAGCATATAAAGCGGATAGATTCTGGCAAACCTGTTTTTATAAAACTCCAGATAATCAATTTTATCCTTTTTATGATAAGCAATAATCATAATAAATCCTGAAAGAATAAAGAAATAACTTACTCCTACATTCGCTCTCAAAAAAAGATTGGAAATGTAATCTATCTTATATAAAAACAGATCTTTATTGAAATGGGAAATGACAATTGCCATAGCGGCAACAAACCTGGTAAATGTAATCTGACTTATCTTCACAGAACCGCAAAATGCTTTACTTTATCAAAACACAGCAGACTCAACGCTGAGAACTGTTTTTATTTATTATAAAGTATTAATTTTAAGGCACAAAAATAAGATTTATTATTATAATTATGTAAAACAAATTATATTTGTAGGCTACAAATGTGAAAATAAATTCAGGTATGCTTTATGAAATTTTAGCAAAACTTCAACGGAAAAGCCAGGTTTCACTTCTCAAAAAACACCCTAATGTTTCTTTCAAGGGGATAAAGCTTGGGATCAGTGATCATTTCATTCTGCATGAAAATGTAAAGAAAGTGACCATTGGCAATGGGGTCAGTTTCAGAAATTATGTACATATTCTTGTACAGCAGAATGCCACTTTAGAAATCGGAAACAATTTTTTCATGAATAACTTCTGTTCCATCAACTGTTTGGATAGCATTTCCATAGGTGACAATACATTATTCGGAGAAAATGTAAAACTGTATGATCACAACCATGCATATCAGACCCATCCGGATTTTAAACTGTCTCACGCTGAGTTTACCACAGCTCCCATCAGAATCGGAAGCAATTGCTGGCTCGGAAGTAATGTTACCGTCTTAAAAGGAGTTACTATCGGGGATAACTGTATTATTGGGGCAGGATGTACCATTTACAAAGACGTACCTCCCAATACGACCGTGATCAATCATCAGGAATTAATCTTTAAGGAACATTCATGAAGTTTTCTATTCTTATAGCCCATTATAATAACGCTCATTTTTTCAAAGACTGTTTTGAAAGTATCCTTCAGCAGACCTATACAAACTGGGAAGCGGTTATTCTGGATGATGCCTCCACTGAAAATGAAAAGGCAATGATCCGGGAAATGATTTCAAATGATAAAAGGTTTAAATTTTTTGAAAATGAAAAAAATTCCGGTGTAGGCGTTACAAAAAGTAAACTGATTGAGCTTGCAGAAGGGGAAATCTGTGGATTTTTAGATCCTGATGATGCTATCAACCCTACAGCCATTCAAAAATGTATGGAGATTTTTCAGACTAAAAAAAATACAGTCCTTACCTATTCAAGGTTTATGACATGTGATCAGAATCTGAAACCTATTTCTCCGTTCAGATCTGCAATGCAGGTACCGAATGGTGATCCTTATTTTTTTAATTTCCCCATTCAGATTGCTCATTTTGTAACTTTCAGAAAAGCAGTGTATGAGCAGACTGAAAAAATGAATCCGGATTTAAAAATCGGAGAAGACCAGGATCTGTACCTTAAAATGTATGAAAAAGGGAAAGTTCAGTTCATCAATGACACTAACTATCTGTATAGAACCCACCAGGGTGGAATTTCCCAGAATGACAATAAAAAGAAATCCCATGAGTATTTTGCTCAAGTGATTTTCAATACCATGAAGCGCCGAGGGCTTACAACCATCAATGGCCAGAAAATTCCTGATCATTATACAGGTGCGGATGAAATATTTGGACTGCTGCAATATCAGCATAAGCTTCCTTTCCGTATCAAGAAAAAAATAAAAATTACCTTACAATCAATCTTCGGATAATGATAGAAAAAAAAATAAAAATTTTGTTCAGACACCGCTCCATGGAAATGGGTGGGGTAGAAAAAGTACTGTTGGGACTTCTCAACAATCTGAATCCTGACAAATTTGAAATAACAGTATGTCTTACTCTTAACCAGGGTAAGCTGCGTAATGAGCTTCCGAAACATATCAGAAAAATATACCTTACGGATGGAAAAGAAGACTTTTCCGACAATACTCTCTTACAGAAAGTTCAACTAGTCAAGAGAAGGTTAAAGCTTCGTAAACTTAAAAATAACCCTGCCATTGCTGACAGGCTAATCAATGATACCTTTGATATAGAAATCGGGATGGATTACAGGGATTATGATGCTATTCTCAGTTCTACCCATAAAAATTCTAAAAAAATAGGATGGTTTCACTCTGAAATCAATGTTCCAAAATTCCAGCCTTTGGTTCCTGATATTTTAAAGAGTTTTCCTCAGTTTGATCATATGGTGTACTGTTCTCACAAAATAAAGGATATGATGCATCAGTATTATCCGAATCTCAATTATCCTGCTGAGAGCGTTATTATCAATCCTATTCCTATCGAAGAAATAAAACGTAAGGCGGAAGAAAAGCTTGACAACTTCCCTGAAGGACCCGTTTTTGCATCTATCGGGAGACTTCATTCAAGAAAAGGATATCATAAACTTATTGAAGCCCATACAAGGCTTATCAACGAAGGATTCCATCACAGCATCATTATCATTGGCGATGGTGATGAAATGAAAAACCTTAAAGCTCAGGTCGCAAAAAACAATGTTGAAAAAACATTTATTTTAGCCGGAAATCAGATGAATCCTTATCCGTACATCAAAAAGGCAGATTACTTTATCCTTCCTTCCGAATCTGAAGCATGGCCTTTGGTAATTGCTGAAGCATTAATTCTTCAGAAGCCTATTATTGCAACGAATGTAGGTGATGTAGGGCTGATGATCAAAGACCGGGAAACGGGATACCTCATTAGTTATGAAGTTGATGAAATGTATACGGCAATGAAGACATTCTTTACCGATCCCAGCCTTGTTCTCCATATCAGAGAAAATCTTAAAAATATTGAAAGTCAGTTCGACAATAAGAAAATATTTGACAGCGTAGAAAATATTATAGAAACGCTGTACAAAAAATAAGTTATTGTGCAGAATATCCTCCGTCAACTACAAGATTAGTTCCTGTAACCCATCTTGAGGCATCGGACAATAAAAAAATACAAGCATTCGCTACATCTTTAGGGTCACCTATTCCCAGCGGATGCTTTTTTATGATTTCGGATGAAGCTTCTTCACCAATACCTTCAAACATTTTTTCCAGAATCGGGGTATTCACCATCGCAGGGCTTATGCTATTGACACGGATATTACTTCTGGAAAGTTCCATTGCCAACGAACGGGCACCTGAAATGACAGCCCCTTTACTGGCAGAATAAGCCGCTTTTCCAGCCTCTCCTACCATTCCTGCAACGGAAGAAATAAATACAAAACTGGACGTCTCTTCTTTATACTTTTTTAGAGAAAGGATTTTAGCAATTTCAAGTCCGGCAATGACATTCACTGCAAATATATCCTGGTACAGCTGAGGATTGTGCTTTCTTAACGGTAATGTTTTCTCGATACCGGCACAGTGTATAAATCCTGAAATTTTGCCTAAAACTGAAACTTTATCCGCAATAATTGCTTCAAGGTTTTCAGATTGGGTAATATCTTCGGCAATGATCTCAACTTTCGTTTCAGGATTCAGCAGAGCAACGGTTTTCATCAGTTCATCCTGGTTTCTTCCCACGAGAATCAGATCTGCGCCGCTTTTGCTGCATTCTACAGAACAGCTTCTCCCTATTCCGGAAGAAGCGCCTGTAATGAGAATAATTTTATTTTTTAATGAGAAAGCATCCATTAATCTTCAAAATTTTCTTTTCCTATAACATTCATCAGATCTGAAACGGTTTCGATATCTTTAAAGTGCTTGGTATCAATTTTTTTGCTGAAATTTTCGTCTACAAATGCAATAACAGAAAGTAAGCTGATAGAGTCATAGCTTTCCAAAGATTTTAAATTCGTTTCAGTCGTCAATGTTTCATCTTCCTCCAATTCTTCTTGTAATTTTTCTAAAAAAACGGATGTTTTCATATTTTATAATTTTAAATGTTTGTTATCTTAAATTTCCATAATGGTAGCTCCCCAAGAATATCCTACTCCAAAGCCTGCCATTAAAACTTTATCTCCTTCCTTCAGCATTCCTTTATCCATCATATTTTTAAGAGCAATAGGAATAGTTGCAGAAACAGTGTTTCCGGTATTTTCCATATCAATATAGAACTTTTCAGCCGGTATTTTTGTTTTCTTTCTTAAATAATTCAGCATAAAAGAATTGGCCTGGTGAAAAACAAAATGGTCAATATCATCCATCGTCATTCCGTTTACTTCAAGGGTTTCTTTTACCAATCCCGGGATATTTTCAATCGTAAAATTAAAAATCTCAGGACCATTCATATAAATATTTTCAGGGCTGAATTCATGCTCGGGATTCAGTTCAAAGTCTTTTTTGAAAGCCCCTTTCTTCACGATAAGGTTTTCGGCACCGCTCCCGTCTGTTCCCAGACAGAATTGATAGTCATTACCCTCTGCTTTTTCAACAATTGCTGAAGCTGAGGCATCCCCGAATATGCTTCGGTTTCCTTTATCATCGGGATGAATATGTTTGGTGTACGTTTCTGAAGTAACCAAAAGAATACTCTTTGCAATTTCTGCAGCAATCAGTCCTTTCGCAAAAGCCAGTCCATACACAAATCCTGAACAGCCAAGATTAAAGTCTATAGCTCCGATATTTTTTCTAAGCCCCAATCTGTCCTGCAAAATACAGGCCGTTGTAGGCAGAAAATACTCCGGACTTTGGGTACAGAACAAAATAAAATCTACTTTGTCCCGGTCATAGTTTTCGAAAATCTTTTCGGAAGATTGTACAGCCATATCCAGCACCGTTTCATTGTCTGAAGAAATATGACGTTGGGAAATACCTACTTTCTCCTTGATACGTTCTGAACTCCATTCAGGGAACAATTTTTCAAGACCCTCGTTAGTTAACACCTGCTGAGGCAGATAATATTCTATTTTTGAAATTTTCATCATATTAATAAATTCTCTTTCTTTGCAAAAGTAACAAAAACAACTTTACACTTGTGATGATTTTTATATTCAGAATCCTATTAAAAATAGACGCTCTTTATCATTCTTTTATGAATAGAGGTAGTCTTGAAGTGGCTAAATATAGAGGTATGAAGGTAGGAAAAAACTTCAATATGCCCGATAAGGTATATTTTGGAACTGAACCTTACCTTATCGAGATTGGAGATAATGTGAATATTGCAGGTGATGTAAGGTTTGTAAATCACGGCGGAACCACTACTCTACTGAGAAGACTTCCGGGATATGAAGACGCCAGAATTCTTGGAAGAATAAAGATTGGAAACAACTGTACAATTGGTCTCAATGCTGTAATCATGCAGGATGTACAGATTGGAAACAACTGTATTCTGGGAGCTAACTCTGTGCTGTCACAGTCTATGCCTGACAATACCGTGTTTATTGGAAATCCGGCCCAATTCTTGTGCACCATTGAAGATTATGGTGATATTGTCCTTAAAAACAACCCGGAATATCCCCGCGAATTGGAGAAAGACAGAAAAAAGCTGGATGCCTATATCAAAGAAAATCTCCCTTATAAATTCAAAAAAGCAAGGAGAATTAAATAAACACAAATGGAACGAAAAAAAATCTTATTTATATATTATCAGAATACTAAGCCCGGAGGTGTAGCCAAAGTACTGTCTCAGCTCACTTCAGAACTGGCAGAGTTAAACTATGATATCGAAATTCTTTTCCTATTGGAAGCTCATCAGGATTTCTATCCCATACATCCTAAAGTAAAAAAGCACTACATCAATGCTTTTGGCGACAAATATTCCAGATTTGGAACCTCTATTTATAAAAAATATAATAAAATCCCCAAAATATATAATATTTACTCTTACTTCTATGATTTTGGAACATACAGGGTTTTAAACCAATGGATCAAGGAAAACCATCAGAATTATGATACTATTGTTTCCTGCTGGTATAAAATTTCATCAATGCTGGCCATCAATAGCCAGGTAGGTAAGAAAACAATTGCGTGGGAACATATCAGCTACCAGACCGGCGGCTTGGTTTACTATAATATTTTGCGAAAGTATTATAAAAATCTACGCTCCATTATCTCTCTGACTCATACATCGTTGGAACATTACAAAAAAATAAATCCAAATTCAATCGTTATTTCCAATATTATTGGGGATAATTATGAAAGTTTTAAGCTGGACATTACGAGCAAAGAGAATATTATTTGTGCAGTAAGCAGGCTGGATCCTGAAAAAAATGTAAAAGATTTTATTAACATTATCAAAGAATGTAAAATAGGAGAAGATTGGAAAATCATTATTGCAGGAGATGGTACTCAAAGAACCTTACTAAAAGAACAGGCCCAAAACCTTGGTCTTCAAAATATTGAATTTCTGGGAAGCATTCCTCAGGAGAAAATACTGCAGCTATACAAAAAATCAAAAATCTTTTGCATGACCTCATTAAACGAAGGGCTGCCTACCGTTCTTATTGAGGCTATGTTCTGCGGCAATGCACTTATAGCCTACGATTGCCCTACAGGCCCTTCCGAAATCATCAATGCCAATAATGGCTATTTGATTAAGATGCATGATAAGGAGAATTTTATCGTAAAGTTAAAACATCTGATTAATAATCCACAGGAACTTACTGAACTCATGATATCCAGTAAAACAGAATCAGAGAAATGGAGTAAAGAAAAAATAATACCGCAATGGGAAAAGATACTTTAGAGCACGATATACATATATCTGTCATCATACCGGTATACAATTCCGCAGAGAGCCTGCATCAATGTATTGATTCTATTTTAGAACAGAGCTATAAAGATTTTGAATTGCTGTTAATTAATGATGGGTCTGTAGACCGTTCTTTAGAAATAATGAATTCATTTGCTGAAAAAGATCACAGAGTCAAAGCCATTGATAAAATTAAAAACAGCGGAGTAAGCGATACAAGAAATATTGGCATTTCTCATGCAAAAGGAAAAATAATCTGTTTTATAGATTCTGATGATTGGATTGAAAAAAATTATTTCCAGGCTTTTGTTGATAATTATACATCATCTGATACTCTACTGCTTCAAAATATTATAAGAGGTAAAACGAGAGATCTTCATTATAAAACCTATGATATACAAAAAGATTTTACAGAATTATTTGTCAGAAATAATTTATTGTATTTCGGGGGACCTGTTGCTAAATTTTTTGAAAGAGAAATAATAACAGGCAATATGATTACTTTCAACAAGGCAGTTAGCTATGGTGAAGATTTGATGTTCTTTTTGGAATATATAAAACAAATTAAAGCGATAAAGATCATTGACGCATCGCTTTATCATTATGAGTTTACTGAAAGCTCCCTGAGCAGATCACAACATTCCTTTGAATCCTTATTCAAATTACATACTGCCATTAAGGACTTTATTTTTTTGCATAAACAGCAGTCCGGAAAAGAAATAAAAAAATATCTATATCAGGTAAACTGGGATATTATTGAAGCCAGCATAGATCAGGGAATTATTGGTAAAAATTTAAACAGAAAAGAAGCGCATAAGAATCTGAGCCGTTTAAAATCATCCATGGATATTAATTATTTTATATACATCGGGGTTTATAGAAAAGTTTTATTTTTACTTCTCAAAACCGGACAATTTCAGTTGCTCCTGAAACTTAAAAGAAATCTAAATAAATAATACTACTCCTTTGAAGAAAAAAATTCTTATACGTATCGGTTCCCTCCGTCATGGCGGTGCAGAAAAAGTTCTTGTCAACTTTCTCAAAAACCTTCCAGAGGATAAATATGAAATAGATCTTCTAATCAACCTGTATACGGGAATGTATATCAAGGAAATTCCGTCATGGGTCAACCTGCATTATTTACTTAAGGGAGAAATGATTACCACCAACAGGCCTCATGAAATTCCGGTGAAGGCATTCAGGGTATTGTATCAGAAAATGTTTTTATGGTTTCCATCACTTCTTTACAGATTTGTTTTGAAAAACAAAAAATATGATGTGGAAATAGCGGCTATTCATGGGATGTATAAAGAGCTGCTTTCCAGTCCGCAAAAGGATTCAAAAAAAATAATCTGGATTCAGAATGATATTTTTAATCTGAAAGAATATACACACGATGTAATCAGACAGCTTTTTAAATTCGACAGAATACTGGTAATTTCAGATAAACTGAAAGAAGAAATGCTGAAGATTGCGGAGAATGATGAGGAGAAACAAAACGTGATCAAAATCTTTAATCCGATAGATAAAAATGATACTTTAAAAAAAGCTGATGTTGAAATCAACGACTATCCTTTCAGTAGTGACTTTCCCACTTTTGTAACTGTAGGAACCGTATATCCACAGAAAGGGTATGACAGGTTATTGAATATTCATAAAAAATTGATAGATGAAGGATTCAAACATCAATTGCTAATCATTGGCGATGGCTATGACTTTGAGACTATTCAGAATCAGCTTAATACGTTAGGACTTCAGGATACTGCAAAAATGCTTGGCTTTAGCAGTAACCCGTATCCATATATGAAAAAAGCAGACTTTTATATTATGTCTTCCCGACATGAAGGATTCCCTACCATCATCGCCGAAGCACTTATTCTTAACAAACCTATTTCTGCAACGGATATTTCTGGTATCAAAGACCTTCTGCAAGACGGAAAACTGGGAAATATCACAGAAAACTCTGAAGAAGGAATATATGAAGGAATGAAAAAGTTTCTTACTGATAAAAATATCACTGAGGAATACAAAAAACAGATTTCACAAACAGAGCTACCATTTGTATTGGAAAAATCTGTGGAACATCTTCAGAAAATAATTGATGAAGCATAAAAACATTGACAATGGCTGATTATTCTATCATTCAAAAAGACTTTTACCGGGAAAGCGGAAAATGGCTTTCAACATTTCAGATCTGGAAAAAATGTATTAATCCTAATCTTCATTTTGTTTACATTTTGAGAAAGGCTCAGAAGTATCAGAAAAGCCCTCTTTTGAATACGTTCTGGAGAATTGTATTAAGACATTATCAGATCAAATACGGATTTCAGATTTATCCTGAAACTCAGATTGGGGAAGGTTTTTATCTGGGACACTGGGGAAGTCTTGTCATCAATCCGAAAACAGTTATTGGAAAAAATTGTAATATCGCGCAAGGAGTTACCATCGGCCAGCAAAACCGTGGGAAAAATGAAGGTTCTCCCGTTATTGGTGATGAAGTATGGATAGGCACCAATGCTGTAATTGTAGGAGGTATTACTATTGGCAATAATGTATTGATTGTTCCTAATTCTTATGTTAATTTTGATGTGCCACAGGATTCTATAGTTATGGGAAACCCCGGAAAAATTTTTCCAAATTCAAAAGCAACACAAGGCTATATCAACAATAAGATATAAACCTGCCAACGTCTGAAGATTTTTGAAAAGTCTGGCGTAACATAGTCTAAAACAGAACCAATCATAAAATTCTGCTATACTATTTGGAATTTATTATTTTTTTCTATTTTTACAAAAAAATGAAAACAGTAATACTATAATTCATTTTTAAAAAATTAAAAAACACACAACTATGAAAAAAAACACTCAAATTCAACCGGGTAGTTGAAAAACTACGACTGCCCATTCTTTTACACTTCAGAAACACAGCATCAGTATTTAAAATCAGAACATCTGTAAACACTCATGTTTATGGACCTTGCTTTTTTTTTCACAATAAATGAAGAAAGCAAGCTGGTCTTTTATTGTGAATCTGAATATTTTAAAACTCCAAAAAACACAACGTTTAATAAATTCTAAACACCATGAAAAAAAAGTCTATGCTCAGAGCTATTGCCGTACTATTCTGTATAGTACCCAGCCAAGCTTTTTCCAGACTCTCTTCCATTCCGGCAGAGTACAGTTATGGAAAAGAAAAACCTCCAGGGGTGAGTCATTATACGCCGCCTTATATCTATGATTTAGATCCAGGTTTTACCATTCAGCAGAACGTCAACCAAAAAGGGTTGGTAGTTATTGAAGGAAAATTTACAAAACCATTTACCAGCGACGATGTCCGAATGGAGATTAAGTACCAGACCCCGCAAGGCAACTGGGTCACCGCTTGGTGCAAGATTCTGTATTCCTACAATCAGTACAATGAAAATCTTAAAGCTGTTTTTGAACTGCCTGAAGCAACTACAGCAATCTACAACCTGAAGATTGAATTGAATTCCAACTCAAACCTCAGCAATTTCAACAGCGTGGTATGGAACAAGTCCGTAAGCCATTACAAACAAGGAGATTACAACCCTGCCAACTGCGACCTTGACGAAAATGAATACACCATTCTTTTGACACCCAAAAAAGAAGGAACGCTGATCCTAGACAATACAGGAAAAGTTACGGGTATCAAAGACAGAGTAACGTCAGCCCATGCCTGGAATAAACTTAGCAATGTCATCATGAACAATAAAAAAGATGATGTTGTATTCTCTCCAACGAATCCTTCGGATCTCCTTACAGATACAAATGGAAGTAAATCCGTGAAAATGATTAATACAGGAGCTATAAGTGATACATTGGGTGCCACTCCAGAGTTCATTTACAACGAAATGCCTGGACATCCAATCCCTTATTTGTATAGCTATGATGATCCTGTATATATGTTTGCAGGAAAATATTCAATCAACGGATTGATGATGAAGTTCAGCCAATGGCCAGGAGAACCCAACGGACCAGGTTATCACAACTTTAAGAATCCAAACAATCTGGAAAGCAGATACTTCAACATGTACAACACCATCCATGAAAAACTATCTGACTTCATGACTGACCAGGAACCTATCGTAATTGTATCCAGCTATATTACAGGATTCAGGGTATACAAAAGTAATGGATCCTACATTAACATTACCAACCTTACGGCTCACAGTAATTATGGTGATCCTTATTTCGGTTATACCAATAATGAAGGAAATGCCCGCAGGGGACCGGGTTCTGAAGATCTGATTATTTCTAATACACCAGAAATGACTTTATATGGTATGGGTGCCCTTCGAAATAATATCACCAGTTTCTATCAACCTGTACGTTCACTACAGGATATTGAATCGGAAATATCAAAATTCATCAACTATGTAGGAATTTTCAATATCCCTTATAATGTTGGAGAATGTGTAAATTCATGTTTCACAATAAACTCAGGAGCTCTTCCGGACAATAACGCGATAGACTGGACCAAAGCCCCCAACAGCTACATTTTTACAGGAAAAGATAAAAATGGTAATAATGTGGATGGTCTTTATATTCCTGTCAAAAAAGCATATGAAATGTGGGCAAAAGGAGGAGATCTCATGAAGGATGAACAAAACAGCTACACCAAAATTCCGGATGTAGGAATTGCCAAGGCCGGATTATATTGGGAAGATGAAGTGGGATTGATAAAATCAGTGGCATTGGAAGGAACAGGAGAAAATGCCAAGATTAAAGTACTTGTCAATAAATTGAAGGAAGGAAATGCCGTTGTTTCTTATCGTATTGATGACAAGGTATACTGGACATGGCACGTTTGGGTTACAGATGATCCAACGAATGGAAGCACTTATCATCAAGGATTTGAGGCTGATAAAAACAACAACCTGGTAACGGACTGGAAATGGATGGACAGAAACCTTGGAGCAACCAATGCCAACCTTGTAGGCCATGATTTCCACAAATCAGGAGGGTTGCAATATCAGTGGGGAAGAAAAGACCCGTTCCCATCCAATTATAAGGATCTTTCCCTATATACCATCAGAGGAGAAGTAGGAACATTGAAAGGTTCTGTTCCTTCAAAATATAGAGGAAATCTTTATGCAGCAACCGACAATACTGGTTTTGATTCACCTAATGGAAACATCAGATATTCCATCAACAACCCAATCAACTTAATTATTCCACCGGTTTATGTGTATAAAATAGGGGAAACCCCTGTTAACAATGGAGAAAATTACTTGATTCAAGGTCCTGGTACCAATGATTGGGAAAGAAAGGAGCAAACCACATGGTTCTCAAAAAACAAGTACAAGGTATTTAATAGTAACAACCATTACGATAATGAAACCTGGGATCTATGGGGAGATACCCGTGGTGGAAAATGGGTGAACATGAATACTTCTGATGCAACCGTTGCTAAGGAAAGTAAGCAATATGCAATGAAATCCTCTTATGACCCATGCCCTTGTGGATGGAGGGTTCCTTCTTTCTACTCATCTGTAGATGCCTCACCTAAATCCAGCCCATGGGGTAAAACCGGAGGCCTGGGTAATGTGGATATTCTTCCTAATACTCCAAATGTTCAATATCCAGGAATAAAGGTATATCCTGGTTATGGATTTGACCTGAGCAATGTTGCAGATAGAAATTTAGGAATGTTGCCAATCACTGGGAACTATGAATACTACCCTCAACCAATGACTCTGGCCAATCGTACCAGTGCACAGATTGATGGCTTAAGGGATGGGAACAAACTATACAAACAGCCAATCATAGGTTTTCAGGATCAGCACAGTGATGGAGCACTCCACGCTTCCACGTTCTTCTCTTCCATCAGTCCAGGAGAAACTCCTGTTACAGGAGCCAGAGGCCTTTTCCTTATATCTGATGCTGGAAATGTCCCTGGACATTCAAATGTGGGGTGGCATAATATAGCGTACAATCGTGTTCTGGAAGGAAACACCTATGAAACAAGAGCTGTACGTTGTATAAAGGACCCAAATGACGCCTATATGCCAACTTCCTTTGAAACAGAATATGTGACCGCTTCTCCAACACAATATACGTTGGAAGAATTAAAGAAATGGACAAAGGAATCTAACAGCTACATTGAGTATACCAACTCAACATTAGCTACTGCTAATCCAGCCGATAAAGATAGAATCATCGATATCCCTTTGAGAAAAGCCTATGCGATGTATAAACTATACTTATCGGAGAATAATGATTTCCCTACTGGAAATACTAAATCAACTTCCATTGTTTGGACAACGGATAAAACTTTGATTTCAAAAGTTGAAATAATAGACGGCTCTATAGAAAATGCAATATTAAGAGTAACGCTTAACGAAAACAAAACGGGTAATGCGGTAGTTGCATTCCATCTTGGAAGTTCAGGACAGTGGGCAAACAATAACAACAGTGACCCTATTATCTGGAGCTGGCATATATGGGCTCCACAATCAATCGTACAACAGCAACCTGAATTCACGACAGAGACCGTAGCCAACGAAGGCATTAAACCTGACACAAGTAACCAGATCGTGAACCCTACGAACAGCTACTATGGAGTACCTTTAAAAACCATTTTAATGGATAGGGATTTAGGTGCACAAATGCCTTTTATTGATACACATATGGCACAGCCTGCAGAAACAACTGCTGACCCTCTATCATACAATCCAGCTGACCCAACGGCGGCCAATAGCTTAAGGGTATTGCAGATAAAAAACAGTGGTGGTATGCACTTCCAATGGGGAAGAAAAGACCCAATTCCAGTATTTTATAATCCCGGAGGCTTTTACAATACATCCCGTTCATTCAATGTCTATACTGTTTTCAGACAAACAGGTTTAAGTGGCACTACCCCAATATACTCTGCCGCAATCAACAATACAAGCTACGAAGCAAATTATACTAAAGAATATTCCACGTATTCAAGTGTAGTCAATTCGAATGATACTACATCCGACAGAATAAAAAAAATCATAAAATATTCTGTAAACAATCCGTTCATATTCATGTATAATAATTCTACCAATGCAGTTAAAGATTGGTTATCTGATGAGAATGGGCTGCTTTCAAATCGTTGGGGACATGCCACCGAAAAATCCCCTTATGACCCTTGCCCTGAAGGATGGAGAATACCAGATTTGCAAGGTACATCCACAGAAGGAGTCAATATATTTGATGGATATTTAGCATATGCTAAAGGTAATTCGCCTTGGTTCTATAATGCCAAGTTTAGCATCCTACAATCAGGAGTTTATAAAAACCTGTATGGAATAGACCCTTCAGATGTTAACGCATTCGTAAGCAATGAGGCGTATAATATCAATAAAATGACTTATCTAGGTGGATATGTAAGGGTAATACCTACCAATAAGCTGCCTATAAGATATGGATTCATTCTAAACAGACCTGAATACAACATTGGAAACTATGCCAACAATGGTATCAGAGGCTTCTTAGGAGGGAAAACACTTGACGAAATAGTAACTCCAGATGTAACAGCTCATCTTAGAAGGTCAGGTATTTGGACTTCTTCCCCATTAGGAACAGCAGGACAAGCAGCAGGAATGTATTTCAATATAGAAATTACTACCGGTACAAATGATAAGTTGTATTTCCTGAATCCTTCCTTTGCATTCTCACCACAGGCAGGAATGTCTTGCCGTTGTGCTAAGATTCAATATGATGCTGAAGGAAAAGAGATTCCGAGATACAACCCTAATGCGATTGCTGTACCTAAGGATGCCTTTAGAAAAGCAACCAATACCTTTGAACAAGCCAAAGTTACGGAAATGGTTGTAAAGGACAAACTGACTGTTTTCCCGAATCCAGTAAAAAGTATTCTGTATATCAAACCTAACGAGGTGAAGGAATATTATTACCAGATTTACAATATGTCTGGACAACTTATCAAGTCCGGCAAATTCGAAAATGAAAAGACAGATCTTTCATCTTTGATATCCGGAGCTTATTTAGTAAGAATCAACAATTCTGAAGCATTGGTGAAAATCATCAAGGAATAATCATCTCCTACTCTAAAATTAGCGGTCCCAATTGGGACCGTTTTCTTTATTTAAAAATATTAAAATTTCAAATTCTCTTAATTATAATAGAAAATTCAACAAAAATCATCCCTATCCCAAATGCTACAATGGATTATATCAACCATAAAATGTAGTAATTTCAGCCACTTATCGTAAAAATTCTACTTGTATTTATCGGTAATTTCGTGTACATTTGTAAAAAAGGCATTGTTTGGTTATGAAAATAACGATACAATTAACCGGCTTTATAAACAATATTATGTTGTATAATCCGGATGATTCCAATGTCACTTGTTCTGAAAAAAATCGCTTAATATTAAAAACACAACCCAGGCTTATTATTAATTTAAAAAAATAATTTTTGATGAAAGAAACACACCCTCATTATTCCCATTCTTTATCTGCAATATCAACTCTATAGTTACTTTTTCTACCATCATTGAAAATATAAACGGACAGAAATAACGCTCCGTCATGCAACTGTAGCAATTTATCTTTCAAAAGTTTCTTTTTTGAGTTGATACAATATCTTTAATCTCTAAGAATTGTTATCCGATAATAATTCTTCTCATGCAACACATGATTCTGATATTCAGCAGGCTCTTACCCGGAAGACACTTAAGAAAGATGATTAAAAAATGATCTTAACAGCCCCGAAAACATATATACAATCATGCTCAAAAAAATAGTTCCAATTCTTCTCATAATAATATACCTAACAGGTTTTTTGATTTCATTTCCTTATATCTTTGATAATTTATTTGGTCCTGAAAAATTGGATAGTATCCGGAATATTTTTGAGTATGGAATTATGTTTTGTTCGTTTCTTGTATTCAACGCATTTCTCTTTAAAAATAAATATACATCCATTATTGCAGTTATCCTATGCTTATTATTAAGTCTTAACTTTCTTATTTCAGCCTCCTGCTTTCTTATTTATCATTCCGGATTCAATATAGGAATGGCCATAAGTATTGTAGAGTCTAATGTGAACGAGGCTATGAGTATGTCTTATATGTTTATCCTACCTGGTATTTTATGTTTACTATTTTGGGGTATAATGCTATATACGATCAACTATCTGAGAAAAAGCGTAGTTACTTTCAATTTCAAGTTCATATTTATTGCATTATTGTGGCTTATCATGCCATTCATTTTTTTCCTCAAACATAGATATGTAAGTAATAAAGGTGGAGGAAGCATGATTAAAAATGTATACTATCATTATACTGATTTCCGCATTGCACAAGATATTCAGGAAGATATCAATGCCCTCACAAAGAATATTCCGGTTTTTAATATCAAAAAAATACAGCCAGGAATAGAAAATGTAATTTTAATCATTGGAGAGTCTGAGAGAAAACAAAACATGTCATTATACGGCTACAACAAGAAAACTACTCCTTTTACGGATCAGCAGGCCGGAAATATGATGATTTTTGACAATGCTGTTTCTCCTGCAGGAATTACCAATCTGAGCGTTCCTTTAATGCTGTCCAGCATTCATCCGGATGAGTTCAGATACCGTTATGACAAGCTATCCTACAATATCATTAATCTGGCCAACCAAACCGGATACAATTCTTTCTGGCTTAGCACACATGCGAGCGCAAGAGGAATAACAGCCATCGCATCAATGTCTAAAAATAAAAAATGGGTAAACGGCTATGATGAAGTGATTGTTCCGGAACTGGAGAAGGTGATTCAGAAAAAAGAAGATAAATTTGTGGTTCTCCACATCATGGGAAGCCATCCGAATCCCTGCAACAGGCTTCCTCCCAACTGGAATTCTGAGAATTTAAACTGCTATGACAGCTCTATAAAATACACGGATTATGTTTTCAATAATATTTTCCGAACATTAAAAAATACCAATTCTGTAGTCATCTATGCTTCAGACCATGGAATTAAAATACAGGGTGACAAATTACTGCACGTAGACTCTAAAGAATCTACTCAGGTTCCGTTTTTTGTATGGTATGGTGATAAGGTTCCTGCAACGTATAGAATCACCGGACATGAAACCAAACAGACCCAAACGACTTATATCTATCCTCTGATTATGAAATACATGGGTCTTGAGGCCCCTCAGCATTATAAAAATGAAGAAAATAAATATTTAAATTTGGAAATGAAAAGTATGGAGTATGAAAAGCTGCCGGAATAGAATATAATCTTCCTTTGAAAGAAAATCTATACCAAAACTATTCTTTTATTGATCAAATAAGCAACCAATAAATTAGGAACCCAGCACAACCAGGCAACGGCAATATAAGAATTCTCAGGATCACCGGTAATATTGGTTAGCAATGGATACCACAATCTCAGTGTCACCGCGGCAAAAGTACAGGCATAGCTGTAAACCATGAACTGTTGATGCATCACAACATTTCCTTTTCTTATCTGCCCAACTGCCATAAGAGTCGTCATCAGCCAGATGCATCCTAAACAGATAAATCCAATTGCGGAAATCAGTCCGCCATTGGCATAAAAACCCATATAAACAGCTGAAACGGAACTTATAACCACTGCAATCACATAGATACTTCCAAGTTTCCTATGGATCTTGAGATATCTACTCCTGAATGAACTGCCAAACTGACGCCAACCAATAAAAAGTGCTAGACCTCCGAAAATGATATGGGCAAAAAATGCAGTTTTCCAGATAATATTATGAAGTATTTCTGGAGATTTGGAACCTAAAAAGGTATGTTTATGCTCTACAAAAGCATAAAGAAGAGGATAAGCACCAATAAGCAATGCCAACGCACACATGATTACAAATAATAATTTTCTCATAGAAGTCTGATTCAATTTTTCTGTAAAAATGAGGATTATAAATGCTTCATCTGTTCCAAAATGAAAGATGGAACAAACATTTAAGTCACTAAAATAAAACAACTTACCTTTAATAAAATCAATAAGTAAAGTTATTCCATACTAATACTCTGACTTTTTAAAAATTCTCTCGGCGAACAGTTCATGTATTTCTTAAAATTCCGGTTAAATGATGTTTTTGAGTTAAATCCACTCTCAAATGCCAATGAAAGAATTGTAAACTTTCCATTTTCAGGTAATACTGCTATTCTCTTGAATTCTTCAATCCGCTGCCTGTTGATATAATCGTAAAAATTTCTATTTTCAACAAAATTGATGGTTTGAGAAAGTATATTCGGATGGACACCCAAAAGTTTTGCAACATAATTAAGGTTCAATTCAGGATCTTTATACAGTTTTTCCTTCTCCATCTGAATCACCAGCTTATTATAAATATCCTGTATTGCCTCTTCCCCTGCAAAGGTTTTCTCATATTTTGGAACTTCGGGATTATTTTCAACTGTAATCTTTTCAATAGCACCCTCAGTTTTTACCTCTGAATAATCCAGAATCCCCACCCAGCTGATTCCAAAATAAGCTGCAACCAGGATAAACAAAACAACCATAGAAAAAATAAGAATATTGTTTCTTATCATAACGGCAATCCATATCAACGCTATGCCAATAATAAGATAATACACCCAGTTCAGATTGATTTTCTCAGTATTTGAATATTGGTCGGAGATTTCTTTTCTATATCTTCTGACTGCAAGAAGGCTTAACCCTACATACAAAATTCCCGAGAGAATCATAAGAATTTTGATTACCTCGCTCAATGTTTCATATCCTTTTCCTTTATTCTGATATACTGCTGCTCTATCCTCAGGAGAGAGCAGTAAAAACTGAGATAAAGCGATGTAGATCAGCAGAACCGGAAACCAATGCAGCAGCCAGATCTTTCTACCTGAATGGTTGGTGACACACAAAATATACAAATACAACATCGGACCATGCATAAAAGGAAATGGAATCTCGAAACCAATGAGAGAAGGAAAATTCAAATAACCATCTCCACGAAACAAAACAAAGAAAATAAGATGCATTCCTATGATCATAAACCATATTGCCAGCACATAGTCTGCAGTCACCTTCTTAGATTTCCCAAATATCAGAAAAGATGAAAAAAAGGCAATAAAAATTCCTGCCCAATAAAATAATGATGATAAAGATTGTAAACCAAGATCAGACATCAAATAGATAGATTATCAAGGCGTTAAATTATTCATTTTTTTAACATATATGACTGTTTTTAATAGGTTTTCCTGCAACAGCTACATGATCAGGCAAATAAATTAAGAATATTTTAATTCACAAATCTCGAATTTTAATTTATACTTCGTAATTTTATCATGGTTTTAAACGTTTGGATTACCTTATAAAACAAAGTATACCGGAATATTAAATATGATTTTAAGCATATTTAATATTAAACTTTGTTAAAAGTGATTGACTTTTTAACAAAAAGTATATTTTTGCACAATTATTGATTTAGTCTATTGATTTTGGAAATAATTTAAACGAAATAAATAATTATAAACTTTTAAAAATTTAAAATTATGTCACAATCGTACGAGGTTATTTTCGAAAACAACAAAAAATGGGTAGAATCCAAAGTAGCTGAAGACCCGAATTTCTTCAAAGAACTTGCAAAAACTCAGCACCCTGAATTCCTTTATATCGGATGTTCAGACAGCAGAGCCACAGCAGAAGAATTGATGGGAGCAAAGCCGGGCGAAGTATTTGTTCACAGAAACATTGCCAATGTTGTCAATACTTTAGATATGAGTTCCACAGCCGTTATTCAATATGCTGTAGAACATCTTAAAGTAAAACACATTATAGTGTGCGGACATTATAACTGCGGTGGTGTAAAAGCAGCGATGACTCCTCAGGATCTGGGATTATTGAATCCATGGCTGAGAAACATCCGTGATGTTTACAGATTGCATCAGACAGAGCTGGATTCTATTGAAGACGAGAGCAAGCGTTATGACAGACTTGTAGAACTTAATGTTCAGGAGCAGTGCATCAACGTAATCAAAATGGCCTGCGTACAGGAAAGGTATATTTTAGAAGAACAACCTATTGTACACGGCTGGGTATTTGACCTTAGAACAGGTAAAATCATTGATCTGGAGATTGATTTTGAGAAAACCTTAAAAGACATCCAAAAGATCTACAATCTTACAGGTTCAGATTGGGTAATGAGCAGAAAGACCAAGTAGTTTTTCTAAAAAGAATGTAAAATGAAATTCTGGAGTATTATTGTATTAACGTTTTTTCTGAATTTTACAGCGCTGCCAGGCATTGCTGCGGTAGCGGGCTGGGATATTGCAAGAACGAATATCATAATCAACGAAGAAGAACCACATTCTCATCCGTCCTCATTCATTGTTTACGAAAAAACTATTCCGAAACCTTTGGATGTTTTCGATTATCTGAAGTTTTCCGAACCTGATTTTCAGGGCGTTTCTTTTGTACTGATAGATGATTCTTTTCATTTATCACCTTTACTTACTATATTTTCTCCCCCTCCGGAAGCGTAACTCCTATAGTTAGATTTTTTTGATACTATTTCCATATCATTTTTTGATATCGGATACACACGTACTTTAAAAATTATTTTTTCTCAACTTTTTATAATTGACTTATTTAAAAACAAATAAGCCGGTTATACTTTACAGCTTCACATTATGAAAAAGACATCATTAATAGGAGGAATCAAGGAGAATTTTCCTTCAGGACTCGTGGTATTTTTAGTAGCACTTCCGTTGTGTTTAGGAATTGCTTTAGCATCAGGTGCTCCCCCATTATCCGGTATTATTGCGGGTATTGTAGGCGGTCTGGTAGTAGGAACAATCAGTAATTCTAATATCTCAGTTTCCGGGCCTGCAGCAGGTTTAACGGCAATTGTTTTAACAGCTATAACAGATCTTGGCGCATTTGAGCTTTTCCTTTGTGCAGGGATTATTGCAGGACTTATTCAATTGGTTTTAGGATTTGTAAGAGCAGGAAGCATTTCCAATTACTTTCCCAATAACGTGATTGAAGGAATGCTTGCAGCCATAGGAATCATTATTATTTTAAAACAGATTCCGCATGCTTTAGGATTTGACAAAGATTATGAAGGTCATGAATCTATTTTTGATAATGGTTTAAACTTCGGATATTTTACAGAATTATTTGGGGCTATCCATCCGGGAGCCATTGTTATTACTTTAGTTTCAGTAGCAATTCTTATCGCATGGGATAAAATCCACGTTCTGAAAAGGATGAAAATGCTTCCGGGAGCACTGGTTGCCGTAATTGTAAGCATTCTTCTGAATCAACTTTTTAAGATGTCCGGAAGCTCTCTGGCTATCCAAACCCAGCATTTGGTTTCTTTACCAGTTCCACAGACTTTTGATGATTTCAAAAACCTGATTACCACTCCGGATTTTAATGGTTTCACAAATCCCAAAGTATGGATCGTGGGAGCAACAATTGCTATTGTAGCCTCCATTGAAACGTTACTTTGTATTGAAGCATCAGACAGACTAGACAGGCAGAGAAGAATTACAGATACCAATCTTGAGCTTAAGGCTCAGGGAATCGGGAACCTTATCAGTTCTTTTATCGGTGGTCTCCCAATGACGTCTGTTGTGGTAAGAAGTTCTGCCAATGCTAATGCAGGAGCAACATCTAAAGTATCGGCTATTATTCACGGGATATTTTTATTGATCTGTGTGCTGTCTATTCCTGTTGTTTTAAATTTAATCCCATTGGCTACCTTGGCTGCGGTATTAATTTTAGTAGGATATAAACTGGCAAAGCCCGCTACATTCAAACATTTCTGGCAGTTAGGAAAATTCCAGTTTATTCCGTTTGTAGCAACAGTGGTAGCGGTAGTGGCAACAGATTTATTAAAAGGGGTCGGAATTGGTCTTACCATCTCTGTTTTCTATATTCTTCAGGGAAATATGAAAAGAGCTTATTATTTAAGCAGAGAAAGGCTGGATGATGCAGATGGAATTAACATAAAACTAGCTGAAGAAGTTTCATTTTTAAATAAAGCAGCGATCAAAAAAACACTTAAAAATATAAAACCAAGCTCAACGGTGATCATTGATGCCAGAAGCACTTCATACATCGCAACGGATGTACTGGAAATGATTCAGGATTTTGCCAATATCCGTGCAAAGGAACAGGACATCAATGTAGAACTTCTGGGCTTTAAAACTTCATACAGAGATTACGAAAGAAGTGAGGATTCCCATATTCTGGTTACTCACAAAAGAGCCATGTAATCTCCATTTACAATTAATTTTTTTAACTTTAAATTCGAAAACAATACATAATATGAAAGCACATACATACGAAACCCAGTCTACTATCACTCCAGAGAAAGCACTAGAATTCTTAAAAGAAGGAAACCAAAGATTTGTAAACAATCTTAAAGCAAACAGAGACCTTCTTGAACAAGTGAATGCTACCCGTGAAGGGCAATGGCCATTTGCAGTAGTTCTAAGCTGTATAGACAGCCGTACTTCTGCCGAGCTTATCTTTGACCAGGGATTAGGAGACGTTTTCAGTATCAGAATTGCCGGTAATTTTGTTAATCAGGATATCCTTGGATCTATGGAATTTGGCTGTAATGTTGCCGGTTCCAAGCTTATTGTAGTTTTAGGCCACACGAAATGCGGTGCTTTGAAAGGAGGCCTTGATGCGGCGCAGATTGAAGGATTGGGAATGGATAACCTTAACCACCTGATCAATCATTTCAATCCTATCATCAATGAGATCATTGAAGAAAATGAAGAACGTTCATCAAAAAACAGTTCTCTTCTTGAAAGGCTTAACCATCAAAATGTAAAAAGCGCTATTGAAGACATCCGTAAGCAAAGCTCAACCCTTAAAAACCTTGAAGCAGAAGGTAAAATTAAAATTGTTGGTGCCAATTATGATGTTGAAACAGGTGCAGTAAGCTGGTTATAAAAGATGAAACTCATTAAAATTCAATTATAATTTACAGAAAATGCCATCGGAATCCGGTGGCATTTATTTTTTATCATAATTTAGATCCCAACAAATAAAGCTCAGACTCGCCTGTAACCCGCCATCTGGAATCTGCTGCCTGTTTTCTATTTCCCATTAAATGCAGACATCGTATTATTCAATCCTGCAAAAACAAAAGAAAGGCTCGCTTTTGAAAAAGTTTCAATTCTCTCGGTAAGCTTTGCTCCTTCTTCCTCATTCCAGGTTCCTAATACATAATCTACCTGTCGTCCGGCAGAAAAATCAGCAGAGATTCCGAAACGAAGCCTTGCATAATTCTGAGTCTGCAATACTTCATTAATATTTTTAAGCCCGTTGTGGCCTGCATCAGACCCTTTTCCTTTCAATCTTAAAGTTCCGAAAGGCAAAGCAAGATCATCTGTTACAATCAATACATTCTCCAAAGGGATATTTTCTTTCTGCATCCAGTATTTCACTGCATTTCCGGAAAGATTCATGTAGGTATCAGGTTTAAGGATAAAAACTTTTCTGCCTTTATGTTTTCCTTCTGCCAGCCAGCCAAAGTTGGAGGTATTGAATGATACTTCAAGTGTTTCGGCTATTTTTTCAGCTACTTTAAATCCTATATTATGTCGTGTATTTTCATATTCAGAGCCTTTGTTACCAAGCCCTACAATTAAATATTTCATCAGAAATTTTTTGCAAAATTAAGGTATAAAAAATAAAAACTCAACCTTATGAAAGATTGAGTTTGAATATTGTTAAAAAAGTCTTCTATTGTGGTTTATAGATGTAATTAACGCCGTATCCTTTTGTCATGTAAGTCTGAGGATCATAAACGTAATTGGTACTCTTTACAATTGGAGTTGGAATTGGCGGCGAAAGATCTGTCACCGACCATCTCTTAGGATTGTTTGGAGATAAAATTAAGCTTTCTTTATCATTGATTACTGTAGATAATAGTCTTGAAATCTTATATACATGTGGCAATAATGTGAACGGACTTACCTGATCATCATATGCATAATACTCATAGTTATATTTTCCTGTAACAGCACCAAATGCACCTCCTGTCATTGTTCCGTAGTGTCTTACCACTTTAGATACGTTATCTCCTACATACGTGTAAGCTGTTTTGGAGTAATCTGTGAAAACAAGTGGCACTCCTGCTACGTCCGGACCATTCTTCATGATGATAGAATCCAGTTTTCCTGTAGCTGTGCTATATTTGATACTGTAAAGAGTCTTCTCTTTTTTCAGTAATGTCTGTGGTCCCGGCGGATCTCCAGGTATTACAGGCGGAGGTCTTCTGAAGATAGAACGGTTTTCAGAAATAGTCTGAAGCTTATTGTTATTGACGTAAGTAAATAACTGAGTGTATGATACACTGTCCTTATCAAGCTTTCCGTTTCCGTCAAGATCCAAAAAGCCGTTGAAATTAATCTGGCTGATCTTATCTCCACTGTACATAATATTAGTAACTGAAGCACTGTCTGTAAGCACTTTAGTTACAAGAAGTCCACTGTACTGATATTCTGCGATAGTATCTTTATCTGTAATTTCTCTGTATAATGCTCTGGGACCGCTTAATCCCCCTGTATTGTTAAGATCCAACAATGGATTTCCATCCTCATCCAGCATATCCTTGCAGGAATGTATTGAGGAGAATCCTGCGATTAGTAAAATAAAATAGAAAATTTGCTTCATTTCCTTGTAATTGATTATTTTTTTGACAAATATAATTTTTTTTACCTAAAAATTATATGATTATTTTATATTCTGGTAAGATTAATGATTATCTCTCTCCTATAAATTTTTATAGGTGAAAACAGCATTCTGATTTTTCTCTACAACCACATACCCTTGATTATCATAAGAATAACTCTGAGCTGTATTCACTGAAGGAGCAGGTGGCGGCAATTCTATATACATTGAAGTAGGATTGTTCGGAGAAATCTTATAGAACTGAGCCGGATTTATCAGACTTCGTGTGATGAAATAAACCGGTGAAAGTGTAGAGTAAGGGCTTTTCTGAGCGTCATAGTTCTGAAAGCTATATTTACTTACTACTGCAGTCCCCATATTTGGGTTTCCGTTGATATCCAATATTCCTTTGGAACAAACTACCTGAATAACATTTTCTCCGTTATACACGAAAGTATAATCTATAAATTTGTTATAAGCACTGATTCCACCTTCCTTTCTCTTCTCTAGAATCTTAGTAAGTTTATTGGTCGTTGCATTATAAGTAAAAGTATAGTCACTTATTACAGATGCTGATGGAGTGGCTCCCGTTGCAGTAGAAGTGGCATTATAAATCTTTTTACCTGTAGGATCAGGAACAATATTAAATTCATAAACCAGACTGGATGTTGCAGAGCTTACATATTTAATTTTTGTGATATCCTTGTTGGTATACGTTACTGTTGCTGTATAAAAAGCACCTGAAGCAGATTCATCTTTAGAAACCGCAGTCTGTAAATCTCCGGTTACTGCTGCTGTAGCATATTCTTCCTGAGAAGTATTATTAGCACTCACTTTTGCTAAAACCTTTTTAGGCGGCGGCCCATCATCCGGGTTCGGGATAGATTCTGTGGGATCTGAGGTAGTATTACATGCTGCCAGCAGCCCAAGAAAAGCAATACAGGCAAACATTTTTAAAAAATAGTTTTTTACCATATAGAATTTTTTTAGCTTGTCCAAATATAATTCAATTTTCGATAATACACTTCAATTTATACGGACAAATTCACAAGAAATAGAGTTAATAAACAAAAAAAATCTAAAAACATAACGTTTTTAGATTTCCTATTATTGTATGATGATGAAAATTAATAAGGCTGCAATATGGATGTTGTCAAAACAGATTGTGACATATCGCTATTAAGGAAGGCTGTATCAACCGCTTTTCCTATTCCAAGAGTTGTTCCTGAAATGGCTCTTTTTATACAGGCAACTTTAACGGAATACTGATTTTTAGGATTAAGATTAGTAAGAGTAGCATTAAGGTTAAAAATCTTATAAGCACCGCTGTCTCCCAATAATACATCCGTTCTCACTGCTCTAAGGGCATTATCCACAAAAACACCACAGGCAAAACTCGCAGAATTTGTTCCCGTTTTCTGAACAGTTGTCTGAAATGAGAAAGTAGCCTTATTCGTGCCGTTGGTTACGGAGAATGTATCCACAGTTCCAGGAATTACAGTCCAGCCTCCAGTTAGGTCCTCTCCATCATTATAAGGATTAGTTGCTCCACTACTTCCAGAAAAACTTACTCCGGTTTTGTCCGAAACGGTGTTGATGGAAAAAACAGACATACTTCCCTGCCCATCTGCAATTTTAATGGCTTTCCAGTCATTTGTTCCTAGATCCGTGTTGTTGTGAAATATATCACCCGCTGTTCCGGCAGAACCTTTCAGCAGATCAGTCCCTCCGGTTCTTAATTCTTTTCCTACATTGAGATCTCCATTTACATCCAGCATATTAGTCGGATTAGGAGTATTAATACCCACTTGAGCATTTGCTGCAACAGCTAATAAGATTGATGTTACAAATATTATTTTTTTCATAATCCGTCTTAGTTTATAATGGTGTTAAATACTTCCGGAACTTCATATACATCTACTTTAAGAGAAGACTGTGAGATAAAGCTGTTGATATTGCTATACACATTAGTTCCTATAGTAAGGGTATTTCCTGCACCTGAAGCTCCATAAGAGCCCAATCTAGTACAGGCAACGTAAACCGAATGATTTCCCTGGGAAAGATTATCTACAATTCCGATCTGGGTATGCGTAAGGAACGGATATGAAGTGGTAATGGCCTTTAGATTTCTCTGTCTCAGATTCACCAGTTTATCATCCACAAAAATACCGCATGCATAATCTATGGAGTTATCTGTACTTCCTGCACCCATAAAATCTGCCTGTACTACTGTTTCAAACTGAAAGTATGCCTTACTTTGAGTACTGTAAACAGTTATGGTTTGTGAAAGTCCGTTTATTTTTTTAAAATTTGTAAGTGTGCTATACTCTTTTCCCTTAGTAAAGGTTCCTCCTCTTGAGGCCAACCCTACCGAAGAATTTTCTGAAGAAGAAAAGGTGACTCCTACTTTATCAGAAAAGGAGTTATTATAGATCAGATAAAATTTATTGGGTTCATATTCAGGAATACGGAGTGATTTCCAGATCGGAGCAAAGCCTTCTCCCTGAGAAACAAGAAGCTGGTCATTATTTCCTTGAAATATGCTGTTATCAGTAGCATTAAGGACAGCAATTTTATTTCTGAAATTCACATCTCCGTTTACATCAAGTTTTGCATTGGGAGTCTCTGTTTTTATTCCTACCTGAGCTGTTGCAAAAAGACCTATGGTAAGAAGAAGCGTTGATAATAGTTTTTTCATCATTAGTTGTTTTTATAGCTCACATATTCGATAACATCCATTTTCATGGTAGATTCCAGCGTAAATGCACTGGAAGCACCATTTGAGGCCTCTACATTTCGTCCGATGGCAAATTGTGAAGTAGAACTTGAAGTATCAATCTTTCTGCACGCAATTTCAATATTGTGAACTCCTACAGGAACGTTCTGCTCTGTATAATTAAGAGTAAAAATATAATCCTGAAGACCAGCTTTTCCACTGTTATTATTAGAAGCAATTCTATCCGGACGTACCGCTACCAATGCCCCGTTTCTGAAAACACCGCAGGCAAATCTCACATTCTGTATCGTCGTAGAAGAGGATGCTTTCATTTCAATTCCTGTCTGGAACTGATAGGTAAGTCTGTTCTTTCCATTTTTGATGGTAAAAGTATTGTCAAGCCCGCCAATCTTTTTCCAGTTGCCTTTCGTAATATCAGTAATATTATCTCCAACTTTGTTAGTATAGATACCATCACCGGCAACACCATCTGTAAGTGATATAATACCCGCTTGATCCGATGACAGATAAGAATTAATCAACTTATACTGTCCCTCTTCCATAAAGGAAATGTTCAAAGACTTCCACACGGGAGGCAAACCCTCACCCTGAGAAACCAAAACCTGGCCGTTTAACCCGGCATTCCCAGCCTGAGTTGAATTCCCGCCTACTCTAAGTTCTTTTCTTAAGGTGGTTTTTCCGTTCACATCAAGAACAGATTTAGGTTTTGCAGTACCTATTCCCACCTGTGCGTTAGCGCAGAATGAAAGAAGTCCAGCCGCGCAGCAATATATAATTTTTTTCATAATAAGGACTGCAAAGGTACACAATGAAGTCCTAAAAATTCCAGTTATACATGCATAAACCTATAGAAATAAACATATTACAACATAGAATTAATCACACACAAAAGTAGAATTATTACTACATAACTCCACTTTTTACGTTAAAAAAAGATCTATTAATGTCTCAAACCCTTACTGTACGGGAATTTACAGGATATTTTTAATCATAGAAAAGTGACTTCAACCCCCTTAAAACAGCCTTAATTCCCTCCTAAAGGAATATTAGCCAATAAAAACATGATAACAATCACAAAAAAGCGTATAAAAATTTAAGATTTTTATACGCTTTTCACATCTTTTACAAATTTGTTTACAACAAATGAAACCTATAATTTAATTATGTTCAATAATAGCTTTTAGGAGCATATTAACCTCATCTACATTTTTCACCCTTTCCTTCCTCATCATCAGTTGATTACCTTCTTTTCCGGACTTCTCTTTAAGCTGTGCTTCAGCTGGATTTCGGGTTAAATAATTAATAATATGCCTGAATCTATCCGTCTGGTAGAATTTATCCTGAGGATTTCCCGGGAAATATCCTAAGAACACTCCATTTTTCATAACAATCTTCTCAAAACCTATATCGGCTGCAAGCCATTTCAGAGAAACACTTTTCAACAGATTGACAGCTTCTTTCGGTAATGCTCCAAAACGGTCAATCAGCTCAAGTTCAAACTGATGAAGATCCGCTTCATTATTAATTTCAGCAATTTTCTGGTACAGCATCAATCGTTCCTCCGTATTGGAAATATAGAAATCAGGTAACATCAGCTCCAGATCAGTATCGATATTGACATCTTTCACAGATTTGAAAAGCTTTTGTCTGTCTTCCTCGTTTTCAAACAGACTTTCAAAGTCAGCATCATCTTTCAATTCTTCCAGTGCCTCCTGCATTAGTTTCTGATAAGTTTCAAACCCCATTTCATTGATAAATCCACTTTGTTCAGCACCCAAAAGGTCACCGGCACCACGAATTTCAAGGTCTTTCATTGCAATCTGGAAACCACTTCCCAGATCGGAAAACTGTTCAATGGCTTCTAAACGTTTTCTGGCATCGGAAGTCATCATATCATAAGGAGGTGTGATCAGATAACAGAATGCTTTTCTGTTACTACGTCCTACCCTTCCTCTCATCTGATGCAGATCCGCCATCCCAAATCGCTGGGCGTCATTGATGAAAATGGTATTGGCGTTCGGAACATCCACCCCACTTTCTACAATGGTCGTAGATACAAGAACATCATATTTCCCTTCCATAAAATCCAGAACATTCTTCTCCAGCTGTTTACCTTCCATCTGCCCATGTCCTGTGATCACTCTTGCATCCGGAACCAATCTCTGAATAAGCCCTGCAATATCTTTCAGATTTTCAATCCTGTTATTAATGAAATAAACCTGCCCATCCCTCTGAAGCTCATAAGAAACGGCATCACGAAGAATCTCTTCATTGAATCCTATCAATTGTGTATCTACAGGCTGTCTGTTCGGTGGTGGTGTTTTGATAACAGATAAATCTCTTGCCGCCATTAATGAAAACTGTAAAGTTCTTGGAATAGGAGTAGCTGTCAGTGTAAGTGTATCCACATTATTTTTAAGTGTTTTCAACTTATCCTTTACTGAAACTCCAAACTTATGCTCTTCATCAATAATCAACAGGCCCAGATCTTTAAACTTCACAGAACTGCTTACCAACTGGTGTGTTCCAATGATGATATCTATTTTTCCATTCTTTAAAGCATCTAAGGTCTCCGATTTTTGTTTCGCCGTTCTGAATCGGTTGACATAACCTACATTTACAGGAAAATCTTTAAGTCTTTCTTTAAAACTTCTGTAATGCTGAAAAGCAAGAATAGTTGTAGGAACCAATATAGCAACCTGTTTACCGTCTGTCGCCGCTTTAAATGCCGCGCGGATTGCAACTTCCGTTTTACCGAACCCTACATCACCACAAACCAACCTGTCCATAACGGTATCAGCTTCCATATCTTTCTTTACATCCACTGTTGCTTTTTCCTGATCTGGAGTATCCTCATAGATAAAGCTCGCCTCCAGTTCATTCTGAAGATAAGAATCCGGAGTATAAGCAAAACCTTTTGCCGTTTTTCGCTGTGCGTATAATTGAATAAGGTCAAAAGCAATCTGTTTTACCTTCGCTTTTGTTTTTTGTTTCAGGGATTTCCAGGTAGGAGAACCAAGTTTGCTCAAAACAATCTCTCTTCCATCCGGTCCGTTGTATTTCGAAATCTTATGCAGGGAGTGGATACTTACATATAATAAGTCTCCGTTTTTATAAGTCAGTTTGAAACATTCCTGAATCTTACCATCATTATTTACTTTTACCAACCCCATAAATTTTCCGATCCCGTGATCAATATGGGCAATATAATCACCAATTTTCAAAGACATCAGATCTTTCAGTGTAAGTTGTTCTGATTTCGCAAAAGTATTCTTCGCCTTATATCTCTGATAACGGTCAAAAATCTGGTGGTCTGTATACACAAGAAGCTTGTGTCCGTTGTCTACAAATCCTTCATGCAGTTCAGATTTAAAGCTTTTAAACGGAAGTTCATGTTCCAGTTCTTCAAAGATAGACTCCAGTCTTTCTTTTTGCTTTTCTGTTGAAAAGGAAATCCACGTATCAAATCCGTTATTCTGTTTTTCTTCAATATCTTCAATCAGCAGTTCAAAGTTTTTATGAAAAGAAGGCTGAGGAAGCTGTTCCATCTTAATCTCAGTAATTTCCTTCACACCTTCAATCACTGATCCGCCAAAATCAATTGTTTTAAATTTTTTATAATCGAATAAAAACTCCTGATCAGAAATAAATAGCTCCTGAGGAGTTCTGTGTGAAATATCTTTACTTAATGTATCATATTTTTCCAAAGACTTTTCATAGAATGTTCTGATCTTCTGCATTCCTATCATTCCATTTTTAGAAACTACAAAGCTTTCATTTGGTAATAGCTGCAACAATGACACTCTGCTTCCTGTAACAGAGAAATTCATATTGGAAACCAATTGAAAATCCTTTACCTTATCTACAGAAAGCTGGGTTTCGATATCAAAAGTTTTAATGCTTTCCACTTCATTACCAAAGAATGTAATCCTGTATGGCTTTTCGTATGAATAAGAAAATACATCTACAATTCCTCCTCTTACAGAAAACTCTCCCGGTTCTGAAACAAAATCTGCCTGCTGAAAATGGTAATGAGTAAGCAGTTCGTCTACAAAATCAAAATCAAGCTGGTCCCCTACTTTTATGTGATGAGAGATGGCTTTAAAATCTTCTTTTTTCAGCACCTTTTCAGACAAAGCTCCGGCATAGGCCACAATGACTTTCGGAGATCTCCCGGAATTGATTTTATTTAAAACTTCAGTTCTTAAAACCAGATTGGCATTTTGTGTTTTTTCTACCTGATAAGGCTCAAGGTGAGTAGCTGGAAAATACAGCACCTTATCTTTACCAAGAAGATCTTCCATCTCAGTATTGGCATACAATGCATCCTCTTTATCATCTACCAGATAAAGAATATTTTTCTTTTGAACTAAAAAAAGCTCAGCCACAAAAATAGAAACTGAAGATCCTGCACTTCCCTTTACGGCAATATGCTGACTGTTTTCTAACTGGGTGAAAATTTCTTTCCCGAACTCTTTCTGCATCAGATCTGGAAGAAACTTTTCGTTGATGGATTTTAATTGCATAAATAGTATTGGTATAAACGACAAAAGCGATTTCGGGAGTTTTCCGAAACCGTTTATGATACACAAAGGTACGGATATTTTTTTCTTTCATTAAAAAACCGGATACTTTCGGATTTAAAATGAACAACTTAGCATAATAAATCTTAATTTTTTACAAATTTATTTAAGAACCCGTTAAAAAACCCCAATTTTTCCCCCATGGCATAGTGTTTGGGAATTTAAGCCTAACCAAACATTTAAGTATTATGAAAAAAGCAATTAAAATCTTAGGAGTTATGATGCTGTTGGTATTTACAGCATTATCTTTTTCGTCGTGCAGTAAGGATGATGATCCGGTAAACAATGAATTCTTTGCAGGAACATACAAAGGCAGTGTTTCTTATAAAGATGGCGGCTCTACCAATATAAGCACAGATAACGGGAGTGTTTTTGTAACGAAAATCGCCAGTGGTACCAAGTATAATTTCGCTTTCTCAAACAGTATTCCGGATCTTAACGGAATTGAGTTTAACCAGGAAGGAGATCATACTCTTGTTATGATTGGTTCTACAGCAACCTCTTATATCAGAATTGACAACAATACGTTAAAAATACTCTACGCAAAGGATGGTAAAACGTGGACAGCCAACTGTACGCGCTAACCTCCTGTCTATTTATATATTATTGCAAGCCTGTTTTCATCTGAAGACAGGCTTTTCTATTGTAAATGAAGTGTTTTAATTTTTTTTTAAGCAGTAATAAACTTTAGTTAAGTTTAAAAATCCAACTTTTCCAGCCTGCTTTTTGCATATCTTTATTCAACAAAAAACAAACAGTAATTCTTATGAAAAAATTATTATCTGCAATGTCATTGATCCTTGGATTAGGACTTGCAACTGCTCAGCAGACTGCTCCCGCTACAAGCACTCAGGCTCATGCACCTGTAAAAACTACAGTGAAAGCCGCTAAACCTGCAGAAGTAAAAACTGCAAAACCAGCAATGGATGCAAAAGCAGCGAAGCCTGCACAACCGGCTGCCAAAATGAAAAAAGACGGCACACCTGACAAGAGATATAAAGAAAACAAGCACCTGAAAAAAGATGGTACTCCTGATAAAAGGTACAAGGTGAATAAATAAGCATAACATTAACATATAGTTGTTATTTTCATAATCAAATTTCGAAAAGCCGGTGGAACTTGTTCCATCGGTTTTTTTATGTGAAGCTTCGTAAAAAATGATTCCATATTCTCTACTTATTTATAAATTTGACCCATGTTAAACTTCTTCAAGAAAAATGCGGCTTTGATCTGGGCAAAAAAACACGTCCAAAAAGCGGAGGATTTCAAAAAAAATGCAGAGAAAAATCAGGAGGATTTATTACTTTCTCTAGTCAATACGGCTCAAAAAACACTTTTTGGCCGGGAACATGATTTTGAAAACATCCGTTCTGTGAAAGATTTTCAGGACAAAGTTCCGGTAGCAGATTATGAAGATCTTAAAACTTATATAGAGCGCGTAAAAAAAGGACAGGCCAATATTTTATGGACAGAAACTCCTGAATACTTTGCCAAAACTTCAGGAACAACTTCCGGATCTAAATATATTCCGATTTCCAAAGAAGGAATGCCGCTTCAGGTTGCCGGTGCCCAAAGTGCCCTATTTCATTATATCAGTAAAAAGAATAATGCAGACTTTGTAAACGGAAAAATGATTTTTCTACAGGGAAGCCCTGAGCTGGAAGAGGTTTTCGGAATAAAAACAGGAAGATTATCCGGCATTGTAGCGCATCATATCCCTAATTATCTGCAGAAAAACCGTCTACCAAGCTGGGAAACCAATATTATGGAAGACTGGGAAGCCAAAGTAGATAAAATCATTGAAGAAACGGAGCGCGAAAACATGACCTTGATCTCAGGAATTCCGCCATGGCTGATCATGTATTTTGAGAAGTTAACAGAAAAACACGGCAAAAAGATTAAACAGCTTTTCCCGAATCTGCAGCTTATCGTTACCGGAGGTGTCAATTACGAACCCTACCGTGATAAAATGGAGGATCTTCTGGGAGGAAAAGTAGATATTATCCAGACATTTCCCGCTTCTGAAGGCTTTTTTGCTTTTCAGGATGATTATACAAAAGAAGGTCTTCTGCTCTTGACCAATCATGGGATTTTCTATGAGTTCATTCCTTTGGAAGAATATGGCAAGCCTGGCGCAAGAAGATTAACATTGAAAGAAATCGAACTTCAGAAAGATTACGCACTGATCCTTACCACCAATTCCGGACTGTGGGCTTATTCTATCGGAGATGTTGTAAGATTTATCAGCAAAGATCCTTACAGGGTTCTGGTAAGCGGCAGGACCAAACATTTTACTTCAGCATTCGGGGAACACGTGATTGCTTTTGAGGTGGAAGAAGCAATGAAAGCTACTCTTGAAAAATACCCTGCACAGATTACAGAATTTCATCTTGCCCCACAGGTAAATCCGGGTGAAGGACTTCCATATCACGAATGGCTGATTGAATTTGAAAAGGAACCGGAGAACTTAGAAGTATTCAGAGATGAGCTGGATCTGCAGCTGAGAGCAAGAAATACCTATTATGATGATCTTATTTCCGGAAATATTTTACAGAAGCTGCATATCTCCACACTTAAAAAGAATGCCTTTCATGAATATGCCAAATCCCAGGGAAAATTGGGAGGCCAAAACAAGACTCCGAGATTGGCTAATGACAGAAACATTGCAGATATCTTAGAAATTTACAAAAAATAATCATATTTTTTCAATTCCAAAAACGTATATTCGAAAAAAATTATAAATTTGAAAAACTAAAAGAAAATAATGAAAGCATCTGTACTGTTGAAATCGTCTTTACTAACATCTTTATTTGTTATTACATCTTGTGCTACTACAAAATACAGCGAAGATATTTCAAAAAATAATTACTCCAATCTTGAAGCCGGAAAGATATACAAAGTAACGATGAGAGACGGCTCTCCGAAACAGACCATCTTATTCAGAAACATGGTGGGTGATAATCTTGTAGGTACAGCAGGTAAGAAAGACAGTACGGAAGTTGTTATCCCTAAATCCAATGTAGCAGCTGTAAAAGACAGAAGAAAGGCAAGAATTGCTGCCGGGGCTACTCTTATCGGGGCTGCAGGTGTTGCTGCCATCGTAATCAGTTCTTCAAGAGCTGACTAAAATAGATTTTATCTTTTGAGGTATATTTAATATATCTTTCAAAAATTGTCATATGGATAGTCCTAAATAAATTTTTAGGGCTATTTTTGTTCATGATTTCCTTTACCCCGTTACAAACATTACAAAATGTTGAGTTCAGAAATCTTCTCACCGGGAGATTTTTTATTGTTTTAGCTTTCAGAATGCTGGCCACTTTATTAGGATGGTGGGTGTATCAATTAACAAAAGATCCTTTTTCAATAGGTCTTATCGGACTATCAGAGGTAATTCCTGCTGTAAGCTGTGCGTTGTATGCCGGACATGTTATTGATATGAATGAGAAAAAGAGACTGCTTCTCATCTGTAATTATGCTTATATTTTCCTGATCGGGCTGTTGCTGATCCCTGCCTTTTTTGATGTAGAAATGCATTTCACAGGGCATCAGATTACCTATTATATTTATGGTGTTATCTTTTTTACCGGAATAGCAAGGGCATTCATTGGCCCTATTGTTCCTTCCATGATTCCTAAAATTGTAAAGAAAGAAAACCTTCCCAACGCAGTTACTTTGAATCAGGCCACTTTCCTGATATCTTCTGTGTGTGGACATGCTGTAGGTGGTATTCTTATTGGGTTTATAGGTGTAAAATGGACATTGGTTGCTATTTTAGCATTAATATTTGTGGCTTCATTATTTTTCTGGCAGCTTCACAAACAGCATTCAGAGTACAAAAAGGAAACTGTAAATGTAGTGGAAAGCATGCGTGAAGGAATTTCTTATATTTTTAAAACCAAAGAAATTTTGGGAGCATTGTGCCTTGATATGTTTGCTGTACTTTTTGGAGGTGCAGTGGCTATGATCCCGGTATTTGCTACTGATATTCTAAATTCAGGGGCGGAAGGTTTCGGATTACTGAACGCGGCATCTGATATTGGTTCCATGTGTATCATTACTATTCTATCTATTGTTCCTCTTCGAAAAAATCAGGGAAAAATACTTCTTGCAGTTGTTACCGGATTCGGGCTATGCATCATTGGATTTGGTTTATCAAAATTGTATTGGCTGTCTTTCATGTTCCTTGTGATGAGCGGAATGCTTGATGGAATTTCTGTGGTCATCCGAGGCACCATTGTACAGTTAAAGACGCCTGATCATATAAGAGGACGTGTTCTCAGTGTAAATTCAATCTTCATTATGTCCAGCAATGAAATGGGACAATTTGAAAGTGGTGTTATGGCTAAATTACTAGGAGTTGTGCGCTCTGTTGTATTTGGTGGCTGTATGACTGTTTTAGTTGCCCTGCTTGTAGGAAGCACCAATCCTAAATTGAGAAAGATGCAATATTAATTTATTGTTTATCAGTCTATTTAAAAATCTGACACAAAAAAATCAGAATTCGAAATACTTAAAATCAGAATAGAACGTTTTCTATTCTGATTTTACTTTTATAGGTGTTTTTTCAAAATTATTCAAAAGATTACATCACAAATATTCAGTAAAATCATCAATACCTTTACGACCTCTGTATAATTTAACTTAAACAATAAAATACAATATTATAAATCAATATATTACTTTCATTAAATATATCTCAAAATCTTTAATTTAACGTTAATAATTTTTTATATTTGCTTGATAAAATATCCCCCTATGTATAAACTTTTACTAATTTTGAGTTTTTTCGTCACAGGTTCGCTGATGAATGCCCAATTTTTTTCAGATCAATCCTTACAGCAGTCTGTTTTGCAACTGAATAATGCAAAAACAGAAACCGATTATGATACTCTTTTTTCTAAGTTTTCAGAGGCTAAAACTTCAGAAAAATGGCAGGCTAATTATTATGCCGCTGCAGCATTGTATCTTAAAACAAATTTCCTTTTAAAGAACAGCCCGAACAGCCCTCTTGGAGAACCCAATGAATCTGCAAGAAAACTGGCTATGCAGGCCCTTGCTTCTGAAAAGAATAACGGAGAAATCAATATTCTTCTTGGTCTTATCCACTTTCAGAAAATCAGGATAAAAACAGCTGCAGATCCTCAGAAGGAACTAAAAACAGCTACGAGCTTCATGACGAAAGCGGAGACCACTTTAAAGAACAATCCAAGACTTTCTTTCTTAAAGGCTGAAATGGCTGAAAAGCAAGGCAACAAAACGGAAGCCATCAAGCTTTATCAAAAAGCAGTCAAAGAATTCGAAACATCAAACGTCTCATCCAGTTCACCTAACTGGGGAAAACAGCTGATCGGAACAAATTAACAATAAGAGAATGCATGATCTCCTGAGTAAATCAGGCGGTCAGTTTTTATTTTGATACAAAATACTTTAACACTATATCATGTTCACAGAAACATTTTTGTCTCGGATAAAGCACTGCATTTTTTTAGTAATTAAACAATTTTACTATTTGTTTTTAAAATCAACTCTTATGAAAAAAGCATTACTTGTTTTCTCAATTATATTTTCACATTTCTTATTTGCCCAATCAGACTGTACTACTGCAATGGCAGTCTGCGGTAACTCGGATATTTCATATACTCCGGGCGGACACGGAGACATTGCCGAAGACCTCGGCGGATGTTTAAGTTCCGATGAAAAGTATTCTGTATGGTACTCGTTTACGGTAGCTACAGCCGGAACCTTAACTTTTGAAATTATTCCTAATGATCAGACCGATGATTATGACTTCGGTGTATATGGTCCAAACAAATCATGTGGTAACCTTGGAACTCCAATCCGCTGCTCTTATTCCGGAACAGCTGGAAACACAGGCCTTAACATGACGGCTACAGACCTTAGTGAGGATGCTTCAGGAGATAAATGGGTGAAATACCTTGATGTATTACCTGGCCAGACGTACTATTTAATTGTAAATAACCACAGAGAGACCGCTAACGGATTCAAATTGTCATGGGGTGGAACAGCTACTTTATCTTCGCCATTCACGGATCCGAATATACAGCCTCACCCGTTCATTCCACCGGGAATTCCAGGAGCAACACCTGCAGACCCAAGAGAAGTAGTGGTGTGTGCAAATCCTGCAAGTTTTGATTTCTCTTCATTAACGGCAGGAATTCTTAATGGAAACCCGAACTTCAGCATTAGTTATCATACAAGCCAGAATGATGCATTAACAGGCAACAACCCTCTTGTTGGCCCTCAAACAGTTACTCCTGTAGGTGTTTATTTCTACAGTATCAACTACACAGATCCTACTAATCCCAACAGTCCAATTAATAAATGTAGACAGACTGGTAAATTTAAATTTAAAGATGGTACGATCAAGGCAACAAATGTTACTTTAACAAGCTGTAATAACAACAATGCTGGTACAGCAACTTATGATCTTACAACAGCAGATGTTTTTGCAGATCCTACGGCTACAAAAAAATACTATTATACTTTATATGATCTGAATAACTCAATCAATGAGATTACCAACATCTATCAGTTTGTTTCAGCAGAAGGTAAAATCTACGTAAAAGTAACTTCAGTATTCGGATGTTCTGATATTGCAGAGATTACCCTTAAGTTTTACCCTGCGATTATTGCAAAAGATGCTGAATTAAGATCATGTTTTATTGAAGCAAATCCTTCTACAGCATTATTTAACCTTGATAATGCTGCTGTGATCACACCACAAGCTGGTATTACGAAGAAATACTTCCCTTCATTAACGGATGCAGTGGATGGAACCAACGAGATTTTAAATGCAAATTATATTGCACCTAATGGTTTAGTATATGTAAGAGTATCTGATACCAGAGGATGTTTTGTAGTTGTAAAAATTGGTTTAACAGTGCTTGCACCTGTAAAATCTAATGTTCTGAAAGACAAAATTATCTGTATTGAAGACACTACAACTTTAGATGCCGGACCTGGATTCAAAAGCTATGAGTGGAGCACAGGAGCTACAACTCAGTCTATCAAAGATGTAGGAGTTGGAATCTACTGGGTAAAATTAAAAACAGGAGAATGCATTACTACTCAAACGGTAACAGTATACCCTTCTGATCAGCCGGTTGTAGCAAGCATTGATGTTTCTAACACTACACTAACCATCAATGTTATAGGAGGAACACCGGATTACCAGTATTCTATGGATAAAATCATATGGCAGCCTTCCAATACATTCTCGAATGTAGCAAGAGGAACATACAAAGTATATGTAAAAGATGCATATGACTGCGACCCTATTGAAGTTACGGTAGTAGTTCCTAACCTGATCAACATGATTACTCCAAACGGAGATGGTGTGAATGATGTTGTAGATTATTCTGCAATTGCTGACAAACAAAACTTAGTTTTGAGTATCTTTGACAGATACGGAACAAAAATCCACCAGGGAGACAAATCCAATGGATACAAATGGGACGGAACCATTGCAGGGAAGAAAATTCCAACAGGTACATACTGGTATTCTGTAACATGGAATGAGAATGACAAGAAGAATACTCCGTTCAAGTTTTCAGGTTGGATCGTTGTAAAAAACAGAGAATAACCCTTATATAATATGAAAAAGCCGCTTTGGCGGCTTTTTCTTTTAACTAAACCATGAAAAATTAATTGATCCCAATTTTGTTTAACAAAAATCGTTTTAACAATGAAAAAAATACTACTTCTTTTTATTTTATTGATAACACAGATAGTCTACTCACAATCAGATTGTATCACAGCCATTCCTATCTGTGGTAACTCTGACATTTCTTACACCCCTTCAGGACCTGGAAATATTATAGAAATCCTTAATGCAAACGGAGGATGTCTTAGCACCAATGAAAGATATACTGTTTGGTATACTTTCACTGTATCTACACCAGGTACCCTTGCATTTAAAATAAAACCTAACGATCAGGGCGATGATTATGATTTTGCAGTCTATGGACCTACAGCAAACGGTTGTGCTTCTTTACAGAATGCAGATCATGTCTTCATACAGCCTATAAGATGTAACTATAGCGGTACTCCGGGAGACACAGGTCTGGATCTTACTCTTGCTCCACCTGCAGTATTCCCTACCAATCCTCCTGGCACTACGGCCAGTATGAACAATGGTAAATGGAGTCCTTATATGGATGTATTGGTAGGACAAACCTATTATTTGGTTATTGATAACTTCAGTAGATCAGTTAATGGTTTTTCTATGGAATGGTCAGGTACTGCGAGTTTAAGTTCTGCATTTAACGATCCTGTTCTTTCTCCGAACCCATTCATTCCACCGGGAATTCCTGGAGCAACTCCTAATGACCCAATGCAGGTAATGGTTTGTTCATTGCCTTCACAATTCGATTTTACAACCCTGTCAGCAGGGATCATTAATGGTAACAGTTCTAACTTCAAGGTTACTTATCATAAAACAACCAATGATGCCCTTACAGGAGAAAACCCTCTTACAATAGCAACTGTAGATGGAACAACAACATATTATTACAGAATTGTATATAAAGATCCTAATAACCCAACGAACCCTATCAACGGATGTTTCATAACCGGGAAATTTAAATTTGTTAATGTAGGCATCTCAGCCAATACCGCTACTTTATATTCTTGTAATAACAATGGAGCCGGTACAGCTAAATATGATTTGACAACAGCCAATATCTTCGGGGGAAGCGGAGCAACTATTAAGTATTACACTACGGTTGATGATATGAATGCAGAAGTTAACGAGATTACTGATCCTGTTAACTATATTTCTCCGGAAGCAACTGTATACGCAAAAGTAATTTCTACTTTCGGATGTAAAGCAACTACTACTATCAGACTATTGTTCTACCCGACAGTAGTATTAAAAGATGCTGTACTTCAAAACTGTTATATTGATAACGATGTTACCCGTTCAACTTTCGATCTTTCTAAAGCTGATATCGGAGTACCTGTACCAACACCTACAGGAACTATCATTAAGTATTATACATCGATAGCTGATGCCAAAGCTCAGACCAACCCAATTTTGGCAGCGTTTAACTATCTTTCAGAAAGCACAACGGTATACGTAAGAGTAAACAATGATAAACAGTGTTATGCAATTGCTAAGATTGAACTGAAAGTATTACCTCCTGTAAAATCAGCAGTATTAAAAGATAAAACGATTTGTGCTGAAAGCAAAACCACATTGGATGCCGGACCTGGATTCGACAGCTATGAATGGAGCACAGGAGAAACTACACAATCTATCAATAACGTAGGAGTAGGAGTTTATTTTGTAAAACTTCAGACAGGAAAATGTTTCACTCTTCAGGAGGTACGTGTACATGCAAGCCTGCAGCCAGTGATTTCAGGAATAGAGATCTCAAACAACAACATTACTGTTACCGCTACAGGTGGAGTTCCTCCATATAAATTCTCTGTAGATGGTATCAACTGGCAGGATTCCAATACATTCACAGGACTTCCAAGAGGTGAGAATACAGTATATGTAAAAGATACTTATAATTGTACACCTACTCAGGTGACAGTTACTGTTCCGAACCTTATTAACGCGATCACTCCAAACGGAGATAACGTAAATGATGTTATCGACTACTCTGCTCTCGCGTACAAGAAAAACCTTATCTTCATTGTGTATGACAGATATGGAAACAAACTTCATGAAGCCAACAAAATGAGAAACTTCACTTGGGACGGAACTGCTTTCGGTAAGAAAATCCTAACAGGAACTTACTGGTACACGATCTCATGGAACGAAAACAATAAAGACAATACAGAAACCAAATATTCAGGATGGGTATTGGTAAAAAATAAAGAATAAGTTATAATCACTCTTTAAAAAAAATCACCTCAGACTGAGGTGATTTTTTTTATCAACAAGATCAATCTCCTGTTGACAGCATTTTCCGAAAGACTGCCAATAAATTGTTGAATACTATTTTTTTATTATTTTTTAAATAAACTATCTTTGCACCATGGCGCAGAAAGAAACATTATCATCCCTGACACACGGAAACTTTGCAAAAGAATTGTCTATTGCGGATGGGAAAATGCCTCCCAATGCAGTGGATTTTGAAAGACTTGTTATCGGAACTTTTTTGATTGACAAAAAAGGTCTTGACCATTCCATTGACCTTCTTACTTCAGAAGTATTCTATGATCCGAGACATCAGGTCATCTTTTCTACCATTTTAAAGCTTTATGAAGGCAACCATCCGGTAGATTTAATGACCATTATTCAGGAATTAAAAAAAGAAGATAAACTAAGCCAGGCCGGTGGTGACCACTATATCATTGACCTGACGATGGGAGTAAGTTCATCTGCCCATATTGAATACCATGTACGTGTTATTCTTGAAAAATATATTTTAAGAAGCCTTATCAATGTTTCTGCTAATGTTATCGACTCTTCTTATAAGGAATCAACAGACGTTTTCGAACTTCTGGATAAAGCAGAACAGTCTTTCTTCGAAATTACCAACGGAACCATTAAAAAGGGATTCGATACTGCCAATTCATTGGTAAAGCAGGCTATTGATACGATTAAATCTTTAAAAGACAAGGAGGGACTTTCAGGTGTTCCTTCAGGATTCAGAGATGTGGATAAGGAGACCGGTGGATGGCAGAACTCTGACCTTATTATTATTGCAGCCCGTCCGGCGATGGGAAAAACGGCATTTCTTCTTTCGATGGCAAGAAATATCGCAGTGGGACACCAAGTTCCTATGGCTCTTTTCTCTCTCGAGATGGCATCAGTACAGCTTATCACCAGAATGATTGCTTCCGAGACAAGGATTTCTTCTGAAAAATTAAGAAAAGGAACGCTGGATGATGAAGAATGGCAGAGACTATTCTCCAATGTATCTGAACTGGAAAACGCTCCTTTATATATTGATGAAACTCCTTCCCTTTCGATATTCGATTTCCGTGCAAAATGCCGAAGACTTGTTATGCAGCATGGAGTAAGAATCATCATGGTTGACTACCTTCAGCTGATGACAGCAGGAAGTGGAGGAAAAGGAGTTGGAAACCGTGAACAGGAGATCTCCATGATTTCGCGTTCATTAAAGGCAATTGCAAAAGAACTTAACGTTCCGGTGATTGCTCTTTCCCAGCTTTCCAGAAGTGTGGAAGCCCGTCCTGGAAAAAGACCTCAGCTTTCAGACTTGAGGGAATCCGGGGCGATTGAGCAGGATGCGGATATTGTATCTTTCATCTTCAGACCAGAATATTATAAAATTACCGTTTGGGATAATGATGAAGAAGGACAAGAAACTTCTACTGAAAACCAGGCCGAACTGATTATTGCAAAGCACAGGAATGGTGCTACGGCAGATGTCCGACTATCTTTCTTAAAACATTTTGCAAAATTTGGTGATATTGAAGCGGCATTCGACAGTACAGCTGGAGGAATTGGTTATCATCCTTCAAATGCAGGACTATTAGGAGAACCTAATGGTTTTGATAAAATAAGAGAAGGAATAAAACCTAGTGATGCTTTTGGTCTACCTGACAATTCTAAACTTTCAGGGTCATCAATGAATGATTTTGATGATGATGATGATTTTCCGTTTTAAGTAATAACCTTATTAACATGAAAATACAAACCTCAAAATTAAAACCCATAACAATCAAATCTATAAGAGATTATATTTTAGATAATGAAGTTGAAGTTGATAAAGTAATTATTTTAAATAAATACAATTTTGATGACATTATTCTTGAACATTTAGAATTTTATAAATCTAGTGCAACATTTCCTTACAAAATTATTGGTCTACTTATAGAAGAAGATCCTTTTGAAAAAATATCATTAGGCAATATTGGAGTCATTAATGATTATGATTACGACTTTAATTACAATGAAGACTCTGAAAATTTTAACTATTATTAAACTTGAGAATCGAAATTTATACCGACGGGGCTTGCAGCGGAAATCCGGGAAAAGGCGGATATGGAATTCTCATGCGCGTTCCTGAAAAAAACTATCAGAAAACATTTTCCAAAGGGTTTAGAAAAACCACCAATAACAGAATGGAGCTTCTGGCAGTGATCACGGCACTGGAAAAACTGAAATCTACAGAAAACGAGATCCATGTATATACTGACAGCAAGTACGTATCTGATGCGATAAATCAAAACTGGATTGCGGGGTGGATCAAGCGGGGCTGGAAGAATGTAAAGAACCCCGACCTCTGGAAAAAATTCGTTGAGTTATACAATAAACACACACCTAAAATGCATTGGGTAAAAGGCCATGCAGGGCACTTTGAGAACGAGCTTTGCGACAAACTAGCAGTTGCAGCAGCCAATTCTTCCGATCTCGAAATTGATACTTATTTTGAGGGTTTAGATAGCAATTCCTTATTTTAATTTAATTCATATAAAAACGTAATCAATACTACAATATTCACCATTACATCATAATAAGTATTATTTTTTTAAAATATTATTAAAATTTTAGCAAAATTAACACTAAATACATATTATTTAATCGGGATTTAATATCTTTACACATTAATCAAAGTCCCATTTAAATGAATAAAAATCTATTATTGTATTTATCTGTTTTTTTACTCTGTATAGCCGGAAAGTCCTTTGCACAGACTTATCAGCTTATCGGAAACCCGGTGACTACTACTGGATGGACGATGGTTTCCCCTACTCAGGTAAACACAGATTTTATTCAGCTTACTCCGGATACCAATAATCAATCCGGTTCTATCAGACTGAATGACCCTATCAATTTAAAATATTGTGATAAATGGAGAGTGGAGTTTGATTTCAGGATGGATTCCAACCAAACCTCCAACGGAGACGGAATTGCCTTCTGGTATCTGGCCAATCCGCCTGTCGCCAGTGTATTGGGATCCGGGCTCGGAGTATCTCAAAATGCAGTAGGTCTTGTTGTAGGATTTGACACTTATAACAATACTACGACTGCTACAATGAGCAAGGTTCACGTTGCTTACGGGCAAGTTCAAAATACGAGTGATACCAATAACGTTGAATTTTTCAATGTTGCGGGAAGTTCCTTTCACTCACCAGATTTAAACACTACACAACCCTTTCAGGGCACCACCTTTAAACATGTTGAAGTAACTGCACAGGTAAATCCCGCGGCTCCTACCAGCTGGATCTTAAAAATAACAATAGACGGTAATGTAATTTGCAACCAGTCTTTTGCTCCTTCCGGGACAGCTGCTGCAATGACGGTAGGATATTTTGGATTCTCAGCTTCTACAGGAGGTGCAAGATCAAGACATTCTATTAAAAATGTAAAAATTTATACTGATAAAGTTCCTATTTTACAAAACTCAGCAACTCAGTCTTTCTGTCCTAATCCTACTACCGGATACGGATCTGTAAACCTGACATCTTTCAATTCGCAATTTGTTAACAATCCTTCAAACTATACATTTACTTATTATCCACTGGGAAGCTCTACTCCAATTGCTAATCCTGCCAATTATCAATTCAATGCAAACACAACGGTTACTGTTGTTATTAAAGATAATGCCGGACTGCTCTGTGACAATCCGGATGGTAAAATATTACTGGTTCTTGCTCCATTTAAAGCTGAGGATAAAACAATTACCGTATGTAATAACAACAAAGCAGGAACAGCCACTTTCAACCTGAATTCAGCAAATGTTACAGGCGTTCCCGGTGCTGTTAAAAAATATTATAAAACTTTAGCTGACCTTAATGCAGACACGAATGAAATTCAAAATCCCGGCAGTTACTTCTCTGCTCCCGGAGAAGTATATGTAAAAGTAACAACCCCTCAGGGATGTACAGGTACAGCAAAAATCACGCTGGCATTTTACCCGGACACTCCTGTGCAGGAAGCTACACTTAGATCATGCTTTATTGAAACTAATATTACCAGTGCTATTTTTAATCTGACCACTGCGAATGTTACTACATTAAGCAGCGGTGTGACAAAAAAATACTACACCTCCATTGCGAATGCTTTAGACGGAACCAATGAGATCATGAATCCCCTTCAGTACTTATCTACAAGTACTGTCGTGTACGCAAAAGTAACAGATGCCAACGGATGTTTCAATATTGCTAAAATCAACCTTATTGTATTACCGCCCGTAACATCTTCGGTGTTGAAAGACAAAACCATTTGTATAGGTGAAAAAACAGATCTGGATGCAGGTCCTGGATTTGATGGCTATGAATGGAGCACCGGAGCAACCACCTCATCTGTTAAAGATCTGGGAGTAGGTGTTTATTGGGTGAGACTTAAAACTGGGAACTGTTTCACAACGCAGATTGTAAAAATAAACGCATCTGCAAATCCTGTGATCTCCAGCATTGATATTGACAACAACACAATCACGGTAAATGTAGCGGGAGGAAAACCTCAGTATCAATTCTCTCTTGATGGAGTCAACTGGCAAACCAGCAATATTTTCACCGGACTCGCAAGAGGAGAAGTAAGAGTGTATGTAAAAGACTTCTATAACTGTACTCCTGTTGAAGTTCAGATTACCGTACCTAATCTGATTAACGCCATCACTCCAAACGGCGATAATGTAAACGACTTCATTGACTACTCAGCGCTTTCTTACAAGAAAAACCTGGTATTTATCGTCTATGACAGATATGGTAATAAATTGTATGAGGCTGGAAAAATGAGAAACTTCACATGGGACGGAACAGCTTCCGGTAAAAAAGTTCTTACAGGAACTTACTGGTACACGATCTCATGGAATGAGAACAATAAAGACAATACAGAAACCAAATATTCAGGCTGGGTATTGGTTAAAAACAGAGAATAAATTTAGTATCCGAAACTACCTCATATGGGGTAGTTTTGGTATTAAAATAAGGGTTTTCTGCTCCTGAATTTGAAATTAAACATTGCTTTTATAATCAAATTAAACATGTAACAAATCAATTTTATATCAAAAAAACAAATAACATCATAATCCATCCACTATGAAAAAAAATATACTCATTTTTTTACTGACTATCTTATTATGCTTGCCGGGAAGGGTATTTTCACAAACATACCAGCTTACCGGAAACCCTGTAAATACAACGGGCTGGGATCTTGTCTCTGATGCTGTAGTAAGCGGAGACTTTGTGAGGCTTACCACCGATCAGACCAGCAGATACGGGGCTGTAAAATTATCCACTCCTATTACCCTGAGCTATTGTGATAAATGGAAAGTGGAATTCGATTTCAGAATTGACGGAAACGGAACTACTCAGTTTGGAAAAGGAGATGGTTTTACCTTCTGGTATCTTGCCAATCCACCTACAGGATTCGTTTCAGGAGGAGGACTTGGTATCCCCGCGAATGCTTCCGGGTTAATGGTTGGTTTTGACATCTTCAACAATACTACTGAGGGACAGATGAGTAAAGTTCACATTCTTTATGGCACCAATAATACAGCTGGAAATAATATCGAATTCAATACCACTCCGGGAAGTACATTCCATTCTCAGGACCTTATTGCCACTCAGCCTTTTGTAGGAGACACCTACAGACACGTTGAAGTAAACGGAGAAACAGATCTTACCAATCCTACAAACTGGATTATTAAAGTAAGAATCAATGGTGTACTTATCGTAGATCAGTCTTTTGCTCCTTCCGGAGGTGCAGTAGGAATGTCACAGGGGTATTTCGGTTTCTCAGCAGCAACCGGAGGTGCCAGTGCAAGACACTCTATTAAAGATGTTAAAGTATTCGTAGATAAAGTTCCTATTTTAAGTAATACGGTAAGTCCTTTCGTATGTACAAATCCAGCTACCGGAAATGGTGTAGTGGATCTTACTTCTTTCAACTCTCAATTTGTAAATAATCCTGCAAACTATGTTTTCACTTATTATGTTTTGGGAAGTTCTACGCCTATTGCCAATCCTTCAAGTTTCCAATATTCAGGAAACACTACCATTAAGGTTGTTGTAAAAGACCCTACTTCTACTCTTTGTGATAATGGTGATGGAGTCATTCAGCTTAATCCTACTCCATTTGCGGCAACAGATGCCAGCCTTACAGGCTGTAATAATAACAATGCGGGAACGGCAACATTTGATCTTAACACTGCCACTGTAACCACTGTTGCCGGAGCTACCAAGGAATTCTACCCTACCTTATACGATATGAATAATGGTACAAATCAGATAACAAACCCTTCTGCTTATGCTTCTGCAGCAGCTACAATATACGTAAGGGTAACTACTCCTCAGGGTTGTGTAAGTACAGCTAAAATTACACTTAACATCTATCCCGTTGTGGTTGTCAATGATGTTGAAATAAAATCATGCTTTATAGAAACCAATCCATCTATGGCATCTTTTAATCTTACTGGAGCTATCGTTTCTCAAGGTGCACTTACAAAAGAATACTACCCATCATTAGCTGACGCCATCAGCGGAACTAATGCAATCTCAACTCCTGCGGCATACATCGCTCCTAATGGAGTTGTTTACATTAAAGTATTCAGCGCAAACGGATGTTATTCAATTGCTAAAGTTACTTTAACCGTCATTCCTCCAGTATTCTCAAGAACATTACTTGATCAGACGATCTGTATAGAAAATACAACAACATTAGATGCTGGAGCTGGTTTCAAAAGCTATGAATGGAGCACAGGAGCTACCACTCAATCGATCAAAAATGTAGGAGTAGGCACCTACTGGGTAAAACTTAAAACCGGAGATTGTGTTGCCACACAAAAAGTAACAGTATATCCTTCCGATAATCCGGTTGTTACCACTGTTGATATTTCAGGAAGCACAGTGACAATATATGCCAATGGAGGAACTCCTCCTTACCAGTATTCTATGGATAATATCAACTGGCAGGATTCCAATATCTTTACCAATATTGCCAGAGGAGAAGCTAAAATATATGTAAGAGACGGTTATAATTGCGTTCCTGTGGAAGTTAATATTACGGTACCTAATCTGATCAACGTGATTACTCCTAATGATGATGGTATTAATGATTTTGTTGATTATTCTGCACTTGCCAACAAACAGAATCTGGAAATAGGAATCTTCGACAGATATGGTTACAAAATGTTCCAGGCCGATAAAACCAATGGCTACAAATGGGCAGGTACCACTAATGGAAGCAAAAAAGTTCCTACAGGAAATTACTGGTATTCTGTTTCATGGAATGAAAATAATAAAAACAGTACTCCGATAAAATTCTCAGGTTGGATTGTTGTAAAAAACAGAGAATAATTACACTTTCCATCTTATCAAAAGAATCACCCCGCCAGCCGGGGTGATTTTTTGTATTAACAGGGCGGAGATATTTCATTTTAAAGACTCTTTATTCATATTCAATTCTTAAATTTGTCCTATGAATTATTTGGAAGCTTTAAGCAGAAGATATTCTGTAAAAAAATTCAATCATCAGATTATTCCTCAGGAAACTCTTCACAATATTCTTGAGTCAGGAAAGCTGTCTGCCAGTTCTCTGGGACTTCAGCCCTATAAAATGGTTATTGTTGAGAGCGAGGAAATGAAGCAGAAATTAATCCCGGCTTTCTATAATCCTTCTCAGATATCTACCTGTTCTCATCTTATTGTTATTATTTCAAAGAAAATCATTGAAGAGAACTATATCCGGGGATATTTTAATCATATATCTGAAGTAAGAGATACTCCTGTTGAAAAACTGGATCCATTCAGAAACAGTATTAATCAGCATATCACGCAGAAAACACAGGATGAAATTTTCAACTGGGCAGAAAAACAATCTTATATAGTATTGGCCAATCTGATGTATGCCGCTGCTATTGAAAGTATAGACTCCTGTCCTATGGAAGGCTTCCGTCAGGATCTTATAGAAGAAATTCTGAACATCAATCCCGAAACAGAAAAAGTAACTGTTACCCTCGCTTTAGGCTACCGTTCTGAAGAAGACCATTTTCAGCACATGAAAAAAGTAAGGAAACCAAACGAAAAATTGTTTAAATTTATTTAATCGTTTTAAACGATTGTACCTAAAGCAAGCATATGATAAAAGCGGATGTATTAGTAATCGGTTCCGGCATTTCCGGACTTTCCTATGCCATTAAAGTTTCTGAACAGCTCCCTGATGCCAAAATCATTATTGTAACAAAATCTGACGAAGACGAAAGCAATACCAAATATGCACAAGGCGGTCTGGCTGTTGTTACAGATTTTCAGAATGACAATTTCCAAAAACATATTGACGATACGATGCGTGCCGGTGACGGAGAAAACAAACGCGATGTCGTAGAAATGGTAGTAAGAGAAGCTCCTGCAAGATTCAACGAAATTGTAGAATGGGGCGCTCAGTTTGACATGAAGAATGGCAAATTCGCTTTAGGAAGAGAAGGAGGCCATACTGAAAACAGAATCGTACATCACAAAGATATTACAGGGTTTGAAATCGAACGGGCTTTGCTGGAAACAGCCAATAACAGTCCGAATATTGAAATTCTTGACCATCATTATGTCATTGATATCATCACACAGCACCATGTTCCCGGAAAAGAACTCAACGAAGGTGATATCCATTGTTATGGCGCTTACATCCTGGATGAAAAGTCCAAAACCATCAAAAAAATCACTTCCAAAATAACACTGGCTGCTACAGGAGGCGCCGGACATGTTTATAAAAACACAACCAATCCTACCATTGCTACAGGAGACGGAATTGCTTTTGTAGCCCGTGCAAAAGGAAAGGTTTCCAATATGCAATATTACCAGTTCCATCCCACAGCTTTGTACAGCAAAATGGATGGAATGTTGTTTTTAATTTCAGAAGCAGTTCGTGGAGACGGAGCAAAATTAAGAACCAAAAGGGGTGAAAAATTCATGCACAAATATGATGAACGTGAAGAATTAGCATCCAGAGATATTGTTGCAAGAGCCATCGATGCCGAAATGAAAATCACCGGAGACGAATTTGTCGGTTTAGACTGCAAGGAAATGAACCATGAAAAATTCTTAGAACATTTCCCAAATATTTATAAAAAATGCAGAGACGAAGGAATTGATCCCTTCACTCAGCTAATCCCTGTTGTACCAGCCTGCCACTATCTAATGGGCGGAATTGAAGTTGACAGAGACGGACAGTCCTCCATCAGAAATCTTTTTGCTGTAGGAGAATGCACCAACTCAGGACTTCACGGAGCCAACAGACTTGCTTCAAACTCACTTCTTGAAGGTTTGGTTTTCGGGCACAATGCTGCTATGAAAACAGTAGAACTTCTGAATGAAAACAATTTCAACTTTGACGACCTGAAAGCAGTGCCGGAATGGAATGAAGAAGGAATGAAAATCATGGACGAAATGGTCATTGTAAGCTATCTCAGAAAACAGCTTCAGGAAATGATGAGCGACCTGGTAGGTATTGTAAGAAGCAACAGACGTTTAAATATGGCATTGCAGAAACACCAGGAGATTGCCGCTGCCGTAGATGAGATCTACCACTACTCTATTCTTTCTCCACAATTATCGGAATTAAGAAACCTTACAACAGTTGCCCACCTCATCATTACCCAATCCATGGAAATGACAGAGAATAAAGGAGCATTTTATAATAAAGATTTGGTTTAATTTTAAACAAATGAAAATCCTGAATTTAAATATTCTTACAACAGTCAATATCTTATTCTATTCAAGAATGATACTTTCATTGACTTGTGGTTTAGTATTATTAAATTTTTGGGAGCAAGATAAAAAAATTGATGCTTTTTCAAATATAGCCATCCTTGCAGGAATAATGCTTTTGGGAATTTTTTTCGCATTATATGGTGTCACATTATTAAAAAAGATTATTGTTCCCAGATCCAAATACCCTTTAGCTTTAAATCTTTTATGCAACATGCAAGGGTTGGGAAAACCAGATTATTATGGAAGTTTAAAATTTGATTTAAATAATATAATTAAAGATAATAAGTTACGCTTAACGCTATACTATATCAATAATTCTCAATATCCGATTTTAACATTCAATAGAGAAAAAATCACTTACTACACTCAGGAATATAATTGGGATAATTTTAAATGGAACTATAAAATCATACCACAAGGACGAAACGGAAAACAGGTATTGGAGTTTCAAGCCATTAATCAAAACAACGTAAAAATAAAAGACAATATAGATTTTGAAAAAATAGACGCAAAGCAAAATGAAGTTCTTTTGCTCTTCATTATTCACGATTTATTATTCGGAAAAAGATCCTCCTTTTATTACTAAAATCAAAATTATGAAAAGACCAGCATACGTAACAGATAAAGCATTAAAGACATTTATAAAAAACGCACTTGAGGAAGATATTCAGGACGGAGACCACTCCACCCTGTCTACCATACCCCAAGATCTTATACAAAGTGCAAAGCTTTTAGTAAAACAGGACTGCATTCTTGCAGGAGTTGAGCTGGCGGAAATCATTTTCAAGACTTTTGACAAAAATCTGAAAGTAGAAGTTTTCATTAAAGATGGAACTCCTTGCAAATTCGGAGATGTAGCTCTTATTGTAACAGGAAGTGCCAGATCTATTCTTTCTACAGAGAGATTCGTTCTTAACTGCATGCAAAGAATGAGCGGTATTGCTACCCTTACCCACGACTGGGATTCAAGGTTGGTAGGTACAAAAACTAAACTTTTAGATACAAGAAAAACAACTCCTAATTTCAGAATGTGTGAAAAATGGGCAGTTGCCATAGGTGGCGGAACTAATCACAGATATGGCCTTTATGACATGATTATGCTGAAAGATAATCACATTGATTACAACGGAAGCATTACCAATGCAGTGGCAATGGCCAAAGACTACGTTAAAAAGAACAAAAAAAAGTTAAAAATAGAGGTTGAAACAAGAAACCTTGAGGAAGTTCAGGAAGCCATCAATGCAAAGGTTGACAGAATTATGCTTGATAACATGGATGTAAAGACCATGAAGGAAGCTGTAAAAATGATCAACGGTTCATGTGAGTCTGAAGCTTCAGGTGGAATTACCCGTGATATGCTTAAAGAAATTGCTTCCACAGGGGTTACATTCATCTCTGTAGGGGCCCTTACACACTCTGCTGAGAATATAGATTTGAGTCTCAAAGCAGTGAAATAGCGTTGAATTTTTAACAAAAACACCCCCACTTTGTTAAAAATTCAATAACATGACTTTTTTCATAAAAAAATTCAATTTTTAGCCATAACACTGATTTTTAATACATTAACATTATTAAGACTGATTAAAAATTAACATTGAGTTAATAATAGTTAAATTTTATTTTGCGAATTTTGCAGAAAATTAAATCTAATTATTACTAACGATTATGAAATTAATCAACAAATCGATACTAACTGCGGTTATTACATTATCTACAGCTAGTGTTTATTACGCTCAACAAGTTCAGGACACAGTGCAAAAGTCCAAAGATATTGACGAGGTAATCTTAAGAGGTGTTACGGATATCGCTAAAGATAGAAAGACACCTGTTGCTGCTTCTACCATTAAAGCAGCACAACTTGCAGAAAGATTAGGTAACCAGGAGTTACCTGAGATTTTGAACACTACTCCATCTGTTTATGCTACAAAATCCGGAGGTGGTTTTGGTGATGGAGGTCTTACAATCAGAGGTTTCGAATCTAGAAACATTGCTGTAATGGTAAACGGTATGCCAGTTAACGATATGGAAGGTGGTGCTGTTTATTTCTCAAACTGGACTGGCTTATCTGATGTAACAAGTACATTACAAGTTCAGAGAGGTTTAGGTTCTTCTAAATTGGCTATTGCTTCTGTAGGGGGAACAGTAAACTTCCTTACCCGTTCTGCTGATATGAAAAAAGGAGGGGTAATCAGATTAGGAGTTGGTAACAACGATTATTTAAAAACTTCATTTTCTTATAATACAGGAAAATCTAAAGATGGTGTATCTGCATCATTCTTAATGAGCAGACAAGCCGGAGGAACTTATATTGAAAATACAGATTACGAATCTTATGCATATTTCTTTGCATTAGGTTATGAAATCAATAAAAAACATAACTTACAGTTTACAATAACATCTGCTCCTCAGTGGCATGATCAAAGAACTTTTGCTCCAACTATTCAAAATTATATCAACTATAATCCTGATCACGATGGAACTCCTTATAGAAGATACAATTCAGATTTTGGTTACTACACAGATGCTAACGGAAATAAAGTTGCTTTAGCAAACAGATCAAACTACTATGCTAAGCCGGTAATGATGTTGAACTGGGACTGGACAATGAGTGAAAAATCTAAACTAAGTACAGTTTTATACATGTCTAACGGTAGAGGTGGTGGAACAGGTGACTTAGGTAAAGTAGGAGGAAAAGGAATGACTGATTTCTATGATGCAGCAGGTCATTTCAACTATGATGCTATTTTTGCGGCTAACGCAGCGGTTAATTTAAATACTGCAGGTGCAGGAAGTACTTTGGTTCGTAGATCAAATATTAACTCTCACAACTGGTATGGTATCTTGGCTAACTTCCAACATAAAATCAATGACAACTGGAACTTCTCAATAGGTACAGATGACAGATATTACTATGGTTATCACTATCAGGTTCTTACAGATCTTTATGGAGCTAAAGGATATAAAGATGCAGCTAATAAAAACTTACCTGCTCCAAGAATCGTAAACACACTTTATGATTATAAAAAACTTACTTGGAATCCTTTCGGAGGAAAATTAGCTCCAGCTGAAGATCAGGTAGGATACAGCAATGATGGAGAAGTACTTTGGTACAGTGGATTTGCACAGGTAGAATATACTAAAGACAATCTATCTGCATTCTTACAAGGTTCCGTATCTAACCAAGGTTATCAGAGAATTGATAACTACGTAGTAGATGGAAGTACATTAAAAGGACAAACAGTAAACACGAAAACAGGATTTAAAAACATTTTCGGATATAATATTAAAGGGGGTGCTAACTATAACATTAACGAGCAACATAACGTTTTTGCTAACTTAGGTTATTATAGCAAACAACCATTCCTTAACACAGTGTATCCAAGTAACCAACAACTTGTTAACCCTTATTTAACTAACGAGAAGATTTCTTCTGCTGAAATTGGTTATGGATTCAGATCTGCAAAATTCACTGCAAATGTTAACGTATACAGAACACAGTGGAAAGACAGATGGTTGAGAAAAACAGGTCAGACTTTCACTTTAGCAGACGGTACAACAACTACAGGTTATTCTGAAATCAATGGTATTACTGAAGTTCACCAGGGAGTTGAATTTGATGGAGTTTACAAACCAAACCGTTTCTTAGAAATTCAGGGTATGTTCTCTTGGGGAGATTACTATTATAAAGGAAATGCTAGCGTAGCTTCTTTCGATGATAACAACAACCCTGTTACTTTAGCTGGTTCATCAGGAAACGAATTATACTTAGATAAAGTAAAAGTAGGAGGTTCAAGTAACAACAGTATTCCTCAGATGACTGCGTCATTAGGTCTTACTGTAAAACCGGTAAAAGACCTTAACATCTTTGGAACATGGAGATATGTAGGTAAACTTTATTCTACTATTGACGCTGGAACATTTACCAATATTGCAGCTCAAGACAGAGGAGTATTGAAACTACCAGATTTCAACTTGTTCGATGTAGGTTTCTCTTACAAAATCAGATTACAAAACGAAGCTCAATACTTTACTATTGGAGCTAACGTTTATAACCTGTTTGATAAAATTTATATCTCTGACTCAGCTACAAGTGTTTTTGCTAACGATGTTCCAACTAAACTTGCTGATGGATCAAACAACACTGCTAAGCAGACTTACGAGCAACTTGGTATGATGTACAATGGAATAGCAACAGGTAACCGTGCTTATTTCGGATTCGGAACTACTTGGGCAGCAACATTATCATTCAACTTCTAATAATATCACAATATTAGATTTTATAAATATCAATCCCGGCTTTGAGCCGGGATTTTTGTTATCTTTGTGTACAAAAAAATAGGATTATGGATTTTTACAACATTTTACTTAATGCCCACAAAGGTTTCGGGTATCTTGAAATTCTTTTGGTAACATTATTTATCATTGCACTTTTAGCTACCATGTTCGGTTTCAGTGGAAAAGTGAACAAATTTTTGAAGAAAACAACCCTTTTCACAATGATTTTCTTCCACGTTCAGTTTTTATTAGGAATCATTATGTTGATCACAACTTTTAGCAAAGGATTAAACATGGGAGAAGTAATGAAAAATGCAGCATTGAGATTTCAATATGTTGAACACCCATTCTCTATGCTTATTGCAGCCGTTTTGATGACTATTGTCAACAAAAAAGTAAAATCCAATGATACTATTTCTTTAGGAGTAGTGATCATGGGACTGATTGCAGTAGGTTTATTTGCATTCGCGTTTCCTTGGACAAGAGTCTTTGGAGCTTAAAACAGACAAAGAAATTATATGCGTTATAATTTATAAATAGTTTAATCTTAAATTTTTAATTAAATCAATGAAAGTAGCTGTAGTAGGTTCAACAGGAATGGTTGGACAAGTTATGCTTAAAGTTTTGGAGGAGAGAAACTTCCCTGTAACAGAATTAATCCCGGTAGCATCCGAAAGATCTGTAGGCAAGAAGGTGAAGTATAAACAGAAGGAATTTACGATCGTAAGCATGAAGGACGCTATAGCTGCCAAACCGGATATTGCAATCTTCTCTGCAGGTGGATCTACTTCCCTTGAGTTTGCACCCTTATTTGCAGAAGCAGGAATCACAGTAATTGATAATTCTTCTGCATGGAGAATGGACCCTGATAAAAAACTCGTAGTTCCTGAGATCAATGCTGATGTTTTGACAAAAGAAGATAAAATCATTGCAAATCCAAACTGTTCTACCATCCAATTGGTAATGGTTTTAGGACCTTTGAACAAAAAATATGATTTAAAAAGAGTAATTGTTTCTACGTATCAGTCTGTAACAGGAACTGGAAAAGCTGCTGTAGACCAGCTAAACGGTGAAATCAGTGGAGATGATTCTATCGCAAAAGTATATCCTTATCAGATCTTCAAAAATGCATTGCCGCACTGTGATGTATTTGCTGATGATGATTACACCAAAGAAGAGATCAAACTGATGAAGGAGCCTAAAAAGATTTTAGGAGACGATACCTTTAACTTAACAGCAACAGCTGTAAGAGTTCCGGTTCAGGGAGGACATTCTGAAAGTGTAAATATTGAATTCGAAAATGAATTTGAATTAGATGAAGTAAGAAAAATCTTATCCGAAACTCCCGGTGTTATCGTAATGGATGATGTGAAAAACAACCAGTATCCGATGCCTTTATATTCGGAAGGAAAAGATGAAGTCTTCGTAGGAAGAATCAGACGAGATTTGTCACAGCCCAAAACGCTCAACCTCTGGATCGTTGCAGACAACCTGAGGAAAGGAGCAGCAACCAACGCTGTACAAATCGCAGAATACCTTGTAGCAAACAACTTAGTATAAACTAACAAAATAAAAAAGAGTCTCAAAATTGAGATTCTTTTTTTTATCAAACTCAAATATGAATACCCAGAAAAATGCCCACAAAGAGAAAATAGGATTTCAAAAGCTTATTGCTATATTCGGGATCATCCTTTTCATCGGAAAGATTATTGCCTGGAAACTCACCAACTCTGATGCAGTATTTTCTGATGCTATGGAAAGTATCGTCAATGTCATCAGTGCATTCATGGGGCTTTATTCACTCCATCTTGCGGCCAAGCCTAAAGATGAAGACCATCCATACGGCCACGGGAAAGTAGAATTTGTGACTTCCGGTATTGAAGGAGCTCTTATCGCTATTGCCGGTGTTATGATTATCTATGAAGGGATCCACAGTCTTATTGTAGGAAAAACGCTTAGTAAAATAGATCTTGGGATATGGATTATTGCAGCCACGGCAATCATTAATTATCTGTTGGGATATATTTCTATAAAAAAAGGGAAAAGAGAAAACTCTCTGGTTCTTATTTCATCCGGTAAACATCTTCAGTCCGATACCATTACCACCCTTGGAGTAGTTATCAGTTTAGTGATTGTTTATTTTACTAAAATTTATTGGCTGGATTCAGCGGTAGCACTATCTTTTGGGCTTTACATCATATTTGTTGGCTATAAAATCGTCCGAAAATCTTTAAGCGGTATCATGGATGAGCAGGATCCCGAAATACTGAATCAGGTCATCAGAATCCTTGAAGGAAACAGACAAATAGAATGGATTGACGTACACAATATGAAAATACAGCAGTTTGGTTCTTCCTTGCATATTGATGCTCACATAACATTGCCATGGTATTACGACCTTCGTGATGCCCACAGTGAAATGGAAAAGGTAATTATCCTTCTTGCCAAAAATATGAAACGAAGCATTGAGTTCAATTTTCATATGGATGATTGTAAACCGATTTCATGCCCGGTCTGCCAGATCAAAGACTGCCCTGTCCGCGAAAAAGATTTTATCAAACGAGTAGAATGGACTCCGGAAAATGTAACCAGTGTAGATAAACACACCGTAGAATAAATAATACATTCACTTATGTACCCTCTTTATCCATCATCTGCTTTCTGTAATAAAACATCGGAACAATCAGCAGTATAATCAAAGGCTGGATTACAAACCTTCTCATATAGAACGAAAATAAGTATCCTATTTCAAATTTATCATGAATACAGTACAGGTAAATCGGTAATGTAATAGCAAAGACAGCAACGATCATTACTGCACCCTGCAATGCCCATTGTTTGTTTTTGAATAAACCATAAATGATCAGGCAGGAAAACAAAAGATTTAAAACGAATCTAAACAAATGTCCGGCAATCAGTTTTCCCCATTCAAATGCAGGGAATTCAATATGTTTATTCGCTTCATGGAAATAACCAAGGAAAGGATCATAAAAAAGAGTATCCTCCAGAGCTCTCACCCCAATCAATCCGCAGATTCCTGCTATAACCAGAAGCCAATTAAGAATTTTCATGTTTTAAAGCAAAAAATTTAATCCAGATCAGCCAAAGCACAACGACACTTCCATAAATAATAGCAGGAAAAATAAAATCATGGAACATTTTACCATATTCTTTATGATCTGTCATGACGATATTCAAGCCTACAATTCTTAGAAGATTCATTATGTATAGGATAATCAACCCTGCCCCAACAAAGACAAAGGTTTTCATTCCTTTATAAAAAGCGAAAACGAAAGAAACAAACAAAATGATCACAGAAACAGCATTACAGCCCTCCACCATTCTCGTCTCATAGCGTTGTTTTACATAAAACCAAACCTGCTCATTCTTTACGTCATCATAAAGCTCCGTAGGATAACCTATGCTATTCTGCAGAGCAGCTACCTGATTGGCAATTATTCTTGAAAAAGAGTCCAACCCGGCATCTTTACCACTATTCAGATAGAACTGATAGGCAAAAAGCAATACCAGGTAAATAATAATGAAACGCAATAAAATACCTAAAACAGGTTTAAAGTCTTTCAGCATTCTGCAAAGATAAAAATTAGACTGTAATATCCTGAATTTGAATCAAGAAACTTAAAAAACACTCATCAGATCTTTCGATTATGGGATATAATACTGTAAAATTTTCTTTAAAATCTTTCATAAAATAAATATTCAACACTTCTTTTACACCTTCATTACAACGGTCTCTTCCTTTCACATTTTCACTTCTTTAAACTATAATTCCCAACTCACGTTAATTTAGTATATTTGTTTCCATATTATGACTTCTGAAAACGCAAAACGATTTTTTGAAAACCATTTGGGGAAAAAATCTTCCGAATTCGTCACATTAGCTCAAAGCGGCTCTGCGAGGGTAAATTTTCTGGCCACTGCAGGCACTGAAAAATATATCATCACCTACAATGAAAATATCCCGGAAAATGAAAGTTTCCTTTACTATTCTGAGTTATTTTCAAATTTGAAACTCAATACTCCTACTATTCTTGCCGTTTCTGATGACAGAAAAATGTATATCCAGGAATTTCTGGGACAGCACACTCTTTCGGAGGTTATTACAAAAGAACAGCAATCTTCCACTGTAAGAGCTTTGGTACAGCAGACATTGCAAAGACTTTTCCAAATGCAGACACAGACACAGGGAAAAATTGATTTTTCAAAAACCTTTGAATACGAAAGTTATGATGAGCTTCCTGTGATTCATGATCTTTATTATTTTAAAAATTTTGTGGCTGATGTCCTGGAACTTGAATACAACAAATCAACACTTTTAAAGGAATTCAAAAAAATCGCTTTACTCATTGAAAACATTGAGCCTAAAGGAATTATGATCCGTGATTTCCAGGCAAGAAATATCATGGTGAATGAAAAGAATGAAGTTTCTTTCATCGATTACCAGTCTGCAATGAGGGGACCGTTAATGTACGATGTCATCTCTTTTCTTTTTCAGGCTAAAGCCAACTTCACAGAAGACTTCAAACAGGAAATGCTGGAATTTTATATTCAGCAGTTTGAAAATCCTGAAACAAAGATTCAACTAAAAGATGCGGTAATGCCCATTCAGATGATGAGATTCTTACAGGTATTGGGAGCCTATGGGTTTCGGGGGCTGATTCAGAGAAAACAGCATTTCATGGCCAGTCTGGAAAAAGGAATTCAGAATATCACACAATTTGCCGACTCATGGGGGCAAATGAATAATTACCCAGAACTGAAAAAAGTAATTCAGCAGCTGACTTCAGACAGAGCAAAGCAAAAAATTGAGGAAATATTAAATAACTAAGTCTTCGACTCCGCTGAGACTGACTGAAACGAAATAAAAAACACATCAATATCACTAAATAAACCTTAATGGTTTAAAAATTTAAAAGAAAGAATATGCTACACATCGAGATACACAGTTTTTCATACAAGAAAGGAGGAATTCCTAAAGACAATTCAGGAAATGGCGGAGGTTTCGCTTTTGACTGCCGTGGAATTTTAAATCCCGGAAGAATTGAAGAATATAAAATTCAGACCGGAAATGATATCGGAGTTCAGGAATATCTGGAAACAAAAACAGAAATGCCAAAGTTTCTTGAACTGGTAAAATCCATTGTTTCAATCAATATCGACAACTATCTTGACAGAGGATTTGAACATCTGCAGATTAACTTCGGATGTACCGGCGGACAGCACAGATCAGTATATTGTGCCATAAAAATTGCTGAATTTATCAAAGAAAAATATCCTGAAGGAACTGAGATCACCCTTCAACACGATGAACAACCGCAACTGAATTCATAAAAGATAAGCGATGATTGATAAATGATTATTTTCCAATGTTATTTTAATGATCATTTATTAATTATAAAAGTTTTATCATCCATCAACTATCATTTATCAATTATAAAAAATGAAAGCTCTAATTTTCGCAGCAGGAAAAGGAACCAGATTGAAACCGTTTACCGATCACCATCCGAAAGCGTTGGCAAAAGTAAACGAAATTCCACTTCTGGAAAGAAATATAAATTACCTGAAAAGTTTCGGAATAAAGGATTTTGTCATCAACATTCATCATTTTGGAGAACAGATTGTTGATTTCTTAAATAAAAACAATAATTTCGGATGCAGGATTGAAATCTCTGATGAAACCAACGAGCTTCTTGAAACAGGCGGTGGCTTGATTTTTGCGAGAAAATTTCTTGATCATGGAGAAGATTTTTTAATCATGAATGCGGATATTCTCACAGACCTGAACATCAATGCGTTGGTTGAATACCACAAAAAGATAAAAGATTTTGCTACTTTAGCGGTTTCCGACAGAGAAAGCTCGAGAAAGCTCCTCTTCAATGATGATATGGTTTTGAGAGGCTGGCTGAATGTCCAAACTGGTGAACAAAGGCTGGCAGAATTCAATAAAGGCTTTAAAGCGCTTGCTTTCAGCGGAATTCATTGTATCAATCCTACGATCTTCGAAAAAATAAAAAGAACAGGCAAATTTTCTGTTATGGAAGAATATCTGGACCTTATGCAGACCGAGCATATACACGGTTTTGTACATGACAGTATTCTTATCGACGTCGGAAGACCTTCATCTGTAACAGAAGCCGAAAAACACTTTAAATAAATTTTGCAATGGAAATTGATGGAACTAGGGATGAAAGTTTAGTAAATCCGGAACTTGACATTAACGAAACAAAACTACATAACAGTTTCAGACAAAAAACCTGGGACGAAACAATTGCCAAAGACAGCTGGATGGTCTTCAAGGTCATGGCTGAATTTGTAGATGGTTATGAAAAACTGGCCAAGATTGGACCATGTGTTTCTATATTTGGTTCTGCCCGACTGAAGCCGGAGAACAAGTATTATGAAATGGCTGTAGATATTGCGGAGAAGATTACCAAAATAGGCTTCGGAATCATTACCGGAGGTGGTCCGGGTGTTATGGAAGCTGGAAATAAGGGAGCTTTCAATGCTAAAGGAAAATCTATCGGATTGAATATTGATCTTCCTTTTGAACAGCATTTTAATCCTTACATCAATAAATCCTATTCTATGAATTTTGATTACTTTTTCGTGAGAAAAGTAATGTTTGTAAAATATTCTCAGGGGTTTGTGGTAATGCCTGGCGGTTTCGGGACATTGGATGAGCTTACTGAAGCGATGACTCTTATTCAAACCAACAAAATAGGAAAATTCCCAATTGTTCTGGTAGGAAGCGAATTCTGGGGAGGATTATTAGACTGGTTCAAGGCAACTTTGTTGAAAGAAGGAATGATTGCTGAAGATGATTTGGATCTTTATCGTGTGGTAGATACCGCTGACGAGGCTGTAGCACATATTAAAGCCTTTTATGATAAATATTCTGTGAATGTAAATTTTTAATTGGCATATTATTTGTGACTTATAACTAACAAGTATGATTGTAAATCTATTAATTAAGATGAAAAAACTTTTATATATATCAGGAATTTTAACATTTTTTGTGTTAATGAGTTTTATGTATGTAGACTTTTTCTCTTCAATGACCAAAGTGGATTATGTTGATGGAAGCAAGACATTGAAGTTTACCACAAAAATGAATACAAGCCACATCTCTGACGCGATCAAGATCAACCCCAACACGGCTGGATTTGAAGCAGAGGTAAAAAAATATGTGAACAATAATTTTGATGTGTTTGTCAATGGTACTCCTAAAACGATAACCTTCACAGGAAGTCAGGTCAGTGGAGAAACTGTATGGGTGTATTTTGAAACCGGAGGTGTTTCAGATATCAACACCTTAAAGATTAAAAATACGATCCTCTTAAGCGCTTTTCCTAAGCAGATCAATCTGGTGAACATCGCCTACAAAGGCAGCCAGAAAACAATGAATTTTCAAAGAGGAAAAGAAGTGAATGAGGTTTCTTTTTAACGTGAATTAGATTTAACCATTATAAAATGGGTACCCTGGAGAGTAAAACTTTTCAGGGTATTTTTTTGTCCAAATCAAACAAATCACGAAAAAGAGATTAATTACGTAAAAATACCTATCTGAAAATTTCAGCATTTACACTGTAATATTTTCATTATCAGGAATGTACATTTGTATTGTAATTACAACCAAACGTGAAGCCGGAATCACTTTAATAACGGGGCAGAATCTGAAAAGCCAAATGAGTAAGAAACACCAAACTAAAACCAAATATCATGGACGATGTAACACTTAAATCATCGAGTCAGGCAATAGATGTCCTGATTGTAATTGACACGGATTATGTACGAGCAAATTATAAAAACCCCAGTACGGATCCAAATAAGCCTGTAGGAATTGACCATAACAGCCAGCATATGATTGTTTCCAATGCCAACGCTATTTCCGGACAAGGTTCTGCTGACCTGAACTTCAGCGCAAGAGCCGGAGATACAGTTTCATTCAGAGGAACTTCAATTTATCAGAATTCGGATGACGCAGTTATTATTTATAATATTAAATACTGGTCAGGAGATCAGGTTTTTAATAATTTCGTATACAATTCTGTGAGAAGAAAGCAAGCTGCTGTACCAGATGTAAATTCTTTAAACGGTCTCCCTGCCACCTCTGCAGATATCAGCTTTGCCAGTATTGACTCAAAAGTAAGATCTACTGGAAAAGAGAACTTCTATGTACAGTTCGGTCTTTACATTTTAGACCCGAATGACAGTAACAAACAAATTTTGTACGGTTACTTTTACTGGGATCCAACAATTACGGTTAAGTAAACGAAAATAAAACCTCTTATAAATAAAATCGGGCAGCTCGTACGAGCTGCCCGATTTTTATAAAGTATATTAGAATATATTTTATCCTAATGTATTACTCAATTTTGATATTGTCAATCTGAAGATCATATATTCCATCTTTTCCTGTTTTTAGGGCAAACATAGTTTTTCCAGAGGTAATGTTAAGATCGGTAAGACCTGTAAGGGTAAGCTCAATCAGTCTCCATTGTCCGTTTGTATTAATTGAACCAGTATATGAATTAGTACTTTCAGGGCTTAAGGTAGCACCAGTAGAGAATGTTCCTAAATTGAATGTATAGAAAGCAGATGTATTAGGAGCTAGTGGTGTTGCTCTATATACATTGAAGGAAAGTGATTTTCCTGATGCAGTCCCTTTGATATACATTGTAATTCTCTTTGGAGTCGCTGGTATTCCTGACGCAGCATTCGCTGTAAATACATAATCATTATTGGCAGGTGTACCTTTAATCTGAAGAGAATTTGTATCGTTATACCCCAAACCACTACCTTGAGATGCATAAGGCATAAGCCCAAAGCTATTTAAACTTGACAGGAAAGATGTCCAGTTTTCAAAATCAGAGCTCGGGAAAAGATTTACGGCATTAGCAGAAGGAAGTTCCGGCTCCCCCGGCGTGAATCTGGCGTTAGGGAAATTAATATCATTAAGATCTCTTATATAAGCCTGATCTGTGAAAACTGTCGCGTTATTTGAGCTTGTAAAACGGCTTAAAACAAGAACGATATCACCACTTTTTTCATATTTAGGAGCGATCGGAGATTTTCCAAAAGTTGAAAAGTTACTGAAACGAAGATCTAATCTGCCTGCTTTTTTATCCGTAATATAACGATCCCCTGTAGCTGATTCGTCAGCAAAGTTCTTTGCCAATTCAGGCTCTTCAAACTGAACGTTTTTTATTTTCACAAGCTGGTTAATGTGTGCACCGTTTTTCAGAGCATCAGAGATAAAGTTGAACTCTAATGGTTTCATTGCGGCTACTACAGGCTTCTGTCCGTCGCAAACTCTTGCCATGTAATTTGAAACTTTATTTGGGTTGATTCTACCGATAGGATAGTTAGGATCATAAGTACCTACTTTAATGTTTCCATTAACTCCCTGAACGATCAATCCTTTCAGGTTGATTCTTACTAAAGCTCCTACCGGATAATCAAGATATTGGCTTGCACCATCAATATCAATTTCAATACCTTGTGTCGGGTTTTCAGGCTTATCCTGAAGGAACATCATTTTGTAAAGATTTCCGGATTCATCACTTGAAGAAACATAAGCTTCTACGATGAAATCTTCTTTAATGATATCAGCTTCAACGGGTTTTGCTTTTGCAATGGTTGTAATTTCAGATAACTGGTGATTAGCTGCTGCAAATTTGTTGGTACATTTGATTTCCGGCACATCATAATCATCAGTTTTTACACAAGACGAGATTGCCAGCATTGAAATGGCACTAAAGATCGCCGCTTTAAAATATATATTTTTCATTGTTTTCGATTTTTAATTTTAATTTTTTAGAATCTGAATTGAAGGTTAACAAAATAAGATCTACCCTGATTATACCAATATTTAGGAGCGAATACCATGTTTCCGCTGTCATAATCATTAGCATAGTCAGTATAGTTAACATTTCTCGTCTGCTCAAATCCACCTGTAATAAAGTTTCTGTTATTAAGGATATTATTTACGGATCCAGACACTAATACATAATATTTACCAATCATCCAGGATTTACCTGCATTCACATTGAAGAAGAATGCTGAAGGTAATTTTGTAGGGGTAAGAATTCTTGCAAGTTCTTCTGCACTTACGTTATCATAAGGTACTCCCGGTGTATTAGGGTTCGTATAGAATCTTTCTGTTCTGGTTACCGGAGACGGATCAAGGAATGAATGTCCGAAATAGTTCCATGTAGCTCCTACCCACCAGTATTTAGGGCTGCTGTAACGAAGACCTAATGTATACGCCTCCTGAGGTGTTCCTCCCTGTCTGTAGTTTTTAAGGGTAGCCTCTCCCATATTAGTATAAGATCTTGATACGATATTTCCGTTTCCGTCAAGCTCTCTGAACGTTCCTACAGCATCAGATGCAAAATAAACAGTAGGGTTATTAGTATAAGTATATTGTCCTACACTTAATAATCCGCTGGCTGTTAAAGTAGGCGTAACTTTCACCTGTGCACCAAGCTCAACACCCATATTTCTCTTATTAGCACCTGCCAGTACCTGAGTAATGAAAGCCCCATCCTGAACAGGAGTCTGATCTCCGCTTTCAGTCAGAGTAGTCAGCTTAACTCCCTGTGCGAAGTATCTTTGTACACTTGTTTCATTTTGAGTGTTAACAAGATAACCTGTCAATCTAAGTTTTACAATCGGAGTAGAGATTACATAACTCAAATCGTTGGCATCAACAACAACATTCTTGATTCCCGGAGTGGTAACACCGCTTACTCTTGTATTAAAATAAATATCATTTAAGAAAGGAGACTGTGAAAAGTAAGCTCCGTTATAAACCAGGAAGTTTCTACCATTGATTTTATACGTAACCTGACCTTTAACCCCTGCATTCCAGAAGTTTTGGTCTGCTCCTTTTCCGTAAGAAGACTCATATAGATAATGCTGAAACAATCCTTCTCTGCTGTTCGTTGTATATCCGAATAATCCGGAAACAAAAACATCAAATTTCCCAGTCGAGAATTTGAAAGCAGGATTTACTTTAAATTCCTGTCTTCTGAAAATATAGCTGTATCCTATTTTGTCGCCTTCTCTTTTGGCAACATCGGTATCATTTTCTCTTGTATTAAATTTACCCCAAACACTGCCTGCCGTTGTATTGGATGCAAACGGGTCCATATTCAAAGCGAAATCAGCACCCAAAAGATCATTTACTTCTCTGTACTGTTCAGATCTGTAGTTCTGGTAAGATAAATTTAAAATAAAACGGGATGTATCGCTAAAATTATATGTGTAGTGTGTAGAGACATTCCATACTTTATCGTCTTTTACGTCATCCACAAGATAATAAGCTGCTCTTCTACCCCCTAACATAGCATTATACTCTACGTTTCTGTTGGCATTATAAAGATTATCCCAGTTGATCTGTGTATGTGACTGATCATCATTAGTCCACCAGTCTCTTGTAATACCGATATTGGCAGCCTGTTCCGGAGACGGATTTGTATAGTTTAACCAATAGCTTGGTAAATTACGGTAATAGGTCGGAGACGGGTTATTAGCTCTGTACCAATCCAGTCTCGAACTGTATTCTTTACCAAACTGGTAAGAAACAGACGTCCATAGCTGAGCGTTTTTATTGATTTTCCAGAAATCCTGCAATTGGATCATTGGCTGGAAACCTCTTTTTACTCTTTCATTTCTTTTATCTCCGTTTTGCCATCCCCAGTAAGAATTATAATGAACTCCTCTGAAATCATATACTTCCTGAGTGCTTGGACTTGAAGAACTTCTTGAATATTTGGAACCAATGGCATTTAAGGTCATTGTATGGCTGTCACTGAATTTCTTCTCAATACCAACATATCCACTGTATGCATCATAAGCAGTACCATCCTGAATCCCTTCCTGTGCCCATCTTCTTGCGATCATTCCTGTAAATGCCCATCCGTTCTTATTCATTCCGGAAGAGAATCTGTAAGACAGTCTGTTCGTATAGTTTCTGTTGGTCAGAGAGTACGTCAATTGACTTCCTTTTCTGTACTCGCTGGCTTTAGTATTCTTATAAAATACTCCGGTAGTTCCTCCGAAAGCATATTCAGAAGGTGCATGATTAGCTGAAATTTCCGGGTAACGGGTGATTTCGTTCAATCCTCCCCAAGTACTGAAATCTACATCTCCATTATCTGCAGCGGCCATAGAAACCCCGTTGATCATATTCTCCCCTGTTCTGCTATCAATTCCTCTTGGGCGAAACCAGTACGGTCCTAAATCGAAACTTGCAATTCTGTTGAATACATCCTGAGAAGACTGCAGTAATCCTACAGTGGCTGTTTGCTGTGCACCACCGCTATCACTTTCTCCCGAATCTTCTATGATAGCCAGTCCCTGATCTGCACCGTTCAATGCAGAATAAAGAGTAATTACTCCAAGATCTTTTCTCTTCTCATCACTGGTTACATCAAATTCAAAAATTTTAGTTTCGAAATTTGGTTTTGTAACCATAATCTGATAATGTCCTGGCATCAAATCCGTAAATTGGAAATATCCGATTTTGTCTGCCTTTGCATCATTTCCTGCTCCTTTTAAATCTACACTTGCTTGCTCAACAGGCTTTCCTTCCGCATCCTTAAGATACGCAAACACTGTTGTCTGCGCATAATAATATGAAGCAGGCAGCAAAGTAAATAAAGAGATCAATGATAATTTTTTAATCATGAGTATGTTTATTTTTTTAATACTTTTCTTATTAATTTTCAACAGTTTAAAAGTTGGGGGCACAAATTTAATCAAATTTTGTAATTCACCACTTTTTTAACCCTATTTTTCCTTAACACTGCAAGGTTTTAAGAATCATTATATAATTGACACTAAGACAATTGCTTTTAAATTTACAAATATTTAAAACGTAGTGAATTAAAAAAAGTAAATTTGTAAATTAAATAGTATTAATAATAACTCAAAGAGGATGAAGAGATTTTCGAGTCTGTTTGCCATCATTATTTCGATCATGGCATTTTCACAGCAACAGGGAAAACTGAGAAAAGTAGCTACCGTAGGTTTTTTAAACGTAGAAAACCTTTGGGACACTATCCGCTCAGCGGATTATATTGATGGGACCAAAGACATTAAAAATCCTGCTTTTCACAGAAGTATTCCTATAGATTCTATCAAATTTCTGGAGGCTGAAAAATATGACGGACCATGGAGCGACGGAGCTTTGATTGGTAAAAAAGTAGTTAGAGAACAAGGTGGTTCTGAAGAATTTACCCCAAAAAGCGCAAAGAACTACGGGACTAAAATTTATAAAGCAAAACTGGCCAATGAAGCCAAAGTAATTTCTGAAATGGGAGCACAATATACCAAAACAGCTCCGGCAGTAGTTGGCTTAATTGAGGTTGAAAACAGACAGGTTATCCAGGATCTGATCAACGAACCTGCTTTAAAGAAATATGATTACGGAATCATTCATTACAACTCTTATGACTACAGAGGGATTGACGTTGCATTGATCTATCAGAAAAGAAGATTCACTCCTACCAATTCATTAAAAAAAGAACTGAAAATATACGGTGACAACGGAAGAAGAGAATATACGAGAGATATCCTTGTTGTAACAGGGTTTTTAGATAATGAAAAAGTGGCATTCTTTATGAACCACTGGCCTTCAAGAAGAGGAGGTGAAGCAATTTCTTTACCGAAAAGAAATGCAGCTGCAGCTTTATTGAAACAACAAATGGACAGTATAAGAGCCGCAGACCCAGCAACTAAGCTTTTTGCAATGGGTGACTTTAATGATGATCCTGTAAGCCCAAGTTTAAAAAACCACCTGAAAGCACAGGCAGCACCTAAAGATTTAAGTGAAGAAACACCCTACCTGAATCTGATGTATCCTTTATATAAGAAAGGGGTGGCATCTCTTGCTTATCAGGATGCACCGAACCTGTTTGACCAGATTATTGTTTCTAAAAACGTAATTTCAGATCAGGTAACTAAAGAATATTCGGTGTACAAAACCGAAATTTTTGCCCCGGCTTATTTAGTCAATAAAGAAGGAAATTATAAAGGATATCCTTTCAGATCCTGGAATGGAGATCAATTTACAGGAGGCTACAGTGATCACTTTCCGGCATTTGTAGTTCTTCAGAAAGAACCATAAACAAGTTAGGCACTCTTATTGGAGTGCTTTTTTTATGTAAATACCTTAATCATGAAAAATATTATTTTATTGGTATTGATCGCGTTAATACCTTACAGCTGCTTTTCCCAGGAAAAACCAAAGAAAGATAAAGAACAACATGAAATGAAGCCTTCTAAAAATGAAGACGGAGAATGGGATCTTACGGTTATTGATACGCAATTCGATTATTTTTTGAGCGCTGTTGCCAAACCCATCAGCCAGTATACAGAATCTTATCTGAAGACAAAAAACACATTTTTGGTGAACGAATGGAACAGTTATTATAACTCTGGGAGGTACAGAAATATCATAGAATCCGGAATAGATTATGATCCTCAGGAAAATTATGGGATTAAGTTTGAATATAAATTATATCAGGTTTTCGTATATGTAAACTGGAAATATAAACTAAGAATGAATGGTTTATCCGGAAGCGATGCCATAAGATAATTATACAATGACACTCAATAAAAAAGGTTCAGAGTAATTCTGAACCTTTTTATTTTTATAATAGCTGAAAATTATTTATTGAATAATTCCTCTACTTTATCCCAGTTTACTACATCGAAGAATGCAGAAACATAGTCAGGTCTTCTGTTTTGGTAGTTTAAATAATAAGCGTGCTCCCAAACATCTAATCCTAAAACCGGAGTTCCTTTAACGTCTGCTACAGGCATTAACGGGTTGTCCTGGTTTGGTGTAGAAGAAACAGATACAGAACCGTCAGCATTTTTTACCAACCATGCCCATCCTGAACCGAATCTTGTTTTAGCAGCATCAGAGAAGTCAGTTTTGAATTTCTCAAGACCTCCGTAATTTTCGATAGCTGTTTTTACATTTCCTACAGGCTCTTTGCTTCCTCCCGGAGTTAAAATTTCCCAGAATAATGAGTGATTGAAGTGTCCTCCTCCATTATTTCTTACTGCTGGCTTATCAGTTCCTGTCTGGCAGATTTCTTCAATAGTTTTTCCTGCTAGTTCAGTTCCTTCAATTGCTTTATTTAAATTGTCAATGTATGCCTGGTGGTGTTTTGTATGGTGGATTTCCATAGTTCTTGCATCAATAGTTGGCTCTAATGCATCATATGCATATCCTAGTTTTGGTAATTCAAATGACATAATCTTTATTTTTAATGTTATATTCCAAAATTAGCCAATATTTAAGGGATTATCAAGGATTGAATATTACTTTAATAAATCTTTAACATTGATATATTGATTTAGAATGAATTACGTTTTAAAATATTTATCTACATGACAACAAAAAGCACGAACCCAATGGCCCGTGCTTTCTATTAAACAATAATTAAATTAATTTATTTATTCATAGACATCAGGAATTCTTCATTATTAAGAGTTCCTTTAATGTTTTTATTTACAAATTCCATTGCTTCCACAGGATTCATTTCAGAAAGGTATTTTCTGAAGATCCACATTCTCTGAGAAGTTACTTCATCTAAAAGAAGATCATCTCTACGGGTGCTGGAAGAAATTAAGTCGATAGCAGGATAAATTCTTCTGTTTGCAATTTTTCTGTCTAATTGAAGCTCCATATTACCGGTACCTTTAAATTCTTCAAAAATCACTTCATCCATTTTAGATCCTGTATCAATCAATGCAGTGGCAATGATCGTAAGAGATCCTCCTCCTTCGATTTTTCTTGCTGCTCCAAAGAATCTTTTCGGCTTGTGAAGAGCATTGGCATCTACCCCACCGGAAAGAACCTTACCTGATGCAGGAGTAACAGTGTTGTATGCTCTTGCCAATCTTGTGATTGAATCCAGTAATATAACAACATCGTGCCCGCATTCAACCATTCTCTGAGCTTTCGCAAGAACAAGGTTAGCTACTTTCACATGTTTTTCAGCTGCTTCGTCAAAGGTGGAAGCAATAACTTCTGCATTTACACTTCTTTCCATATCAGTAACCTCTTCCGGACGTTCATCAATCAAAAGAACCATCATGTATACTTCAGGGTGGTTAGCAGCAATAGAATTGGCGATATCTTTCAGCAACATCGTCTTACCTGTTTTAGGCTGTGCCACGATCATTGCTCTCTGTCCTTTTCCAATAGGTGCAAACAGGTCTACAATTCTTGTAGAAACCGTAGATTCGCTTCCTGCAAGATTGAATTTCTCTTCAGGGAAAAGCGGTGTAAGATATTCAAAAGCTACACGGTCTTTAATGAACGCAAGATCACGACCATTAACTTCTGTAGGTTTTAATAGTGAAAAATATTTCTCTCCTTCTTTTGGAAGTCTTACAATTCCTTTTACAGTATCTCCGGTTTTCAACCCATAATTTCTAATCTGAGCAGTAGATACATACACATCATCAGGAGAAGAGATATAACTGAAATCTGAAGAACGTAAAAATCCGTAGTTATCCGGTAGTATTTCCAAAACCCCTTCAATACTTACCAATCCATCGAAATTAAATTCTTTTTTATGGTCATGCTGCTCCTCTGCCTTCTCAGAATGTCTGTTTTGATTCTGATTTTGGTTTTGATGCTGCTGGTGCTGGTTTTGGTTTTGATTTTTATGTTGGTTTCCACTGTTCTGTGGATGGTTGTGTCCTTTTTGAGGTCTGTTAGCCTGTTGTTGAGGGGGATTGTTCGGCTTTTCTTCGGCCTGAGCAGGCTCTTGAGATTCTGTGTTTTTTGGAGCTTCTGTTTTTTCCTGAGATACTTCTGCGTTACCTGTATTGGTAGAAACTCTTTTTCTTTTCTTTTTAGCTTGAGCTGCGGCTGATACATCTTCTGTGGTGGCCGCTACCGATACTTCTGCTTTAGGTTCTTCCTGTTTTATTTCTTCAGGAGCCGGTACCTTTTCTTCTACTTTTTCCTCTGCTTTAGGTTCTTCCGGAGCTTTTGTATTGGCTTTTGGTTTTGCTGCCGTTTTTTTCGGAGCAGCTTTTCTTACCGGGGCTTTAGCAGTTTTTTCTGCTGGGGCCTCTTCAGTATTTATACTGGTGGTTTCTGTGGCGTTGAAATAATCTTTTGCAACTTTAGGGTTAGAAGCCTGAAAGTCAAGAATAGCAAAGATCTTGTCATTTTCATTGCTGGTTCTTGCAACTTTAACGCCCAAATCTTTTAAGATTTTAGTCAGTTCCGTTACGGATTTTGACCTTAACGTTTCTATGTTAAACATATTTATGTAAAAATGTAATTAATTGTGAGTAAGAAAAGTAAGTCCGGTGACTTTTGTTTTCAAGTACATTGTATAATGCAAATCTACACTTATTTTTGAATTGTGCAAAATTTATGTTATTTTTGCCAAGAATTTAATATTCAATGCTACAGAGAATACAAACTATATGGACGCTATTGGCAGTTTTAGCTGCTGTTTTCCTTTTTATAACAGGACAGGATGTTGTCATTTCCGACAGTATTCCTCTACTTAATATTGGCAGTATAGTGCTTGTAATCATTGGAGCATTAAGTATTTTTAGTTTCAAAAACAGAAAAAGACAAATTTTGCTGAATACCATCAGCATCATTATAAACGTTTTGTTGATTGGTGTATTGGCGTACTGGTTACTCAACTTATCCGGAGGAATTCAGATTCCTGAGAAGGGTATTGAGCCAATTTTCCCATTGATTGCGGTAATATGTCTGCTTATTGCAAACATCTATATCCGTAAAGATGAGAGGCTCGTAAAATCTGTAGACAGACTTCGATAACCTTACAACGATTTTTTGAGTGAGAACAGCTTCTTTTAAGGAGCTGTTTTTTTATTTACCATATATTCTGTAAATTCAATGCAACTTTTTGATCAAAACCACGACAGATCATATAACTTTTAATAAAAGACAATGAAAAAGCTAACATACCTTACTTTATCACTATTCTCTGTATTTACTTTTGCACAGGAGGTTTCCAAAGAAAAAGTAAAAACAGTTCTTTCCACTCTTGCTTCAGACGAAATGAAGGGCCGTGAAATCGGAACTCAGGAAAATGAAAATGCTGCTAACTACATTGCTAAGCTCTTCAAAGAAAATAATCTGGAATACTGTACCGGAAAATCATATCTGGTACCATTTGATTATAATGGGAAAACGGTATACAATGTCTGCGGGGTTAAAAAGGGAAAGACAGATCAATATCTTGGATTTTCAGGGCATTTTGATCATATCGGGACCAGTGACAAGAGTGGTGACAACATTTATAACGGAGCAGATGATGATGCCAGCGGAATTACAACTCTTGTAAGTATTGCCGACTATTTTAAAAATAAAAAGCCAGAATTCTCAATGGTTTTCATGGCCTTCAATGGAGAAGAAAAAGGAATGCTGGGGTCAAGAGCTATTTCCACAGACACCAATCTGGATCCTATTTATAATAAGATGACTGCCCTTTTCAATTTTGAAATGGTAGCTACAGAATCGCAATGGGGAAAAAATGCATTATATATGACCGGAGACGGATTCTCAGATCTTGATGAACTTTTCAATAAAAATGCTGTAAACGGATTAAAAATCAATGCAGATCCCTATGCAAAACAGCAGCTGTTTTACCGTTCAGACAATGTCAGCTTTGTAAAAAAGAAAATCATTGCCCATTCATTCTCTACCGTTGATATGACGAAAGCTTCTCATTATCACCACGAAAATGATGATATCAACATCGTAGATTTCGATAATATGACGCAGATTATCAATAATTTTGGAAAAACGCTGGATAAACTGAATCCTAAAAATTTCAATCCAAAGTATAACGATCAGGTAAAATTTTAATTAAACTATCCTATAGAGAACCGCTTTTTCAGCGGTTTTTTTGTTAAACAGCCACAGCCTTATATCTTTTAATATTGAGTTTCAGTGTCCAATTATTTACTAAAAAATAAAGTACAATACTCCTGAGTTGTAACAAAAAGACATTTTTTGGAACATATCCATTAAAGTAAAACAGGATTAAGAACGTCTTATCTTTTAATTTTACGTAATTTTGCTATCCAATTTTTTCATTGAATGAACCAATATATTAAAATACTGAAGTTCGCAAGACCTCACCAAAAATACATCTACGGAAGTTTGTTTTTCAACCTTATGTATTCTGTATTTCAGATTGCTTCCTTAGGGACTATTCTACCGGTTTTGGGAATGCTTTTCGGAACCATAGAGGCTAAAAAATACAGCCATCCTCCTGTTTATTCAGGAGAGATTTTAGATTTTTTCTCTTATGCAAAAGAATACGCCAATTATTATGTTCAGACTTTAGTAACTGAACATGGAGCCCTTAACGTTTTGGCCTGGCTTTGCGTGATAACGGCTTTTATGTTTTTACTGAGAAACCTTTTCAGATATTTGGGTTCGTTTTTACTGATCAATTATCGTGTAGGGGTTACTAAAGACCTTCGTGGAGCGATGTACAGAAAGATTCTTGCTTTACCTGTTTCCTTTTTTACGGAAAGCAGAAAGGGAGATCTGATGTCCCGTATGTCAAATGACGTGGGTGAAGTAGAAGGTAATATCTTGGGAAGTTTAGTGGAATTAATCAACGCACCTTTCATGTTGATAAGCACATTGGTGACTCTTTTCTTCTTAAGTACAGAGATGACTCTTTTCTCACTTCTGGTATTGCCTGTAATGGGGACGATGATTGCTTTAATAGGGAAAAGCCTGAAAAAAGACTCTCATGAAGCTCAGAATGAAATGGGAACTATTTTCTCAATTGTAGATGAAACATTGAAATCTACAAAAGTGATTAAGATTTTCAGTGCCGAAAAAATAATGGACAACCGTTTTATGCAGTCAATGCAGAAATGGATCAACAGTTCCATAAGATTAGGTAGAAAAAAGGAACTGGCATCTCCGATGAGCGAATTTTTAGGTTCGGTTACGTTCTTAATTATCGCCTGGTACGGTGGAAAACAAATTATTGTAGAACAAAGTATTTCACCAGCTGACTTCTTGGTTTTCCTGGGGATTTTCTTCCAGATTTTACCTCCTGTGAAAAGTTTATCACAGTCAATTTCGAATGTACAGAAAGGAGAAGCTTCTCTTGAAAGAGTATTAGCCATTCTGGATGCTGATGTAAAAATTGATGAAATAGCAAATCCTGTTTCTATCTCAACATTAAATAGTTCAATCGAATTTAATAATATTGGTTTTTACTACGATAAAGACCATACGATCCTTAAAAACTTCTCACTTTCTATTCCAAAAGGAAAAACGGTTGCTCTTGTTGGACAAAGTGGAAGTGGTAAAACAACCATTGCCAATCTTTTAGCTAGATTCTATGATGTTTCTGAAGGAGAAATCATGATTGACGGCACGAATATTAAACATTTAAAATTAAATGAATACCGCAAGCTTCTGGGTATGGTAACCCAGGAATCTGTATTATTCAATGATTCCGTTTACAATAATATTCTGATGGGTAAACCTGATGCTACAAGAGAAGAAGTGATTGCAGCGGCAAAAATTGCCAATGCAGATGCATTTATCACAAGGCTTCCTGAAGGATATGATTCCAATATCGGAGATGATGGCGGTAAGCTTTCCGGAGGTCAGAAGCAGAGAGTTTCTATTGCGAGAGCTGTATTGAAAAACCCACCAATTATGATTCTGGATGAAGCAACCTCTGCATTGGATACGGAATCTGAAAGATTTGTACAGGATGCACTGGAGAAAATGATGGAAAACAGAACTTCCCTGGTAATCGCCCACCGTCTTTCAACAATTCAGAAAGCAGACTGGATCGTGGTGATGGAAAAAGGTGATATTGTAGAACAGGGAACACATCATGACCTGATCGCTAAAAAAGGAATGTATAATAAACTTGTTGAACTTCAAAACTTCGACTAATATTTTAATTCAATTAAAATGAATCCCATACAAGAGTATTTCTACAGAATCGAAGAGCCTGAGAGAAGTACTCTTTTATTTTTACGTGATTCTATTTTAGCTTCCGATCCCGAAAATATTACGGAAACATTCAGTTTCGGGCTTCCGTTTATCAAGTACAAAAAGAAGATGCTGTGTTATTTCTATTACAGCAAAAAATATAAGAAACATTATATCAGCTTTTACCACGGTGACAGACTGGATTATCCTGAGCTGATAATGGATGGCAGAAAGAAGTTTAAAATCCTCTTGATTGATCCTGAAGAAGATCTTCCCGTAGAATTCATATTAAACCTCACGGAAGAGATTAAAAAGCATATAAAATAAAAAACTCCGGCACGAATCATCGTACCGGAGCCCTCTTTAAAAAACTTTATCATTGTGTGTTTATTCCGCTGAATTCCGCCTGTTTGATTGCCCACGCGATCATATTGGCAAAAAGAATCGAATTCTGAACCTGCATTGATCCTGTTGCATATCCGTTTCCGGCATATCCGTAAGAAGATTTCTGAACCGGGAAATATCCTCCCGAACTCGGTGCTACAAAAGGCTCAATGGTATTGCTTGCATATTGATTTCCGTTCGCATTTTCATTACTTAAAAAACCACCGTCACCAAACCATATAAAGTTTAAACTGGTATTTCTTAATCCCGAAATTCCTGTTCTTGCAGTGGTGCTGTTAATGGGTTGTGCATAGCTGTAAGGAACAAATCCACTTGTCAATCCGGAAATATTTACTGTTGTAGAGGCATCTTCCCCCCAGTTTTTACCTCTTACATCTCCAAAAGGTCCGTTAAGGATAGGATCATCAGAATTGGTAAGAGCATAAACAGAACCTGCACCGCCACCATAAGAAGCTGAGATTGTAGGATCAGAGAATATTCCTCTGAATAAATTCTGTGCTGTACCTGTATCATCTGTCATAGCAATTACAACTCCTTTTTTATTAAGGTAAGAAGCAATATAACCGGCTTCTGTAGCATTAGGGGTATAATTGTAACCAATGACAACAATATCAGGTTTGTTATTAAGAGCTGTCTGAATAGCTGCTGATGAAGGTGAGTTTCCTAAAGATATATGGGTAAAACCTTCATATTTAACAATACTTGAGGCTGTTGTTCCAAAATTTGTCGGAGCATCCATCAGACTTCGTGAAGGACCGGTGTAAGCACTATAGCCATACGCTGTTTCTAATCCGATATGAAGTACTGTCTTCTTAGGAATTACAACCACTACATTTACAGAACAGGTTGTAGATACTCCTCCCTGACTGTCTGAAGTAATAGTAATTGTTTTCACTGATGTAGAAGACGGTGTTCCTGTTCCGCCTAATGTTATATTTTGATTTCCTGTTGCTGTAAATGTTCCTGACCCACTGAAAGATATCCCGTCAACTGTATTGGATGTAATCGTGTAACTTCCCAATGTTGAAACATTTACCGGTAACGTAATCGTATTGGAAGCTGTAAGAGCCGTTCCTACTTTGTACACGCCATTTACCGTTGCATTTCCACAGCTCATGGTATATGTTCCTGCAGGACTCAATACTGTAATTGAGATCGCCGGAGTACAGGTAACAGCAGTTCCATTGGCTTCAAGTGATACATCATCTGTCTGGATATTCTGAGGAGTTCCCTGCCCAGGAATCTGTATCGTTTGTGTTCCTGTATTCAAAAATACTCCCGTTCCATAAAAGTTATACCCGTTTGTCGTAGTTCCGGAAATAGTGTAGTTACCCACTTTTGTAACATTTACCGCGATACTCAGGTAATTAGAATTGGTAAGTTCTTTCCCTTTCACATAGCTTCCCATTGCTTTGGAAGTAGAACAATCTATAGTAAAAACAGCTTTTCCCATTTGTCCGCAAACACTTTTCCATTCGTTATCCGCAAGACTCCAGTAATTGAAACAATCTTCTGTAGTATTGTAAATTGTCAGTCCGTCATCTTTGGATTGATTAATTACAATGGCATTTCGTTGTGCTTCTGTAAGCCGCGGAATCAGCACTCCTTTGTTATTATTTCCTGAGATGACATCCAAAACAGAATTATCATTCGGTGTAGTAGTGTTAATTCCTACCGCGCCATTATTGGCTTGTGAATAAAATTTTCCAAAGGCAAAGAGCAGTGCTATCAGCAAGACTTTGATTGGGGGAATTGTAAATTTTGTTTCCATCATTTTAAAGTTATAATTGTTTAATGATTAAAATTTTTGACTAAGTCATTTAACCGTCACAAAATTATCACCCTCAGACAATTACAAATTAATTTTCACTACGCAATACTACTCACGCGTAGTAAAACTCACAAAACCACAGCAAATTCGGAGCGCATGGAAATACAGATAGAAAGTTGAGTTATTTCATTTAATTCAATAATAAATTCAAAAAATTACAACCAACCAAACACAAAAACAATTATTATTTGCTTATCAAAAAAAATAATTTAATTAAGCCCAATGAACTACAATGTCATTTCATATTTTAAAGACAGTTTTCCATTTGGCAATGGTATTTCTGCTTATTTTAAAATGACAGCCAAGCTGAAAATTGCTAAGTCCGTTTTTTTTCTGATATCTGAGAATTTCCAAAATGGATTCTTCATCATAAGAGCGGAGTCTTTGACTTTTGAACCCAACTGCATATTCCGGATCACCAAAAATCAATTGATTAAACTTTAGAATATCAATCGCTGAATGTAATCTTTCTAACTTATTCCTGATGGTTATATCTATTAGTTTTTCCGGAAACTTTTCCTTAAGAATATCGGTATAGATCTGCTTATAGTCAGGTATCATATTATAGTTTTTTCATCCATTTGTATAAAGTTGTTTTGGGGATCTTATATCTTTCAACAACTTCATTGGCAGTCATTGCTCCCATTTCTATTTTTTCAAGTATAAAATTCTTTACCTCCTGGGTATAAATACTTTTCCTGAAAACTATGGAACTCCCCTTTTCTCTGAATTCATTATCAATTCTTGACTGCGGAGCATATAAAATAAGATGACCGGTATAAAATCTAAAAAAATCAAACTTTAATAGCTTACACCATTTCATCAATATATCCGTATCAATACTTTTTGCCTGATACATCATTTCTATATCATCTTCTGTTCTGTCTAAAAATCGGGAGATCCTTTCTATTGAAATCTGATGTTCTACTACTTTGGATCTTATCAGGCTTCCAATATGAATGTTCTTAATATTCATCACAATATTTTTAAGTAAAAATATTGACAAGAAAAACAAAAAATACCACCCATCGGTACTCAACACTACGTATGAGTAACAAAAATCGGAATTTTGTTTAAATTTTAATCAAAAAGCTGTTGATATTGATCTCAGAGGATATATTCAGTTTTTTTCTAATCCTGTATTTTTTACTTTCTACTGCCCGAATACTGTTATTGGTACACTGTGCTATTTTCTTGGTATCAAAATCAAGTTTCATTAAAGCACAGAAATACAGCTCGGAATGAATAAGATTAGGATTTATTTTTAAAACACCCGGTATAAAATGAGGGAAAAACACCTGGAATTTTTCAAAAAACATGGGTGAATTACTTTCTGCCAGACTTAAAATTTCCTCAATATTTTCCTCTGAAAGATGGTTGATAAGCATCTGATGTTTCATCAGTTCCGTATTTGTTTTTACCAGATCTTTAATGGTAGAATCTTTCTCTTTTTTATCAGAAATCAAGCCATGAATCAGTGCATCTTTCTGAGTAATAAAAACAATATCCATCAGGAAAGAGGCAATGGAAAATAAAATATTCAGCAACTTTATTGTTTTAAAATCCCCGGCTTCTATAAATTGACTCTTAGGCAGGAAGTCAAAATCAAAATACAGACATACAATAAAATTAATACTGATCATAAACGTAATGAAAAAAATAGCAAAAGCGTCTTTTTTATAGTTCAGAAAGAACGGAACGGCAAACAAGAGACAAAAATAAAAATACTCTACTCCCGCATTTTTGTAAGTATAAATATTAAAGAAACTCACTATAAAAGTCAGTAAGACAAATATAAAGAGGATGGAACTTTTCAAGACATTTCTAAACCGTTTTGTCTTCCCTTTTAACGCCATTAGAAACAACCAGAAAAAGGTAATAACCGTAAGAAATGTTGAGATCAGCATATCCCCGAAAAAAGTAATAATAAAAACGGAATAGAACAGGAAGATGAGAAACAATAAAAGCAGGTAACGGTTAATAAGATTCAGATAGTTGCTGTCAAAGTCATCATCCGTTTTCTCCGTTTCATCATTAATCATCTTAAAGAAAAACTTATAAATCATCTTGTTGTTTTTTTATGTTTTCACAAGCTCAAGTTGGCATTTGTACTACTGACAGCATAAATTTCCCAATATTAATAGCTTTTAAATAAAAACTCACAAAACAAAATATAGGTTTGTAATTTTTAGCGATAAAAGAATATGATTTGTGTTTTCCAGTTACAATTTACTAAAATCCAACATTTAAATTATCAAATAAAAGACATTTTCATAAAAATTAATGTCTGTTTATTTTACCTCTTTTAAAAGTTTAAATAGCTTGTGTATTTTTTAATATGCAAAATTATAAATACAAACAAAAAGGTATTCTTTCCTTGATACGCAATATTACTCATGCGTAGTTAAACTCAAATGTGCTGTTTAGTCCTTCATCCTTCAAATAAAAAAGAGAGCCAGGAAGGCTCTCTTTTCAGTTTATATATGATAAGAATCTTAATTTTCTTTCAGTTTGGCAATAACATCCAAACCTCCTTTTGTAATATCTCCGATCTTACAGATAATCTCAGTATCCAAAGGCAGGAACACATCCATTCTGGAACCGAATTTAATAAATCCGAACTCATGTCCGGCTTTTGCTTTATCGCCTTCATTACAATAGAAAACAATCCTTCTGGCCACATATCCGGCAATTTGTCTGAAGACCACTTTATGATTGGTCATAGTTTGTACAGCTACAGTAGTTCTTTCGTTCTCTGTAGAAGACTTTTCATGCCATGCTACCAGATATTTTCCCGGATGGTATTTTTTGTAAATCACTTCACCCGAAACCGGATATCTACAGATGTGAACATTTAGCGGTGACATAAAAATAGAAACCTGAATAGCTTTCCCTTTTATAAATTCATCTTCATCCACTTCTTTGATCATTACCACTTTTCCGTCCACCGGAGCTATCACGTTTTCTTTGTGATCTAAGATATTACGATCCGGAACTCTGAAAAACCAGAAAACTAAACTGTAAATAACCAACAAAGGCATAATGATCAGCAGGGACCATATTTTAAGGAAATAAATTGCTAAAGCGCCCAAAATAATAAAAAGTATGGTCGCAACGGTAATTGTTCCTTTTGATTCTCTATGTAATTTCATGAGACTAAATAAATTTTTCTAAAATAAAGTACAAATATACGACAGGAACGCAGATAATAAAACTATCCAGTCTGTCTAAAACTCCTCCATGCCCTGGAATGATGTTTCCACTGTCTTTCACACCGAAATTTCTTTTCAATTGGCTTTCTACCAAATCCCCTAATGGAGCAAAAGCAGCAACCAAAAATCCTACAACCATCCAATTCCCTCTCAATTCAGGCTGATAATGTTCAATAAAGTAGGATAAAACCAATGTTAACACTACACCTCCTGCATATCCTTCCCATGTTTTTTTAGGGGAAATTTTAGGAGCCATTTTATGTTTACCAAAAAACTTTCCTACCAGATAAGCAAAGGTATCGCTACTCCAGATGAGGATAAACAAGAATAAAACTTCCAGTGAGAAAGTATCACTATAGCTCGAAAACTTTGGCAGTCCCAATGCAAAACTGAATGGGAGCGCTACGTAAATAACGGTAAAAATAAGTTTCCCGCTGTCGAAGTATAATTCGTTGGGATATTTGAATAAAGTAACCACAGCAATCCCAATTAGAGCCAGCGCCAGTATTTCACTGAGTCTGAAATCAAAAAAGAAATCGTGGCTGAAATATCTTTTTGAAAAAATATAGAATATAAAAATGACCAATGGATATACGATCCATTTTTCATAGCCGTTTCCAAACTTCATTATTTTGACACATTCCCATGTTCCCACAATCAGTAACAGACTCATTAAGCCATAAAAAAGATACTGTTGTTTGATAAGGCCCGGGGCAATGCTGTTCAACAGTTGCGCTCCCAGCGGAGTCGAACAAAGAATAATGACGGCTACATAAACTATACCTGATACGGTTCTTTGAATGAGATTTTTATCCAAAATTTAAAATTTAGAAGTGGTTTGCTTAATCTTCAAGCAATAATAAAAACAGTTTTGTATTGGAATTGGAAGAACTGTCCATTTTTGACTGGCTTCCACTGATGGAAGTAAGGTTCTTGATATTTCCATTTCTTTTTATTTTTCCCATGGCATCATTCAGGTTGTTCACAATCTGAGAAACATTGGCAATGATGATAATTCTATCGGGAAGTCTTGAAGAATGATAATGAAGAATATTATTGTGTGAAAGCATGATTCTGCCATCATAGGCGATCAGGTATTCACAAGTAATGAATGCAGCGTCATTAGATGGCTGCAGTTCTGACGTGTAAGAAGTCTTCACAACGTTCAAAAAGTTATGAAGTTCTTTATCCCAACAGAAAAGATTGTGGATACCTTCTATTTTGATAATTTGATTTAAAGTTTGTAGAGCCTCCGCTTCATCTGCACAATAATTAAAAAATCCCCCCGAATGCGTAAATAATTGCGCAAACTTATAGTCAAGATCCGCATTTTTCAGCGAATCCCCAAGCTTCTCCAGGCTCTGTTTGTCCTCTTCTTCAGGCTGGTTGGTAAGTTTGCTTACAATCCTCTTGAATAAATTCAACTTAATCTATTTTTAGTCAACTTTATACAAAAATAGAAAATAAATTACAATAGAGTCCAAAATATCTCTTTAAATATGAAAAAACCTGACAATTTTGGAGTTGTCAGGTTTTGGTAAGGTTTATTTTTTAAGAATCTTAAAGCTGTGTCGGGCTTTCTGGAGCCTGTATTTCGCTTTCTTCTTCTTTATCTTTGATCTGAGGTGTTTCCACTACTACCGGCTGATCTTTTTCAGGAATCGTATTGGTAACGGGCTTCTCTGTCAATTCAGGATCCCATGCTCTTTTTCCGAATATTTCTTCTAAGTCTTCACGGAAGATCACTTCTTTTTCTAACAATTTATTGGCCAGAGCATCCAGTTTATCTTTATTTTCTTCAAGAATCCTTACTGCTCTTTCGTACTGATTTTCGATAATCAATTTGATCTCCGCATCAATTTTAGTAGCCGTTTCTTCAGAATAAGGTTTTCCGAAATTATACTCTGACTGGCCTGAACTGTCATAGTAAGAAATATTACCAATATTGGGGCTTAATCCGTAGATAGTCACCATAGCCTGTGCTCTCTTCGTTACTGTTTCAAGATCAGAAAGCGCTCCTGTAGAGATATTGTTGAAGATTACCTGCTCTGCTGCTCTACCTCCTAATGTTGCACACATTTCGTCCAACATTTGCTCAGTAGTGGTCAATTGCCTTTCTTCCGGAAGATACCATGCTGCTCCTAAAGAACGACCTCTTGGAACAATCGTTACTTTTAAAAGTGGTGATGCATGTTCTACGAGCCATGAGATGGTAGCGTGACCTGCTTCATGATAAGCAACTCTTCTTTTTTCAGATGGCTTGATGGCCATATTTTTCTTTTCAAGTCCACCAATAATTCTGTCTACCGCATCCAGGAAGTCCTGCTTTGTAACAGAAGTATGGTTATATCTTGCCGCGATTAATGCTGCTTCATTACAAACATTGGCAATATCTGCTCCACTGAATCCAGGAGTTTGTTTTGCTAAGAAATCTCTATCAACATTATCATCAAGCTTGATCTTTTTCAAGTGAACATCAAAGATCTGTCTTCTTTCGTGAAGCTCTGGAAGATCCACGTAGATAGAACGGTCAAAACGACCTGCTCTCATTAATGCTTTATCAAGAATATCCGCTCTGTTGGTAGCCGCCATTACAATTACATTGACATCTGTTCCGAAACCATCCATTTCAGTAAGAAGCTGGTTCAATGTATTTTCTCTTTCGTCATTTCCGCCAGAGAAATTATTTTTTCCTCTTGCACGTCCGATAGCATCAATCTCATCAATAAAGATGATCGCCGGAGATTTTGCTTTAGCCTGAGCAAAAAGGTCTCTTACTCTGGAAGCTCCTACCCCAACAAACATTTCAACGAAATCAGAACCAGAAAGTGAGAAGAACGGAACTTTAGCTTCACCTGCAACGGCTTTTGCCAATAATGTTTTACCAGTTCCCGGAGGGCCTACTAAAAGGACTCCCTTAGGAATTTTACCTCCCAGTTTTGTATATTTTTCAGAGTTTTTCAAGAAATCCACAACTTCCTGAACTTCTTCTTTAGCTCCTTCCAATCCTGCAACATCTTTAAATGTCACCTGAATTCTTTCTTTTTCGTCAAAAAGCTTTGCCTTAGATTTACCGATAGAGAAGATTTGTCCGCCAGGGCCTCCGCCACCTCCCATCTTTCTGAAAAGAAGGAAGTAGAATAATCCCAGAATCGAAATCCAGACCAGTGCAGGAACTAAGATGTCCATCAATGCACTTTTTCCTGTTCCGTAATCTTTTGTAGTTTTAATAACCGGATTGCTGGCTTTCACCTGCTCAAATTTCTGAAGGAAAAGTTGAAGGTCTCCATATTTCACAGAAAAATCTGCTTTAGGAGCCATTTCAAAGGCAGAAAGAGGGTTATTTTCTTTTCCGGCTTTGGAAACCATTGCCGATTTTGCTTCTTTTGTTAGGAAAACATCAGCTTTCTCTATGTCTTTGTATATAATTATATTCTGGACTTTCCCCGCCTGCATTTCTCTAAAGAAACCATCTTCATCAATAGATTTTGCACTGTCACCTCCAAGGAAATTGGAGCCAAAGAAGAGCAAAAGGGCTATGATTGCAATTGGAAAGAACCAGTTGAATCCTTTATTATTCATTTAGACTTTTTAAAATTTTTATTATTGATTTTCAATTTTGGTAATGACTGCGTCACCCCAAAGCTCTTCTATATCATAGTACTCACGTACCTGCTTCTGAAATATATGAACCACCACTGAAACGTAATCTACCAATACCCACATTGCATTTTCAGTACCTTCTACATGCCAAGGTCTGTCCTGCAGTTCGTTTCTTACTTTTTTCTCAACACTTCCCGCCAATGCAGCTACCTGTGTATTTGAGTTTCCACTACATATCACGAACGTTTCTGCTACGGAGTTTTCGATGTTGGAAAGATCGAAGATCATAATGTCTTCTCCTTTTACATCCTGGATAGCTTCAACGATTTTATCTATTAACGCTTGTTTTTCTGCTGTTTTATTCATTAAAAAAATACTATAATCTGCAAATTTATTGTTTTTTCTTTACTTTAACCTTACTTTTACCCTCTTAATGTCTTAAAGTTTTCTTAAATGAGCCAACTCTTCTATCTGAAAGAATGTTCTTCTACTAATGACGAAATATCAAAGTTTTTACTTTACGAAAATTCAGATTTTATTGGACTGCATACTTTTAATCAAACTAAAGGTCGTGGTCAGTATGGAAATGTCTGGACTCAAACTGCCGGAAAAAACCTGGCTTACACGCTGGCAATCAATACTCAGAACATCTTGTGCTCTGACTTTATATTCAATTATTATACCGCAATGATTATCCGGGATTTCCTTGCCAAATTGTCTGAATCAGAGGTAAAAATCAAATGGCCGAATGATATTATCCTTAAAGGTAAAAAAATCGTTGGAATTTTAATAGAAAAGAAAAAAATTAATCAAAATAATTATTTCATCATAGGAGCCGGAATCAATATTCTTCAGGACAAATTTGATGAAATATCTAATGCAGGATCACTCCTGACGCAGACAGGCATCCCATTCGATCTGGAAGAAGTTTCATTAAACCTTCATGAATATATGTCTGAGAAGCTGAAAAACATTCCTTCTGACCAGAAAATCCTGGATGGATTCAACGCCAACCTTTTCAGAAAAGATCAGATCTCTGTCTTTGAAATTGAAAAAGAGCGACAAAATGGCATCATCCGAAATGCAGACGAAAAGGGTGAACTCTGGATCGAACTGGAAGACGGAATGCATTCCTTTTATCACAAGGAAGTAAAATTACTTTACTGATTGGCTCTTTTGATATACAGATAAAGGGTAAGCGGTAAAAACACCATATTTGGCAGCCACATGGCTACTGCCGGAGACAAACTTTTATTTTCTGAAACTACTTTCAAGGCTTCAAATGAAAACACGAAGATAAAGGCCAATGAGATTCCTATTGCAAGGTTTATTCCCAATCCTCCTCTTTTCTTTTGTGATGACAGGGAAAGCGCCAGGAATGTCAGAATAATGATAGAAACTGGCATTGAAGTTCTTTGATGAAGTTCATTCAGATAAGAATTCAGGTTACTGTTTCCTCTTGCCTTTTCTCTTTCAATGAATTTCAGAAGCTCGGGTGTCGTTTTATTTTGACCCAAAAGTTCGTTAGGGAAAAGTTCTTCCGGCGAATGTCCGTAGTTTTTCCTTAATTCTATTCCGTTGCCTAGCTTCTCTGTATTGTCTTTATTGATTGTTTTTTCCAGATAATTATTGAGAACAAACTGTTTTTTGGCTTGATCCCAATACACTTCGCTTGCTTTCAGCTCATAGGTCATTTTTCTGTCTTTATCATATTTCTGATAAACGAAACTAGATCCTCTTTTTTCTCGTTTATTCCAGGAATCAACAAAGATATATTCTGTTTTGCTCAGCTGTGAAGAGGCTGGAGCTGTTCCTAAAATCTTTTCTTTATTGGCTGCATTATAAGTGTATGCTTCCAGTTCATTTTTCTTGATATTCGCCCAAGGGAGAACCATATGATATACCACAAGGGCAATCAAACCAATAAAAATGGATGTTACAAGATAGGGTTTGGAAAACCTGTAAAAACTGGCTCCACTACTGATAATAGCAACAATTTCGGTATTATTTGCCATTCTGGAGGTAAAATAAATCACCGAAATAAATACCAGAATGGAGAGGAAAGTCACTACAAGATTAATAATCCAGAAGGGATAAAAATGTACCAGGAAATACATCAGATCCAGTTTCGGATCAATGGCTTTGGCGTTTTCTATCCTTGGAATCTTTTGCTGAACATCGATTACCAATACGACTATAGACAATAACACCAACATGAAACTGAAAGTTCCAAGGTATTTTTTAATGATATATCTGTCTACAATTTTAAGCATATTCTCTTATAATCTTTGTCTAAGAACCGGTACTATGGAGTTTTTCCATTCGTAGAAATCTCCGGCAATAATATGTTCTCTGGCTACTTTTACCAGATCAAGATAGAATGCAAGATTATGAATCGAAGCAATCTGTTTTGCCAGATATTCTTTAGATACGAACAGGTGGCGAAGATACGCTTTTGAATATTCACGATCTACGAAACTTGTTCCAAATTCATCCAAAGGCGAAAAGTCGCGCTTCCATTTTTCATTTTTAAGATTCATCACCCCCTGCCATGTGAAGAGCATTGCATTTCTTGCATTTCTTGTTGGCATTACACAATCCATCATATCAATTCCCAGTCCGATAGACTCAAGGATATTCCATGGAGTCCCTACTCCCATCAGATATCTTGGTTTTTCTTTTGGAAGGATATCCGTCACTTCATCTGTAATTCTGTACATTTCTTCTTCTGGCTCTCCAACGGAAAGTCCACCGATGGCATTTCCTTCGGCTCCTGCTTCAGAAATTACTTCTGCAGAAATTTTTCTGAGATCAGAATAAGTAGACCCCTGAACAATTGGGAAAAGTCTTTGCTTATACCCATACAATTCAGGATTATCATTTGTCCATTCAATACATCTTTTCAGCCAACGGTGTGTAAGCTCCATAGATGATTTCGCCTGGTTATAATCACAAGGATAAGGAGTACATTCGTCAAAAGCCATGAAAATATCGGCTCCGATCTGTCTTTGAATCTCCATTGATCTTTCCGGAGAGAACATGTGGTAGCTTCCGTCGATATGAGATTTGAATCTCGCACCTTCTTCTGTCATTTTTCTGTTACTCGCCAGTGAAAACACCTGAAAACCTCCTGAATCGGTAAGAATAGGAAGATCCCAGTTCATGAATTTATGTAAACCACCTGCATCCTGCATCGTCTCCATTCCCGGACGAAGGTAAAGATGGTAAGTATTTCCCAGAATAATCTGTGCTTTAATGTCTTCTTTTAATTCTCTCTGATGAACTGTCTTCACACTTGCAACAGTTCCCACAGGCATAAAAATGGGAGTTTGAATCTTCCCGTGATCTGTGGTAATTTCCCCTGCTCTTGCTTTTCCTTCAGAGGTTTTTTCTATATTAAAAAATTTCATCTTTCTACTTTTTTAATTCACCTTTTTATCAGTGATTCCTTATAGGTTAGAAACTCCATCCGCATTATCTCACCAAAGGGGGTACAACAGCGTTCTGTTTCAGTTTATCCTTCACGTATTTATCTGCTTTGGGATCTTTTTTCAGCAGTATTTGCTGTGCATCATTGGTAATCCCATCCATTTCTTCTTTGATCACATAGTATTTGAAACTTTCTACAAAGTCTTCAGATTTCACTTTATGCGACTTCAGGACAGCTCTTGTACCAGCTTCCATATTTTTGTCAGGATATACAAAGATCGCCTGATCGTTGATCGCAAGATCTGCAATGATTTCTGCCATTAGGTCTTTATCGATCAGATTTTTAGGCTTATCTATATAATCGCTGCACGAAAACAGGCTCAGCAAAACGAAAATAAAGATTAACTTTTTCATCAGTTTCATAATCTGTTGATGATTGATTTCCATTTTAAGTTCAGTACTCCAAAAACCGCTTCATGAATAATTCCACCGTTCATTTTGCTTTCTCCTAAAATTCTGTTGGTAAATATAATAGGAACTTCTACAATTCTGAAGCCTTTCTTGAATGCTCTGAATTTCATTTCTATCTGAAACCCGTAGCCTTTCAATCTTACATTATCCAATCCTATTTCTTCTAATACTTTTCTTGAAAAACAGACAAATCCTGCTGTAGTATCATGAATCGGAAGACCTAGTACAAATCTTACATATTTTGATGCAAAATAAGAAAGCAGGACTCTTCCCATGGGCCAGTTGACCACGTTCACTCCTTTTGAGTATCGGGAACCGATGGCCATATCGGCATTCATACATGCTTCAAACAATTTCGGCAGGTCATTAGGATTATGGGAAAAATCGGCGTCCATCTCAAAAATATAATCGTATTTATTTTCGATAGCCCATTTAAATCCGTGAATATATGCCTTTCCCAACCCGTCTTTCACATGTCTTATTGAAAGATGCAAATAATGCGGATGTTTCTTCTGCAATTCTTTTACAACCTCTGCTGTTCCATCCGGGGAAGTATCATCCACAACTAAGATATGAAAGTCGTCCTCCAATGCAAAAACCGCGGAAATAATATTTTCAATATTTTCCTTTTCGTTGTATGTGGGGATAATGACGAGTTTTTTCATTTCAGTTTGCAAAGATAGTTTATTTAACCTTTTTATTTTATACAAAATAATCTATAATTTTGCAAAAATATTTCTCAGGGATTAAGCGGATGAAACAGAAACTTTTATTCAACAGATCTGAACAATACGTAAAATCGATGAGAGCAAATATTTTAACTGCGGATACATGAAACAGGTGACAGTAAAATCTGTGCCGGATTGTGCTATCAGAAGTTAAATAATAAATAATAAAAACTTAAATTTTGCCATCATCACAACACTTCATCAATCACGTAAGAATACCTGAGAACAATGACTGGGTAATCTTTATCCTCGTGGGCTGTATATTTTTATATGTTTTTATGATGAACGTCATAGAAAGGGATGCCAGTCTCAGGGATTTTCTGCTTCAAAAGTATTTTGATGCCAGCAACAACCTTCCCAGCTGGATTATCACTTCTTGTGTGACGACCCTCACCCTATCTGTTCTGATCTCACAGTATATTCCTGTTGTACCGAAATACATTGCCGATCTTCAGCTTTTGGGGTATCAGCTTAATAAATTTGGGTATACTTTGCTGGCTGTGTTGTTTTTTTATTTAATAAAATCAACATTTGGTTTTTTATTTTATCAAAGTATAGGGGACGGAAAAAAATGGACTATTTTTTATTTTACCTCCACAAAATTTTATTTTATCCTTACATTTTTGTTAATAATTCTTTGTGTAGCCCATTATTACTTCCCTATCGACAGAAATAAAATGTTCTTGTATTATTTGTGTTTCTTTTCTTTTGTATTCATTTTCAAAGTTTTTTTCTATTTATTTCACAAGAACAAGATTCTTCCTGAAAAATGGTATTATAAATTTTTGTATATTTGCACCCTCCAAATCGCACCATTATTATTGCTTTGGAAGTTGTTATTTTTTTAATAAATGTCAATGATGAGAATAAAGTCTATATTGGTTTCTCAACCAGCGCCTAGTGAGTCTTCTCCATATTTGGATATAGCGAAGAAGGAAAAAATAAAGATTGATTTCCGTCCATTTATCCACGTCGAAGGAGTTGACAATAAAGAGCTCAGAACACAGAAAATAGATCTGACGCAGTATACCGGTATTATTTTTACCAGTAAAAATGCGATTGACCATTACTTCAGACTTGCGGAAGAACTTCGTTTTGCCGTTCCGGATACAATGAGATATATCTGCCAGTCGGAAGCAATTGCCAACTACCTTCAAAAGCATATTGTGTACAGAAAAAGAAAAATCAGCTTTGGGGAGAAAAATTTCTCAGACCTGCTTCCTCTTTTCAAAAAATTCCCAACTGAAAAATATCTGTTGCCATCTTCAGATGTTTTAAGCCCGGATATTGTGAAAACCATGGATGCATCTAATGCAGACTGGACAAGAGCAATCATGTACCGTACCGTATGCAGTGACCTTACAGACATCAACATTAAAGATTATGACATGTTGATCTTCTTTAGTCCACAAGGAATCAAATCGCTACAACAAAATTTCCCTGACTTCAAGCAGGATGAAACCAAGATCGGAGTTTTTGGAAACACGACGTTGGCTGCTGCAGAAGAAGCTGGATTAAAAGTAGATTTAATGGCACCTACGAAGGAAACTCCTTCCATGACAATGGCCCTTGAAAAGTATATTAAAGCACTTCATAAATAGTCTTTAATTATAAAAATACCATCAACCATCTTTTCAATAAAGGAAAGATGGTTTTTTTTTACCTAAATTTGAACGAAAATTAACATTGAATGAGACGTCTGCATAAATTGCTTACTTTCAGAAGGAAAGTGTAAAGACAAACTCTGCTCAATAAAAAAATCAAAATATCCGGATGAAAGCTCCACAGGCAAAAAAAATAGAAAAAATAATAGAAACCCACGGCGATAAAAGGATCGATAATTACTTTTGGCTGAATGAAAGGGAAAACCCTGAAGTCATCAAATATATTGAAGAAGAAAATGCCTACGAAGAATTCATCATGAAAGATACAGAGGCTCTTCAGGAAGAGCTTTTTGAAGAGATGAAAGCCCGTTATAAAAAGGATGATGAATCTCTGCCTTATTTCTTTAATGAATACTGGTATATTGTACGTTATGAAGAAGGCAAGGAGTATCCTATTTTCTGCAGAAAGCACAAAAGCCTTGACAACGAGGAGGAAATTGTACTTGATGTTAATATACTGGCAGAAGGCAAAGAATTTTTTGAAGTAGGAAGTGTAGCAGTAAGCCCTGGTAACGAACTGGCTTCTTTCTCTTCTGATGACGTAGGAAGAAGAATTTATACGCTTAATTTTAAAAATTTAAAGACAGGAGAAATTTTACTGGACACTATTCCAAATACAACAGGAAAAGCAGTTTGGGCGAATGACAACCAGCATGTTTTTTACATTAGAAAAGACAAGAGTCTCCGTGCATTCCAGGTATACAGACATCAATTAGGAACTGATTCTTCAGAAGACATACTGATTTTCCATGAAGAGGATGACACTTTTGATGTCAACGTATTTAAAACAAAATCTTTACAATATATTTTCATTGCAAGTTCAAGTACTATTTCTGATGAACATCGTTTTATTCCTTCTGACAATGTATTTGCAGAATGGACGGTAATACAGCCAAGAATTGATGATCTTGAATATTCAGTAGAGCATTATGAAGATGAATTTTACATCATTACCAATGCTGACGATGCGATCAATTTTAAAATTGTAAAAGCTAAAATTGATAATTGTGGTATGGAAAACTGGGTAGATGTTATTCCACACCGTGCTGAAGTTTTGTTAGAGGGCTTTGAAATTTTCAAAGATTATCTGGTTCTTGAGGAAAGAGAAAGAGGATTGCTTCAGATCAAAATTATTGATGAGAAGACACAGGAATCTTATTATTTACCATTCTCCGATCCTACTTATACAGCTTATATCGGAATTAATCTGGAATTTGACACAGAAATTTTACGCTACGGTTATACCTCTCTTACACAACCTAGTTCTACGTATGAGTATAATATGAAGGACAAAACCACAAAACTGCTGAAACAACAGGAAGTGTTGGGTGGAAAATTTGTTCCTGAAAATTATATTTCAGAAAGAATATGGGCAGACTCAAGGGATGGAAAGACCAAAGTTCCTATTTCATTAGTATATCATAAAGACACCAAAAAATCAGCTGACACTCCACTTCTTCTGTATGGATATGGAAGTTATGGGCATACGGTTGACGCCAGCTTCTCAAATGTAAGATTATCTATTCTTGACAGAGGCTTTATTTATGCTATTGCCCACATCCGTGGTGGAGAATATTTGGGAAGAGAATGGTATGAGGACGGAAAAATGTTATTCAAGAAAAACACATTCTTTGATTTTATAGATGCAGGGAAACATTTAATCAAAGAAAATTATACTTCATCGAGACATATGTACGCGATGGGAGGAAGTGCCGGAGGTCTGTTGGTAGGTGCTGTGGTCAATTACGAACCTCAGTTATTCAACGGAATTGTAGCACAGGTTCCTTTCGTAGATGTTGTTTCCACAATGCTGGATGATACGATTCCTTTGACTACCGGAGAATATGATGAATGGGGAAATCCAAATGATGAAGAATACTACCATTATATGAAAGACTATTCTCCATATGATAATGTAGAAGCTAAAGATTATCCACATATGCTGATCACAACAGGATTCCACGATTCTCAGGTGCAGTATTGGGAACCTGCCAAATGGACGGCAAAACTTAGAGAACTAAAGACAGATAATAATATTTTAGTCTTTAAAACCGACATGAGTTCCGGACACGGAGGAGCAAGCGGAAGATTTGAATCTCTGAAAGAAGACGCATTAGAATATGCATTTCTGTTGAAAATAAATGATAATTCATAAATGATCAATGATGGATAGCCCTGATTATAACACAATTTTTGCTTCTAAAACAAAGCAGCTAGCCGTCACTATTATTAAGGAATTATCTAAACAGCCCTATAACGAAGCGTTTTCAGTTATCAGAAAGCAAATATATAGATCTTCTACATCCATGGCAGCCAATTATAGAGCCATGTGTAGAGCAAGATCAAAAGCTGAAAGATTTTCTAAAATATCTATAGTGATAGAGGAAACTGATGAAACTTTATTTTGGCTTGAAATGTTGGAAGAACTGGAATATGTTCAAAAAACAATTTTAACAGATATAAAAACAAACACTGAAGAAATACTGAAAGTAACTTCTTCGTACAGAAAAATGCTAAAGGAATGACTTTATCATTTATCAATCATCATTTATTATTTATCAAATTATGATCAACGAGTCCGAATATTGGAAAAAAATAGAACAGTTCTTCGAAGACAATTTCCAGACTGAGAAGAACCCGCCCATAGAAACCCTTTTATTTTTGATCGGGTTGCAGGAACTGGGAAGCGGCCAGCAGAAATATACTAAAGAAGACAAGGTAAACCTGATTCATATTGCTGTGTGCAGATTGCTTGAGCCTTTTGGTTATTATAAATTCACACACTATGAAGACGGATGGCCTCAGTTTGACAAACTGGAAGACCTTCCGGAATTAAAGCCCAATGAGCAGAGCTTACTTATGAAAAAGGCGATTATTCATTACTTCCAGGAAGAAGAGCTTTTGTAAAAGCTGGAAAAAAGAAGCAAGAAGTTAATAACTTCCGATAAATAAAAAGAGGGTTTTCCATGGAAAAAACCCTCTTTTTTATAAATAACTGTATTCTATACATTTTCAAATTTTATCCAATCAGTTCTTCAAGTTGACTGAGTCCCATAGTAAAACCTTCTTCAAATCCCATCTCCAAGATTTTTTTCATAACTTCCTCAGAATGGTAATGGATATTGATGGTTACTTTGGTTCCCTCTTCCACTCCGGTAAAACCGAGCAGCCATTTTGACCTTGGAAAATCTTCGTTGATCTTTCCTTTTTCATCACAGAAAGCACTCATCCAGTCAACACTTCTGTGTTCCGTAATTTCGCCATACTGAGACTGAGCATACATAGGTCCTTTTTCACCGTTTGGTCCTATCATTGAGTACATCCAGATTCCACCTTCTCTGAAATCCTGTTTTACCGTTTCACATCTCCAGGGTTTAGGTCCCCACCATTGATCCAATAATTCGGATTTGGTAAAGTGATCCCATACTGTTGAAACATCAGCTTTATAGATTTTCATGACATAAATAGAGGCTGCATCAAAATCTTTGTTGAAAATGATATTAGATTCCATATATTTTTATTTTTAATAAAGTTAGCACTTTATTTATTGAAAGGGACTTTTCATATGACAAGTAAAAGATAATTCATAAATAATTGTTAAAAAACACTCTTTTAAGAAAAATAAAACAATTATTTGGCTCGTTTTTTGTTTATGTAGTCTTAAAACAATTAATTTTAACATTCATTTTTCCAAAACATATATAATTAAATAATGAATAACAAATTCATCCCAATAATTTCAGTGTTTATGACGATCTCACTGATTGTCTTTGTGACGCTCCAATTTTATTGGTTGAAAGGCTATTACGGTGTACTGGAACAGGATTTTTCAAATAAAGTGTATGCAGTTTTGGAAAGTACTTCAAAAAGTATTGAAGAGATTGAAGCCGACAAATATCTGAATCAGGATTATAAGGACTTCAGAAAAAATATTCTTGCGAACAGCAAACAGCCGTCTTTAACGACTATTCAACAGGTTGAAGACTCCGGTACTCAGAGACAGATTATTTACTCCAAAAATATTATTGAAAAAACACAGCTGCCGATTTCTCAAAAAGGAGATTCTATCAAGCTGACAACATTATATACAGACGAGGCAGCCTATAAAATAAAAAGAGATACCACTAATCGTGAGCTTCTTACCACAGATATCAATCAGGAGATTGAAACCGGAGATTACTCCATGAAAGAATTTGTGAAAGTATATGGTAATAATCTCCCTATCACCAAAAGAGTGGATCCGAAAACGCTTGATTCCGTGATTGCTAAAGAACTCAAAATAAGAGGAATATCTGCCAAGTTCGGATATGGAGTTCTTGACCGCAACAACAAGCTGACAAGCATTGTGAATAAAGCTTACAAAGAGAAGAAGGACAGTAATATCTACAGTTTTCCACTTTTTGCAGATAAAAAAAATACACTGTACAGCCTCGCATTGGTTTTCCCTAAAAAAGAATACTCACTGGCGATGAACAACTGGCCTATGCTTTTAGGAACTTTTCTTTCTCTTCTTACTATTCTTGGAATTTATATTATTTCCATCAATTATATGATGAGACAGAAAAAACTTGCTGAAGTAAAAACAGACTTCATCAACAATATGTCTCATGAGTTCAAAACACCACTGGCAACCATTTCTGTAGCAACGGATTCTTTAGCGAATGATAAAATTGCCACCAATCCGGATAAGGTAAAATATTATTCAGAACTCATCAAGCAGGAGAATTTAAGGATGAAAAAACAGGTGGAAAACGTGCTTAACATGTCCAAGCTTGAAAGAAATGAAGTGGAATTGTTTTTAAAAGAAACCAATGTAAGAGAATTGATCAAAAGAACCACAGAATCTTTCAATCTGATTGTACAGCAAAGAAACGGTTCGCTTACCCAGAAATTCAACGCCACCCATTATAATTTTAAAATAGACGAATTCCACATTTCAAACATGCTGGTCAACTTACTGGATAATGCCAATAAATACTCTCCTGAAGCACCGGAAATACATGTGGAAACAAGAAATGAAGGACACTGGTATATCATTGAGATTTCCGATAAGGGAATGGGAATGGATACCCAAAATAAAACCAAAATTTTCGAAAAATTCTTCAGGGAAGAAACCGGAAATATTCACAATGTAAAAGGACAGGGATTAGGCCTTTCCTATGTGAAGAAAATTGTAGAACTGCACAAAGGACAGATTATCGTAGACTCTCATAAAGGAAATGGAAGTACGTTCACGATAAAACTGCCAATGAGCTAGAAAAAAAATGATAGATGATAAGCGATAAATAATAAAAAAATCTCTTTCATATCAACGATCATTTATTATTCATCAATTATAAAGTTTAAACCAAATATCAAAATATAGAAGATAGAGTGAGGAAGTTCATTCTTAATGTTAATTATTAATTATTAAAAGTTATGAGCAACAGAATATTATTAGTAGAGGACGATCAGAGTTTCGGGGCGGTGCTTAAAGATTATTTAACCATCAATAATTTTGAAGTAACACTGGCTACTGATGGGGAGCAGGGACTTAAAGAATTTACAGAAAATGAATTCGACATCTGCATATTTGACGTAATGATGCCTAAAAAAGATGGGTTTTCATTAGCTGAAGATGTAAAAAAGATTGATAAAAATACACCGATCATATTCCTTACAGCAAGAAATATGAGAGAAGATATTTTGAAAGGATACCAGCTGGGAGCTGATGATTATATCACAAAACCTTTTGATACTGAGCTTCTTTTATACAAAATCAAGGCTATTCTGCAGAGAAGTTCTACATTGGAAAATGAGGAACAGGAGCAGTTTAAAATCAGTAACATTTTCTTTGATTCTATGCTGAGACAGTTGAAAGTAGGTGATAAAGAATACAAACTTTCTCCTAAAGAAAATGAATTACTGAAGCTTCTTTGTATCCACAGAAACGATTTCATGCCTAGAGATCTTGCTTTAAGAAAAATCTGGAAAAAGGAAAATTACTTTACAGCAAGAAGTATGGACGTATATATTGCAAAACTTCGTAAGCTCTTAAAAGACGACGAAGGATTAGAAATTATCAACGTTCACGGAGAAGGATTCAGACTTTTGGTAAAAAATTAAGGCAAAAACCTTATTATAAATATAAAATTAGCAAAACAATTGAAAATGTTTTGCTAATTTTGTTTCATACCCATGGATATGAAGAATACATTTATAGGTTTGATCGCCGTATCACTATTAGCTGCATCTTGTAAGAAGGATGAAAAAGCAACTTATTTAAAAGAAGAAGCCAACGCCGGACAACCCAGCGTAGCTCTTAATACAACCTCAAAAACATCACTGATGGATCAGGCAGGTATTCAATCTTCCTCTACTCCTGCTCCAATGGCTACCGCTCCAGGAATGAACCCTCCACATGGACAACCTGGCCATAGATGTGACATTCCGGTAGGACAACCGCTGAACAGTAAATCTTCAGCTGCTCCAGCTTCACAAAATATAAATACAAACGGAAATAATATTGTTCAGATTGATCCGAATGCAGTATCACCGGGAAAAATCACTCTTGATAATAACGGGAAGCAGGCAAAAACTGCTCCGGGGATGAATCCTCCACACGGACAGCCTGGGCACCGATGTGACATTCCTGTAGGGCAGCCATTAAACAGCAAACCTGCACCAGCTCCTCAACCAGCCCAAAATGTAACAACTCCTGCTCCAGCACCTGCTGCACAGAATCTGGCAATGGGAGAAAAACCTAAATTAAACCCGGCACACGGAGAACCTTGGCACAGCTGTTCTCTAAAAGTTGGTGATCCTTTGCCATAAATTTCTTATTTTTGCAGATATGAAGCTGTTTCATCTACTTGCAATTGTATTTTGCCTGGGAGTTTTTTTAATTCCCAAGGATAATTTCTATGCACAGGCAATGCAGGAAACATGCTGTAAAGCAGAATCTTCGAAAAAAAGTGACTGCTGCAAAAACCATTCTTCAAAAAAAGACAGCGAACATGACAAAACAAAATCATGTAATGATGACTGCTGCTCATCATGTGTTGCCTGCTATACTTTTATTGAAACTCCTTTCTCAAAAAATCTACGTCTGGAACTATCTTATTACAAAGCGAATAAGAATGCCCAGTTCCGATATTCAGATCCTTATCTTTCAGACCGTTTAAAGGAAATCTGGCAGCCGCCTAAGATAGGTTAATTAAAATACTATGGGTTCATTATACTCTATAATGAACTGATTTTTAATTAATTTAAACTTTTAAACAAAATGAAATTACCAATTTCCAGGTTGATACTTGGTGCATTATTCCTGTTTACACAATTTATATCTGCTCAGACACTTTCAAAAAATCAGTTCAAGGTAAAAGGGAACTGCGAAATGTGCAAGACAAGAATTGAAGGTACTGCCAAAAAAGCAGGAGCTAAAACAGCAGTTTACTCTGTTGATCTTCAAACCTTAACTTTAGAAACGGACAAGGTATCTACAGATGACATTCTTCAAAAAGTGGCTGAAGCAGGCCATGATAATGAAAAATTCAAAGCTTCAGATGCTGCTTACAATAGCCTTCCGGGATGTTGTCTGTATAATAGAGATTTGCAGCCATCCCAAGCGGAAACTCATCACGAACACCATACAAATGCCAATGTTTCTGTTAAAAAAGAAAATGAATTCTATGTTAGAGGAAACTGTGCTTCTTGTAAAGCAAGAATTGAAAAAGCATCTAAAGATGCAGGAGCCACTGCTGCAGAATGGAATGCAGAAAAGCAAACCGTTATTTTAAATTTTGACCCGTCAAAAACTTCAGCAGATAAGATCTTAAAAGCGATTGCCGATGCAGGTCATGATAATGAAAAATACAAGACTTCGGATGCAACGTACAATGGGCTTCCGGGATGTTGCCTCTATGATAGAGATTTTACTTTTGGTGAAGCCAATCCAAAGGTACATTATGAAGAAGAAACAAAGCAGGGAGATCATAAAGACCACGAGACTTCACCAGCTAAAGAAGACCATTCCCAACATGAAAAAAACATTGACGGTGTAGTGGTAACAGGTTCTAAAGCTGCAACTTCATTGAGCAAGAAAGAAGCAGGTCTTGTTTTTAATATTGATAAAAAAGAACTTTTAAAAGCAGCTTGTTGTAATCTGTCTGAAAGTTTTGAAACCAACGCAACGGTTGATGTTTCTTTCAGCAATGCCGTTACCGGAACAAAACAGCTGAAAATGCTCGGTCTGGATCAGAAATATACCAGCTTAACAAAAGAACAATTGCCCGAAATCAGAGGTTTGGCTTCTGCCTATGGATTAAATTTCATTCCGGGAAGATGGATCGAAAGTATCCAGCTTACGAAGGGAGGAAGTACTGTGACAAATGGTTATGAAAGCATTACGGGACAAATCAATACTGAACTTTTAAAGAATGCCAAGACTCCGGAAACTTCACTGAACCTCTTTTCTGATTTCAATGGAAGGGCTGAAGTGAATATTACCAACGTCTCTCCCATCAACGACAAATGGTCACAAACTTTCCTTCTTCACGGAAACGGAACTTTTGGAAATACGGATATGAATGATGACGGTTTTCTGGACAGGCCGAAAGGAACTCAGATCAATGCAGCGTATTTGTTGAATTATAATGATCTTGAAAAATCTGGATTCGGATCTCACTTCGGAATTAATTTTATCCGAGATGAAAGAACGGCAGGACAAGTTGGTTTTGATAAAAAACTGGCTCAGGACAAACAGCCTTTTTATGGGGTAGGAATTGATATTTCAAGATTTCAGGTTTGGAATAAGACCGGATATGTTTTTAAAGGAAAACCTTACCAGAGTATCGGATGGATGAACCAGTATGTGTATCACCAGCAGGATAGTTTCTTCGGACTGAGAAATTATGCAGGGCAGCAGCACACGTATTATTCCAATTTAATTTTTGAAAGCATTATCGGAAATACCAACCACAAGTATAAAGCTGGAGCAAGTTTCTTGTATGACGGTTATAAGGAAACTTATTTGTTGAACGACCTGAAAAGAAATGAAATTGTACCGGGAATCTTTGCGGAATATACTTTAACAGGTTTAAAATATACTTTAGTAGCGGGAACCAGAGTGGATTTCCATAATCTGGCAGGAACTCAGTTTACGCCAAGGCTAAATTTCAAGTATGATTTCACACCTCAGACTATTTTAAGACTTTCAGCGGGAAGAGGATTCAGAACAGCGAATGTATTTGCGGAAAGCCAGCAATATTTTGCATCGAACAGAGCTATTAACATTTTATCCAACGGAGGAAATATTTACGGTCTAAAACCTGAAATTGCCTGGAACTACGGTGCAAGTTTACAACAGGAATTCAAATTATTCGGTAGAAAATCCAGTATCATCGCTGATTTCTTCAGAACAGATTTCCAGGATCAGGTATTGGTGGATCTTGACAAATCTCCTCAGCAGCTGACATTCTATAATCTGGAAGGAAAATCGTTTGCAAACTCATTCCAGACTCAGTGGGATTTCACTCCTTTCAAAAACTTTGATGTAAGACTTGCTTACAAATACTATGATGTACAGGCAGATTATATCGGAGGAAGAAGAGAAGTTCCTTTTATGGCAAAGCACAGAGGATTTGTGAATTTAGCCTATTCTACCAATAAAAATAACAATGGAGGATTCTGGAGCTTTGATACGACTTTAAACTGGGTAGGAAAACAGAGACTTCCTGATACTTCAAGTAATCCGGCAGAGTTTCAGTTGCCAACGTATTCGGAATCGTATGCGGTTCTTAATGCTCAGATCTCAAGAAACTTCAATAAAAAGATCAGAGCTTATGTAGGAGGTGAAAACCTTACTTCTTATTATCAGAAAAATGCGATTGTTGATTTTAAAAATCCTTTCGGAAATTATTTTGACGGAGGAATGGTATACGCACCGATTATGAAGGCCAACTTTTATGTAGGACTGGATGTGACGTTTTAAGGCGGGAAGCTGGAAGAATGAAGCCTGGAGTACTATTAGTCGGTGAATTTCTTATTGGGGATACCTTACTGATATATGTTCTCTGAAATTCATCAGTAGTAACGGAGGAAATCTAAAAGTTACGTAAACCTACAGGAACTTCCTTCTTCCAGCCTCAAGATTCCTTACTAATAAAAAGAATCGGCTTCGATATTGAAGCCGATTCTTTTTATTTATCTTCCAAAGTCATCCTGTACTCTTACGATATCATCTTCATCGGAAGGATTGGACGCATCGGTGTGCTGCCAGATTTCGGCTACAATTCCCCAGCCTGTAAGACCAATTAATCTGTGTCTTTCCCCCTGCTGAAGTTTTACCTGATCTTTTGGTCCATATTCTCCTAATTCTCCTTCTTCATCGGTATTACTTCTTTTGATTCCTACAGTTCCTTCCACTACCTGCCAGATTTCGGCTCTTCTGTGGTGATACTGCCAGCTTAATCTTGCTTCCGGAGCCACGATAAGAATTTTTGGGCTTAGCTTCCCTCCTATTCTCAAGTTGTCTACATCAATCCCATCAAAATACTGGTTGGCAAAATCCTGCGCCTGTGTTTCATCAATTACAAAAAAACCACCCCATGGTCTTGTATCATCTTTAGCTGCAATAGTAAAACCTTGTGTCTGCAGCATGTTCTCTACTCTATCGAATAGTTCTTTTTTTTCTGTACTCATACAGCTATATTTTTAAATTAAAATTATTTATTTGATTCTTCTTTTGACATTGAATATGGAAAATCTTTTTCCTGTGAACCTCTTTCTTTATTTGGTTTGTTATCCATTTTAAAGTCTAACACAGCTCCTTTCATCAACTCTTTATGGCTCAACCAGTTTTTGAAATAAGGCTGTTGGTTTACATTCAGCGATTTTACATATAGATTTTCGGAATTATTTTCCGGAGCTTTTATTTCAATTTTCTTACCATTTTCAAGATAAATAGTTGCTTCTTTAAATAATGGTGCTCCCAACACATACTGATCTGTTGCCGGCGTTACGGGATAAAACCCAAGGGCTGAGAAAATATACCATGCAGAAGTCTGTCCGTTATCTTCGTCACCGCAATATCCATCAGGAGTTGCATGATACAGTTTATTCATTACTTGTCTTGCCCAATATTGTGTTTTGTAAGGCGCTCCTGCATAATTGTACAGATAAATCATGTGCTGAATAGGCTGGTTTCCGTGGGCATACTGACCCATATTCATGATCTGCATTTCTCTGATCTCATGGATAACACCTCCATAATAGCTGTCATCAAAAACCGGTGGCAATGAGAAAACCTCATCTAATTTAGCTTCAAATTTCTTTTTTCCACCCATCATTTCTGCAAGACCATCAATATCCTGAAAAACTGACCATGTATAATGCCAGCTGTTTCCTTCCGTAAACGCATCTCCCCATTTGAAAGGATTGAAAGGTTTCTGGAAGTTCCCGTCTTTATTTTTACCACGCATCAAACCTGTTTCCTTATCAAAGACATTTTTATAATTATAAGCTCTCTTCTTATAAATATCAATTTCTGAAGCGGGTTTCCCCAATGCTTTTCCTAGCTGATAAATTGAAAAATCGTCATAAGCATACTCTAATGTTCTTGCCGCATTTTCATTGATTTTCACATCGTAAGGAACATAACCCAATTCATTATAATACTTTACTCCTGCACGGCCTACTGCTTCTATAGGACCTTCGTTATTCGCTCCGTGTTTTACCGCCTGCCAAAGAGCTTCCGTATCGTATCCGCGAAGTCCTTTGATATAAGCATCTGCCACTACTGATGCAGAATTGTTTCCGATCATAATATCAGAATATCCCGGGCTGCTCCATTCCGGTAAGAATCCGCCTTCTTTGTAAGCATTAGCCAATCCTTCCTGCATTTCTACATTGATGCTTGGGTAAACAAGGTTCAGGAAAGGGTACAAAGCACGGAAAGTATCCCAGAATCCGGTTCCTGCAAACATTTTTCCGTCTGCAATTTTACCGTTATAAGGACTCCAGTGTTTTATTTTATTCTGAGCATCCACTTCATATAGTCTCTGTGGGAAGAATAAAGTTCTGTACAAAGAGGAGTAAAAGGTTCTCATCTGCTGATCTGTACCTCCTTTTACGTCTATTTTGCCTAATGTCTTGTTCCAGATATTTTTAGCATCGGTTTTTACCTGTTCAAAATTTCTGGTTCCGATTTCTCTTTTCAGATTCAGTTCTGCCTGTTCAAAACTGATGAATGACGAGGCTATTTTTGCATAAACCGTTTCTTTATTTTTAAGCTTAAAACCTACGACAGCTCCTGTATGATCGCTGGTAATTTCTAATTGGTCATTAACCAGTTTATCATTTTTCCAGGTTTTTGTCAGTTCAAAATCTTTATCAAACTGAACGACGAAATAGTTTTTAAAATTATCATATTTCCCGGTAGAATATTTTGTGGTATACCCAATAATTTTTCTTTCTTTAGGTAAAATTTTGATGTAAGAACCTTTGTTCAAAGCATCTACGACGATGTAAGCACTGTCTGTCTTGGGAAAATCAAATTTAAAATAGGAAGCTCTTTCTGTAGGTGTAAATTCTGTAGTTACATTGATGTCCGCAAGGTATACACTATAGAAATAAGGAGTTGTAACCTCAGCTTTGTGACTGAACCAGCTCGCTCTTTCGTCTTCTTTAAATTTCACTTTTCCTACTCCCGGCATGATGGCAAATGCGCCGTAATCATTCATCCAGGGAGAAGGCTGATGCGTTTGTTTAAATCCTTTTATTTTATCTGCATCGTAGGTATAGGCCCATCCATCACCCATTTTACCGGTCTGCGGCGTCCAGATATTCATTCCCCATGGAAGTCCGACTGCCGGATAAGTATTTCCGTTGGATAAGGAAGGCTTGGACTGCGTTCCCATTAAAGGATTCACATAATCTACGGGAGATAGGTTCTGACCCAGGGCCCACGCCTGTAACAGCAGTAAGCAAGTAGAAAATATAAACTTCATTGTATCTCGTTTCGTTTGTTAATTTATATAAGCTTTTTTAATGCATAGCTGGCCGCTCCAAGAATGGCTGCATCTTCAAATATAGCGGAAATTTTAACCTGCAAGTTAATATTATTCTTTATTAAATTCTGAATAAATCTTTGTTCAAAATAAGGGTATGCCTTCGCAATATTACCCCCTATAACTAAAACTTCCGGTTTGTAATGATCTACATATTTCACAATAAATTCAGAGAAAGAATCTGCATATTCATCAAATATTTGGGTTTGTATTTCTGCTGGTTTATCTAACAAATCTTTAGTCCCCGAAATTTCTTCTCCGGTGAGTTCTTTATAACGATTCACAAACCATCGTGTTGCCAGATAATCTTCACTGATAGAGTTTTTAAAAGGGGAATCCCATAAGTCTTCATCGGTAGCAAATTCTCCATTGAAGAAGGTTGTTCCCAATCCTGTCCCGAGTGTCACTCCAAAAATTTTGTTGAATCCCTGAGCGCATCCACCGAATACTTCACCTTCCATGAAAGCTGCCGCATCATTTACAAAATGAATCTGTGCCTGAGAAACAGACAATCTTTTGGCCAGCTCTTCTTTGATATTTACCTGATAGATATCAATGAATTTCCCCTGCTGCATCAATGATATTCCATTTTCATAATCGAAAGGTCCTGGCATTGCAACCCCAATTAAAAGATCTTCTTTTACCAGATCATGGGCCACTTTATGAATTGCCGAAACCCATGCGGAGAAAATAACTTCTTTGTTTTCAAAAGCATCTACATGTTCTCTTACATAGGTGGATGAAATGATTTCGCGTTTTTCCGGATCTACCTGAGCCAGCGTGATATGTGATCCTCCGATATCTATTCCTACTATATTCTGCATTATTTATTATTTTAAATTCAAACATCCTTTGACTGAAAAAACAGACAAACAGGAATACATCACCTGTCTGTCTGCTTTGTATTTCAGACTTTATATTATTAATTCTGATAACTATTTCATTATCTGAATCTTACTTTACAATTATTTTACCAGTCGATAGTACTTTACTGTTTGAGGATGTAATTTTGTAAATATAAGTACCACTGATTAAATCCTGTGTATTGACTGCGTTATTATTTTGATTAATACTCTGTTTTTTGAACAATTTTCCTGAAGCATCATACAATGCCACTTCACTTGCAGAGTTATCGCTGATGGTGAAATGAATATCATTTCCTCTTTTCACAGGATTCGGATAGACAGCGCTGCTCTCTTTTACAGATTCAATATCTTTCACGGCAAGAGATGAAGCACAGGCAACATCTGTTCTCCAGTTCGCATCTGTCATATTGATCAGGGTTGCAAAGTGAGTATTTGCTGTAGCATCTAATGCACCTAAACCACTTCCTTCATCCATTTTCCAGTTGGCTTCAAGACCTGTGGAGTTGGCTGGAACATTACAGTTGTTACTTAATATTTCCTGAGGAGTCAAGGCTCTTTTCCAAACTCTGAATTCATCCAGGAATCCGTTGATTGTACGGGAATTATCATAATTTCTACCCAGATAAAGAATACCGTTGGCATTGAAATTACCCGTCACTGCTGAACTTGCATCCAGGTTTCCATTGACATAAATTTTCATCGCTGCACCATCATAAGTGGCTGCAATATGGTACCATGTATTGGTATTAAATGCTGTATTACTGTTAAGCTTCACCTGAGAGGAACCAAAACTCAAAATAAACTGAAGTTTATTATTAGCCAGATTTCCGTCTCCAAATCTAAGCATAGCCGAGTTATTATCTCCCACTTCAATACCCATTACTGATGAAATATAAGGGAATCCTGTTTTGAAGGCATTTACTTTTACCCATCCTTCAAATGTCATCGCATTTCCACTCAGGTTAAATTGGCCTGCATTCAGATAGTGTGTGCTTCCGTTGAAAGAAAGAGATCTTGCACCAGGACTTGTAACAGGAGCAAAACCGCTGTTGAATGATCCTTCTCCTGAATAGGTACTTGTAGTTCCTCCAGCACACCCTGCCTGCACTTTCCATACATAGTTTGTATTAGGTGTCAGGTTCTGTAATGAATAGGAATTCGTGGTAATATTCGGGATTTCAGACCATGTTGTGGCTGCAGTAGTTTTATACTGTAATGTATATGAAGTTGCATTTCCTGCATCCCATGACAGTTGGGCAGTATTACCAAGGAAACTTCCGGAAGTTAATCCTGATGGCGTAGTGCAGCCACTTCCGGAGTTAAACCTTGGTGCAAAAATATAAGTACTTGTTAATGTCGGTGAACAGTTAGACTGGATTCTCCAATCGTAATTGGTATTCAAGGTAAGGTTGTTGATGACAATATTATTTCCTGAATAATTGTTGGCAACGTTCGTCCATACCGTTGAATTAGCTGGTTTGTAATCAATATTATAAGACTGGGTTGCATTGGAAGTCCAGTTCAGTTTTGCTGAAGTTCCTGTTACATTGGAAACATCCAGTCCCAATGGCGGATCGCAGGTTTGCCCCTGAGACCATGAATATAACTGACCGCTTAAGAGCGTATTTTCGTTGTAAAGGATATTGGAACCTGTACTCAGATAGCTGGCAACATTTGTTCCTGCCAGGTCATACCACATGAAAACGCCGTATTGGTCATTCTTTGTATTGGTCGCTAAGTTTGCTAATGTGGTTGCAGAAGTTGAGCTTGGATTCGAATTTTGAATCCATGTAGCAGCAGCTGAGATTTTGGATTTATTAAGAGGAGGAACTACAGGTGCATTGTATGTACTGTACATTGCATTCCAGGTGTAATCGATATAATTTCCGGCCAGATCTCCGTTGTAAGTTTGTCTTGTGGTAGCGGGTCCATAATAATAGAATGTAATCAGTTTATCTGGCATTGCTGTTTTCAATTCCTGCAAAAGCATTACAAAAGAACTGTTATTTGGCTGTCCTGTTCCGTTATTTCCGTAGCCTGCATATTCATCATCAAGGTCTACTCCATCCAGTCCGTAAGTGTAAACAGTGTGAGCTACCTGTAAAGCGAAATCTTTTGCCGCCTCACGATTAGGGAAGTTAGAAATCCCCGCTCCCTGATGGTTTCCTAAAAGATCCAGAAGTACTTTTATTCCTTTTTGCTGTAAAGGTTTCACATAGGTATTGACATCATTCAGAACTTTAGTGACATTGTTATTATTTGAGATATAAGCACGGTTTTTAGAAACATCATAGTTGATATTGGCTGCAAAAATAATCGCAACGTCAAAAAGTTGTCTGTTGGTATTCTGCAAAGTATAAGAACCTGCATTCAGCATATTATTGTTGTTCACTTCCACATAGCAGACTCCTAAAGGATCAAGCTGCTGTGCTTTGAGCAGAGGAGCAGTCTGGAGCATAAGTGTCATTAAGGGAATAAAAAAGGATTTTTTTCTCATAGTATATCAATTTTGTAGTAGAAAAAATCATTGGGCCGAAGCCCAATGACTGGTTTTGTTATTTTACAATTAGTTTTTCGGATTGTTTTAAACTTCCGTCATGAGATTCAAACTGAACAATATAGCTTCCTGCTGAAAGTCTTGTCAATTCAATTTGATTATCTCCGGAATTAAGTGATTTTGTGTCTACGATTCTTCCATTAAAATCATAAACCGTTAATTTCCCTTTGCTGTATTCATCCGGAACAGAAACTGTAAGTGATGAAGATTTACTTACCGGATTCGGATACAATTTGATTTGATTTTTAATATTGGTCTGTCCTGCACTTATTGCCTTTTGGCTTGAAGCATTTCTTGCCAATAATGAACTTCCTGTTGCACATGGCAGATCTGTTCCCCAATTGGAAGCATCAACACCTGTTAAGGTTAAAGTCACTCCGTTTCCTGATGTATCCTGAACAGTAGAACCACTTCCTTCGTTAAATTTCCAATAGGCAGCCAATGATGTTGCCGGAACCGATACATTACACATATTCTGACTGATTTCCGTCTGGCTCAATGCACGTTTCCAAACTCTTACTTCGTCTATTTTGCCATTGAAATTTCGGGAAGTATTGTATAGATAGCCTACGTTGAACGCTCCGGATGAATTTACACTTCCGGTTTGTGCTTTAGTTGCATCCAGAACACCGTTGATATAAATTTTCATATTGGCACCGTCATATGTTGCTGCAACATGATACCAGGTATTGGCATTCAAAGCAGTTGCGGAAGCCAGTTTTTGCTGAACATTATTAATACTTACTACAAACTGAAGCTTATTATTGGCCAGGCTGGCATCTCCTAATCGTAAGAATGCAGAATTACTGTCGCTTACTTCTGTTCCCATGATAGAAGAAATATAAGGAGAAGCAGACTTGAAGGACGAAGGTTTGATCCAGCCTTCAAAAGATAATGCAGAACCGCTCAAGTTCATGCTTCCGGCAGCCCCTGATTCAGTGCTTCCATCCAGAGATAATGCATAAGAACCTGTAGGGGTTGTTCCTGAGGTACTGGTAAATCTTGGTGCAAACATGTAAGCACTTTTCACGCTGCAGTTGGTTCTGATTCTCCAATCATATTCAGTATTGGCTGTTAAGCCTGAAACATTTACAGAAGTAGCGCTCGTTGCAGATACGGCGTTCGTCCATGTTGTTGAAGAAGCCGGCTTATAATCAATATCATAGGTATTGGTTCCTACGGCTGACCAGTTCAGTTTTGCGCTTGTTCCGGTAAGATTGCTTGTGTACAGGCCGATAGGCGCATCACAGTTCGTACCTTGTGTCCATGACTGTAAAGTACCGCTTAAAACGGTCGGTTCTCCGTATAATGTTTGAGTTCCTGCTGAAAGTTGTGATGTTTCATTGGTTCCGTGAAGATCATACCACATAAATACTCCATAACCTCCATTTTTAGTTTGGGTAGCCAGGCTGGTTGTTGTAGAATTGGAAGTGTTTCCCATCCATACAGCTGCCGGAGAGATTTGTGCTTTGGTAAGAGGAGGTACATTGGGTGCAGAGAATGTTCCGTACATCGCATTCCAGCTGTAATTGACGTTGTCTCCTACTCTGGTCCCGTTCCAGGAAAGTCTTGAAGCGGCAGGGCCATAATAATAGAATGAAATAATCTTATTCGGCAATAATGCTCTAAGCTCCTGAACAAGCATTACAAAAGAGCTGTCATTAGGCTGTCCTGTTCCGTTATTTCCGTATTCTGAATATTCGTCATCAAAATCAATTCCATCAAGACCGTAGGTGTTCACTGTATTGGCAAGCTGTAGTGCAAAATCTTTTGCTGCTTCACGGGTAGGAAAATTACAGATTCCTGCTCCCTGGTGGTTTCCTAAAATAGTCAGGACTACTTTCATTCCTTTCTGCTGAAGGGGCTTTATGTAAGTATCCGCATTGGTAAGCACTTTCGTAACATTATTATTGGAATACAGATAAGCTCTTCCACGGCTGGTATCATAATTAATATTAGCCGCAAAAATATTCACCACATTGAACAGGTAGCTGTTCGATGTCTGCAGTTTGTACGCTCCTGCATTCAGCAGGTTGTTGTTATTCACTTCCACATAGCAAATCCCTGTAGGATTAAGCTGCTGTGCGTTAATCAGAGAACCTGACTGAAGCATCACTGCCATCAGTGCGGTAAGGATGGATTTTTTTTTCATTGTATAATTTTTTTAAGGTGCTTTGGTGTCTGAATTTTATATAGCTTTCCCCTGATACCTTCTTTTCAGGAAAGTACCTTAGATAAATAAGCCATATAAAAGGGAGGGCTATGTCAGTAGCTCAGGGTTTTCGTTAAAGGTTTTCCATAACAATTCACCGAATAACGTATTCGCCCATGCAAACCATTCTCTGGTGAATTTTTTGGCATCGTCTTTATGGAAGGATTCATGCATAAAGCCTGTTCCTCCGTGCGTTTTCTGCAAGGTATCTATACACCATCTGATCTCACTTTTATCTTTTGTAGTAAGTGCCTTCATGATGATACTCATTGGCCAGATCATGTCAAGTCCTATATGTGGACCTCCTATCCCTTCTGCCAGTTTACCTTTGAAGAAGAACGGATTGTTTTCTGACCACACAAATTTTCTTGTATTCAAATATACAGGGTCATCAGCTTTCACCGCATCCAGATAAGGCAGTCCCAGCAAACTTGGACAGTTCGCATCATCCATCAGGTTGTAGCTTCCAAAGCCATTTACTTCAAAAGCATAGATTTTTCCAAATTCAGGATGATTGTAAATTCCGTATTTTTTGATGGCTGCATCTACCTCATCAGCAAGGCTGTTCAGCTGTTGAGCCAACGTTTTTTCGTTTTTAATCTGAGAAACCATTTCCGCTGCCTGACGTAAACTTACGACAGCAAATAAGTTAGATGGAATCAGGAATCCATAAATAGTAGCATCATCACTTGGACGGAACATAGAGCTGATAAGGCCCACCGGTTTTGTCGGATAACCATATCCTCCCATAGGAACTCCATCTGTTGCCCACGCTGTTGTACGTTCAAATTTGTAAGGTCCCAGATCATTTTTTCTCTGCTGTTCTGTGAAAGTCTGCAGAGTAAGTTTAATTCCTTTCAGCCAGTTGGCATCGAAAGGTTTTGTGTCTCCTGTTGTTTTCCAGAAGTGGTAGGCCAGACGGATAGGATAACACAGAGAGTCGATTTCCCATTTTCTTTCATGAGTTCCCGGTTTCATATCGGTATGGTCATATTCTTTCCATTTACTGATCTTCTGGTCATCGTTATAGAAAGCGTTTGCATAAGGATCTTTCAAGATGAAAGTAGTCTGTTTGTGGATTACTCCTGAGATCAGTTTGTGAAGCTTTTCATCTTTTTTAGAGAACTGCAGATAAGGAAAAACCTGTGCAGAACTGTCACGAAGCCACATCGCATCAATATCTCCTGTGATTACGTAAGTATCAGGTGTTCCGTTGGCTTCACTATAGAAAACAGTAGTATCTAATGTATTCGGAAAGCTGTTTTCAAAGAGCCAGCTGAGTTCTTTGTTTTTAACTTTCTTTTTAAAAGCAGCGATAGCATTTTCTACGGATTCGCTGGTAAAATGTCTTTTCTCTTTAGGAACACGGACAACAGGAAAATCGTCCAGTACTAAATTTTTAGCAAAAACATTCTGAGTAAACAGCAATCCGGCTCCTGCCAGTGCACTTGTTTTAATAAAATTTCTCCTTTCCATTGATACTTTGTTTCGTTTATTTTTATGAGTCTTATTTTACAGGTTTGCTCCCCATTACGAATCTCAATTCACCACCGTTCATGATATCGCTGTGATTCAGTTCCCAGCTTTTGTATTCTTTTCCGTTCAGGAACATTTTCTGTACATAGATATTCTTGTCAGATATTTTGTCTGCAATCACGGTGAAAATTTTCCCGTTCTCCAGCTTTAAAGAAGCTTTCGGGAATTGTGGTGCTCCGATAGCATAAACAGGTTTTCCCGGTGTCACAGGATAGAATCCTAATGATGAGAAGATATACCATGCTGACATTTGACCGCAGTCTTCATTGTTAACGATTCCATCAGGTTTAGCGGCGTACATATTGTCGCGGATATATTTTACCATTTTCTGAGTCTTATAAGGACTTCCTGCATAGTTGTACAGATATGGAACATGGTGTCCCGGCTCATCACCAAATCCCAAAGATCCAATAAATCCAGAGATATCAACATGTTGTTCTCCTTCCATATGAAGCGCTTCTGTAAAGGTTTTATCCAGTTTTTCTTCAAATCCTTTTTTTCCTCCATACAGATTCATCATTTCATCAATCTGATGCGGAACAAAGAAATCATAGGCCCAGATATTTCCGGAAACCCAGTGTGGCTGGAGTTTTTTCCAATCGTTAAGCTTGAAATCTGCTAAGAATTTCCCGTCTTTTTGTCTTGGCCAGAAGTGATTATTTTCTTTATTGAAGGTATTCAGGAAGTTCATAGAACGTTTTTTATATACTTCCGATTCTTCTTTTTTACCTAATTTTTCAGCAAGCTGTTGAATACACCAGTCATCATATGAATATTCCAGTGTTGCCGAAACAGAAGCTCCGTTTTCTGATGGGGTGTAGCCTAGTTTGATATAATCATTAAGACCACCGCCACCGTCGCTGCTGCTCATTTTATCTGTTAAAGAAGCATCTTTCATGGCAGCAAATGCTTTCTCGGCATCAATACCTGGAACTCCTTTTGAAATAGCATCCCAGATTACCGAAGCACTGTGATAGCCCAGCATACAGAAATTATCATATCCACAAAGCTCCCAGATCGGCATGTGATCTTTACGATCTGTATATCTGCTGATCAGAGAGTTGGCAAATTCTTTTGTATGTTTCTGATCCATAATGGTCAAAAGCGGGTGCGTTGCTCTGAATCCATCCCAATACGAATAAGTACTGTAGTTCGTGAACCATTTGGTATTCATGTTTTCCTGAGCGGCAACATAATCTCCATTCACATCCATATAAAGGTTGGGTGCAATGAATGTATGGTAAACGCCTGTGTAGAAAATTTTTCTCTGGCTGTCTGTACCTCCTGTTACCTGGAATCTTCCGATAAGTTCTCCCCAGGTTTTTTGGGCCGTTTCTTTTGCTTTTGCAAAGTCAATATTTTTTGCTTCGGTATCGAAATTTTCCTGTGCGTTTTCTGTACTCACCGGAGATAAAGATACTTTTACTTCAATGCTTTCCTGGTCTTCTGTTGAGAATCTTACGAATGCTTTAGCGTCTTTAGCGAGGGCAATTTTTTCATCATTTTTGATTTTTCCGTCAGCATACACGCCGTAAGACTTAAACGGTTTGGAAAACTCCATCACGAAGTAAGCAAACCGTTTACCTCCCCAGCCATTGCTGTAGCAGTACCCTTTGATTTTATTATTGCCTTCCACACTCACTAAAGTATGGTAGATATTTCCGAAGATTTTATTGGTAGGATCAATAATGATATTGGCTTCACTACTCTTTGGAAAAGTATATTTGTGGAATCCGACTCTTGGTGAAGCAGTAAGCTCTGCTTTGATTCCATAGCTGTCCAGCATTACGGAATAATATCCCGGAGATGCCACTTCTTTATCGTGTGTAAATTTTGAACGGTAACCTGTCTCTGGCTTTTCTTCAGATCCCGGAACCATTTTCACCTGTCCCACCGTTGGCATTACCAGAATATCTCCCAGGTCTGCCCATCCTGTTCCACTCAAATGGTTATGGCTGAATCCCATGATCGTTTTACTGCTGTAGTGGTATCCGGAACACCAGTCCCAGTCGCCGCTTTTCGTATTCTGATCCGGACTCAGCTGTATCATTCCGAATGGCGTAGTTGCCCCCGGAAATGTATGCCCATGGCCTCCTGTCCCTATGAAAGGGTCAACCCAGGATAAAACATCGTTTTTATTTTGCTGGGCACTGGCTACAGACATCAGAGTGGTAAAAAAGCAGATTAGCAGTTCTTTTTTCATGATAAGAGAGGTATCGGAGATTTTTTTGTTTAAAAGTTGGTTTAAAAATAGGAAAACCATTATAAAATTCCCAGTAAAAGGGAAAATTAAGATGATTAACCTATTTTCCTAAACTTTATATTACTGTATTAAATTGAATTCTTTTTCATAAAATCAATAATTTCTGAGATATATCCAAAGGCAATAGCAACTACAGTATCAGCAGCACCGTAATATACTGTTACTTTGTCTCCTTCAGTCAATGCTGCACAAGGGAAAACCACATTCGGTACATCTCCTGTCAGTTCATACAATTCTGCCGGCGCCAACAGATAAGGTTTCGTTCTGTACAATACTTTTGTAGGATCTTCAAGATCAAGCAAAGCTGCTCCCATTGAATATCTGAATCCTCTGCAGGTATTGATCACTCCATGATAGAAAAGCAGCCATCCTTCTTCTGTTTTGATCGGAACCGGCCCTCCTCCGATCTTTGTACACTGCCATGCACTGTCCTCAAAAGGAGTTACTTTCATCACGCAACGGTGTTCTCCCCAGTACTTCATATCAGGGCTATAGCTGATATAAATGTCTCCGAAAGGAGTATGCCCGTTATCACTCGGACGGCTCAACATGGCATATTTACCATTGATTTTCTCAGGGAACAAAACTCCGTTTCTGTTGAAGGGAAGAAAGGCATTTTCGCACTGAAAAAATTCTTTAAAATCAAATGTATACCCAATTCCGATGGTAGGACCATTATATCCGTTGCACCATGTGATCCAGTAACGGTCTTCTATGAATGTTACGCGGGGATCGTATTTGTAATCGGATTCAATCATGTCTGTATTTCCTGCCTTCATTTCAATAGGATCATGGTTGATATCCCAATTGATTCCGTCTTTACTGAAACCAGCAAAAATATTCATCTGTACTGCTTTATTATCACAGCGGAACACTCCGGCAAACCCATCCTCAAAAGGAATTACTGCACTGTTGAATATACTGTTGGATGTTGGTATCGCATATCTGTTAATGATCGGGTTTTCGGAAAACCTCCACATGATATCATTGCAATCTTCCGGGCGATCCTGCCAGGGGATCATTACTGATTGAGCTGTCATAAAGTATTTTTTACTTTTTATTTTTAATTATTATGAATTGATTTGTTGTTCTTTCTGATTTTCAGGATGAGGGAAAGGAACGAATAGAGTGACTAAAAATGCAGGAATGGTAGCAATCAACACCCAGATAAAGAACATTTTGTATCCAATCCAGTCACTGATCATTCCGCTGAACATTCCCGGAATCATCACCCCTAGGTTCATAATTCCTGTTGCAAATGCGTAGTGAGCGGTTTTGTGTTTTCCGGGAGCAATCTGCTGCATCATGTAGAGCATCAACCCTACAAAACCAAATCCATATCCGAAATACTCCACTACCACTGCAATTCCAACAGGCAAAAGATCTGATGGCTGATAATAAGCGAGTAGTGCATATACCACAAATGGAATATTGAATGCAGAACACAGCCATATCAAAGATCTCTTAAGTCCGCGGGCTGAGATAAAATATCCTGCCAGTACAGAACCTAAAATGAATGCACCAGAACCGTAAGTTCCATAGACAAGTCCGATGTCAGACGTGGAAAGTCCCAATCCTCCTGAAGTTCTTGGAGCTTTAAAAAATAAAGGAGCAATTTTGATCGCAAATCCTTCTGCAAAACGATACAGAATAATGAAAAGGATACACCATAAAATCTTCTTTTTGGTAAAGAAAGAGGTGATAACTTCCAATAGTTCTTTACGAACATTTCCGGCAGTTTTCTCATCTTTAGGTTTTTCTTTATTCTCTTTTGGAAGAATGAAATAATGATAAATAGCCAATACAAAAAACAATAGTGCATAGATCACCATAATAATCATCCAGGCATTGGTAACTCCTTTTGTTTTTTCTAAAACACCTGCAAAATAAACGAGCGCTCCGCTGCTGATAATCTTCGCCAGATTGTAAAAAGCACCCTGCCAGCCGATATATTTGGCCTGCTCTTTATTGGTAAGAAAACCAATATACGTTCCGTCTGCTACCACATCATGGGTAGCTCCGCAAAATGCTATTACTGCAAAAAGTGCAATACTGTATTTGAAAAAATCATGCATTGGCAGACTTAAAGCTACTAATGCAAACAGAATTCCTATGGCAAACTGAGTAGAAACAACAAAGAATTTTTTTGTTTTATAGATCTCCAGGAATGGACTCCAAAGTGGTTTTAATGTCCAGGAGAACAGGATAAGGGCTGTCCAGAATGTAATCTGTGAATCTGAAACGCCCATATCTTTATACATGATTCCTGAAACCGCATTAATGGTTACAAAGGGAACACCCATTGCAAAATATAATGTTGAAATCCAAAGAATTGGCTGGATCCGACGGGTTCCGGAGTTGTTTTTTCCCATATTTGAAAATAAGATTCTAAATAAAAGAGAACATCTCAAGGATTCATTCAGGCTAAAAAAAACGAAACTATAAATTTTTTGGAGATTCTACTTTATTCTCCCGCCTCAATGAATGTATCAAATAAAATCTGATCTTGAGATGTCTCTTTACTGATGAGTGATTCTGAATATTTTTTTATTTCTTATCCCACCATAGCTTAGTGCCTCCGGTATCAGGTCCGTTAAGCATTTGTGCCGCCTGCTGGTAATTATAAAGTGAAGTTTTGGTATCAATAGTGAAAGGAATTCTTCTGATCATTGCTTCTGTACTGATGGCTCCGCCACTGTCATTTTTTCTTACTTTGAAAAGAACCGGATATCCTGTTCTTCTCTGCTCAGCCCATGCTTCCGGTCCGTTCGGATAAAGAGAAAGCCATTTCTGGGTAATAATTCTTTCTAACTTTCTTTCGTTGGTATCTCCGTTATTCCATGCGATCGTAATGGTACTTAACTGAGGGTTTCCAGCAAGTACGTTATTGTCTGCATTTTTCGGATCAAGATAAGGCGCTTCAGTAGAAGTATTATCGGCAAGATAAGCAGCAACATTCGCACTTTTCCCCCATTCTCCAAAAGACTGCTGAACTCCTGTTGTATAGTTAGTTTGAATATCTCCAGCCCCTGCATATCCTCTCAAAGCAGCTTCAGCTTTCAGGAACCATGTTTCTGCAGCAGTGAATAATTTCATTTTACCATCAGTACCGGAAAAGTAATCTCCGTTGGCAGATTTTGCCTGTGGTTGTGAAAATCCTCCATATGTTGATTTACCATTTAATAAATCAATTCCCTGACGTATTCCTATGTATTTTCCCTGCAAGCTTGGATCAGATGCAGGAATTGCATATGCCGGAAGTCTTGGGTCATTATATCCGTTCATATAAGCCATCAAAGGTGCCCCGATCAAACAGTCTCCCCAAGAATAAATGATAAAACTCAATTCTGATTGTCCTACACTTATTAAAGCGTTATCTGCATTGTCAGTGATCAATCCTGCAGATGAAGCTAATGCCTCTTCAGCATATTGTTTAGATTTCGCCGGATCAGCATAACTCATTCTCATCGCTAATCTCAGTTTTAGTGAGTTGGCAAGTTTTGCCCACTGAGCCATATTTCCGCCGTACACAAGGTCAGCTCTTTTTAATGCAGCTTTGTCACCTTCATTTCCTGTAGCAGGCATATTCTGAACTTTTTGTAAGTCCGTAATAGCTACAGTAAGATCATTGATAAAATTTTGATAGGCTTGCTGCTGAGAATCAAAATCAGTTACCCCATTTGCATTGGGTGTTTCATATTTACTGTATACTACCGGACCGTGATTATCTGATACTCTTGCTGCAGTGATTACCTTTAAAATCTTTTTAACAGCAAATGTCCCTGTAAAGTCTATTCCAGGATAGAAATTTTTAGCAGCATTATCGATGATGATAGAATAGTTGAAAATATCCTGTTGTCTGGCAATAATCCTGTTATTCCATCCATCCATCATAAAATAGGTCATATTGTTCTTGCCGCCATTAAACGGGGTTGCTGTACTGAACATACCACTAAACATATCTGCACTTAGATTGGGATACAGCTGATAATCTGACTGAAGACCTCTTTGAAGAGATTTTAAAGGATTAACAACCGCGTTATAATCTGCGTACATGTTTTCAGGATTCCCCAGCTTTTCCTGGTTATACTGATCTAGATCACTGCATCCGGAAGCAGCCATTAAGACTGCTGCACCCAATACCAGTGTTTTAATATTATTGAATTTCATTTTCGTTAAATTAGAAGTTAGCCTTTAATGATAGTCCTATTGATCGGGTAACCGGAAGTCCAAATGAATCAACTCCTACCCCACCAGGTGTATTTCCTGATACCTGCTCCGGATCAAACGGTGCTTTTTTGTAAAAGAAGAATAAATTGGTTCCTACTAAACTCACTGTCGCATTTCTCATATATTTCGATTGGATATCAAAGCTATATGAAATAGATGCCTGACGTAAACGTACAGTTGTTGCACTGTACATATAGGCTTCGTCAATTCCTGTTCCCATACCACCGGCACCACCTGTTCTTTTATAATATGCTTTTGAATCAGTAACTCCGTTATAAGCCTGCCCTGCTAAAGGTGTTCCTGGGGCATATACCGCATTTGGAATAGATACTCCACCAGCATCTCTTGCATCAGCAGTCGCCTGGCTTACTCCATATAAATCATTTGCTTTTTCTGTAAGAGACAATACTTTACCTCCGAATTTACCATCAATAAGGAAAGATATTCCCAGTTTACCAATATTAAAAGAGTTATTAAAACCTAGAATAAACTTAGGGTTTGGATTACCCAAATATTGAGGATCACCTGTAGTAGCTAATGGAACTCCATTTTCATCTACTAAAATACGTCCCTGATCATCTCTTTTGAATTTAACCCCATAAAGGTCTCCAAAAGACCCTCCCAGTCTCAGTTTTGTAAAATCTCCTCCTCCAGTTAATGAGAAAAGCTGGCTTTCGGGTATAGATAAACCTGATGGAAATAATTCAACAATTGTATTTTTGTTCGCTGAGGCATTCACTGTAGTTGTCCAACCAAACTTTTCTGTACCAAAAACTTTGTATGACAAAGAGGCTTCAAAACCTGTATTGCGTATTTTACCTGCATTAATATAATATGACCCTGATGGAATCCCTCCAAAGTTAGAGCCTATAGTAGTCTCCAGCAATTGATTGCTGGCATTAGAGTTATAATAGGTAAGATCAAAATTTAATCTGTTGCTAAACATTCTCAGCTCAGTTCCTGCCTCAAAAGTTTTATTAAGTTCCGGGCGTGGAATAAGATCTGGTCGGCTGGTTACGAATGAACTTTTTGGATATACAATACTTCCCGCATCTACTCCATAAGAATATGCATTATAATAGGCTACCATCGCATTAGAAATATTGGCTGGCAATCCTAAACCAACAGTTGCATAAGACCCTCTTACTTTCCAGAAATTGATCACTTCCGGAAGTTTAAAGATAGATGATAAGATTGCATTAGCTCCTACAGACTCATAATCAAATCCGCTTCTTCCTGTTAATGCTAAAGTAGAATCCCAGTCATTTCTAAAGGTCATATCTACATAAAACATATTCTTATATCCTACTGAAGCACTTGCAAAAACCGATCGCACCTGTTTTTTCAAATTCCAGTAGTTATTATGATATCCATCTCCCGGGCTTCGGTCTACATTCCATTGCAGGTTGTTTATTGCAAACAAATTAGGAATGGACAGATAAGCATTATCAATTTGCGTTACTTTATTGCTCGTCGTATTCACACTTCCTCCAACAGTAAAGTCTAAAGAAATTGATTCGCTTAATTTTGGACTACCAATCAACAAAACGTCACCATAGGTAGATGAATTTTCATAGACATTTTTAAGCATTCTTCCATTAATTCCTTGTTGCACAGCCAATAAAGAAGGCGCTGAGTAAGCAGAAATATCACGCTGGCTGTCTGAACTATTCCAGCTATAGTTTCCTCTTACCCGTGCAGTCAACCATGGATTGATCTGATAAGATAATGAAACGGCGCTGTATGCATTTTTATTTTTAACAGTAACCGGGTTTCTGTTTAAAATCCAATATGGGTTTTGAGTTTCCGGATTTCCTTTGAAACTTCCGTCCGGCTTTACCTCCCACCAATTTTGTGCAGGTAAAAGTCTTTTTTTATCTATGAAAGAATAATTGTCAGGTCCATATTGATCAAAATCTACTCCTCTTGGCAACCAGTATAAACTTGTCAAAGGAGAAAAAGAAGCTCCTGGTGTTTGTCTGTTTTTACTGTCCTGCAGGGAGCCAATGAAGTTAGCATCCAATGTCAGTTTATCATCCAGAAACTTACTTGAGTTTCTAAAAGAGACATTATACTGATCAAAATAAGACATTGGGATCACCCCTTTATTGGTAGTATTTCCAATGGAAAAATAGTTGGTTGATTTTTCGTTTCCAGATTGGAAAGAAAGACTGTTTACCCATGTTGTTCCGGTTTGAAGAAAATCTTTAAGATAGTCTTTTGAAGCACCTTTTGCCCCCCAGCTCTCAATATTATTTCCTGGAGATTGAGTAGGATCTGATGGGTCATAAGATAAATAACTGTGTTGCAGTTTTGGCAGACTATAAGCTCTTTCTGCCGTTAAGCTTGTGCTGTAAGAGATAGAGCTCTTCCCTATTTTCCCTTTTCTTGTAGTAATCAGGATAGCTCCGTTTCCACCTGCGGAACCGTATAATGCGGATGCGGACGCTCCTTTAAGGAAGTTAATACTTTCAATATCATCCGGATTGATAGAACTCAATACATCACCAGGATCCGGCATATTAGCATATTGACTTATATCTGTAGATTTTCCTGTTCCATTGATGATAGGAATTCCATCCACTACATACAATGGCTGGCTGTTTGATACAGACTTATTTCCTCTCATGATCACCCTTACGGAGCTACCTACACCATTGGTTCTGTTGATCTGTACGTTAGAAACTTTTCCATTGATCGAATTTAATAGATTGGGAGTTTTCACTTCTGTAAGCTCATCCCCACCAATCTGCTGACTGGAATACGTCAAAGAGCGGGCCTGCCTTTTTATCCCCAAAGAGGTGACTACGACCTCCTCAATACTGTTTGTCTTCGTAGTGTCGGCCGATTTTTTCTCCTGTGCATTTGCAGAAAGTGAAAAAACGAACAGAACAGGTATAACTGCTTTTCTCATAAGGTTTAGATTCGTTAGATTTAATTGAGAATCAGTGACATTACTTTAATTTTCAATACAAAAAAAATTATTGTTTTTTCAGCAAAAATTTGCCGTTTATGTATTAAATTATTTAAAGTTTTGTTAAGATTTAATTCACATTCACAAATCTAAATTTTGTAGCCAGTCTGATATAATACTATTTTATCATAAAACGATATTATTTTTTCAGCAATTTTATTTAAAACCAATTAAACCATTACATATCAATAAAATACACCATTTTAAAATCAATCAAAAAAAGAGGATTTATCATCGTTTTTAACAATAATAAACCCAGATATGAATACCCGGATTTTTATTTTATTTTGAGCTGACTATACAAAAAAAGTGAATTTCAAAAGTACATTATTCAATTTTTTTCACTCCTTTAAATTGCTCCTTAAATTCAGTTGGAGTTGTCTTTTTGATTGATTTAAATACCTTATTAAAGTTGGCAATATTGTTAAAGCCTGCTTCAAAAGCAATTTCAAAAACAGTAAGGTTTTTTTCCATCAGCCAGCGTGCAGCATAGCTGATTCTTATCTCATTAAGATAATTAATGAAAGTTTTTCCTGTTCTTTTTTTAATGAATCTGTTGAATGTTACATTACTCATATTCACCATAGAAGCCACTTTATCCAGCGTAATCTTATTTTCAAAATTTTTATGAACAAAGTCGTGGATAATCTTCATTTTATCATTATCAGCAAAGGTTTCAAGCTCAATACTATATGATGACAAAAGTGTTTTGTTTTCTGCCACTGCCAGTTCATTCAGAATCTTCATAATTTCTATGAAAGATTCAAAACTGTTCATCTTTGACAGGTTGAGAAACGAATCTTTTAGTTTTTCAGCGGTTTCAGAAGAAAAAAGAATCCCTCTGATAGAATCTTTCATCAGATTGTTGATGGGCTTCAGAATATTTTTCTCCATGAGCGACTGCTGAAAGAAATCCTGATTAAATTGTATCGTAATTTCGTGGGTTTTCCTGTTTTTGCATCTGTAATTCGCCCAACAATGTGGTAAATTTGGGCCTACCAATACCAGTTCTATATTCCCGATTTCTCCGGTGTGATCTCCTACCATTCTGCGGTAACCTTTCCCTTTGTAGATGAAGTTGATTTCAATTTCCGGATGATAGTGATACGGAAAGTCGAATGATGCTTTAATCCTGTCAAACACGAGAAAACTATCCTCAGGAGATAGTGGAGTTATTTCTCTCAGAATATTTTCTAATTCGCTCATACAGGGAGTTATGAAAAAAGGGTTAATAATATAGGTCGCAGTACAAATCTTTGTAAAAATGATAAAATAATATCAATGTAAAAACATATTTCCGATTTATTTTATTCCAAATTTTATATGTCAGACATCAGAAATTTGGGTTTCAATAATTTAATACAGTTCAAATCATGCTTTTTTGTATCTTTAAACTAAAGTTAAAGTATGCCCCAACAGCTTATTTTTGAAGATCACTATAAAAGACTCGGACTGGAAATATTTTCAGGAGAAAATCTGGAGAATTTTAACGGGAACCATTTCAGAACTGATATCAAAGTATTTTTCATTCCTTCAGGATACGAACTTACGGTAGACTTTAATCATTATAAAACAAAGAAACCTTCACTCTTTTTCCTGACTAACCAGCATCTAAGCATACAAAAAGGTAAAGATGAATCTATTCTTCTTTTTTACAACCGTGATTTTTACTGCATTCAGATTCATGATAAGGAAGTAGCCTGTGATGGTCTTCTTTTTCATAATGTATTTGAAATTCCCTTTGTAGAACTAGATCCTTCCGAAACAAATCTTATAAAAGATCTTTTTCAGAATATTAAAGATGAACTTGAATGGAAAGATTCCTCTGCCGAAGAAATGATCAGAACGTATGTAAAACAGATCATCATCCGGGCCACCCGAAAATGGAAAAAACAGAATTTAGATAATGAAACTCTCAGAATACCAGGTAATGAGCTGGATATTTTCAGAGATTTCAGCAGACATCTGGAAATTCATTTCAGAGAAAAACATAATGTTGCAGATTATGCAGATCTGCTTCACATTGCCCCGAAAACCTTAACGCATAAGTTTAAAAATTTAAATCTGGATTCTCCCAATCAGTTTATCATCAACAGAATTTTATTAGAAGCAAAAAGGTTACTATTTTATACGGATAAGCCTGTAAAAGAAATTGCTTATGATCTGGGCTATGAAGATCCCGCCTATTTCAACCGGCTTTTCACCAACAAAACAGGAAATACACCGGCTAATTTTAAGAAAAATTACTCCTCAGGAAAAAAGTACAATATTTAAGTCTTTTTATCTATTGAATATGCCATTCCACAGATATATCTTTGTATCATCAAAATCAAACAACATTAAATACAAAAACAAACATTATGAGACGTAACGCAACAGCCGTTTGGAACGGTACCATCAAAGAAGGAAAAGGACACTTAACTACTCAGAGTACAACTTTAAACCAAACTCAATATTCTTTCAACAGCCGTTTCGCAGATGGTGTGGGGACTAACCCTGAAGAATTACTGGCAGCAGCTCATGCCGGATGTTTCACGATGAAACTAGATGCAGAGCTTTCACAGGCAGGATACAACCCTGAAGAGTTAAAAACAACTTCTGTAATCACTCTTGACCCAAATATCGGAAAGATTACAAAATCTGAGTTGACTTTAACGGCAAAAGTTCCGGGAATTTCTGAAGAAGAATTCCAGAAGTTTGCTAAAATTGCTGAAGAAGGATGTCCGGTAAGTGCAGCATTCAACTTTGAAATTACATTGAATGCTACTTTGGAAAATTAAACTAAGCTTTCATTCAACATCAATAGGAACGGGCTTTAGCCCGTTTTTTATTTTAAAAACAATTCCAGTGGCTTTAGCCAAAATTTAAAGCCCATAATATCTGTATTGGTAAAATCCTAAATAAAATATACCGAGTGGTATATTTTTGTATATTTGCATATACAATCATTAATAATGTCGAAGGCAGAAAAAACAAAACAGCATATCATCGAGAAAACAGCAACTCTTTTTAATACAAAGGGTTATATATCGACTTCGCTGTCCGACATTACCCAGGTAACCGGACTGACGAAAGGCAGTATTTATGGAAATTTTGAAAACAAAGATGAAGTAGCGATTGAAGTCTATAAATACAATGCCGGACTATTGAGCAGAACCCTTAGCCGTTCTTTTGGTGAAGAATATCCTAAATCCGTGGATAAGCTTCATGCTTTTGTAGCGTTTTACCGAAAAAACTGGAAGTTCGTATTCGCCAACGGCGGATGTCCATTAATGAATGCTGCAACAGAAGCAGATGATTCTTTCCCGGCATTAAAAACTCAGGTTAAAAGATCCTTTGAACAATGGATGGTCAAAATATCAGCCACTATTCTGGAGGGACAACAGAATGGGGAAATTGATAAAAAAATCAATGCTGAGCAATATGCCTCCTTATTTATTATGCTTATTGAAGGCGGAATACTGCTTTCAAAAACAATGGGTGATCAAAGCTTTCTAAACCACGCTTTAGACAAAATTGCCCACATGATTGATCATGAACTCAATATTCTTCCATCATAAACTATACAATATGGAAACAAAAAAAGTGGCCATCATAGGATACAATAGAATTCCTTTCGCCAGAATGAATACCGCTTATTCAGAACAGGGAAACCAGGATCTGCTGCTCGCTTCTCTGAACGGATTGATAGATCGTTATCATCTTAAAGGAAAAAGGCTCGGAGAAGTTGCCGGAGGTGCTGTTATCAAACATATTTCTGAAAGCAACCTTATCAGGGAAACCGTAATGAATACCACTCTTGATCCTGCAACTCCTGCATGTGATCTTCAGCAGGCGTGCGATACAGGAATTGAAGCTGCCATTTACATTGGAAATAAAATTGCTCTGGGCCAGATAGAGTGCGGTATTGCATGTGGTGTGGAAGCAATGAGCAACATCCCGTTTGAATCTTCACCTCGATTAAGAAAAGCTTTGTTAAAAGCGAATAAAGAAAAATCAGCATTCGGGAAATTAAAACAACTGTTAAGCCCGAAACTGAAAGACTGGATGCCCATTCCTTATAAAGGACAGGAACCTAAAACAGGTCTGGTAATGGGTGAACACACAGAAATTACAGCAAAATATTACAATATATCAAGAGAGGAACAGGATCAATTAGCGTTAAAAAGTCATCAGAATATGGCAAAAGCTTATGATGAAGGATTTTTTGATGATATGATGACTCCCGCTTTTGGCTTAGATAAAGATAATAACTTAAGACGTGACAGCAGTATTGAAAAACTGTCACAATTGAAACCAGCTTTTGATAAGCAAAACGGAACTTTAACAGCAGGAAATTCGACACCATTTACGGATGGAGCTTCGGCAGTTTTACTGGCCAGTGAAGAATGGGCAAAAGCCAACAATCTTCCTGTTTTAGCTTATATCACCTTTTCAGAGTTGGCAGGGATAGAATATGTTGAAAATAAACAGGATTTACTTTTAGCACCCGTTTTTGCTGCTGAGAGAATGCTGAAAAAAGCAGGGATGAATCTCTCAGATTTTGATTACTACGAAATCCATGAAGCTTTTGCTGCACAGGTTTTGGCCACCATAAAAATCTGGGAAAACGATGATCTTGCCAAAAATTTCGGATTGGAAAAGGCACTTGGGAAGATTGATAGAAGTAAGCTGAATGTAAAAGGAGGAAGTCTTGCTGCAGCCCATCCTTTTGCCGCAACAGGAGGAAGAATTATCGCAACGCTGGCAAAATTACTTCACGAAAAAGGCAGTGGAAAAGGTTTTATATCCATTTGTGCAGCACGTGGACAGGGAGTAACCATGATTTTAGAGAAATAAAATTGAAAGTATGGATAGATTAGCACAATTACAGCAATTCATCGGAAAAGAATTCGATCAGTCACCATCTCCTTTTATGAAATGGCTGAACCCAATTGTTCTTTCCGCCGAGGAAGGTCAACTGGAATTTCAATATACGGTAAGACCGGAGTGGCTGAATCCTATAGGTAATCTTCACGGCGGCGTTACCGCTGCTATTGTTGATGATATTATTGGCGCCACCATGTTTTCTTTAAATGAAAATTCTTTCATTACCACTATAAATAATGTCATAGATTATTTTTCAACTGCAAAAGAAAATGATAATATTGTAGCTGAAACTAAAATCATTAAAAGAGGTAAGCAATTCGTAAATGCACAATGCGAAATATGGAATGCAGATAAAACACGATTAATCGCAAGAGGAACCTCGAATTTATTCAAAATCAATAACTAAGTATGAAGAGAGTTGTCATTACAGGTCTTGGCGCAGTGACGCCTTTGGGAAATAATGTCGAAGAATTTTGGCAAAACAGTATCAACGGAGTGAGTGGAGCAAATCAGATTACCCATTTCGATACGGAAAAATTTAAAGTACATTTTGCTTGTGAGGTTAAAAATTTTGATCCAAAACTCCATTTAACACACAACGAAATCAAAAGAAGTGATCTATTTTCACAATATGCAATGTATTCTACCGCGGAAGCTCTTAAAGATTCCGGACTTGAACTGGAAAATATGGATCCATTTGACGTAGGTGTCATCTGGGGAACAGGACAAGGTGGAATGTGGACTTTCGAAAGCGAGGTCATGAATTTTGCTGCCGGTGACGGAACGCCAAGATTCAATCCTTTCTTTGTGCCAAAATTCATCGCCAATATGGCATCAGGAATGATTTCTATGAAATATGGCTTGCAGGGAATTAATTATACAACAGTTTCTGCATGTGCAACAGGAAATACGGCGTTGATGGATGCCTTTAACTATATCCGTCTAGGAAAAGCAAAAGTCATTGTAAGCGGTGGTTCTGAAGCTGCTATTTCTCCTGCCTCTATCGGTGGATTTTCTATTATGAAAGCCATGTCTACAAGAAATGATGATTTCGCGACAGCCAGTCGTCCTTACGATGCAGAGAGAGACGGTTTTGTAATGGGTGAAGGTTCGGGAACATTGATTCTTGAAGAGTATGAACACGCTAAAGCAAGGGGAGCAAAAATATATGCGGAATTGGTAGGAGCAGCTATGACAGCGGATGCTTATCATATGACGGCACCTCATCCGGACGGAGTAGGCGCAATCAAAGCTATGCAATTAGCACTTCATGAAGCAGGAATCAACACAGATGATATTGATTATATTAATCCTCATGCAACATCTACTCCTCTTGGAGATCTGGTTGAGCTCAATGGAATTAATAAATTGTTTAAAGGAAGTAAAAACCTGGATATCAGTGCCACAAAATCCATGACAGGACACCTGTTGGGAGCTGCAGGAGCTGTAGAGGCCATTCTTTCTATTAAAGCCATTCAAAACGGAATTATTCCTCCAACAATCAATCTTCACAGCATTGATGAGAATATTCCGCAGGATATCAATATTGTATTTGGAGAAGCAAAGGAAAAAGATATTACCTACGCTTTAAGCAATGCTTTTGGATTTGGAGGACATAATGCCACCGTAGTATTTAAGAAATTCAGTTAATTTGATTAAATAATAATAAAAATCCCTGTATGAAAATCATGCAGGGATTTTTTATTTTATAACTGATTTTAAATCTAAAAAAAAAAGCAGCCAAAAACTGGCTGCTTCAAAACATAACGAATTATATATTTTCCCAAAAAGAAAATGACTTGTAATTATTGGGCATCCGGGATAAAAAAATCATCGGCATTTTCAGCAATCGGAATATAAAGTCTCTCCCACTCCTTGCTTTTCACCATATCCCAGCTGTGACCGGTTCCTTTAAGGTCTTCAGCCAGAAGAACCACGCCAGGTTTAATTATAAAAGTGGAACCATCTGTTACTTTAAATCTTATATTTCCTTTGATGGTAATCACATATTGTCTTCTGGGCGCCGGATGTGCATTTTTTTCCCACTCTTCCGTTTTATTGCTCATCCAGAATGTAGTGGTATTCATGTGTTTAAGAGTAGGTATTTTTCCTTTCTCAAAAGCACATGATCCGTCAGGATGGTTGATTAGTCTTATGGCAGGAATAAACTCAGTGGAGGTTTCCGCAGTGACACTTACATTTTTATGGTTTTTGTGTTGTGCATTCATAAATCCTACAGTACTTACTACTAAAACAAGGCTTAAGCCTTTCATGATGTTTTTCATTATAAATTTAATTTTTTATTTTTAATTATAAACAGTATCGTAAACCAGCATTCTTTCAAAAAAGGGTTTATATTTCTGAACCAAAGCCAGATGTTCAGGAAGCTTTCCATATGCTTCAAGCTCCTCCAGAGTATCGAATTCCATGGAAGCATTATAAGTAAATGTGCTGTCTAAAACACTTCTCGGGGTGGAAGCAGCAGGCTTTCCATAACGGAGATTTTTCTGATAAGGAAGCTTTTTAAGACCTTCAAAAAAATTTTCAAATTCTTTTACTTCAGACTCCGAAAGATCTTTTCTAAGCCAGAACAACAAATAATGGAAGTACATTTTTTTCTTTTTTATAGGGTTAAACATGGGTAAAGCAGAGGCAAACATATTTCCTGAAACCAGCAGCAGGGCAGAGGCCTGGACTGAGCGGAATAAAAATTTTCTTCTTTCCATTGTCATTTATTTAATTAAAATCTATTCTGTATTTAAGGACAAACTGCCATTTCCGGTCAGTAACTACAGCATTGTTTGAAGGATCATTGGTATAAACAGGTCTGTTCTGGGCGTCAAAGGTTAACCGGGAAGACATTCCGTTCATCAGCAGGGAGATTCCGGCATCATAAATCACTGCATTGTCATGAAGTCCTTTCAGATCAGATAGCTGCATTCCTACAGCAGGCTGAAGCTGCAGGTTTTTCTTTTCTTTATCAAGATAAGGAAGTGTACCTCCCAATTGCACATAATACGTATTTCCGGTTCCGATAACAGGCATTGCATTTCCTGCTCCATTCAAACTCGCTTGTGTAACATCTACAGAAGTTGCAGGGTTATTGGTTCCTACATACCGGATATAATTGGGTCCATAGTCGTTATGCATCGCCATTCCATATGCGCTTATTGACGTTCCTTTTTCTTTGTTCAGCGGCGCATCATAAAATAAATCTACCGCAAAGCTTTTCATATCATCATTCACTGTATTTTTGCCTGCATCCATATGCCATAATGCATTGTGAATGTAATCAAAACCAGCTCCCAGGCTCAATACATTCTTTTTTCCTACATAGGTTCCGGAATTAAAAGGTGTAGAAATATTCTCTTTATCTAAAAAAGCATATCTGAAATACCCGGAGAAGTCTTTTCCCGGAGAATTTTTACTGAAGGAAGCTACATTCAGTTTCGGATCTGAAGTTGCCATGGTGTAAGGATCGGCTACCACCAAACGGTAATCAAATCTTCCAAGCTGCCCTTTAATATAGGCACTCAGTTCCCTTACTGTATAATCTGTAGTCCCTGCATTGGATGTTGCATAAGCCGGCAGATCATATAACAGCGTATTCAGAGGTCCTGTGGTAAATCTTGAAAGACCGCGCCACGTGGAACGCCCTGCACCAAAAGCAATCTTATCATTAAAAGCATATTCAGCATAAGCATCCAGAAGGTCAAAATAATTACTTCCTTTAGCATTTACATTCACATTGGTGGTTCCTCCCTGCAAAACAAACATCAGCTTTTCGGTGGGCTTATAAGTCATTTTTACACGAACTCTTCGAAGAGATAGGTCAGACAAATCCGATTTTGCCTCATTATTGACAAGGCTTCCGGGGTTAAGCTGTGTATATCTGGCCCACAATTCTGCATATCCGCTAAGAGAAATATATCGTGAGTGTTCTTCATTGAAGTAATGGGTTAATCCGGGGTTATTAAAGTCATTTTTTTTCTGAGCTTCTAATTTTCCCATGAGTCCCACTAAGGAAAACAAAGCAATTGCAGTTTTGAAAGAGGTAGTCTTCATATTTTTCTATTCTTATCTTTTTGTTGATTTCAACGGGACAAAATTAGATCGGGAATGTCTGGACAGGTATTAGAAATCTATTAGAAACCTTATAGAAAACTATTAAAAGGGTTAATGTTTTCTGATAAAAGAAAAATATGAAATACCTTTGTACAGTGCTTTGGGGACAGATGAAAATCAAGCTTTTAAAATCAAAAAAAATTTGAAAACCGAGGTATATATCCTATAGTATTTCTTTATGAAAATTTTAATTGTAGAAGATAATTCGCGTGTTTCAAGCCTTTTGAAAAGAGGACTGGAGAGCCAGGAATATCAGGTGTATATTTCGGAAGATGCAGAAGATGCTATTGTCCTGCTAAATAAAATTTCTTTCGATCTGGCGATTACAGATATTATGCTGCCAAAAATGAGCGGTATTGATCTATGCAAACTGATCAAAGAGAAATACCCTGACCTTCCCATCATTATGCTCACCGCTCTGGGCACGATTGATGAAAAAATTGAAGGATTTGACGCCGGAGCGGATGATTATATGGTAAAACCTTTTGAAATCAGGGAACTTTACGTAAGAATCAAGGCTATTCTGCAAAGAAGATCAGCCAGAAATAAAGAAGCATATCTGACCGATCTGGAATATCATGATCTGAAGATTGATAAAAAATTCAACAGAGTTTTCAGAAATAGAACGGAAATAGAACTCACTCCCAAAGAATTTAAACTCTTGGTATTTCTGGTAAACAATGCCGAAAGAATTCTTACCCGTGAAGAAATTGCAGAAAATGTATGGGGAAATCATTTTGACACAGGAACCAACTATATTGATGTCTACATTGCTTATTTACGGAAAAAGATTGATAAAAATTTTGATCATAAACTGATTCACACCAAACCCGGAGTAGGATTTATTTTTGCTTCACAATTATGAAAATAGCAACCAGAACAGCACTTATTTATTCTATCCTTACTGCAGGCATTTTATTTTTGTTTGCTTATGTTCTCTATTTTGTATCTGAAAAGAACAGGGAGGATGAGTTTAACGACCGTTTAGGATATAAGGTGATCTGGAGGTCAGAATTTATCTTCGATGTCAGAATCAGTGATGAAAAAATCCGTGAGCTTCACCAGCGTAACCAAAAGTTGCTGAATGAGGCAGACATCAGTGTTTATAACAGTAAAAAAGAGCTTACTTTCACGGATGTTCCTCCTCTCAAAAGCAATGAAAAATATCTGGATAAAATTATCAGATCCAATAAAAACAGAATATTCTGGCAGCAGGGCGACCGTCAGTATATTGCCATTCAGTTTCAATCAAACGGAGAAAAATATTATATCATTGGAAGTGCATTAGACGTCACAGGAAAAGCCCATATTTCTGAGTTTAAAAAAGATATTATCATCATTTATATCAGTTCCATTGTCATCATTTTTATTATAGGATTTCTTTTTTCATACTATACCCTTAAGCCCTTAAAGGATATTATTCTCCAGATCCGCGATATTTCAGAGCATAATCTGAATAAACGGCTGGATATTCCCAAAGCAAAAGATGAGATTTATGAACTGACTGAAACTTTTAATTCCACTTTCAACAGGCTGGAAAAATCTTTTAATAATCATAAACAATTCGTCACCACCATTTCCCATGAATTCCGGACTCCACTTTCCACCTTAATTGCAGAGCTGGAGCTTGCCAAGGAACTAAATGTAACGTTGGATGACTATAAGCTTTCTATTGACAATGCTCTTCAGGATGCCAATGATGCATCGGAGCTTTCTTCTGCTTTGCTGGATTTCGCCAGAGCCAGCTATGATGTATCACAGATCAGTCTTACCAATCTGCGTCTGGATGAGATTTTGGCAGAAGCCAAGCTTGCATTGCTGCAAAAAAATGTCAGCTACAAAATAGGGATCAATTATATGGGTAATGCGTCAGATGATGATGAAAACAATTATGATTTTCATGGTAATCCTTACCTGCTGCAGGTTGCTTTTTCTAACCTGATAGAAAATGCCTGTAAATATTCAGCAGACAAAAGCTGCCATATTGAAATAGAGACCAACTCGGACCATATAAAAATCCGTTTTATTGATCATGGGATTGGTATTTCAGAAAAGGATCTTTTGAAAATTTTTGATTTGTTTTACCGGGGTTCCAATAAGAATTTCGAAAAAGGAAACGGCATCGGTCTTTCCATTGTAAAAAGGATTATAGAAATACACGAAGGCAAATTGACGATCGATTCTGAAGTGTCAAAAGGAAGTGTATTTACTGTAACATTTCCCTCAAAAAAATAAAAAAGCAGTCAAAAAACTGACTGCTTTTTATTTTTATGCTTTCAACCATTCTGAGGAAGAAAGATAATTCTGATCGGGATAATAGATGAACAGACAGTTTTTACCTTTAATCGTATTAATGATAGACTGTGTCAGTTCTCTTGGAACCGCGGGACATCCCCAGCTTCTTCCAATTCTTTTATGCATGGCTGCAAATGCATCGCTTACATAATCAGCACCATGTAATACAATTGCTCTTCTGTAAGCCGCATCATTAAACCCTTTATCCATTCCCAATAGCTTCAGAGAATATCCGTTATCACCCTGATAAGTTGCATCCGTGATATAAAATCCTAAACTGCTCTGTAACGAACTTTCCCTGTTAGAAAAATTCGTCGCAAATTCTTCGCCTGTATTTTTTCCGTGTGCTACCAATGAGTTGAACAGAACTTTTTTGTCTTCCAGGTCAATGATCCAAAGTCTTTTTGTGTTAGAAGACATAGAAAAATCGCAGATAGTTAATAAATGCGAGTCTTGGGTAAGCAATCCTGCTTTTTTTAAATTTTCATACCCAGTCAATGCTTTTGAGAACACTTCATAATTCAATTCATGTTCAGGATCAAATGCAATTGATTGGTATAGTGCTTCTGATGAAGATACAGCTGTTGTGCTCTTCTCAGATTTCGTTTCAGCTGCTTTTTCTGTTTTCGTTGTATTGACATTCTCACTTTTCACCGCCATTCTTGGAGAAATGTAGAATGAAGTCGTCACCATGTAAACAAGGCCTAATACGCTATAAAATCCTTTCATTCAATAATATGTAAATCCAAATTAGTGGGGCAAAATTATAAAAACATAATTACCAGGGGGTTATAACTCTAAAAAGTTTAACGCTATTTAAGAAACTTTAACGTCCTGATTCTGTGAATTAAAAGTCTTATTTTTGCTCATCCGCCACAAATTCCAGGCTTACAGAATTCATACAGTAACGCAGTCCTGTAGGCTTCGGCCCATCATCGAAAACATGCCCAAGATGGGAGTCACATCTTTTGCAAAGAACCTCTACTCTATCCATTCCATAAGACTGATCTCTCACATAATAAACTCCTTCTTTATCCGCTTCAAAGAAACTTGGCCAGCCACAGCTGCTGGAAAATTTGGATGTAGAGCGAAACAGGTGATTTCCGCACACCGCGCAATAATATTCTCCGATCTCATCAAACTCATTATATTTTCCGGTAAAAGCTCTTTCTGTTGCCGCTTCTCTGGCAATTGCATACAAGTCTGGCGCGAGGATTTTTTTCCATTCATCATTGGAAACATTAAGTTTTGTAGTATCTGTTCTGGAATAGTATGGATTGTTTTTTGCTTCTGTATTTTCCATAGAGGAGATTTTAATAGGTTCGTATTTCTGCGTACATGCCTGCAGAAAAAATAATAGGGTGATTGAAACTAAAAATTTCATCGTAAATTTCATTCTTTAACCACAAAAGTTTTGAGGTTTAAAAGCTTTTATTAAGATTAAACGGTTTCATAACCAAATTTAGTAAATTTGAGAATATGAATGACGAAGCAAAAAGAAAACAACTGAGAAAATATAAAGCATTTGCCACAGGATTATTCGTTCTGATGGCTGTTATTTTCATTGTTACCACTATTTTACAGAAGTCTGATAGCTCTCATTGGATCGGCTACGTTCGTGCTTTTGCCGAAGCTGCTATGGTTGGGGCTTTGGCTGACTGGTTTGCTGTAACCGCATTATTCCGTCATCCTCTCGGCCTTCCGATTCCCCATACCAACCTGATTGAAAACAGTAAACAGAGATTGGGGGACAACCTTGGAAGTTTTGTAGTAGGTAACTTTCTTTCTCCCCAGAATATACGTCCTTATATCCAAAAACTTAAAGTTTCCAATTTTGTAGGTGAATGGCTGGGTAAGGAAAAGAGCCAGAATATTTTGATTAAAAACCTTTCAGATATCGTTCTTGATATTCTTAATAAGCTTGATGATTCCACGGTAAGTCAGTTTATCAGCAAAAAGGTGTCTGAAATGACGGATGATATAAAGCTTAATAAAGTAGTAGGAAACGGAATCGGTTATATTCTTGAAAAAAATGACCATCAGAGAATCATTACCAATCTTTCTAAACAAATCAAAGAATATATCATTGAGAACGATGAAATGATCAAAGACCGTGTAAAAAAAGGCAGTTACACATTCATCCCTTCTTTTGTAGATAATAAAATTGCAGATAAAATTGCCGACGGACTTTCTGATTTTTTTAAAGAAATAGAAGAAGATCCGCAGCATGAGGTAAGAGGGTTGATTACTCAGAAGATCCATGAGTTTTCTATGGATTTGAAAGAAGACCCGAAATGGGATGAGGAATTTAAAACCATCAAAAACGGACTTCTGAAAAATGACAAACTGGATGAATATTCCAACGACATCTGGGTTTCTATCAAAAAAACACTGATGAAAGAGCTTCAGGAGGAGCATTCCGCTTTGAAAAACTATCTTTCTAAAAACCTGAATGAATTTGCACAAAACTTAAAGACCGATGAAAACCTTCAGAACAAAATAGATCATTGGGTTCGGGTAACGGCCTATAAATATATTCTGAAAAACACCCACCAATTCGGGAACCTCATCAGTACAACCGTTGGAAACTGGCAGGGAAAAGAGCTTAGTGAAAAACTGGAACTGGAAGTGGGAAAAGATCTGCAGTTTATCCGGGTCAACGGAACGCTGGTCGGCGGTCTGGTAGGGCTTATTATCTACACCATCGCCCATTTCTTCCTCTAAAAACTAAGACAGCCAACCATGAAAAAAATATTTACTTTATTATTTTCTTTAAGTCTCACATTTTTTCTCAGTCAAAAAGTTGAATTAAAGAAAGTAACTGATTCTTCACAGATTTTCACCGGAGAGATTGGAGGAATACCTATTACCATGCAACTTAATTACACAGGCATTGTAGATTGTGATCAGTATCAGCATTATGTTGACGGATGGTATTATTACGATAAATACAAAAAGAAAATCCCGCTCACCGGAATATATGATTATTATGGTGACCTGTCATTATATAATTTCGGGACTAAACAGAAACAGAATTCCAGGATTTTAAAAGATCAGATCACATCGCTGCAAAAAGTAGAAAAAACGAATGAAATAGCACAAAAGTTAGCTCCTCTGGAATCTATTATATTGGAAAATATCAGCATGAAAAACAACCCGATTACCGGGATTTTTTCGATGGGCAAAAAAACTCAGCCTATGCAATTATTTACGGGTAATGCAATGATTTACCGCCTCAACAATTATCTGTTCCTGCCCAATAATAAAAAGATCAATACATTCGACTTCATTAATAAAGCCGGAGGAAATGAACTTGTTTCCTACTCTTCAGGGGAAAACGGGAACAGGGTCCTTCTGTATTTTGAGCAGACTTCAAATTTTAACGCCTGCGGACAATGTGGGGCAAGTGATGGTGAAAAAGGTTACAGAGTTCTTTATTTTACAAAAGACTGGAATTATAAAAACTACGAGGAATTCCTAACTGAAAGCTGCTGGGAAAATATTTATGATACGACGAAAACAAAATCAAAGGATAAAGAAACGATACAATATAAAGTAGGTAAATCTTTCTCTTCTCCCGCCTATACATTTACTGTAGATATTAAAAAAGCTTCCATTATAAAGTCAAAATAAAAAAGAGAGTTGTGTAAACTCTCTTTTATTTTATCTAGGTAATCTGCTTGCTCTTTTCAGAAGTTCCTTATTTATATCATTAATCAGTTCCGGTCCTTCATAAATAAAGCCTGTATACAGCTGAATCAGGCTGGCTCCCGCATCCAATTTTTCCATGGCATCTTTTGCAGAATGTATTCCTCCTACTCCAATGATTGGGAATGCTCGGTTACTTTTATCAGAAAGGTATTTGATCATTTTTGTACTTCTTTCACGGATAGGCTTTCCGCTCAAACCTCCGTTTCCTATCTGTTCTAAAACTTCAGGAGAGGTTTTCAGACCTTCTCTGTTGACAGAAGTATTGGAAACCACAATACCATCAATCTTTGTTTCTGCAATCAGATCAATGATTTCGTCTAATTGATTATTATTAAGATCCGGTGCAATTTTCAGGAGTATAGGTTTCTGTACAGATTTTGACTGGTTGATCTTCTTCACTTCTGTAATCAGCTCTCTCAAATATTCTACATCTTCAAGTTTGGCGTGACTTCCAACGTTGGGACAGCTTACATTCAGTACAAAGTAGTCTACGTGAGGGTGAAGACCTTCAAAACAGTCCAGATAATCCTGAGTATAGTTTTCCGGGCTTGTATCTGTATTTTTTCCGATGTTTCCACCGATGATTATTTTTCCTTTGTTAGATTTCAGTTTTTCAATAGCCGCTTCAAGACCTTCATTGTTGAATCCCATTCTGTTGATAATTCCGCCATCTTCTATCAAACGGAACAATCTTTTTCTTGGATTTCCGGCCTGAGCTCTTGGGGTTACCGTCCCGATTTCTACAAATCCGAAACCTAAGTCTCCCAATTCGTTGAACAAAATTGCATTTTTATCGAAACCGGCAGCCAATCCTACAGGATTTTTAAATTTCAATCCGAAAACTTCTCTTTCCAGACGTTTGTCTTCAATAGGTTTTGGTAAAAATAATTTTGTGAGGAATCCAAAATTCTTAAGCATTGAAAATGTAAAGTGATGAACATCTTCAGGATCAAATTTGAAAAGAATTGGACGAATGAGCGATTTGTACATTGAAAAAAAGTTTTACAAAATTACTCATTTTAAAATTAATGCTCAATTAACCTATGATATTTTATCAAAATGGCTGATATATAGTATCTATAAACTATAAAACAACTATATATTCTACTAATAAGTGAGATTTTTTAACGCTATGATCGCAAACGATTATGACCATCCTGAAAACATTTTGTTCGCAAGGACGTTTCACTAAGCGAAGTACGCGCTATCAGCCTTGCTGAACGAAGTGCCTTTGCGATCGGAAATAAAAATCATTAATTAAACTTTGCGAACATTGCGTTAAAGCAATAGAAACAGAGAAATACCTCCATCATCCTTGTCAAGGTTTAAAACCTTGACAAGGATATTAAAATCTTAAAGTTTTAATGAAGAGTATGCACTCAGATCAAATTTCAGGATATCCCCTACTCTTTTGAACTCTTCATCTATAGTGGCATTTACCGTAATTCTTTCGTTAGAAACAGGATGATTAAAAATCAATTGATGGGCATGGAGCGTCATTTTATTGATGTCAAATGTCTGAAGCCACAATTTATTTTGCTTATTGCAGCCGTGCTTACGACAGCCTAAAATAGGATGCAGAATATGTTTAAAATGTTTTCTCAGCTGATGAAACCTTCCCGTTTCAGGAATGGCTTCTACCAAACAATATCTTGAAGTCTGATGTTTTAAGAAGGGTAAATCTATTTCTGAAGTCTGCAAACGACGATAATACGTAACAGCATTTTGCTTGACTTCATTTTCATTAACCAGATCGTAATCGATGGTTTCTTCTTCTTTTGCCCAGCCACGAAGAATGGCCAGATATTTTTTCTCCACTTCGCGTGATGCAAACTGTTCGCTCATTGTCCTAAGGGTATCTTTATCTAAGGTAAACAGAAGAACACCCGAAGTTTTCCGGTCTAACCGATGCACAGGATAAACTTTTTGTCCAATCTGTTTCTTCAACTCCTGGATAGCATAGGTATCGGCTTCTCCTGCATAGAAGGATTTATGAACCAATAATCCACTGGGTTTATTGATTGCAATAAGGTGTTCATCTCGATAAAGAATTTCTAACATGGTGCAAAAGTAGAAATTTTCGATTGATCTAGCCCTGATTGTAACGGCATCCTTTTGCAAAGCAAAAGATATAGTGGAAAGCAGGTTCCCGGCTTCTGAAAAATTAAATTGTAAATATTTGTCTGTTTATTAACTGCTTTTTTTATTGAATCTCATGATTTTGGATCCAAATTGCTATTTTTGCATCTCAGACGTAAAAAAATTATGGCAAAGCAAGAAGATGTTTTCAAGAAAGTGATTTCTCACGCTAAAGAATATGGTTTTATTTTCCCATCAAGTGAGATCTATGATGGTTTATCCGCTGTGTATGATTATGGACAGAACGGAGCCGAACTTAAAAATAATATCAAACAATACTGGTGGAAAGCTATGGTACAGCTTAACGAAAATATTGTGGGTATTGATTCGGCGATTTTGATGCACCCGACAACATGGAAGGCATCAGGCCACGTAGACGCTTTCAACGATCCATTGATTGATAATAAAGATTCTAAGAAACGTTTCAGAGCAGACGTTTTGGTGGAAGACTACTGCGCTAAAATTGAAGATAAAGAGAACAAAGAAATTGAAAAAGCGGCGAAAAGATTCGGGGATGCTTTTGATAAAGATCAGTTTGTTGCCACAAATCCAAAAATTCTGGAATACAGAGCAAAAAGAGAGGCTATTCTTTCAAGACTGGCAAAATCTCTGGAAAATGAAGATCTTGCTGATGTAAAAGCTTTGATTGAAGAGCTTGAGATTGCAGATCCTGATACTGGTTCTAAAAACTGGACAGAAGTAAGACAGTTCAATCTGATGTTCGGAACAAAGCTGGGAGCTTCTGCAGAAAGTGCAATGGATCTTTACCTTAGACCTGAAACGGCTCAGGGGATCTTCGTTAACTTCCTGAATGTACAGAAAACTTCACGTCATAAGCTTCCTTTCGGTATTGCACAGATTGGTAAGGCATTCAGAAATGAAATTGTTGCAAGACAGTTTATCTTCAGAATGCGTGAATTCGAACAGATGGAAATGCAGTTCTTCGTTGCTCCGGGAACAGAGCTTGAGTTCTATGAGCAGTGGAAACAAAAACGTCTGAACTGGCACAGAGCTTTAGGTCTTGGAAATGACAACTACAGATTCCACGATCATGAGAAATTGGCTCACTACGCGAATGCTGCGGCTGATATTGAGTTTAACTTCCCATTCGGATTTAAAGAGCTGGAAGGTATTCACTCAAGAACAGATTTCGACTTAAAGGCGCATGAAGAATTCTCAGGAAGAAAACTTCAGTTCTTTGATCCTGAAAGAAACGAAAACTATGTTCCTTATGTAGTGGAAACTTCAGTAGGTTTAGACAGATTATTCCTATCCATTTTCTCTCACTGCTTAAAAGATGAAGTATTGGAAGACGGTTCAGAAAGAACGGTTTTATCTTTACCTCCGGCATTAGCGCCAATTAAAGCGGCTATTCTTCCATTGATGAAGAAAGATGGTTTAGCAGAATATGCAGAAAAAATCTTCAATGATCTGAAGTATGACTTCAACTTATTCTACGAAGAGAAGGATGCGATTGGAAAACGTTACAGAAGACAGGATGCTATCGGTACTCCATACTGTATTACTATTGACCACGACTCTTTGACAGATCATACAGTAACCATCAGAGACAGAGATACGATGCAGCAGGAAAGAGTTCCTGTTTCAGAGTTGAGACGAATCATCGACGAAAAAACGAACTTCAGAAATTTACTTTCTCAATTATAATTTAAAAGCCCTGGTTTCAGGGCTTTTTTATTTTTATCAACATAAGGGTTAATTTATTACTTTTATCCCTCAAATTTTAACCATGAAAAAAATAACACTGATAGTGTTTGGACTGATCCAGACATTTGCATTTTCCCAAACCCAGGATCTGACAACACTTGCCGCCGGGGATCACGTGGGAATGAATGCTCTATTCGATGATAAAGACAATCTTTACGGCTATGTTTCTCTATATTCTTACGGAAAATCCGGTGATAAGACCAAAAAGTTTGAGTATGTAATATTAGACAAAAACCTCAACCCTGTTGCCAATAAAGAGTTTGAAGGTGATATCACTGCTGCATCTTATTTAGGATATGTTGATTTTAAAGGACAGATTATCTTAAAACCGTCAATGATGGATTATTCTTTGGTAAAAAGCCGAGAAGTATTTACTCCTGTTTCTATGGTGATTGATCCGAAGACAAATTCTATTACCAGAAAAATATATTATGACTATCTGGAAAACGGTACTTTCAAAGAAATCAACGAACCGAAGAGCTGGAAAGAACAGCGTAAGGAAAATCGTGATGAGAAAAAAGACAAAGGGTACAACTACGTTTCTGCCGTAGGTGAACTAAAAGAAGGCGGTTATTTTGCCGTAGAGTATAAAGATTACGGAAAGTATGAAAATAACAACAGCCTCATGAAATTTGATGAAAACAAGAAAGAGGTTTGGAGGTATAAATACAATACTGACGGAAGCAAGAAAATTTATTCTACCCTATCTGTTCTGGAAAGAGATGAAAACTACATGTACTGCATCATGAAGAAAGTGAATGAAAAACAGAAAACATTCAGTCTTCTTGTTCTTGATATGAAAACCGGAAAAGAAACTTCCAATAAGCCGGTAACCGGGTTATCTGATGATACCATAGACAATATTGAATCCTTCTACTCCAATTACAGAAAGCTTGACAATGACAAAAATTTTGATGATAAAGTCGTTTTGCTGGGAAGAAACTATGATGATTCCGAATCAGTAGGGTTTGCAAGAATGATGGTGGATAAGAAAAACTTTACGGCGGATACTAAAACAATCAATTATGAGCCGAATATCTCAGCTTTCCTTCCAAAAGTGAATAAAAACGGAATGGTAGAAAACGGATATATGCTTCAGACCAAAGACATGTATTTTATGAATGACGGAAGTGTAGGAATCCTGTCTGAAAAATATAAACCTGCAGGACAGTATAATGCTCCCAAAACCACAGACCTTGTTTACATCTACACAGACAAAGATTTCAAAGTGAAAAATGTACAGGTCTTTGAAAAAGAAAAATCAAAATGGGTAAACAGTGATTATCTGTTTTCTCAATACCTCAACGGAGGAAAAGACGTAGTATTTTTCTACCGCGACTATCAGAAAGATGAAGTAACAAAACAGAAAAGATGGAATTTGTTCATCAATACCATTATTGACGGAAAATTCAAACAGGAGATCATTCCTATTTCTGAAAAAGACAATTATGCGGTAACTCCTTATGTAGGAAAAGAGGGCTATATTCTTCTTAGAGAGTATAACGAAAAAGAAAAGTTTAATAAAATCCGTTTGGAGAAATTAAATTATTAGTATAAAAGAAGAATCCTGATGTGTCATCAGGATTCTTCTTTTACGTTTTGGCTAAAGCCAGTGGAATTTTTATTATTTTACAACGGGCTAAAGCCCGTTCCTATTGATATTTTAATCATTGATAATAAACTCAGTTTGCCTTTGCTATGGCTTCATTCGCCTGATAATAGTCTGCAATATTTTTTATTTCATCAAGACTTAGGTTCCACATAAAGTTCAGGAATTGCTGATAGCTTTCACTTTGATTCTTAGGTTCAATTCTATCCAGATACCGGTTCAGATTATAGTTTTTTCTGGCTTCATATATTTTGGAAAAGCATCTTCCCAGCCAGCTTTTATAATATTTTTCTTCCTCTTCATCCTGCAGAAACTGCATAGCCGCATAAATCCCCTGCCCATAATCTTCTGAGTGGAAATAGTTGGGTAAAATTTCCATTCTTGCTGTTTTTTTTAATGTTACAAACAGATCCGAAGGTTTTTCCGGAGCAATTGGACTTTTAAGTTCTGTAAACGTTTTTTTTAGCATCTCAATTCTTCTGGACACTTCAGGATGTGATGCGAGGGAATCTTTATTCAGTTTTTCTTTGTAGAAATTATAATTGTACAGTGAAAAGTCTTCCTTCTTCATCCATTTTTCGTTAAACGCCTGCTTTGGAAGATTAAAAAGTTTTTTATAGGTTTCCATCTTCAGTGCTCTAGGTGAAATGGTATCAAAATCCTGCAATCTTTGAAGCGCATTTACAAATTCTGCTTTCTTAAAATCGCTGTTTTTGAAAATGACATATCCCAAAGAATCTGCCTGCATTTCGCTTTGTCTTTTTTCCACACCTTTTTTATACACTGTATTTTTAAAGATATCGAAAGCTTTCTGATTCTGACTATGGCTTCGGCTTGTGGTAGTTGATTTGATATTCTCAACCAATACTTTATCCAATTTATCCTGTTCGATAATTTTTAAAAAGGTTTTCAGGGAATGTTCCTCTATTTTATGTCCCAGTTCATGGGAAATCACGGCTGCAATCTGCTCCTCATTATTGAGCCAGCTGTAAAGCCCCATATTGATTACAAACGTTCCGTCAGCAAGACAGTAAGCATTGGGAGTATTGTCTTTTGCGATCAGAATTTTCAAATCCTGAGGAATGGTTGGATTGTTCTTTTTAAGACGCTGAATCATAGACTGTATGCTGGCTTCAAATTCAGATTTAAAGATAAAATCCTTGTTCTTCACCTGCTTTTGAAAATCTGTTCCGAATTCTTTATAGATTTTGGATAATTCTGAGCCTGTTTTCCCGGAATACTGAGATTTTAATTTCTTTACAGTGGCTTCATTATTTCCTTCAAAACTCTTTAAAAAGGCTTTCCTCTGTATATAATCTGCAGTGTCTATCGGTTTATAAATCTGGGCCATTCCCATGATTGAAAATAGGGAGTACCCCAATACAATAAGTTTTCTGGTCATAGTTTTCATCAATAAGAACAAAAATAACTTATTTGCTCATTCATTTTAAATTTTATAGCCAAATTATTCTAAATTTGTTAAAGACCATTCATCAAAAAATGAGAATACTAAAGTACATGATAGGCGGAGCGGTAGCTGGTGCGGCAGCCGCTTATTTTCTGGGATATGATTATTTATTTAGTGGTATTTCCAAAACCTATCTTAAAGGAAAATCAAGTGCATCTATTGATGACGGAAATCTTTTCCCAAGCAATCCCATTGCCACAGAAGAACCCATACTCTGGGAAGAAGATCCGGATTACAACAAAAAGGATTTGCCTAAACATTTAGTTGACAATTTAAAACACTCCAGAACAGCTGCTTTTGTCGTAATAAAGAATGGAAAAATTCTTCATGAGCAATATTGGGAAGGGTATAATCAACTTTCACAGACCAATTCTTTTTCGATGGCAAAAGCAGTGACTGTCATGTTGCTGGGAAAAGCATTGGAAGAAGGCATTATCTCTAATATTGATGAAAAATTCTCTGATTTTTATACGGAATTTAAAAATAAAACATTCGGAAATCAGGTAACCCTTAAAAATCTGGCTCAAATGGAATCCGGGCTGGACTGGGATGAAAATTACAATAATCCGTTTTTACCCAATGCTAAGGCTTATTATGGGAAAAGTCTTGTAAAAGCTGTATTCTCAAGAAAATTTAAAGAAGAACCGGGGACAAGATTTGAATATCAAAGCGGCTCTACGCAACTTCTTGGTTTTGCCCTCAGAAAAGCTCTGAATAAACCATTATCGAGCTATTTATCAGAAAAATTCTGGATCCCTTTGGGAATGGAACAGAATGCGAAATGGAGCACAGACGACTATGGCATGGAGAAAGCTTATTGCTGCATTCATTCCAATGCAAGAGATTTTGCTAAACTCGGGCAGCTGTTTCTGAATGATGGAAAAGCCGGGGATCAGCAGATTCTCAATGCTGACTTTATTGAACAGATGAGAACTCCAACAGAAAAGTCTGAAAACATTTATGGAATGGGGCTTTGGATCAATCATGACAACCCTATCAAACATTATTATTTCCTGGGATTACAGGGACAGTATATTATTATGGTTCCGGAGCACAATATCGTTATTATAAAAACCGGAAGTTACTCCAACAACCCTAAAAATGACAGAGGAAGACCTGATCAGGTAAAATACCTCGTGAATGAAATTGTACAATTATTCCAATAAATGCTATGGAAAAATACAGTCCTAAAATAGATACCTATATTGAAAAATCACAGGATTTTGCTAAGCCTATCCTGCATTATATCCGTGAAACGGTTCATGAATTCTGCCCTGATGCTGAAGAAACCATGAAATGGAGTTTTCCTCATTTTATCTATAAAGGAAAAAACCTGTGTGCTATGGCTTCCTTCAAACAACACTGTACTTTTGGATTCTGGTTGGAAAAGGAAATGAAAACCATGCAGGAGATAACTCAGAATATTGAGAAGAATTCAATGTTCAGCTTAGGAAAAATAACAGGAATGGAAGATCTTCCCTCCAAACCTCAGCTGAAGAAAGCAATAAAAGAAGCCATGGAGCTTACGGATATGGGTGTCACAATGAAGAAAGCCTCACCTTCTAAGACAGAAATGGAAGTTCCTGACTATTTTCAGTCTGCTTTACATGCTCATCCAAAGGCTTCGGATATTTTTAAAAAGGCTGCACCATCATTCAGAAAAGAGTATATTGCATGGGTTACAGAAGCCAAAACAGAAGCTACCAGAAATAAAAGATTGGAACAGTCTTTGGAATGGATAGCGGAAGGTAAAGGCCGTAACTGGAAATACCAAAAAAAATAAACACAAAAAAAACACAATGAAGAAAAAAATTATTCTCTTTTTCTTCCTTATTATTTCGGTTTCTACATTCTCTCAGGCAATTGATTTTGAGAGACAGTATAAATATGCCCGTACTCTTTCATCCAGGAATCCGGACAGTTCGGAAATCGTTCTGAATAAGATTATAGATTCAGCGCAGAGAAGAAATCTCCCTGAATTTCTTGCTAAAGCTTATTATTTAAAATCATTCAACAGTTATTTAAAATCTGATGCTGAGAAAAGTCTTGACTTTGCAGATAAAGCCCTTAAAATATCTACCCAAAATGATTATGCTATCGGGAAAGCTCTGGCTTACAGAATGCAGGGAACCCAATATGCAAAGCTCGGATTGCTTAAAGAATCTTCTACAAGTCTTCGCAATGCCCTGTCTGAAGTAAAAAATAACAATACAGAGGAAGGGCATGAGCTGAAAGGAATGATCTTTAATTCTTTTTTGATCCTTCTCAATAAGAATCAGTATAAAGAAAAAGAGTTGTATTCTAAAAATGCCATTCAGGAATTTCAGAAGCTTAAAAATACAGCCCGGCGAAACGAACTGCTGATCTCCGCTTATACCAATATGGGATATAATTTATCGGAAGTAAAAAAATTTAAAGAGGCTAAATACTATTTCGTAAAAGCCCTTTCTTTAGTAAGAGAAAACAATCATTATCTGCAGTCTAATATTCTGAATGATATTGGGTTCTCATTATCGAAACAGAATAAGCCGGACAGTGCTGTGATTTATTATCAGAAAGCACTAGCTATTGTAGATCAGTATGGCTTCAATGAAAAAAAGATTGAGATCACGAAAAACCTTGAGGAAGCCTACACTCAGCTTCATGATGAACCGAATACGGAGAAATATAAACTTGAAAATCTTAAATTAAAAGACAGTATCGCTTACAACAAAGCAATGGCGGTCAACAAAACCTTATCCAAAAAAGAGGAAAGTTTTGATCAGCAGCTCAATAAGAGCCATTCCATTTCGAAGGGGCTTATTATAGTGTGTCTTGGCTTAATCATTGTTTTAGGGATTGTCATTTTTAACAGCATTCGTCTCCGCAAAAAGCATAAAGAAGCTGTTGCCAAAATTTACAAAGAAGGTATTTCTCCGGTGGTTTATGAAGAAGACCCTCAGGAAGTTTCTGATGATATCCAAAATAAAAATACCTCTACTCCCACAGAAATAAAAATTTCACCGGAAGTAGAGGAAAACATATTACACGGATTAAAAATATTTGAAGAAAACCTTGAGTTTAACAACAAAAATATTTCACGTTATAATCTTGCAAACACCCTGAATATCAACACAAAATATCTTTCAGCGGTTATTAAGAAACATAAGAAATTCAATTTCAATCAATACATTAATCACCTGAGGATCAATTATATTGTCAACCAACTAAAAAACGAACCGCAGTACAGAAAGTACAAGATTAATCACCTTTCTGAAATCACGGGATATTCTTCTCACAGTGCTTTTTCTCTTGAATTCAAGAAGATCACAGGGCTGCATCCGTCTGCATTTATCAAAACACTGGATGAAATCTCCTGACTACTGTTCTGCTATTGTCAAGTTATTATAGCCGCCGGTGTTATTTAATGAAAAATTGGCAACGATTGAATTATTTAAATTAAACCAGATGTAAGGCATCAGTCTCTGCCCTGCTGTCATGTAAAATGAGGCGGTACAGTTACTTCCTGCATCAATATTTCCTACACTGTTTGAAGACATTGTATTAACACATTTTACCGTATTTACAATATTGGTAACCGCTAACCCCGTTGTATTGTCATAAAGCTGCCAGATCGCTTCTATCTGAATAGGATTTAAAGGATCCGTAGTATAATTAATTGCTAATGGAGCAAGATCCGTCGTGAAAGAAGCTACATAAATTCCATTGCGGGGTGCAGTAAAAATACCAGTGGCAGCATTAAAACTCGTGCCGGAATTACTTTCAAAAGTTTTACTCCAGTCTACAAGATAGTTACTTGCTCTGTTCTGTAATCCTGCAGTAATTGTCGGAATAGACGGAGTTGCCAGTTTTACATTATTATTGGTTTTGGCTGCAATAACGATTACTTTATTATTTGTGGGTTGTGCGGTGAGCAAAGGAAGCCATTCATTTCCATTAGAATATTCCACTCCATTGTTATAACGTATTGCTCCTTCATCAGCGGCAAGTGCAGTGAGTGAAGAAGCTCCAAAGCCAATGGCTCCGTTTCCGGAATTTCTGGCATCAACTTTCGTAACCGGGACGAGCGTTCCCACTCCTATTTTTCCGGTGCTGTTCACAAGAATATCATTACTCTGCTGGGCCGGGGTAAATGTCGGTCCTGAAACCGGATTATCTTTTTGTCCATCAGTATGCAGGATACCCTGTGGATTTGGAGTATTGATTCCAATCTGTGAAAAAACACACTGGAAGCTTAAAGTCATTAAAATCAGTAAACAATTTTTTTTCATCATCTTTCTTTTTATAATCCGAAAATACTTAAAGAAGTAAGTGTAGCATCAGTATCCAAAGTTTTTGAACTTCCCAGTTTCTGATTCAGACTTACGGTAATATTATCCCCTTGATTCAGGTTAAAAATTCCTGAACAGTTCCCTGCAACACGGTTTCCAATGGTATTGGTTCCGGGGTAACTTCCTACACATTTGAACACCTTATTGGTAGTGGAAGATGTTGAATTGGTTTGGATTAAAGTTTCATATCTTGAATCATTCGCAATACTTCCCGATGCTAATGAAAAGGTAAAGGATACAATATACACTCCTGTTTTTGAAGCAGTAAAGGTTCCTGTGCCAGCATTAAAGCTGCTATTCACATCCGTTTTTTTAGTCCAGCCGGTAACAGCGGTCTGCACACCATCAGTAAAGCTTTGTACCGAAGAGTTTTCTGCGTCTACAAAATCATTGGATATTTTATGAGCCAGTGTAATCCATGAAGTTCCGTTAGAATAGCTCAGATCCTGAGTTCCTGAGTTATACCTCAACGCTCCGGCCTTTGCTGCAGAAGCAGACTGTGAAGTTCCTCCAATTCCGATTGCATTTAAACGTTCATTGGATCTAAGGTCCAGTCTGGTTTTGGGGGATTTTGTTCCTGCTCCTACATTTCCGGCGGGAGTAATAACTACATCATCATAATAACTGGAAGGTATTGAGACATTTGTATTTTTCTGTCCATCTATATGCACCGTTCCTTCCGGGGCAGACATATTGATTCCTATCTGAGCGTTCATCCACATACCGCAGCAAATGAATAAAGCCAGTTTTAATTTTTTTCTCATATCAAATGTGTTATTGTTCTAAAATAGAAAGGTTTACAAAGCCATAATCATTACTTGCAGAAGTAAGATCTGTTCTTAAACTTAGATTGCCATTATAAACAAACTGGTAGATATAAGGCTGAAGAGTGTCGCCTTTATTCAGCTGAACTCCGGCAACACAAGAACCTGCAACTTGTGCCTGTTTAGAATTATTCGAGAAAGATTTCACACATTTCTTAACAGTATTGCTTCCGTTCACGACATATCTCGCTTCCGAGAAATAGCCTGAGGCAATAGGGATTCTTACGAAATCATAGGTAAAAGAGACAAGATACACTCCGGTTCTTGGTGCTGTAAAAATACCTGTTCCGGGAGTGAAGTTTGCTGTTGGATCAGAGATTTCCGTCCATCCGGTAATACCCGTAGAAACCTGATAGGGAACTTTAACGGCGAAATTCGCTGCCTGAAGATTGGCTACCACTACAGCTTTGGTAGGAGAAGAAATAAGATCCTGCCATACAATACCATCTGAGTATTGCATCTTTCCGCCATTCAGCGGATTATATCTTACAGCACCTCCACCTGCTGATGAGGCAGCCTGGCTGGTCTCTCCTATTCCGATTGAATTATCTGTGTTAACTGCTGATCGTGCATCTATCTTAACAGCAGGAGATAATGTTCCGATTCCTATTTCTCCTGTGGAAGTTATGACGACATCGTTGGCTGCTTGGGCCGCGGAAGGAACTCCGGATGTCGGATTATCTTTTGCCCCATCCACATGGAAAGTGGTTTGAGGGTTTGAGGTATTAATACCAACCTGCGCTTTTGAGTAACTTATTGTAAAGCACAAGGAAATCAGTATTCCCTTCATCCAAATACTTAGATTTTTCATTTGATCTGTGGTTTTTAAACGTGTACAATTCTCGGTCAAAGATAAATGCAAAAGCACATCGCATACAATAGCTGCCCTTAGACCAAAAACACATAACCAACTGATAACAAATCAAATAAGCCTTTACTTTACATTGTCAAAATACGGAATTTTACTATTTAAAATAAAACTACCGTCCTATTTTTTGGGAAATTTTTATAGGATTTTTACTTTTTAAAGAAAATTATTATTCCGAAAACCTATTTAGAAAAAAGATTGAAGGTCATGAATAAGTTCACCATAGGATTTATTTTCTCCTGATTTCAATATTTTACCTGTCTCGAATTCTTCAATAATGATGTCATAGTAATTACTTTTAGGATAGTGAAATTTGAAATATAGACAACAATATTTTCTTTCTGTAATCCTAAAGCTGTAATATCGCCATCCCAATAATCAACTATCTCATATCCGAAAAAATTTTCCCGGGACAATTGCTTTAATAAATTATTGATTTCAGTCGTTTTATTTTTCATTCAGAAAGAAAGACGAAAAATAAGCAGAATTTTTGAATGAGGAATAGCTTTAATGAAATCTGAAATTAGCTTCCGGCAAGGTATTTTTTTTCAGGAAAGCCTCATACTCCGGAGATAGCTTTGCACGTCCGAAGGTATTCTCACCGCTCATACTACCAAGACGCACTTTATCCTTACCATATTTCCTGTTCATGGCATCCATAGCTCTCATCACGGGAAGGTGCTGGTTTTGTATATCTTCTTCAAAAAGACCGATCTGTCTCTGATCTTCGGGAACAAAATCATTCACCATAACTCCTGCTCTTTTGTAATGAAACCCGTCTCTGTAAATGGCTTCAAAAAGTTCATTCACCACTCTTCCTATTAAAATTGATGAATTGGTAGGATTGGAAAGAATCCGGGTCATTGCATTTCTGTATTCAGGCAGATCTTTCCTAAAACGATTGGTCTGCACAAAAACAGTAATCATTTTACAACAGGTATTCTGCTTTCTTAATCTCTCTGAACAATACATTCCAAAAGTTTCTACCCTTTCTCTTACTTCTTCTTTTTTCGTAAGCATCTGCATAAAACTTCGGGTAACAGCTATGGATTTTTTAGGCGAAGGAGAATCCAGCTCCAGCTGACGAATCCCCTTCAGTTCATTGATCATTCTTACTCCATGAATTCCCATAATCTTCCGAACCCATATTTCAGGTTTCTGAAGAAGATCCCAGGCTTTATAAACACCATTGTCATTCATTTTGACGGCCAGCCTTCTTCCGATTCCCCAAACATCTCCGATATTAAGCCATTTCAATGCCTTTTCAATTTTTTCAGGAGTATCCAGAATATAAACTCCACTAAAATTATCCGGAAAATCTTTTACAATTCTATTTGCTACTTTACATAAAGTCTTAGTGGGAGCAATTCCGATACTTACCGGAATATTTTCTTTCTCATTAATCTCATTTCTGATCTTAAGACAATATTCATACATATCAATGTATTTAAATCCTGTCAAATCAAGAAAAAGCTCATCAATACTGTAGACTTCATGATCAAGAACATAGGATTTGGCAATATTGATGACCTGCTGGCTTTTATAGTTATAGAGTTCAAATTTTGCAGAAAAACTTTTTACATCATGTTGTTGAAAAAGCTCCTTGTACTTGAATGCCGGAGCTGCCATAGGAATTCCCAGATCTTTTGCCTCTTTACTTCTGGATACAACGCACCCATCGTTGTTGGAAAGAACCACAACGGGTTTGCCCTCAAGATCCGGATCTAAAGTCCTTTCACAGGAAACAAAAAAGTTATTACAATCTACGAGTGCATACATGACAATTGTACAGTAAATATCTCTACAAAATTAGAATTTTTAAAGAATAAAATAAGCTTTTAGACTATAATTAACATCACATTTAACAGTCTGAAAAACAAACGAATGAAATTTTTAAATGCGACATGTTTTGTCGTATTAGCATTATAATTTCGCTCACAAAAACATTTTATCTAATCCCTTTTTATAGTCTCAATAATACCTGAAACAGCCAGGTTGAACACCGTAGAATTTTTAATAAAATTAAATAAAACACGTCAAGTTCCGTCGCTTCTGTTCTATACTTTTGTTATCATACAAAATAAGAAATATGGACAAAGTAACCTTAGAACGAATTCAGAAACTTCACCCGATGGTAAGAGATGAAGTAAAGCAAATTATACAGGAATGTGATGAAGCTCTTACCGGGAGAGCCAGGATACGGATCACTCAGGGACTAAGATCTTTTGAGGAGCAGGAAAAACTGTATGCGATCGGAAGAATTACTTCAGGAAAAAAGGTGACCAACGCTAAGGCAGGACAAAGCATCCACAATTATGGTCTTGCTGTAGATATCTGCCTGATGATTGGCGGTAAAACAGCAAGCTGGGATACGGTAAAAGACTGGGATAATGACAAAGTTGCTGACTGGTATGAGTGTGTAAAGATCTTTGCCCGTCATGGCTGGGACTGGGGTGGAAACTGGAAAACATTCAAGGATCTTCCGCACTTTGAAAAAAAGAGTATTCCTTCTAAAAAAGGACCTGTAAAAACCAGCTGGAGGACACTATTGAAGATGCCGAGAGATAAACAAAATTATGTTGTTTTTTAATTTTTATTAAAAACACACAAACAAACCTAACTAACTGATTTAAAGCTCTATTTTTTTAATAAAATTAATTAAAATCATTTATAATACGACAAGTTCTGTCGCTTCCTCCATCTATCTTTGCTTTATAAGAAAACACCAAAGCAATCTTTATAATAAGCTGAAACCAATAGACATTTTTTCGAAAATCTATTGGTTTTATTTGTCTAAAGCTGCCAGATGTTTCTTAAAAAAATGAAAAAAATAACATGAAAAAGACAACCATTCTTTCTTTGGACGGGGGCGGAATAAGAGGAATCATCACCTGCATTATTCTACGCTACATAGAAGAACAGCTTCAGTATTATGATAAGCCCACGGCAAAGCTTGGGGATTATTTTGATCTGGTGGCAGGCAGCAGTACCGGAGGTCTGATTGCTTCTATTATTCTATGTCCCGACGAAACCCGAAAAGCAAAATATTCTATTCAGAAAGGATTAGAATTATATGCGGAAAAGGGCGGCGATATCTTCCAGGTTTCCTTTTGGGAAAAACTGGTTAATCCATTCGGATTATTGAATGAAAAAATTCCACAGGAATCTCTTGAAAGGAATTTAAATGACTTTTTTGGAAATTTAGAATTAAAAGAATTAATAAAACCATGTTTAATAACAAGTTACGACATTGAAAACAGAAGAGCAAAACTTTTCAATTCATGGAAAGCCAACCTCAGCACAGATAACTTCTATGTAAAAGATATTTGCAGAGCGACTTCAGCTGCTCCAACGTATTTTAGTCCGGTACAGATCAAATCGATGTATGGACAGATCTTCAGCCTGATTGATGGAGGAATGTTTGCTAATAATCCCGCTCTTTGTGCTTATGCGGAAGCGAGAAAAATTCCTTTTGCAGAAGTTTTGAAAAATCATCAGAAAGCCAACCATCCGAGTGTAAATGATATGATTATTGTTTCTATCGGAACAGGAATTGAAGCCAGACCTTATCCTTTTAAAAAACTGGAAAAAGCTGGAAAAATTGGCTGGGTAAGCCCTATAATTGATATTTTAATGTCTGCCAATGCAGAAACAGTAGATTATCAGCTGGAGCAGATGTTTCAGACGCTAGGTTTGAGAAATCAGAAAAACTATTACCGTGTGAATCCTTCACTGAAAAACGCTTCTCCTGCAATGGATAACGTAAGAAGGTCTAATATTGAAAATCTGATACAGGCCGGATTAAGCTATATTGATGATAACAGAGAAATCCTGAATCAGATTGTTCAAAAACTCATCAGAAATAAAATATAAGCTTTGGACCTTATAACTGATTAATATAAGCCCTAAAGATTATATTTAAAATTAGAAAATATTTTTTTAACACGTCAAGTTTTGTCGTTTTGCCCCACTACCTTTGGAGTATCAAAAAAACACAAAACAACAATCTATAAAAATTTTTAACCGCCTTTGAATTCAACATGCACTTATGCTGAACAGCCTGAAATATGTTCAAAATATAATCAAAACCCAACAACACAAAACATGGAAACTCCCAATCTTAATACCAACATACTCTTCGACGAAAACCTCTATACTATAGAATGGAGTGACATTGAAAAGACTGAGATAGACTATGAAAACTATCTCAATGATATTGAAAACTTCTTCAGAGAAGATTTTGAAGAAACAGTACTTGAAGAAGATACTCTTTAAATAAAAGAAAAATAAAACACGACAAAGTTCTGACGCTGTCCAACACTATTTTTTGAAATCTCTATAATACGCGTACAGCAATCTCATTAAACATTCTCAACATCTTTGATTCACCATTCACAAAATGCTGGACAGCCAGAACTATGTCTGAAAATATAGTACAAAAGTGAATCTGTTTCCCGAAGACAGGACACAACAATCAATTTATTAACTAACAAATCACACAACGTTTTATGAAAACAAAAGAAGAATTAAAACTCTATTTCGAAAATGGAGATATCCCAAAGCAGGAAGACTTTTGGGAATGGCAGAACTCTTACTGGCATAAGGATGAGAAAATCACCCAAAACTCTATTGAAAGCATTGAAAAGGTAATACCTTTTTTCACAAATGGTAATGAACTTCTTGGTTCAGCAGTAGTAATTACCATTCCATCTAACACTAAAAAAATTATTGATGGTGCATATGCCTTTTCGGGAATGAATTATCAGGTTTTGAAAGTAAATTTAAATGAAGGACTTGAAGAAATAGGACTATCTGCCTTTTTGGGACAAAATATTAAAAGTATCAAAACACCTTCGACATTAAAAATCATTAAAGACCAGGCGTTTTGGGATCAAAAAAACAGTATTAACGGGCCTGATTCATTGGAAGAAATCATCCTGAATGAAGGCTTAACAACCATTGGAGCACAAGCATTTTATTGCCCCAGAGCAACTGTTATCGAAGCCTTATACATTCCAAGCACAGTAACATCTGTTGGACAAAACGCATTTGCAATCCCTTCCTTAAAAACAGTTTCTGCTCCTTCAGGATTAGATTTAAGCAACTCAGGAATCCCTGCTACAACCACAATTACCTATAGATAAAAACAAATATGAAAACAAAAGAAGAATTAAAAAAATATTTCGAAAACGGAGATATTCCAGTACAGGAAGAATTCTGGGAGTGGCAGGAATCTTATTGGCATAAAGATGAAAAAATTCCAGCAGATAAATTAGACTATGACCTATCTCAAAAAGCAGATATAACTGCTTCCAATCTAAGTCCTCAAAACGCACAGCTTTGGAAAGATAAAATTGAAACTCAAACAACTATTCAGGCTCCACAATTGAATGGAAACGTCTTAACAGTATTTTATACAGGTGAGAATGGTATCCAGCAAAGTAAATCGGTAGATTTAAGCAGTTTGATAACCCGTGATATCAGTATTGAGAATGCAGTATATGATGCCTCTCAAAATATTATTACAATTACCCAGAATGATGGTTCAGCCTTTCACATTAATCTTTCAGAATTCAGTATCATTCCAACCACCAATTCTGATGGAAGTGTAACATTGTCTCAGGAAGGACAGGAAAAAGTTACCCTGAAAAAAGTAGCTGTAACAGGCAGCTATAATGACCTTTCTGATAAACCGTCCTTTAGCGGGAATGATAATTTACAAAATGTTATCGACAGAGGTAACGGAACAACTAAACCTATTATTTTCCACCCGGGCGAAGGCAGAGCAGGCGAAATAAATTTCAGTCCTACAACTTATTCTTTATGGTTCGGAAATATGAATACAGACCATACCGGAACATATGGAATCGGAATCGGATACAATACTCTGCCAAAGCTAACAACCGGGCTAAGTGATATTGCTATAGGAGGTTTTGCAGGTGCAAATTTAACAACAGGAGATTGGAATACTCTTATTGGGGTAAATAGCGGCTCTCTTTTAACTACCGGAAACTATAATGTAATGATAGGAACTGAAGCTGGCAAAAACTCAACATCTGCTCTTTCATGTACTTATGTGGGAGATGAAGCAGGTGTTAAAAATATCGATGGAAAATATAATACTGCTTTAGGAGTTGGAGCCGGATACTGGCTTACTCATGGAGTTCAAAATACATTCCTTGGTGCTTATGCCGGTCAGACTCATGGAAAAGTTACTACCTCAGGTGCCTGGGGCTCCAATACATTTATCGGATATAACGCAGCCTCTACCACTCATGCTATGGGTGTTTGGGGAGATAACAACGTCGTCATCGGCTGTAATGCTCCATTAGGAGGTTCCACATTTAATAAACTGGTTATTGAATCCAATCCGGTAGCAAGACGTCATGATTTCGTTACCCCATTAATTGGTGGAGACTTTGCCGCAAGAACACTGGATTTTGATGCTGTAGTTTCTGCAAGAAGAACTCCTCTCGCTGACAACACTTATACAAAAGTAGCTGTTCTGAATGCCGGTAATGTATTTGGATATAAAAACTTATCAGACTTTACTGATTTTGTCCCATTGGCAGGAACCTCTGGAACTCCTGTAGCCGGTAATATTCAATTCACAAATGAAGATTCAACGGAAAGACTTCTTTATAGAATCAACGAACCTGACAGCGTAAAAAGTGCCCTTGGTTTATTTCCTGAATCTGTAATGATGTTTTCTGGTGACTTAGATGGGACGAATGCTGCAAGTGTTGATGTAAGTAAAGAAAATGGGGTTTTCGCGTTTGGTCATGGTTCGCATTTGATGCTAAATGACACAGGTGCTGCTTTGCGACAAGCCAATGGAGGAACAGTAAAAGGAATTTTTGTAAGCTCAAATTCTGATGAACCGGTATTTATAGAACATGAAACGATAAACTCCCGGGGATTAAGTTCTAAAACTTATTTCGGAGACAATGCCCAGGAAAATGATTATATCCAGAAACAATATGCAGACAAACAGCATTCCTACAGTACTAAAGAAGAGTTGACAGGTGGAAAATGGATCAACGGAAAGCCTGTTTACAAGAAAACCTTATATCTGGATCAGATTCCAAGAACAGGTGAAATTGATCTGAAGGCTGAATTCCCCGACCTCGAAACTATTATCTCCAACGAAATGTTTACAGAATGGTATGATCTTAAAACCGCATTTGCAGGTAACCAATGGCGAACAAAAGCTTACATCACCATCGAAAGAGAAATGGCTATCATAGAACTATTGAACGTACCTGATTATGACTATTCCCGTATCAACTCATTTACGCTAACTCTTGAGTACACAAAAAAATAAACGAAAATGCCAACAAACAATACATCAACAAAATCCGCACTTACCGTCGGAAAATCCTTAATAGGAGAAGGAATTATTAATTATAAACAAACAAACACTATGAACACCAGCAATCCATCACAAACACTTTTCAGATTCGTAAGCTTAAGAAGCCCGCAATTACCCGATGAAGATAAACAAAGTAAAAAATTCATTACAATTCCTGATTCTTTAAAAAGCGATAATGCATTTTATGTACCTGTAGCCTCAGGAACAAGGCCTAAGCAGGAATTGCTAAAAGAAAGAGCTGCTTTTTTTGCCCAAAGTGCCAGTTTTATTGCTGATATGGATGCATTGAAACAAACCTATGGTATTGTGTACGATTACGCACTTTGGCTTGCAAAAAATAAAAACACTTGTTCTTATAATCAATTTAATGGGAAAAAGAATCAGGTAAAACTATCCTCTTCTTACGCATTTCCCGATCTTATCAACTTATGGAACAATTTAATTTATCAGATTGCTACTCATAAAGACTTTTATGTTAAAGAAGGGTTAATGCAGGTTTTATTAGCGGCTCATACACTTCTCCCTGAAAATTCAGCTCCAGGCGAAGATGAATACAAAGATTTATTATCCGCAAGAGTTGTAATTCCCAGAGAACTGATGCTGGATACTCCGGATGCCAGCCCTATTGGTATTGCTGCAAAAATGGAGGAGCAAGAATCGGGAGAAGTTACATCACCTTCCTCTTATATGGAAAAGCAGCAAAATATCCAGGAGGGGCAGGCTCTTCTTAAGAGATATGAAGTGCTAACCAAAGAGATGTCTCTTATTGAAAACAGTTATAAAAAAGAATATAGTCAGGAATATAAAATCAGTGAAGAAAAACATAACGAATCCAACCAATCTATTCTTGACGAATATTATGCCCGTGTAGAAGAAGCAAGAAAAAGATATTGTGAGATCAGAAAACCAGAACTTCCTTATGATCCAGAAGATCCTTGTAGCAGACCAGAAGAGATTCCTTATCCGAAGCTTCCGAAATTTGAGTTCTCATTCCGCCCTGAAGTAGATGCAAGAACTCTTGTAAGTGGATTGAAACCCGATAGTATTGATACCGTATTATCACTTTTGGAATATGACTTTTCAGAGACAGACAAAGAAAGGATTGATGACTCGTCACTAATTGATAGTTTGCTGGCAGGAAGAAATACGTTCAATGAATTAAAAGACATTATCTCTAATGCTACAGAGAGAACCAATAAAGTTATTCTGGATAATATCATGGATAATTCTGAAAGCTATACAAGCATTGGTGGAGTTATTCTTCCTGTCTCAAGAGTAGAAACTATTCCTTTTACCTATCAGTTATGTCCAAGGCATATTTTAAGAAATACGTGTCTGGACTTATCTATCGATGTTCCTGATGCTTCCTGGAATGTAGCAAGTATGAGCTATACTTTCTATACCAATGCAGGACCTATTTCCGGTACTTATTTTGAAAAAAGCCGTGTTGGTAATAAGATTTTCTTAAGTAAATTATTAGGAAGCGCAACAACAGACGGTGTATACATTTCTCAAACAGAGAACTTTACAATGGATGTTAAAATCACCTTTACCAATGGTAAGGTAACGACTTTCTTCCCAAGAATTATTTCGATGAAATCCTGCTACACCTCATCTTTTGAGTTTGTAAATGAAATTAAAGATCCTGTTCAGGAACCTGATGATTCTTATATCCCTTCCGGATTTGGATTTAAGCAAATCGGTATTGCTGACTATCTTAAAGTAGAACAGACTACCCATGCATATGTAGAAGGGGAAGTGGCTCATATAGAAAACGTAATGGCCCGTGAGTACCGTGAAAAGGCAACAAGAAGGCTAAGAAGAAGCGAAAACACCACTACTACATCTTCAGATACTGAAAGAGAAAAACTTACGGACACCACTACAGCAACCAGATTTGAAATGCAGACTGAGATTGCCAAAATGATGCAGGAATCCAGAGATGCCAATGTACAGGCACATTTTGATGCCACCTGGAAAACTGGAACAGGCGCAATGGGTGCAACAATAAGTACAGGAATTGCCGGTGGGTATGCCACTCATTCTTCCAAAGAAGAAAGTACAAGACAAGCGCTTACCCAAGCTCAGGATATTACAGCAAGAGCATTAGACAGAGTAGTCACAAAAGTTCATGAAGAAAGAATTGAAAAGATTATTGAAGAGTTTGAAGAGAATAACAAACACGGCTTTGATAATACCAAAGGAGATAAGCATGTTGTAGGTGTTTTCCGTTGGGTTGACAAACTTATGAAAAACCAGATCTATAATTATGGCAAGCGTCTGATGTTCGAATTTATGGTTCCTCAACCTGCTAAATTACATACGTTGGGAATGACATTAGATAATTCAGCAACGAAGAGCGATCTTGTAAAACCTGAAGATCCAAGAAAAGCAAGCTATCTGCCATTAGAGAACTATTCATCTTTAGGTAACGAAGCAGCATTAAAATATTGGATAAGTAAATACAATGCCGAAATTGATGAGAGACCTGCAGAATCCTTTGCTATAAGTAAATCATTCAGTGGACGCGATGGAAACTTCGGAGGAAAAGATGATGACAAGGTTCAGATTGTAAACGGAAATGGAGAAGTTGAAGTTCCGGAAGGTTATTTATTAAAAACTGTTGATTATACTTTCCAAACCTATCCACATAGCTTTAAAGGTGCTCACCAGGCTTTCATGACAATTGGAGGACAAGGTACTTACTGGATTTCTTCACCTAACAGTACACAGGTAAGTGGAACAACAACAACCCTGAATATCAAAAATAAACTGGAATTTAGTTTTGCTACAGGAGAAAGTCCTATCATGCAGGGAACTATGAAACTGAACTTAGAGCTTACTCCAGAAGCAAGAAATGCGTGGCTTCAGAAAACATTCAAAGCCATTATTGATAGCTATGAAAAGGCTTTGGCAGTTTACGAACAGAAAATAGCGGAAGAAAAAGCTACCGGTATCCAGATTAAAGGATCCAATCCAGGATTCTATCGTCAGATCGAGAATACTGTACTCCGTAAAAACTGTATCTCTTATATGATCAACAGATCAGCCAATTCTACCCATGGTTATGGTATGGCAGGGCTAACTACCGGAAGTACCTTTACAGATTATGAAACAGATCTGTCATCAAAACTTGATAAATATACTGCCTTCCTTAAGTTTATGGAACAGGCATTTGAATGGGAAAACCTTTCTTACTATCTGTATCCTTACTATTGGGCTAATAAAACAGAATGGACTAATCTTTACCAGGCTGAAGATGTAGATCCATTATTCAGAGCGTTCCTGCAAAGTGGTATGGCAAGAGTAGTTGCTACGGTACGTCCGGGATTTGAAGATGCCGTTCAGTTCTACATGGCAACAGGTAAAATCTGGAATGGAGGCGAAGTTCCTGTCATTGGAGATTCTCTTTATCTATCGATTGTAGATGAAATGAAACAGCCTAAAGGTATAAAACAAGGAAAAGCCTGGATTACCAGACTTCCAACTCCATTAAATATTCTTCAGGCAGAAAGTATCGGCTTAAAAGTAGAGCATGCTTTACCATTTAGTACTGAAGATCCGAATGAATTTGAAGTACCGGGCGATATAATCACAGAAAGTAACTTCGTGAAAGATAATTCTTTGATGGGAAACAAATCCAGCATAAAACAGATCCAATTCTCTCTGAAAGAATTAGATAGTACAGGCTCATATAATACCATTGGAGACCTTGATCAAGCAGGCGAGTTTCCTAGAAAATACGAATGCATGGGACAGACTATTGAGGTTGTAAGAGACGCAACATGGGCAAAAACAGATTCCCTAGTAAAAGTTTATGGAGCTTTGGCTTCCGGACTTTCAGGAATAGACGGTATTGAAGCTTTTGCCAATACCAGGAATGGAGTTACCATCCGAGTGGATATAGACAAAATCAAAAATTTCAAATTTGTCAAACCTCCTTATACAGAAATGTCAGACACATTAGCCTTTACAACGGATGGAATTACTTTCCTGAAATTTGCTGATGATTTCTTCACCGGTTCATCCAACCGACTTTTTGACAAAGACGATAAGCTGGTTGATGCCCAAGAATATGCTGAAAAGCTCTCTCTATCAAGATTCCTAATTTAATCTAAAAACAAAAAACCATGAGCCGGGTAAAACCCGAGGCTATCTGGCAGCACGATAAAGTGCTGCCTTATATCCTCACGACCTTAAAGGACAAGATTGATGATATTACTGCTGTAGAAAAGATATTTCTTTTCGGAAGCAGAGGCAGGGTACCATTTGATAAATGGGACACGCTGGAAGGAAAAGACTGGGATGTTTTGGTACAGGCTAAATGCAAACTTAAAAATGCCCACACACTACTTGATAAAGATTACTATCTGGATCTTCTCGTATTGGATGAAGAAACAATTCAGAAGCATTATTACAACAATAAGCTTACGATGGTTTTTCCGGAAAATGAATTATCATCCGTAAATTCTAAAATCAACGAAAATGACTGATTTTGAACAAATCATTGAGTTTCTCAGGCTCTATCGAAGGTCTGAAGAAAGTGCAAAAAATGCGTTGCCTCCCACTGAAGTTCTTTTAACACCTTTAGATGATGGTAATGCTTATAATGTCAATAAGAACATTTTTGAAACAGACTTTAATAAATACAAACGAATTTTTGGTATTCTGAATAGCCATAATGCTGAAGCCATTTATCTGCTGAAAACCGGCGGAAATAATAAATATTATGTAAAAAACCTCAATGGAAAATATTTCAATCTTTTAGATGAAACCACTGAAACTATATCGGATGAATGGCTTATCGAATTTCCTATAGAATTTGGAACTAGTTCCTACATTTATGATACCGTTAAAAATCTAGTTGTCATTTATTCTGAAAGTCTAAAGGCTGTAACCATTTTTCCAGACAATATATACTATGACCCCAATGGAAAATATCTGAAAGATTTAGAAAATGACACCTATACTTACGATTATACTGATCATGTGACAACTTTTGGGAAAATTATAAAAATATTGTTTGATGATAAACAATATTTATGGAATAATCCGGAAAAGAAGGTTCAGGTTCTGAAATCTGAAAAAGAAGGTAGAATGACTTTGATTCCCTTTCTTCAGATAGAATATGGGCTAAAGAATTTCATACTAAAATACAGATATTATGAAAAAGGATACAGACCTAAGTTCTTCCTATATGATGACGAATGCTCCATTATATTAAAATTTACAAGTATCGGTGGGATACTTACTTTTTTAGATCAAACCCTGTTTAATGAAGGGTTCTCCTTAGAAAAAGGAGATAACAGCAATCCCCAGAGAGATTCTTTCAGAGATCAGTTTATGAACCAGGTTATACATAAAATAGAAGACAGCATTAAAAGTAAAAGTACCCTTGCTTACTATGATGCCATGAAAACGCTGTTTTATTTACCGGAATCTGTAGCTGTAATGTTTAATGAAGACTTCCTATGGACACTTATGGAAATTGCTGTAAGAAGGGATAGCCTTACAAATAAAAAAGATCTCGCGGAAGAAAACATTTTTATAAAACTCATAAAAATTATCCTACAAAAAGAAGGACAGGAAGTAAAACTCATGAATTGGTTCCTTGAGACGATAAAGGACGGAGACAAAAATATTTCCAAGTTTGAATTTATTTATGACAGGATCAATGGAGAAAATTTTCTGGAATTTGCAAAACTGATCAGCCAGACATGGAAAAAGTCAAGGTTTATATACCCTGATACAGAAAAAAATCCTGAATTTGCAACTACTGACGGACTTTTATTCCTGCCATATTCTTCTCAAAAAGCTTTCGGTTTTTATTTCAGTAATGTAACTATGTCTTTTGAGGCCCATCAGCAAAAAGGAAGGCTGATAAAAACTTTATATGATACTGGAAAAACAGAAATTGAAATGATGCCAGGTCTGAAGACTGATAATCTAGTGCCTACGCAGGTTCCTATTATAGATCAGTTCTGGTATCATCCTTTTTATCCTATTTATCTTAAGGATATTGAAAGTCAGGAAACAGAAATGAAGCTGGATTCTGTTGTCCCAGCCTTTATGCTGAAAGCCAATCGTGACAAACAGTTCTGGAGTAACGTCATTACAAGCGCAGAATATGCCGCAGATATTTTAACTACCGTTTCCGGAGTAGGAAACATTGGAAAATTCAGATATCTGGCAAAATTTGCAGCAAAAGCAGAAAAGCTTAGTTTTGTAAGTAAAGCTGGAAAAGCTGTAGCGAATGTAAAAAAGGCCGTAGCAGCAACAGCTGCCGTAGTAGAAATTACCAGTGGTACAGTCAATACATTACTGAAACTTTCCGGAGCAAGAGATGCCTCATGGGGCAAATCACTATCTGAGTATTTATTTTGGCTGGAATTATTATCTTTATCTGGCGAACTTTCTGTAGCAATTCATAATGGATTGAGAAAAAGTGCAAAAGAAATTCTGGAGCATGAAGATGATATCAGAAAATCTGCAAAGAATGCCGAGGAGGCAAAACAGATTGATCATGCTTTAGAAGAACTAAAACACGAGGGAGGGCATATAGCAGGTGAATCATTATTTGCAACTCGTGATGCAGAAAAGGTTAAAGCATTTCGAGAAGGGTTAAAAAAATTCTCAGAAAAAGTTAAAAATCCTTTTGACCATATACAGGAAGCAATGCCTTACTTTAACCATTATTTAAAAGATGATATAATAGCTCAAGTACATAAGTATAATTGTGGAAATGTAGTAGAATCTGTGATTAATTTCCTCAAAACTGGAGAGTTGAAATTAGCAAAGGAATCGGGATACCAAACATTTGAAAAAGTTGCCCCAAAATTTGGAGGAGGTCACTTTCAGCCAGCCAGACCATTTGGTAGGCTAAAGGAATTGATGAAAGAAGGAGAGATTGCAGTTATCTATGGCGTAAAATCTGTAGAAAACGTAAAGGGTCCTGGAGGAATAATTGGCCAATCCACTAAGGGGCATTATTTTGTAGGAATGAAGAAAGGAGGAGAATTACATCTATTTGATGGCCAGACAGGAGAATATGTCGTTTTTGCTTTAAAAGACGAGAAATTTGCTAAATTTATAGAAAGTAAATATACTAAACAGTATGCATCCGAAAAAGAGGGAGGATTCAAGTATTTAATTGTAAGGTAATAAAAATATAAAATATGTTAACAGAAAAAGAAATGCTCATCATAGCAGAACGTTTTTTAAAAAAACTAGGTGAAGGAGGTGAAAATATTGAAGTAGTTATAGATAAAGTTATTATAACGCCATATGGTAATGTATACTCTTATGATTCTAAAGAATATCTTTTAACAGGTGATTTTAATAAGTCATTAGTAGGTAATGGACCATTTTTAGTAGAAAAAAAAGCGGGAAGGGTGGTTACTTTTAGTACGTCAGGTAATCTGGAAGACCAATTAAAAGCTTATGAAAATAATACTTTACCATTATGTTTAACAGGTTATTGGTATCCAGACGAAGATCGTTTTGATTATAAATAATCAGGACACTTTACAAATATATACAAGAACTAAAAACTATTGAGTGAAAGCAGCAGTAGCTTTACTGCTGTTTTTATTATTCTGAAAGGGAATTACACTTTGAAAAACACATATTGGCTATAAAACAATTACACAAAAGATAAATATTACAAATAACACCTAAAATTGGAATGGAGATCTTCTAAAGTTGCAAAAGCAATTTCTCGATTGGGAAATAGACGGATTAAAAGAAGTTATTTACATAACCAAGCAAGGAGATATTAAATATTTAAAACTAAAAAAATAAAATCATGCCAATTACATATCATTTAAAGTTCCGAAAAAATTTAGAACAAAAAAAAGAACTTACTCAACTTATCAATGAGTATAAAAATAATATATTATTGGTATCAAATTTATATTCAAATCAACATGGCTATGAAGGAGGAAAATTTCAAGATGAATATTTAGATATTGATTTGAAAAATTCTTCTCAAATATCTTTCGATTTTTTACAAAAAGATGCAGAGCCGCAATACTGGAAGACAATGCTCAATGAGATTATTCATAAAATCATTAATGACATATACCCCAAAGAAGATTATTTTTTTGATTTTTAAGGCGATCGTTTACAAAATGAGGAAAAAAGAGGAATTAAAAAAAATTATGCTAACAGACAAAGAAATGCTAAAAATAGCAGAACTTTTTATAAGAAGAATAGTAGCAAAGAATATTGAGCCAATGATTATTCCTAATGCCACATTAAACAAACCATATGGTAATATTTATTTTTTCAATTCTAAAAAACATATATTAACAGGAGATCCTACTGCATCTCTAATTGGTTCTGGTCCTTTTATAGTAGAAAAAGAAACTGGAAGAGTCGTAAGTTTTGGCTCTCTTGGTACTTTAGAGGATAATATAAAATCTTATGAAAATGGAACAATGACTCCAAGTTTAGACCTTTATTGGTATCCTGATGAAGACAGATTTGATTATAAATAATTATTAGATTTACAAAAAAAACAAAAGAGTATAACTCTTGAGTAAACCAGCAGTATCTTTACTGCTGTTTTTTTTATTGACCTGATCATTATATGATTTATAAAAATTTAAGAGGTAGTGTCTATTTAATTGGATAGTTATTTTAAGATTGAAAATCTTATTGAAGACAATTGGAATTAATGTTTAGAATGGAATCCAGACACTAAAGAATGGGGTAAAAGAGTATTGATATAGAGCTTGATAACTATCTTGCTGGAGAATGGAATTTAAAAAATGAGTTAAAAATTAAATATACATTATTAAAAATATGAAACCGACAAAAGAACAAATCATACAAATAGGATTAAAAGTAGTTGATGATGTCTTTAAAGAAGCTTATAATTTGCAAACGGCTTCAGCAACAAAAGATAAAGTAAAAGTATATTCATTAGGCAATGATGGATATTATGAACATGACGGATGGCATTTTAGTGTGAATAGTAAAGAAAAATATGATAATGAATATAAATCTTTTTTTATATACTTTTTAGATAGTGGAGTTCCTCTTCATATGACCTCTTTTTTAGGAGATGACAAACCGAGGTTTGTTTATGCTATAAAAGATAAAAATGATAAATACACTGTTGTTGATGAAGATAAATATTTTAAACATCAAAATTTTGACTTTAAAAATTTTGTAAGGAAGAATTTTTAACACACTTCCAATAAGTTTATATAACAAAACTTTACTACAAAAAAATAAAACACGACACATTTTGTCGCATTAACCGCATATATTTGTCTTATAAAACTTTACCCTGAAACGCAGTTCTGCTGCACCCTAAAAAAAAGAAATGAAGAAAGATTTTTATTTGACAAGATATGCCTTAATTATAAAAAGATTAGAAAGTTCTCCAGCTACCTATTCCCAGCTGGAGGACTATCTTTTAAACTCTTTTGAATTTCAGGATGCTGAGATTAAGAGCTACTCTATCCGTACTCTGCAAAGGGACATCCGGGAAATTTCCGATCTTTTCAATCTTTCCATTCACAACAAGAAAAAGGGTGACAACCGATACTATATTGAGAGCCGCCCCATTATGGAAGTGGATGAATATAACCAAAAACTACTGGAATCTTTTCAGGTGAGTAACGCTCTGAATCTTCACCCTGATTTTTCAGATTTTATCTTTTTTGAAAGCCGTAAGCCAACCGGTGTGGAGCACTTTTATGACCTGTTCTTTGCCATCCGAAATAAAAGGGTTGTAAGTTTTGAACACTACAATTACAAAAACAAACTGATGACGTCCAGAAAAGTTCATCCTTTAGCCTTAAAAGAATCCAAAGACCGATGGTATCTTATTGCTATTGATACAAAAGATAAAGTTTTAAAATCCTTTGGGCTTGACAGAATCAACTATCTTGACGTAGCCAAAAATCAGTTTAGAGAGAAGTATAAATATAATTTCAGAGAGCATTTTAAAAATGCATTCGGAGTGATGAATCTGGCTGAGCAGAAACCACAGAATATTGTATTGAAATGCAGCCGCCATCAGGGAGAATATATCAGAAGCTTCCCTCTTCATCAATCACAGAAAGAGACCAAAGAAACTCCGGAAGAAATTTATTTTGAGTTCTTCCTTCATCCTACTTACGACTTTATGCAGGAGATTCTTTCTTTCGGTAAGGAAGTTACAGTTCTTGAACCTAAAGGTTTAGTTGATGATATCCGTAACCATTTGCAGGAATCCTTAAACCGCTATCTTGAAAGCTGATTATAAAAAATATATTTCATATTTTTTGTTATATTTACATAAATATACCCTTATTGAAAACTTTATTTGTTGGCATCAGCTGCTTTATCTCCACCTTTTTTCTGGCACAGCAGAAGGAAGAATTCCGGCTTGTAAAGAGCTATTACAACCAGCACAGAAATATGCTGAATAAAGAGTTCAAAAAAAAGTTTGATGCTGAATCCAGTACGGATAAAAAGTTGGCAATAAAAGGAGATTTTCTCTTTTTTATGAAAAAGATGGACAGCATTGAAAACAATGCCTTGATTGGAGCTTTATTGAAAGTAAGAAATCTCGAAGACCTCCAAACCATCAAAAATCCTAAATTAACCTCTGAAAAATTTTCAGACGCAGAAAAGATTGCAGATTATCCCGGAGGACTTAATTCTTTGAGACAAGAAGTTGCCAATCTGCTATACGTTGATGGCGTCTATTCTGTAGAAAAAATGATAAAAACAGATGTTGATTTTATTGTAGAAAAAGATGGAACGGTCAGCAATGTTCATGCACAGGGCGATAATTTCACTTTCAACAGGCAGGCGGAAATTGCATTATATTCTCTGGCAGAAAAGTTTTCTCCCGCAATGATAAAAGGTGATCCTACGACCTACCGTTTTAAACTTCCTTTAACTTTAACGATAACGGATTAATGAAAAAGCATTTCAGCTTATTTCTGTTTTTTGCTCTTAATCTTTATTTTTCACAGCAGACAGAAGGCCTCAGAACTATTAAGGTAAAATACGATATTCAAATTCAGAATATAGAAAATAGTTATACAGATGCTTTAACAAAAGCTTCTGTAAGAAAACAAGCTAAAATTACTTTAATAAAAGACAAAGAGATAAACTCTCTTAAATATCAAAGGAATATAGAATATCAGAAAGAAATAGAAAAGATACAATCTGCTTTTCCTCTCTCAGAATCAACTTTAACGGTTCTTAAAGATAATGAAGTTACACCACCTAAGTATCCTGATGGTATAGATGCTTTCAGAAAAGAAATCATTAATAATTTTAATATTGAAGCTATTAGAGGGAAGGGTAAAATCCAAACTACCGTTAAATTTATTGTTGAAAAAGACGGAAGCATTATTGTTGTAAAAGGGATTGGAGAAAATGAAAATTTTAACAGAGAGGCTGCTACCGCTGTTTTACTTACCCAAAAGAAATGGGAACCTGCTAAAAAAGATGGACTCCCCGAAAGAGCTCACATGAGCATTCCTTTAACTTTAAATTTCGATTAAATGTTTACTGACGAATATTACATGAAAATGGCTTTACAGGAAGCAGAAGCCGCTTTGGAAAAAGATGAGGTTCCTATTGGATGTGTAATGGTTTCCAATAACCGGATTATCGCAAGAGCCCATAACCTTACGGAAACACTGAATGATGTTACCGCTCATGCAGAAATGCAGGCCATCACCTCAGCGGCAAATTTTCTTGGAGGGAAATACTTAAAAGACTGTACTCTTTATGTAACGATGGAGCCTTGCGTAATGTGCTCAGGTGCACTTTCCTGGTCTCAGATCTCAAAAGTAGTGATTGGTGCACGGGATGAACAAAGGGGTTTTATCAATAAACATCTTTCTCTGCACCCGAAAACAGAAATTATTACAGGCATTATGGAAGCCGAATGCTCTTCTATTGTTAAAGATTTTTTTAAAAGTAAAAGATAAACCCTTCCATTGAAGAAATTTGATTTGTGTCTTTATAGACTTTAACCCTCGTCTAAGGGTTTAGAAAATAATAATAGTATAAAAAGCCGGAGAAAATTAAAATATCCTCCGGCTTTTGTTTTTATAGAATCAGGAATCCATATTCCTTACAATCAGTCTTTATAAATAGAGTATCTTACTATATCAAAATATTCTCCGTCTTTCTTTATTTCCTGTTTTAAAACAGCTTCCTGTTCCATTCCTATTTTCTCCATTATTCTTCCGGATGCCGGATTGTGAAGAAAATGAGTAGCAAAAATTTTATTGAAACCCAGGTCATTTAAACCAAAATCTACGATTGCTCTTGCGGCTTCAGTTACATATCCTTTATTCCAGTAAGACATTCCTATCCAATATCCCAGCTCTGCTTTATCATCATCCCTGTCATGCAGCCCGATAGCACCTATGATATGTCCTTCTTTATTCCGGATAGCAAAAGTATATCCTGTTTTATTATCAAAAGCTTCTTTTGACATTTTCAGCCATGATCTGGCATCATTTTCAACATAAGGGTAAGGAATATTAGAGGTAAGATCAGAAAAAATCCTATGCTGAAGATATTCAACAATAAAAGGGACATCTTTTTCTTCCAGTTGAGAGAGAATAAGTCTTTCCGTTTCTATGATGGGAAATTTTTCCATTGTATTAAGGTTAAAGTTGAAAGTTAAGATAGTACTTGAGCTGAAACCTGCTTTAATATATTATAAATCTTTCCCCAGGAAATAAAGACCTTTCAATGTGTGAAGTCTGTCCATCACATGGATCTTATCTGTAAGAGGTTTGTAGATATGGGAAACACCTCCCGTTGCCACTACAAAGCAGTCATCGTTCACTTCTTCATTGATACGGTCCACAAAACCTTCCACCATTCCCAGGAAACCATACACCATTCCGCTTTGCATACAGGTTACCGTATCCAGTCCCAAAACAGATTTCGGTTTTTTCAGTTCAATGTCCGGAAGCTGTGCAGTCTGATTGATCAACGAATTCAGTGAGGTAACAATTCCCGGAGCAATAATCACACCTAGAGTCTCCCCCGTTTCCGTTACACAACTTGCGGTAAGTGCGGTTCCGAAATCAATGACAATTTTCTTTCTGTTTGGATACAAATTGTGCGCTGCCACAAGATTTGCATAGATATCTGTTCCCATCTGCTTGGATTTTGCCTGAACGCCTGAAGGGGTTGATCTATCAACAATCACAGGATTAGTTCCGTGAATTTTTTTGATTCCCGAGCTCATTACTTTGGTAAGCTGCGGAACTACTGAACCGATAATTACTTTATCAATTTCTGTTGGTTCAATTTTATAGGTTTGATAAAGCATCAGCATCTGTACATAAAGTTCATCTGCCGTTCTGTAAGGTTTTGTATTGATTACCCACGAAATATCACAATTATCGCCATTGAAAAGACCAAATCTGATATTGCTGTTTCCTACGTTGATTACGATTGAATTCATTGACATATTTTTCAGAAGAAATTCTTGATTTATGATTGAAATTCCTGCTTGATTTTGAGGGATTAAATTTAATCATTTTTATAAAAACAAGATCTGAATCTCTTATAAATTAAGTCTATCTTTAAAATAAATCCACATCAACATTTACCAGCTACCTCTTTCTTTAAAATAAATAGCGCAGAAATAAAATTTCCGCGCTATTTATAATATTATTTTGTATTTATTATTTTACTTCCACAAAATTATTCTCTATGTTTATATCTGCAATTCTCTGGCTGAAATCAATTCCCAAAACAGATAACTGAGATTTGGTGTAAGGAATGGTAAGGGTATATTCTTTTTGGGTCCAAGGCCAGTAGGGCGCTGTTTTAAGATCACCATAAATATCCTTTTGTTTCCATGTATGCGTCATATTCAATGGTATCTGATAAGTAACAACTTTTTTATCCGTTGTCATCACTCCAAAATCTATCGGCATTGGAACCTGACCGTTGTTAATTAAAGTAATGGTTGTAGATTTCGCATCATATTTTACATCTTTAATCCCGTAATCAATCGTCTTTGTCGTATTGATCCAATAATTATGGAACCATTTCAGATCCATCCCGGAAACTTTCTGTGCAATGTGAAGAAAATCTCTGTCTGAAGAATGCTTCATGCTCCATTGATCATAATATTGTTTCAGGGTTTCCGCAAGGTTCTGCTCTCCCATAATGTATCCAAGCTGTACCAGGTATAATTCACCTTTTACATAAGATGCATACGTATAAGCTGTACCGTTATCATGGTGATCCCCTAACCAAACGGCAGGTTCTTCGATTCCTTTTTTAATAAAGCTTCTGTAAGCATCAAGTGTTTTGGCAAATGGATTCGGCAGGTCTTCAGGGAATAGCTGATACATGGTATACCCTTCCGCATAGCTTGTGAAACCTTCATCCATCCATGGACGTACAGATTCATTGGTAGCTAACATCTGCTGATACCATGAGTGAGATCCTTCGTGCGCCATTAAACCCATTAAATCTTTAACGCTTTTTGCTTCACCTAAAATCATGGTACACATTCCGTATTCCATTCCTCCGTCTCCTCCCTGAATGAATGCATAAGTAGGATATACATATTTTCCAAAGTGACTATTCATGATCTGGAAATATTTGGTGATATAAGGCTGTGATTCTCCCCATGCCTTCGTTTTATCATTTTTCTGATAAACCAGATATACTTTTGGACCTTCCGGAACATTGAAGCTTTCTACAGAATAATCTCTGTCCGCACTCCATGCGAAATCAAGAATATTTTTTGCAGTCCATCTCCAGGTTGCCTTTTTATCTTTTTCAGTTTTTATTTTAGCATTGGTGTCATAGCCTTTTACTTCTGTTGGGTTTTCAAGGTTACCTCCTGCTCCTACAACATAATCTTTGTTGATTTTAATAGTAACATCAAAGTCAGAGAATGGAGCGTGGAATTCTCTTCCCAAATAATCAAAAGTTGCCCAGCCGTCATAATCGTACTCAGCAATTTTTGGATACCATTGCGTCATTGTCATATCTACACCTTCCCTGTTATTTCTACCGCTTCTTCTGATCTGTTGAGGAATCACAGAATCCCAGTCCATTGTAAAAGTAGTTGTAGAGTTTGGTTTAATTGGCTCTGCCAGATAAACTTTCATAATGGTTTCCTGAACTTCAAATTTCAGATCTTTTCCATTTTGTTTAATCCAGTGGATATTCTGAGCTCCTTCCTGATCTTTTGGAATGGAAGCCAGCCTTGAAATACCGTCTTTCTGCAGCCTTCCGTCACCATTCTTGCCTTGGGAAGCCACTCTTTGATCCATCATGGAATTAGGTTTGAAAGCGTTCCAATATAGATGGAAATACACCACATTCAGCTCATCCGGTGAGTTGTTGGTGTATTCTAAAGTCTGTTTTCCCTGATAGGTAAATTTTTCAGCATTGACATCAATATCCATCTTGTACTTCGCAGCCTGCTGATAATAAGCTCCTTGCTGAGCCTGAAATTGTGAAATGATAAACGCAAAAATGATTGCAGCCGATTTTCTCATTTAAAATTTTATTTTTTTTAAAGGTAGGTAATTTAAACAAGACCCTCAAATAGGAGTTATTTTGAGATTTTATTCTGTTTAATATGGTTTTAGATGAATTTTAATCAGAATTGTTAAATTTTTTAGAAAGCTTTATTTTAACTTCACCATTTAAAACCTTGGCATGGTGAAGTTATTTTAGAAGTATTTTTACTGGTTCTTCAATAGTTTTTTGAGTAAAGTAATCTGTCCCAGATGATAGTAGCAGTGTTCAATCATTCCATCGATATTTCTTTGATAGGTTCCATACTTTTCATCTACAAAAACCTCATCAAGTTTAGTATCAGGCATCTGTTCCAGTAATGTTGCAAATTTTTCAGAATCCATCCATAGTTTATGTAACAACCCCTCCCATTGCTCCTGAGAGTCTATAGAAGGAAGATCAAAACTGAATTTATCTTTGATTTCAAGATCACCTCCTTCAAAAACATTGACAATGCCTGCAATATAATAATCAATGTGAAAAGTGAGCATAGCAATGGTATTTAAAGAATCTATCTTTTTTACTGCCTGTTCCAAGGTAACATCTGAAAGCTGGTCTTTAAAATTGGTATTGGCAATCCAAAGGCCATCAAACAGTACTTCTCTGAATCTTTTTGATAATTGTGATACTGAACTCATAAGCTGCTATCTTTTGTTTTTTGAAGATATACAATGTAAGAATTTTTTACAACAGAGCCTTGCCAAGGTGTAAAACCTTGGCAAGGCTCTCTCAAAAACAAAAAACCTCAAATGCAAAATACACCTGAGGTTGATATTATAAATATTGAATTATAATTATTTTTTCGCAGAAACTTCTTTCTTTCCGCTTCTTAAAATCTTCTCAAGGATTCTTAAAGTAATCAGATACGTTGGCTTTACTCCTGTAAGACCTAAGCCTCCTGAAGATAATGTACTTCCTGTTTCCAGCGGGTTATCCGATGCATAATAAGCATACATTACAAAAAGATCCGGTGAAATATGGTGTCTGATCTTTGAAGCGACCTGAATCGCTTTCTGATAATGTGCTCCTTCCATTTCAAGCCCAATCGCTTTCCAGGAAGTATTCATAAAGTAGGATAAGATATCTCTGTTTTGCAGTGAAGTTCCCAGAACAGTAATCATTGGACCTTCAAAAGCTTTTAATTCATCATCTTTGAAATCTTCCAGCTTCAATGCATTCTCAAATGGATAATTGTCTGCAGTTCCTTCAAAAATATGAGAAGTAGGAATCATAATATCTCCTTTTTCTCCTGTAAGAATTCCCGCTTTACCCATGATAGAGACAGATTTCACTTTCATCATATAGATTTCTCCTTTATGTTCAAAAGGTCTTAAAAGCTCATCCATTACCTCAAAAGCCTGCTCTCCGAAAGCATAATCAAATACCATGATCACATCATCTCCTGTAAACTTACTGTCTGCAAACGGTGTATTCTTCAGATCTGTTTTGCTGAGGTCTATAATCTGAACATCTATATTACTTCCGCTTTTATCAGCGATATGAATCATCCCTTCATCCAAAGCGTATTTTGAAACTTTATCACGAAGTTCTTTTTTGTTCGATATCTCTTCGTATAGTTTATAATCCACTTCATGATGTTGTTTCTTTTTAAGAGCATTATTAGCGTACAGCATATTTTTCACCGAGTGCATATTGGCAGAAATAATATGTAAAGGTCTCATATGAAGATCATTTTCAAATAAAACCTCTTTCACTTTATTCGCCCATTTTTCACCAAAATAATGGTGACCTACTCTTTCCTTTAGTATAGAACTGAAATGAATTTCCCTCTCTCTACTTCCTTTTGCATCATCAAGGCTTACTTTCCCTAAGTTGTAAATGATTTTGAATAAACGGTCAGGGTTATGATCGTCACCAAAAGTATTATATGCTCTTAAAGTTTCATCAAATGATCTTCCGATTAAAGAAGAAAGATGAATAAGTGCCACTTCTTTTTCTTTTCTGCTGAATTTCTTTTCCCCTTTCACAACCTCTTCGATAATCTTAAAGGCACGTGTCGGCTTCCAGTTTTCATCCTGGATAAATGCCAGGTTGCGGATTTTATCAGCTTCTATAAACAGGAATGTCAGGTGGGTAAGAATGTCATAAATTTCGGAACGTCCCAAAAGAACTTCAATATTCATCTGGTGTTCGTCTATTCTATAACAGTTTCTTCTTCTTTTCTTTGGAACAATTGGTTCGAAACTCCCTTTATCAAACCCTTCATCAGATGTAAGATGAATAAAAGCACATTCCTCAATTCCTTCCGGAAGTCTGTCCAAAACATACATCAACCCGTCAAGTTCCAATTTGCTTGGAATATTCATGGTACCATAAATCTCTGGGTTGATTGTCTTCAGCAAGCTTCTGATGCTCTCTCCTGAAACTCCTCCCGGCTTGAAAAACCCTCTATAAAATAAGTGTCTCATAGAAATGTATAGTCTTTCAATAGCCTCCGTTGTTTCTCTTGCTCTAGAATTTGTCATAAAATAAATTTCACACAAATATACAAAATCTCCGCTCAACTTATTTTAACTATCTTTTAATAAGTTGTTTAAAACCTATAGATAAGCGGGGTTTATTTGGGAATCCTTTGACTTGTTATATCATTTTGTCTGATACTTATTGTGGTACTACTTTGGTCCTTTCCTGTATTTGTTTTCTATTTCTCTTTCATCTTTTTATTTATTTCAGAAAAAAAATCAAGAACTAGTTTAAAATAATTGTAATTTTAATGGTATACAATTCCATTATTATATTGGACTGTATATTCTCTTTTCGTACAGCTAAAGTTAATATCTCTGGTTTTTCAAGCCTGCGAATGTTAACTTTTAACCAAAATTTACAAATCCACCCTAACAAAAACACCCAAACAAATGTTTAATTTGTGTAAATTTTCAAAACACCCCTAAAATTTTTAGGGTTAAAATATTTTCAATTCATTTTTTTTGTAAATTTGCCGTGTAAAAAATCAACCCAATTATGTCAACCTTAAGATTCAAAGCACTAGAAACCCTTCCATTTAAGGATTTCAGAAAAGACAACTCTGTTGAGATCCCTGCAAAATTATCAGAGCTATTCTGTAAAAATGTTTTCTCAGAAGAAACAATGAGAGAATATTTAACTAAAGAAGCATTCGGTTCTATTATGGATGCTATTAAAAAAGGAACTAAGATCCAGAGACATATTGCAGATCAGGTAGCTGTAGCTATGAAAGACTGGGCAATGAGCAAAGGGGTAACCCACTATACTCACTGGTTTCAGCCTTTGACAGGTACTACTGCAGAAAAGCACGATTCTTTCTTCACTCCTATTGAAGGGGGTAGAGCTATCGAAAGATTCAGCGGAAACATGCTTATCCAGCAGGAACCTGATGCATCATCATTCCCTAACGGAGGTATCAGAAATACTTTTGAAGCAAGAGGTTATACAGCTTGGGATCCTACATCTCCGGCATTCATCATGGGAACTACATTATGTATTCCTTCTATCTTCATCTCTTATACAGGTGAAACGCTAGATTATAAAGCACCTCTTTTGAGAGCTTTGAACGCTGTGGACGAAGCTGCAACGAATGTAATGCAGTATTTTGACAAAAACGTAACGAAAGTAACTCCTACGTTGGGTTGGGAACAGGAATATTTCCTTGTTGATTCAGCATTATACCAATCACGTCCGGACCTTGTATTAACAGGTAAGACATTATTAGGACATTCTCCTGCAAAAGGACAACAGTTAGATGACCATTATTTCGGTTCCATTCCTACAAGGGTAATGAACTTCATGAAAGAGTTGGAAATCGAGTGTATGAAATTGGGAATCCCTGCAACAACAAGACACAACGAGGTTGCGCCTAACCAGTTCGAGCTTGCTCCAATGTTTGAAGAAGTGAACGTTGCTGTAGACCACAACTCATTGTTGATGGACATCATGGCAAGAGTTGCTCATAAACACCACTTCCACATTCTTTTCCACGAAAAACCATTCGCTGGAGTAAACGGAAGCGGAAAACACAATAACTGGTCTTTAGCAACAGACACCGGAGAAAACCTTCTAAGCCCGGGAAGAAACCCAAAGAAAAACTTACAGTTCTTAACATTCTTTGTTAACACTATCAAAGCGGTTCACGAATATGCAGATCTTTTAAGAGCAAGTATCGCTTCTGCAAGTAATGACCACAGACTTGGTGCCAATGAAGCGCCGCCAGCAATTATTTCTGTATTTATCGGAAGCCAGCTGTTCAGTGTTTTGGAAGAACTTGAGAAAGTAACCAACGGAAAATTATCTCCGGAGGAAAAAACAGAATTAAAATTAAATGTAGTTGGGAAAATTCCTGAAATCCTGTTAGATAACACAGATAGAAACAGAACTTCACCATTTGCATTTACAGGAAATAAATTTGAGATCAGAGCGGTAGGTTCTTCTGCAAACTGTGCGGAATCTATGACTGTAATGAATACCATTGCAGCAAAACAGCTTAATGATTTCAAGAAAGAGGTTGATGCTTTAATTGAAACGGGTCTTAAGAAAGACGAAGCAATCTTTAATGTATTGAGAGAGTACATCAAGCAGTGTAAAAACATTATGTTTGAAGGTGACGGATATTCTGATGACTGGGCGAAAGAAGCTAAGAAAAGAGGATTGAACAACCTTAAAACAACTCCAGAAGCATTAAAGCAGGAAATGGATAAGAAATTCTTGGATCTATATGAAGAGATGGGAATTTTCAACCACAGAGAAGTTGAGGCGAGAAACGAAATTAAATTAGAAAAATACTCTACCGTTATTGATATTGAAGCAAGAGTGTTAAGTGATATCGCAAGAAACCACATCATTCCTTCTGCATTAAATTACCAGAACAGGTTAATTGAAAACGTAAAAGGTCTTAAAGACATCTTTGGTGATAAAGAATTCAAATCTTTGGCAAAAGAGCAAATGAGTTTAATTACAAGCATTTCTGAAAATGTTTCTAAAATTAAACTTGGTGTTGAAGATCTTATCAAAGCCAGAGAAGCAGCAAAAAGCGTATCAGACAGCCAAAAACAGGCAGAAACTTATTGTAACAAAGTAAAACCATTATTTGATCCTATCAGAGATGCTTCTGATGCATTGGAAATGATGGTTGACGATGAGCTATGGCCGATGACAAAATACAGAGAAATGTTGTTCACAAAATAACACCTGTAAAGTTCCATATTAGTTCAAATTCCTCGGTTTTCCGGGGAATTTTTTTTGTTTTATTAACATACCTGGAAATGAAGCTTTTAAATTGTAAAACCTGATATATAGAAGAAAATCGACATCGTTTGTTAAAGAATCTTAATAAAAAAAACCGCATACTTACCAAAAATAGGCCGTTGCGGTTTATTTTTCTTTAACATATGTAAATAATATGTTAAAATGTGTTAAAGTAAGATCCTGACAATTATCATATCAGGGGTCTTTTACTCGGAATCTTTACTTTTGTATTGCTTTTGAAAATAAATATTCCTTTTTAACACGGATAATCAAATATATATGAAGAAAAGAGTTTTGTTTTATTTAGTTGCTTTAGTTACTACAGTTTCATTGCAATCGTGTGCTACAAATTATGTGGTTTCAAAACCAGCAACTTACACAAAAGAATACAAAACAGATGCCAAACTAGCTTCTTTAGATAACAAAAGAATGGAGCAGGATAAGCAGAAACTTATCGACTCTTTCTTAGCTGAAAAGGCTGCATCTATCGCTAGTGCTAAAAAAGCAGTTAAGAATTCTGAGATTGCGAAAGTAATCAAACATAATAAAACCATTGACGGTATCCTTGAAGAAGCTGAAACATACCTTGGAACTCCATACAGATACGGAGGAACTACAAGAAACGGTATAGATTGTTCAGCTTTTGTTCTTTCTGTATTCGGAGCAGCAGCAGGGCTTAGCTTACCTAGAGTAGCAGCATCTCAGGCTCAGGAAGGAGAAAGAATTGAAAAAGGAGATCTACAGAAAGGAGATTTGATTTTCTTTTCTCACGGAAGAAGAATTTCTCACGTAGGTATTGTAGAAAGTGTTACTGAAGAGGGTGAGATCAAGTTTATCCACGCAGCAACATCAAAAGGAGTAATGATTTCTTCACTGAATGATTCTTATTGGGGACCTAAGTTCAGATTCGCTAAAAGAGTGATCAATGAAGAAGGAGAAGCTTACAATAACTTAGCAGCAATCACTCCCGCTACACCAGCAAATTTTTAATTTTATAAATAATTGATTTAAATAATGAAGCCATCAGAATTCTGATGGCTTTTTTATACACCCTATTTGCACTAAGTTTCAGCTTGTGGTAATGAAGAATGTATATTAAAAAAGAAAAGCGAATTAAAACCCACTCTATTGATTCAACATTGATATTTTTATAAACAATCAGTACATGGCAGAAGAAATCAACTGTTCTTATCAATTTCAATATCCAGTTTATACAATAGTCCATATATTTCAGAAAGTGAAAATCTGGCCTTTTTAAGCCTATTTAAAGCCGGATCTATTGAATAATTGACAGAAGTTCTGAAATCTGCTTTTTCAAGATTTGTAGTATCGAAAACAGCGCCAGACAGATCACAGTTACCAAAGACAGCATTTGATGTATCACATTCAGTAAAGTCTACCTCAATTAACCTCGAATTTTTAAAAATCGTTTTCTTAATGGAGGTCTGATAGAAAACTGAATTATTCAAAGCACATCCATCAAATGTAAAAGATAAACCGAAGGCATTACAATCATTAAACTGAAGACCAAACATTTTACATTCTTTGAAAATCACACTATGAAAAGCGGTTCTTACAAGCTTTGCCATGCTGAGGTTACATTCTATAAATTCACAGTCTGTAAAGCTGAATCCGGAAAGGTTTGCATATTCAAAATTACAGTTCCGGAAAGTACAGTTTTCATACTCTCCTTTTTCCAGTTGAGAAAAGTCTGTGTTTTCAAAATCCTGATCCAGGAAATAAGCTTCTTTCATATTTTCATGATTTATCAATGGCAATATACTCCACCTATGGGCGGATTTTAAATTAAGAATAAAAATTTCAGCTTTTAAACGTTGATTTTTTTGATCTTAAAAGACCATTACACCAAGCTGTTTTTATCCGAATAATTAAGTTTAAAGAAAATAAAAGTCATCATAGAGAATGCCAACAGAGAACTTCCTCCATAACTGAAATACGGAAGAGGGATCCCAACCGTAGGGAAAAGTCCCATAACCATGCCTAAATTGATCGAAAAGTGCATCAGAAGAATCGAGGCAAAACAATATCCGAAGACCCGGTTAAAAGTAGACTTCTGCCTTTCTGCGAGATAATATATCCTTCCGATATAAATCATGTAGCATAAGATAAGAATTGCACTTCCTAAAAAGCCCCACTCTTCTCCTACTGTACAAAAGATATAATCCGTTTCCTGCTCGGGTACAAATTTTCCCTGGGTAACAGATCCTTCACGATATCCTTTCCCCCAAAGCCCACCGGATCCGATAGCTGTTTTGGAATATAGTAAATTGTATCCTGAAGTATCCCTAAATGCCTTTTCACCTTTATAAAGAACATCAATTCTTTCTCTCTGGTGTTTAGGAAGTTTTTCTAAAATAGTTGGAGATGCGAAAGCCAGTCCGCACAGAAGAAGGATAGATCCTGAAATTCCCGAAATAGAAATCACATCCCAGGACATTCTATGATAGTTCATCGCAATCAAAATACCGGCAATTACCAGAACAGCTATTGCAACATAAATAGGAGGAACAGCTAATGAAATCAGAAAAACACCGGCAAAAAGAAATCCTATCCCAAACAAAAGACCACTCAGTCCTTCTCTGTATAAGGCAATGAAAAATGCAATAAATACAAGCATGGAACCTACATCCGGAATAGCAAGAACCACAACCGCAGGAACGCCGATAATAGCTAAAGTAGTCAGTAAAGACTTCCGGTTTTTAAGATTAAAATCAGGTCCTGAAACATAGTTGGCAAGCATCAGCGCCGTTCCTATCTTCGCAAATTCTACAGGCTGCATGGTAAAACTTCCAAATTTATACCAGTTCTTTTGTCCTAAAATTTCTTTTCCAAAAGGAAAAAGTCCGATAAGTAGTAAGACTCCGCCAATGTAAATAATCCCTGCCATATTTTCAAAGAACTTACTTCTGCTGAAAAATATGATAAGTCCTACAAATAACGAAATACAGAAAAAGATCAATTGCTTTTCCCCTAGTTTCTGGTCAACACTGTAAATATTTGCAATGGCAAAAACACAAAGCAGGAAATACAGCCCAAGGCCTAATTTATCTATTCCTTCCGTCCATTTCATTGCTTGACAGTTTTTTTAGCAGTGTTATTCTTTTTAGTTTCCTCTTCTATTTTCTTTTGCAGTTTGGCTTTTTGTTGCTTAACAAGATTCAGACTGTCCTTTATTCTTTTTTGTTTAATAGAATCCGGCTTAGGATCAACGTATAACCCTTTACGTTTCAAATCTGAAATCCACTGCCTTTTATATTCCGGCATAAAGCTGGAGGTAATCATCTTTTTATAAAGATTCTCACGCTTCAGATCACCTGTGATATATTTTTCAGCAATTACTGTACAGGCCGGACCAGCCCAAGTAGCCCCAAACCCTGCATGCTCCATTACGGCAACCACCACAATTTTAGGTTTATCCGCAGGGGCAATCAATACAAAGATAGAATTATCCTTTCCTTGCGGAACCTGTGCAGTACCTGTTTTAGCTAATTGTGTAAAGTCATTGGATTTCAATCCTCTTGCCGTTCCTCTCAAAACCACAGCTTCCATACCTTTTAAAACAGGTTCAAAATGCTTTGGATCAACCAACGTTTTATGTTTAACCTTAAATCTTGGATCAGGATTAGGTTTTCCATCAATTGCTTTAACGATATGAGGGGTATAATACCATCCCTTATTAGCGATAGCACCTACATAATTGGCCAACTGAATAGGAGTTACCAAAACATCTCCCTGACCCATTCCATTATAAATAGCTCCGGTTGACATCTCATCCCAGTTTTTAAAATCAGTTCTTTTGGAACCGCTTGCTTTCATGATGGCTTTGAACCTTTTCTCATAAAAATCTCCGGAAGGTATTCTTCCTTTTGCTCCTACAGCAAAATCATTATTTAAAAACTCTCCAACACCAAAGCTGCTCATGATCTTTTTCCACTCATCAACACCTTTTGAAGGATTTCCAGGATATTTTTTAATGATAGCGATAAATGCATAGGTAAAGAAGCAGTTACTTGAAACCTGAATAGAAGGAATCAACGGATCTGCTCCACCATGTCCTTTAATTCTTTTTCCTTTATAGAAAAACCCACCGCCACATGGGAAAATAGTCTTTTCATCCATTACTCCCATCTGCATAGCAGCCAAGGCAGTCAACAATTTGAATGTCGATCCCGGAGGATATCCTGCCTGCAAGGAACGGTCAAAAGTGGGCTTATTCTCGTAAAGAGTATCTTTTGACAGAGCATATAAATTCTTTGATTTGTAAGGTCCGGTGAAAAGATTCGGGTCAATATCCGGTCCGGTAGCGGCAACCAGCACTTCCCCATTATTAGGATCTAAAGCTACAATTGCACCGTGCTTGTTCACCAGCATTTCTTCAGCAGTTCTCTGAAGATCATAATCAATGGTTAATGTAATGTCTTTACCAGTAATCACATCTTTATCCAGTGATCCGTTTTTATAAGACCCAATATTCCGGAGCCTGATATCTTTTTGGATATATTTTACTCCTTTTACTCCACGAAGTTCTTTTTCGTAGGATTTTTCAACTCCGGTTTTTCCGATAAAGTCTCCCGGTAAATAATATATAGAATCCTTTTTTATTTCACGCTCATTTACTTCACTGGTATATCCCAGAAGATTACCTGAAGTAGAGACTTCATATTGACGCTGAGGTCTTTGTACAATATTAAAAGCCGGATATTTAAAAATAATTTCCTGAACTCTTGCAATATCTTCTCTGCTCAGATCCTTCAGAAAGGTCATCGGAGTCAGTTTGGAATAGTATTTTTCCTTTTTAATAACATCAATTCTTTTGATAAAATCCGCTTTGGAAATCTTCATAAGACTACAGAATCCGAGCGTATCAAAATCCGGCCGCATTAAAGCCTGTGTAAAAGAGACTTCATAAGCAGGCTGGTTTCCTACCATGATTTTACCATTCCTGTCAAAAATGACTCCACGCTGTGGAATAACATATTCGGTTTTGATGGAGGTATTCGCTGCATTTAATGCATAACGGTCTGTAAACAACTGTAAATAGGCAAGCCTCGCCACAAAAATAAGGGCGATGACAACGAGGATGGAAAAAATTTTAAAATAACGTGTGTTCAAACTTTTTGTTTGATTTTAAATATTAATGCGTAAATGACTATAAATATAAATGAAATTACACTAGTCACCAACACATTAAACAATATTTCAAAAAATCTGCTAAACTTAAAGAATTCGATATACTGTACTAAAAGCTGGTGCAGAAAAATACTTGAGAATAAAAACAGCAAAAACTGCGCCCATTGAAGGGACTGAAATGAGAAAAAGTCCGTAGATGTATCGGTAGAAGTCCTGAAGATCAACGTTCTGAAATAAGCAATCAGTGTTGTTGCAAATGCATTGATTCCCCACGAATAAAGAAAACCATCAATTGACAGCCCTATTAAAAAGCTCAATGCCAGGAACTGAAATTTATTCCTGAAAAAAGGATAGAACATGACAAATACGGGATACAATACCGGAGTATATTTCCCGAAAAGCGTAATCCTGTTCAATACAAATATCTGTAATGCCACAAGAAAAATCATGATCAATATATCAGTAAATAAAGTCCTGCTAATCATTTTCTTTTTTTATTACAGCCTGCATAGTGTCCTGAATCTTCTGCACTTCTGCTTTCTTAAGATTCTTCACTACATATACTTTGTTCAACGCTCCCATTTTTTCACTCAGCTCAACGGAAATATCCCAGAAACCGGTTTTATTATCTACAGAGTATCCTGCAATAGTACCGATGGTCACTCCTTTAGGGAAGATTGCAGATTTACCATCTGTAACAACCGTATCCCCTACTTTTAATGCAACATATTTTGGAATATCTGCAAGGTGCATCACTCTGGAATTATCACCATTCCACGTTAAAGTCCCGAAATATCCTGAATTTTTGAGTGCTGCATTAATTCTGATCTTGTTAACACTTAAGACCGACTGAACTAATGCATAACTGTCTGTAGAATTAATTACAATTCCCGCAATACCTCTTGGTGCCATTACCCCCATCTGAGGAAAGACCCCGTCTCTACGGCCACGGTTGATTGTAAAATAGTTGTTTCTTCTGTTGATACTGTTGAAAACAATTTCACCATCAACAAAAGTATAGATCTGCCCGCCACCGATGGTATCGTGAACTCTTTTGAAAACAGGTTTTTTTGCTCCGTCTTTTCCGTAGAGTTCAGTCATAAGGGCTTTATTCTGAACCACAAGATCTTCGTTGATCTGTTTTAGTTTCAGATAGGAAACTCCTTCATCAATATATCCGGAAACCCAGGAATTGAACGCAGCAGTCTGCCCCGCTATCCAGGATTTCTGCATGGCATTTCTGGAGAATATCAAAACCAGAGCAATAATTTGCAGAAATATAAAGAAGACGAAAAGAGTATTCTTCGAAAATAATCTCAGCAAAAATCCCATTCAGATATAAAGTCGTAAAAAGTTAAAATTATTTAATTAAGAAATTGAACTTATCCATATTCTTAAGGGCAATACCTGTTCCGCGAACTACAGCTCTCAACGGATCTTCCGCAACAAATACAGGAAGACCTGTCTTTTTGTGGATTCTGTCCGCAAGACCTCTTAATAACGCTCCTCCTCCGGCAAGATAAATACCTGTTTTGTAAATATCGGCTGCCAGTTCCGGTGGTGTAAGAGAAAGTGTTTCCATTACAGCATCTTCGATTCTGATGATGGATTTGTCTAATGCACGTGCAATCTCTTTATATCCAACCATAATTTCTTTAGGCTTCCCTGTGATAAGGTCTCTACCTTGTACCGGGATATCCTCGATGTCTACATCAAGATCTTCTACTGCAGAACCTACTTCAATTTTGATTCTTTCAGCAGTTCTTTCTCCGATATAAAGGTTATGGTGAGTTCGTAGGTAATAAGCAATATCATTGGTAAATACGTCTCCGGCAATCTTCACAGATTTATCACATACGATACCTCCTAAAGCTACTACCGCAATTTCCGTAGTACCTCCACCTATATCGATGATCATATTTCCTTCAGGTTTCTGTACGTCTATTCCCACCCCAATTGCTGCTGCCATTGGTTCATAGATCAGTCTTACTTCTTTTGCGTTTACTTTCTGAGCAGAGTCTCTTACCGCTCTTTTTTCAACTTCAGTGATACCAGAAGGGATACAGATTACAATTCGTAATGCCGGTTGTATGAATTTACCTTTGATTCCAGGAATTTTTTTGATAAACTCCTTGATCATGTGTTCAGAAGCGTGGAAATCAGCGATAACCCCATCCTTCAAAGGACGGATGGTCTTGATATCCTCGTGAGTTTTACCCTGCATATGCTTGGCCTGCTCCCCGACGGCAATCGGCTTACCCGATGAACGTTCAATTGCAACAATTGAAGGTTGATCTATAACAATTTTATTATTATGGATGATTAGGGTATTAGCAGTTCCAAGGTCTATCGCAATTTCTTGCGTAAACATATCAAATAAACTCATATTTTTCTTCTGATTTTAAGTTTACAAAGATATAAATTTAACCCTACTAAAGAAATTTCCCACCAACTTAATTTGGTTAAAATTTTATTAAAATTTATAATTCTTTATTAACTTTCAGTTTAGATGTTTACAGACTTTGAGTTAAACTAAAATTAATGGGTTGTTAAAAGGGCGAAAAAGCGAAATCACCAACAGGTAAAAAGGCCTGCACACAACAGGCAAACGGGTTTCTAAGCAACCCTGCAGTGCATTTAAAATTTTCAGGGTTTCTTAAAAAAATTAACAAAGAAAAATAATCAATAGTAAAATTTAAAGAAACCCACTAATAGAGACAAACTCATTTTTTTGCTGTCTTGCTCTTTTCTCCATTATCATCTTATAGTTTTTTACGATAATTATCATATACACTATCTGAGAGTGATTAATTAAAAAAAGCGTAAATTTGCGACTGCTTATGTTACAGTATTCCAACATTCATCGAACGTCAAATTTTGCCGTGCTTTCTATAAGCTACGAGAAAGCCGACGTAGAAACGAGAGGAAAGTTTGCATTTTTTGATGAAAACATCAAAAACTTTGTTTCCAGGGTCCACCAGGAAGACCTTGGGGATGCATTTGTGGTTTCCACCTGTAACAGGACCGAAATTTATACGACTTCTCCCAATTACCTTTTAGTGGCGGAAGAATATTGCAAAACTATTGGAGTACATCTTACGGATTTCCTTCAGTTTGCCAATATTCTGACCAAGGAAGAGGCTCTGATTCATCTTTTCAGAGTTGCTGCCGGTCTTGAAAGTCAGATTATCGGAGATTTTGAAATTATCGGACAGATCAAAAAAGCATACAGCCGTTTCAAAAAAGAAAGACAGAATTCTAATCCTTATCTTGAAAGAGCTATCAATGCAGCTATTCAGATTTCGAAAAGAATAAAAAATGAAACCGGAATTTCCAACGGTGCAGCTTCTGTTTCTTATGCGGCGGTTCATTATATTTTAAACAGCCAGAAAAGAATTGCTGAAAAAAACATTCTTCTTTTGGGTGTAGGTGAGATTGGACAGAATACTGTTGAAAATCTGGTAAAGCATGTCTATCAGCCAAAAATTAAAATTGCAAACAGAACTCAGGAGAAAGCTGAAAAGATTTCCCAGAAATATAATATTCCTCACGTTGATTATTCTGATTTTGACCAGGAATTAAAAAACACTGATATTCTTATTGTGGCAACAGGAGCCAAGCATCCTATTGTCAACCAGTCTCATTTCCCGAACGGAAAAGAAACATTGGTGATTGACCTTTCTATTCCTCATAACGTTGAAAAGAATGTTACCGAAAATAAAAATGTAACATTGATTGATGTTGATGAGCTTTCAAAACAGATCCAGGAAACGATTCAACAGCGTGAAAGAGAAATCCCGAAAGCTGAAAAAATCATCAAGGAGCTGATGAAAGACTTTATTGAATGGGAGAAAAAGAGAAAGCTGGCACCGAATATCCACCATTTCAAAGCCGTTTTAAAGAATATGGAACGCAATGAAATGCATAATTTTTACAAAAAAAATAAATACATAAACATCACGGACATGGAACTTTCTGACAAAATGATCCAGAAAATTACCAACCGTTTTGCAAAATACATCATTGACAATCCTTTGAAAGCCGAAGAAATTAGTAAATTAATGCACGAAATATTAGTTGAACAACCAAACAACGAATTCAATGAAAAGCATTAGAATCGGAACGAGAAATTCCGCACTTGCACTTTGGCAGGCTAGAGAGGTTGCAAGGCACCTTCAAAACAACAATTATTTAACGGAGATTGTTCCTATCGTTTCTTCTGGCGATAAGAATCTTAATCAACCTTTATATTCTTTAGGAATTACAGGGGTTTTCACCAGAGACCTTGATATTGCCTTATTGAATGACGAAATTGATATTGCCGTACATTCTTTAAAAGATGTTCCTACTCAATTACCTCAAAATATTGAGATGATCGCTTATCTGGAAAGAGATTATCCTCAGGATATTCTGATCAGAAAAGAATCTGCAAGGAATAAAGAATTCCATGAGCTTAAACTGGCGACCAGCAGCTTGAGAAGAAGAGCTTTCTGGCTGAGAAATTATCCGACTACTGATTTTTCGGATATCCGCGGAAATATTCAAACCAGACTTCAAAAACTGGAAGACGGAAACTTTGATGCGACCATTTTATCGCTGGCGGGAATCAAAAGAATGAAAATGGAAATTGATTACGAGATGCTTCCATTAATGATTTCTGCTCCATCACAAGGAGTAATTTCCGTTGCAGGACATACCGACAAACCTGAAATCAACGAGATTGTACGTCAGATCAACCACAATCCTACCCAGATCTGCGTAGAGATCGAAAGAAACTTCTTAAGCACTTTGGAAGGCGGCTGTACTGCCCCTATCGGAGCTTTTGCTGAAATCATCGGGGATCAGATCCGCTTCAAGGCTGCACTTTGTTCTTTGGATGGGAAAAACTGCATTGCCGTGGATGAAAACTTTATATACACTCCAACAGAAAATTTTGGAGAAAAGTTTGCAAAAGTCGTTCTTGAAAACGGAGGAAAAGAATTAATGGCAGAAATCAAAAGCCAGATTTAATTTCAGATTCAGTTACTTTAGCTCCTCTTTTCATCTTCTTAATTGTACAGACATGAAAATCTTATTTACCAAAAATATAGACCAGAAAATAATATCCAAAGAATTAGGAGAGGATATGTTGGCTGACTGTGTTGAGGTAATTAAGACCAAACCCATTATGATCAGCCCTTTTGATCTGAAGAATTACTCATTGATTTTTACAAGTGTTAATGGAGTCATTTCATTTTTCAAAAACAAGTTTAAGCCTAATGAGGATTTTACAGCCAAAAATTACAACAAGATCTATTGTGTTGGCGAAAAAACGAAGAGAGAATTAAGAAAACACGGCTTCGGAACATTTAAGGTTTTGAAAAATGCTGATACTCTTTCGAGATTCATTATCGGAAAATGCCAGCATGAACAATTTCTTCATTTCTGCGGCAACCTTGCCATCAATGTCCTGGACAAAGAGCTTCCTTTACAAAACATTAAGTACAAAAAAGTTACGATATACAATACTGAGGAAACTCATCCTTTAATAAATGAAAAATATCATGCTGCAGTATTTTTTAGTCCGAGCGGAGTTCGTAGTTTTGCAAGGCGAAATTCTCTGGAAGGCATGAAGCTGTTTTCGATTGGCGAAACCACTTCCGGCGAGTTGAGAAATTATACGCAGGAAGAAATTTTTACTTCTGAAGAAAATACACTGACTTCAATCTTTGAACTGATAAGAAGAGAAATCAGAAGTAGAATTTAGAATATTTGTTACCGAAATATTTCCGGTACTATTAGTTTAAATAGATTATGATAAAAAACGACCTATATTTAAAAGCACTTCGCGGAGAAACCGTTGAAAGACCTCCTGTCTGGATGATGAGGCAGGCTGGAAGATATCTGCCGGAATTCATTGCCTTGAGAGATCAGTATGATTTCTTTACAAGATGTCAGACTCCTGAGCTTGCGGCTGAGATTACATTACAGCCTATCCGCAGATTTCCTTTGGATGCAGCGATTCTGTTTTCTGATATCCTGGTAGTGCCACAGGCCATGGGGATTGATTTCAAAATGAAAGAATCTGTTGGACCATGGTTAGATACTCCTATCAGAACAATGGAACAGGTTCAGAATATTGAAACTCCGGATGTGAATGATACTTTAGGCTACGTTTTTGATGCTATCGAACTTACGCTACAAAAACTGGACAATGATATTCCATTGATTGGTTTTGCAGGTTCTCCATGGACAATCCTTTGCTATTGTGTGGAAGGAAAAGGAAGTAAGGCATTTGATATCGCAAAGTCTTTCTGTTTCCAGCAGCCTGAAGCAGCTCATTTATTACTGCAAAAAATTACTGATACTACGATTGCCTATTTAAAGAGAAAAGTAGAAAAAGGAGTTTCTGCAGTACAAGTTTTTGATTCTTGGGGAGGAATGCTTTCTCCTACAGATTATCAGGAATTCTCATGGCAGTACATTAACCAGATTGTTGAAGCATTAAGCCCGCTTACTCATGTGGTTGTATTTGGAAAGGGATGTTGGTTCGCATTGGAAGATATGACAATGTCTAAAGCTTCTGCTTTGGGTGTAGACTGGACTATTAAGCCGGAATTTGCAAGAACACTTACAAACCATACAATGACGCTACAGGGTAACTTTGATCCTGCAAGACTTCACTCCACTCCTGAGACGATCAAGAAAATGGTGAATGAGATGATCAACCGTTTCGGAAAAGACAGATATATTGCCAATCTAGGTCACGGAATTTTACCTAATGTTCCTGTAGAAAATGCTGAGGCATTCATCAGAGCAGTTGTTGACTGGAAACCGAACTTATAAGTTTATTTCTTTTAAAAATATACAAAACCTTATAGGATATCCTATAAGGTTTTTTGTTTTAATAGTTTATTGATAAGTCTTATTTCTTTATTATTTTCTTCTTAATCACTTCGCGATCATTATTTGTAATCATTATGATATAAGTTCCTTTAGGAATATCTGATAGATCATATGAACCCGATTCTTTATCAAAAGTTTTCACAAGCTTCCCGGACATATCAATAACGCTGACTTTTTCAAGCTTATTTTGAGATCCCAGTTTAATATGAATATTATCTCTTACAGGATTTGGATATACCATTATATGATCAGCATGTAAAGCTTCTGAGACAGCCAAAACCCCGCTTGTAATCATCACATTGTCTACTACAACACCGTAAGAATAGTCACCGGCATCGTCATACACAAATCTTAACTTAAAAGCTGCATTCACATAGGGTGTTAAATCTATATTTGCAGCCGAAGCATAAGACGTTACCACATATGATAAGGTATTAAAATCAAGATCCCATACCCCTGCTTCTCCCGAAAAAGTAAAAACCTGAACCCAGGATGTCCCATTGAAAACTTCAACTTTTAAAGTAGAATCAAGATTATCAATCATATTGGCATAATTAAACGACAGTTTTGGGTTTACAACTCCGGTAAGATTAATTACAGGAGAAATCAGTCTGGCATTCGTATTAATTCCGGTTGGTCCTGCATCATCATCATCAAAAAAAGCTGCTCCATCAGGAAAGCCTGCGAAGCCATTCTGCGCACCCACATTCCAATTAAAAGCTGTATCCGGATTTTCTACCGTCCATCCGGCTGGCAGAGCATTACCGTTGAAGTCTTCAGAAAAGACTTGGCCATTACATATTCCACAAATGCACAAAAATAAAATAAATGAATTTTTCATGGTAAAATATTTGGTGTTTACGCAAAATTATGAAATAATATTTTACATAATATATTTATATATAAAAATAAATCCAATACAAACCCAAGATAAAGTAATAGAAATGTTGCATATTATTTATACCTTTAGACGTAACCTTTAAATCACATCAAATGAAAAAACTAAACAAAGACAAGATGAAAAGCATCATGGCGGGTGGAGAAATCTGCCTTGAATGTGCTATTGGATACTACCAGGTTATTATTGACGGCCGGTGTTACTGCATTTCATGGGAATAATAAAAAAAGCAGCTCAACAGCTGCTTTTTAGTTTATATGATAATGAATTAATTAGCTCAACATTCGTTGGGCTTTCTTAACCCCTTCTACCAGACTATCAATTTCTTCGAAAGTATTATAAACAGCGAAACTGGCTCTTACCGTTCCTGCAATATTAAAGAAGTTCATGATCGGTTGTGTACAATGATGTCCTGTTCTTACAGCAATTCCCATTTTGTCCAGAATCATTCCTACATCAGACGCTATTCCCACACCTTCAAGGTTAAAGGAAACAACACCAGTTCTCTTTGCTTTTTCTCCATAGATTTTAATTCCTTCTATTTCCAAAAGCTGCTTCTGGGCATATTCCAATAAAGCATTTTCATGATTCTGAATATTGGCATGACCTATCTTGTTGATAAAATCAACAGCAGCTCCTAAAGCAATGTTTCCTCCTACATTGGGTGTTCCTGCTTCATATTTAAATGGAAGACCTGCATAAGTAGTTCCTTCAAAAGAACATGTTGCAATCATCTCTCCTCCTCCATGAAATGGTGGCAAAGCTTCTAATATTTCACGTTTTCCATACAGAATGCCCGTTCCCATAGGAGCATACATTTTATGGCCTGAGAACACAAAGAAATCACAATCCAGCTTCTGTACATCAATATTGAAATGCGGAGCAGACTGGGCCCCGTCAATTACAACATAAGCGTCTGTATGCTTTCTTGTTTTTGATATAATTTCTTCAATAGGATTTACAATTCCCAAAGCATTAGAAACCTGGTTTACAGAAACAACTTTTGTTTTTTTGCTTAAAAACTGATCAAAATGATCCATCTGAAGAATTCCGTTTTCATCAATAGGAATTACACGAAGCTTCGCTCCTGTTCTTTCACAAAGCATCTGCCATGGAACAATATTGGAATGATGCTCCAGATATGAAATAATGATCTCATCATCTTTCTGCAGTTTCTGTGTTAAAATATAAGCGATCAGGTTCAACCCTTCAGTTGTTCCTTTTGTAAAAATTACTTCAAAATCGTGTTCAGCATTGATGAATTTCTGAATCTTTCTTCTTGAAAGTTCCATTTCTTCCGTAGCCAGCTGGCTTAGAGTATGAATTCCTCTGTGAACATTGGCATTAAGCTCTGTATAATATGCGTGACAGACTTCCAAAACCGAATTTGGCTTTTGAGATGTAGCCGCATTATCCAGGTAAACCAATGGCTTACCATTCACTTCTCTGTCCAATATAGAAAACTGGCTTCTTATTTCCTGAATGTCAAACATTTATTTATTTTTTAAATTAAGACGTCCTTATTTAGAACACTTCAAATTTACGGCTTTTTTTCCGAAAGGAAGCATGAGACTGAGAGCTGATAGTTATCAGTTGATAGAAATATTCAATAGTGTATAGCTAAAAAAACTGATGAGATTATAGGTAAATGAGCAAATTTTCCTGTATTAGCCCCTGCACAAAAAAACCCGTCAAAAAATGACGGGTTTTATATTGTTTAAATAAGCAATTCTTATTCTGCTGCAGTTTCTTCTGCCGGAGCTGCTCCTTCTTCAGTTGCAACTTCTTCTTCATCTTCATCATCCATTGCTGCTGCACCTCCTTTCATTGCATTTCTAGACATCTTAACAGCAACTACTACTGCATTGTCCGGGTGCATGAAAGAATATCCTTCTGTTTTGATACCACCGATGTAAAGTTTGTTACCAATTCTTAATGGAGTAACATCTACAACGATCTCATCTGGCAAGTTAGCAGGAATAGCTCTTACTTTTAGTTTTCTGAAAGACTGACGTAAAACACCACCAGCTACAACACCTTTTGAACGTCCAGTAATTCTTACAGGAACCTCCATAACTACTGGCTTATCGTCAGATAGTTGATAGAAGTCTACATGAAGAATCTTGTCAGTGATTGGGTGAAACTGAATGTCCTGAAGAACAGCTGGAATTGTTTTTCCGTCAACCTCAATAGATACCGTGTGTGCTTCAGGAGTGTATACTAATCCTTTAAAAGCTTTCTCTTCAGCAGAGAAGTTTAAAGGTGCTTCACCTCCATAAACAACACAAGGAACTAATTCAGCATCACGTAAAGCTTTTGTAGACTTTTTGCCCACGTTTTCTCTTTTTGTACCTTGAATTGTAATAGATTTCATTTATAATAAATTTAAAAAATTATTCTTATTTATTTTGCAAGTTGTTTAAAATCAATTAAATAACAAACTTACTGCTAATTGATTTATGCTCATGAACCATGGTCATAACATCTGCAAATAACGGGGCGCAAGATAGCACTTTTATTTTAGATGACAAATTATTTTTAACAGGAATTGAGTCAGTTACAATAACTTCCAATAATTTTGAGTTCTCAATATTATCGTAAGCCTTTCCTGAAAGCACTCCGTGAGTTGCCATAGCTCTTACTGTTTTTGCTCCCTTTTCAATTAAGATATCTGCAGCTTTGCAAAGTGTCCCTGCAGTATCAATCATATCATCAATAAGGATTACGTTTTTACCTGTAACATCACCGATAAGGAACATTTCTTCTACAACATTTGCCTTTTTTCTTTCCTTATAAGCAATTACTACTTCAGCACCTAAATGACCTGCATAGTTTTTAGCTCTTTTCGCACCTCCCATATCCGGAGAAGCAATGGTAAGGCTATCAAGATTTAGAGATCTGATATAATCCACGAAAATACTTGAAGCATATAAATGATCTACCGGAATTTCGAAGAACCCCTGGATCTGATCTGCGTGAAGATCCATTGTCATTACTCTTGTTGCTCCTGCTGCTGTAAGAAGGTTTGCAACTAACTTCGCACCGATCGGCGCTCTTGGTTTGTCTTTTCTGTCCTGTCTGGCAAGTCCGAAGTAAGGAATTACAACGGTAATGCTCTTTGCAGAAGCTCTTTTCGCTGCATCAATCATTAGAAGAAGTTCCAAAAGATTGTCTGCAGGAGGGAATGTAGATCCAATCAGGAAAACTCTTCCTCCTCTTACAGATTCGTCCAAAACAGGCTCAAATTCCCCGTCGCTGAACTCCTGAAAGTTGATTTTCCCTAATTCTTTCCCATAATTCTGGGCAATTTTCTCTGCCAAGTCCCTGCTGGTTCTTGTACAAAATAGATAACTTAACTGATCGGCCATTTTTACTTTTTAAAAGATTTTGCAAATTTAAAAAAAAACCACAAGATTTACTCCTGTGGTTTCTAAGTTTTTATTTTATCAATTATTAAGGGAATTTAACTCCTGAATATTTGTTTGGATCTACCTGCGGAAGTGTAGACTTGTATTTAGCATTGATAGACTTGATAAACTCATTAGCAACAATACCATATCCACGTCCTGTAAGGTGAACTCCATCCAGAGAGAAAGCTCCTCCTGTAACGAATGCTGCAGTATATTTCACCCCATCCCAGACAATTCCTGATTTAGAATTCAATTCCAACATTTTAGCATCCATATCTACAAAAGCAAGACCTTTATCAGCTGCTGCTTTTTTAATAGCGGCATTATAACCAGCAGTTGCGGTAAGTACTTTTGCCGTTTCAGTTTCAGTAAGCACCAGCTTATCTTCTAAAGGAACCGAAGTACCTCCTCCAGCCTGTGGGGTAAGAACTTTACTTGCCGGCAAAAGAATTAAATCTTTAGCTGTAGTTTGTCTGTATTTCGGAAGCCCTGGAACTGTTGACAAATCTTTGTCTGCAATTACAGCCCCATTTACAGCTGCCCCAGCAGTGAATTTAATTAATCGTCTCTGATATTCTGCATCGTTGATTGCTCCCAATGTTTTAGCCTGAAGTAATCCCGCATTATATTGAGCATATCCTGTATTAAGCTGAGTTACCTGAGCATCTGTCAATCCTGTAAGAGGCAGAGCAGGAACTCTTGTAAAGTAAGGAACATTGGTAACGGTTGGAATGTTAGCAATCACTCCTTTTCTTTTTGTACCAGCAGGAAATAATTTATCTACTAAATAAGCATAGGTATTACTGAATCCTACTCCTATTGCTCCATCTACAGGAGTAATAGGAACATTTGGATCAGCTCCCCCTGAGGTGGCATACAATAACACATCATTGTTTCCTATCCATAAAGAAATAAAAGTAGGATCCTGCTTTAACGCATCTTCTAATACAGAAGTTGATGTGGATGATGCAAATCTTACGAAATATGGGTTAGCAGTAGCTGGATTAGCGACTAATCCGGCCGGATTTCCGTATCCCGGTGCCAATAAGTGAGCTACTCTCGCCCCTGGAACCCCCATATTCTGGTAAGGGCCTCCTGAAGAAATATTGTCAAGTGCACCTCCGGGAGCTGTTGGACCTGGAGTTAAAGCACCATTTACAACACTTAGCACATACTTACCTGCAAAATCCCCTGTTGTTGGGTTAAATAAATTAGTAAACCCTCCGGTATCATTAGGCATCAACGGTTGTTTAAAGTCTCCTCCACCTGCAAGTTTCATCTGCGCAGCAATCATACTTGGATAAGATTCATTCTGGCCACTGCTGTACAATGCTCCATCACGATATCCTGAAGTAAGAGAGTTTCCTAAAGAAATATATTTTGTAAAGTCTGCATCTCCTTTTGTCACCTGGATATCTTTCACATCCGTATCGAAATCCGTATTACAGCTTGTTACTGTAAAAAGAAGTGCAGAAACTGCAATTGTCGATATTATAATTTTTTTCATAGTCTTCTAAAATTAAAATGGATTATAAGAGAAACCTAGACCAAAGTAGAAAGCTGTTGCTTTTGACTGTCCGTTAAGCCCTATATTAACATTGTTTACCTTTCTGTACTGAGGCATTGCATATCCTCCGGCAACATCAATTCCGAAGTGTTTCAGCTTAAAGCCTACCCCACCTGTAACTACATAAGTATCATATGAAGGGGTTTCCGGAATAAAGTTATCTGTTGTATAAGGTGCTTCATCATAATAAGCTCCCAAACGTCCGTAGATCATATCAGTGAACGCATACTGAGTCCCCAGTCTGAATGTTTTGGAGTTTTTGAAGTTCTTAGGATTGGTAAGAATGGTAGGATCCGATGGATTGTTTCCAATAGGAGCATTCTCGAAATCTAAAGTAAGTTTGCTGTATCTTTCCCATCCATGATAGTTAAAGTCTGCAGAAACCTGCCATTTCGGGGTCACTTTATAGGTTAAACCTATAGTATATTCTTCAACTAATGGAAGAACTGCTGAGAAACCATCTTGTCCTGCTGCATTCAGCTTCAACTGTGTATAAACAGATTGTGATGGAAACTGGAATGTTGCCGTTCCGCTTTTAGCTTTCATATCTATCGCTGAACGGTAGGCAATACTCACGTCCAATTTTGGGTCAGGTCTGAAATAGAAACCAAATCCGTATCCGTGTCCGGTTGCATTTTCATCATTAATATTAACTTTCCCGTCAAATTGTGTTACCGCTTTGTCCCAATCTACTTTTCCTCTTGCATAGATATAGCTGGCACCAAAAGATACCCAAGGAGCCAGTTTTACAGAGACCATTGGCTGGAAATAGAAACTTTTCAGTTCCATTTTCTGAACCAGTTCTTTACCCTCCCAGTTTTCAGGCCATTTTATTGTACTTCCAAAAGGTGTGGTAACACTAAGACCTACGGTAAGTTTCTCTATTGGTCTATAAGTAATCGCTGCATAGAAAGGAGTCCCTATAGGGTTATCCGTTTCTGCACTTTGTAAAGTATTGAAGTTTTGAAAAGTAACTTTATTACTTGCACCAAACCCTCCTGCCACTACACTCAGTTTGGAAGGGATAAATGACATACCCGCAGGGTTAAAGAATGTCACACTCGCGTCTTCGGCATGAGCACTAGTATGCGCCATTGCCAATTGTTTTACCCCTTGCAGGGAAACTCTGAAGCCTCCTGCGTAAGATAGAACTCCCGCCAATAAAGCAGTTGATACTAATATTTTTTTCATAGACTATTATTATATAAGCCAAATATAAAATTATTTTGAATACGTCTGTTAATATTTGCTAATATTTTAAACAATATCTTAAAAGAAAACTATGTTTAAAATAACACCTTCACACAAACAAAAGCCAAGATTTTCATTATTAAACATTTAAGAACATTTTAAAATAATCCATACTTGTGCGTTTAATATTAAACAATTGTTTAACCTTTAAACTATCTTACTTCAAAAATTCAGAACAGGGAAACAAATGGTAATAAATGTTAAAGTTTAAAAATCTTCTCTTCAACTATTTCCCTTATAACAGGCTTCCCTCAGTCTTCAGCTTCCATTCTTACTTAAAATACATTAATGTTTTGCCCCGAATTCAGGTTATTTAAGTATTTTAGAATTGCATAAAGATAAAAATACATAAATTTGCAGATTATAAATAATAGTAATATGAGTTGTGGATGTAAAACATCCGGCGATTCTGCACATTCTTGCGGACCTAAAAAAACCGCAAATGGCTGTGAAAGCGTAAATACCTGCGGGAATAGTTATAAATTAAGTGTTTTTGACTGGCTATCTGACATCAACAATCCTGCACCTAACAGGTGTGATTTTGTAGAAGTTAGATTTAAAAATGACAGAAAATCGTTTTATAAAAATGTAAATAATATTCCTTTACATATTGGTAGCGTAATTACAGTAGAATCAAGTCCGGGACACGATGTAGGCGTTGTAAGCCTTACGGGAGAATTAGTAAAGATTCAGATGAAAAAGAAAAAGTTTTCTGAAGAATTGGCACTCAAAATATACAGACAGGCCAACCAAAAAGATCTTGAGGTATGGCAGGAAGCAAGAAAAAAAGAAGATGGCGTAAAGCTTGAAGCAAGAAAAATTGCTCAGAGAATAGGCCTTGAAATGAAAGTTACTGACGTGGAATATCAGGGTGACTCTTCAAAAATCACCTTTTATTACACTGCTGAAAACCGAGTGGATTTCAGACAGTTAATTAAAGATTATGCCGGAGCATTCCGTACTAAGATCGATATGAAACAGATCGGTTTCAGACAGGAAGCTGCAAAAGTAGGTGGAATAGGATCTTGCGGACGTGAGCTTTGCTGCTCTACTTGGCTTACGGATTTCAGATCGGTAAACACCAATGTGGCAAGATATCAGCAATTGAGTATTAACCCTCAAAAACTGGCTGGGCAATGTGGTAAACTTAAATGTTGCCTTAACTATGAGCTAGACAGCTATTTGGATGCATTAAGCAACTTCCCTTCTTCTTCAACCACTTTGGAAACAGAGAAAGGAAAGGCATTCTGTATCAAAATTGATGTATTCAAAAAGAAAATGTGGTTTGCTTATGTAGACAGTTCCATCGCATGGTATGATTTTGATATTGATCTTGTTAAAAAACTGATTTCAAAAAATAAAAGAGGAGAGAAAATACTTCCTCTTGAAGATCTGAAACAACCGGAAGCTTCTGCTCAGAATATTGATCTGATCCAGGAAAACAGCGTAGATCGTTTTGAAAAGAAAAACAGAGGAAACAGGAACAGAAACAACCAGAATAAGCCAAACAACCATCAACAGGGGCAACAAGGACAGCCACAAGGTCAAAAAAGAAACAGGCCGGAGAGACAAGACAGACCTGAAAGATCTGAAAAGTCCGAAAACCCTAATTCTCAATCTGGAAATCAGCCCAGACCTCAGAAACAAAATCCACAGCAAAAAGCACCCGTGGAAAAAGTAGAAGGTAATTCTGGCGATGACAAGAAGCCACAAAACAACCCGAACAAGAAGAAATTTAAAAAGAAATATCCTCCAAAAAAAGATAATAATGCATAAAATTTTAGGATTATTTTCCCTTATCCTTTTCTTTAGCTGTAACTCTTCCTCTGGGGGAGATGTCATCATGAATTCCGTTGATAACAAATGGAATAAGAAAAATGAGCAAAAATTTAATCTTGAAATTTCAGATCCGCAGAATCCTAAAAATATTATATTTGTTGTAAGAAATAATAATAGTTATCCTTACAGCAATATAAGGTTTATTGTGAATTTCACCAATCTCCAGAATAAGAAAAAGGAAACGGATACCTTGAATTATGTGCTGGCAAAACCAAATGGAGAATGGCTTGGTACAGGCTTTGGTGATACAAAGGAAACTTTGTTTCAGTATAAATTGAATTATCAGTTTCCGGGAAAAGGAAAATATGAAATCGATCTGACCCAGGCGATGAGAAATGACAATCTTTCGGGAATTGAGGATATTGGGGTAAAAATAGAAACGGCTAAACCGTAACCATAAATGGAAGAAAACAAAAAAAATGCAGGAAATAAGGGGAAAACATTTCCTCTGCCTCCTAAAAAAAAGAAAGATACCTCCTGGAAAAAATGGGTCTCATTTATCTGGATTGGACTCGTTGCGGTAGTTCTGGGAATTTCGGGACTTTTCTTTGCAGTTTCTCAGGGATTCCTTGGGGAAATGCCTGATGTAAAAGAACTTGAAAACCCTGATATCTTTGTCGCTTCAGAAATCATTTCTTCAGACGGAGTTATGCTGGGTAAATTCGAAAAGGAAAAAACACAGCCTATCGTTTATAAGGATCTTCCTCCTTTCCTTATCTATGCCCTGCAGGCTAAAGAAGATGAGCGTTTCAAAGAACATTCAGGAATCGACTTATATTCTATTGCCAGAGCCGTGGCATATGGTGGTGGCCGTGGTGGTGGTTCTACAATCACCCAACAGCTGGCAAAACTTCTTTTCACAGGAAATGCTTCCCAAAATAAATTTGAAAGAGCATTCCAGAAATTAAAAGAATGGGTAGTAGCGGTAAGCCTTGAGAAAAGGTATACCAAAGAAGAGATTGTTACTCTTTATTTCAATAAATTCGATTTCCTTTTTAATGCTAACGGTATTGAAATGGCTTCCAGAGTTTATTTTAACAAAAAGACTTCAGAGCTTACATTACCTGAGGCTGCAACATTTGTAGCAATGCTTGAAAATCCAAGAAAAAACAATCCTTACAGATACCCTGAAAAGGCAAAAGAAAGAAGGAATGTGGTATTGGATCAGATGCAGAAAACCGGATATATTGATGCTGCCACCTATGAGAAAGCAGCCAATACTCCTATTGAAGTAGACTTCCACCCTATTAAAAGTATTACTGACGGATATTCGGCTTATTACAAATTCTATCTGAGAAAAGAGATTGATAAGTATCTTGAATCTCACGAAAAAGAAACCGGTAAAAAACTTAACCTTTATAAAGACGGCTTAAAAATATATGTTACTCTTGATTCTAAAATGCAGAAGTATGCAGAAGAAGCAATCAAAGAACACTTAACGGATCTTCAGAAAAGGTTTGATGCAGAACAAAGAGGAAGAAAAAACAGACCTTTCTACTATCTTAATGACAAACAGATCAAAGATGTGATGCTTCAGGCAATGAAAAGAACCGGCCGATACAAGCTGTTAAAAGCTGACGGAATGCCAGAAGACTCCATTATGATGGAATTCAAGAAACCTATCAAAACTTCAAGATTCACATGGAATGGAGAGGAAGAAGTTGAAATGTCTCCTTGGGATTCTATCAGATACCACAAACAGATAGCACAAGCAGGTCTGATGTCTATGGTTCCGGGAACCGGAGAGATCAAAGCATGGGTAGGAGGTATTGACTGGCAGCACTTCCAATATGACCACATCAAGCAAGGAAAGAGACAGGTAGGATCTACCTTCAAGCCTTTCGTGTATGCAACAGCTATCATGAAACTGGGAATGACTCCTTGTTCAGCGGTTTCTAACGGAACTTATGACCACAACGGATGGCATGTGCCGGGAAGAGGAGGAATGCTTACTTTGAAAGACGCATTGGCACACTCTCAAAACCCTGTCGCTGCAAGACTTATTGAAATGACAGGAGTAGATGCTGTTATCCAGACTGCAAGAGATCTTGGAGTAACAGAAGATATTCCGAGAAACAATACAATTGCTTTAGGTTCATCAGATATTACTATTTATGAAATGCTAGGTGCCTACAGTACTTTTGCCAACTATGGTAACTACAATAAGCCTGAAATGATCTGGAGAATTGAAGATGCCAACGGTAGAGTAATTAAAGAAGTAAATGTAGAGCCAAAAGAGGTAATGAACCCAATGTACGCTTACACCATGATCGAACTGATGAAAGGTGTTGCACAGTACGGAACCGCTTCCGGAGAATTAGGAAGAAGAGGAATTTCAAAAGCAGTAGAAATTGCTGCCAAAACAGGAACAACTCAGAACAACTCCGACGGATGGTTTATGGGAATCACTCCAAAATTAGCAACCGGAGCATGGGTTGGATGGGAAGACAGAGCAACTCACTTCTTTGGAACCGGTGAAGGTCAGGGTGCAAAAATGGCATTGCCAATCTGGGCTATCTTCATGAAGAAAGTATGGGCAGATAAAAGTTTAGGAGTTACCCCTGATGATAAGTTTGTTAAACCTTCCGATTGGAAAGACGGCTGTTCAAACCTTAAAGGATTAAGCGGAGGGTATGGAGATGACGGAAGTCTTCAGACCATTGATGAGATTAAAAATCCAAGACCGGTAGATCCTACGCCTAAAAAACCAACAGAAAAGAAAGAGGACAACATTAATGAAAATCTTCATTCCAATGATGAAGTAGATTTCAATAAATAAATTCTCTTTTATAAATACACAAGACCTTTCAATAATTTGGAAGGTCTTTTCTTTTATAATTAATACCTTTGAAGTATGAATATCGAACGCATCAGCCAACCTTTCATCGAGAATTTTCCAGGTGATTTTTCAAATAATCCTATGCAGAGAAACACCCCAAAAGTTTTATTTGCCACCATCAAACCTGCTGGTTTTGGTCAACCTGAATTGATTGCTTTTAATAAAGTCTTGTCCGAAGAAATAGGATTAGGAAAATTTGAAAATAAAGATCTGGACTTTCTGGTTGGAAATAACCTTCCGGAAAATGTTCAAACCTACGCTACCGCTTATGCAGGGCATCAGTTTGGAAACTGGGCAGGGCAACTTGGGGATGGAAGAGCAATCCTTGCAGGTGAAATCACAAATGACACAGGAAAAAAGACAGAAATCCAATGGAAAGGAGCCGGAGCAACTCCTTATTCAAGACATGCTGACGGAAGAGCCGTATTGAGATCTTCTGTACGTGAATATCTGATGAGTGAAGCGATGTATCATTTAGGAGTTCCTACAACAAGAGCACTTAGTCTGGCTTTTACCGGCGAAGATGTAATGCGCGATATTATGTACAGTGGAAATCCTCAGCTTGAAAAGGGCGCGGTGGTCATCAGAACTGCTGAAAGTTTCCTGCGCTTCGGACATTTTGAACTGATGTCTGCTCAAAGAGAATACAACAGCCTGCAGGAACTTGCTGATTTTACTATTGAAAATTATTTTCCGGAAATAATATCATCAGATACTCAAAAATATAAAGACTTCTTTCAGAATATATGCATCCGCACCGCAGACTTAATGGTGGAATGGTTCAGAGTAGGATTTGTACATGGAGTGATGAATACAGATAATATGTCTGTTCTGGGGTTAACTATTGATTATGGTCCTTACTCTATGATGGATGAATATGATTTGAATTTCACCCCCAATACTACAGATCTTCCGGGAAGAAGATATGCATTCGGAAAACAGGGACAGATTGCCCAATGGAACCTTTGGCAGCTTGCTAATGCGCTTCACCCCTTAATTAAGGACGAAAAGTTTTTAGAAGACACTTTAAATAATTTTGGAACTTATTTCTGGAAAGCTCATGATCAGATGCTTTGTAAAAAATTCGGATTTGATCAGCTTCAAAAAGAAGATGAGGATTTCTTCACCAATTGGCAGGGATTAATGCAGGAGCTTCAGCTAGATTACACCCTGTTTTTCACTCAACTGGAAAAAATAACTTCGGAAACTGATATCAAAGAACATTTTAAAGAGGTTTCTTATATTGTTTTGAATGAACAAATGTTGGCAAAACTTAGCAACTTCATTAAGAGCTATAACGCACGATTAGACTTAAATTCCATATCAAAAGAGGCTTCATTGGCCATGATGAAAAAAACAAACCCAAAATTCATCCTGAGAAATTATCTTCTTTACGAATGCATTGAAGAGATCAATAACGGCAAAAAAGAAATGCTGGAAAAACTCACCAAAGCTTTAGAGTTTCCTTACCAGGAATTGTATCCTGAGTTCTCCGTCAAAAGGCCATCCGGATATGATGATACTGCAGGATGTTCCACACTTTCATGTAGTTCATAAATAATAAATATTCATAAACAACCTAAAAAAGAGTAATTATTTTCATTTTTTTATTACTTTTACTAGTAACTTTAAAACCAAAACAAATGAAAACAAAATTACTATTCATGTTCTTAGTCTCTTTTATATTTGGGAATGCACAAATTCTCTCAGAGACTTTTCAAGGTACAATATTTCCTCCTACAGGATGGACAACAGGTACAAATTTAGCATCCAGACCCTGGGGATTCACTACAATAATCTTCAATGCAACCGGACAAGCAACATTTAACATCACAGGAGGAAAATCCGCAGGTATTGGATGGGACGCTCAGGCACAGGACGCTCATTTAACAAGTCCTTCTTTCAGCTTAGTAGGAACAACAAATCCAGTGCTAAAGTTTAACGCCAAAATAGGATACGAATACATGGTTGATCCTAACCCTAACGGAGATTTAAAAGTAGAAGTATCCACAGATGGAGGAACTACATGGACTCAGGTATGGGTTGAAGAAGACTATGGAGTATTTGTTGATTATGCAACATTGGCAATTACAGTTAGTTTAACACCATATGCCGGACAGGCAAACGTTAAATTCAGATTCCACTATGTTGCCAATGATGCAGATAGTCTTTCAATAGATGATGTACAGGTTTTATCAAGTGCCACACTAGCTACACAGGAAGCAGGTGCTAAAATAAAAGACATCACTAACATCTATCCTAACCCAACAAAAGGAGAAATTAACATCAAAACAGATAAAAAAATCAAATCTGCCACAGTAATTGATGCAAGCGGAAAATCTCTATTCAATAATACGTCTGAAAGATTAGATATTTCTTCACTTCCAAAAGGAATCTATTTATTAAAAGTGGACTTCTCTGATGGAACTTCGAAAACAGAAAAAGTAATCAAACAATAATAACGTTTGTACAAACTTTTACAACCACCATCTTTGGTGGTTTTTTTATTTTACTTTTGCAAAAAATTTGACACGTGTCTTTTATCAAAACAAAAATCATCAATTTCTTTAAACTGATTTTCCCTTCCACTTACACCGAGCTGGCAGTTTTTCTCTTTTTTATAATCTGCTATGGAATTTTAGGCTCATATATTGCCCTTCATTACAGAATCATTTTTGACAGCAGAATTCCATGGGATGCTTATTTCAGTTTTGATAACAAATCTATCCTTATGACAGGAGGTAGTTTTGAAAGACACCCTCTATCCTATTATTTTTTCAACTGGATAAGAGAATTTTCATTATTTATTTCAGGCGGAAAAATGGACGCTAACTTCAGGCTTACACTGGCTTGGCTCAGCAATATTATCATCAGCTTAAGCATTGTTCAGGTATTTAAATATCTAAAGAACATTATTTGTGTCCCACTATGGCTAAGCGTCTTAATTATTTTGTTCTTTGGAGTTTTTTCAACCAATATCATACTATCATTTACTCCGGAAAATTTCACCTATACGCTGTTTTTACTCTCATTATACAATTATTACGCAGCAATAAAACTCAGAAAGGAAGAAAAAACACCCGCTATTGCCCTTTCACTCGCAGGAATTACTATTGGCGGACTTACTATTACCAATTTTGTAAAAGTTTTCATTCCGCTTCTTTTTGAAAAAAACCTTTTCAGAGATTGGAGAAAATTCGGAAATGCAGTATTTAGAACAACTGTTCCTACGATCTGCTTTGTATTGCTTTACCTAAACAGAATTGATTTTAAATATCAGAATATCTTTTCCAAGACTAACCAGCAGTATGAGAAATTCTCAAATGTAGAATCCATGCCGACCTGGGACATGATTCTGTCCTTCTTTTTCGGAGGGAACATTCTTTTCCCGGGATTTATTATTTCGGATAAGCACAATATGAAGGGATTCGACTTTAAAGGACTTTACATGGACCTTTATTCATCTACCTTTCCCTACTTTTTTGTAGCCATATTACTTACACTTATAATTTGGAGTTATTGTAAAAATTTCAGAAACAAATGGGTTCAGGTTATTGCCATTTCTTTTTTTATAGACATTGTGATCCATTGTGTAATGAGGTTCGGACTTCATACTTCATCTATCTATGGAGGACATTTTGTTTTCGTCTATCCACTTCTTTTGGGATGGCTTTTTTACGCTTACAGATCATCACCGAAAATAATGTCGGTTTTAACATTAACTGTGCTTTTATTGTTTGTTTACCTACTTGCGAACAATTTATTCCGAATGGCAGAGTTTTTCTGGTTTATGGAAACTTATTACCAATAAAAAAGCTGAGAAATTTCTCAGCTTCTTTGTTGGTATGTTGAAAGGAATCAATTCTATTTTGCTTCTGCACAGAAAATTCTGTACTGCACTGCAACTGCAGATTTGAAATATTCTCTGATTTTTGAAAGATCACTTGCAGCACTCTGTTTTGTGAAATAACTTCCGGCTAAAATCTTATAATTTGGTCTTAAAGAAGCATCCGTTTCCACCTTAAGATTAGGAAATCTTTTTCTGAAATAAGACTTTACTTCATTCGCTTCTTCATTACTTTTCACAGTGGTAATCTGAATCTTGAAACCTAAAATTCTAGGATTTTTCTTACAAATTTCAGCATTGGTAAGCTCTCTGCTCGGCACAAAGATTTTAGGAGGTTTTGTACTTATCCCTGTAGAAAATCCACTATCACTTGAACCGGAATCTTTAGGAGAATTTGTGGGAGCGACTTTAGCACATTTTCCTTCAATTCCTTCCAAAGCTGCATTTATTTTGGAATCCATGGTCATAACAAGTTCTGTACCCGAAAGGGTATCTTTTTTAACAACTTGCTGGGCTTCAATACTATAAAAACCAAATAAAGATAATATCGAAAATATTTTAATCAAATTTTTCATTTAAACTTGTTTTCGCAAATTTATACAAATTAAAAAACTATACCAAACAGGTTATTTAGAATCAATACAAATTAAACGTAAATGATATTTTCCCTTTTCGATATACCGTTAAATTCCTGTTAAAAATATTATTTTTGCGGAATTGATTGAATGTTCAATAATTTACTAACATAAGATAATTTAAATGATTAGTTGGAGAAAGCATTATAAAAAAACGTTGATCGCGATAGGCTTATTGCTATCAACCAGTGCTTCATTTTACGGGCAAGACGGCGATCCTAAAAACGGAGAGAAACTTTTCAAAGCGAATTGTACTGCATGTCACGCGCTGGACAAACAAGTTGTTGGACCACCATTAAAGGGGGTTGTAGAACGAGTAAAGACAGAAGGTGGTGTAGACAAAGATTGGCTTCACAAGTGGATCAAAGATAACAAAGCTCTGAGAGCTTCTGGGGATAAATACGCCAATGAGATTTTTGAAAAGTTTAATAAGACTGAAATGCAGGTCTTTCCAAATCTTACAGATAAGGATATTGACGACATTTTAGCTTTCACGACTAATCCTCCTGCTCCGGAAGAGAAAAAGCCGGAAGCAACTCCTGCAGCTGACGCTACTGCGGCAGCACCTGCAGACAAAACTACTACAAACGTTGTTATTATTTCACTTTTAGCGATCGCAGGTTTACTGGTTTGGATCTTAGCAAAACTAAGACAATTGGTAAAACTGGGTCAATCTGAAGATTTAGCTGGACTTAACGAAACAAGAGTTCGTTCTTTCAGTGAAATGTATGAGAAGTTCCACTACATTGGTAAAGGTTTATTAGCAATCCTTGCTATTTTAGCTGCCTATGGGGTATGGAACTGGTTGATGTGGATTGGGGTTTACAAAGGGTACAAACCTGAGCAGCCTATCTACTTCTCTCACAAAATTCACGCTGGAGAACAAAAAATTGACTGCCAGCTATGTCACTCTAGTGCTAAATACGGAAAGGTATCTGAAATTCCTTCTATGAACGTTTGTATGAACTGTCACAGAACAATTTCTGAATACAACGCAGATCACTACATGGAGCCAGGAAAAGATAAGGCATTCTATGACGGAGAAATCCAGAAGATCTACGCTGCAACAGGTTGGGATCCTGCAAAACAACAGTACACAGGAAAAACACAACCGGTTGAATGGACAAGAATCCACAACATGCCAGACTTCGTTTACTTCAACCACTCTCAGCACGTAATTGCTGGAGAACAAGCGATCATCAATTCTTTCAACAAAAAGAATCCTACCAACAAAATTGATGTTGTATGTAAAGCTTGTCACGGTAAAATTGATACAATGAATGTTGTTCAAATGGCTAACGACTTTACTATGGGATGGTGTATCGAGTGCCACAGAACGACTGAAGTTGATATGAACAACGGTTATAATAAAGAGTACTTCAAAAATCTACATGACAAGTTGAAAAAACAATATCCACAAGATGGAGGTAAGATCACTGTAGATGCAATTGGAGGTCTTGAGTGTGGTAAATGTCATTATTAATAACTAAAAAATTAGAAGTATAAATGGCTTCAAACAAAATACAATTCAGAAGTATTCATGAACTTAAAGATCCAGCTTTGAATAATAAGCTGGCTCAGAAAGAGTTTCAGGAAGAAATTCCGGTAGAAGATTTCCTTGGAGATGCTGAGAAAAACGGATCTAGTACTTCAAGAAGAGATTTCCTGAAATTATTAGGATTCTCTACAGCAGCAGTTACATTAGCTGCCTGCGAAGCTCCGGTAATCAAAACGATTCCTTATGTGGTAAAGCCGCATGATATTATTCCGGGAGTCCCTAATTATTACGCTTCAACATATTTTGACGGTTTCGACTTTGCTAGTGTTTTAGTAAAAACCCGTGAAGGTAGACCCATCAAAATTGAACCAAACCCGGCTGGGGGCGATTTAGGTAAAACTAATGCAAGAGCTCAGGCAAGTGTACTTTCTCTTTATGATAATGATAAAGTAAAACAGCCTAAACTGGACGGTAAAGATGAAACTTTCGATAAAGTAGACAGTTTCGTTATTAAAGGTTTGGAAGAAGCTAAAGCGTCTGGCAAAAAGATTGTGGTTTTATCACACTCTTTTGCTTCACCAACTTTCAAAAAGTTATTCGCTGAATTCAAAGCTAAATATCCTACAGCTGAATTAGTAACTTATGATGCTTTCCCTTACTCTGCAGGATTAGATGCAGCTCAGGAAGTATTCGGACAAAGAGCATTACCTGTTTATGACCTTAAAGGTTCTGAATTGGTAGTTTCTTTCCAGGCTGATTTCTTAGGAGACTATAACGCTTCAAGCTTAGAAACTTCTTATGCAGCGGCTAGAAAACCGGGAGCAAGCATGTTGAGACACATCCAAGTGGAATCTAACATGTCATTAACTGGTGCTAATGCTGACTCAAGATACAGATTAAAACCAAGTGCTGTAAACAAGACTTTAGTTGAAGTTTACAATGCAATCGTAGGTGGTGGTACTTCTGATAAGACTGCTACTGAAATTGCTAACGAATTGAAGGCAAAAGGAAGCAAAGCTGTTGTTTTTGCTGACGGTTCTAAAGGAGCACAGGTTTTAGCACACTTAATCAACCAAAAATTAGGTTCAGTAGCTTTCACTGGTAAAGCAAACTTCCTTAAAGAATTCAACGGTGCGAGATACCAGGAATTCCTAGGATGGGTAAATGGTGGACAAGTTGGTGTATTGGTTACAAACAACGTAGACCCTATCTACTCTCATCCAAAAGGAGAAGATTTCAAAAAATCTTTATCAAAAGTTCCTTACGTAGTTGCTGTAGCAGATAAGAAAAATGAAATGTACAAAGCAGCAAAAGCTGTAATTCCTGTAGCTAACTGGCTAGAGTCTTGGGGAGATATCGAACCACAGACAGGAGTATATTCATTGATGCAGCCTACTATCCAGAAAATCTACAAATCAAGACAGATTGAAGAGTCTCTATTGGTTTGGAAGAATGGTAAAAACAATGCAGCAAACAATTACTACGATTATTTAAAAGCAAGCTCTGCTTCACTTTTAGGTGGTACTTCTTTCAACAAAGCATTGTATAACGGTATCAACGCTTCTACAAACGCGGCAACTTTATCTTACGCAGGTGGAAACGCTGCACAGGCTGTTGCTGAATTAGGAAACTTCAAAGCTTCAGAATTAGAATTAGTATTATACACTAAGACTTCAATGGGAGACGGCACTCAGTCAAACAACCCTTGGTTGCAAGAGTTACCAGACCCAATTACAAGAATGTCTTGGGATAACTACTTAACAATTTCTCCTAAAGATGCAGAGAAATTTGCAATTGATAACGATCTTAACGCAAGAATGCAGTTAGATGGTTCTATTGTAAACCTTACTGTAAACGGAATAAAAATAGAAAACGTTCCTGTATTCGTACAGCCAGGACAAGCTGAAGGATCTGTAGGTCTTGCACTTGGTTATGGTAAGAAAAACTCAGGAGCAACTGCAGATACTGGTGTAAATGCTTATCCTTTATTTGATGGTTCTAACCTTGTTCTTTCAGGTGTTAAAATCGAAAAAACAGGAGAAGATCACGAATTTGCAGGGATTCAGCTTCAAAATACATTAATGGGTCGTTATGAAATCGCGAAGGAAGTTCCTTTAGCTGAATTCATTAACGTTGCTTTTGATGATGAGCACAAAGGATGGAATAAGCCTTTGGAATACCACACAATCAGCGGAGCACTTCCGGCGAGAAAAATCGACCTTTGGGATGCTTTCGATGATACAGATGGACCTCACTTCAACTTATCTATCGACTTGAACTCTTGTACTGGTTGTGGAGCATGTATTATTGCTTGTCAGGCAGAGAACAACGTTCCTGTAGTAGGTAAAGAAGAGGTAAGAATGTCAAGAGATATGTACTGGTTAAGAATTGACCGTTACTATTCTTCAAGACAAAAAGTAGAAGTATACGAAGGATTGAAAGAAGGAATGGCTGTACCAGAATTGTACGGTACTGCTTTCGGAGACGGAGGTGCATTAAATCACCCTGCAGACAACCCGGATGTAATCTTCCAACCTGTAATGTGTCAGCACTGTAACCACGCTCCATGTGAAACTGTATGTCCGGTAGCGGCTACTTCACACGGTAAGCAAGGTCAAAACCATATGGCTTACAACAGATGTATCGGTACAAGATATTGTGCAAACAACTGTCCGTACAAAGTAAGACGTTTCAACTGGTTTACTTATAACCTAAATGACAAGTTCGATTTCAACATGAACAACGATTTAGGAAGAATGGTACTTAACCCGGATGTAGTTGTAAGAACTAGAGGGGTAATGGAGAAATGTTCAATGTGTATCCAAATGACTCAGAATACTATTCTTGAGGCTAAGAAGGAGGGAAGAAAAGTGAAGGATGGAGAATTCCAGACTGCTTGTTCTAAAGCTTGTTCTACCGGAGCAATGACATTTGGAGACATGAATGATAAAGATTCTGCAATTAGAGAGCAATATGCTTCTAACAGAAGATATTATTTACTTGAGGAGATTGGAACAAAACCAAACGTGTTCTATCACACTAAAGTAAGAAACAGAGTAGAAAAATAAAGTTTAAATAATAAATAGGTAAAAAATGTCAGGACATTACGAAGCTCCGATAAGGGAACCTCTAATTATTGGTCACAAAACTTATCACGATATTACAGAAGATATCGCACGACCTATCGAAGAAAGAGCAGGTAAATTATGGTGGATCTCATTATATGCTGCACTAGTTCTATTCCTCTATGGATTCGGCTGTATCGCTTACACTATCGGGACAGGTATTGGAGCATGGGGGCTTAACAGAACTATTAACTGGGGTTGGGATATTACCAACTTCGTATGGTGGGTAGGTATCGGTCACGCCGGGACCCTAATCTCAGCAGTATTATTATTATTTAGACAGAGATGGAGAATGTCTGTAAACAGATCTGCAGAGGCGATGACGATCTTTGCGGTTGTACAGGCAGCAATCTTCCCTGTAATCCACATGGGTAGAGTTTGGGTTGGTTACTGGGTATTCCCTTTACCAAACCAATTTGGTTCTCTTTGGGGGAACTTCAACTCTCCTCTACTTTGGGACGTATTTGCGATCTCAACATATTTCTCAGTATCAACTGTATTCTGGTTCATGGGACTAATCCCTGACTTTGCAATGATCAGAGATAGAGCGAAAACTCCTTGGACTAAGAAAATTTATACATTCCTTGCATTCGGTTGGGGTGGTAAAGCAAAACACTGGCAAAGATTCGAAGAGCTTTCTTTGGTTCTTGCAGGTTTGGCTACTCCACTTGTATTCTCAGTACACACTACCGTATCTTTTGACTTCGCAACTTCAGTTATTAAAGGATGGCACTCAACAATCTACCCTCCTTACTTCGTAGCTGGTGCGATCTTCTCAGGATTTGCAATGGTACAGACACTATTGTTAATTGCAAGAAAAGTTTGTCACTTAGAAGAATATATCACAATGTATCATATCGAAATTATGAACATCGTAATCGTTCTTACAGGTGGTATGGTAACTGTAGCTTATGCTACTGAATATTTCATCGGATGGTACTCAGGATCTAGATTTGAAGATTTCACATATCTTTCTCCAGGTGCTGCTGTAGGACCTTACTGGTGGGCATTCTGGTCATTGATCATCTGTAACCTTGTGATTCCTGCTTCTTTCTGGTTCAAAAGAGCGAGAACGAACATTATCTGGACGTTCATCGTTGCATTGATCATCAACATCGGTATGTGGTTTGAGCGTTTTGATATCATCGTTATCAACCTTTCTAGAGACTACTTACCAGGATCATGGACAATGTTTAAGCCAACGATCATTGATGTGGGTGTATATTTGGGAACTATCGGATTCTTCTCTGTATTATTCTTATTATACGCAAGAACATTCCCTGTAATTGCACAGGCTGAATTAAAATCGATTTTGAAAATCTCAGGTGAAACTTATAAAGCAAAAGAAGGAGATGAGCACCACTAAAATTGTATACGGACTTTATGCTGACGACGACGATTTAATGAACGGCGTTAAGGCATTCAACGATAAAGGAATCGCTATAAACGAAGTATATACTCCGTTTCCGGTTCACGGACTAGACAAGGCTTTAGGGTTAAAGAAAACTAGAATTTCTGATGCCGCATTCTTATATGCTCTTTACGGTGTTACTATCGGTGCTACTGTAACTTGGTATGTGATGAATCATGACTGGCCGCAGAATATCGGTGGTAAACCAGCTTTTGACTGGGCACATAACATGCCGGCATTCGTAGTTCCAATGTTCGAATTAATGGTATTCTGTGCTGCTCACATGATGTCTTTAACTTTCTTGGTTAGAAACAAAATGTATCCGGGAGCTCCTGTTCAGAACCCAGACCCGAGAACTACTGATGATAAATTCATGATGGAATTTGTAACTGAAGATGTAGAATCTGTAAAGCAGTTGCTTATTGAAACTGGAGTTGAAGAAATAACTGTTAAAGACGCTTAAAATGAAAAAGAATGTATTAAAAATTACAGCAGTTTTAGGTTTAACAACAGTTTTACTTAACTCTTGCGGACCAAAGGAGAATACTCCGTTGGTATATTTCCCGGATATGTATTTTCCGGTAGCTTATGATCCATTGATGAAAGCACAGGATGCTTATTCAGATCATGAAAATGAAATTCCTGCTTTTGTTAAAAATAGTGGCGCAACAGGTCTTGCTCCTGTAGAAGGATCAGTTTCTCAAAATAAAGATGGAGTTTTTGAAGAAAGCTTACTACCTAAGAATGTTGACGAGTACAACGCTGGGTATGACGCTTCTAAAAAACTTACAGTATCTCCTCTGAACCCAGCTAATGCAGCTAAGGATATTGAAAGAGGAAAAATATTGTTTGATCACACTTGTGCTGCATGTCACGGAACAGGAGGTGATGGACAAGGACCTATTGTACAAAGTGGGGCATTCTCTGGAGTACCTAACTATGCAGACAGAGAAATCACTGTAGGATCTGTTCATTATGTATTAACAAACGGTAGAAATGCCATGGGATCTTATGCGGGACAACTGAACGCAGGAGACAGATGGAGAGTAGCATTGTATGTGATGAGTGCTTTCAAAAAAGGAGCAGCAGCACCGGCAGCAGCTACAGCGGCGGCACCAGCAACAACTGAAACGACTACCGAAACTAAAAAATAAGAAAAGAAATGTATAGTTTTTCACCAAAATTAAAATCAACTTCTATAATACTTCTTGTTGTAGGTTTAGTTCTTTTCGGTATTGGTTTCTTTATGAACAAAGGAATTTCTACTGAGAAAATAGAACACATGATGGAAGCTGTTCATGCTTCTGGTCATGATGCTCCTACACACTCAAGTGAAATGGTTGGACCACAGGATCACGCAGCTCATTTAGAGCATGCTGAGCTTCAGGTTCACAATCAGCCATTAGCATCGCTGCACTTTGTAGCTGTCTTTTTCTTTGGAGTAAGTTGCGCTGTACTGTTCTTTTACTGTATTCAGCACGCAGCTCACGCAGGATGGCCTATTATCATCACAAGAGTAATGGAAGCTATTGCTTCTTATATTCCTTACGGTGGTGCAATCCTGGTTATCCTAATGATCCTAAACATCACTCATAATGGTCATTTATTCCACTGGATGGACCCTGAATTGACAAATCCAGAGTCTGCTCATTTTGACGTGATCCTATTTGAAAAGAAAAGATTCTTAAATATTCCTTTCTATGCAATCAGAACTTTAATCTATGTGATTGGTGCTTCTTTCTTTGCTTGGAAACTGAAAGCTCAGTCTAAAAAAGTAGACGAGACAAAATCAAAAGTAGAATATCAGTTTCTGTACAGATGGGCAGTAGGTTATATCGTATTCTTCGGATTTGCTTCTGCAGCTTGGGCTTGGGACTGGTTGATGTCTATTGACCCTCACTGGTACTCTACAATGTATATCTGGTATTCAATGGTTAGCTGCCTTTCAAGTGGTATTGCTGTAATCATTTTATTAAGTGTTTATCTTAAGAAAAATGGTTTCTTACCACAGTTCAATGACAACCACTTACACGACTTAGGAGTTTTCCTTTTCGCTACAAGTATGCTTTGGACATATACATGGTTTGCTCAGTTCATGCTTTACTGGTATGCAAACGTTCCGGAAGAGGTTAACTACTTCTTCGGTAGATTCCAGCACTATGGTACTACGTTTTTACCAATGCTGATTGTAAACTTCTTATTACCGCTTTTGGTATTAGTAAGCAGCAGCATCAAGAGAAACTACAAAGTTGTAACAACAATGGCAGTAGTGGTTATCTTAGGACACCTTTTAGATTACTTCAACATGGTAATGCCTGGAACGGTAGGACCATACTGGAACACTCCTGAAGTATTCTTGTTAATCCTTGGAGCAGTTCTATTCGTAGCTGGACTATTTATGTTTACTGTACTTTCAGCTTTATCAAAACTGAAGTTGATTCCTACAGGAAACCCATTCTTACACGAATCTGAAATTTATGAGTATCCTTTCTAAGGACTTGTAACAAAATAATATTATAAAAGACTGATTGTTAAACAATCAGTCTTTTTTTATGCAATGACGCAAATAAGAATTTCAGGCAACCATTTTCTCTTTTTCTCATCTATATAAAAGTCTGTTGTATTATTAACACCAAAAACAAAATACTGCAATGAAAAAAATTCACTTTTTCTACCTTCTATTCACTCTGATCTCTGTATTCTCGAATGCACAGGTCATTACTTTTGTTTCTGAAAAAAATAATAACCCTCTTCCCAGAGTTTCCGTATTTGGCAAAGACGGAAGTATTCTCGCCTACTCAGATATTGATGGCAAGATTGACAAACAGTCACTGTCACCTGATCAGGAAAAATTTCAGCTGGTTTATAATAACTTTCCCGTTGCCACACTATCCTACTCAGATTTTGATCAGCCAATCATTAAAATCAATGATCAGGTAAAAGAAATTGAAACCGTTGTTATTAAAAATAATAAGCCAGCCAAATACATTTTCATCAAAGGAAATTTTAACGCTTATGTAACCGTAAACAATAAACTGAATAGTTATGCAGACGGAATTGTAACCTATATTTTTGATAATAAGTCCAAAAAGCTGAAAAGCGCCAATGTAGAACAGTACAGAGTTTTCAGACTGGCAGAATCTAAAAATGAGAAAAAAGAAACTTCATCATGGGATTATGGAAATTCACTACAGCTTCCAAAACTTAAAAACGTAGGCAATCCTGAAGAATATAAAACAACAAAAAATATCATTAAAGAATTAAAAGGTGACCGCAAAGATCAGATCGAAGTAACTGGTGGCCTCCTTCAGGATAAAGAATTTTCATTCTTTGGATATAGATTTTACGATATAAAAACAATTCTAAACATGTCCTTTGAAAAAGGATCAGAAAAAACACTCAAAGATTTTCTGGAGTATAATGAACTTGTTTTTGTAAAATTGAAACACAAAAGCGAACCCAATTACAATCAGATAGCAGTGTATACTAATTTCTATCCAACAGAACTTAATTTCAGCAATGACAATGATATTGAGAAAGTGAAATTTGATAAAGACAACAGTAATTACAAAACATCTTACTGGCAGGATTCATCATTTCCTAATATGCAGACTATTTTCAGTAGTTTTTTCAAAGGTGATCTAAAAGAACAGACCAATAAGAAATAATGAAAACTCGGTTCAGAAAGGCTTTCCATATTATAAATATTACTATTGAATTCTGAAATTAAAAGAACATCATCCATTTCCAGAAAAAAATAATAAATAAGCAAAAAACATAAAGTAAAAAATAAAATCCAGTATTAATAAAGGTTTTATTAAATTTGCAACAAACCAAATAAAAATGAAAAAGTTTTCTTTTCTACTTGTTTTCAGTCTGTTGCTTTTTACAGCATGTAAGAAAGATCATGTAGATGCTACGAATACTAAAACACTGCAGTCAAGTATCAATGATATGACTTCCAGTTTACCAACCATTAAACAGATTAAGTTTAATGAGGCTCTTTACATCCTTAAAACATTTGGCGTAGAAGCTGATGGTGATGTAAATGAACTAAAAGCCCTTGGAAAACTGATTAATGGAAAAAAAGTTCCTGAGATTATGTCGCTGGCAGACGAAGTTGCGCAGAAAAACGGAATAGAATGGGCCAGTACTGCCCCACCATCACTTGGAGAAATGAATATCTTCGGGGATGATAAAGCTAAAGAAAGCGATCCTAATGACGTAAAAGCAGGATCATTAAGCCTTATAACAAGACCTACAGGAGATGACGGAACCGGAGCTCCTACTGCTATTCAAATTGTACCAAGACTTGTAGATGCTGCAGGAAACCCGGTATCTTTCACAGGTGCAGGTCTGGAAGCAACCCTTGAAGTATTCAGTAACGGAGTAAGGCTTGCTACCGCTAAAAACCTGATGCAGGATAATAACTTTAAAGGATTCAACCTAAAGTTCTCCTCTATTCCGGCAGCAAAAGTTGTAGATAACAAAATCGATATCACAGTTTCTGTAAAAACAACTGCGAAAACTTTCAAAATGTCAAAAATCGGTCTTGATGTGAATGAAGCAGCACTGAAAGTTCCTGCCATTCCTAAAACCGACACAACAGCTGTACCCGACCAACCGAGTGCTGTAATAGATCCTAATAATCCATCTGCAACCACCGGAACAACTACAGATCCTGCAACAGCTACTCCATCAGCACCAGCTGCTCCAAAACAGCCAACTGCAGATCCTAAAAATACAGTAAGTAAATTTTTGAACAGCGTAAGTTCACAAAACTTAAAAGCAGCTTACGAAACGGCCAGCAATCCAAGCTGGGGAAGCTATGAGTCTTTCTCAAATCCTACTTCAGGTTTCGGATCTGTGAAAAATGTAAGCGTAAAGAATATTACGACAAGTGGTGCCACAGCCAACAGTGCAAGCGTAAATGCTACCTATGATGTAACGGATAAAAGCGGGAAGACAACTTCATTAAAAGTAACTTTCGGGCTTAAAAATGTAAACGGAGACTGGAAAATTTCCAGCTATAAAATCAATTAATAAATGGCTTCAGCAGAACTGATCAAAAAATTAGAAGAAACAATTGAAAATATTCCTGATTTTCCGATTCCGGGAATACAGTTTAAGGATATTTCACCCATCTTTTTAGACCCGAAACTTTACGAAGACGTGATTGCAGATCTTGCAGCCTTCAGTAAAGGGAAAGTAGATGCAGTCTGCGGAATAGAAAGCCGTGGTTATTTGTTTGGAATTGCAATTGCCGTAGCATTGGAAGTTCCATTCATCTTAATCAGAAAAGCCGGAAAACTTCCTCCTCCCGTCATTTCAGAAAAATATGATCTGGAATATGGAAGTGCCATCATCGAAACCCGTGAAGGACAGATAAAACCGGGACAAAGAATTTTGATTCATGACGATCTTTTAGCAACCGGAGGAACTACTGAAGCAGCAGCCAAATTGGTAGAAAAACAGGGAGCAACGGTTTCCCAATTCAGTTTCCTTATCGGATTAAAAGATTTGAATGGTGACGAAAAGCTGAAAAAATTTGGTGCAGAAGTGTATCATATTTTAGGATATTAAGATATAATATATATGCTTCGACAAGCTCAGCATGACAATGCTAATAATTTACTGTAGGATTAGAACAAATAGTATTAGAAGTGTCACGCTGAGCTTGTCGAAGCTTCTTTTTTTAATAAATTCATCATTCCCGATTAGCAATTCACAAAATTTCATCAATAATACTCAGAAAGTATTTTGTAAATCTCTCAGAAACAATTAAATTTGCATTTCAATTTTTAAAAACTTATGGCAAAATTGGGAAAGAGTGCTCAGAACGAGCAAGAAGGTAAAGAAACGGTTGAGTTCTTTAAAGACCTTGACAGAGAAGCTTTAAACACTGAAAGATTTGTTGAAAAATATTCAAAGCCTCTAGGTTTTGTATTTGGAGCATTAATTTTAGCAGTGTTAGGATTCTTCGCTTACAAGCAATTTGTAATTGCTCCAAAGAATGCTGAAGCTGTGAAAAGTTTCCTTTCTGCTCAAAAAAGTCTTACTGAAGGTAAAGATAAAGATGCTTTGGGTGGAAAGTCTGCAGCTAACCCAGGTTTTGTAGGTACATATAACGAATATTCTTCTACTAAAATTGGTAAACTTTCATCTTATAATGCAGGTTTATTAAAGTTCAAAGAAGGAAAATTCCAGGAAGCTTATGATCTTTTAGACCAATTTTCATCTGATAACAAAACTTTGGTAGCAATGAAATTCGGAGCTATGGCAGATGCAAAATCAGGGCTTAACAAAAATGATGAAGCTTTAGCTTTATTAGACAAAGCAGCAACAGCTTCTGATGATCCGTATACAGCATACTATTTCACAAGAAAAGCAGGTATCGTTGCATTAGGATTGAAGAAAAATGCAGAAGCTAAGAAATACTTCTCTGCAATTGACGAGAAATATCAGGACTACGACAACGGAATGTCTGATTCTTATATTGAAATGACTAAATATTACTAAAAAATGGCAACAGTTAATCTTTCCGATTACAAGCCACTTCATATAACTAATGCCGAAGATTTTTCTATCGGCATTGTTTTTTCTGAGTGGAATGATTTTGTAACGTACAATCTTCGTGATGCAGCTTTGGAAATCCTTGAAAAAGAAGGGGTAAAACCTGAAAACATCAAACTTTTCCCTGTTCCCGGAGCTTTTGAACTCAACTATGCAAGCATGCAGCTTTGCAAAGAGAGAAAATATGACGCAGTAATTTCTATCGGGTGTGTAATCCGTGGGGAAACTCCTCATTTTGACTATGTATGTTCTGCAGTAGCGCAGGGAATCAAAGACTGTAACATTATGACGGACACTCCTACAATTTTCTGTGTATTGACAGATGATACCAAAGAACAGTCTATCGCGAGAAGCGGTGGTGATCTTGGAAATAAAGGAGTTGAAGCAGCCGTTACAGCTCTTAGAATGATTGATTTCAAAAAGAAATTATCTGACAAAAAAGGAAATATCGGCTTCGGACACTCTTAACCGCAGATTACCTTAACAATATATTGGGACTATTTTTTAATAGTCCTTTTTTATTGGGTATTTTAAATCATAAATCTTGCTAATAAACAGGATGTTTTTGTTTTTTTCTATCAAAAGTTCTGTACAAAAACTATCTTTGTGAAAACTAATAAAGACAGTAAATACATGTTTTTAAAAAAAATAAAACCGTTCCTATACTTAGGAGTTTTCTATCTTATTATTTCATTGATAATAAGAACAGTATTCTTTTTTCACCCTATCACTACTGCTAGTTTTGGATTTTTTGAAGTCGTGAAAGTACTGTTGATAGGTCTGGTAAATGATATTTTTGTATTCGTTCTTGCCAGTGCTATTCTCGCGCTTTATTTTCTCTTCCTTTCCAATTCCAAATATAAAAAACCTTATGGCTACATTATTTTGGGAGCGTTGGTTCTGTTCTTCCTTTATATCTGGCTTATTCCGAATAACATTTTCAAGCAATATGGAGGTTCTATCATGGAGATAGCGCTTGTTTTTGTTGGAATAAAAACACTTTTCTTCGGATTGATGCTCTTCCTTCCTACCCAAAGAGTAAAGATTCGCAACATTCTGTACTTCATTACATTATTATTATATGTTCTTCTGATTATTTTCAACGGAGTAAGTGAATACTTCTTTTACAATGAATTCGGAGTTCGCTATAACTTTATTGCAGTAGACTACCTGATTTATACCAATGAAGTCATTGGAAATATTATGGAAAGTTATCCTGTGGTTCCTTTATTTTCCGGGATCATGATCGTTACGCTTACCATCACATGGTTCATTTATAAGAAAACAAAAGATGAACTGCTGGAACTTCCGGATTTTAAACAAAAAATGGTTCTTCTGGGGAGTTTCATTGTACTTTGTGCGCTTAGTGCACTTGCGATTCCTTCCTTAATGCAAATCAGGTCAGATAATGTATTTGCGGATGAAATTGAAGCAAACGGACTTCCAAAATTCTATTGGGCTTTTACTCATAATGAGCTGGATTACTTCCAGTTCTATTCACAGATCAATCAACAGCAGGCCGAAAAGAATTTCCTGAGCCAGTACCCCCAGCAGACATTATCAAGAAATATTGTTGCTGAGCAGCCTGAAATGAAGAAAAATGTAGTACTGATCTCTATCGAAAGTCTTTCTGCCGACTTTATGGAACATTACGGACATACACAAAAAATCACTCCTTTCCTTGACAGCCTCGCAGACAAGTCTCTAATGTTTACCAATCTGTATGCTACCGGAAACAGAACAGTACGCGGGCTGGAAGCTTTAACATTGTGTATTCCGCCTACTGCGGGAGAAAGTATTATCAAAAGAGATGACAATAAAAACAAATTTACAACCGGGAGTGTATTCAAATCCAAAGGGTATGATGTCAAATTTTTATATGGAGGATACAGCTATTTTGATAATATGCAGGACTTCTTTGGTGGAAATGGCTACGGAATTGTAGACCGAAATAATTTTAAACCGGAAGAAATCACTTTTGCCAACGTTTGGGGAGTTGCTGATGAAGATATGGCTAAAAAAGCAATTCAGGTGATGAATACTGAAGCTAAGTCAGGAAAACCATTTTTCAATCACTGGATGACAGTTTCCAATCACAGACCTTTTACTTACCCTGACGGAAGAATTGATATTCCGGGAACGGCAAAATCCCGTGAAGGAGGTGTAAAATATACCGATTACTCCCTCAGATTGTTCTTTGATATGGCTAAGAAACAAGACTGGTATAAAAACACTGTTTTTGTTATCATTGCAGATCACTGTGCTTCGAGTGCAGGAAAAACCGAGCTTCCAATGGATAAATACAGAATCCCTGCAATAGTATTTTCAGAAGGATTTATTCAGCCTCAGAAGTTTGATGCACTGATGTCTCAGATCGATGTAATGCCAACCGTTTTAGGACTATTAAACTTCAGCTACCCATCTAAATTTTTAGGTCAGGATGTATTCAAACCGGAATTTCAGCCTAAAGCTTATGTTGCAACGTATCAGGATCTTGGATTTATAAAAGACGAACGTCTGACCATTATTTCCCCGGTAAAAAAGGTAAAACAATATTCTTTGGAACTGGAAAAAAGCGATCTGGCTCCAGCCTTTAAACTGTATTACGACGAAAAATTATTAAAAAATCCAGACCAGAAACTGGTAGATGATGCTGTGTCAGCCTATCAGGCTACATCTTACTGGCTGAAAACGAAACAACTTAACAGATAAATATCTAAATATTTTTAGCGTATAGTTTGGCATAAAATATTTAAATTAACGAATAAATTTATTACTATGAAATGGACAGACGACAGAGGCGGAAACGTTGATGACCGCCGTGGTTCCGGAGGAGGAAGTGGTGGTATGATCGTAGGCGGAGGACTTGGAACTTTAATTATAGCAGCCATTGTATTCTTTTTGGGAGGTGATCCATCCGGTATTTTAAATTCCGGCAGTATACAGCCTTCCGGAAATTCCGGAGAACAGAGAGAGCTTACAACTGGTGAAAAACAAATCGGGGAAATGGTAAAAATGATGGATGCATGGAATAGCCAGACCTGGAATCAGATTTTCACTGAAAACGGAATGACCTATACAGATCCGGGTATTGTTCTTTTTGAAAATACAACTTCTTCAGCATGTGGTACAGCTCAATCTGCCATGGGACCATTCTATTGTCCGGCAGATCAGAAGGTATATATGGATATGAGTTTTTTCGGTGAGCTTCAGCAAAAATTCGGGGCGAAAGTAACTGAATTTACGGTAGCTTATGTTCTTGCCCACGAAGTAGGACACCATGTTCAGACTCTTTTAGGAACCACTCAAAAAGTAGATGCGTTAAGAAGAAGCGGAAGATATTCTGAAGAACAAATGAACAGAGTATCTGTGGCTACAGAATTACAGGCTGATTTCTATGCCGGAGTTTGGGCAAAGAGAACCAATGACAGTAAGCATATACTGGAACCTGGAGACATTGAGTCTGCCATAGATGCTGCAGAAGCCGTTGGAGACGATAACATTCAGAAAAGAGGCCAGGGATATGTTAATCAGGAAAGCTTCACTCACGGATCATCTGCACAGCGTAAAGAATGGTTTATGAAAGGTTACAACACCGGAGATATCAGACAGGGAGATACTTTCAACCAATTATTAAAATAGTTTATCAGAATTATTCAGATTATACAAAATAAAATGCGGCCTTACTTTAAGGCCGCATTTTTATTTATTGCAATTCGATTGGATTAGAATTTTTCTTAGCTTCTTCCTTTACTCTTTCTTCCATTCTTTTCCTCATGTCCGCAGGGTTCTGATTTCCTCCACCGCCTCCCGGGCCTCTTCCTCCTCCCACTCTCACAGTAGTCGAGAATCCACCTTGTCCGCCACCTCCTTGACTCATAAATGACATTGGATCTGTTTTGAATTTCTGCTGCTGCTTTAAATAATCTGCTCTTTTCACTTTTAATGTATTTCCAAACTGATTTAAAGCAGGGAGTTCGGCAATCTTATAGTTTTTCATTAAATCAAAAGAATAATCTCCTTTATCATCTTCCACTTTTACGATCAGTCCCGGAAGCCCTCCGAACTTGTAAGGCCCATCCTGATAAGGAAGATCTGTTGTAAACCACGCTGTCCATTTTCTTCCTCCAAAATCAGTCTCAGCCTTCTGAACTTTATACTCGCCTATTTTTCTCGTTTCTGATTCAATTTTCCAGTTCAGCGGCCTGTCCTCTTCATACGAATAGATATCACGGCCAATTCTGTCTTTGAAATAGGTCTTTTGATTGGTCTTATCCTTTTCCACGGAATAGTTGATATTCGTTCTCAGACTTTCCATCTGATCTCTGTTGATACTTCCTCTACCGCCGCCGCCCTGAAAGGCTTTTTGCATGATAGAGTCTCTTTTGATTCTGTTTTCAGAATAAAACACAGATTTTTCCGGAGAAATATCCAGATAAGCATTTTCAGTCTTGATGTCTGTTTTATTTTCTGCATCAGGCTTCATAGTCACCTGATACACAAACCTGTTAGTTTGTGCAGAAACATTCTGTATGAAGAGTGCCAATGCGATAATACCTAATTTTTTCATTTATATTTTTATTTATTTTAATTCAATTGGATTCTGATCTATACTTCCGGTAAAAGAATGGTTTTCTGCAGAAGAATTCTGCTGCATAGGGAAACTTTGATTTTCGTTACCCATTCCCCGATGCATTCCACCACCTCCATGGCCGCCACTTCTCATTCCGCCTCCGTTCATACCACCGCTGTGTCTTCCTCCGGCATTTATATTTCCACTTCCTGTATTTCCGGCTAGAGCTTTTCTGTTTTTACCAAACTCCAGTTCCAATGCAGCTTTATCACCATGAAAATTAACTCTTGTGCTTTGTTTAGCATCGGAATTTAACTGTTCTTCAAAAGCATTTTTAACGGTAATTTTTTTAACAAGATCAAATTTATAGTCTCCTTTGTCATCTTCCAGCTTCACTATCAATCCCGGTAATCCTGAGAATTTATAAGGTCCGTCAGACAGAGGAATTTCATTTGTAAACCAGGCGGTCCAGACTCTGCCGCCAAATTCGGCAACTGCTTTTTGAGCCGGATACCCGTTTTGTTTATCAACTATATCTGTTACATTCCATTTTACAGGTCTGTCTTCCTGATAGTAAATTTGTTTTCCGGCTGCCTTTTCATAATAATACACTTTCTGTTCCGGAATACTCTTAGTAATAAAATATTCAAAGAAAGTAGGTTCAAAATTTTTCTTGCCTTCCAACTTTGATAAATCTTTTTCCTCTTTTTTATCATTTTCTTTCGCTTCTGGTCTTAGAGAAATAAAAAGAGAGTCTCTTTTCAATTTATTTTCACTGATAAATAAAGATCTTTCTCCTTTTACATCCAGAAAAGTCCTTTCGCTTTTCATGCTAACCAGATTGATAGAATCCGGGTTTACCAGCGTTTCATAAACATATCTTGTGGTCTGTCCGTAAGACACTGCAGTGAGAAACAACACAAAAAAAGCAGTTATTTTTTGTTTCATTACCAATTTTATTTATAGATATGAAATACGTTTCAAGGTTAAAATGAGAAATGAAATCTTCACATAAGCATAACAATTTTATCTAATTTTAACAGAAATAACCCTTTTCAATCTTGCTATTAATATCAGAATCATTAAAATAGATATCTTCGATTTGAGATTGCGGAAATTAGTTCGTATTTTTGCATCATTAAATCATTCTAAATAAATACAATGATAAAAGTATCAGACTATGCAAAGGAGAAAGCCATTCAGTTGATGACTGAAGATGGTTTTAACCCTGCTGAAGATTATATAAGAGTAGGGGTAAAAAGCGGCGGATGCTCTGGTTTAGAGTATGTTTTAAAGTTTGATAACCAAAAAACAGACACAGATCAGATATTTGAAGATAATAACATCAAAATTATTATAGATAAAAAATCCATCCTTTATTTGGCAGGAACAACTCTTGAGTATTCAGGAGGATTGAACGGAAAAGGGTTTGTATTTAACAACCCGAATGCATCCAGAACATGTGGATGTGGAGAATCATTTAGTCTTTAAGAAAAGGCCTTAGATCCTAGAGTTCAGATCTCAGAATCATTCTGAATTTTGAAATCTAAAATCTGAAATCTAAAAAAAAGTAATGAGTAAATATACAGAAGACGATTTAAGAGTCGATCTAGAAAATAAAAAATATGAATTCGGTTGGGAAACCAAAATTGATTACGAAGATTTCCCGATCGGTTTAAATGAGGATATCATCCGTGCCATCTCTGCTAAAAAAGAAGAGCCGGAATGGATGACTGAATGGCGTTTGGAATCTTTCAAAATCTGGTTGAAAATGGTAGAGCCTAACTGGGCAAATATCAAATATGAAAAACCGGATTTTCAAGCAATCCGTTACTATGCTGCTCCTAAAGTAAAGCCGGAGCTGGCTAGTCTTGACGAGGTAGATCCTGAATTATTGAAAACATTTGCAAAATTAGGGATCAATATCGAAGAGCAGAAAAGACTTTCAGGAGTTGCTGTAGATATCGTAATGGACTCAATTTCTGTGAAAACTACTTTCCAGGATACATTGGCAGAAAAAGGAATTATTTTCTGTTCAATTTCTGAGGCCATTAAAAACCACCCTGATTTAGTAAGAAAATATCTTGGAAAAGTAGTTCCGAGAGGAGATAATTTCTATGCAGCATTGAATTCCGCAGTATTCTCTGACGGAAGTTTCTGTTATATTCCTAAAGGAGTAAAATGCCCAATGGAGCTTTCCACTTATTTCCGTATCAACCAGGCAGGAACAGGACAGTTTGAAAGAACGCTTCTTGTAGCTGATGAGGGAAGTTACGTTTCTTATCTTGAAGGCTGTACAGCACCATCAAGAGATGAGAACCAGCTTCACGCAGCGGTAGTGGAACTTATCGCTTTAGATGGAGCTGAGATCAAGTATTCTACCGTTCAGAACTGGTATCCTGGTAATGAAGAAGGTAAAGGAGGGGTATTCAACTTTGTAACGAAAAGAGGACTTTGCGAAAGAAATGCAAAAATCTCATGGACACAGGTAGAAACAGGTTCAGCAGTAACATGGAAATATCCGTCTTGTATTCTTAAAGGTGATAATTCTATCGGAGAGTTCTACTCTATCGCTGTAACGAATAACCACCAGTATGCAGATACAGGAACAAAAATGATCCACATTGGAAAGAATACCAAATCAACGATCATTTCTAAAGGTATTTCTGCAGGAAAATCTCAAAACTCATACAGAGGGCAGGTAAAAGTAATGCCTTCAGCAAAAGGGGCAAGAAACTTCTCTCAATGTGACTCTTTATTGATGGGTAATGAATGTGGTGCCCACACTTTCCCTTATATTGAAATCAAAGATCCTACGGCACAGTTAGAGCACGAGGCAACGACTTCAAAAATTGGAGAAGATCAGATTTTCTACTGTAACCAGAGAGGTATTGATACGGAAAGAGCAATTGCCTTGATCGTAAATGGTTTCAGTAAAGAAGTTTTAAACAAGCTTCCAATGGAATTTGCTATTGAAGCACAGAAATTACTTGAGATTTCATTAGAAGGATCAGTAGGATAAAATAAATATGGTAGTTACAGAGAGATTAATTTTAAGAAAACCTGCAAAAGAAGATTTTGAACGTTTCTTTGAAATTAATCACGACCCTGAAACCAATATTCATAACCCAAGCGGACCCATGAGCTTTGAAAAAGCAGAAAATACATTTACAAAAATGCTTGATCATTGGGACAGCCATCATTTTGGAAGCTGGGCTATTGCTGAAAAGGAAAGCCCTGAAAATATAATAGGTTTTGGAGGACTGAGCTACAAACTCTACGGAGATAAAGAAAAATTGAATTTAGGCTATCGTTTTGCTTCCCAGGCATGGGGGAAGGGATATGCCACAGAATTCACAAAGAAAGCTATAGATTTTGGCTTTAAGGAGAACAATGAGGAAATATTCGCAATCGTTCGTCCTACCAATATAGCTTCTGTTAAAGTTTTGGAAAAGGCAGGTATGATCAAAATCCGGACTCTTAATGATGTTCCTGGTCAACCTGAAAGTTTAGTATATAGAATTCAAAAATAATTTGTTTAAGCAAATAAAATGTTAGAAATTAAAAACCTTCACGCCAAAATTGAAGATGGCGCAGAAATATTAAAAGGTATTAATCTTGAAATAAAGCCAGGCGAAGTTCACGCTATCATGGGGCCGAACGGAGCCGGGAAATCTACCCTTTCTTCTGTAATCGCAGGAAAAGAAGATTACGAAGTGACTGGTGGAGAAATTCTTTTCCAGGGAGAAGACATCAGTGAAGACGCTCCTGAAGATAGAGCACACAAAGGAATTTTCCTTTCTTTCCAATATCCAGTGGAAATTCCGGGAGTTTCTGTAACGAACTTTATCAAGGCTGCTTTAAACGAAACAAGAAAAGCAAATGGATTGGAAGAAATGCCTGCAAAAGAAATGCTTGCATTAATCCGTGAAAAATCTGAAAAACTAGGCATCAAGAAAGATTTCCTTTCAAGATCATTAAACGAGGGATTCTCCGGAGGTGAAAAGAAAAGAAACGAAATCTTCCAGATGATGATGCTTAATCCTAAATTAGCTATCCTTGATGAGACTGATTCAGGATTGGATATCGATGCTTTAAGAATCGTAGCAGATGGAGTAAACCACTTTAAAAATGAAGGAAATGCAGTTCTTTTGATTACGCACTATCAAAGATTGCTTAACTATATTCAACCTGACTTCGTTCACGTTCTAGCAGATGGAAAAATCATCAAAACCGGTGATAAATCTTTAGCATTAGAGCTTGAAGAAAAAGGTTACGACTGGCTTCTTAACTAAGAAGAATATATTATTTCAGAGATTAAAATTTTTAGCAATCATTCATTCGTGAAGCCTGTCAAAATAAAGAATCTCTACTATTAAAAATTGGATTCCCTATTCCTCGGAATAACAATATTTTAGTTCAAAAAAAAAGAAAAAATGGTGCAAACCACAGATATACCAGTAATGGCATTAAAAGAACAACTTACAGAGAACCATAATGAATTTTTGGAGAGTCTTCGTCACAGATTTCTGGATGATGAAAGAAAAGCAGCTCTTCAGAGATTTGCAGACCTTGGTTTTCCTACTAAAAAAGACGAAGAATATAAATATACCAATCTAAAGGAAATCACGGAAAAAAGCTACAACTTCTTCCCGAAAGAGAACCACAATATCACTAAGGAGCAGTTTGATGAATTGCACCTTGGGGAAGAAAATTTTGATTGGATTGTTTTTGTAAACGGTAAACTTCACAAAGAGCTTTCTAAAGTTTCTATTGAAAATGTAGAATTTCTTTCATTCAACTATGCATTAAACGATGAGAAGCATAAAGAGGTTTTTGAAAAATATTTCAATACGATTGCTTCTAAAGAACAGGCTTTTACTAACCTGAACCTTGCTTATTGCAAATATGGATTCTTCCTTAAGGTTCCTAAAAATGTAGTGATTGAAAAACCAATCCACGTTTTCTATATTTCTCAAAATCAGGAGGAAAACACATTCTACAATACAAGAAATCTTTTGATTGTAGAAGAAGGAGCCAAAGTAGAAGTGATTGAAAGCCACCATAATTTTGACAGCACGTATGTATTGACAAACTCTGTAACGGAGATCTTTACTTATCCGAATGCAAAAGCAGACTGGCACAAACTTCAGAATGACAACAACACAACCTATCTTATCGACAGTACTTTCGCAAGACAGGAGAAAGACAGCTTAACTACTGTAAATACGTTCTCTTTCGGAGGTAAACTGGTAAGAAATAACCTTGATTTTATTCATAATGGGTCAAATATCAATTCATTCATGAACGGAATCACAATCATCGGGAAAGATCAGCTCGTAGACCACCATACGGCGGTTCACCATAATTTCCCGAACTGTGAAAGTTATCAGAATTATAAAGGAATCTTCGATGGTAATGCCCACGGAGTTTTCAACGGAAAAGTTTTTGTAGATAAAATTGCGCAGAAGACAAACGCTTATCAGCAAAACAATAACGTGTTACTAAGTGAGGGGGCAAGTATTGATACAAAACCTCAGTTGGAGATCTTTGCAGATGATGTAAAATGTTCTCACGGATGTACGGTAGGCCAGCTGAATGAAGATGCTTTATTCTATCTGAGAGCAAGAGGAATCTCTAAAAAAGAAGCTCAGGCATTACTTTTATATGCTTTCGCAAATGATGCCATGCAGAACATTGATATTGAGCCTCTAAAGGAAAAAATTTCTAAGCTATTGGCTGAAAAACTAGGAGTAGATATAGAATTCTAAGACTTATATATATTGATACGAAAAAGCACTTCTTTTTGAAGTGCTTTTTTTTATTTCTTACGAGTTCTCTCTTATTTCTTTAACCAGCCTTGGTTATCCTTATTATCCGAACGTTTCTTACCATTATCAAAATTATAAGCCAGACCTACGCCCAACGTCTGCTTCAACTGTGTCTTCCAGATCTGATTGTGGTCATACAGAAGATCCAGGGTAATATTGGATGAAATATATTTATTGATCTTCATATTTAAAACCGCTCCGTAAGCCAGTACCAATCTATCAGGATGATCCAGATAATTTGAAAATACTGACGCTGTATTCGTCAGATTAATATTCTCCATGATTTTGATCTTATAGATGGCTGTTCCAAGAAAACCGAACTGGAAAAGTGATGAATCACCATCATTTTTAAGGCCATACGTTCCGGCAGTCTGGAGATCCTTGTCTAAAACAAAAGTCCATCTCGCATTAGCAGGACGCAATGTTACGGTCAGATTATCATTAGGACGGTAAGTAACCCCTGCACCTACATTTAAATATCCGGGAGCCATGAAATTGGAAATCTTTTTAGCATCAGGATTGTTTCCATCTTCATATCCCGGAGCAAACTGAGTCTGAAGGCCTGCTCCTGCGGAGAAATACCAGCTTTCGGCAAATTTTCTACCATAGTTTGTAGAAAGGTTGATAACATCCTGAGTTTTTCTCACTCCTGTTCCCTGGGTATTATTCTGTCCATAACCCAGAATAATGATATTTTCCCAAAGATCTTTCCCCTTCTCATAAGTCAGGTTGTAATTGACACCGGCAAGCCATCCTACGTTGTTGGCTCCACCACCTACCCAGTTTGAAAAGGCAGCCTGATTAAGCATTAATGTATTTTGTCCCTGAATAGACCAGGCTTTAACGGTGTCTGCTGCAGGAGCATCTGTTTTAGTTTCTTGCGCCAAAGCTATCGCTCCAAAAGAAATGGAACCGATCAATAAAAGTTTTTTCATAATGTCGATTTATTACAAATGTATAAATAATAATCTACGTCAGAAGAAAATTCACTTTAAAATGAATTTAACATAGTTGATTTTTCGCTTATAATACAATGAAAACAAATCATTTAAACAAAACTCTATTACACCCCAAACTTAAGTCAACTTAAAACTACAGTATTTTCAAAACAAAAAACACCTCATTTCTGAAGTGTCTTTATATTAAAATTGATTTCTCATATTACTTTTTAATCCACCATTGACTGTCCTTACGATCAGAACGCTTCACACCATTATCAATGGTATAAGCGAACCCAATTCCAAGGGTTTGTTTCAGCTGCGTTTTCTCGATTTGGTTGTGATCATACAGTAAATCAACCGTCACATTGGATGAAATATATTTGTTGACTTTAAGGTTTAATAAAGCTCCGTAAGCAAGAACCAATCTGTCCGGGCGGTCAAGGTAATTCGAGAAAACCGAAGCCGTATTCGTCAGATAAATATCTTCCATTATTTTCAGCTTATAAATTGCTGTTCCCAGGAAACCGAACTGCAATAAGGAAGAGTCTCCATCACTTTTCAAACCATAGCTTCCTGCCATCTGAAGGTCCTTGTCCAGTACAAAGGTCCATCTGGCGTTGGTAGGACGCAAAGTTACCGTCAGATCATCATTCGGCCTATAGGTGATACCCATCCCGACGTTCAGGTAGCCCGGGGCCATAAAATTTGAGATCTTTTTGGCTTCAGGGTTGTTTCCATCTTCATATCCTGCAGCAAACTGTGATTGCAATCCCGCACCCAAAGAGAAATACCAGCTTTTTGAGAATTTTCGCCCATAATTGGTAGAAACGTTGATCACATCCTGCGTTTTTCTTATTCCCAATCCTTTGGTATCATTCTGTCCATACCCCAGAATAATGATATTCTCCCAGAGGTCGTTGTCTTTTTCATACGTCAGATTGTAATTGATCCCGGCAAGCCATCCTACGTTGTTGGCTCCACCTCCTACCCAGTTTGAAAAGGCAGCCTGATTGATCATTAATGTGTTTTTTCCTATCACCGACCAGTATTTTACTGTATCAGCCACAACAGAATCTTTCTTCAACTCTTCTTGTGCACTTGCATAAATCCCCATAAAAAAGGAAAGAATCAATAAAAACTTCTTCATTACTCAAATAATTTTCATTGCAAAAGTATTAATATAATTTTTTTTAAAGGTAAATTCAGCTTTAAAGAATGCTATTAATTACCTAACAATAAGATATCTCTATAAAATCAATGCCAAAATAATAAGTTTAAAAAATAAATTTGAAACCTTTTGTCTTAAAATCAGGTAGGTAGAAATTGATTCATCGACAAATTTTCCGAAATTTATCATTGGCTTTTGATTTGACGTAAAATCCTCATGTTTAAAAATGCAATTTCCAAAAGAGCGATTATATACCCTTTGCTGATGCTTTCTGCGATGTGGTTCGGGTATTTCTTACAAATGCAGGGCTTTTTTCAAAGCTGCTTTGGAGCGATCATTCCACTTTTGCCTGAAGGACTGCTCGGTATCGTTACCTCTCCTCTTTTGCATGGAAATATAGATCATATTATAGGAAACTCTATTCCGATAGCTGCTCTTATGTTTTTGCTCTATCAATTTTATCCTGTGGTTGCCAACAAAGTTTTTATTATCGGCTGGCTGGCAACAGGGCTTTTGGTGTGGCTTCTTCCTCCAATCGACATTCTCTCCGGTGAATATATGTACACATGTACAATCGGAGCCAGTGGTGTAGTGTATGTACTTGCCTTCTTCCTTTTTTTCAGCGGTGTATTTAAATGGAATACAAAACTTCTGACCATTTCCATGCTTGTTGTCCTGTATTATGGAAGTTTAGTCTGGGGAATGTTGCCGGAAGAGTTGTTTTATAACATGCAGGAGCCGAGTAAAATTTCGTGGCAGGCCCATCTTTCCGGAGCTGTAGTAGGAAGTATTATTGCATTTGCCTTCAAAAATGTTGGAGAAAAGAAGAAAAAATTTATTTGGGAATTTCCTAATTATTATAGTGAAAAGGATGATAAACTGTGGCAGGAATATAAAGAAAACCATCCGGAAGATTTTATGGAACTTCCGTATAAAAAAAGAGATGATATCTGGGATCATTTGGATGAATTGAGGAAGAGATAACACTTAATTCACTACATTTGAAAAAAAACACACATGATTTCCGAAGAATACTTATATGCAATCGCCCTCCGCGAATGCAGCCAGATAGGCGACATTCATTTTCATAAACTTGTCCGTACTTTTGGAAGTGCCCAGGAAGCCTGGAGAAGAGCAAAGAAAGAATACAAAAAGCTGGAAGGCATAGGACAAAAAACAGTTTCAGACATTGGGAATAATAAGCATTTGGAATCCGCAGAAGAAGAATTAAATTTTTGCGAAAAGAATAATATTCAGGTCAGGCTGAAACATCTTGGTGAAACACCTTTTCTGCTTAACGAATGTAATGATGCACCTGCTATTCTTTATCAAAAAGGAAACATTGATGATTCAATTTCAAAAGTCAGTATCGTCGGAACCAGAAATATGACGTCATATGGCCGGCAGTTTATTGAAGACTTGTTTGAAGCCTCTCAATCTTCTACTTATCTATCGGTAAGCGGCCTTGCTCTGGGAGTTGACAAAGAGGTTCATGAGCAGTCTATTCTTCATCAGAAACCTACAATAGCAGTCCTTGCACACGGCTTTCAATATTTATATCCGGCAAAAAACAGGAAGCTTTCTGAGAAAATCCTTCAGGAAGGAGGAGCATTAATCACAGAGTTCAGCTCTTCCCAAAAACCAGACCGCGAAAACTTCATTCAGAGAAATAGAATTGTGGCAGGAATGTCCCCCGCAACCATTGTAGTGGAAACCGGTTTTGGAGGAGGATCTGTAAGTACGGCCGCTTTTGCCAATGATTATAATAGGGACGTTTTTGCCCTTCCAGGGAAAATTACAGATCTCTGCAGCCAGGGATGTAATCAGCTGATTTTCCATAACAAAGCAACAGCCATTTCTACCATAAAAGATCTTATCGGTATGTTGGGGTTTAATGCTCCTAAAGAAAAAATTGGAGAGTTATTTCCTTATAGTGAGACCACAATACAACTTTCTGATAATCAACATTTAATATATAAATCAATTAAAGACCAGCCTCAGATTTCTTTGGATGATCTGTCCCAGAAAATTGAGCTTCCTACTCACAAAATCTTACCAATAATTTTGGAATTGGAACTTTTAGGGAAAGTAAAATCATTTTCCGGGAGGCAATTCATCGCAATTTAAGATTTAATGATTTCTTAATATTGCATTATTTCACACATAACATTTCATTTTTAATAAAATTTGAACACAAATTATTAATTTAATAATATTACGAAACATTATTATTTAATTTTTAACAATGTTGAAATACAGTGTTGTGAATCTTGAAAAAAAAATTAAATTTGTTGACAATAATATTCAACCTTAATATATGGAACAATATAATATTGACCAGAAAATCCAAGAGTTTATTGCAAAAATTGAAGCAAAAAATCCTAACGAACCGGAGTTCTTACAGGCTGTAAAAGAAGTTGCCGTAACTGTAATTCCATTCATTGCTACTAAAAAAGAATACACAGGAATGAAGCTGCTTGAAAGAATGGCTGAAGCTGAAAGAATTATTATTTTCAGAGTTCCATGGGTTGATGATAAAGGAGAAATTCAGGTTAACAGAGGTTTCAGAATCCAAATGAACTCTGCTATTGGACCATATAAAGGAGGAATCCGTTTCCATCCTACTGTAAACTTATCAGTTCTTAAGTTCTTAGCTTTTGAACAAGTATTCAAAAACTCTTTAACAACTCTTCCAATGGGAGGAGGTAAAGGAGGTTCAGATTTCGATCCACAAGGAAAATCTGATATGGAAGTAATGCGTTTCTGCCAGGCTTTCATGACAGAATTGTGCAAGCACATCGGTCCTGAAACAGACGTACCTGCAGGAGATATCGGTGTTGGAGCAAGAGAAATCGGATATTTATTCGGACAGTACAAAAAAATCAGAAATGAGTTTACCGGAGTTCTTACTGGAAAAGGTCTAGCTTACGGAGGTTCATTAATCCGTCCTGAAGCTACAGGATACGGTGTAGTATATTTTGCTGAGCAGATGCTTAAGACTATCGGACAAAACTTCGAAGGTAAAACAGTAACTGTATCAGGTTTCGGAAACGTAGCATGGGGAGTTATCAAAAAAGCAACTGAACTAGGTGCTAAAGTAGTAACAATCTCTGGACCAGATGGATATATCTATGATAAAGATGGTATCAGCGGAGAAAAGATCGATTATTTATTAGAACTTAGATCTTCAGGAAACAACAGAGCTGAAGATTATGCTAAAAAATATCCTTCTGCTGAATTCCACGCTGGAAAACGTCCTTGGGATGTGAAGTGTGATGTTGCTTTCCCTTCTGCAACTCAAAACGAACTAGATTTAGATGATGCAAGAAAACTAGTTGAAAACGGATGTGTTTGTGTAACTGAAGCTGCTAACATGCCTTCTACACTAGATGCAATCAACTATTTCTTAGATAATAAAGTATTATTCTCTCCTGGTAAAGCTTCCAATGCTGGAGGTGTTGCTACATCAGGATTAGAAATGACTCAGAACTCTATCCGTCTTAACTGGACTTCTGAAGAAGTTGATGCAAGATTAAAGGAAATCATGATTGGTATTCACAAAGCTTGTAGAGACTACGGAAAAGACGAAGATGGTTATGTAAACTACGTAAAAGGTGCAAATATTGCCGGCTTCGTAAAAGTAGCAGAAGCAATGTTGGCTCAAGGAGTTGTGTAACAGAAAAAATAAAGGTTGGGAAAAATTCCCGACCTTTTTTGATATAGCCTGTTCCCGGGATAATGGGAAAAAAGTAAAAAGTGAAAGGAGAAAGCGCTGCTCAATGCAGCGCTTTTTTTATTTTTATAATATGAAAAACACGTTTAAAAATATTGATGAATATATTCTTCTGTTCCCGATAGAAGTACAGGAAAAGCTGCTTGAACTAAGACAAGCCATCCATTCACTAGTTCCTGATGTGGAAGAATATATTGGATATCAGATGCCGGCTTTCAGGTATAAAGGAAAACCTTTGGTTTATTTTGCCGCGTATAAAAAACACATTGGCTTTTATCCCGGAGCTGAAGGGATCCGCAATTTTGAAGCAGATTTTGAAGAAAGAAAATATGCATATTCCAAAGGAGCGGTATAGTTTCCGATTTCTAATGATCTGCCGCTGGGCTTAGTCAATAATATTGTCCGCTTCAAAGTAGAGGAAATTGAACAAAAAAATCCTGAAATACAAGATTTCAGGATTCCGACTAGTGTTTGCTAAAGTACTTTTACTTTTTCTTCTTTTTGTCTTTCTTTTCTTCTTTTGGTGCATCTGCAGGTTTAGTTGCATCTGTAGGTGTTGTACTTACAGTTGGATCAGTTGCAGGAGCTGTTTCCATTGTAGTAGCAGGTGTTTTTTCCTGTTGAGTCTTTGGATCCGAAGGACTTGTAGTCTGTGTATTCGGTTGTTGTGTTTGAGTTGTCGTTGGGTTATTAGTAGAAGTATCGGCTGGCTTTTGTGGTGTTGATTGTGCTGATACTGCGATTACTCCGACTAATGTAAACGCTGCCGTTAAAAATAACTTTTTCATAATGTAATATTTAAATGATTGTTTAACTTAAACGAAGCACCATTTATAAAATTATGTGTAACAAGCTAATTTAACGTACTTTATAATTATTTAAGAGGAATTTGCAAAAAATAATTCTAACGAATTTGGCTGGAGGACCGAAGCTGAAAGTTTATCACAGTTGAACCATCATTTCTTTAATGTAATAACTTCCCTCTCCCATCTATCTTCTTTCTTCTATCTTTTAAAACTACTTCGCTATATTTTTCATCATTTTTTCTACGAATTCAAAGGCGGCCGGGCAGATCACTGTATTTTTCAGCATCAAATTATTAATCTGGTAGATCTTTTTACGGTCTGTATGAGGATATTCCCGGCAGGCTTTTGGCCTTACTTCATAGATAGAACAGGTATTGTCACTGTTCAGGAAATAACAAGGAAGATTCTGCAGTACTTTATCATTGTCTTCGTCTACTCTTAAAAACTTTGCTTCAAAATCTGCAGATTTCATCCGTAGATGCTTGGCAATACGTTCAATATCCTTTTCGGTATACAAAGGACCAGTTGTTTTACAGCAATTGGCACATTGTAAACAATCTATTTCATCAAAAACTTCATCATGGGTTTCCTGTACAATATAATCGAGGTTTTTGGGCGGTTTTTTCTTTAATCCGTCCAGAAATTTCTTGTGTTCTTTCTGCTTTTGTATTGCTTGCTTTTTATAAAAATCTAAATCCATTTATTCATTATTTCCAGTTGAATCCGGAAGTTCTTCTTTCTTATATTCATTTATTTTATCCAGATCCAAAACCGTTGAGAGATTTTCTTTGTTAGGATAGTACATAGGGACAAATTTAGCTCCATACACAATTTCCCTTGTGGTGTAAGAAGACCGTTGGACTACTGTATTGGAAAATACTTCATCAAATGCACGTACCTGCACAATAAGTTCGAGATCGGTATTTTTAAAATCCTCTTCTGAAAAACCATAAAATGGGGAGTTTTCATCTATTTTATGCACTACAGTCCAGTTAAGAGCCAATGTATTAATCTTACTCATCTGAGTAGTAAGCCTGTAAAAATTACTTTTTGCAACTCCGTTTTCTATCACTTCAATGGCCACAGATACAATTACGTCTGCATCCGTCAATGCATTATTCTTATAAGGAGCCAGCCTGAACATTAATGCCGAGGATTCCTGAAAAGGGGCAATAACTGCTATATCAGAAAATCGTAAATATGCTCTCGGCCTTGAAAATCTTCCATAAAAAAGTCCCGTTGCAATGGCAAAGGTAAGCAATCCCAAAAACGCTTCAAAAGTAGCCACAAGACTAGCCAAAAATCCCACCGGAGCAATTCTTCCATATCCAACTGTTGTGAAGGTCTGGGAACTGAAGAAAAAAACGTCGATAAACTCATTCAACGGATCACTTTTATCTATTCCGGTAAGATGCTCTACCCCAATCAGGTAATAGATCATTGCAAAAAGAAGATTGATCAGAATATAAGCTATAACCAGATAGGAGATAAAGCGAAATGAAGAAAGATTCAGCATGGTATGATACCAACTTAGCCTGTTGAAAACATTTACTCCTCTTCTCTGAACATTCGGAAGACCGTCTTTATTGATAAATCTTCCGGAGGCATTAGTTCCGAAGCCACTATTCTCCGCATTTTTCTGACGGATCTTTTTTCTGAATCCTCCTGTCATTCTATTTCATTTGTTTTTGAGTTGGTTATACGATTTCGTCTTTCTGCTAATTCTGATGCAAAGATAAAATATTGTTTTGATGAATTTTATCAATTGATTCATTTGAGTTTTAATTTGATTTTGGAGTACATTTGAGATATGAAAAAACTGGAGTCAAGAGAGGACATTGAGCACCTTGTCAACGCATTTTATACAAAGGTAATTAAAGATGAAACCATAGGATTTTTCTTTAATGATGTTGCTAAAGTAGATTGGGATAAACATCTTCCTAAAATGTATTCTTTCTGGGAATCTATTCTTTTCGGGCAGATGTCTTATAAAGGAAATCCAATGGGCGTTCATTTCCCGATTAATGAGATACAGGCTATGGAACAGAAACATTTTGACCGATGGCTAGAGCTTTGGCGTACTACTATTGAGGAGAATTTCGCAGGTGAAAACGCAGATATGGCTATCTACAAATCGGAAAACATAGCAAAACTAATGGCTTTCAAGATGGAATTGGCGAGAAGGCTGTAGTGAGCTACGGGATGTGGGATTCTCAGAATCTATTTTATCAGGTTTCCTTTTTTATCTAAGGAACTATTACGGTAAAGATATATGCGGCCAGGTTTACCAGTAAAACGGTTCCGTACAGAACATTGGTCTTACCGCGGCTTAATGAAAGCATTACGATAAATACAGATAAAGAAAGCAGGATAATGTCTTTTTTGTCCAATCCAAGTACCAGAGGAATATCATACATAATGCAGACCACTGACACCGCAGGAATCGTTAATCCAATACTTGCCAATGCAGAACCTAATGCCAGATTTAAGCTTGACTGAATCTGATTAGCTCTGGCTGCACGGATTGCGGCTACACCTTCAGGAAGAAGAACAACGGCTGCAATAATAACCCCTACCAAAGATTTTGGAGCTCCAAGACTTTGTACCATTCCTTCTATTGTATCAGATAATCCTTTTGCCATAAGCACTACAATAACAAGGCAAACCACCAGAAAACCAAAACTGATAAGCGTTTTTGTCAATGACGGGATATAATGTTCTTCCGGATGTTCATCAGGAACAATAAAATAGCTTCTGTGACGAACGGTCTGTACCATCAGGAAAATACCGTAAATGACAAGACAGGCAATAGATATAAAAATAAGTTGAGCTTCGTTATAGAAAGGTCCGTTGACACTTGATGTAAAATTGGGAAGAACAAGGGTGAGTACCAGAATTGAAACAATACTTACCAGATAAGTAGTTGCTGAAGTTCTTGCAAAGAACTGTTCATGATATTTAACGCCACCTACAAGAATACATATTCCCAGAATTCCGTTAAGAATAAGCATTACAGCGGCAAAAACCGTATCTCTGGCCAGCGTGATCGCCTGATCTCCGCCGGCCACCATCAGCGAGATAATAAGCGCAACTTCAATGATGGTGATACAAAGGGCAAGAATAATGGTTCCGAAAGGCTCTCCTACTTTATGAGCGACTACTTCTGCATGGTGTACTGCTGATAATACACTTCCAATCAATAAAATTCCTGCAAGAATATCATAAAGCACTCCCGTTCCCATCATTCCGGAAAAGTAGTACCCTACCGCAAGGAGAGGAAAAATATAGGTGTAGTGTAAGAATTCTTTAGGTCTCATAAAGTGACTACAAAATACAAAAAATCTATAGAAATTTCAATATTAAAAGAAAATATTAATAATATTTTAATGAGGCCAGAAGTTAAAGTCCTGATAATCTGTCAGCATATGAAACAGAAGCCCGATTCCTATTATTCTGATATTTCCTTTAAAGAACACCAGCAAAAAATACACCGCAATGGCATAATAAGAATGTAAGAAGTGAAAACCTATACTTTCTCTTGACGGATCAAAAATAGGAGTAGCAAAAAGGTGGTCCAGATCTACCAGCATTGTAGCAAGGAGAATAAAATAAGCTTTCTTCCAGTTTTTACGATAAAAAATCAATGCAATAAAGACCGGAAAAACGAAATGCAGGAAATAGTGTGTAAAGGTTTTGAGTAATGCAATGTCTGATGGAGCCATTAATAGATAATTTTATTCGGTTTCTATGGTTACCAGCGTAAAATTAAGGGTAATTCTCCGTTTTTCGCTTTTATTTTCACCCAATACTCCTGCGATTTATTTTCATACAACACATATTCTATATCTGAAATGATTCTTTTTTCAGTATTGCCCAGCGTTTTCAAAGAAGAATACAACAGAGCACTGTTTCTGATGAAAATATAGTTTTCTTTTAAAAGTGGTGATAATACTATTGGTTTTCTGGTTGATTTTATCACAACACCATTGTTATTTCTGCTGATTTGATTGGGTTGGAAGGGAATTTCGGTAAATTGATTTTCACTGTTGATCCACTTTTTAGACTGGAAATACGCCCAGGTTTTATTGGCATCAGCACTTTTAATATCAATGGTATAATTAGGCTGAATGATTTTTTGAAAGGACTTTTTTTCAACCTCATTGAAATTATCATCATATTCATAACTGACAATCGTGTCATTGACCTGTTCAAGATCTGCCGTTGCTTTAAGGTAAACAGCTTGTGAAGAATCAGCAATACTTTTATTGAAAAAACGGCTGAAATTCCTGATGTTTTCTTTGTCTAATTCCAGATCAAGAAAGTGATTTCCCTTCTGGAGTTTTGAAGCGACAGCATTAAGGATTTCAGGATTTGAATTGTTTTTAATTTCAATTTCATCATCATGTAATTCAATAGAAAAGTTTTGAATTTTCTTTCCGGAAATGAAAGAAATGCTTCCGGCCGTGTTATGAATAAACTGGTTTGCATCCCGGACAGAGTTTGAAGAAGTCTGAATCTCTTTTTGGATGGTTTCTAGTGCCAAATCTGAAGTTCCCGCAATACAATGATTCCCATTGATCATAAGAAAAATCTGATCTTTCTGAAAACGGTTGTTTCCTTTATCTAAAAAGTTCTGTTTCTTTAAAAAAGCAATGAATTTTTGGGAATCTTTAAGTTCTAAAACACTGTACCATTCGGAAAACTTTGTGTCTTTAATATGGAAAATCTGCAGGAAATCCGGAATTCTGATTCCTGAATCTTTCAGTGAGCCTGCGCTTTTACCTTTAGCTTTGTTTCCTGACCAATGTGAAGGATGTGCTGCAAGACTGAAGAGATATTGTCCCGTTACTTTTTTAATATCAATTAAAACTACCACATCTGCAATTTCAGGAATATATCTGAGGTTCTTATTTTTATGAAAAACCACAAAATATGCTGCAACTGCGAGTAATAAAACTAACGGGACAATAATCTTCTTTTTGTTCATCTATAGGATTTGTGGTTTTTCTTCGGTTTCTTTTGTTTTAAAAACCTGATCGAATACATCAAAGAAATACATTAAACTATTTTCTGAAGAATCTTTAATATTATAATTCATTTCAGTCTGAATACTCTCTCCTTTCACTTCTGTCTTATAATACAGTTCCCCTACATTTTTTCTGATGGCATCCAATGCCTTTCTCTCTTTAGGGGTTTTGAATTCTTTATCTAAACCAGTTAAAAGTTTCTGAATATCCAATCTTCCTGACAAAGGATATTTTGCTGAATCTTTCGCCCATTTTCTGGAAACATCAGATTGGTTTACTGATAAGATATTGTCAGCAGAACTCATCAGATATACTACTCCATCCTTTACTGTAAAGAACAGCTGATCTACATATCCACCATTCTTTTCATCTTTAAAGGTGTATAGGTTTCCTTTTTTAGAGAATCTTTTAGACAGTTTTTTATTGGTTGTAAGCAAATCAAAAATACGGTTCCAGTACCCTTCATTTTCTGTTGCAAAAGCAAAGGTGAAGTTAGGGACAGCAATATCTTTAGTTTTCTTTACTTCTTTTTCGTTGAAATCAGCATCGTATTCATAGTCAGTGTACTCTACTTTTTTAGATTTCAATTCATTTAAAACAAAGATTCCGTTTCCTGGTGCTATTTTGGCAATGGCTTCTTCATCCAGAACAATTTTCATGGTTTCCATAATGAGTTCCATTTCTTTTTTATACTCATTTTCTCCGGAATCCTGGAGAAGGCTGTACATCATGTCGAAACATTTCGCCCCATTTACATTCATTGCATAGTAACCAACGCTTTTTTCATTGATAAGTTCCAGCAGTTTTTTATTTTTCTTCCCTTTATAAATAGCTGATACATTCTTTTGAATGTCAGAATTTTTATGCTGATAATTATTAACCAGCCTTACTTTATCTTTATCAAAATATAGATTATAATAATAGTTGGAATTGTACATATTCTTAAAGAGCTGCCCATAACTATAGAATTTCGTCATCTTTCCATAGATTCCTTCCTCTACAATTCTTCCGTAGTCTGTGTAGACAAAAACATCGGAACTGGCATCTCTGAATGACAGCATTTCTTTAGGAACTTCAATTTCCAGATTTGAACTGAAGTATTGGTCAAAATGATCTTCAGCATTCTTTTTAACGATCTTGAAGTTTTCTCTACGGATAGAATCCTGTTCTTTTTTGTAAGCTAAATCCTCTTCTTCATCGTAAGCATAAGCATCATTAGGCATTTCCTCTTCATTTTCAGCACTTTCCTTCTCTTCAGGATATTTATGATGTTTCTGAAGGTATTTGATATCTTTTTGAATTCTTGCAATCTCGTTGTTGTTATCTTTGATGCTTTCTTTCAGATACTTAATATCGTCTTTAAGGCTTTTGATTTCCTCTTTATAATCAAAAGGTTTTTCCGGCTCATCAGTATAAGCAGTATCTCCTTCTTCTGCGTAAACGGAGTCAACGGCAACAGCGGTACTGTCTGCAACGGCTTCTGTTGACCAAAGATCCTTATAAGGTTTAGTGTAGCTTATCATCCTAAGAACCGCACGATTTCCGTTCCAGGCAACAAAAATATCGTCATTGATATCTACATAGGAATAGTTCTTTTTATTAGAAACTTCCTGTCCTTTTTTCTTGACAGAATTGATGAATTCCTGAAACTTCTCCTTATTATCAATGATAAAATGGGTATTGTATGCTTTTATAGAATCATTAAAACTTGCATAATGGTATTGAACAGCATCGTATTTGATTCCGGTTTTGGAATAATCTGTCCATGAAAGGTTTTCTTTGGTTTCTTTGTTCTTTTTGCTTAATTCATGCAGCAAAGGATTCAGTTTATTCCAGTTGATTTTGTTATTAAGCTCTTTCCCGTTGACTTCCATATAAAATACGGCATCAGCAGGGATTTTCATACTATTTTGGGCAAAAACCAGTGTAAAACCAAAGAGTACAAAAATAATTTTTTGTGTTTTTAATAAGATAGATTTCATGACTATAGTTTAGAAATTTATTGAAAAAGAATAGTGTTTTGTATTTGTTTTTTCTGAAGAATCAGATCCAGGATATCAGCCTCCAGTTTAAGCGCTTTTTTATTGGGTGAAAGCACATAAGTATTGTTGGTTTGTGATTTCACCGTACTTTCGAACTGCATGATGGAAGTATATCTGGCATCGTTAAAGACTTCTTTATCCGCCTTGCTCATCTTTTCGTAATCTGCTTTGAAAGTATTGACCTTATTTCTTGTCAATGTCTTTTTCTCAAGATTCTGGCTGTAAATTTGAGTAGGAATCATTTTACCCAATATATTCTGAGCTTTAAGTTTTTCCAGTCCGGCATTGATGTTTTCAATCTTTTTGAAGTTACAGCTCAGTTTGATGATATAATTATCAAAATCCATGGAGGTTTTTACGTTGCTGATCCCGGGAGTTCCTTTGAAAATTTTTGCAGCTTCATTGATCTTATTTTCAATATCAGCTTTTTTTGGAACTTTTTTCCCGTTGATGGTTTCCATTTTGGAGATTGAAGCCAGCCTTGTTTTGCTTTTGCTGCCATTCAAAATAATGGTATACTCTCCTGTACCGTCTGCCTTTACATTCACTTTATCAAGAATGTCGAAACAGCTGGTTAGGAGCAGCAAAGGGATACATAGAAGAAATAATCTGAGAAAATTTTTCATGATTGGGTTTAAAACCACAAAATTACTCAATTCTGACCTTAAAACCTTACAATCTTTGATTTTTTGAGCATAAATAGCTGTTTTCAGGTACTTTTTCAAGAGAGAAACTCTTCACTATTTTTTTATACTTTTTAAATACGTCCTTTCAGATAATCCTGACGAAGATCTTCGTCCAGCTTTTCAATAGCATACCGAAGACAGGTTCTGGGCATTTCTTTGTAATATTGGTTCAGATAGCTTATCAATTCTCCTTCATTTTTATTTCCCATTTCGCGTAACAGCCATCCGTTTGCTTTATGCATCAGATCATGAGGATGTTTCAGGTTTCTGGTTACGAATTCTTTAGTAAGGTCAAATGAGCCTTTTTTTACATAATGCATCGTCCCTACAACGGCTACTCTTTTATGCCACATTTCCTCAGATTCCGAAAGATCTCTAAGCAGATTTTCTTTCTGATTTTCAAAAGAATATCTACCCAAAATTTTATAGCAGCTTGAGTCTACCAGATCCCAATTGTTGACATGAGAAAGATGATTAAGATAAAACGCAACCACTTCTTCTTTTACAGCTTTATCTTTTGTTTTTTCAAACTTTGAAATCAGTATAAAAAGTGCAGTCAACCTATGTTCATGGTATTTGGAAGAGAGTAATATGCTGAGTTCTTCCCAATTTATTTTCGGATAATATTCTTTGGCAACAGACCGCTGATCCGGAACTTTCACTCCCAGAAATAAATCGCCTTCACCATATTCTCCTTTTCCCGTTTTGAAAAACCTTGGAAAGAATTCTGCCTTCTCAGGAATGGACAAAACAGCTAGTGCCTCCTGTATTTCTTTAACGATACTCATATCCGGAACGACTGTTATTTGCAATTTAAGCTTTCTCTTCTAAGACAATATTCTCCTGTTCTTCCTCTTCTTTTGCGATCTTATTAGGATTGGCCACCTTGGCAATGGTAAGCCCCTGAACAATAATCGAGAATACAACGACACAGTAGGTAATACTTAGAATAATCTCACTGTACTCACTTTTAGGAATAGACATTGCCAGTGCAATGGAAACACCTCCACGGATTCCTCCCCAAACCAGAACTTTTACCGTCTGTGGGCTGAAACTTCTTCTCAAAGAGGTAAACTTCGTAGGTCCCCAGATTGAAATAAATCTTGCAAACAGCACGACCACAATAGCAGCTAAGCCAGGAATCATGAAATGTCTAAGATCTTTAATCATCAAAAGTTCAAATCCAATGAACAGGAATAATACGGCATTCAGAATTTCGTCAATAAGCTCCCAGAATTTGATAAGATAATCCTGAGTGACAGACTTCATTTTGAAACTTCTGTTGAAGTTCCCCATAAACAATCCTGCTGCCACCATCGTCAGTGGTCCTGAAATATGCATTTGCCTTGCAATAAGATAACCTCCCATCACTACAGAAAGTGTTACTAATACCGAGATAATATAGTCATCTACTTCACGCATTAATCTTGAAGTAACCCATCCTAGCAGAACCCCCAGTAAAAGACCACCTCCTGCTTCTTTAAGCAAAAGCAATCCAATTGTTTCAACACTCAGATCCACTTCTTTTCCAACGGCAAGCTGCAGGATCACTGTAAAGACTACAACCGCCATACCGTCATTGAAAAGAGATTCTCCGGCAACTTTTGTTTCCAGTGATTTGGATACGTTAGCTTGTTTCAGAACACTCAGAACCGCCACAGGATCAGTAGGCGAAATCAATGCTCCAAAGACAAGACAGTAGATAAATGGAAGTTTAACGCCAACATAAGGCAGTAGATAAAACATTCCAAAACCTACCACAAAAGTAGAAATCACAACTCCTACTGTGGAAAATATCACTACAGGTCTGAACTGTTCCTTCAGGTCATTAATATTAATATGAATTCCCCCTGCAAACAGAAGAAAATTAAGCATAGCTCCCATCAGGACCTCCGTAAAGTCGATACTGTTCATCAGGTTGTGAAGATGTCCGAAAGTTCTCGGAAGTACTGTTTCTCCGAACATTACCAGGAAAATAGACACCACAATGGCAATCACCATAATTCCGATGGTACTTGGAAGTTTTAAAAACCTGTAATTGAGATATGCGAATATTGATGCTAATACGATTAACGCTGAAAATGAATAATATAATTCCACTAAGTGTTTTTTATTTTATGATTAATTGGTAAGTTCCAAATAGAGTATTTTAATATAGAGCTGCCGCCCCTCTTTTTCCCAAACATCAAACATGCCATCCTTAGCAGGTTTTGAGCTTCTCGTATAATCCTTTCCTATATTCAGAATGTTCAGCAGAATATATTCATCTCCTACAGAATTGACGATATAGGCTGTTTTTTCAGATTTCCCGTCTCCAGAGACTTTTATTCCTTCCGTAAGCGAACGAAACTGATTCAGGTGATGCATAAAATTGTTGCCATCCTTCGCAGAATCATAGGCTCTGAGAAGGATCAGCAAAACATCCAGATTCGTAGGATCTTTATCATACAAGGCTTTTCCCTGCTTGATACAGTCTGCAAAATTGTTCTGTTTAAAGGCTTCAGCAAGGCTTTTAAAGCTATCATCTGAAGTACTTACCTTATCTTTTCTGAAATTTCTTCCATAGTAAAGATATTGTGACTCTATACTGTCCAGAGACTTTGGATATCCTTTATATTTAAAAATAAGCTTCTCGTAATTATAAGGAGAATCAGAATTTTTGATACTTTTCTCAACAGCTTTCAAATCAAGTTTTGATTTCTGGCTGAAACCAAAAACCGAAAACATGATGAATAAAAGGAAAAAGTGATATTTCATTAATTGTTGCTTTCTTCTTCCTCGTCGTTATCGAAATATTCGAAAAGGAAATCGTTGTATGGAAATCTGGAAATATGAATCTTCATTACCTCATCGTAAATCATTTTCTTCATTTCCGGGAAGTTTTCCTTCGTTAAAGCAGAAATAAATACCGTTGGATATTTTGATTTCCCCATCCATGTTTTTTTCCACTCTTCCAGAGAGATATTTTTACGGGTTGATGGCGTAAGATCATCATCATCCTTTTTCTCATAGCTAAAATCATCGATCTTATTGAAAATCATGATCATTGGTTTCTGATGAGCATTGATTTCCATCAAAATATGATTTACAGATTCTATGTGATCTTCAAAACTTTCGTGCGAAATATCCACTACATGAATCAAAAGATCAGCTTCACGAACCTCATCCAAAGTAGATTTGAATGATTCTACCAGCTGAGTTGGCAATTTTCTGATAAACCCTACCGTATCCGTAAGCAGGAACGGTAAGTTTCCTATCACCACTTTTCTTACTGTGGTATCCAGAGTGGCAAATAGTTTATTTTCTGCGAAAACTTCAGATTTTGAAATGGAATTCATCAAAGTAGATTTTCCAACATTGGTATATCCTACCAAAGCTGCACGAACTACTTTTCCACGGTTATTACGTTGGGTCGCCATCTGCTTGTCAATGGTCTTCAGTTTTTCTTTCAGCAATGTAATTCTGTCACGGATAATACGGCGGTCAGTTTCAATTTCTGTTTCCCCGGGACCTCTCATTCCAATTCCCCCTTTCTGACGCTCAAGGTGAGTCCACATTCTCGTCAATCGAGGCAAAAGATATTGATACTGTGCCAGTTCCACCTGAGTTCTCGCATAAGAAGTCTGGGCTCTCTGGGCAAAAATATCAAGAATAAGATTGGTACGGTCCAAAATCTTAACCTCCATATCTCTTTCCAGGTTTTTAAGCTGTGAAGGAGAAAGCTCGTCATCGAAAATTACAGTTCCGATCTCGTTTTCTTTTACATATTCTTTTATCTCAATTGCCTTTCCACTTCCTATGAAAGTTTTGGAATCAGGCTGAGTCAGTTTTTGGGTAAAACGCTTTTGTACGGTTGCTCCGGCTGTGAAAGCTAAAAACTCAAGTTCATCTAAATACTCCGTCAGTTTTTCTTCGTCCTGATTCTGGGTAATAACACCCACCAAGACTGCTTTCTCATAGTTATGTTCTTTCTTTTCTAACATTAAGTTCTGTCTATGTTTATGATTTTTACAAGTTAATATTTTTCAGAAAAAAAACAAAATCAATTTTTATTTAATAACATATTTTAATATAAATTTAAGTTTACTGGTGAAGGTTTTGTAAAAAAACAATAACTTTATGTAATAAATTTCTGATTGTTAAACATTTAACCTAAAAACTAATCTCCGGAATATCATGATTACCCATATTAGATGTATGATTATTGATGATGATGAACTGGACAGACTGGTTCTTCAGCATTATATCAAACAATACCAAAACATTGAGATTGTTGCCTCTTTTGATTCTGCAGAAAAGGCTATTCCTTATCTTGATCTCCCTACAGACCTTCTGATCACTGAAACCAATTTAAGTGGAATGTGCGGACTCGAATTCCGGAAACTGGCTCATAAGATTCCCGCCTGTATTTTTGTAAGCTCCCATCCGGAACTGGCTGCCGGAGTTTTTGAGACAGATACTTTAGATTTTATTACCAAACCACTTACCGCAGAACGTTTTCATTATTCTATGGAAAGACTTTTCGATTTTTTTGAAGTAAAAGAGAAGTGCAAATGCTATGATGCCATGGTAGGAGAAAACTGCATTAAAATAAAAGAAGGCGGAAATATCTTTCAAATCAAAATGAAAGACATCCTGTATCTGGAAGCTTTGAAAGATTATACTAGGATCATTACCCTTGAAAAAAATCACTGTATTTTAAATTCTCTGGGAAACCTCCTGCAAAAAAACTTTTTTGATTCTTTTGTCAGAATACACAGAAGCTATGCGGTTCCCCGCCACCTCATCCGCGGAAAAAGCTGTCACGAAATAGAACTGGCACATCACATCAAACTTCCTATCGGACGTACCTACAAGGATAATCTTTCTTTTTTCAATCCTTAAAAAAGACTAAACAAACTTCTACAGTAATTCACAAATGCCATTGGTCGATTATTTCTGCCGTTGGTCTATTTTCCTACCATTCGATTGAGATAGGTGGTAATTTAGTCTTCCCAAATTCCCTTTGAAAAAACACATCTATTAATCACCAAAACTGTTATCCATGGAAAGAATATCTATTTATTGTATTATTCTGTCTGTCTTTTCCGTCCCCATACTGCACGCACAATCTGCAGTTTTGGCAACCGGACTGGATGCTTCAGCAGCTAATGGTTTTGTTTCTTACAGTGTAGGCCAGATGACCTATCTCGAAAAAGGAACAGGACAGGTCCTCGAAGGTGTTCAACAGCCTTACGAAATTATTACTCTTACTTCCCTTGAAACTTCTTCTGAACTCACAGGTATTTTGCTCTACCCTAATCCTTTCAGAGATTATTTGTATTTAGATTTTACCTCAAATAATTTTAAAGGATCAGAGTATCAGTTATTCGATGCCCAAGGTAAGCTGGTAAAAAAAGATAAGATCTCACAATCAAAATCTGAGCTTAATTTCTCCTCACTTCCTTCTGCGATGTATATTATCAGGATTACTCAAAATGGAGAAAATATTAAAACATTTAAAATCATCAAAAAATAAAATGCCATGAAAAAAATATTATTACTGTTTTGGATCCTGACCGGTTTCTTTATGGGACTTTCTCAGGCTCCGGAAAAAATGAGCTACCAAGCTGTCATGAGAAACGGTTCCGGACAACTCTTAGTCAATCAAGGTATAGCCGTGAGGGTAAGCATATTACAGGGATCTCCTGCCGGCGCCGCAGTCTATTCAGAAAGACTCACCGGGAATACCAATGCGAACGGGCTTATCAGCCTTGAAATAGGAACAGGAACTGTACTTACAGGAACATTTGCCACCATCGACTGGCCCACAGGAAGCTATTATTTAAAAACAGAAACTGACCCTGCCGGAGGAACAAGCTATACTATAGTAGGAACAAGCCAGCTGCTAAGCGTTCCTTATGCCATGTATGCCAAATCTGCAGGTGGAGGCGGTGGAAGTTTTGCGATTCCTTATACCACGACTGTTAATAATGCTTCTACTCTATTTTCATTGATCAACGATGGAGATGGTACTTCTGTGGAAGGAGTAAATAACACAGCTACATCAAATATTTCTGCAGTAAGAGGAATTGTAAGCAGTGCTTCTCCTGGCGGATTTTCGAGTGCTGTACGTGGTATTAATAACGGAACCGGCGGACTTGGTGTTGGAGTATACGGAAGCCAGGCCGGAAGCGGATGGGGAGTTTATGGTACAACACCAAATGGTTTAGGAGTCTACGGAAATTCCAGTGGAAACGGTTATGGAGTATATGCAAACAGTAATACAGGAACCGGTCTCAATGCTACCAGTAATAATGGAATCCCTGCGAATATTGCAATCTTCAATAACGCGAATAATAATGTTGCTCTTAGTGCATCTACCGTAGGAAATGGTACAGTAGTAAATGTTACGACCTCAGGAAACGGAGCCGGAGTAAGAAGTTCTACCGGAGCGGGATTTGGGGTACATGGTTCCACCTCTTCCCAGTCTTCTGCAGGTGTTGTTGGTGATAACACCGGAGCAGGTGAAGCTGTCGTTGGTAGAACAACCAGTGACATTGCCGGAGCGGTAGTAGGCCGTAATGACGGAGGAGGATATGGAGTAAGAGGATTTGTTGCTACCAATACATCCGGAACAGGTATCGGTGTTTATGGACAAGTAGGTTTGAATAACAGTACAGGCCGTGCCGGACGATTTGAAAATTTTAACCAAACGAATACCACAGGAAATACCGTTGAGGTAGCAACCAATGGAAACGGGAATATTCCTGATAATACGCAAGGAAATGCAGCCTCTTTTATTGTTGACAACACCAATAGTGTTGGTGCTGCAGTAAGAGGTGAAGTAAATACTATTTTCGGGAACTTTGGTGCAGCAGGTATTTTTGGAATTTCTTCAGGGACCGGAGGACGCGCCGGATTATTCTATGCCTCAAACCCTGCAGGAAACGGAGCTTCATTGATTGCTCTTACAGACGGAAATGGGAATGCTATTACTGCCAATGCAGGAAAAGATGGTAACGGAGTTGAAACCAACATTGATGGAGCCGGAAATGCCCTTTATGCTTGGGTACCTACTTTTTCTACCGGACGTGCCGGAAGATTCAATATTTTTAACGAATCCAACACCAGTGATGTTATCACTGTAACTACGGTGGGAAATGGTATTGCAGGAAATTTTAAAGTAGATAAAGTTACCGGAACTTCAGCAGCGGTGAGAGGTGAAGTTAACTCTCAGTTTGCCAATTTCGGAACAGCTGGAATCTATGGAATATCTTCCGGTACAGGAGGATACGCAGGTTTATTCCATGCCAGTAATCCTTCCGGAAACGGTCCTGCACTGATTGCTATTGCAGATGGTAATGGTAATGGTATAACAGCTAATGCTTCAAACACAGGAGACGGTGTAGAAACGACTGCAGACGGAACAGGAAGCGCAATCTATGCCTGGGTTCCGAATTTCGGACAAGGACGCGCCGCAAGGTTTGTAAATTACAATACCGGCAATACCAACCCAGCCCTGACAGTAGAAACCCACAGCAACGGATCTATTGCTTTATTTAAATCCGGAAATCCGGGTACAGTGAATGTAGCAAGAATCAATTCTGCCGGACGTGGATTTTTTAACGGAGGTACACAAAACAGCGGTGCAGACGTTGCAGAAGCATTTGACGTCAACGGAAGTATCTCTGAATATGAACCTGGTGATATCCTTGTCATCTCAACAAAAGCAGACAGAACTGTTGAGAAATCTTCAACTCCTTATTCTACTCTTGTTGCAGGAGTGTATGCCACAAAACCTGGTGTACTTCTTACGGAAGAACATATTGACACTGATATTTCCAATAAAGCACCAATGGGCGTCATTGGAGTAATTCCAACCAAAGTATGTCTTGAGAACGGAAAAATAAAAAGAGGAGACCTTTTGGTAACTTCATCTAAAGCAGGTGTTGCCATGAAAGCGGATATCAAAAAGGTAAGAATAGGACAGGTAATCGGAAAAGCACTTCAGGATTATGACCAAAAAGAGATCGGAAAAATTCAAGTATTAGTCAACATAAAATAAACCGTCATGAAAATAGCATATATTATCCCGTTATTATTTTTAAGCACTATTATTTATGCTCAGGAAAATAAGCAGGCTGTTCCGATGGAAGATCAGGCACTCGTTGTAAAACAGGCAAAAGAGCAACAGGCAATCCAAATGCAGGAAGCCAAGGAAAGAGACGAAAAGACAACTGTAAATACCAGATTACCTTCTGATCATGGTCTTGCCGTTAAAAAACAGGAAACTAAGCCCAAGGCAGCTGCTGACAATTCGGGAAAATTACTTCCCAACACAGCAAGTCTTGAAGAAATCAAAAAAACTATTCCCAACAGACAGGCATATCATAATACTATAAATTCTAGGAACACAAAGACAACAACTATCGGGCTTCCCAATACGGCAACCCTGGAAGAAATTAAAAAAACTATTCCTAAAAACTGATAACTCTCAAAAAAAGCTGATAACCAAACTAGATTTTTCAAACAAAGAAGTCCGCTGCAAAGCGGACTTTTATATTATACGGATATTATTAATCCCAATCGGCGGCTACAAATTTCATTGAATTTCCATTATCATCTGTTAAAGTAAGAAAATGCCCTTCTACCGAATATTTTGTCATGGTTTCAAATTTCTTCTGAAATGAGGTTTCAAGATTCATATCCTGACAGGCTTTCATGGTACTTACTCCGTTTGAGATTTTCACCTTCCCTCCTTTTTTAAATTCGGATACGAAAGACATTTGGTTGCATCCCATATAGGCATTCCCTTGAATTTTACCATCAATGATACTGGCTGTCAGATTAATTTCTGCTTTATTCGCAATAAGCTGTTCTTTTGAAAACCCATCAAAGGAAACCAGCATCCATTGCCTTTGAAGAGAAGGATTTTTATCCGGCACTGCGGAACAATTCAGAACAAGTCCTAAAAGTAAAACTGCAAAAATTGATAAGAGGATCTTTTTCATGTGGATTATCATCCCATTTTCATACCAATCCGGGACAGAATCTCGTAAAAATTAGTAAATTAGCGACACAAAAATTATTTTATAAAATGAAAAGACTATTTCTACTATTCACTTTCTTACTGGGCTTTGCTCAGATGAGGGCGGATGAGGGGATGTGGCTGCTAATGCTCATCAAAAGACTTAACGGTGTTGATATGCAAAAAGAGGGTCTGCACCTTACGCCTGAGGAAATTTATTCTGTGAACAATTCAAGCTTAAAGGATGCTATCGTAAGTTTCGGTGGTTTCTGTACAGGTGAAATTGTTTCTGATAAAGGACTTATATTTACTAACCACCACTGTGGTTACGGTGCTGTTGCTGCGGCTTCTACACCAGAAAAAGATTATTTGAAGAACGGTTTCTGGGCAATGAAACAGAAAGACGAATTCAATGCAAAGGATCTTTATGTAAGATTTTTAGTGAGAATGGATGATGCTACGCAGAGAATCACTTCTAAACTAAACAACAATATGACCGGAGCAGAGAGAAAAGCTGTTATTGATGCTGAAACTAAAGCAATCCAGACAGAAAACTCTGAGAACGGGAAATATACTGTAGTAGTAAGAGATTTCTTCAACGGAAATGAATTCTACTATTTCGTATATCAGGATTATAAAGACATCAGATTGGTAGGTGCTCCACCTTCATCATTAGGAAAATTCGGAGGTGATACAGATAACTGGGAATGGCCAAGACATACAGCGGACTTCACAGTTTTCAGAGTATATGCTGATGCTGCAGGAAACCCTGCTGAATATTCTCCAAGCAACACTCCTTTGAAGCCTAAGCATTTCCTTCCGGTTTCTCTTAAGGGAATTAAACCTGGTGATTTCTCAATGATCTTAGGTTACCCTGGAAGAACAAACCGTTACCTGACTTCTTACGGAATTCAGCAAATGGTAACTAAAGATTACCCGGCTTGGGTTGAGGCTTCTAAACTTGCCATGGATGTTATGAAAAAATACATGGATAAGGATAAAGCAACTCAGCTTAACTATGCTTCTCAATATGCTTCTGTAGCTAACTACTGGAAAAACAGACAAGGGACTATTGATGCAGTAGAGAAAAATGGAACTATTTCTGACAAACAAAAAATTGAGGAAACTTATAATAAGTGGGCTGCAATGCCAGGAAATGATCAATACAATGGTGTTTTAGAAGACATTGGTATATACTACAAGCAAGTTTCTGATAGAAACGTTGAAAGAAACTATGCTTCACAGTTTTCAAGAAATGCAAAATACATTACTCTTGCTATGCAGGTAGGTTCTGTACTGAAAGCTTATGCTGCTCAGGATATGCAGGGAAGACTGGCAATGAAGCCTAAAACTGAAGCGGCGATCAAAGCGGCTTATGAAAACTTCAATCCATCTTTGGAAGGTGAAATGCTTGCCGCTATGACAAGTCTTTACCAGGCAAGAGTTAAAAATCCTGAGGTTGCTTCTGCTACTATTTTAGGGTTGGATGCTAAAACAGTTTCTAATTTGGCTTATTCTTCAATCTTTGCTAACAAGACTTCTGCAACGAACTTCTTATTAAACCCGGATGCATTAAAACTTGATGCTGATCCGCTTTGGAAAGCTGCAAACGGAATTGTTGCTGATCAAAAAATAAGCACTGAGAGATTCGTAAAAATAGATGATAATTTTGCAAAAAATAACCGTCTGTTTTTAGCAGGTCTTATGAAGGCTATGCCTGAGAAAAAATTCTACCCGGATGCTAACTCTACCATGAGATTAACTTACGGTACTGTAGATAAATTACCTATCAGAAATGACAGAAACTATTTCGGTATTACTGATAACTATTATACTGATATGACTGGTCTTGTTGGAAAATACAAGAAAGGTGATGAAGAGTTTGATCTTCCTCAAAGAGTGATTGACCTTTACAACCTTAAAGATTTCGGTCAGTATGCTGATGCAGCAGGTTATATGCCTGTAAACTTCCTTTCTAATAATGATATTACAGGAGGTAACTCTGGTTCTCCGGTAATTGATGGAGACGGAAACCTTATCGGTATTGCTTTCGATGGTAACAGTGAAGCGTTAAGCGGTGATATCGTATTTGAACAGGAATGGCAAAAAACAATCAACGTAGACGTTCGTTTCGTTCTTTGGACAATTGATAAGTTTGCTGGTGCAAGAAGATTAGTAGATGAATTGAAGCTTGTAAGAGGTGAAAATACTCCAGCTGATACAAAAACTAAAAACTCAGGTACTACAACAACGCCTAAGAAAGCTAAAAAATAATAATCTTATTTGATTTATTTTTGAAACCGTGAAAGTAAATTTCACGGTTTTTTTATTTTTGATTATTAAAATCTTTCATTATGAATCCTCAAACAATCAAATTCTCAGCTATTATTCAGCAAAACGGAGAAATGAACGCTGCGTTTGTAGAATTTCCTTTTTCTACAGAAGAACTGTTTCATAAAAAAGGACAGGTAAAGATTAAAGCTCTATTTGATGATCACGTTGAATATCGTGGAAGCCTTGCCAAAATGAAATCAGACTGTCATATTTTAGGCCTTACACAAGAGATCAGGAAACAGCTTGGGAAAACTTTCGGAGATGAGGTTTCTGTTTCTCTTACAGAAGACAAAGAAGAGAGAGTGGTTGAGATTGCAGGAGATATCGTCTCTGTTTTTAATGAAAATCCGGATGCAAAGATTTTATTTGACAAAATGAGTTATACCCATAAAAAGGAATATATCCGTTGGATAGAAGAGGCTAAAAAACCGGAAACAAGAGAAAACAGGAAGATAAAGATGATTCAGATGATTCTGGATGGAAAAAAGGGAATATAAAATAGTTTTCTTTCACACCTAAATCATTGGTTACCATAATATGAAAAAGCCCAAACAGATTCTGTTTGGGCTTTGTTTCAACAATCAAATACTATTCAACCGGAATTCCAAGGTATGTCAAATAGGAATCCAGTACTTTTTTATCAAATACAGGTTCCTGAATACCTGAACCTTCCAGAAACTGAATCACATTGGAGCAATCCCATATGTAAGTATTCTGATAAAGCTCAACGGTAGATAAACCTTCATGCATATTGTCCCTGAAAAGGCTTGTCAATGGATATAAACGGTTTTTACTGTCATCTTCCCACTGTTTTCTCCATTCTTTATAAGGAAGATCTTTCAGGGTAAAAGGATAATACTTTTTCATGAGTCCAAAGAATCCTTCCAGCGTAAGATTGGTTTCCGGACGGGCAATCAGGTTGAATTTTTTACCTATTGCCTCTTTATTTTTCGTGATATGAGCCATAGATTTCGTCATATAATCTACTGTGATAAGGCCTTCTCTAAGCTCAGTCAATGCTGGATAAGATTTAAATTCTATACAATTTTTCACCAAGCCTGACCACCATTGATAGGAAGCGCTTGCTCCTGTTTCACTGTGACACATTGCATATCCAAGACGATAAGTAATTAATGGCAAGCCTTCTTTTGCGGCCAGGTCTGCGACAGCTTCCATTACCCATTTGCTTCTTACATATCCAATATCTTTGCTTACAGACATTAAGTTCTGTTCAATATCATCGGACTCCAGCATTACCGTTTTTCCTGTAAACACATGCCCCCAGCTGTATACCGAAATGGTAGACAACAAAGCAAGGCATTTCGTTCTTTCTGCTCCGGCCAATTTGATGATTTCTCTTAATCCTTCTACATTCGGGGCTTTCATGTAAGAATAAGGCTCAATGAAGTTTACCGAACTTCCTGAATGGTAAATCAGATCCGTTTGTTTTGCCAGTTTTGTGAATATTTCTTCTGACAGCCCCAATGCCGGCAATGCCAGATCTCCGATCACTGGAATAATTCTCGATTTCTGTTCTTCTTTTTGAGGAATGTGATATTGTTTAAAGCATTTGTCTATCTTTTCCATCGCGTGAAATTGATCCTGAGCTCTTACAAGGCAGTAGATTTCAGCATTTGTAGTATCTAAAAGATCCTGCAAAAGATGAATTCCCACAAATCCGGTTACTCCTGTTAAAAATATTGTGTTGGGGTTTTCTACTTGTTTAGGATCAAACCCTCCTGCAAAAACAGTTCCGGGAGCAAGATAGACATCTTTCTGCAAGGCAACGTAAGGCTCAACATCTTCTTTTGGGTCGGCTTCTCTTGTTTCTCTTGACCTCGCGATAAGAACTTCTGAAAGCTCCTGCAATACCGGAAACTGATAAATATCCCTCAGATATACTTTTACATCCAGTTTTCTTTGCAATGCCACGGCAACTGCTGCTACCAGAAGGGAGTTTCCACCGATATCAAAGAAATTATCTGTAATATTAATAATAGAACGCTCCAGAGCTGAAGACCATACATCTGCAACAATTCTTTCTGTCTCATTGGTAGGCGGCTCAAATGAAATGAGCTCTTTTGCTTCTTTATCTGCCAGATCTTTTAAAACATGGGTATCTGTTTTACCATTTGCCGTTAATGGAATTCTATCTATAAAAATAATCTGGGCAGGAATCATATAACCCGGAAGCTCTTCTTTCAATGCATTTCTAACTGATGAAATATCTTTCTCTGCATCAGGTTTTGAAACGATAAAAGCAATCAGATATTTACTGTTTCCTTCTGTATCCCTGCTCATGACCACAGCCTCATTGATCTCTTTCTGCTGAATCAATGTACGTTCTATTTCTCCTAACTCAACACGGAATCCACGAATTTTCACCTGATTATCTATTCTTCCCAGAAATTCAATATCACCATCAGGTTTCCATTTGGCAAGATCTCCTGTACGGTACAGTTTTTCTGTTTCCCGGAATGGATTATCAATAAATTTAGAATCTGTAAGCTCTTTATTATTAAGATATCCATTGGCTAAGATATTTCCCCCGATGCACAATTCTCCTACTGCCCCTACCGGCATCAATTCCATATTCTCATTTAAGATATAGGCTTTTGCGTTGGCAATGGGTTTCCCTATTGAAGAGACGTATTTCCCATTGATATCTTTCACTTTTTTAAATGTTGCAAATACAGTACATTCCGTTGGACCATAATAGTCTATCAGTTCATAGCTTAATTCCGTAGTAAGCACAGGTTTCAGTTTTTCACCTCCGGTAAAGAGATACTTCAATTTCAGATCATTATAATTTCTGGTATCGTTAACAACCGGCGGAACTAAAACAGAGGGAACAAAACCATGTGTAATCTGATTTCTCCTGTAGAAATCCACCAATGCATGAGCATCTGTTCTGTCTTCATTATCTGCTATAAATAAAGCAGCTCCGGCAGTAAGTGCCGACCAGATTTCCCAAACGGATATGTCAAATGCCAGTCCTGCTACGAGAGTCAGTTTTGAACTGTGATCTACGTGAAAATGATGGTTGTGCCAGGTTACCAAATGCTGGATAGCCAGATGACTTACCATTACCCCTTTTGGTTTTCCGGTAGAGCCTGAAGTATAAATCGTATAGGCTAAACTGTTCTGATGAATTTCAATTTCCGGATAAGCTGAAGACCAATGATTAAGATTCTCCCTACTGCTCAGGTCAAAGACTTTTGATCTTTCAGTTTCAGGTAGAAGGTTTTTAAGATTTTGATTTGTAATGATCGTATCAGCAGCGGTATCTGAAAGAATAAATTCTACTCTTTTAGCAGGATAAGCGGGGTCTATAGGAACGTATGCGGCGCCTGATTTGATCACGCCAAGAACAGCAACAATCCATTCTAGAGAACGGTCCAGCCAGATAGGAACATATTTACCTTCTTTAATTCCTTTACTCAATAACAGATTGGCGATCTGATTACTTCTCTGATCTAAATCACTGTACGTAATTTCCTGATCCTGATAAACAACGGCTGTTTTATCGGGGTGAAGGAGTGCCTGTTTTCGAAAAAGAGACTCTAGTGTTTCTTCATGATGATAGTCCCAGCCGGTCTTATTGAATCCATTTAAAAGTTTTTCTCTGTCTTCAGATGACAGTAATACCGCTGTACCTATTGACAAGGTTTCTAATGAGGGAATTATGTTTGACATAGTAATAATGTAATTTGGTTAAAAATTTTGCAATCAACTGCTTCTGTCTTCCATAGGTAATTTGAAACTATTAAAAAGCTGAAACAAAAGAGTATACGAGATAGCCACAGTTTATTGCTAAATATGTTTTTATAACAGTTTAAAAAAACTTAATAATACAGAAGCTTGAAACGATTAGCTCAATGAGCCGAGCGTAAGTAACGTTTAAACGTTATGTATTTCAATCGAAAAGATGGAAGAATAAGGTTTAGCCTATTCTTTTGAAGTTAAGAATGGCTCTACCCTGTATTTAAATATTTTATTTTCATAATTAAATATTTTTAATGATTTGGTAATCAAACTTAACATAATAAATTAACCTATGTGTTACATAATTACTATTATCTGTCACATCCTGAAATTGATATTGTAAAAGAAATCAAACAATAAAAAGACTGATTTTTAATTTGTTATGATTTTAAAGATGGCACTATCTTATTTACTTCCTTTGTTGATAGTCGATGTACCCGAATTTTCCAAGATTCCAGGCCCGGGAATGTCCGAATATAAAAAAGACTGTCTCACTTTTGAAACAGCCTCTCTTTTTTTTAACAGGTAAGCAACACAAGTGCTACCTACACAGTGTAATATTAATGCTAAAATTTACCATTATTATTCTTCCACTGTTCTTTCGGCAGAATCTTTTCTATTACGTCCCAATGTTCAGCAATTTTGCCGTTTTCAACCCTAAACAGATCATAGAAAGCATCATAATCATTACCAAAATATCCTTCACTTACTACCAATACAAAATTTCCCTGTCCCAAAACCTGATGGATTTTATTATATTTTATGGAAATTCCTTGTTCTGCCAATGCTTGTAATGTCGCTCCCAAACCAGAAACTTTATCAGGAATATTGGGATTATGCTGAATGTAATTGTCACCATCAAAATAACCTGCCAGCTTATCCATTTTACTGTTTACAAGGATATCGTCAACAAAGTTTCTTACAAGAGCTTTATTGGCTTCTGTTTTCTCAAGGTCTTTCACATCAATAGTTCCATCTATCATTGTATGTCCGCTAGGGTTGGGCTTTGATGGTGTTTCCTGGAGATTATCCCAATGTTCTACGATTTTACCGTCTTCAAAACGGAAAATATCAAAACCTATTTTAGGACCAAAAAAATTATAGTCTGTCTGAGTAAAAACATAGTTTCCATCTTGAAAGCTACGTACGGTATTAACTTTGGCAGAATTAGGAGGTAACTGCTGCAAAAGCTCTCCAAAACCAGCTAATCCGTCAGCAACAGCCAGATTATGTTGAATATATTTATTGGGGTTAATGTAACTTACAGGTTCTGTTGCTCCTGTTTCAATGCTTTTTAAAAGTGCAACGACTTTGTCTTTGTTTGAAGGTTCCATATTTTTTTCTTGTTTTAAAGTGTTTTCATTGTCACATGATATCAATCCTAATCCGGCAATTAACAGTAAGGCTGTTATTTTCATAATTCTTTGATTTTATTAGCACAAAGTTCTGATTTTCACAGCGCTTCCAAAAGGTAGATATGGTCTTTTAAATGATACTTTTACTCTGTTGTAAAAGATTTCCGAAACTCAACAGGAGTTCGGGTATCATGTTTTCTGAAGTATTTTATAAAGTTTGTTAACTCTTCAAACCCAAGTCTGTAACTGATTTCTTTAACACTTTCATTGGTGTAGGCTAGCAGCCTTTTAGCCTCAAGCATTACTCTTTCATCAATGAGCTGTTTGGGTGATTTGCCCAGTATTTTAGAAGTTGCCCTGTTCAGGCGCTTATCAGTAATATACATTTCTATTGCAAAACTGCTGACTTGTTTACGTTTCATATAATTCTCTTCAAGGATATCCTTAAATCTGATGACATAATCCAGATCCGCATTCTTTTTGGGTTCACTAAAACCCATGCTGCTCCTTTCACGGTCAGACAATAAAAGGAAGTTATGTAAAAGATTTCTCAAAAGGTCTGGCTGAAAAGTGTCAGCAGGCTGCAAAAGCTCTCTTTCCATCAATTCAACAATGTCTGTGAATGTTTTTATATTGTCTTGGATCCTGATCTTTGATATAGACTTCAAGTCATTGAACAGCATCGTACTCTGTAAATATCTGGCCTGCTCCTTTGTTTTAGAAAAAAAATCATCTGTGAAAAGAATAACCAGCCCATCTAGATTTGTGCTTTCATCAAAGCTATGGATTTTGTGCTTACTCAGAAATAAGACTGTATTGGCACTGGTTTCTACAGGTTCAAAATCAATCAAATGAGTATTTCCGCCACTCTTAAACCAAAAAATATGATAAAAGTTTGTTCTGTGTGGCACGATTAACATTTTTTTACTGGTAGTGTATAGATTCTTCAATTGAACAATCTCAAATTCAACAGGCAGACCTGCTTTAAAGGGATATCTTTTAATTTCATCTTTCATATAAATGCTTTTGCTAAGCCTTTATAGCCTATAATCTTTGAATCAACATTCATTCCATAAACTTTAATCCTTACGGTGTTTTTTTGAAGTAAAAATAGCGAATATACTATTTTGAAAATCTGACATATTATAGAAAAAAGCATAGGATCATCATCCATTCCAGAATTCCCGGTCCAGACTTCTGTACTGTATGGCTTCAGAAATATGATGGGACAGAATATTCTCAGATTCTTCCAGGTCAGCGATTGTTCGGGCAACTTTCAGGATTCTGTCATAAGCTCTTGCTGAAAGATTAAGTTTTTCCATTGCTAGCTTAATGAGCCCGAAAGAGGTTTCATCCAATTCACAAAAGGCCTCAATTTCTTTAGGTCCTATTTGGGCGTTGCTACTGATATTGAGGTTTTGGTATCTTTTATTCTGAATATCTCTGGCTTTCAGTACACGATTTCTGATGTCCTTGCTTTTTTCTCCTTTTCTTTTTTCAGAAAGCTGTTCAAACTCTACTTTCTGCACTTCAATATGAATATCAATTCTGTCCAAAAGCGGTCCTGAGAGCTTATTCATGTACCGCTGCATTTCATAAACAGATGAGGTATTGTTAGGATCATCGGGAAAGAATCCGCTTGGGCTTGGATTCATAGAGGCGACCAACATAAAACTTGCAGGATAATTTACGGTAAACCGGGCTCTTGAAATGGTCACTTCCCGGTCTTCCAGAGGCTGTCTCATCACTTCGAGTACCGTTCTTTTAAATTCCGGCATCTCGTCAAGAAATAAAACGCCGTTATGTGCAAGGGAAATCTCACCGGGCTGCGGGTAACTTCCGCCTCCTACTAAGGCAACATCTGAAATTGTATGATGGGGAGATCTGAAGGGACGAACAGTCATCAGTGAAGCTTCGGTTCCAATTTTTCCGGCTACGGAGTGAATTTTTGTTGTTTCTAAAGCTTCTTTCAAAGTTAATGGAGGTAAAATACTGGGAACTCTTTTAGCCAGCATGGTTTTCCCGCTTCCCGGAGGACCGATAAGAATGATATTGTGCCCGCCTGCTGCAGCTACTTCCATGGCTCTTTTGGCTGTTTCCTGACCTTTAACTTCAGAGAAATCGAAAGGAAAATCATTGATCTTCTCATGAAATTCTTTCCGGGTATCCAAAACGCTTCTGTTAAGAGGTTTTCCTTCATTAAAAAAATCAATTACTTCTCTTATATTTTCTACTCCGTATACTTCAAGATCATTTACAATAGCTGCTTCTCTGGCATTCTGTATGGGAAGGATAATTCCTTTAAAACCTTCTTCTCTTCCTTGAATAGCAATGGGTAAAACTCCTTTGATGGGCTGCAGACTTCCATCGAGAGAAAGCTCACCCATAATAATATAATTCTCAATTTCCTCTGCCAGAATCTGATCTGAAGCCGCTAAAATACCAATCGCAATACTCAGATCATAGGCAGAACCTTCTTTTCTGAGATCTGCCGGAGCCATATTGATGGTAATTTTCTTCCCGGGAATTTTATATCCTACGTTTTTCAGTGCTGCTGAGATTCTATAGCTGCTTTCTTTAATTGCATTATCGGGAAGACCTACCAGATGGTATCCTACTCCGCCGGTATCTACATTCACTTCAATTGTTATTGTCTGTGCAGCCACTCCATGAATGGCACTTCCATAAATTTTAATCAGCATGGTGTGTTTTTGAAGTAAAAATAATCAATATACTATTTTGAAAATCTAATGTTTACATGAATGATATTCTAGCTGATTGGATATATTAAAAAAGATATTACGAAAACAGGTGCTTAAGTTCTATGTCAGCTGGGTAAAATGATAATAAAAAATCGGTACAAATAAATTTGTACCGACCCAACCATTATTAAAAACTAACGAAAGAGATTATTTCATCTGAATTCCGGATAAAATACGTAGTGCGAGTCAGGAAGCCGGATGCCTGAAAGAGAGAACTCCTTTTGGGGGTAATTATGACGTCATTAGATTAACAAGGATGAAATGTATCTATTGAGCGTAAAGTATTAAAATAAATTACTCTAGTTCTTCTTCAATACAAGGCAAATCCCTCCTCTGACATCCAATCTTCCTTCCCACAATCAATATTTTAGCACATTCAGACTATGTAATCCTATTTCTTTATAAATCTATTTTTATATTCTTTTCCATCTGCACTTTTAGAAACAATAATATAGTTTCCTGGTACCAGCTGGCTTACATCAATTGGCTGATTATACTGATGGTCATTTTTCTTCAGAACCAATTTTCCGGACATATCTATAATGATGACCTCTTTATAGATTTTATCTGATTCTTTTCCGATATAAAGGTGCTGCGCTGTAGGATTGGGATAGATTTTCAGATTATTGTCTTTAGTCTTCACCTCTCCTGTTCCCAGATTGCTGCAGAAGTCCCAGTCCCCGAAATTCACTTCCACAAAAGCAAACGGATCCAGCATCTGACATTGATCCGGACAATATTCTGTACAGGCATAAAATCCGTATTTTCCGGAACTTGTCGCCACATAAGTATCTCCTACCACTCCAGGAATAATACAAGGATCTCCTACTACCGGCGGGTTACTGCCTGGTACACATCTGAACCAGGTATGCTTACCGTATACAACCGGAAATATATTATCAAATTGTACAGAAGCACCGTTGCACACATTCACTATTCCTCCATTATCCTGATACGTTCCGGGAGTGTAGGTTGTCATCATAGCCGGAAGACCATATACAAATCCATCAGCAAATACCGCAGTACTTTCCGCGATACAGTCACCATCTGTAACTTTAACTTTAAAATAATTCAGCTGGTCATTACCACTAACGGTTAACTGCTGTGATGTGGCTCCCTGAATGGCTACCCACGGGTTATTATTGGGTGTCTGCCAGGTCCATTCCTGTTTGTACCATTGATAAGTTCCATACGTCTGTGTGGTAGAAATTATTTCATCTTCCACGTCACAGAACAAGATGGTTCCCGGATATTTCTGTCCAAGTCTCGGGCTGGTAATTGTAGGGGTACACTGTGCTTTTATATCCAGAATACTGGATAATAAAACCACTAAAAAAATTAGTTTTGTTTTCATATATTAGATTATTAAGTGTGATTTGGTCTAAAAATCTTCTACATTAATCCAGCAGCACTCTGATCCCGAATTTCATATTAAAATGAAAAGGTTTCTCTTTATAAATGGTATTAGGAGCATTTTCTTCCTTGAAATGATATCCTATTCCCGGCTCTGCATAAATTCCAACTTTGTCTATGACCTTCAGCTGAAATCCTACTGCGGTGTTAACAGAAAACTGTAACGGCTTATGATCAAGTCGTTCCTTTGAACTATCCTTTATTTCATCATTCACTACATAGGTTGTTGTAACACTTCCCGACACAGGTTTTTCCACGAGTGCTCCTCCTGTGATATATCCTGTAAAACGTCCTTTCTGAATGACATTATAGTTGACCTGAACAGGAATTCCTATGTAATGAACCGTCTGATCTCCTTTAATATAATTGTTTTCCGTTCCTGAATGCAGTTCGGAAGCCAGTTTGGTATAGTTCAACCCGGTTCCTATTCCCCACCTTTTTCCTAAATTGTAGTAAAGGGATAATCCGAACGTAACCGGTACTTTATGTCTGATCCTTGCTTCTACCGGTTGACTTTGATTTGCCAGTAATACGGCAGTCAGAGGATCATCATGGTACTCGGAAGTACTCCATACCTGCTCCACATTCATTGCTTTTCCAGTGATGGAGGCATACCCCGGAAACTGCTGCTCTGCAGAGTTGGAAGCAACATTCCCTGTAAGCATACTCAACATCCAGGATTTTTTGTCACGGGATTTTGCAGTATGTTTTGTATTCTCAGCGTACACTTCTTTTACTTCTTCCTGTTTGAAAAGAACCTCATCAGGAATCTTTTCTATGATTGGTTCTTTTACTGTATCATCAGCAGGAGATGATTTCTGAGCAATCTTGCTCTCCTGATGAAAAGATTCCGCAGCAGCCGGAAGTTTGATGATTTCCTGAATATTCTGATTATTTCCGACTCTGTTTTTTTCTTCAGTATTAAAATATTTCTGTGTTGGTATTTTCTTGGAAACAACTGTATTCAATAAGTTTTCAGCTAAAGAAGACTCCACTCCGGATTCTGCTTTACTGCCTGAGATGTTCTCCGTTTCCAGAGGATTCAAAGAATTCTTTTCCTTTTCTTTTTTAGCATTTGCCGGTTTCTGAGACAGGGCTTTGTCTGTATCATTCTGTGGCAGTATTTTCGTCAGTAAAAAGAGTAATGCAATGGCTGCAGCAATACCTCCGAGACGATAGAATAAAGATTTTTGTCCTGCACCCGCTCCTTTTTCTTTCTTACCCGCTCCGCCTTCATGAATTTCAGGAATAAACCCTGGAATGCTGTTGTTTTCGTCCTCGGAGAATAATTCACCTTTGATGTCATCCCACAATCCTTCCGGAACGTCCTCTTCATGGTCATCCATTCGGCTACGCAAGTTATTTAGCCATTCATTATTCATATTGTGCTTTTTTTGACATTTTAAATTCTTTTATTTTCTGAACAAGCAGTCCTTTTGCACGGTGAAACTGAGATGCAGAAGAATTTTCTGCAATTCCCAGCAGCCCGGCAATCTCCTTATGGCTTTTTTTCTCAAATACAAACAGGTTGAAAACAGTTCTGTACCCATAAGGAAGAGATTTTATCATCATCATAATGTCATCACGCGGAATCTCTTCAAAGTCCGGCTCTTCTTCATTAGGAATATCCGGAAGATCATCTACTTCTACCGCAGATTTGAAATCTCCTTTCTGTTTGATATGTTTCAAAGATTCATTGACAGTGATACGCGTCATCCAGGCTTTCAAAGAACCACTTCCCCTGTACTCAAAAGATTCTATCGAACGGAACATTTTGATAAAACTGTTTTGGAGTACATCATGAACATCTTCTCTCTCAGCCACATAACGGGAGCATACATAGGTCAGATTTCCGGAATAAGCTCCAAAAAGCTCTTTCCAGGCGGCTTCCTCCTTCTTCAAAAGGTGCTTTACCAAAATCTGTTCTTTACTTTCTTCCATATAATGCTGCTGCCGTATCCTGTTGGATATTATAAAACTGTCAGGCAAAAATAGATTGCATCTTATCAAAGTGCAATCCATTTGTGATAATATCTATTAATTAATTTTTTATACAGAATGGAAAATTATAATCAATAACAGTATAAGGAGTAACCAGCGTACCATCTACTGTAATTTTTTCTGCTGTTAGCGCATACCTAAGCGTCTGATCCAACCCTACATAATATCCTTTTTGCTTTGCTACAAATTCCACAACAGTCTTTTTATTAACACCGTCTACAGGAATCTGAAGTTCCATAGTCTTGGGAGCAAAAGTCAGTTCTATCACATTATTGCTTGTGTTAATCACTGCAGCATATTTAAGATCATACTTTACTTTTCCCATTGTTTTCAAAGCTGCTTCTGCTTTTGCCGGGTCTTTCACTACTGTTTTTACAATTTCTGTAATTGGAAATTCAGCAAATGAGATGGTATCTTTCTTCACTTTGAACTCTTTTATCCCTTCTCTTTTACTGCTTCCCTGTATAATAATCAGTTTTCCTTTATAGTTCCCTGGTAAGTTTTCCATTTTTACAGGAGGAATATCCGGTCCTTCATTATCATTACATGAGGATAGGGCAAATCCTACCAAAACCATTAAAACTGTTATAAAAAATCGGGGTACTGTCAATCTTTTCATTGCATTATTTTTTTCGTTAAACATTAATTATTTTCGAGTACTCATCTATATAAATCTCACTTTTCAAAAATCTTGCATATATTTTTAAAAAAAAGATAAAATTTTTCATAAACCACTGATTTAATGAATATAAAAATTCATCACTCCTCTGCAAATTCCGGACCTTATGTTAAAATTGACTTGTATTTACCTTTAGAAATAACAAAAAAGGAAGCTATATGATGTAGCTTCCTTTACTATTTATCGTTTACATTTTATTGTACTCCTCCGCCAAGCGATCTGTACAGGTCTACTTCTGCATTTAACCTTTCAAGGGTTACATTAATGGCTTCCAGATCATTCTGAAGCTTATTATTCTGAGCTGTAATCACTTCAAGATAGGTTGCCATTCCGCTTTTATACAGCTTCAGTGCATCATTGATTCCTTTATCCAGAATGGCTGTTCTCTGTTCTAAAAGCTGCAGTCTGTCTGAAGAGCCTTTAGACTTGGCCATGGCATCGGAAACTTCACCCACAGCAGCCATTACAGATTGCTTAAAGTTGATCGCTGCTTTTTCCTGTTCAATCAAAGCGGTTTCATAAGCTGTTTTCAATTGTTTTTTCTGAAAAATGGGAGCTGCAAGATTAGCGGCAACTGCTTTGGTAATAGATCCGGGAATATCAAACCATGAGCTGAACTTATTGGAGTTAACTCCTATCTGCGGGCTTAAGCTGATACTCGGATACATGGCTGCTTTTGCTAATCCGGTTTTTGAATTCAGGCTGATAACATTAAATTCTGCCATTTTCAGATCCGGTCTGCGGCTCAATAATTGTGCAGGCAATCCTTCTGATAGTTTATTTTCAGGAATCATTGTTTTAAGGTTTCCTTCTCTTTCTATCTTCGACGGATATTCTCCGCAAAGAATGCTCAATGCATTTTCCTGAATGGAAATATTCTGTTTTGCCAAAGGAATCAACAGTTCTGCGGTTTTCTTTTGGGCTTCTGACTGCTGAACGGCCAATGAATTAATCTGCCCTGCTGTAAACTGCAGATTCATCATTTTAAGGGTATTGTCACTCAGCTCAATATTCTGCTCAGCTATTTTCAGCTGTTCATCAAGGCTGATAAGGTTGTAATACGCCTGAGCAACCTGAACCACAATCCTGCTTTTTATTGCATTCAGGTTTTCTTTCTGACCAAAATATTCTGCTGCTGCGGATTCTTTCTGCATTTTAGCTTTTCCCCAGATATCTATTTCCCAGGAAAGTCTTAAGGCAGCACTAAAGTCATCCATGTATTTTGTCCCCACAAACTGCTCATTCAGAGAACCGTTAAGGGTATTTTTGGAAGCCCAGCTTCTGTTGGCTCCTGCAGTGAGGTCCAGTGTTGGCATCAGTCCTAACTTAGCCTGTTTATAGATAAGATCCAGCTGTTCTATATTTTTCAGAGCAACGTTCACTTCATTATTTCTGGAAAGGGCTTTATCTATTAATCCAATCAGTTTAGGATCTTTGAAAAAGGTTTTCCATGGAAGCAGTACCGTATCTCCTGTTACCTGTACAGATTCTTTGTATGTTTCGGGAACCTGAAGGTCTGTTCTTGTATATTTTTTCCCTACGGCACAAGACATCAGCAGAGATGCCATTGCGCCTGAAATAAGGAAGTTCTTTATATTAAATATTCTCATTTGTCAGTTGATTTTCTATCGTATTGTACTTCTTTTTGGTAGAGAATTTCTCATCCAGATACTGGAAAAACATGTAGAGTACAGGAATTACAAAAACTCCTAAAACCACTCCACTCAGCATTCCCATGGCTGCACTTGTACTGATTGATTTGTTTCCTGAAGCCATTCCTCCTGAAGAAATCATCAGCGGAACCATTCCTACAATAAAGGCTAATGAAGTCATGATAATGGGACGTAATCTCGCTTTTGCTCCTTCCAGTGCAGAATCAATGATTGAAAGTCCGGCTTTTCTCCTTTGGATGGCAAATTCAACAATCAGAATTGCATTTTTGGCTAATAAACCAATAAGCATAATCAATCCTACCTGTACATAAATATTGTTATCCAAACCAATGGCTTTTATTCCTAAAAACGCCCCTACAATTCCCGTTGGGATGGAAAGCATTACTGCCAGAGGAAGGATATAACTTTCATATTGAGCTGCCAGCAAAAGATAGACGAAAAGCAAACATAAACCGAAGATAGCGATCGTCTGATTTCCTGCCGATTTTTCTTCCAAACTCAATCCTGTCCATTCGTAACTGTAGTCAGAAGGTAATTTGCTTAAGGTTTGTTCCAGTTTACCCATCAATTCTCCGTTACTTACTCCTGGCTTTGGAGACACGTTAATATTTAATGAATTATAAAGGTTATAACGCTGAACGGATTCCGGGCCATATACTTTTTTCAATGTAATCAAGGTATTTACCGGTACCATATCTCCTTTTTCATTCTTTACGAAAATATCATTGAAAGCCTGTTCATCCATTCTGAAAACACCGTCCGCTTTAATATTCACTCTGTAAAATTTCCCGAATCTTGAGAAATTCTGAGACTGGTCTCCTGAAAAATACGTTTGAACAGTTCCCAACAGATTTGAAATACTTACTCCTAATTGTTTTGCTTTATCTTCATTTACTTCAAGCTCCATCTGAGGATAATCTGCTCTGAACATCGTGTAGGCAAATGCTACTTCTGGACCCTGCATCAGCTGACCAATTAATTCATCTGCTTTAGCTTTAAGAACCTGAGGATCTCTACCCATACGGTCCTGAAGTACAATCTCTGCATCATTCGTCATTCCGTATCCTTCTACCGGAGGCATTCTGAAAGTCATCACACTTCCTTCTTTGATTACGCCTAATTTTGCACTGGCCATATCTACCACCTCCTGGATATCCTGTACTTCACCTCTTTCTTTTTTAGGTTTCAGCTTAACAAATCCCATGGCGTAAGCCGGTCCTGCACTGTTACTAAGGAGATTATATCCTGTAATGGAAGTGTTTTCCTTCACTGCATCTACTCCTTTTAAGATTTCATTGATCTTGTTGGAAACTTCCGTAGTTTTCGTCAATGCTGTTCCCGGAGGCATACTTAAAGTGTACATAAAGAAGCCGTCATCTTCCATTGGTACAAAACTCTTAGGGGTACTTGACATCAGCCATCCTGCAACACCAATAACGGCTACGATTAATCCTCCTGCAATCCATTTACGTCCTATTAAAAACCGAACTCCTTTCGCATAACGGTTCGTCATATTATTAAATCCTGCATTGAATGCTACCGCAAATCTTTGCCCGAATCCTTTTGGCTTTTTACCTTCTCCTGAGTGGTTGTTTTTCAAAAACACTGCACATAAAGCCGGGGTTAAAGTCAATGCATTAACCGCTGAAATGATGATTGCTATTGCTAATGTATAGGCAAACTGCTTATAAAACAATCCTGCTGAACCGGACATAAATCCGATTGGAATAAATACTGCAGACATCACTAAAGTAATGGAAATAACCGCTCCTGTGATCTCACTCATTGCTTTATGGGTAGCCTCTCTTCCTGAAAGGTCTGTTCCCTCCATATTACTGTGGACGGCTTCCACTACTACAATGGCATCATCTACCACAATACCGATGGCCAGTACAAGGGCAAAAAGCGTCAGTACATTGATGGTAAATCCTAAGACTAAAAGGAAGAAGAAAGTACCGATAATTGCTACAGGAACCGCCACTGCCGGGATAATCGTAGATCTGAAATCCTGTAAGAAGATAAATACTACGATAAAAACCAGGATAAATGCTTCTATTAAAGTAGATTTTACCTGACCTGTGGCTTCATCCAATCTTTCTTTGGTACTCATTACACTTGTGTATTTGATACCTGGAGGGAATGATTTTGATAGCTGATCAAGGGCTTTGTTTACCCCTATTTCAATCTGATTGGCATTGGATCCTGTAGTCTGCATGATGGCTACAGTAACTGCATTTTTCCCATTGGAAAGGTTATCTCCGGTATTTGAAATGGCTCCGAATTCTACACGGGCTACATCTTTAAGCCTGATGACCTGACTCCCGGTATTTTTAACAATAATATTCTCATATTGCTCCGGCTTATTCTTTTTCCCTTTGTATCGGATTACATATTCTAAGGCCGCATCAGATTCTTCTCCAAGTTTACCTGGAGCAGATTCCAAACTGTGGTCTGCAATTGCTCTTGAAACATCTGCCGGTTCCAGTCCGTAAGAGGACATTTTCTGAGGGTTAAGCCATATTCTCATGGAATAATCTTTCAATCCGAATACCATGGCCTGTCCTACTCCTTTTACCCTTTTGACCTGTGGAATAAGGTTAATATTCGCATAGTTCTGAAGGAAAGTTTCGTCATATTGTTTGTTGTCTTCCGTATAAATATTGAAAATCAACACCATACTGTTCTGCTGTTTAGAGGTAGTCAGTCCCATTCTGACAACTTCCTGGGGAAGTATCGGGGTGGCCTGCTGAACTCTGTTTTGCACATTTACAGCGGCCTGATCGGCATTTACTCCCTGCTTGAATATAATGGAAATGGAGAATGTTCCGTCATTGCTCGCAGTAGATTTCATGTATTCCATGTCTTCCACTCCATTGATCTGTTCTTCCAATGGAGTTACCACGGAACGGATCACAGTCTCACTGTTTCCTCCCGGATAAGATCCTGATACGGTGATGGTAGGCGGAGAAATATCCGGGAATCTGGTCACCGCCAGCTGGTTTAATCCTATTATCCCTAAAATAACAATGATAAGGGATATTACCGTCGCCAGTACCGGACGGTCTATTATCTTTTTTAACATTTTTGAATTTTCTAAGAATGGTTATACAACTATTTCAAAGGAACTGTTGTGGCAACAACCTGTGCTCCATCGGTAAGGGCATCAATTCTGTTGACGGCAATCTTATCTCCCGCATTCACTCCTTCTTTGATAAAATAATCCTGAGACGTACTTCCTGAAACGGTAATCTGAGTCATTTTAACTTTATCCTTACCATTCAGTTTATAGACAAAGAATCTGTCCTGAATGTCTTTCACCGATGTTTTCGGAAGTTTGATCACACCATTCAATGCATTATGGATCATAACTCTTGCTGTTCCTCCGGCTCTTAATAATTTATCCGGATTTTGAAAAACAGCTTTCATCTGAATACTTCCGGTGTTTCTGTCGAAGTTTCCACTGGCATTTTCCAGTTTTCCTTTAAGAGAATAAGTGGATCCATCTGCAAGGATAAGTTCTACATCTTCTGTATTATTTCCTGATACCGCAGCTTTACTATGAGCGATAAAATCAGCTTCATTCATTGAAAAATATACATTCACACTGTTAATACTTGAAAGCGTTGTCAGTGGAGCTGCATCAGAAGGGCTGATAAGATTTCCTACTCTATTCGGAATTCTTCCTATGTATCCGCTCACAGGAGCTTTAATGTAAGTAAAATTGGCATTGATCTTTGATGAACCTAAAGAAGACTGTGCCTGTGCTACTTGTGCTGAAGCGGCTTTATAGCTTGCCTGCGCTGTTTTAAGCTGCATATCGGAAACCACTTTTCCTTCCACAAGAGGTTTTAGTTTTTCGACTTCCAATCTTGCTGTTTCCTGGGCTGCTATAGCCGATTTCAGCGCGGCTTCATTGGTATTTACCTGCTCGTTGTATACTGAAGGATTTATTCTGAAAAGGGTCTGTCCTTTACTTACATACTGTCCTTCTTTGATATATACTGCTTCCAGATAACCTGTTACCTGTGCTTTAATATCTACATTATCCTGTCCTTCTATGCTTCCCGGATATCCTGTAGACACATCCGCATCTCCGGATTTCACCTGGATAAAATCTGTAGGTAATGCCTGCTGCATCTGCTGGGCATTTTCCTGACCATTCCCGGAACCGCACGAATACAGTATTGCTGCTGCCATAAGTGAAAGTACCAGATATCCTTTTCTGTAATTCATAATATGAGTTTTTAAATTTTACAGGAGCAAAATAACTTCATATAATAAGGATATTCATTCAGAAGTTGGGTGAAGCGTAGTTAATCGGGGGTGAAGCGTATGATAGTAAAAATGAAAGGAAAACAGCTTTTTTTTCCTATAATTGTGACGAAAAAGAGATTTTTGGGATAAAATAAGTGCTTAATCGCTAAGGATAAAATAACCAATTTCACAAGTAAAGCAAAAAAAAGACTGCTTTGTCTAAAAAGCAGTCTCGTTTGTATTTTGAGATTAATAATCCATCCAGGATTTGAATATAGAAGCTTTTTCACGACTTACAATCACTTCCATATCAGGCTGCTTTCTCAATTCCAGCTTCAGTTTTCCGTTAAAATGATTAAAAATCTGTTTTACTGAATTAATGTGAATGATAAATTGCCTGTTAGCCCTGAAAAAGAATTTGGGATCCAGCTGTTTTTCAAGTTCTTCCAACGTTTGGGGAACATTCTCTACAACTCCGGTATTCAGCATGGCTTTACTGATTCCCAATTCGGTATAAAAGTATAGGATATCTTCTGCCAGAACGGTTTTATATCCGTCTCTATGGGCGATGAGAAAACGTTTTCTGTAATCTTTAGGCTGGATATAATTCAATAATCCTTCAATAGCTGTTCCTACTACCGGAACGGCTTCCATAAAGGTTTCATAACGTTTTAAAGCGGCATCCAGCTCTTCTTCTTCAATAGGTTTCAGAAGGTAATCTACACTGTTGTATTTAAATGCCTGTACTGCATATTCATCGTATGCTGTGGTGAATATAACTGCACTTTTCACCTCATGCTTGTTGAATATTTCAAAGCTGAGCCCATCTGCAAGACGAACATCCATCATGATGACATCCGGAACGACATTATTTTCCAGCCAGTGTACTGTTGAGGTAATCGAGTCTTCTACAGACAGGATTTCGATATGGGGTCTTAACTTCAACAACAGTCTTTTCAACCTATCGGCATTGGGTCTTTCATCCTCAACTATTAAAATCTTATTAATCTTCATATCAATGGAAGTTTTACAATAAATTTATCTTCAGTTTTTTCAATCACAGGTTTAGGATATCCTAAGATTTCGTATCGCGCAACAATGTTGGTAAGTCCTACTCCTGAGGAATCCGGCTTATTGATCAAAGGCAGGAATGTATTGGATACCACCAGCTCGCCATCAGAGTTTGTATAAACCTGTATTTCCAAAGGATTCACCTTTGAAGTTTGATTATGTTTAATGGCATTTTCAACCAATAATTGTAAAGATAACGGAAGGGTGTACATGGATCTGTATTCTTCTTTAATATCTATTTTAAAGACAACGCCTTCACCAATTCTTTTTTCGATCAGAAAGATATAGGATTCTAAAAATTTCAGTTCCTCTTCTACTATAATGATGTCTTTTTTGGAATTGACCAACAGATATCTGTATACTCTTGCAAACTTCTCTGAATATTCATAGCCTAACTGCTGATCTTCCAGAATAAGTTCGGACAGTACACTTAAATTGTTGAAAATAAAATGAGGATCAATCTGCAGCTTCAGCGCCTGAAGTTCTGCGGCCATGGCAGCCTGTTTATGTTTAGATGCCCTTATTTTATGCTGAGCGGCTTCTACGGCAGTTTTTTTCCAGTTTTCCAATAAATAATCCACGGTATTAAATGCACTGATAATCAATGATATCACAATATTTGTTGCGATCCACTGTCCCAGCAGAGTATATTCTTTTCGGGAATCCATCTCGGGTAATGTGACTGAGGTACCGTCTACAATTGCATTGATGATAATCACAATCATGACACTTCCCACAATCTGAAGCAAGCACTGAATAAGCAGTCGCTTTATAGTTCTGTCTCTCCAAGGCAAAAGTTTATTAAGTGTTCTGTCAATAAATATACTAACCTCGGAAATGAGTATAGAAAAAAAGATAATCCATGAAGCATCTTCCAGAATCATCTTTAGCGGAGCATCAAGATAGCCCTTCCAAACGGGATCAAAGGGATCAATAAGGTAGGAAAAAACACAGAAAGTGATTACTGCTACTGCCCAAATCACGAGCCTTCTTTTCATGGTAGAAAGAATCTTCTTATTCCGTACTATATTTTTCCTGATGGTAGAAATCCTATTCATATCCGGGAGTTGTGAATGTAAATATAGAAATAGATTTTATATGAGTATTCTCTATTTTAAACGAGACCGCCAAAACCGCCCCTGAAACGTAAAATAGCAGCGTTCAAATGAATGTTACGGTTCATCACCTGAAAAAGACATTTCATCATCATTTTATGCAACATCACCCTATTTTTACGATAAGACAACATCTGTCTATCATAGTTTTGCAGTATTAAATCCGGTACAATGAAAACAATAATTGTCTGCACAGATTTTTCTCACGAAGCTGAAAATGCTACTCATTATGCAGCATCTATGGCTAAAGAAAATAAATACACAATCGTACTTTTTAATCTGCAAACCATTTCTATACATGCTTTGAATGCACAGGCTTCGGCAGATTTTTTCTACACCCAGACCCTTAAAAATCAGAAAAAACTTGAAGACAAGGCAACCGAACTTAAAACACTTTATTGTATAGAAGCAACGCATCATCTGGCTTCCGGAAATTTCATGGAAGAGCTTGAAAACTGCATGCAGATCCACGAATGTGATTTTATCGTCATGGGAATGGCCGAAAAAACTTTGGAACAAAAGCTTTTGGGCAACAGCGTAACAAGAGCTATTCACAGAATTAAAAGACCAATATTAATTGTTCCTTCCCACATAGAATATACAGGAATCAGGAAAATCCTTTTTGCCTATGATACTCATAAAAGCATGACCTGGACCGCAATGAACGACATTTATTATTTCATTAATGAGTTTAATGCCGAGATCGAGGTATTCAATGTAAGTGAAAGCTTAGAAGATTTCACGGAGGTTATTCATGATATTGACCTGAATTCCGGATATGATCTGGATGATATTAAATACAGTTTTAAAATGATTCAATCCATCGAAGTCATCAAGGCTATTGAGGAGGAAATCAGACTGACAAATCCGGATCTGCTTACGATGGTTCCCTACAAATACAATCTTGTAGAATCTCTTTTCCATCGTAGCAAAACAGCTATTATGGCCTATAAAAACAAAGTACCATTACTATCAATTCCACTCAATATAGATTAAGATCAATAAAAATCTGAACACATTTAAATTATCCTTTTTTGCCTTTAAAGGCTAAATTTTACACTTAATCTTGTTTGACAGGACCGGAAAAATAATTTCCGGCCCTGTTTTTATCCTTAATTTTTAGCTTTTATGATTAAACTGAAATACATATTATCCTAATTCGGAGGTACAAATTAAAAAAAATCACAATATTTAATTTTTAATATATATTGAAATATTTTAAAAATTATAAAACAAAATAAACTTATGATTTTTATATCAATCTTTATAATACAAAAACAATTGTTTTACATCAATAAAAACCCATCACATTCAATCTCTAAACAATATTTTTTTCTCAAAATACTATTTGCAGATTAATATTTTTTACTACATTTGTCACCGTTAAGGGAAGGCAAACGATTAGAGTTTATTAAAGTTAAACCGAAAGATGAGGCCTATTATTTAGTAGTAGTAACCTACCTTCCCTTTATTTTTTTAAGAAACACTAATTTCCACGAATCCATGGTTTCCAGAAAACGATTCTTGCAACTTTCAGCATTGAGTGCTGGCGCGTTGCTTATTCCTTCTTATTTTTTTTCCAAAAACTCTCCTAGTCCACAAAACTCTCTAACTAATGATGATGTCAACACTCTTCTTAAGAACGCCAAGGCATTCTGCAAAGAGAAAAAATGGGCAAAGGCAAAAGGAAAATATGAACAGATAATATCCAGCCGACCACAGGAGGCAAGAGCCTATGACGGATTACGGCGATGTATTTTTCAAAAGCCTAAACAGGAATCTGCTTATCTTGAGATTTTAGAAAATGCCGTCCAAAAGTATCCTGATAATAAAGACCTGAAACAAAGGTTATACAGCCAGTATATAAAAATGGCGACAGGAAATAAAAAAGTAAGCCGATTAAAAAACAGCAACCTCCTTTCCGTTGCCCAAAATAAGCTTTCTGAGCTTGCTTCTCGGTATCCTGAGGATCAAGCACTTCAACATCAGCTTGCCAAGGTGAATAAACTTATCTCCTTTAAAGCCGGAGAGATTCATCACAAGAAAAACCCCAACATAAAGCAGCAGCACAAGGAGAACCAAAAGCTTTTTAAAGCCCGGTTTGATCAGTTAACCAATGATGAGCTTTCTTCTAAACTTACTCTACTTAAGAATAAACCTTATAAAAAAGAAAGAGAAAACCATATAAGAGAACTCTATCTTATTCTTATTAAAAGGAATGTAAAAAATCATAGCTCTGATCAAGCTATTCAATTTGCTAAAGAATATCATAGCCTCTATCCTAAAGACCGTTCAGCAGTTTATTGGACAAGAAGATTGGGTAAACAAAAGAGAGACTTCCAAACCCTCTTATCCATGGAAGAAAAAAACCATCAAATAAGACAGAATTTCTGGAGTGCCACTTCATATTTTAATGCTGCAAAAAAGCATCAGCCATCAAATACCCAAAAGCTCCAAATACTTCTTTCTGAAATGGAGCAAAAGAAAACAGATGAAAACCAGGAATTTGTTCTTCAATGTAAAAAAACAGATTTTTATCTGCTACAAAATCAAACCACTGAGGCCGAAAACAATATTAATTCTTTACTTAACAAAAAATCAGGAATCAGGAATACATCTGTTATAGACTCTGTTAATATTCTTGTTATTAAATATCTAAAAAAAACAAATCAGGAACACTTAACCCAAAAATATCTTTATCTGGTCATCAATGCAAAAGATCTTACTACCAGCTCCGATCCCTGGGAACAGAAAATAGCACAGCTTAATCAAAACAGAAACTTTTCCCAATCTTCTCATCTTGAGAAACTGCAAAAATTTTTAAATAAAGTATAATTTCTCCTAACCAACCATGAAAAAACAATTATTTGGAGGGGTACTTATATTATTCCCCCTTCTATCTTCTGCTCAGCTTGTCATCACTGAGGTTTACAGAGATACCCCTTATTCGGAATACATAGATGTAAACTATGGTCCTTACCAAAATCCTACCCCTGAACTATTTGAAAAGTTACGAAAAAGACATCGTGGGGAATTTATTGAAATTTTTAATGCCAGCGATACAGATCTTAATCTTAAAGACTGGAAATTAAGGGATAATGAAGGAAGTTTTGATCTGCCTGATAAAATCATAAAGTCTAAACAATTCATGGTCGTCGTTGCCAATAATAACTCAGGAGGTGATTATTTTCCTAGTTTTTTCTCCACCACTCAGGGCAAAGAGGACCAGATTATCTATCAGAATGTCATCAAGTTAAGCAATACTGACGAGACAATAGAGCTTATTGCTAAAAAGGTTGCCGGCCATAATTTACAGCAGGAAATGGTAGCTTCCGGGGTTTCTTTCCAGCAGAACGGCAATGGTATGGGAGTTTCTGTAGGTTTTGATGCCGTTTCCAATCCTAGTGTATTTTATGAAGTTAAAGACTGGCAGTATGATTATAATACTCCTCAGTTTCCCAATCCGCTAGTTGCCACTGTTATGCCTCCTGTTAAACCTCTGGAGGACTATGTAGGAAATATCTTAGCTCAGAATTATGATATTCTGACCTGGGACTCAAACGCGGGAGATCTTATTGATAATAAATGTGATATTACAATTCCTTATGTTACTCAATCTATTAACGTAGGACTTACTTCCGGAAGTAAAAGATTTAGCTTTGATGAGGGAGGAAACAGCTCTGCTATTAACAACGGACTTTTAAAAGCTAATACGGAATTATCTGAAACAGCTATGGCCAAAGAAGTTAATGCAGAGGATAATCTGGAGCAAATTAAAATGGCTATCCAGCTATCCCCCAACCCTACCACAGATATCGCCAATGTAAGTATTACAGGTGTAGCCCAAGGAAAAGTAACATCAGTTCAAGTATTCAGCGGAGCGGGGGCTCTTTTATTTACCAAAAATAATTTGCAGGATCCTGCGAATTTCAATTTCAGTTTCAGCTTAGGAAACCAGATTACCGGCATCTATGTAGCTAAGTTTACGCTAAACACAGGACAGGTTGTAGGTAAAAATGTTATGAAGCGCTAATAAAAAATTATTGACAGGCCATATTCTTTCATGGCCTGTGCTATTAATAGTATCGATATAAGATCATAATCAATTCATATGATAAAAAATATAAAATTTCTTGGAGTTCTTGCGCTTCTCTCTTTAGCACAATTTGTAGGAGCTCAGCAAGCAACATCTGTATCTCTTGAGTATAATACTGCAGGGTATAAAGAAAACCAGCAGAACTCTTCAAAGACCATTTCGACAGACTATTCTCTTATCCCTTCTATAAAATCAGAAATGTCTGTCAGCGAAGGAGGGTCACTTACTTATACTGTTCCTTTGGAAACCTTAAAAGGGTTAAATAATTTTCAGCCCAATACAGCCTTGGTTTACAATAGCCAGGCAGGAAACGGAAATGCCGGATGGGGATGGAGTTTCACAGGTCTTTCTATTATCAGCAGAGGAGGAAAAAGTCAGAATGTAGACGGGATCACAATAGGTCCGCAGTTTGATGACAATGACCCTTATTATTTAGATGGCCAAAGGCTCCTTAAAAAATCGGATACAGAATATGTTACTAAAAATTTCTCCAAGATTAAGATTACAAAATCCTCTGGAACATATAGTTTCATTATTCAGTATACGGATGGAAAAATTGCCTGGTATAATGAGCTTTCACCAGGGCAGCATTATATTGTAAAAATGGCGGATTCATTTGATAATGAAATCCATTACACTTATGTAATTACAAACAATACTCCAAGACTGGATAAAATATCCTATGGAGGAACAGACACCGGTACGGATAAATTTTATTTAAAAGTATTATACAAAGACCGTAAAAAAATTGCAAAAATTTATAGAAACGGGCAGCAGTATATCAACAGTAAAGTCATTTCTGAAATTGTCACTGGATCTACTTATTCCGGCGATTACAGGAAGTATACTTTCAGCTATGATTTTGTAGATGCGGACAGTAACGAAAGGTTACGTACCATCAATGTATTCAATGAAACCGGAGAAAGCCTGAGACCTCTCAACTTCAATTATAATTCTCCCAATTCCACAGGTACTGCTGAGGTAACAAAGCGTCAGCTTGCTACTACTCCTGCAAGTACTTATCGTTTAGGAGATGTAACTGCAGGTAACCTTTATAACAATAGCGGAAACGATATATTCTATGTATCAACTACCGTTACTGATTTCAGAAGCGGGCCAAACGGAGGTTTTGGCGGATCTACCCCTCCTCCTCCAGAGCCGGGTAGTATACGAAATCCTATATTTTATCTTAACAGCCCTTATGGCCAGATAACTCCCAGCACCTATGTTAATGCCCATACCAGAATCTTTACGGGAAAAACATTAATTAATGACAGTAAAATTACAACTAATGACCAGCTGATCATTGTCAATACTATTTCCAAAACACACGAGTCCTTACAGGGACAGATAGAAATCCGGGACTTCAAAACAGGAAAAACAAAAGTTATTTCTGGTGGTCCTTCTATCCCATGGATTAGCAGCGGTTTTCAGGGACAGCAAACCTATACATCTCCTCCCAGAATAGCCCAGAAAATGTTTATTCCGGGGGATTTTAATAATGACGGTCTTTTCGATCTTATTTATATCAGCGGAAATACACAGGCTAATCAAAAAATCTATTTATATGAAGTAGGTAAAGAAACCGGGGATGTCATTACACGAAAGGAGTTTGCAGTAACCTCTCTTCTGCTTACAGAAGACAATTACAGACTTTTGGAAATGGATGGTGACGGAGTACCGGAAATTATGATTATATCTGGTAACCAATATGGTATTTATAAGATCAATGTAAATGATATGACCATAAAACCATATGGTGATATTGCAGGACAGTCTTCAACAAATATTTTAAATGATCTCAGCTATAATAGTGACGGAAAACTTATTACTCCTATTCTTTTAGGAGATTTCAACGGAGATGGCCTTACGGATTTTGTGACTCCACAGTTTGTATTTAATACTATGAATCCTTTCTCAAAACTAAGGATTGCTATTGAAAACACACCGCAATTTATATGGTGGATGTACACTTCGGATGGTAAAAAATTTATCCCGAGCCAGCTTGATCTTACAGCTCAAAAACTAGCGTATATTAAACCTTCACAGGATGAAACAATTCCTAAGCAATCCGGATGGGACTTATTTTTATGGGGACCTGACAACTCAATGAAAGGGTTTGCCGTAGGAAATGTAGTTGTAACAGACATCAACAATGATGGGAAATCTGACCTTGTCTCCATCACAAAGTTCGGTAAAATACAATATAATGATCAGAACCCTTTGATCAGCAATTTTACCTATGAAAATATTGGTGATTTATATACCGAGCAGGTATATACACACTCCTGCTATAATGCTACTGCACAAGCTGTACCAGCCATATATATCAACGCTCAACAGGGATATAAATGTTTGGTTCCCGGTTTTCCTCAATATGTAGGGCCAACGCATTTCAGCATTACCAATACAGATGTTCCGGGAATCTACATGACCCTGCTGCCTGGATTTAATAAGGTTAAATTCTTTGTCAATACTACAGATAACAACGGAAATACCTCGTTTACCAAGCTAAATCAGGAAATTGATTTAAAAGACGAAAAAATAACCCCGTTCTCTCTTTTCACAGTTTCTGATGAGGTTAATTTCTTAAATACCTACAAGACTTCTATCAGTAATTTTGACATCACTACCGGGTCTGAATTTAAGATCACATTCAACAACAATAATTTCCTGGAAAAACAAATTCAGGAGGTGAATAACGGTTCTACTGTTATGCAAAAAGTTGAATACCGCCAGATGATGAAACTTGATACGAAAGAAGAGATCTGCTACGTACACAAGGATAATGATTTAAAATATCCATTATATACCCATCAGACCAACGGAGCATTATATCTGGTTAATAAGATTCATACTCTTTTCAGTGGAAAAATTCTTTCAAAAGAATACCGTTATGAAAATGCCATACAAAGTCTTGACGGAAGAGGTCTTTTAGGATTCCAAAAAACCTACGTTTCGGACGGATATGAATCGGTTTTGCAAAATGGAAAATTCAGAAATAAAAAGCTTGCTAATGCTCTTTTCTGGACAGTAAATACCAAAGATCCTTTATTAGATAACGTCCTATTAAAAACTACTTACGGAGGAATCTCCAAGTTTTTAACAGAAACCAATTTCATCAATCAAAAATTCATAAAAGGAAATCAGAGCCTTATTCTCAGCACAGAGGAAAGAACTACTGATAACCTTAGAAACATGAATGTCATTAAAAGATATACCTATGATGAAGCCGACGATCTTAAATTAAAGAAAACATGGATCAATTATGGTGATTATGCGATAACACATTCCAACTTTACTTATCAGCCGGAATTCACGAATGGTCTTCATTATTTCTACGGGAAAATCAGTGAACAGGTTAATAATTCTTTTAGACAAGGTGATTTGTTTACCGCAAAAGAAGTAAGTACTTACTATCCAACAAATGGATCAATCAAAGAAATTCAGAAATTCAGCCAAAATTCTCAGTCTTTAAATAAGAGCTTTGTCTATGATAATATTGGGAATCTGAAGCAGGAAACAATTTCTTCCGCAGGAATTGCCTCTCAGACTACTACATATGATTACGACTCAACAAATCGTTACCGAACTTCTACAACAACACCTGATGGCTTAATAGCTTCCACGGTAGTAAATACAATAGGAAGACTTTTAGAAGAAACAGCCGCTATTGGAGGATTAAAGACTTATTATACTTATGATGGCTGGGGTAATATCACTTCATTTACTGATTATCTGGGTAAGAAAACTACCATCAGTAAATCTTCTGCTTCAGCAATTCCGGGAGGAATTTATCAGATCTCAAAAAAGAGAGAAGGAGGAGTAGAAACGATCTCAGCATATGATGAATTCGACAGAGAAATACAAACCAAAACCCAGAGTACAAATGGTAAATGGATTGTAAAAAAGAGCGAATATGACATTTTCGGAAAATTAATAAAGAAATCTGAACCTTTATTTGAAGGCGAGCAGACGAAATGGAATACAATAGAATATGATGCCTACAACAGAGCGGTAAAGCATGTAACTTACACAGGAAAAACAGTTATTACCTGCTACGAAGGATTAAAAGTAACCGTTGATGATGGCCATAAAAAAATATCCAAAACACTGGATCCTTTCGGTAACACGATTGTTCAGCAGGATCATGGTGGAACAATTAACTATACCTATTACCCTAATGGATCTTTAAAAGAAACCAACTATGAAGGCAGCAAAACCACTTTCGAAATTGATGACTGGGGTAACAAGAAAAAAATTGTAGATCCATCCTCAGGTACATATACCTATCAATATGACATTCTGGGAAGGTTACTTCGTGAAGACAATCCTAAAGGGTATACCGTATTACAGTACGATGATTTTGGACAAACTATTTCAGAAAAAACATACGGTAAAACCCCGGCAGAAAATACTTCTATAGAAAAGTTCTATCAGTACAATCCAACGAGTAAGCTTCTGGAAAAGATCTATGGAACAAGCAACGGAAAAAACTTTGCCTATACCACAGAATATGACCAGTATTATCGTATCAAAGGAAAGAAGGAGGAAACTCCGGAGTTTATTTACAGTAGTAACCTGACTTTCGACACCTTTGGAAGAGTAGATGAAACAGCTATTTCTGCCGTATGGAATGAGAATGCCTATACAACCACCTCAAAAACAAAGAATGTATATGACAGTAATGGTATCCTGACACAGCAGAACGACGTTAACGCCAATAAGATGATATGGCATACATCTTCGGTGAATGCTTTGAATCAGGCTACACAAATGGAATATGGCAATGGTTATATTATCAATAACTACTACAGCCCGCAGGATGGAACTCTTCTTAGAACGAATCATGCTAAAGGAGGTCTGATTGCACTGGACATGATGTATGATTTTGACGTCAATAAAGAAGTTTTAAGGTCCAGAAACAGCAATGATTTTGGAAAAAGTGAAACTTTTGAATATGACAAATTAAACCGACTATTAAAGGAAACAACCAATGGCACTGTAACCAATCAGTATTCTTATGATAAAAGAGGAAGAATGGCTGCAAATCTTGACCTTGGTTACTATAACTACAATGGCGAGTTTGATTATAAACTAAACAATATCGCTCTTAATGCAAATGGTCAGCAAGTAAATGCGAACCGAGGTTTTGCCGAAGTAACATACAATGCATTCAATTCTCCATTAACAGTTAAGGTTCCTAACAAAGAAGATTTAAGTTTTGAATACAACTTAATGAAATCAAGATATTCAATGATTTCAGCAGCTTCAGGAAAAAGAAAATATTATTCTGCCGACGGTGCCATAGAATTTACAAGAAGATCTGGAAAAGGGGGTGGCACACTGCAAATCGTTACCTATATTACAGGAGATCCTTATTCTGCAAATTATATTAAAAAAGATGTTGTAAGCTTTTTGAACGGATCTCAGGAGTCTCAAAACTACTATCTGCATCGTGATCATTTGGGAAGTATTTTAGCCATTTCAAAAGATGATGGTTCTATTGTTGAAAAACGATTCTTTGATGCGTGGGGAAATCTTAAAGGATTGATGATGGGTGGACAAATTGTAGACCTGCAGCAGTTCAATGGGGAAACTCTCCTTATTGACAGAGGATATACCGGACATGAACATCTGTGGAGAGCCGGGCTTATTCATATGAATGCAAGGATTTACGATCCTATCATGAGAAGATTCCTTAGTCCTGATACTATTATTCAGGATCCTTTTAATACACAGAGTTATAATAAATTTGGTTATGTAACCAATAATCCTTTATTGTACACTGATCCAAGTGGAAATATAGGATTAGGTGCCGTTCTTATCATTGCTGTAGTAGTGTCTGCCGTAACACACGCTGTCATCAACACCATCAATGGAGTTCCATATTGGTATGGTATGGGACAAGCCATTACAACCGGGCTTGCAAGCGGTATCATCAGCTTTGGAATCGGAAGTGTCGCCACCTCTATATTTTCACAGACTCTGACCGTCGGTAAGGCTGCCTTCCAGGCGGGGATGCATGCTTTGTCAGGAGGAGCAATGTCCGAAATAGGCGGAGGAAAATTTATTTCAGGATTTATGAGTGGGGCTATTTCTTCTGTAGTATCCAGCGGAGTACAGGCATTAGGCGAGTCAGGATATAAATTCTCCGTTGAAGGGAATTCTATTTCGATCAGTTCTTTTGGTTCCAGAAATGTAGGATTATTAAAAGCTCTAATGCTTGCTTCAGGTGGTCTTTCCGGTGGTCTTTCCTCTTCCATTGCAGGAGGTAATTTCTGGGATGGCCTAAAACAGGGATTATTAACCTCCGGGTTGAATCACTTAGCTCATGAAGGAGCAGAAGCTGTAGATTGGAAAACCGCATCTATGGATATTGCTGCTGATAAGCCGCAGACCGGTGAAACAGATTGTGTGCCTACGGTAGCAAGGGCCGCAGCAAAATATTTAGGTATAGATCTTGATGTTTCTGTTCAGCAAAAAGCAGCCAATGAATCTGGAGGAGTACGTGCCGATCAAACCAAAGAGTATTTCGAGAAATTCGGATTGAAAGTAGATGCCCTATATGAAGCTAAAGCAAAGAACGACTATTATTTCCATTCCGGAATTCCTTCAGCATTGACAAAACAGGCTGTTAAATTCATTGTGGAAAGTTTACAGTCAGGTCACCCTGTATATCTTGGTTTCAGCACCACAGAAGCAGCCGGAAACAGACAAGGGCACGCCGTTCTGGTTACTGAAATAAAATATAGTGAGGATTTTTCAAGAATGAAACATATCAACTTTTTTGATCCGTATTCAGGAAGAAGCAATGGCCAGCTGAATAGCTTCCAAAACACGTATAATTTATCAGAAACTGTTTATAATATATTCTCACTTTCAAAACCATAAAATATGAAAAATATGATTGTCTTATTTTCTTGTTTATTGATAAGCTCTTTTAGCTTTTCACAAGATAAAACAGACACTATTGTCTATAAATACAACAAAGAGGAATATAATAAAGCGGCCCTATCATATGTAAGAAAAATGATAGATGCTAATGTAAAATATGGAGAAAATAAAACAGGCTTGATAACAAATATGGATCATGTTGAAGTTATCATTCACCCTGTTTTCCAATTTAAAAAAGAGATTATTGAGAATGATGGGAATAAAAACCTCCTGCAGCTCATTGATTTTAAAAATACTCCAGAAACTCAGCTTTTTGATGTTTACTATAAGGAGAAATTTGTATATAGCTTTAAGCTTCCTGATGAAAAGAATGATAAAGCTGAACATGGAGACCGTAAGAGCCTTACCGGATACCTTTCCATAGACAGTAAAATGCCTGAAAATGGTCCGCTGGATTATACATATGCATTCAGGAATTATTTCTCTTTTTACATAGACAAGCATTATTGCGCATTGATAGATGATAAAATAGTTGTTGTTTCTTCTGTTGCAATACCGGCACATATAGAGATTCAGGATTTCAATTCCTACTTTTATCCTGAATTGAACTATCTAAAAGCCGTCGCTAAAAATATCAAAAATCCAAGCTACGAAACTTTTATTTTAAAAAAAGCCATTCCCCCGGCTATTGTAAAGGTTATCTCTCAATAAATAAAAACCAGGATTATTTCCTGGTTTTTTATTTTAAAGGATCTTCGACAGGGATACTCTTTTGAAAATAAAACAGGACCAGAAATTTCTTTCCGGTCCTGTTTTTATTGCTAGAGGTTTACAATCACTTTTCCGGCAACACGGTTGGTTTCAACCTCCAAATGTGCTATAGCAATGTCTTCAAACAGAAATGTTTTATAAACAAATGGTTTCAATACTTTCTGCCCCAATAAGCCCGCAATTGCTTCCGTGGTTTCTTTTTTAGACTGCACCATCATAAACTCAATATTCACCTTTTTCTGCCCGGCTCTGTCTGCAACATCCTCAGGAATCTCAGGAGTAGGAAGCGTTATGATAATTCCATTCTCTTTTACAACATCTACCGAATCAGATAACGTTTTTCCCTGAAGGGTATCAATCACGATATCTACATCCTGCACTTTTTCATGAAAGTTTTCCGTTGTATAATCAATATGCTCATCAGTTCCAAGCGATAAAACAAAATCCCTGTTTTTACCGGATGATACGCCGATAACATATGCTCCGAAATGCTTCGCAATCTGAACAGCAAAATGGCCAACACCACCTGAAGCTGCATGGATCAGAACTTTATTTCCTTCTTTAATTTTAGCAACATCTACCAGTGCCTGATAAGCTGTTGAAGCCGCCATTGACGCCGCTGCCGCCTGCTGATGAGTAATATTCTGAGGTTTTAATGCCAGATGAGCCGCCGGAGCCGCAACATATTCTGCATACGCGTTTCCCCTTCCAAAAAAGTTAACCATCCCGAAGACTTCATCTCCTTCTTTGAAATCAGTTGCGTTTTTCCCGGTTTCCACGACTTCTCCCGAGATATCCCATCCCAAAATAGCAGGTCTTTTTTCTTCAAAAATCCAATTCAGAACTCCTTCATAAGCTCTGGATTTTACATCTACAGGATTAATGCTTACAGATACTACTTTTACCAATACCTCATCATTTCCTATTACAGGTTTTTCTATTTCTGCAAATTGAAGATTTTCAACACCTCCTGCTTCGTTTAAAATAACAGCTTTCATTTTTTTTAATTTTAATTGTTGAACAAATGTAGTCTCATCATATCTTTACAGCAAGTATGTACTTTTTAGTAATCTACATACCAAAAACATACTAATACTGATTATCAAACCATTGAAAAAATGTTAAAAATAAAAAAAGTCACCAATGAGCCATCCTGTCCTGTTGACTACGCTTTTAAACGGATTGGAGGAAAGTACAAAGGCCGTATTTTATGGTATCTTCATCTGAAGACGATTATGCGTTACGGCGAACTTCGTAAAACACTTTCTGACATTACCCCTAAAATGCTTACTCAGACTGTCCGGGAGCTGGAAGATGACGGACTCATCCACAGGGAAGTCTATCATGAAGTTCCTCCGAAAGTAGAATATTCTTTAACGGAAACCGGTGCCGAACTCATCCCTTTTATTGATTATCTGAGACTCTGGGGTGAAAATCAGATTGAAAAAGAGAGAATAAAAGGCTAAATGGAGACCCGTTTCAGTCAGAAAACGGTTACTGTGATTTTATGTATTGTTCGTTTTGCTGCAGCATGATATTGTCTTTGTCCTCATATTTTCAATGATTAATATTTTAATTTCCATATAAACCATGAATGATCATCATGGTTTTAATTTTATGTATAAAGAGACACCACTGGATATTTTTAATTAAAAAAACAAACCAGCAATTCATATTCATCTGAATATCAAAAAGTCGTAAATTTAGTAAAGGATAAAAACAGTGTTTTCACCCTTTTTTATAGTTGTGCCGTTAGCTAATTTTGTTCCATAAAATTAAAAACCATAAAAATGAAAACTTCCTTTTTTACTAAGACTTTAAGTTTGCTCTGTGCAGCATTTATTCTAACACTCTGTTTATTAAGCTGCACCCGCTGCTCTGAATCTCCTCAAGAACCCGTTAGTAACAGTTATAAAAAGAAACTGATCAGCTATCGTGAAGGCCGGGTTCTTTTTGATGAATACACCAGAACCAATCATGAAATTCTCATGAAGTACAGAAACGGAGAACCAGACTCCCGGTGGTACTGGTTTTCACTGGAAGACATGGAAGGATATATTAAGTATGTAAAAGAAAATGCAAAAAAACAGAAATTAAAAAATCCGGGAATCAGGATCTATATGGGAAAATATCCTATAAATCATCCTAAAAACAGAATGGCAAAACCGGAATATGCAGGTTATCAGACTATATTTTTAGTTCCTACTGCCCAAAAAAGAGAAAGAACCAATGCAATGTCCAGATCAGCCACCACTGAGGAAAATACAGATGTACCATCCATAGAATCTATGAACATGACCAATCTGGCGCCTCCTCCAAAAACCTTGTCAGGAACAATGCCTTAAAAACACAAAATTATGAACTGGAATATTGAAACAGGGAAACAGATATCGATGATCCTATCCATCATAGTCATGCTTTTAATGGTCATAAAATATAGAAAAACCGGAAAGGAAAATTTATTTTTTATTGTTGGATATCTGTTGTTTTCCCTGATCGATATTTTTTGTTATTTCTACTTCGACCTGACCAGGCTGCCTACGGACATATTTTATGTAATTGGTTTTTTGATGATTGTATTCTTTTTGTACTTATTTTATTATTACCAATTATTATATGTTCCGGTGCTCAAAAAGATACAGACCGTCATTCTGGCTCTTTTTGTCCTTAATATTGCTGTAATGTTTTATACAGAAGATGATCTGCTCCATCATTTTTCTTTTAATATGCTGTATGTAGATATTCTTTTGTTGTTATTTTCAATTATTTTGTTCCTGTACCAAACCTTTAACTCTGATAAAATACTGGAAATCAAAAACTATTTACCATTCTGGATATCAGTGGCTTTACTGATCTTTTTTATTGGAAGTATTCCGATACTCTTTTTCAGAACTACTGTTTCGGAGACTATATATTTCTTCATTTTATTTATGCTGAATCTGATCAGTAACGGTATACTCATCTTAGGTTTAATTTGGAACAAACAGGAGAAAATCAGATAAAACTTCTTAGATATGGAAGAGAATAATTTGGTCATCATCTTTACAATTACCTTATTTATCGTTGTTTTGACAATGATCTTCATCTATGCTGTTTTCATCAAGAAAAAGACAACATTGCTGATAGAACAAAAGGAAAAAGATCTGCGTTTTGAAAAGGAGCTTGCCACTTCTCAGGTAGAAATGAAGGAACAGACCCTGAATTATATCGGGCAGGAATTACATGATGATCTGGGACAAAAACTTTCTGTTGTACGTCTTCGTCAAAATCAGCTGATTACCAAATTAAAAAACAACGAAAAAGAGGACCTGATTGAGCTCAATGAACTGTTGGGAGAATGTATACAGGATATAAGAAACCTGTCTAAAACATTAATTACTGAACAGATCATTCATTTCGGACTGGCAGAATCTGTTGAAAGAGAAGTTCATAGGATCAAAAAACTGAAATTATTAAAAATAGAATTCATTACTCAGAAACAGGACATTGATATTTCCCCAAAACATGGGTTGATTCTCTTCAGAATTATCCAGGAAAGCATCAACAATATTCTAAAACACTCCAAAGCCAAAAATGTTACCATACAAATGGAAGATGACTGTGAAAAATTACACATCAGCATTTCCGATAACGGAAAAGGCTTTGATACAAGCATTATTCAGGATGGCTCAGGATTAAAAAACATGGAACTGAGAGCAAAACTGATTCATGCCGAACTTTCTATACATTCAGAATTAAATAAAGGAACACAAACTCTGATAACCTATCATAAAAATTTATTATGAAAACTATTCCCATAGCGATCGTTGATGATCATACTTTAATTTCCAAAGCCTTGGAAAATATGATCACAGAAAACACTCAATATCGGGTCATTATGAATCATCCCAACGGAGAAGAATTTATTGCAGGTGTGGAAAAAGCTTCTGAATTACCCGCCGTAGTCCTGATGGATGTTAATATGCCTTATAAAAATGGTATAGAAACTACAGAATGGCTTACCGAACATTACCCCGATATCAAAGTCATTGCCCTTACCATGGATGATGATGAAAAAGTTCTTATCAGAATGCTTAAGGCAGGTGCTAAAGGGTATTTACTGAAAGATATGCAGCCTTCTATCCTTTTCCAGGCCATAGAAACTGTATTTGAAAAAGGGAGTTTCTATACTGATTTTGTTGCCCAGAAATTATTGAAAGTAAAAACAGAAGAAATGAAAAACGCTTCTCTTCTTTCTGAACTGAAAGACAGAGAGAAAGAGTTTATAAAGTGGGCTTGCAGTGAACTTACCTATAAAGAGATTGCCGACAAAATGTGCCTGAGTCCGAAAACTATAGATGGCTACAGAGATTCGGTTTTTGTAAAACTGGATATAAAAAACAGAGCAGGTCTGGTACTTTTTGCCTTAAAACATGATCTTTGTTGATTGAATATTCTCATTTTTAATCTTATTTCTTATACTATAAAATAAACATCTTTACATTCTATTTACGTATCCGGCAGCTTTTCAAGCTGCCGGATTTTTCATTCATAACAACCTCACAAACAGACAAAAAGGTGTTTTACCTTTTTCAAAATACGGTTTTCTCCTCTGTTTTCGTCCTGCAGAATAAAGGAATTTTGTCATAAAAAAAAACAGAAAGGCAGAACCCGAAAAGCCGAAACAGAGTAGGGAATATTTTTAAAACTAATACAATGAAAAAAGCACTTATCGTAGGTATTAATGATTATGCACCCATCGGATACGGAGGTCCGGATCTTAATGGCTGTGTAAATGATGCAAGAGATATGGCAAATACATTGGTTATTTGTGGTTTTAGCCCGGCAAAGATTAAAATCCTGACCAATCAGAATGCCACAAGAGCGAATATATTAAACTATCTGAAATCCATGATCAGCACAAGTGTAAAAGGAGATTCTCTTGTTTTTTATTATTCGGGACACGGAACCAGAGTGGCTAATATCGGATCGGATCTGGAACTGGATGGTCTGGACGAAGCTATTTGTCCACATGATTATGCCAATAACGGTGTTATTCGCGATGATGATTTTAAAACAGTTCTCAGCAAACTGAAAGCGGGAGTCAATATGGAAGTGATCTTCGACTGCTGTTATTCCGGAACAGGAACCCGAAAAATGGATCTGGGACTGGAAGCGGATCTTCTCAACGAAACCGCCCGTTATATTCCACCAATGCTGGAAGATGAATTTTACCTGACGTATGCCAGTGAAATGGAAACTTCTAAAAGTTCAAAAAAATCAACTGTTCTTACTAAAGCTCTTGTTCCTGTGGCCGGAATGAATCATACTTTATGGGCTGCAGCTAAAGACAATCAGGTTTCTATGGAAGGGAATATCAGCGGGCAGATACGGGGATATTTCACCTATCATTTCTGCAAAATATTACGTGCAACCAATGGGAATATTGTTAGAAAAACACTTGATAAACAGGTTGCTATTGCATTGGCAGCTATGGGAGCAGCGCAAATCAATCAGACAGAAAGCATCACTGCAGAATTTTCACAAAAAATATTCACTTAATCATATCATTATTAGAGGCGGAATCCGAAAAGCCATTAAAAGAGTAGGAAAACACTAGATTAAAAATAATAATCATGTCAAAAATCGAAAACAACAACCCAATGACAGCAGAAGAAGTTTTAAGACTTAGAACTGTTAAAGCAAAATCAACTGAAAAACCAGAAGCAGTTGAAAAATTATTTAAGCAGGCTCCCGCTATGGAAACCATCAACGGAAGAACTTTTCCGAAAGGGATGAAAACAATAGGAATGCCTATGGATGAAAAAACAGCGGAAATCCGAGCTCTGGAAACTGATCATTTCTATCCTACCCATGCTGATTTTGAATACAATCCAAAACTTGAACCGAAAAGAGACCGTAAACCAAAATTCATTGACAGAGATTCTTTCCTGACGCCGGAAAATGCAAGAACTATTTTTGGAGCAGATCAGAGAAAAGTATATAATTCTACCGCCTATCCATGGAGATGTGTTGGCAGAGTGGAAAGTTCTTTAGGCTCAGGAAGCGGTGTAATGATCGGACCAAGACACCTTCTTACCTGTTCTCACATTGTTGACTGGCAACCTAATAACACTACAGGATGGCTGAAGTTTACACCTATGTATTACAACGGAAGCGCTCCTTACGGAACGGCCTGGGGAACATTGACTTATTACAAATATAAAGTGGCAGGCCCATCTATTGATTCAACAGAGATACAATACGATTATGTAGTGATTGTATTAGACAGACCTATCGGAAACAGCACAGGCTGGTTAGGATCAAAATCATATTCTGATTCATGGGATGGAGGAGCTTACTGGACTCACGCAGGATACCCGGGAGACCTTACAGGGACACAAAGACCAACGTACCAAACAGGTATCGCACTGGATGGAGATTTCTGGAGTGCCGATGACAACGAAAGCATGAGCCATAAAGCAGATATCTGGCCTGGACAAAGCGGAGGTCCTTTTTGGGGATATTGGGACGGCTCTCCGTATGCTGTAGCTACTCAAAGCGCGCATAATCCAAGTGATAATTTTGCAAGTGGCGGCTCAGATTTAGTTAATCTGGTCATCAGAGCGAGAAATGAACATCCTTAATTTATTTTTTTTAGTTTAAATCTATAGCCTGCCTTTTGGGGTGGGCTTTTTTATTTATGATTAAATACGTCTAAAAGGATATGACTAATTCTAATAATTGTTTTTATCCTAAATTTCTTCCAATTTTAAAGCATTTTTAAGTAATCAGCCTTAGTATTCTCAATATTTTAATACATTTGTTTAAAACATACTTCAGATGAATTTCGAACAGATCAACTTACACCTTGAAGCTTATAAAGAACATGATCAGATTCTGGATGCAGCAAAATATCTGATCCATTCTTTTGATCTGGAGCATGAAAACTTTGCAGGGTTTGGCTTCAGAGAAGAACTTTCTCCTACCTCGATGCTTCTTACCGCAGAAGGTGAATTGGGAGGACCGCAAACAGTCATGATCCCACGAAATTTATTTGATTTTGACCTGAACCTTGTCCTTAATATGGTGGCTCATGAAATGCTTCATGTAAGACAGAAAGCCCCTGGGCATGTAATTGAAGACAAAAATGAAAGAGAATTCCAGGCCTATTATGAAATGCTTTTTCATAAAGTCTTTCCACAGATTCCCGAGGTTTCGGATTTCCATAAAAAATTCTTTGGGGGAAAAGCCTTGGAATATTACAGAAGAATGGGTGAAGGTTCAGAACTACAACAAAAATATGCAGAACAGAAAACAGAAGTAGAACATTTAATCAACGAATTACCATGACAATAAAACCAGATATCACCTGGGCTGATTTTGAAAAAATAGATATCAGATGTGGGACTATCCTTTCAGTAAATGATTTTGAAAAGGCCAGAAACCCATCTTATCAGCTGGAAATAGACTTTGGAGATTTAGGAATCAGAAAATCCTCTGCACAAATAACCTCTCTTTATGAAAAAGATGAACTTATCGGAAAGCAGATCTTAGCGGTAGTCAATTTCCCTAAAAAACAGATCGCCAACTTCTTCAGTGAGTGCCTGGTATTGGGATTATATGGTGAAGACAAAAAAGATGTCACTCTTTTAGCCCCTTCATTACCTACAAAAAATGGAATGCAGGTAGGATAGACAGCAAATAAAACACATATGATACAAAACATCCCTTTAGAAAGAGTTTTATTCCTTGATATTGAGACCGTTCCACAGGCAGAATCCTGGGACAACTTATCTGAAACAGAGCAATATCTGTGGGATAAAAAGACCAAATTTCAAAGAAAAGAAGACATCTCCGCAGAAGAGTTTTATGACAGGGCCGGTATTATGGCCGAGTTTGGAAAAATCATCTGTATCTCCATCGGAATGCTTGAAAAGAATGAAACTCTTAAAATAAAAAGCTTTTCCGGGCACGATGAAAAGAAAATGCTTCAGGAATTTGGCGAAATCTTCAACAGTCCAAGGCTTCACAATGTTATTCTCTGTGCTCATAATGGAAAGGAATTTGATTTCCCATGGATTGCCAGACGATATCTTATCAACGGGATCCTTCCGCCGGCTCCGTTTCAGATGTTTGGAAAGAAACCCTGGGAGGTTCCTCACATAGATACGATGGAACTGTGGAAGTTTGGGGATTATAAAAGTTTTGTATCACTGGAATTACTGGCTCATGTCTTTGGAATTCCCACCCCGAAAGATGATATTGACGGCTCAATGGTTTCATCAATTTACTACATAGAAAAAGACTTGCAGAGAATTGTAGACTATTGTGAAAAAGATGTCTTAACTTTGGCAAATATTTTCCGGCGCATGCGTCAGGAAGATTTGTTGAAAAGGAATATCAATCTAGATTAAAAAATGAAATTTACAGACGATCAAATTGCTGACATTGGTGAGGAAATCATTGGTGTACTGAAAACCGTATATGACCCCGAAATTCCGGTAGATATTTACGAATTAGGACTGATTTACGATGTTCAGATCTCCGATGATGCTGACGTAAAAATTATAATGACCCTTACTACTCCCAATTGCCCTGTTGCAGAAACTCTTCCTCAGGAAGTAAAGGATAAAGTGGCTGAAGTAGAACATGTTAATAGTGTAGATTTAGAACTTACCTTCGAACCGAGCTGGAATAAGGACATGATGAGTGAAGAGGCGAAGTTTGAATTAGGAATGCTATAACTCAGGAAATAATGGCAAAGAAAATTGGAGCGATAGTTCTTGCTTTTCTCGGTATTTATATGCTCTATTTAGGAGCTCAGATGAAAGCACAGCCTCCTTTTATCACAGGAATCGGTTTCATCATTATTTCTCTGTTTCACTTGAGTAAAAAATAAGTACAACATAACATGTACCCATAAAAAAGGATGTCTTATCGGACATCCTTTTTTATTTTCTATAACTATAATTCTTTTGCTATTTCTTTTCCTTCTCTCCTGCTCCATTCGCTCCAAGAGCCTACATACAGATCCGGCATCGGGAACCCTGCATAATCCAGCGCTAAGATCGTATGACATGCAGTAACACCTGAACCACAGTGAATGATCAGATGCTCAGGTTTCCCCTCTAATAACTGGCTGTATTTTTCTTTTAAAATTTCCGGACTCAGGAAATTTCCGTTCTCGTCAAGATTTTCAGAAAAAGGAATATTGATTGCTCCCGGAATATGCCCGGCAACAAGATCAATCGGTTCAGATTCACCTTTATAACGATAGGCATCTCTTACATCAACAACAGTTGAAGAATCGTTTTTAAGTTCATTTTCAACAACTTCCAAACTGGGAACTGGAAGAAGCCATCGATCCTTTTTTATTAAAGAAGCTTTATCAAATATCTCTTCTCCTGAAGAAAATTCCAGTTCGTTTTTTTCTGCAGCCTGCATTCCACCATCAAGAACCTGAACTTTTTTTAATCCGAAAGATCTTAACATCCACCAGGCTCTTGCCGCTGCATTTGAAGCATTTTTATCATCATACACAATGATGTGAGAGTTTTCAGCGATTCCAAAACCTGAAAGTGTCTCAGCAAACTTTTCTACGGAAGGAAGCGGATGTCTGCCACCCAAAGCTGCATTCTCTCCTATTTCAGCCAAATCTTTATCCAGATCAATGAATCTTGCTCCTTTAATATGTTTTTCAAAGTAATTCTGCTTTACATCTTTTCCGGTTCTTGCATCAAGAATGACAAGATTTTCTGTCGGAAGGTTTTTTAAATCGGATGGAGAGATAATTGGAGACATTTTGTTGATTTTGGGTTTAAGATTAATATGTTTTGGCTGAAGCCAATTGTATTTTAATATAGTAAAGCGGGCTAAAGCCTGCTCCTATTAATATGTTTTTCTCACATATTTTGAAATTTGAGCAGACCTCTTTTTCTCTGTGAGATTTATTCTTAAAAATGAAAAATATCCTTTGCTTTATTGTAAGAGCTTTCAAAGTTCAGGAGATTCAGCTTATGTTCTGCTTTTTCAACGCTCATAAAATTGATCACCTGTTCAGTTGGCATATTTCCTACAAGATCATCTTTAGCCATAGGGCATCCTCCGATACCTTTGATGGCACTGTCAAATCTTCTGCAACCTTTATCATAAGCCGCTTTTAATTTTGAATAAGAATCTTCATAACGGTTATGAAAGTGTCCTCCGAAGTTAATTTCAGGGTATTTTGAAGGTATTTTTTCAAACAAAAGAGCAATCGTTTCGGGAGTTGCCACTCCGGTAGTATCTGACAATAAAATATCTTTCACTCCGATATCTGAAAATCTCTGTGCCCACTGGTCAACATCTTCCCACTTCCACATTTCACCATATGGATTTCCAAAAGCCATAGAGAAATAGATATTAAGTTGTTTCCCTTCACTTTTTACCAGTTCAAGCATTTTAATGATTTCATCAAAAGCTTCCTCCTGACTTTTATTGGTATTTCTGTGCTGAAAAGTTTCGGAAATAGAAAACGGAAAACCAAGAATATCCACTGACTGGTGTTTCAATGCTTTTTCAGCACCTCTGTAATTGCCGATAATTGCGGAAACTTTAGTTTTGGAGCGTGATTTGTCTATATTTTCGGCTACCTCATCAGAATCAGCCATCTGTGGAATTGCTTTCGGAGAAACAAAACTCAGACAATCCAATACATCAAAGCCAACATCCATCAAGGAGTTGATATAATCTATTTTTTTATCGGTAGGGATAAATTCTCCCCATCCCTGCATGGCATCTCTAGGACATTCGGTAAGAAACATTGTTACTTTTTGATTTTCTCAAATATAATAAAACTAAACTACTTAGTATACTGTACATACAAAGCTAACATTATTTTGATTTTCAAAGTTTTATCTCTGATTAATAATTTCAATAACTGATATTAAATCGCAAATAACGTATTCTCAGCATCAAATTTGCTAACTTTGTTAAAATTTATGATTATCTGATGAGTACAATAGAATTCAACCCATTGTGGAAAGAAAAATTACTGAACCGTTTTCTTAGCTATGTAAAAATATATTCAACCAGCGATGCAGAGAGCGAAACAACACCTTCTACTCCTCGCCAGTGGGATATTGCCAATTACATTACTGAAGAGCTGAAAACCATCGGTCTGGAAAATGTTTCAATTGATGAGCATGGTTATATTATGGGATATGTTCCTTCTAACCTTGAAAATGATGACAGACCTACCATCGGATTTATTTCACACTATGATACTTCACCGGACTTCAGTGGAGAAAATGTAAAGCCTCAGGTTTGGGAAAATTATGACGGAAATGATCTTCTTTTGAACCAGACTACGGGATTCACATTATCCCCTTCAAGATTTGAAAGTTTAAAAAAATATATTGGACAGACGTTAATTACTACTGACGGTAATACGCTTCTTGGTGCTGATGATAAAGCGGGTTGTGCAGAGATTGTAACGGCAGCGGAATACCTTATCGCTCACCCTGAGATCAAACACGGAAGAATTGCTATCGGATTTACTCCGGATGAAGAGATCGGAAGAGGAGCACATAAATTTGATGTAGCTAAATTTGGCGCAGAATGGGCTTACACCATGGACGGTGGAGAAGTTGGAGAATTGGAGTATGAAAACTTTAATGCGGCGGGAGCTGTGGTAAAAATCCACGGATTGAGCGTTCACCCGGGTTATGCTTACGGAAAAATGATCAATGCAGCGCTTTTAGCGGCTGAGTTTGCTCAAATGCTTCCGGCTAACGAAACGCCTTCAACAACAAAAGGTTTTGACGGATTCTACCATTTAATGGATATCACGGCAGATATTTCTGAGGCTAAACTTCAATACATTATCCGTGATCATGATGCAGATAAATTTGAAGCCAGAAAGAAATTCATGGAAGGGAAAATCGCTGAATTCAATCAAAAGCATGGTGAAGGAACTGCTGAAGTGGAGATCAAAGAGCAATACAGAAACATGAAGCAGCAGTTTGAAGGCAAAATGCATATTGTAGATCTTGCCGCAAAAGCAATGACTGAAGCTGGTATTGAACCTAAGATTAAAGCAATCAGAGGTGGAACGGATGGTGCTCAGCTTTCTTATATGGGACTTCCATGCCCGAATATTTTCGCAGGAGGAATCAACTTCCACGGACCATACGAATATGTAGCTCTGGAAAGTATGGAAAAAGCAACTGAAGTAATTATTAATATTGTAAAAGCTTAATAAATCATGAAAAAGGTCTTAGCATCAGCATTCATTTTCACTTTTATTTTCGGCAGTGCCCAGATTTCTGAATTTCAAAGGGCAGATTCACGCTATGAAAGAAAGAAAACGGCTCTGTATAACAAATATCCTAAGCCTAATGATTTAAGAACGAAGAAAGAATGGCTTTTGACAGAAGATAAGATAGCGGCTTACAAAGATGCTTTGGATAAAGCTTCTCTTGAAGATCAGAAAATGATCGCTGCAGATCCTCCGTCAAAAGTAAAAGTCACTAAAGAAGCTGAATATGATAAAGGCAAAGCAGGCTTTCAAAAATTATTATATGAAGCTGTGGAACTTGATTTTTTAAACTTTTCTCCGGATACCTACAAAGCAACAATCACTTTTGTTGTTGATTCTAAAGGAAATGCTCTGGATCCTAATGTAAAAGGAAATAATGAAGATGTAAATGCATTTATTGAAGCGGCTTTTTACCGTATGGAAGATAAAGGCAAGTGGAAACCGGCAGAAGACAAAGGAAAACCAGTCTCGTCAAATGTTTCTGTTCCTTTAACATTGACTTTTAAAAAATAATACACAGAACCCGCTACAGTGATAGCGGGTTTTTCTTTTCTATATTAAAAAAACATCATTGAATTCATTATGTTATTGATACTAATTTAACATTATTCTTTTGTATGTATTAAATAATTCACCTAATTTAGATAAAATTTAAAATCACTGTATATGAAAATGAAATCTAACCACTTCAAAATCAACAGAAATTTTTACTTTACTTTTCTTTTATCTATTTTCTGTTTGTTTCTTTTAACGTCTTGTTCTCAGGATGATCCTGCCGATCTGCCTGCTGAAAAACCCGCAGAGTCTGTTCAAATGAAGACTTTGGGAAATCTGACTTTACAGAAGAATGTTATTATTCTGAATGATGAATCGGTCAATGCAATTTCTACCCATAATGAAGGAGAAATCACATTTAGCCGTATGACCCCGCAAACAGACAGTATTTCGGTAGGAACCGTTATTGTAGGGACTAAAATAGAAGGCGATCAGGTGAACACCATTCTTTCAAAAGTAAGCGCTGTTTCAAAATTGAATAACCAATTTAAAGTGCAAACTTCCAGTGCAAAACTTGAAGAATTTATCTATAGCGGAACACTGAGCGGAGTGTATGATCCATCCGGTAAAGCTCCCGTTAATATTGATGGAAGAATGGTTAATTACATCCCTGTAGAAGGTATGGTCTCTGAGCAAATCAACCAAAAAATACTTTCTATCGAAGCAAAAAATATTCAAAACCAGAAATTAATTACTTTCAACCGTTATAATTTCAATAAAACCTTTTCATTTCCTCTATCTTCAGCAGGTACATCCACTGTAAATGTACAAGGAGGATTTACTCCAAAGATTGATTATAATATCACATTCTCATGGGGACACTTATCCAACTTCTATGTTAACCTCATTATGGATGACATCAAGCTTCAGAGCACTGCGAGTATTGTGGGAAGTCTGGGCTATACGGCAAGTACTACAGACTACCTGAATATTCCTATTGTTCCAATCGTTTTAGGACCTACAGGACTGATTTTAAGTCCTACTCTTTCTGCTGGTCCCTTCCTTGGAGTACAGGCTACAGGAAAAGTACAGGCACAACTTCTGGATCTTGAAGGAAATGCTAACTTTCTTGTAAGTAAAAATCCGGCGATTAATATTAATCTTCAAAAGAAATCAGAACCTGCCATCACCAGTGCAGAAGGAAACTTATCTGCTGAAGCAGGCCTGGAAGCAAAAGGAGCTGTAGGACTGATGTTTATTTCTATTCCTATCGCCAATTCCGGATTAAGAGGAAGAGCTTCTGCCCTTTCATCTTTAGGATTGACATTTGTTCCTGAAAGGAAAGGGGTTATTTCTGTAAAAGGTAAAATCCAGGCTGATATGTTTTATGGTTTTGGAATAGCTCCTCTCAGATATGAAGGCACCATTCCTCTGTTCCAAAAAGAATATATGCTGTACCAAAAGAATTTCAGCTTCTAAAACAGAATATTTTACATCATAAGGAAGCCATTCTTGAAAAAGGCTTCTTTTTGTATATAATCTATATATAATTCATTTACAATCCATTAAGACAATTTTACTATATTTACAAGGATATACAAATTAAACGATAACATTTAATACCAAATTGAACCATGAAAAAAATCAAAAAACTTTTGAGAAAAGACTTATCTACAATTCTGGGCAGCGGAATAGACGGCTGTCATATGGGAGGCAACTCTTATAATTGTCAGGACGACTGCCAGTGTGCCTGGGGATATGCATGCGAAATGTATGAAGACGGAAATCCCGGACAATGTATCGCTGTAGGTGGTGGCGGAAATCCAGGCGGCGGTGGATGTAATCCTCCTTCCATTTGTGAAGAGCAGCCTTATTAATAAACAGAAACCGGGAGTAGTAATACTTCCGGTTTTTTATTTTCATCCGGAAACGGGTCTTGGTCCAAGCATCTCTGCCATTCATCAAATAAAATTTCATACTGCCCTTCATCATTGTTGTTTTGCATCAGATTTTTAACACAATTAATTATGAAGCAGCAATTTTTAGCTCTGAGTTCTCTGTTATTATGCATTTTTTGCACCGTAGAAACAAAAGCACAGCAGACACCGGCTTTTCACATCGGGGTCAAGGGAGGAACAAATTTTACAAAAACATCAACGGCATCTTCTTCCTTGGAAGGGAAATACGGGCTAGGCTATCAGGCAGGAGTAATGACAAGAGTAGATCTCGGAAAGCTATATGTACAGGGAGAAGCTCTGTTCAACAAAAGGAAGACATCATACACCTCCCAAGACGGAAGCTCTTCAAAACTTTCCTGGAACGCTATTGATATTCCTGTAGTAGTAGGATATAAATTCATTAAAACCGATGATTTTAATGTAAGAGCATTTGCCGGGGGTGTTTACAGCTATGCCTTTAATAATAATTTATCTTCTTCCAAGGCTTTGCAGGAAGGTTTTAAAAAGTTCGACAAATCCAATATTGGAATTACAGGGGGGATTGGGGTAGATTATAAAAACTTCACGGTAGATCTTAGATATGAAACAGGTCTTTCCAGTATCAGTAAAGAGTTTAAGTCCAAACCCCACAGTTTTTCCCTCGGAATAGGTTATTTCCTGTTCTAAAAAACTTAAATTATCTTTACCCATTAGAAACTGTTTTCCCTGCAGTTTCTAATTTTTTTATCAAATTATTTCTTATTCCATGACAAAATCTTTTGTTTTTAAAGAATACATATTTACTTTTATTTTCTGGCTTGTATTGGCTATTGTATTGTGGTTTAATTTCCAGAGTACCACAGAAACTTATCTTGCGATGATCCAGGCTGCGATTATTGCAGCATTCTCGTTTACATTTACTCATTTTTTAACCAATAAGCTTCTTCCGAAAGCTCTTCGGGAAAAGAAAATGAAACGGTTTCTGATACAGTTGATAATCGTTATTTTCCTGCTTAGTCTGGTTTTCTCCGTTATATTCACCTATCTTGAAGTGGAGCCTAAAGATCAGCTTCCGGAAAACTTTATAGATCAGTTGCCTTTTTTGTGGAAGGGTTTTTATATGTCTCTGCCTGCCTCATTTCTGATTAATGGAGCAGCATGTGGGGTAAAATTTTATAATGAACACGGAAGAATAGAGCGTGATCATATTCTTCTTCAGCAGGCACATCTGGAAAACCAGCTTAAACTTCTGCAGGATCAGATCAATCCGCATGTGGTATTCAATATCCTGAATCATATCCATATTCTGATGAAAACGGATACCCAGCTTGCTGATTTTTTACTGATGAAATTTTCGGATATTCTGAGGTATCAGCTATATCATTGCAATCAGCCTCTGGTTCATTTAGATAAAGAGATTGAATATCTTCAGAATCTTGTTGAGGTAGAAAAACTGAGATGGGGAAATGAACTGGATGTAAAGGCTTCATGGGAAGTGGATAACAGAAAAGCTTTTATTGCTCCTTTGCTTCTGGTTCCTTTTATCGAAAATGCCTTTAAGTATGTCTGCAGGCTTCCCGGGCATAAAGGGTATGTGAAAATCTCCTGTAAAGAAAAAGACAACCACCTCTATTTCTATGTTGAAAATTCCTATTCTGATATGACAACTTACAAAAAGAAAGACGGAGCGGGCGGAATTGGCCTTCAAAATGTAAAAAAACGTTTAAAGCTGCAATATCCTGACTCCCACGATCTGAAAATTGAAACGAATGATCATATCTTTAAAATAACTTTACTACTAACACTATCTGACCATCATGAGCTCTAATATTCCAAAAATGAAATGCCTGATTATAGATGATGAACCTCTTGCAAGATTCCATCTTAAAGAACTGGCTGGTCAAATTGATTTTTTATCAGTTGAAGGAACCTGTGCCACCGCACTGGAAGCAGATGCCAAAGTAAAGGAAAGCAAAATAGATCTTCTTTTTCTGGATATCAACATGCCCTATCTTACCGGTCTGGAATTTCTGGAACAGCTGGAAAATCCACCTTTATGCATCCTTACCACGGCCTATTCTGAATATGCTTTGGAAGGATTTCGTTTGCAGGTTGTGGATTATCTTTTAAAACCCATTGCTTTTAACCGTTTTTATCAGGCTGTAAACAAGGCCCAGCAACAGTTTATCATCAGTGAAAAATTAAAAAAGAATACGTCTCTTGATGATCCGTTTCTGTATGTAAGGCAGTCTGACTCCTTTATTAAGGTTTCCTGGGTAGATATTCTGTACATTGAAAGTATGCAGAATTACACGAAACTTCATTTTAAAGACAAGTCACTGGTTATTCATCAGACGATGAAAGCGATTGAAGAATCCCTTCCTTCAGATCATTTTTTCAGGATTCACAAATCTTACCTCATCAATATCACCCATATCGATATGATCTCCGGAGGACGGCTTTTCATTAATAAAATTGAGCTTCCTATTTCCCGTACCCGAAAAGAAGAACTGCTTAATCAGGTAGTGTATAAGAAACTGATCAGCAAGTAAATAAATAACTTATCATAAAAAAGGAAGGCGTATAAAATTTTATACGCCTTCCTTTTAGTATTTATGGCAGATTCCAGCGCAGTGATACTGCAGCGTAGAATGTACTTGCAAACCTTGGATCCGCTATTTTTTTGTCTCTGAAAATGCTGCTGATTTTCCTGTCGTTTTCGCTGAAACTTCTCAGTATTGCCGTTCCACCTGTGACACGTAACGTAAGTTTATCATTGATTTTCAATTCAGGTCTGAGTCCTGCAGTGATCTGCTGATACCCCAGCAGCATAGATTTTCCGCCTACATTTCTCTCCGCCGTCATCCCGTTAAGATCTACAACAGCTTTTAAAGCAAATTTGTCTGAAAACAGATACCCGGCTTCCATACCTTGCGGGAAATTGATGTTGAATTTAATTTTTCCGTTGGTTTTCCAGTCAAAATAAATCCATGGTAAAATCATAGGAACTCCAAAAGCCGTGGTAAGCACCGGTCCTCCTCCCAATGAAAGATTAGGATTAAAATGTCTGATAAACAAAATTCCTCCCTGCCCCAGCACATCATCAAAATTAACTCTTTCCAGGTCTGTATACACTCCCACAGATGCATTCAGCATCATACTCCACTTTTTACCTAAAGGTCTCATATGCTGTATTCCCACCTGCGCATTCAGCATCTCATTCGGAAATAACTGGGTTTCGTAATTTTTGTGGGTCATCTTTGCGTAAGATCCGCTCAGCAGCATAGACCACGATCTTACTTTCCCATCAGTATCTTTTTTTACGGATAACGGAATACTCAGGTTAAGATCTATTCTTTTAAAATCACTTTTAGAATTCGTCTTTGTGCTGTCTTCAGGGCGGATATAATTGGAGCCCGGAATATATTCTGTTTTCAGTTCTGCAGAGATTCCGGATTGTGCATTTACCCAATATCCTAGTGGCAATAAACAACATAAAACCGTCGAAAGGGTTCTTTTCATATTTTAAATTTTATGCAAAGAGAACCCTTTGGTTATTTTTCACAAAAATTACTTGATTAAGTGTCCGGATCGTATGACAACAGGATCAAATAAGAGGATTAATTTTTCAGTATACTATTCTGTGTATATGAAAACAGGTATTTAAGCTGTTACTTTTTGAGCTTTAAAAATACGGTACCCAAACCCAACCGCGATTAATGCCATTGCGGAACGCGTTACCACCATCGGGATGATAGAGTCTGCTTCTAAAAGGCCTATCAGTCCTGAAATTAAGAAGGTAACCATCAGCTGCATGAATCCAAGTAAAGCCGCTGCTGTTCCTCTTCCTTCTTTAAATGGAGAAAGTGCATGAGCTGACGTGATAGGAAATAAAATACCGATAGCCAGTAACGACAGATAAAGCATTGCAATTTCCAGGGCTACAGAAACATTTTCAGCAGCAATCAGAATATGAAGGGAACATACCACGAATAATACAATAGTAGCTGTAAATAGCAGTGCTGAATTACTTATTCTTTTGATCAGTTTTGGGGTAATATAAGCCGCCGTTATCAAGGCCAGGGAATTAAAAGCAAATATAAAACTAAATGTACTGCTTGAAAACCCATGGATCTCCATGAATAGAAACGGTGCATTTGAAATGTAAATAATAAGGGATGCAAACGCAATACTTCCCACCATCGTACTGTTGATAAAATCTTTGTTGGAAATGATCATTTTCAGCTGATCTTTTAATCCTTTTTCATTCATCAGTTCTTCGTCAGGAAGATTGATTCTACTATTGGTTTCCGGTACATATTTGTATACCATGAAAAAAGTAATCAGTCCCATGATACATAAAAAGGCAAAAGAACTGTTCCAACCCCAGAATTTAAGGAAAACACTTCCCAGTAACGGAGCCACAATGGGAGCGATACCACTGATCTGAGACTGCTGGGAAAAGATGGTTACCGATTTTTGTTTATCGTAAAGATCAATAATGATCGCTCTGCCAATTACAATGCCCGCACTTCCTCCGAACGCCTGCAAGAAACGCATTGCCCATAACACATAAATATCTGAGGTAAAATAGATGGCCGTAGCACCTATAATAAAAAGTAAAAGCCCGCAATACAACATGGGTTTTCTTCCTTTTTTGTCTGATAAAGGTCCCCATAATAATTGTCCGAAAGCAAATCCGGCAAAGAACACCGAAATGGATATCTGGATATGGCCGATATCGGTATTAAAGATTTTAGCCATACTTGGGAAAGCGGGAAGATAAAGATCTATACTTAGCGACTCCAAGGTGTTGAGCAGTGCCAAAATAAACACTACAATATTCAAATTCTTCTTCATAAATAATATAAGCCTTCACAGGCGGTTTTTCAGCTGCAAAGTTGCTTTAAAAAGCGTCATATTTCAATAAAAGAACTGAAGGAAGTATAGGACAAACTGAAGATTTAAATAAAAAAATAAATGAAAAATATTAATTTAAGCCAATCATTATAGTAAATATTGAGGATTATCTTTTTTCATTATTCTTAAAGCTGTCAGGATTTTGGTTAGTATGTTTCTTGAAAAACCTTGAAAAATATGAAGCATCATTAAAACCGAGTTTAAAAGCAATTTCCTTCACCGTAAGAGCTCCAAAGCTAAGTTCTCTTTTGGCTTCCAGGATAAGACGCTGGGAAATCATTTTTTTGACTGTTGTTCCTCTCAAAAGGCGCACAATATCATTAAGGTGGTGTGTACTTATCTTTAATTGACCAGCGTAGAAACCTGTTTCTCTGTGCACTATATAATGCCTCTCAATAAGCCCCACCAGTTCCTGAATGCGTTGACGGTCATTCAATAAAGGTTCCTGAGGATGAATTTGCTCTCCGATGATGATACAGAATGCTTTCAGATATGTCTTTAAGAGTTCCGTCCTTGATGCAGCTTTATATTCCTGCTCAATCAGTGATATGAGTGTACTGCAGGTTTTTTCATTCTTCGGATTTAAAAAAAAGGGAAGCTCACCTCCTGTAAGTACCGATTCTATATCACAGGCTTCATTAAAAATTTCCCTGCTTATGGCCATTGCATATCCCTCTTCTCCTTCCAGTTTCATGTTGAATGCCTGTCCCGGTGCAATGATACAGATCTGATTATTCTCAAGTTGATAGCTTTCAAAATCCAGTTCTAAACGGCTGTTTTCATACACGCTCCTGAACCAGATGATTTCAAAAAAATTATGCCGGTGAACATCATGAAAATTCTCAGGGCCAGCTGCACTCAAAGTGCTCATCTGAAATTCTTCAGAAGTGAGATGGTGAACCGGGATTTCTTTTTCTGGCGTAAACATTACTTTATTGCAAAATAATCAGTGATAAACAAAAACCACAGCAAAAAAAGTGCTGCGGTTTTCTTACAATATTTAAAATTAAATATAATTTTTCGGTTTTATTGGTTTAAAAAGGCATCCCAACCTTGAGCAGTTAATGCTACCAACTGGTTAGATCCTCTTGCTACCATAAAGTTTCCTTCTTCTTTTTCTACGGCATGTCCTATAATAGTAAAATCCGGGTGATTTTTAATTTTATCAAAATCATCCGGCGAAATCGTGAACAGAAGTTCATAATCTTCACCACCGCTTAAAGCAGTCATTACCGGATTCAAATTCATTTCATCAGCGGTAGAAATCGTAAGATTATCCAATGGTACTTTTTCTTCATACAATCTGAAGCCTACTTTTGACTGATCTGAAAGGTGAAGGATTTCTGAAGCCAGGCCATCTGAAATGTCAATCATAGAAGTTGGTTTTATATCCAGTTCTTCAAGAATTGCCTTCACGTCTGTTCTTGCTTCAGGCTTCAATTGTCTTTCCAGGATATAATCGTAGCCTTCCATTTCCGGCTGCATATTTGGATCTGCAAGATATACAGCATGCTCTCTTTCCAGAATCTGTAACCCCATGTAAGCACCACCCAAATCTCCGGTTACCACAAGAAGATCATTAGGTTTTGCACCACTCCTTTTTACGATATTTTCTTCATTTTCAATTCCTACAGCGGTAATACTCATTACCAGCCCTGAATTGGAGCTTGTGGTATCTCCTCCAATCAGATCAATTTTGTATCTTCCGCAGGCAGCCTGAATTCCGGAATAGATTTCTTCTAAAGCTTCTACCGGAAAACGGTTGGAAACCGCAAGGGAAACCAAGATCTGCGTAGGCGTTGCATTCATTGCTGCAATATCACTAAGGTTTACCACGACAGCTTTATATCCTAAGTGCTTCAACGGCACATACCCCAGATTGAAGTGTACTCCTTCAGCCAGTACGTCTGTTGTAAGAACTACTTTTTTGTTATCAGGATTGATAACTGCTGCATCATCTCCTACCCCAAGTTCCGAAGATTCATTGGATAACGGAAAATGCTCTGTCAAATGCTTAATAAGACCGAATTCTCCTAGTTTTGAAATGGGCGTCAGCTCCTGTGATTTATCTTCAAACATAATTTCTGTTTATAAGTGATCATTGATAAATGAAAGTTGATTATCAAGAACACAGATTTTCATCGTATATCATTGATCAACCATCATTCATCATTTATATATTAATTTCTGCCGGGTCGATATTATGTGGGTGGAAAGGAAATTTTTTGAAATCTTCTTTCGATAATATAACCGTTTCCGGGCTTTTATATTTATTCATTGCTTCCACTACATCATCTGGTGGAGTCGTCATTTTTCTAAGCATCATATCAATCCATACTCCTGTAGCCTCTGCAGTGGCGCAGTGCATGCCATCCGGTGTATAGAATTTGTGTACGAAACGGTAGATAGAAGAATCTTCTGCACATCCGTCTATTTCCACACTTACAATTACAATCTGATCTGCGTAGATTTCTTTGAAGAAAGAATATCTTTCATGCAGGATCACAGGACCAATTCCCCATCTGCTCAGCTGGGTAACCCCCATTTTTTCTTTAGTCATAAAAGCCATTCTGGCTTGCGCACAATATTGTACATATGATGAATTGGCTAAGTGCTTGTTGGCATCAAGATCGCTCCATCGCACTTCAAATTTATGGTAGAAAATCATTTGAAAATCGTTTTTGGGTATTATAAAATAATAATCTTCAAAAATACTCAAATAAGATGGTTTATAAAAATTGTACTTTTGAAAAAATAATCTTCCGCATAGGATTACATATACATGAAACAGATCATTATTATCGGAGGCGGTGCTGCAGGCTTTTTCTGTGTATCCAATCTTGACGAAAAGAAATATACAATTACGATTTTAGAACAGAACTCTGATGTCCTTCAGAAGGTTAAAATTTCCGGAGGCGGACGCTGCAATGTGACTCACGCATGTTTTGATCCAAGAGAACTTGTTCAGTTTTATCCTCGTGGAAACAAGGAACTACTAAGTGTTTTCAGTAAATTTCAGCCTGGAGATACGATGGAGTGGTTTGACCAGCGTAATGTTCCGTTGAAAATTGAAAATGATAACAGAACTTTCCCTGAAAGTAATTCTTCTCAGACGATCATCAATACTTTTCTGAACGAAGCGCAAAAGAAAAATGTTTCTATAAAAACAAAATGTACGGTAAAAGAGATTGAAAAACAGAGTGAAAAATATATCGTAAAAACCAATTCAGGGGATTTTGAGGCGGATTATATCGTATATACCACCGGAAGCTCTCCAAAATCTTTGAAAATGGTTGAAAATCTGGGACATAAGATTGTAGACCTTGTCCCCTCTCTTTTTACTTTCAATATTAAAGATGAATTGCTGAAAGATCTTCCGGGAACAAGCTTTGAAAATGCAGGAATTTCTATTCCTAAACTCAAAACTGAAGAAAGCGGACCTTTACTTATTACGCATTGGGGACTTTCCGGGCCTGCTGTTCTGAAAATTTCTGCATGGGAAGCCATAAGTCTGGCAAAACTTAAATATAACTTTGAAATTGAAGTTAATTTTATCTCCATAGAAATGGACGAAGCGGAGGAATCCTTCCATAATTTTAAACAAAGTAATCCTAAAAAGACCATCGGGCAGTCTAAGATCTTTGATATTACCAACAGGTTCTGGCAGAAAATTTTAGATATTTCAAAAGTTGACCTCAACAAACAGGTGGCTAATATTTCCGGAAAAGAAATGCAGAAAATATTAGAAAATCTTTGCAAAAAGAAGTTCCAGGTGACCGGAAAATCAACTTTTAAAGATGAATTTGTGACAGCTGGAGGTGTTGATTTAAAGGAAATTAACTTCAAAAACATGTCTTCAAAACTCCTCCCTAATTTCTATATCGCCGGAGAAGTTTTGAATATTGACGCCGTGACCGGAGGTTTCAATTTCCAGGCATGCTGGAGTGAGGGATGGCTGATTGCACAGGATCTCAACAGCTTATAAAAAATATTACTTTTACTAAAAACTAAACACATGAAAAAAAATTTCGCCTTCTTTCTTTTATTCTGGTTCTTTTTAGGATACAGTCAGGAAAAAACAATTATTTCTGACTGGACTTCACTTACACAGGCTGTCAATATAGAGAATAAACCTAACTGGAACTTCCGTATAACGGCAAAAATCAGAAAAGATAATGAGGATAATGGTTCCAATTGTGGGTTATGGTGCAGAATAGATAATAAAGATGAGTCTACCAGTTTCTTTGAAAATCAATATTATGGAATCCAGGTAACCCATGAATGGAAAACCTACGAAATAAAAGGAACCATCAATCCATCTGCGAAGACCATGAATATCGGAGCTTTTGCACAAAGCAACGGGGATTTTTATTTTGACGATTTTAAGTTGGAAGTCAATGATGGAAAGTCAAAAAAATGGACTGAAATTCCACTGGAAAACTCAGGTTTTGAAAAAGAGATTGCATCTTCAAATGGGTGGTTTGAAGGAATCCGTTCTCAGAAAATAAAGCACGTAAAACATTTTACCATTGCAACTTCAGATTACAAACCATTCAGTGGCAACAAATCTTTGTTGATCAAAGGTCGTGGTATTATCGGAGCAATGCCGGAGGGAAAATTTATGGATGTTAATGGTATCAAATTATACTATGAAATCTTTGGAGAAGGTGAGCCGGTTCTTATGCTTCATGGCAATGGCCAATCCATCAGTGCCTTTATGAACCAAAAAGATACATTTGCTAAAAAATATAAAGTGATCATTGTCGATTGCCGTGAACGGGGAAGATCTACGTATGACAAAACGAAAGAACTTACTTTTGATATTCAGACAGAGGATCTTAAGCAGTTTTTAGAGAAGCTGAACATCAAAAAAACAAAAATTCTTGGCTGGAGTGACGGAGGAATTCTCGCGCTGTCTATGGCAATGAAATACCCCGAAATGGTAGACAAAATTGCCTGTTCAGGAGCCAATATTTTTCCGGAAGGAGTCAAAGATAATGATTTAAAATCCATGAAGGCAATGCTCGTGAACCTTACTCAAGAGAATAAAGACCATAAAAATGATATCTTTATTGATCTTCTCAATCTGGATTTGAAGTATCCTCAATGGAAGTATGAAGACCTGAATAAAATTCAGTGTCCATCATTGATCATTGCCGGTGATAATGATCTTATAAAAACAGAACATACAGTAAAAATCGCAGAATCTATCCCAAAAGGACAATTAGCTATTATCCCAAATGCAAATCATTATGTTCCCGAAGAAAAACCGGAGTTATTCAATGAGTTAGTGATTGATTTCTTTGAAAATAAATAACCTGAATACGATAATATTAACCATGAAAAAAACACTAGCATTCATTTTGTGTCTTGGGTTTGGGTTCGCCCTCTCACAAACGCAGGAAACCAAAACATCTCCCACAGAAGATCATTCCAGAGATAAGTTTATTCCTGAACAAAGTAAGCAGGCGGAATATCCCGGTGGGCTTTCGGCATTTATGCGGGAGGTATCTCAAAAAATAAATACGAACCGAATAAAAGGAGCCAAAGGAAGAACACGTTCACAAGCAAAATTTTCTGTCAATGCTAAAGGTTATATTGAAACAATTATCGTAACCGGAGACAATGAATCCCTTAATCATGAAGTAGAAAGAGTGATGAAATCTATGAAAACCCAATGGAAACCTGGAGAATATAAGGGGAATACCGTAATGATTTGGTTTAATCTTCCTTTCATTATTAATTTTGAATAATCGGGATGCTGTCAGTCAAAAGAAATATTTCTTCTTTCTTTAAAATCCTTTTAGTTTTAGGATTCGGGTATTTCTTTTGGCTGATGCTGAAAATCACCTTAGAATATATTCCTTTTAATCCTGAAGTCAGTTTCCTGATGATTAAGCAAACGGAAGTAGTAGAAAGGCCTGAATACCTTACATTTTTCTATACTCACGTTTATATAAGCATTTTTGTTCTTCTTTCAGGGTTTCTGGCCATTCTCAGACGGAATTTTGGATTAAAAAACTTCCACCGGAATATGGGGAAAGTGTATATTTTTCTCATTCTGATTTTTGCGGCGCCATCAGGAATTTATATGGGAATCTTTGCCAACGGAGGTATTTTATCAAAGGTGTCGTTTGTCATTTTAGGCTTTTTATGGTGGTTTTCAACTTTTAAAGCATATCAGCTGGCGAGACACAAAAAGTTTAAAGAACACAAGCAATGGATGTGGCGCAGTTTTGCTTTTACACTGTCTGCAATTACCCTCAGAATGTGGAAAGTAATTATTGTATATTTATTTCATCCCAATCCTATGGATGTGTATCAGATCATTGCATGGCTGGGCTGGATTCCCAATATCCTTATTATTGAATATTTAATCACAAAAAAACATATATGAAAATTGTAAATTACACATTGATTTCTTTATTGGCAGTTTCTTTGGCAAGCTGTAAAAAAGAAGGAAAAGCCAATGAATCAGGGAAAGATTCCCTGACCGCAAAGAAAGATTCTGTAGTTATTCCTGAAGTTCACAAAGAATACTACGGAATTTATACCGGTGAGTTTGCCGGGATGGAAAAGATAGTTGACGAGACAGATGGCTCGGAATATGATGTCGATAATTACAAAAGAATTTCTTTAAAGATCAACAGAATTACCAAAGACAGCGTTTACGGACAAAGTATTGTGAATGGCAATCAGCGCCCATTCAGAGGAGTTTTCAATGAGACTTCAACCTCTTTTATACTGGATGAACCCGGCAATGATAAAACAGACGGGAGATTTGAAGTAAAACTGAAAGGAGACAGCCTAACCGGAAAGTGGAACGCCTTTGATAAAACAAGTGTTAAAGCCCCTTCAAAAACACTTAAACTGACTAAAAAAGAGTTTGTTTACAACCCTAATTTTATGTTGAATAAAGATTCTGATCTGGTAGACTGGTCCAATCCTAAGGAGTTTACAGAAAAGTACACGGATGAAGAAACAGGAAAGACAGAAAGCTATAAAACATCTAAAAACCGTATCGCTTCAGAAGCAATTTTCAAACTGAATGCCTCTAAGCAGAAACTGACGGAAAAGGATCTTAAAAACTTAAGAAAACTTGATCTTGAGATCATCAAAAATTCTGTATTTGCAAGACATGGCTATTCTTTCAAAAAAGAAACCTACAGAAATTTCTTTGAACAAACAGACTGGTACATTCCTGTTTCCAGCAATGTAGACAATGATCTTTCTACTATGGAAAAGGAAAATGTTGCTTTATTGAACCGCTTTACCAAGTATGCAGAGGATAAGTATGACAGTTTTGGAAGATAAGTAATAGGTGCCAGGTTGCAGGCGTTAGGGATTAGGAGTTGAGGTTAAGTTTTCACTTTTTGTCATCTTTACGAAAAAATAGAGCAACAGACAGCCTACAGCATAGCAAAGATTATCAATCCAGGAGAAAGAATTTCCGATAACAATATACATCAGGCTTCCAGGACGGAAGCCTAGTTTTTCTGCAATATTGAAATACTGGGCAAACTCTACCAGAAATGAAAAAATCAGAATTCCCAGAATCAATTTCTGGTCATTTACTTTTACAAAACTTTTCACAAAAGTATACAGAAGCATCACCACAATAACATCCCCCAGATAAGCTCTTATGAAGAAAATATGGCTCAGTTTGGTAGCAATCAATACTTCTACAAGAAAAATAAACAGAGTCAGAAGGAGATATTTCAGGCTGAATTGTAATTTCATTTCAAAAGGGAATTAGGCATAAAAAATCGGTATTCAAGGAACACCGATTTTATTTTTAAGAGCAAATATATTATTTCTTTACTTTAATTGTACATCCGATAGCTACCGTTTTTGTCATTTTCACCGGTTCACCTTTTATCAGAGCATTTACGGCATCCTGAGCATAATATTCGGATACATCATTGGGGTTATCGTAATTATTGTCGATAGCACCAATGTATTTCACGATATTCTTCCCGTTTTCTTTCTTCAGTACAAACACGTGAGGTGTCTTCGTAGCCCCATACTGCGGATAAATTTTCTGCCCTTCATCTACCAGATATGGGAAAGTAAATCCTTTCTGCTTTGCTCTTTCAATCATCTGCTGATAGCCGTCTTCCGGCTGTACATTAGGATCATTTGGATTGATTGCAATGACGGGATATCCCTGAGATTTATATTTTTTATCCAGCTCAATAATCCTGTCTTCGTATTTCTTGGCGTAAGGACAATGGTTGCAGGTAAATACTACAATGAAGCCCTTAGCGTTTTTAAAATCACTTAGGGAAACCATTTTCCCATCTATATTTTTAAGTTTAAAATCAGCGGCTTCATCTCCTACTTCATAGCCTTTTGCAGAAATATTCTCTTTCTGGGTTTTGTTTCTATCATGATCAGTCGTCGTAAAGCTCAGCAATCCGAGTCCAACGATGAATGCGGTCATTAAAATTTTCAGGTTTTTCATAATCGATTATTTATTGTAGATTTTCTTTAATTGTTTTTTCAAGGTCTTCCTTGCTCATTTCACCGTCATTGAAGTGAAACTTCACCCCATTTTTATAGAACAGCGTTACTGGAATATTTCCATCCCATTCTTTTTCAAACTTTGGAATCCAGGTATTCATTCTTTTGATGTCATCCAACAGAAGAACTTCAGCAGTAAGATTTTTATTTTTAATGAATTTCAATACTCTTTCTTTATCTGCCAGCCTGTCCAGTGAAACCAAAATCATTTTAAATTTCTGATTATTCCTAAACTCAGCATTCACTTCCATAAAATGAGGAAGTTCTTTTACACATGGGCCACAGGTGGTTGACCAAAAGTTGACAACCAATAATTTATCTTTTTCCTGCTGGATCCGCTTTTCCAGATCGTCATATTTTATCACAGAAACTTCGGTCTGCTGAGCTTTAAAAACCGTACAAAATATAAATACAGCTAGTATCTTTATTAAATTCTTCATATTCAAAATTAATAAATGCATTCTTTCTCAATGAGAATCAACTTGTTAAAATTTGTTAAGAATTCTATTTATTGCACAATATTCTTTCACCAACTGTTGAATTAATAAAAATAAAATGTAAATTAGCTCAGAATCAAAACTAAAAATACCATGAAAATTCAAACACTCAAAAGAGAAAGCTTACCAAAAGCGAATTAAAAGAAATTAATGGTGGAGCACTTCCTCCACGATGCCTGCGAGGGTTCTGCATGATGCCTGACTCCGGTGAAATGACTCCAGGTCTTGTAGGAAAAGATGGTTTCTGCTGTTAATCAAACATTATTACTAAAAACTAATCAAACTAAATTATCATGAAAAAATCAAACGTTCAAAAAAGAAAATTGACAAAAAGTGAATTGAAAGATATTAAAGGAAGCGGAAGATTATGCTTTGATGGATTCTGCCGTATGGGAGAATTTGAAGAATGGCAGCTTGGCGCTGGCGACAAGAATGGGTACTGCTGCTAATATCAGCAAACTTATTAGATAAATAAAAAAGGATTGAGGCAGCCCCTCAATCTTTTTTATTGAACAATGCTTCCTCAAGGGAAAGAAAGGCATTATAAAAAATACAACTTAACAATTTGAATAACAATATTTTGAATCAATAAAAATAAAGTGTAAATTAGCTTTTACCAAATTAAAATTATTATGAAAAATTCAAAGAATCAAAAAAGAAAGCTTAGTAAGAGTGAGCTTAAAGAGATCAGCGGAGGAGCCAACAGACCTATCTGTCCAAGAGTGATAAGCTGTACAGATCCCCACACCGGAGAAGAGCGCTCCGGAGTTCCCGGGATGCAGGATGGATTTTGCTGTTAACCAAGTTTATACCATGTAAACAGGGAAAATATGAAAAATTCAAACCTCAACACAAGAAGACTCACCAAAGCTGAGCTTAAAGAAATCAACGGAAGTGCAGCAGCCTGCGCAGAAGGTCTATGTAAACTAAGAGGAGTAAGTCACTTCCTTATTATCGGCCCAAGAGGTAAAGACGGCTATTGCTGCTAATCAAACTTTTAACATTATTAAAAAAAATGATTGGATTACCCTCCAATCATTTTTTTTATTGAATTCAGCTTCATTAAAGCTTCAATCGGGGTCAATGTATTGATATCTATTTTCGTCAGTTCTTCACGGATATTTTCCAGAACAGGATCATCCAGCTGAAAGAAAGAGAGCTGCATATTTTCCTCTGTCACTCTTTTGATACTCTCAGAAGTACCTCCGGTTCCCTGAGTTCTGCTCGCTTCAAGGGTTTTAAGAATTTCATTTGCTCTGTTAACCACTTTCGCAGGCATTCCCGCCAGTTTTGCCACATGAATACCGAAACTATGCTCACTTCCACCAGGAACCAGTTTTCTCAGGAAAATGATGTTTCCTTTATTTTCCTGGATAGAAACGTGGAAGTTTTTCACCCTTTCAAAATTGACAGTCATTTCATTCAGTTCATGATAATGCGTAGCAAACAAAGTCTTGGATTGTGTAGGATGCTGATGAAGGTATTCTGCAATTGCCCATGCAATAGAAACCCCGTCATAAGTGGATGTTCCACGACCAATTTCGTCCAGCAAAATAAGGCTACGCTCTGAAATATTGTTCAAAATATTCGCTGCCTCGTTCATTTCTACCATGAAAGTTGATTCACCTGCAGAGATATTATCTGTAGCTCCTACCCTTGTAAAGATTTTATCCAACATCCCGATCTCAGCGTGTTTTGCAGGCACAAAACTTCCGATCTGAGCCAACAGGCATACAATAGCCGTCTGACGCAGAATGGCGGATTTACCAGCCATGTTCGGTCCTGTCACCATAATAATCTGCTGGGAATCTTTATCCAGGAAGATATCATTCGGAATATACTTTTCACCCAGCGGAAGTGCATTCTCAATAATCGGGTGTCTGGCTTCTTTTAAATCAATAGCAAACCCATCATTCAAAACAGGTCTTGTATAACTTTCAGCAACAGCCAGTTCAGACAATCCTGCAGCCACATCAAGCTGGGCAATGATATTGGAGTTTCCCTGGATCTGGTCAATATAAACCATCGTTTCCGCACATAAGTTTCTGTACAGCGAATTTTCCAGAACGCCTATTTTTTCTTCGGCACCAAGGATCTGACTTTCGTATTCCTTTAATTCTTCGGTAATATATCTTTCAGCATTCACCAAAGTCTGCTTTCTTACCCAATCATCCGGAACTTTATCTTTATGTGTATTTCGGACTTCAATATAATACCCAAAAACGTTATTAAAATCAATTTTAAGGCTTGTAATACCTGTTCTTTCAATTTCCCGCTGGCACATTTCATCCAGGAATCCACGTCCTTTATTCTGTAGATTTCTCAATCTGTCAAGCTCTTCAGAAACACCTTCTTTAATGATATTTCCTTTGGCAATGCTTACCGGAAGTTCTTCATTAAGATGATTCTGCAGAAACTTAATCAATTCTTCAAGATCAAACAATGGTTCCAGCCACGCCAGCACATCCGCATGAGCATGCAATAATGCTTTGATTTTATGGATATTAATTAAACTTTGGCGAAGATAACCCAGTTCTTTAGGTGAAATTTTTTCTGCCGCCAGTTTTCCCATTAATCGGTCAAGGTCAGAAATCGATTTCAGAAGCTGGCAGATCTCATATTTCAGATGATCATTTTCGTTTAGGAAATCAATCAGAGAAAGTCTTCTCATAATCTCGTCCACTGATTTTAAGGGAAGAATGATTCTTCTTCTCAAAAGCCTTCCTCCCATCGGAGTAGAAGTTTTATCAATGATATCCAGCAGAGATTTTCCCTGTGGATTGCTTGGATAAACAATTTCAAGGTTTCTCAGGGTAAAATTATCCATCAACAGATAATCTTCCTGTGGAATGATCTGAAGCTTTGTAATATGGGCCAGCAGATTATGATGGGTATCTTCTACCAGATACGCAAAAATAGCTCCTGCTGCCGTAATGGCCAGCGGAAGGTTTTCTACACCAAACCCTTTTAATGAATTGGTTTTGAAGTGATTCGTTAATTTTTCGTAGGCAAAATTATATTGGAAAGCCCAATCTTCCAGTTTAAAGGCACTTCTGTTTTTAATCTGCTCCGGAATCTGTATACTTCTCTGGTAAATAATCTCACTGGGATCAAAAGTATTGACAATGTGCAGCAACTTTTCCAGATTTCCTTCACTTACCAGAAACTCTCCTGTAGATATATCCACTAAAGCGATTCCATATTTCTCTTTTTCTTTGTGTAAAGAAAGCAGGAAATTGTTCTTTTTTGAATTTAAAACCTGGTCGTTAAAGGTAACCCCAGGCGTAACCAACTCAGTAACACCCCGTTTCACAATACCCTTCACCATTTTAGGATCTTCCAGCTGATCACAGATCGCTACTCTCATACCTGCCCTTACCAATTTTGGAAGATAAGAATCTACAGAGTGGTGTGGAAATCCGGCAAGCTCTATATGCCCTTCACCATTAGCTCTTTTGGTAAGCACAATACCCAGAATCTGAGAAGTTCTGACAGCATCCTGTCCAAAAGTTTCATAAAAATCCCCAACCCTGAATAATAATAGCGCATCAGGATATTTCGCCTTGATGGTATTGTACTGTGTCATTAATGGGGTTTCTTTCTTCGCTGCTTTTGCCATAGTAAAAAATGAGCCCCAAATTTAGAAAAATAAATTCAGGGTAAGAGAATTGTTTAGGGGTTAATCTTCTATACTTTTCTTTATCAGTAATTAATCGTACTTTTCACCCATCAAATCACATCATTCATGGAATTTCCTGTTTTAGAGACTGAAAGGCTTATTTTACGTCAGCTCACTTTCAATGATACCCAAGACCTGTTCGAGTATTTTTCTCTGGATGAAGTCATGGAATATTATGATCTGGAAACCTTCAAAACAGAAGAGGACTCCCGGCACATTATTCAACATTTTAACAATGAGTTTGAAAAAGGGAAAGGATTCCGATGGGCACTGGAACTGAAATCTGAAAAGAAAGTGATCGGCACCTGTGGTTATCACAACTGGTACAGAGAACATTTCAGAGCTGAAATCGGCTATGAGCTCAATCCAAAATTCTGGCAGCAGTCTTATATGAAAGAAGCTATTCTTCCCATCCTGACTTTCGGATTTGAAACCATGAGGCTTCACCGTGTGGATGCTTTCATAGATCCTTCCAATATTTCTTCCGAAAGGCTGTTAACTTCTTTAAACTTCAGCAAAGAAGGAACGTTGAAAGATTATTTTTTTGAAAAAGGGAAATTCGTAGACGCAACCATCTTCGGGCTGATTAATAAATAAATCCAAAATCTAACGCTAAAATGCAAAACCAATTGATACTGGCTCTTCTTATTTCGGTCCGCAAGGGTGTTTCACTTAGCAATTGGCGACATGTCTTCGCTGAGTGAAACACCCTTGCGAACTTTTATCAGCAATCAACCAAAACTTGCGTCCTTGCGTTAAAATTATCTAAATGGTAATTTTTATCTTTCAGGTCTAAGATGTTTTTCCAAAGCATCTGAACTTTTCTTGTAGGCCCATTTCTGTTTGTAATCTACCCATTTGGCTTTGAAAAGTTTTCGCATAAGTTTATCCGTGTACCTCATAATGAAGACATGATACAGCATACTGGCAAAAACATTGGGTTTATTGGGAAGGGCTCTCAGTGAAAGAGAAAAACCTGGTTCCAGATATCGGTTGAAGTGCCAGAAAGCTCCTGGAATAAAGAGAGCATCGCCATGCTCCATAAAAATTTCGTATCCTTTAGCATATTTCAGTGCTGGAAATTTTTCGTAATCCGGATTCTCGTAGTCGACCTCGTAAACAGTATGAACAGACAAAGGAACTTTATATAAAAATGGAGACTGTTTCTGGTCAAATAACAGGATTCTTTTCTTTCCTTCAAAATGGATATGCATAAAATCGCCCAAATCCACATCATAATGCATTAAAACATGAGCTTCACTGCCCCCGAAGAATAACGTTGGTAATCTTTTAAAGAATTTTATACCCAGATCCGGATAAGTAAAGTTTTTCAGCAGCTCAGGAAGTCTGTCTGTAATGATATAGAAAAAGATACGAAGATCCGAAGGCTTACTTTTTATGGTATCAATATACTCCTTCATTTTCATTTGGGCTACCGGAGCGTCAGAACTTTTGGCAGCATCTGCGGGCTTATTATCATACAACGGAACTTCCTGATCTCCCGCCTTTTCCCGGATGTAAGCCAGATTCCATTTGTCAAAAGCATCCCATCTGCTGGCAAAATTCTTGATTAAAAGAGGTTTTTGCTTTTTAAAATAATTTTTCTGAAAATCTTCTTTACTGATATCATTTACAATATCTACGTTTTCGAGGATCATGTATTTTGTATTTAATGCGAAATAAAAATAGTGTTTTTTTGAAACCTGAGAAAATTAAGATTAAAAGTGATGGAAGTTAAGATTTGTTGTCTGCAAACATCTATATATTGCTCCATAAAAATCTTTTTATGAAAAACCTAGTCCCCTTCTTCGGCTTCAATAACGTCCCTCTTCCAGCTTCAGACTTCCTTGCTTTATTAGCAGAGCTCAGATGAAAAATTTATATTTGTGGTAACAAGTGAATTTATGAGAGTCTACAATACCAAACATTTCCTTAAAATCCTTTTCAGTTTACACAAAAGTGATACACTGAAGATTCTTTTTCCAAGCATGGTTCTTATAGGACTTTATTCCTGGGGAATTCAGTATCTGGAAGTGGAATATCTGCACCTTACTTCAAAATCAGGAATCAGTAATGTGGGAATGATTCACTCTCTGTTAGGTTTTGTACTTTCGCTTTTATTGGTTTTCAGAACCAATACAGCTTATGACAGATGGTGGGAAGGCCGAAAACTTTGGGGAAAATTGGTCAATGACACGAGAAATTTTGCTGTAAAAATCAATACTATTCTTGGTGACAACCGTCAGGATGCTGAACAGATTGCAAGATATTTAAAATATTTCCCTCACTTTTTAGCCAAACATCTTTCCAAAGAATCTACAAGATTGGCGTTGGATGAAGATTATTCTGAAATAGAAAGCTCTTTAAAAAATCATGGTCCCAGCGAAATAGTGATTCTGCTTAGCCATAAATTGAACCAATTAAAAAAAGAAGGGAAGGTTTCAGATGTTGAAATGCTGTACTTAGACACTCAGCTTTCCGGATTTCTGGATGTTTGCGGAGGCTGTGAGAGAATCAAAAACACTCCGATCCCTTATTCATATTCTTCTTTCATCAAAAAATTTATTATCCTGTACGTTTTTGCACTGCCTATTGCGTATGTGATCACTATTGGTCTTTTCATGATTCCGCTTACCGTTTTCGTCTATTATGTTTTAATGAGTCTTGAGCTGATTGCGGAAGAAATTGAAGATCCTTTCAACAATGATGAAAATGATATTCCTATGGAAACTTTAGCGCAGAATATTGAGAAGAATGTGCATCAGATTATGATCAGAAAATAAAAAATCAAGCTTTTAAAGCTTGATTTCTTTGAGTTCGCCGTCCTGTTTTATCTCTACAAACTTGCTTTCTCTGTTGGCTGCAGAATATCCGTAGAAAAACGTACTGTATATTGGTGTTGAATACATATAAGCTCCATACCCGTTATAAGCATCTGAAGTTCCTGTCTGCTGCTGATAACTTGCCGTTGCTGTAAAATTTACGATCGTTTCAAGATAATACTTACCAGGCTTCAGTTTTTCGAATTTAAACCTGCCGTGATCATCCGTTAAAGCTTCCACTCTGTATTTAAAAGCTTCTTCGGACATATACACTGTTGTCTTTTTGTTTTCATACTTCCTTCTCATGTCATAAAATTCCTCGAAATAAGGCGTTACAGGAAAAAGCATGATAACAGTTCCTTTGGGTGCATAATGTTTTTCTCCAAGCAATGGCTTGATGCCCCAATTGTTTTTTTGTTTAGTGGAGGCAACGCCTTCAATGGTAGAATTCCCGAATCCCAGCATGTCTCTGGCTAATTTTTTATCAAAAAAAGCTTGAGGATAATAGGTGTTTTGTGCCTCCAGGTAGATAAATCCCCATATTAATATGAATAAGGTGAATAATTTTTTCATAGTATATTTTTGAGTCAAATATAAGTATTTTACTATTTTTGAAATAAAAATAGCTATGAAGTACATGTTTCTATTGTTTTTTTCCACTTCTGTCATGATGATGGCGCAGAAACCATGTGGATATAAAAACGGATTACAGGAGGGATCCTGCAAAGAATTCTATGACAACGGGCAGGTAAAAAACATGGTAGAATGGGAAAAAGGAAAGCTGGACGGAGATGCTGTTTTTTATTATGACAACGGAAAAATACAGTCTAAAGGAGAATATAAGAAAGGATTCAAAATAAAAGAATGGTCCTATTTTGATAAAAACGGAGTGCTTACTTCTAAAGAGGCCTTCAGAAACGGAGAAAAGAATGTTTATGATAACAGTCTTACGGCTACTTTTTATTCTCCAGCCGGTAAAATAACTGAAGTTTCGAATTATAAATTCAATAAATTACAGGGAGAAAGCAAAACCTTCCATGAAGATGGAAAATCAGTGAAAGACATCGGCCAGTATAACAACGGCCTTGCGACCGGAAAATGGAAAGTATTTTATCCATCAGGAAAGTTACAACGTGAAACTGAGCTTGCCAACGACAAGAGAAACGGCAACAGAGTTCATTACCGTGAAGACGGAAGCATAGAAAAAACAGAGGTCTATCAAGACGGAAAATTAATCTCAACAAAATAATACAATTGGTACAGAAACTAAAACTGGAAGAACTTAACAGAATAGATGTAGAAACATTTAAGAAGGTTGAAAAAATTCCGTTGGTCATCATTTTAGATAATATCAGAAGTATGCACAATGTAGGTGCAGCCTTCAGAACGGCAGATGCCTTTTTAATTGAAAAAATAATCCTTTGCGGGATCACACCGCAGCCACCCCACCGTGAGATTCATAAAGCGGCATTGGGAGCAACAGAAAGTGTTGACTGGTCTCATGAAGCAGAAACCAATACAGCGATTTCTGACCTGAAGAGCAAAGGATACGAAATCATCGGAATTGAGCAGACTACCGGCAGCCAGCTTATTACCGATTTTACGATTGACAGATCGAAAAAATATGCCTTGATCTTAGGAAACGAAGTGGAAGGAATCAGTGATGATGTGCTCCCAAATATTGATGTATTTTTAGAAATTCCACAGCTTGGAACCAAGCATTCTCTTAATGTAAGTGTGTGCGCGGGAATTGTGATGTGGGAATTTGCTAAAGCATTAAAATAAAAAAACTGCATATGTCCTTAGTAGACAGTGCAGTTTGAAATAAATCTAATAAAAAGTAAAAATGAAAGGCGACAAAGGTACTTTATTTTTCTTTACAATCAAATTTTGATGGCATTTTTTTTGTTTCAGCTTAAAAAAAGTAGGGTTTTCAGAAAAAGTTTCATTTAATTTTTTATAAATTAGCACAATGTTTATCAAGGACTATATCTCAAAAGACTTTCCATGTTTTAGCCTGTCTGACTCCATAGAGTCGGCCAGAAATATGTTGGAAGATTTTGGATATTCTCATGTTTTCATCAAAAAATCCCACCACTTCTACGGAGCCCTTGCAATGGATTTTCTGTATGAAGAAGATGGCGGGACTTTGAAGGACCTTGAGCATCAGATTGAGCGGTTTGCCATCCTGGAGGACAGCAATATTATGGATAGTATCCGTCTGTTTTATACCTTCAGCAGCAATGTGATCCCAGTGATTAATAAAAATGAAAAATATCTTGGGTATATTACTTGTGAAGATGTTTTCCAGGATCTTTCCCGTTATCCTTTATTTTCAGAAACAGGTGCCATTCTTACTGTAGAAACTCCTGCCAGAAAATATTCCATGACGGAAATTACCAATATCGTAGAAAGCAACAACTCGAAGTTTTATGGAGGGTTTATAAGCTTTATGTCTGAGGAAGTGGTCCAAATCACCATAAAGATCAGCAATGAAAATCTGGCCTCGATAGACTCAACTTTTGACCGGTATGATTACAGAATTGTTGAAAAATACTATTCTGATGAGAAATCCGATCTGTTTAAAGACCGATTTGGTTTTTTACAAAAATTCATAGAAATATAACATGAAGGCAGCCATATATTCTCAGAAAAAAGATCTTGATACTTTTTTATATTTAAGCAAGTTTATCTCTGAACTTGAAGCCAGAGATGTAAAATCTGTTCTGTACGATGAAATGGCTGAAGCACTTCAGTTCTCAAAAATTTTCGAAACCTTCAACTGTAAGCAGGATCTTCTGGATAAGGAAGTCGATTTGTTTTTCACTTTCGGTGGAGACGGAACCATTGTAAATTCTTTAACATTCATTGAAGATCTTGAAATTCCTGTTGTAGGAGTCAATACCGGAAGACTGGGATTTTTAGCTTTTTTCACGAAAGAAGAAGCCTTTAAGGAACTGGATTCCATCTTAAAAGGAAATGTAAAAACAAGCCGCCGATCGGTAATTGAAGTTGTTTCTCCAAAGCTTGAAGGATCTTTCCCTTATGCCCTGAACGACGTTACCGTTTCCAGAAAAGAAACCACCTCAATGATTACAGTAGATTCTTATATCAATAATGAATTTTTGAATGTATTCTGGGGTGATGGTGTTATCATTTCAACTCCTACAGGTTCTACCGCTTACTCCTTGAGCTGTGGCGGGCCCATCATTTCTCCCAACAACGAAAATTTCGTCATCACTCCAATTGCGCCTCACAATCTGAATGTGAGACCTTTAGTGGTCAATGACAAAGTAGAAATAAAATTCAGGGTGGAAAGTCGTGTCCCTCAATATTCCCTTTCTCTGGACTCCCGACTCATCCATATAGAAACCGATAAGGAAATTATCATCAAAAAGGCTGCATTCCAGCTTCTTCTGGTACAGCCCAACAGTTTGAGTTTCTATGAGACGATCCGTCAGAAGCTACTTTGGGGAAGAGATAAAAGAAATTAGTGATTTCTTAAAAATGATTACCTTTACACGAAATTAAAACACCTAATAAATTTATAATAAAAAGTAAAACATGAGCAGAATTTTTCCGGCAGGAGTTGCCACAGGTCAGTTAGTTACTGATATCTTTCAGTATGCTAAAGAAAACAAGTTTGCATTACCTGCAGTAAACGTAATTGGATCAAGCAACGTAAACGCTGTGATGGAAACTGCAGCGAAATTGAACTCTCCTGTAATTATTCAGTTTTCAAATGGTGGAGCTGCATTCAACGCAGGGAAAGGATTAAACAATGACGGACAAAAGGCTGCCATCTTAGGATCTATCGCTGGTGCAAAACATATCCACACGCTTGCAGAAGCTTACGGAGCAACAGTAATTCTACACACAGACCACTGTGCAAAGAAATTACTTCCTTGGATCGACGGATTGATGGATGCTAACGAAGATTTCTTCAAGCAGACAGGAAAATCTCTTTACTCTTCTCACATGTTAGACCTTTCTGAAGAATCTTTGGAAGAAAACCTTGAGATTTCAGCTCAATATTTCGAAAGAATGGCTAAGCTTCAGATGACTCTTGAAGTAGAAATCGGAGTTACAGGAGGTGAAGAAGATGGTGTTGACAACTCAGATGTTGATAACTCTAAATTATATACTCAGCCTGAAGATATAGCTTACACGTATGAAAAACTAAAAGCTATTTCTGACAACTTTACCATTGCCGCTGCTTTCGGTAACGTACACGGAGTTTACAAGCCAGGAAACGTAGTTCTTACACCGAAGATCCTTGACAATTCTCAGAAATATGTTCAGGAGAAATTCGGAACAGCTGCTAAACCTATCAACTTTGTATTCCACGGAGGTTCAGGATCTACTTTAGAGGAGATCAGAGAGGCTATCGACTACGGAGTGATCAAAATGAATATCGATACTGACCTTCAGTTTGCATATACAGAAGGCGTTAGAGATTATATGGTAAACAATATTGACTATTTAAGAGCTCAAATCGGAAACCCTGAAGGAGAAGAAAAACCTAACAAGAAATTCTATGACCCAAGAGTTTGGGTAAGAAAAGGTGAGGAAACATTCTCTACAAGATTGGTGAAAGCATTTGAAGATTTAAATAACGTAGATACTTTAAAATAAGAACTGTACATTTGTACCGGTGTAAAAAGTATTCATAGGAATGCATTTACATTGGTACATTTTACATTTATACATTAATACAAGCAAAAATGGCATTCGACTGGTTTAAAAGAAAAGCAAAAAACATTACCACTTCTACTGATGAAAAAAAGGACGTTCCCAAAGGCCTTTGGCATCAGACTCCATCCGGAAAAGTTGTGGAACATGATGAACTAAAGAGAAATAACTATGTTTCTCCTGAAGACGGATTTCATGTAAGAATAGGAAGTGCGGAATTTTTTGACATCCTTTTTGACGGTGGTAAATTTACCGAACTGGATGCCAATGTTGAAAGTATTGATATCTTAAACTTCAAAGATACAAAGCCCTATAAAGACCGTCTGAAAGAAGTAAAAGCTAAGACCAAGCTTACTGATTCTATCAGAAATGCTGTAGGAACTGTAAAAGGAACTGAAATGGTAGTTTCTTGTATGGATTTTGCTTTCATCGGTGGATCTTTGGGTTCTGTAATGGGAGAAAAGATCAGAAGAGCAGTAGACTACTGTATCAAGCACAAACTTCCGTATATGATTATCTGTCAGTCCGGAGGTGCAAGAATGCAGGAAGCCACTTACTCTTTGATGCAGCTGGCAAAAGTTCAGGCTAAGTTGGCTCAGCTTTCTGAAGCAGGACTTTTATACATCGCTTATCTTTGCGACCCTACATTCGGTGGAATTACTGCTTCTTTCGCAATGACTGCTGATATCATCATGGCAGAGCCGGGAGCACTAATCGGTTTCGCAGGACCAAGAGTAATCCGTGAAACAATCGGTAGAGACTTACCGGAAGGATTCCAGACATCAGAATTCTTACAGGAAAAAGGATTTGTAGATTTCATCGTAAAAAGAACTGAAATTCAGGATACTGTTGCAAAAACAGTTAATTTATTAGCTGTAAAAGCATAGTATCTGTAACAAAAACAATACAATCTCTCTCTAATTAGGGAGAGATTTTTATTTATGAGGACTTTTAAGATATTTTTCAATACCATCAGAAGTATGAGTTTTAAAAAGATTATACGTCTATTATCACTTATCCTTCCCCATCCTCTTTTTGCCCTGTTGAGCTTTCATGCCACGGTAAAAGCGTTTACTATAGCTCAGAAAAAATTTCCTAAGACAGCTTCCACGAATGGAATTGGAAATGCATTCAGACATGCTCTATGGTGCTGCTTCATCATGATGTACTGCTGTAAAATTTCTTCTCCTAAAAAAGCACTTGATTTTTGCAAAAGAATCACAGACATGCATGAAGAACTATTCCCGAATGAACCTTTGGAAACCAAAATGGATCTCCATAACAACAAAATCGGAATGGATTATTTCATGGAAATTCTGCCCGGAATTCACCGCCAGTTTTTTGAAAAGAGTTTTTTTGTTGATGCACTAATCAAAAAAATGAAGGAAGCCAAGGTTCTGAAAAATCTTGATGATGATTTTGAAGGGCATCTTGTCTATTTGAAAGAATAATTTCTTTATTTAAACGCCACGATTCGCAAAGAAAACATAAAACTTCATGCATATTTTCGTCCGCAGCGGCATTTCATTCAGCAATGTCTCTGTTTCTCTGCTTAGTACTAACGCCTTAGCGAACGAAAAAATAAAACTTCATCGTTAAAAAACTTTGCGTGCATTGCGTTAAATAAACTTTAAGATCAGAAATCATCATTAGTTTTTCTTCACATCAGAATAACAAAAGACTTTAGTTATTTTTGTGGTTTAAAGTATTTTTGATAAGTTTAAACAATTAAATCAATCAGATGGTTCTCAGCAGAATTTGGTCGGCTTTCATTATTATTGCCATTGCCATTGCCAGTATAAAATACGTTTCGTCAGGTCACTACAAAACCATTTTCAATGATATGGTAGTGGGAAAAGGAGGTGATACAGTGAAGATTGCATCACAGCCGATGAACAGCCTCTCTCCTGTTGTAAGAGACAGCCTGATGAAAAAGAATGATTTTGCAGACAGCAGAATTCATTATAAAACAGACTCTTTAAAACAAAATGTAAATGTTTACCGTGTTCAGGAAGCCGATGGAGTGATTGGAACTTCAGAAACTGCGGTGAAGATCTGTCTTGGTCTTATCGGGATTATGACGTTGTTTATGGGATTTATGAGTATTGCAGAAAAAGCAGGGGGAATCAATCTTTTAAGTCGTTTGATCCAGCCATTTTTCTCTAAATTATTTCCTGATATTCCTAAAAACCATCCCGCATTCGGGCATATGTTGATGAATTTCAGTGCCAACCTTCTGGGACTGGATAATGCAGCGACTCCTTTTGGACTAAAAGCTATGGAAAGCCTTCAGACTTTAAACCCAAATAAAGACACGGCGAGCAATTCACAGATCATGTTTCTGTGTCTTCACGCCGGAGGAATGACTTTAATTCCCGTGTCCATTATTGCCATAAGAGCATCAATGGGTTCCAAAACGCCTACAGATATTTTCCTGCCCTGTATGATTGCCACTTTTGCAGCTACTTTGGCGGCAATGATTATTGTTTCTTTATATCAGAAAATCAATATTCTCCGTCCGGTAGTAATAGCTTATGTAGGAGGAATTTCAGCGATTATTGCTTTATTGGTAGTATACCTTGTACAATTGAGTAAAGATGAACTGGATGATTTCAGTAAAGTATTAAGCAATGGTCTTATTCTCTTCATATTCCTTGCTATTGTGCTTGGAGCCGTTTATAAGAAAATCAACGTTTTTGATGCCTTTATTGAAGGTGCAAAAGAAGGATTCACAACCTGTGTCAAGATTATTCCTTATCTGGTTGGGATGCTGATTGCCATTTCCCTGTTACGAACTTCAGGAGTTTTTGATGTGATCATTGACGGAATGAAATGGGTTGCGAATGTCGCGAATATGGATCCAAGATTCGTAGATGGGCTTCCGACAGCTTTAATAAAGCCTTTATCAGGTTCAGGAGCCAGAGGAATGATGGTGGATACAATGTCAACATTCGGAGCAGATAGTTTCCAGGGGAAATTAGCCGCTGTACTTCAGGGAAGCTCAGATACGACATTTTATGTGATCGCGGTTTATTTTGGCGCCGTTGCCATTAAGAATACAAGATATACGGTAATTGCTATGCTCCTGGCCGATTTGGTAGGTGTTATTACTGCAATTGCATTGGCTTATTTATTCTTTGCTTAATAAAAAAGTTGCTGGTTGCTGGTTTCTAGTTTTTTAACCGTGAAAAAAGATATTAATGAGCTACGAAAAACTTGACATTTATAATATTGCTTTTGAATTGTTTATTGAAACACATAAATTATCGCTCAAACTACCCAACTATGAACTATATGAATTAGGAAGCCAATTGAGACGTTCTGCAGATTCTGTTGTTACAAACATTGCAGAAGGTTATGGAAGAAACAATTACAAAGGTGACTTTATTAGATTTCTCACTTATTCTCAGGCAAGTTGTGACGAAACAGTTTGTCACTTGTCAAAAATCGACCGTCTCTATCCGGATTTAAGCTCAGACTTTAAAGAAAAATCAGAACAATACAAACTCTTAGGAGGAAAAATCAATAACTTTATAAAATACGTCCAATTAAGCTGGCGAACCTAATCCAAACCAACAACTAGCAACTAGCAACTAGCAACAAAATACCCTATTATGATTACAGATAAAGAATTTACCCTAAGACTTATTCGCCAATTAACTCAGGCATTAGAAAAACTTATCCTGGATAAACCTGAAGAAAGTTTAATGCAGAAAGAGCTTGATTTTGATACGTTGATGAGAGATATTTTCAAAATGAGCTTCACTGAGGTTGCTTCTAAAACTAAGGAAGAAATGATCGCTATTGTTAACGAAAGACAGGAAAGAGACCACAAGGATTATTATGAAATGCTGGGAAATCTTTTCTACTTCAACAGCAGACATGATCAGAACAAAGATTTTCAGGATAAAGCAAAGACTTTCTATGAGTTGTATCTTCAGACCAGTGGTATTTTTGCACTTCCGATAATAAACAGAATCAACGAATTAAAAAAAGCACTTGAATAAAGTGCTTTTGTATTTTTAGAATGTAATTTTATAAGTTCCTGTAGAAGAAGTACTGGCTTTCTCTGCTTTTACATATTTCTTTACCCAGGCTACTGATGTGGATGATACACAAGGATCTGAAACACCTCCCAATCTTCTTGCAGACACAACATTTCCAGCTTTATCCACTGTGTAAGCAATGGTAATTGATCCGCTTGCTGTACAGCTGTGAGATGGCTGTGCACCACCCCTTCCCATTGTTCCTGGGATGTAGCCTACCAGCTTTCTGTCTATTCCGACTTTGCTATCTCCGTTTCCGTCACCTCCTAAAGGATCTCCAGCGTTTCCTATGCCTTCACCTGTTCCCTGGCTTCCGGCTTTTGTTCCTCTTCCTTTGATCAGGTTTCCAATAGCGGCATTTCCTTTTCCGTCTCCATTCCCTGTTTTTGAGTTGGCTGTAGTAGCTCCGGATTTCTTCGTATTTTTTGAAGCACTTGTACTGGTGGCTTCTTTTTTCTCTGCTTTTTTAGATTCCTCTTTTTTAGGAACTGTTGCTTTTGAATTATTTCCTGTGATGACTTTCTCCTTTGCCTCTACTTTCTTTGGTTCAGGTGCAGGTTCTGGTTTTACAATAGTTTTTGTTTCCGGAACAGGTGTTTCTGCAGGCTCAGGCGTCACTTCTTCTGTAGCTGCTGCAAGACTTCCTGGCTGTTCAGCAGGTTCTTCAATCCCTTTGCCATTTCTATTGTCCCCGAAGTTCACCAGCATGGTAGTAACCACTTCAGGATCTTTATCCAACTCAGGTTTTAGTTTATACAAAAAAACAAAAAGCAAAATAGCAGCCCAGATAAGAACAGAAAGCAGGGCACTCTTTATTCTATCTTTGTTTTCTTCGTTTCTGTTTGCTGTATAGCTTCTCATCTTAACAGGTAATTCTTTCCGGAAATCCAGATTTGTTATTTATCTTTAACGGTTGCAATTGCAATATTAAACTTATGTTTTTCAGCAATTTCCATTACAAAAACAACATCTTTATGCAATGTGTTTTCGTCAGCTCTGATTGTGAATGATTGATTGGTCTGACCAGCCAGTTTATCTACAATACTCTTCTCAAGTTCTCCTTTATTAACAGGATTGTCATCTACAAAAAATGAGCCGTCTGGCTTAATGCTTACTGTCACAGGATTAGGTATATTATCGTCAACAGCTCCGGCTTTCGGCAGGTTCACATCAATAGCACTTTGATTGGCGGCAGAAGATGTGATCATAAAGAAAATCAGCATCAACAGGATAACGTCTGTCATCGCTGCTAAACTGAATTCCGGGTTTGCTTTATTTCTTCTCTGAATTTTCATCGTAAGAAAGATTTATAAAGGTTTGTTGATAAGGTCTAAAAATTCTCCTGACATATTCTGAGCCTTCAGTACAAACTTATCAATCCTTGTCAATAAGATATTGTAACAGAAGTTGGCAGGAATGGCTACTGCCAAACCTACAGCGGTCTGTCCTAATGCCGTATAAATACCCTCTGAAAGTGTTTTCGGAGAGAAAGATCCTGTGGCATGGGATAAATTAAAGAAAGCGATAATCATCCCGATTACTGTACCCAAAAGTCCTAACATCGGTGCAATACTCGGTACTACAGCCAAAAGGTTCAGATTTTTCTCCATATTGGCAACCTCTACCTGAGCCTGAGCCTCCATAGCACTTACGATATCAGAAACAGGACGCCCCAATCTTGAGATTCCTTTTTCTAAAATTCTTCCTTCCGGAGAATTCTGTGTTTTGCAATAATCTGTTGCAGCCTCTATTTTTCCAGCTTTGATAAAGTCTTCAATATTATTCATGAAGTTGGAATCCGTTTTTGAAGTCAGTCTTTTGATAAAGAAAAATCTTTCAAAAAATAGATACAGAGAAAATATTCCCAACAGCAATACCGTGACCATCACTATTTTAGCGAACGCTCCTCCGTGGAACATAATTTTCCAGAATGAGAACTCTAAGTTGTCTGCAGCAACTGCAGGTGTGGCGATTTGTGCAAATAAAATCTGAGAAAGTTCCGTTAACAGCATTAAATGTGAATTTTATTAAATTTTCAACGACAAATGTAGTAGAATATTATGAATTGAACTCTTAAAAATTGCTTAAAAACAACTTAAAATTTGTTATCATTTACCAATAGCAAATTTCTTTCCAAAAATAATTTTGAAAAGAAATTCGGTATTATAAAAGGATGAAGACGATTGTTAATCCTCGTCTACCTCAATATCATCCTGACTAAATTCGCATTTTAATCTAAAAGGAATCGGTGTATCAGATCCGGTATAGAAATCATCAATGGTCCCCTTCCAGATGACCTGAAGCTCTCCTTCCTCATTTTTTTCGAAAAGAAGCTCATTGTCATAGATATAGGCCTCTTCATCGTCGAAAAGGTCTACTTCTGTGTAGGTTTCTTCATCAGAGTCATTGATTGTGATAGTTTTTCCTTCTATTTCCGCTGATTCTATAGGAAAATCAAAAACTTCAAGTGAAAGCTGCGGAAAGTTGTACTGTAGTGAATCATCGTCCACGTGATCCAAACTGTCATCCGTAATAACTTCAACCTCTAAAAAATGTTGTTGGTTACTGTAAACCGCTTTACAATAAGTATTTCTGATATTGTATTTTAGCGTTTCCTCCGGATGGTAAATTTTTAAAATCCCTTTCATTTTTTCTTAAAAAAGAACTGTAATAATATGATTGTTAAACGTTTTAGACAAAGATAAAAAATTGATTCAAAGTTGAAAGGATTTTGAAAATAATTTTTTAAAATCAACTCATACCATAAGTCTGAATATCCCAATAATACTTACTTTTGTTTTCATAAAGATTCTGAAAATGAAAAACATTTTATCAAAAGGGATTCTTGGATTAGGGCTGATGATCGCGCTTGCTTCATGCAAAAAATCGGATTCTCCTCTTACCAAAGTGACTCCCAGCAACCTGGATTCTATTGCTTCCAACTATTATGAGCAATATCTTAAGTTATACCCTTTAGATGCCACTTCTCAAGGAGATACGAGATACAACGACCAGCTACCTATCAATATTGATAAGGATTTTATTTCAGGAGAAGTGGCTTTTTATAATTCTGTACAGAAACAGCTGGAGCATGTAGATTACAAAACTCTTTCTGATGAAGATAAAGTGGTGTATGATGTGCTGGATTATACTTTAAAAGATAAAATTGAGACCTATGCCTATCATCCGGAATATATTCCTTTCACACAATTCGGAGGTCTTCCGCTTACTTTTCCGCTGTATGGAAGCGGACAGGGCAGCCAGCCTTTCAAAACTGAAAAGGATTACAGCGATTGGCTGAAAAGAATGGAAAAATTTCCGGAATGGATGGATGCTGCAACAGATAACTTCCGTGAGGGAATCAACAATAAGGTTGTACTTCCTAAAAAACTGGTTATCAAAATGATTCCCCAGATGAAAGCCGAAGAAATCACAACGTCTGATATGGAAAAGAATATTTTCTACGGACCGATTAAAAATTTCCCGAAAAGTTTCACTCAGGACCAGAAAGATAAATTTTCAACACTTTATAAGGAGACTATCACCAAAAAAATTATTCCGGCTTATACTAAAATGGGAGTGTTTTTAGAAAAAGATTATCTTCCTAAAGCCAGAGATACAGACGGATACAACAGTCTTCCCAACGGTAATGAGATTTACAGCTATTATGTAAAAAGTTGGACAACTACTAAGAAATCTCCTGATGAGATCAATAAAATTGGGTTACAGCAGGTAGCTATGCTCCGTGCAGAAATGGAAAAAGTAAAGCAGCAGGTAGGTTTTACCGGAAGTCTGGAAGAGTTTATCACTTTTGTGAAAACAGATCCAAAGGCAATGCCTTATAAAACCTCTAAGGAAGTTTTAAATGCCTTCAACGGTATTCTGACGAAGATTACTCCGAAATTGAAAACAATGTTTAACGTAACTCCAAAAACAAAGTTTGAAATCAGACAGACGGAAAAATTCAGAGAGGCAAGTGCCAGTGCAGAATATATTCCGGGAACTCCTGACGGAAAAAGAGCGGGTATATTTTATGTTCCTCTTCCTGACCCTACGAAATTCAATGTTACTTCAGGAATGGAGTCTCTTTTCCTTCATGAAGCGATTCCGGGACATCATTATCAGGTTTCTTTACAACAGGAGAATACTAAGCTTCCAAAGTTCATGAGATTCGGATGGTTTGGAGCCTATGGTGAGGGATGGGCACATTATTGTGAAACGCTAGGTCCAGAATTCGGATTGTATACAGATCCTTATCAGAAAATGGGATATCTGAGTGATCAGATGCTGAGAGCTGTACGACTTGTAGTGGATACAGGACTTCATACCGGAAAAATGTCAAGAGAAGAAGCCATTAAATATTTCTTAAGCAATATTTCTTACGATGAAGGATCTGCCACTGCCGAAGTAGAAAGATATATGGCCATGCCGGGACAGGCTTTAGGCTACAAAATAGGTTCTTTAAGAATCCGTGAGCTGAGAGAAAAATTTCAGAAAGAACTTGGAAACAAATTCAATCTGGCAAGCTTCCATGATGAAGTATTAAGCCAGGGGTGTCTTCCTTTGGACGTTCTGAACAGAAAAATGGAGCTTTGGGCTCAAAAACAGAAATAAACTTACATTAATAAAAGGGTACATTGAAAAAAGTACCCTTTTTTATTTACTCTTCTAAATAAACAAAATTGATATGATCACAGAAAGCCTTAGATCTCTTTACAGCAGAGATTTAAACAAACTAAAAACAGAGGTAGAAGCCTATCAAAATGAAGAAAATCTATGGAAAATTGATAAAAACATAGCCAATTCTGCAGGTAATCTGGTTCTTCATTTGGTTGGAAACCTCAACCATTTTATAGGAACGCATCTTGGAAACACAGGATATGTAAGACAACGTGACCTGGAGTTTTCCTTAAAAGATGTTCCAAGAGCCGAACTTATTGAAAAAATAGAGGCAACTACAAAAATGATAGATTTTACTCTTTCTCAATTATCAGAAGACGACCTGAAAAAAGAATATCCTCTGGTTGTTTTTGAAAATAAAATGACTACAGATTACTTTCTGATTCACCTGATTGCTCACCTGGACTATCATTTAGGTCAGGTCAATTACCACAGAAGGTTGTTGGAATATTAAATCATTTCCTTTCTCTTACATTATATGCAACCATGTCAAGGTTCTGAGCCTTGACATGGTTTATTTTAATAAACGCAGCGATAATAAAGTAATTGTTGCGTTTTATTTTTAGTTCGCAAAGGCGCTTCACTTAGCTAGGAAAATATAACCTTTGCTAAACGAAGTACCCTTATGAACTTTTTATCTAATTTTCTCTAAAACCTTGGCGAGCTTAGCGTTAAATTAAAATGTGTTATTTCTCAAACAGCATTTTCGTAATAAAATCCTTCTCCCCTTTCCCTCTTGCCGGAGAATATTCTCTTCCATAGAAAATGATCTGAAGATGAAGTTTATTCCATACTTCTTCTGGGAATAAATTCTTAGCATCACGTTCGGTTTCTACAACATTTTTCCCTGAGGTAAGTTTCCACTGTGTCATCAGACGATGAATATGGGTATCCACAGGAAACGCAGGAAATCCGAAACCCTGGCTCATTACTACTGAAGCCGTTTTGTGTCCTACGCCCGGAAGAGCTTCCAATTCTTCATAAGTCTGGGGAACAATACCGTTATGCCTTTCCAATAGAAGTTCGGCCATTCTCTTCAGGTTTTTGGCTTTTGTATTGGATAATCCTATTTCTTTGATCAGTTCTTTGATTTCAAATTCTTCCAGCTTAGCCATTCTTTGCGGCGTTCCTGCTACTGCAAAAAGATCGGGCGTAACCTGGTTTACTTTTTTATCTGTAGTTTGCGCAGAAAGTGCTACGGCAACCATTAATGTATAGGGATCAGTGTGATCTAACGGAATAGGTGTGGTGGGATATAATTTCTCCAGTTCTATCTGAACGAGCTCAGCTCTTTGTTTTTTTGTCATGTAACCCTTAAATTTGAACAAAATTAAATCATTATGCTGAAAGTTGGAGATAAATTACCTGAATTTGAAGAACTCAATCAGGACGGAGAAACAGTAACCTCATCAAAATTAATTGGAAAAAAACTAGTGGTTTTCTTTTATCCGCAAGCAAATACACCAACCTGCACGGTGGAAGCCTGCAACCTGAGTGATAATTATACTCAGCTTAAAAAAGCGGGATTTCAATTATTGGGAATAAGTGGTGATTCAGTAAAAAAGCAGAAGAATTTCCACAGCAAATTTGCTTTTCCTTATGATCTTATTGCAGATGAAAATCGTAACATCATTGAGAAATTCGGAGTGTGGCAGGAGAAAAAAACGTTTGGAAAAACCTATATGGGAATTGTAAGAACCACTTTTATCTTTGATGAAAATGGCATTTGTACAAGAGTAATTGAAAAAGTGACTTCAAAGACTGCTGCCGAGCAGATTCTGGAGGGATAACTTCTTTTTTCAAACATGGATATCACGAATATTTTCACAAATAACACAGGTTGTATTATTTGTGAAAATATTTTTTTAATTTATTATTCTGTTTCGTAATAGTTTAATTCTTCAGTTTCTCCGGGAAGAGTGACATATTTTTTAAACCTTAGTCCTAACTTTTCGATTAGTTTTTGAGAAGGAACGTTATCTTTTGAAATGATGGCAGATATTTTTGTTAATCCAAAATCATCCATTCCAATAGATTTGACCTTCTGAGCCGCTTCAAAAGCATATCCTTTACCTTCAAACTCTTCCAGCAGAGAATATCCTATATCTACAATATCCAATCCTTCTCTTTCAAAGATTCCTACTGCGCCTACTTTTTCATTTCCGTCTTTAGTCACTAAAAGATAGTTTCCAAATCCAAGTCTTTCAATCTGAGGAGCAAATCTGTTTAGGATATAATTTTCTGCATCTTCAATGCTATTAACATTACGGTTGCCGATATGTTGAATAAATTTTGGTCTGTTATAAAGCTCAAAAACAAAGTCTTTGTCTTCACGGGACATTGGACGAAGTATTAATCGTTCAGTCTCATAAGTGTTATCTGCGCTTGGGTGTTTTTTTAGGCTCATCTTTCTTTGGTTCTTCTTTTTTTTCGATTTTTAAAAGTCTCGGGTTATTAGCACACTTTTTATTGTAAAGCTCTATATAGGTTCCATTGTTCTTCACATTACCTACAGCACCTGTTGATTTATTTACAGTCACCGTATAATGCGTTTTCTGATAAGGACATTCCTTTGAGGTTAGTTTTCCAAGGTCAAGATAATAATTCGATTTGTCTTCATGATAGTTACCTGCAAGGTCTTTGAATTCCTCATCCACCATATATCCTTCAGCAGCCAGCATTACGGCGGCTTCCTGGGCATTATCAATCCTGTCTATGAACTTCTTAAGTCCTTCAATATCGGTAACATAATTAACTTTTCCAGCTTCTGAATAAGCAATATAATAAAAGCTGTCTTCACTGGGAAAAAGATTAAATCCGGAGAACTGAGGGGTATAATCCACCTTACCCGAAATTTTTATTTCTTCACCTTTTCCATAGCTGTTGTATACCAATATCCATGAATCTACCCTATTACTTGGGTTGATCTGCTGTAAAATATTCGGAATGCTTGAAAATTTTTTCTTCTCCTGAGAAAATCCTAAGACTCCCAAAAATAAAAATATAAGAATTGTAAATCGGGTTGCAGCTTTAATCATAATTTAAAAATCAGCAGAAAATATACCAAATTTTACATAAACTTATCCCCTTTCTTAAAATTCTTTAAGTCCAGAACATAATCTTTTATAAGCTGGTCGTTATCCCGCGGGCAGATAAGAAGTGCTTTATCGGTATCTACAACAATGTAGTTTTCAAGGCCGTCAATAATTACCGCCTTGTTATTATTTCTCAGACGGATAATGTTTCCTTTTGAATTATAGGAAAGTAAGTGCTTTAGTTTTACAGCATTTCCGTCTTTATCTTTTTCTGTATTTTCGTAAACAGAGGTCCATGTTCCCAGATCGCTCCATCCTAAATCTGATGGAATCACATATACATTCTTTGCTTTTTCCAAAATCCCGTTATCAATAGAGATTTTCTGAACTTTTGGATAAATAGTTTCAATACAGCTGTTTTCCTTTTCCGAATTGTACTCGCAAGCCATAAAATGCTGCATCATCTCAGGAAGATAAAGGTCAAAAGCATGGTGAATACTTTTTACATTCCAAATAAAAATACCGGCATTCCAAAGGAAATCACCACTTTCCAAGAAGCTTTGGGCAATTTCAAGGATAGGCTTTTCTGTGAATGTTTTCACTTTAAAATAGTCAGAACCCTTCTTTTCTACAAATTGAATGTAACCGTAGCCCGTATCAGGCCTTGTTGGAGTAATCCCTAATGTTACCAGATAATCATGTTTTGAAGCTACCTCAAATGCCAGCTCCACTTTTTCCAAAAATACATCCTCTTTCAGGATCAGGTGATCCGCCGGAAGCACAATCATTGTTGCATCCGGATTAATCTCAGCAATCTTGTTGGCCATGTATAGGTTACATGCAGCCGTATTTTTCATAAGCGGTTCTCCCACAATGTTTTCTTCAGGAATCTCCGGAAGCTGCTGATGGGAAAGAGCCACATACTCTTTATTCGTAATCACGAATATTTGCTCTTTAGGAATTACCTTGCTGATTCTGTCATAGGTCTGCTGAATCATAGTACGCCCGGTACCTAAAATATCCTGAAACTGTTTTGGAAATTTCTGCGTGCTCATCGGCCAGAACCGGCTCCCGATTCCTCCCGCCATTATAACGCAGTATCTATCTGATTTTAACATTCTTAACTACATTTTTCTACCCTAGCTAATGGCTTGAAAGAATACTTCCTTCCAGTAGCCAGGTTCTTACAAAGATAGTTTTTTTTAACCAGACCTTCTAATAAATACTTTTCGTTGCGGTATATAAAAAACTCCCCCTTCTGAAGTTCCTCGATAAAATGAAGAGTATCATCTTGTTTCTCAGTATGAAAATACCTTACCAGATCAGGGCTCGCCATAAAGTTTGCTTTGGGTGATTTTGAAAACTTTATGATGATGGGTTTTAACTCGTCATCATAAATTTCAAGGCTTTCAAGGAGCATATTTCTGAAAGTTTCTTTCCATTCGTTGCCATGAGGAGATATTTTTCGTCCATATTTTTCAAACGCAATCAGGTGCGCAAGCTCATGGGTCAGTACAAAGAAAAAAAGTTGCGGGGTAAGCGTAGAGTTTACCGTTATTTCATGGGAATTGTCCGGAAGCTTTCTGTAATCTCCCAGTTTTGAATTCCTGTTTCTAGTAACCTTTATATGTATATAGTAATCTGAAAACCAGATTCTTAAATATTTAAGAGTATTTTTTTTAGGTAAATATTTTTCTAATGATTGAATTGGCATTTTACAAACTTAATGGAATTCCTGCATAGAAATTCAATAGTTTAAGACTAAAAAGATAATTATATTTTGCCTGCGCTACTGATCCCTGTGCATTTGCATAATTATTTCTCGCCACATTGACGTCATAGATGGTTGTTCTTCCTGCTGCATAACTTTTGTCAGCAAAATCAAGAGCCAGTTTCGAACTTTTCTCTGCTTCTAATGCTGACAGGTAGGTTTCATAATTAGCGTCAGCATCAAACTGAGCTTTCTGTACGTTTTGTCTTACGGTCTGTTTCTGTTGTTCCAAGGAATTCTTGGCTAAACTTTCATTTATTTTAGACTGTTCTACCTGAAGTTTTGTTTTCCCCTTATTGAAGATAGGAATATTAAGTGATAACCCTACATTTTGTCCAAACTGATCTTTATATTGTTCAAAAAAAGTTCCCTGCACAACACCTGGCACAGGATCAAACTGCCTGTTATAGAAAGTGATAAGCCCTGCACTGCCTGTTAGCGTTGGCCAGAATGCTGTTCTGCTTACCTCAGTTTGTGCTTCGGCAGATCTTATTCTGCTTTCAGCTGCTTTGATCTGCGGTTGTATCTCATAAGCCGTTGTAAGCACTTCATCTGCAGTAGTAAGTTGTAAATCAAGTTTTTCCGGAATATTCACATCTTCCACATCAAAACCCTTATAATCTGAAAGCTGTAAAAGCTGAACGATGGCAAACAAAGCACGACCAACATTTACTTCTGCAGTTTTAAGATTTTGTTTTTCTCTTGCCAGTGCAGCTTCAGCCTCCGCCAGAACCGTCTGGGCTGTTGTTCCAACCTGAGTGGTGATTTTAGCTCTGTCAAACTGTTTCTGAGCATTATCTACGGCACTCTGAGAGATTTTAACAATCTCTTTATTCAACAAAGTAGTCAGATATTGTTGAGCAATCTGAAGAGAGATATCATTTTTAATGGTTTCAATGTCATATTGACTGGCTTCTACATCAAACTGGGCCTTTCTTACATTTTTCTCTAATCTCCCATTATTATAGAGCAAAATCTCAGCACCTAGACTAATATTGTTATTGAATCTATCGTTTCTAAAACTTCCGGCTCCTAATGACCCTTGCCCGAAACTCACCCCATTCGTCATACTTCCCGATACAGAAGGCAAGTATTCTTTTTGGGCGGCTTTAAGATTGTATTCCTGGTTTTGTTTGTTATACTGATTTTGGATAACCTGAAGATTATGCTCCACTGCATAGCTTACACATTCTTTTAAGGACCATTTCTTCTGAGCACTTAAACCCAGATAACCTAATCCAAAAACGATGATCCAAACTTTTTTCATATTATGTAGATGTTTATTTGTTTTTAATGGACATATGGAATCGTGTCATCTTCATCAGTATTGTAAATGCAAATCACAGCGACTTCATATTAAGATTTTTCAATATTAGACGAATTAAATATAAAAAAGTTACAGATTGAAAAATTATATTTTTTTTTAAGAAAACTTTTGGGAATTTTGTAGCATGACAAATGAACAATATCAGGAAGCTATTGACTGGCTTTTCGTGCAGATGCCCAACTATCAGATAGATGGACAGAAGGCTTATAAACCCGGGCTTGACAATATTACAAAGCTTTGTGCTTTCTTTGGAAATCCTCAGGATAAAATAAAATGTATCCATATCGGCGGGACCAACGGAAAAGGCTCTTCAAGCAATATGCTGGCATCCGTTCTTCAGGAGGCTGGTTATAAAACCGGATTGTACAATTCTCCGCACCTGATAGACTTCACAGAGCGTATTAAAGTCAATGGCAAAAACTGTAATAAAGAATTTGTCTTTGAGTTTATTCAAAAACTAAGAACACTTCCGGAAGATATCCGACCTTCTTTCTTTGAATTTACCACAATTATGGCTTTTGAATATTTTTATCAGCAACAGGTAGATTTTGCCATTATCGAAGTAGGATTGGGAGGAAGACTGGATTCAACAAATATTATTACACCCCTGATCTCTGCTATTACGAATGTTCAGCTGGATCATCAGAATATTTTGGGAGATACCATTGAAGAGATTGCAGCCGAGAAAGCAGGAATTGTTAAAAGTAATATCCCTGTTATTTCCGGTGACGAGAATGAAGCAGTCAAAAATATCATCCGAGAGAAAGCGATTAAAGAAAATGCACCGTTTATAGATGCCACTCTTATTCATACAAATCTTGAATCTGATTTGAAAGGAAATTATCAGAAGAAAAATATCAGTGTCGTATTGGCTGCAGTAGAGGAATTGAGAAAACTGAAAGTGCATATTTCCGACAAAGATCTTGAAAATGGTCTGCTACATGTTCATCAGAATACAGGATTTATTGGCCGTTGGTTTGAGTTTTCACAAAATCCACTTACGATTTGTGATACGGGACACAATCAGGCAGGTTTGGAGTATGTTTTTTCACAATTAAACTCAATTGACAGACACAAGCATGTCATTTTGGGGTTTGTGAATGACAAAAAAATAGATGATGTGATGAAATTACTTCCTGAAAATTCTGAGTTCTATTTTGCAAAACCATCCATCAACAGGGGAAGACATCCGGAAGATTATGAAAATCTTCTTCAGGAGGCGAAAATTTTTTATAAAATTTTTGATTCCGTACAGGAAGCGTATCTTACTGCAAAAGAACGATGTACAAATGAAGAAATGATTTTTATTGGCGGAAGCAACTTTGTAGTGGGAGATTTTTTAGAAAAAAATTTGGAGATTAAAGAATAAGTCGTATATTTGCACCACTCTAAACAAGAGAACAAGTCTAGAGGGTTCTTAGCTCAGTTGGTTCAGAGCATCTGGTTTACACCCAGAGGGTCGGGGGTTCGAATCCCTCAGGACCCACA
>NZ_JBLGCX010000028.1:0-302 GCF_047444895.1 Chryseobacterium sp. S90 | reverse complement strand
TAAGCGACAAGGTATTTTAAACCCATACTGTTCTCCCTGCACTCCACTACTGCCTGCCAGATACCTCCCAATCCAAGCAGTGCAGCCTCAATCTCTCCAGGCTCTATCCGGTAACCACGGATCTTGATCTGGGAGTCGTTACGGCCCAGATATTCCAAATCGCCACCGGGAAGAAAACGGACAAGATCTCCCGTTTTATAGATACGTCCATTATAGCCTGATGCTTTTTCCTCCTCACTCTGAAATGGATTTGTCAAAAAGCGCTCAGCAGTAAGCTCCGGAAGATTTAAATATCCCCGTGA
>NZ_JBLGCX010000027.1:0-311 GCF_047444895.1 Chryseobacterium sp. S90 | reverse complement strand
CTGTTTTAAGGCGCAAGAAAATCAAAGATTTTAAGCAAGGATTAATGTATAGTATTAGAATTATACAATTTTATCGCAGATAAAATCCTTGCGCCTTACAGCATAATAATAGAAAAAACTTTGCGCCTTTACGTTTCCAACAAAAATCTCCCAATTTACAAAGCAGAAATCTGTGCAATCTGCGGGAAATAAAAAGAAGACCTTTAAAGTTGGGTAAACGCAAAGGCGCAAAGAAAAATAAATATGATTCTGTTTTAAGGCGCAAGAAAATCAAAGATTTTAAGCAAGGATTAATGTATAGTATTAGAATT
>NZ_JBLGCX010000003.1:0-471624 GCF_047444895.1 Chryseobacterium sp. S90 | reverse complement strand
GGGTTCACTTCTTTATTTCTTGATAAACCTCCTGCAATAATGTTCACAGAATTACCATACGCAACATCTTCAGGCAAGTCATATTGAAAGATATTTCTCTGAACCGAAAAGTTTCTGTGGATAAACCCAACAGACATGAGAAAACTGTTGTACGAACTAAAATATTTATACTGGTCTATTCCCGGACTGTCTTTATACTGATAATTCTGAAATCTTCCTATTATCGCAATATTGCTGGATACTTTTTCGTTAGGATCCAATGAAACGGGAATCTGATAACCACCCCATAAATCCTGGCTGTACACTTTGATCTGAACTTCCGGAAAAGCTGTATCGGTTTCTGTGGGAAGTAAAACCTTCCGCTTAAAATATTCAAATGTAAAACCACCTGCCCATCTCGTCAAAGGCGAGAAAAAGTCTCTTCTTAAACTGAAATTAATTCTTTCATTTTTTGAAAAATCTCTTTCCCCAAGAAGCTGGGCATTGATATAAGTCCCTAAAAGATTATACGTTGTATAGCTTCCCAAAAGATAATCCTGCTTTTCTTTGGAATCATTTCTGTAAAGGAAATCAAGAGTGTGGCCTAATCCCAATACATTTTCCTCAGTAGCTCCTAAACCGATTTTACTTCCGGAATAGCTGATTCTCGGCTTCAGGCTCCAGGAATCCAGAACTTTTACCACAACATCAATAGAATCTTTACTGGAAGTACTGTCGGAAACACTGATATTCACCCTGTTGACAAATGGCATTGCTCTAAGTAAACGCTCAGATTCATAAAGTTTCTGGGCGTTATACTCTTCACCTTCTTCAAAAAGCAAATAATTATTAACCGTAGAGTTTCTTGTATTGGCATGAAGATGATCTGCTACCCAATCATACCATCTGGCCTTTTCTTTAGTATCTTTAGAGCCGTATCCAAAAGGATCAATGGTTTCGATCCTGATTTTTCTGATGTACTTTTTATTATAAGCCTCCTGCGACAGTTTTTCTGTTCTGGACTTCACAGAAGTAGAATCCGGCTCTCTACGAAATATAAAGCGGTGAATGAATTTGGTAACCTTTCTCTTGTCCGAAAATTCTTCTATTTTGTAATACAGCGAGTCTTTCTTCTCCTGTGCATGTAGAAAGAAAAAACCAGTTAAAAAGAAAATCAGAGTTACAGCGAGTCTAGTCATTAGTCATCAAAATTCAGTTCAGTTTGTTGTATCAATTTATACGCCAATAAGCTTACAATATAAAGAAAAAACATTTTTAGATATAATAGTGAAAGATCTTTCCGAATACAAGGATCTAAACAGATTTTTTTTTAAATACACTACCGCTTTTTAATACCTCTGTAGTAAGTCTACATTTTCAACGGTCTTGTTTTTCTATTTTTTTGTCTGATTACGGAATCCCGTAATTATCTCATGGATAAATTGATTTTGTTTGCAGAAAATATATGATGAAAAAAATACTTTGCTTTTTAAATATCCACCAATGGAAATACACTAGCAATACTGAAAGAGAATGCAAGCATTGTAAAAGATCAGAGTATTTAGATGTCGATTCCGATGTTAATGCATTTGGCAATCCCTTATGGCTGAAGAAATCAAAAAAGAATTGATTTTATACTTGCCATTGAATCGTTCCTCATTCAAAAATTCACTTAACTCTTATTATTTTTGATGATTTTTTCCTACAAAACGTGATCTGAAAAAAGAAAATGAAAAAAAGAATCAATAGAGGTGCTGAAAATAATCTTACAGGACAGTTTTCAACACCTTTACAAAAGGTTCAATATGATCTCACATATAAGTATATGATTATATTTAATCCTATTCTTGAGTCTTGTTTATAATTGCATCTTACTTGAAATCGGATAAGCTTTTCTGTAATTGGAAGGCTTATTTTATGAGATAATTCTTAGAACACAACTCCCAAGCAGATACTATTGGTCACAATGAAAAGCTGACTGAAAAGCACATTCAGCCGTATGAAACTTAAAAGAGCTAACTTAAATCATGAAAACAAAAGTATTTCAATACGATTTTTTTGTTATTTTTACTAATTATAAATAAAAATAAGATATGAGAAAAGTTATATTCTCGGGAATAGCTGTTATTGGAGGATTTCTAATTGTAAGTGCACAGTGTAAACCGGTATCGACCCTTGCAGAAAATTTTGACACCTGGAAAGATATCAATAAATGTTGGACTGCTCAGCCAGGGAAAGCCATGCTGTATGCGAGTGATAAAAGAATTGTTTTTTATTCAATGAGCAACCCAAGAGAAAATATGTATCTGGTAACTCCGGAAATAAAAGCCGGAACCTATACCCTTTCTCTTGATCTTTCGGATAACGGAGGAGAAACAACATTAGAGCTTTTCTCCGTAAACAGCCCTTCTGATGCAAAATCTTATGTTTCAATCACTAAACCTTCAAAGATAACAGGAGAGAAAAAAACATATACCATTTCTTTGAAAAAAGACTCACATCTGGGACTGAAAGTTTTACTGAATGGAGTACATCAGGCTGTTTATATGGATAATCTATCTTTAACTCCAAAGAAATAAACCGGAATTATCACGAATTATTTAACTTTTGTTTCCGCTCTACAAAATCTTCAGATTTAAATTAGAATACAAAGGTTATATGAACAAAAAGAGGTTGTCCCCTATCAAATGTTGGAGACAACCTCTACTCTAAGAAAGATTACAGAAGTAAAGTTCAAACTGTGATTGAATACAGGTGAGCAGAATTGATGCTATCTGTGATTCCATTAAGGTTACTGCACAGTTATCCCGTATTCAGGCTTAGGAAATTCGCCGGGAATTTTGTATCTGGTGGAATTGCCTTTATGATACCATGCTCCCAATCCTGAGATCATGAGTGCCATATTATGTATAAACCGTACAACATTCTTTTGCTGAAGACCGAAATCAGGTAAATTATTCTGAAGTTCAACAAATTCCTGAACATATGAATCGTGGATATGCATTGCTTCAGCAATAGCTTCTTCCAATGAAACTTTATGCTGGTTCCTGATAACCAATATAATATTCAGAATTTCTGTATCAATCCCCATCTCCTTTTCTATGGAAGCAAAATCATTCTGAATGGCTATTATTCTGCACATTAACATTTTTAACCTTTTTATAATAGGATGTTCAGAAATATATCCCGGAACAATATAATTAATAGAAGGCTCTACCGGATCTCCATAGGGGTACATAGAAATCGAATACTCACGGATAAGCAGAAGGTTACTAAGACTTGGAAATTCTTTTTTTAACTTGTAGGGTGTTTCTTCCATAAGTCCATAAGTAGTATAATTATAAAAGTTTTTAGTCCAGCGTGCCAACCAATCATCATTTACGTAAGGAATAAATTCCTGCCTGCTTAAAGCCACCTGCTTTACCAGTCCGATGTCATCTGCTTTAGGTTGTTCTCCCATCATGATATCCATAATATGGTCTCTGATATCTGCAAATCGATCAACCGGGCACAATTCGTAATAATCATCCAATAGAGTCAGCCAAACCATAAATCTTGCTATAGGCCGGATCTGATCTTTGGTGCTAGCCGCCGGAAACATATATGACGCAGCCTCTACAAGACCATGCTTCTTGTATTTAGTTCTTGTAGCTTCAGACATAAATTGGTAATCCGTATCAATCCAATTATTCTGTTCTTCATAAAAAGATTGTGAAAACGGACCTATTTCATAGGGCCAGGGATATTGTAAAACCGGAACGTCTTGTTGTTTCATCTTTAAAATTTAAAAGTTATTTTAAACTAATCTTATTTACAGACTTTTATTTGCAGTATGATCTTCAGGCCATGCAAAACCAACTCCTCCATGCTTATATCTGTTTGTTTCGAGATAAAAAGTGTTAACTCCCTGAAGCCCGACACCGGCATAATAAACAAATTTGTCGACGTATTCCTGATATTCACCGAATTCCCGATATTCTTCATGTAAACCATTCAAACTGGCCAGCTCTTCATTATGAATACGTAAAGCCTCTGCACAAGCATCTTCCAAGGAAAGATGATACTCCTGCTGCAATACAAAAACCAGATTAAAAACCTCTGTCCCCTTCGCCATCTCTTTTGGCAGGGAGTGAAGGTCATTTTGCCACGCAACGACCAGGGTCATATGGGAAATTATCTTTTGCACTACGATATGCTCAAAGATATGCTCCGGCAGAACAAGACCTGATTCAATCTCACCAAAGATCAGATAAGGACGCATGAGAACAGAATATTCTCTAATGGTTTTGTAAAGATTGAGTGATGGTGGACGGTGGGCTATTTTATATGGATACTCTAATTCGATTCCGTATCTGAAAGATTGATAAAAATAGTACACGAACCGATCAAACCACAGATCTGGCATGAAAGCACGAAATTCATCCCGGATCATGGCCATATGATGATAGAGAGCATTTTCCTCCGGCATAGCCTGAGCGCCTCTGAGAATATCTGTACAACGGATCCTTAACTCCTGAATCTCTTCAAGAGACGAATGCTCCACCTGGTCATCGAGAGCAACATATTGAAGCATGAATCTATTGCATGGAATGGCCTGCTCATAGGTCAAATGCGGCCACATGCGTGCTGTACACATATGAAGTTCCATTTTTTTATAAATTTTCCGTTGTTTTTCTGTTAGAAAAGTATAATCATTATCAATCCAGCCATCCATATCTTTCCCCATTTGTTCAGCATGTGGATTTATAAGATCGGGCCATGGGTAGCATCCCCGTGGTAAGTAATCTGCGCTATTAAATTGTTCTGGTGTCATTTTATCTGTATTTTAAAATTATTGTACTTAAATAAACATCATCTGTTTAATGAAATGCCATAGTACTTGTTCAATTTTATTAAAACTGGTTGTGTCCCAATGTTTCTTTTAATTCGGAAACACTTGGAAATTCTGTTTTGTTATAGCGGTCAAGCTTAGTGGATATATTTTTCCAGCCGCTCAATACCATACTCATATAGTGTACCCAATTGACCACATCCTCGTGCCATATACCAAAATCAGGAAGTGAGGTCTGCAGAGCTACAAATTCCTTAAGATCTTCATTATGGAGGCGCAGATCTTCCAGACAGGCTTCCTCTAACGAAACCCTGCGTTCATTCTGAATTACCTTTACAATATTATAATAGATACTTCCCGTAGCTTCATCTTTTACGACAGATTGAACTTCATTGAAAAAAGTTACCAAATGACAGGCAAGTGCCTGGAGACGGCGGATCACCGGATGATCATGAATTTCCGGCGGCAGGGTAATACCGGTCTCAACCTCAGTGAGCTGCAGGAAAGGATACAGACAGATTGAATCTTCCCTTAAGACAATGCATTCTGCCGTTGTAGGAAAGATCTTATTCTCTTTGTATTCCTGTTCTTTTTTAAGCCCGCTAAAATACCTGCTGATCATCTGTGTGAAACGATGCATCGATTCTTTCGGAATAAACTGAAGCAATTCCTGTCTTAATGAGAAAAGCATAGAGGCCAAAGGTATTGTAGACTGAGAAACAGAAATTTCACCATTCAATATAGCAATGGATTGAACATGTACCTCATCAATATCATCAGGTTTACTTTCTTCATACAGATCATCATTGTAAAGAGTCCAGAGCATCAGCCTGCAGATAGGCCGGAAACGTTCGGCAGAAGCAGTAGGAAACCATTGGGCAGCAATGTGGGCCGTTTTGGTTTTCTTGTACTTTTTACGCAGATCAGGATTATTCTGATACAGCCACATATATTCACCATCAATCCATTGATTTTCGGTGATGTCCTGCAATTGATCTGCATGGGGATTTTTTAAGGTTGGGAACGGATACCTGAACTTTGTACGAAGCAGTTCAAGAGGGTTAAAATTTTCATTACTCATGATTATATGTTTTAATGGTTTTACCTTTTACAGCACAATAGTTTATTTAAATAATGGTACTTTATAAAGAAAGTAGTCATATTTTAAAAACATATCACACTAAATACCAATAAGATACATTCATGAACAATGAAATAAATGTACAAATTAATTTTATTAAATCATATGGAATTTTGCCATATGATTTAATAAAATTTAATTATTTGAAAATCAACAACATACAGCTAATCTTCAACAATAATTCAAATTTACACCACAGATTATCAGCAACTTAACATAAAAAAAACAAAAGTTATTTAGTTATTTTACCTACATTATTAAAATTACTGATTAACTTTTACAGTGAAAACTATTATATAGCAGCTATCAATCAAATTGTATTATATTTCTTAATCTTTCAGCATTTTAACTTTTTACAGAATTCTATCACTAAAAATGGGCCTAAGAAAATTATCGTAAAATAACTTTTCTTCATATATTATAAACAATATAGTTCTCTGAAAAGAGACTATATTGTTTTGATGATTATACAATTTCTGATAATTTTCCAAGCTGCCCTTCCCATTTGGAAACTGCAGAAGTTGCCAGAGCATTTCCTAACACGTTGGTCATACTTCTTCCCATATCACAGAAATGGTCAATTGGTAAAATCAAAGCAATTCCTTCCGGCGGAATACCAAACATGGAACACGTTGCTACAATAATTACCAAAGAAGCTCTCGGAACACCGGCAATTCCTTTTGAGGTAAGCATTAATACCAATAGCATGGTGATCTGCTGTCCAAGGCTCATTTCGATACCATAAATCTGTGCAATAAAGATGGATGCAAAGGTCATGTACATCATACTTCCATCAAGGTTGAATGAATATCCTAAAGGTAAAATAAAGGATACTACCCTGCTGTTGCACCCGAATTTCTCCAATTCTTCAACCAGTTTCGGGAATACAGCTTCTGAACTCGTGGTAGAGAAAGCAATCAGTAAAGGTTCTTTTATTCTTTTTAAAAGGTCAAAAAGACGGCTTCCTAAGATAAAATAACCTACCAGTAAAAGTACCAGCCAAAGAACTCCTATAGCAAAGAAGAAGTCTCTTAAATAAATAGCATATACTTTAAAGATTTCAAAACCATTGGTCGCTACTACTGCTGCAATAGCTCCCAATACTCCCAGCGGAGCAAACCACATAATATACCCTACCATTTTAAGGATTGCGTGAGCGATGATATCAAAAAGCTTCACCACAGGCTTAGAATATTCTTCTCCTAAATTCGCAAGGGCAACTCCAAACATCACTGCAAATATCACGATCTGCAATACTTCATTGGTTGCAAAAGCTTCAAATAAACTTTTAGGAATCATATGCTTTACAAAGTCTTCCATGGAGAAACTTTTACTGCTTTTAAGAAGCTCATCAGCAGAAGATACGTCCTGAATCGGTAGTTTTGTGACATGTCCCGGCTCCAGCCAGTTAACGAGGATCAACCCGATAAAAAGGGAAATCAGAGATGCGGAAATAAACCAAAGCATCGCTTTTGTCCCTACCCTTCCGATCATTTTAATATCACTCATTTTGGCAATACCCACCACCAAAGTCGTAAACACCAAAGGAGCAATAATCATTTGTACCAATCTGATGAAAACCGTTCCCAGCAGTTTTATGTTTTTAGCAAAAGGTTCTGCATTCTCAGGATATTTCACGTGTACAATACCTCCAATTCCTACTCCAACAAGAAGGGCAATGATAATTGCTATAAAAAGTTTATTCTGTCTTTTCATATATATAGTTTAATTCTAACACTCGGTTGACAATCTTATTTTCCAATAATTTTTTTTAAATATATGAATGCTATTCTATCTTATTCATACCAAACCTCCAATTGACAGTTATTGACAAGTATTGACATTTGCAATCAATCATAATGTGCAACTTCTGACACATTTCAACATTCCCACTATGCTATTAAAAAAAACACAATGCAATACATTTGCAGAAGCTTTTTTAAAGATGACTTTCATTAAAGTTTCCTAACCTGTCAATATTTATATAGGGAGTTCCCAAAACGCTAAAAACAGATACCTGAAAACTTTATATAAATAAAAAACACAATCAAAATATTGATCAGATATGGTTGACTTTAAATTTTAACAACACATTACATGATGAAAAAAACTTCTGTAGAGATTATAAAAATTATAATCTTTACCATAATATTTTGTGGTAAAATTCCGGCACAGATTACCCTTGCTACCATTAAATCTGATGATCAGAATGACCGGGAACTTTATATAAAAGGATTTGTTCAGGCTGATTATATGGTAAGCTTCCAGAATATGAAATCGAAAGATGGTTTTTCTTCTTATTCGATAGAAATACCACAAAAGAATGCTATAAATAGTAATTTCAGTGTAAAACAAACCACACTTGGAATAGGTTTCAAACAAAAAAACACAAATGATAACAAGACTTTATCTGTTTACGCAGAAATTGATTTTTCCGGACCAAACGGTACGACAGCTCCAAGATTCAGACATGGATATTTACAATGGAACAAATGGCTTGCAGGGCAAACATGGAGCAATTTTTCTGACATAGAAATTCTTCCCATGATTTTTGACTTTGTACCTCCTGATGGATTATTTCTGACAAGAAGAATACAATTACGTTATACTACCCCAATTTCCACAAAAGGCAGCCTTTCCTTCTCTCTGGAAGATCCTAATACTCCAAGCATAAGACTACCGACCGACTCATTAAACTGGCAAAAAAGGGCTATAATCCCAGCATTTTCAACGTTATATCGCTATGGAAATGAAAAGAACTATATCAAGGCTGGGATTGTTTTATCTCCTATAAGTTATGATATGAAATATACCTCTAAAGAGGATTATAAAACCAATACTATTATAGGCTGGGGTGGAATGATTTCTGGCAAAATACGATTAGACACAAAAAATACATTTAGCCTTCAAAGCTCATTCGGGAAAGGATTTTCAACTTACAATACGAATCTGAGAGAAGAGAGCTATGATGCAGTTCCTAATCTTTATAACAAAAATTTATTAGAAACCTTACAACTGTTTAACATCATTGGTGCTTATGAACATTGGTGGGCATCTAAATGGAGTTCCGTATTTTTTTTCAGCTACTCTAATATTGGTTTTTATGATTTTATCCCAAAAGATATGACCAGAAGATTCCAAAATATTTCATGCAATATTATTTATCATCCCTACAAAAAGGTCAGATTTGGAATAGAGGGTAATTATGGAAAAAAGCAAAATTTCAGAAATGAAAGTGCCGACGGGTGGAGAATTCAAGCATCTACAAAGATGTATTTTTAGTAATACCATTGGGAAAAGCAAAACTTCAATGGGTATACTCCATAAAAAGAACTCCTGTTGAAAAATCTACAGGAGCCTTTTACTATTCTCATTGGATATTCATCGTAAATTTTAATCAATAACCGGAAGAGATCCCAATGTAAATTGCACGGTTTTTTCCTGATAGATATTGGAATTCATTGCATTAGGTACGACTAAAGTTAAATCAGTTCTTTCCCCAGGCTCATAGTTTTTTAAAGCATCTGTAAAAGTCTGAGCATCATATACGGAATAAGCACCTACTTTTTTAACCAGAGTACCAGCCAGGATATTATTGAGATGTAAAGCTCCGCCTACAGTCGTCGGGCCTATTAATACTCCTTTTACATTCTGAAGAACAGTATTATATCCATTAAAAACATAGAGCTGCACATCCCATGGAATAACATCTATCACTCCTACAGAAGCTCTAAACTTCACATCTTCCTTGGCAATGACAGGTTGAGTAACCGCATGCTGCACTGATATTGTTTTCGTATGGCTGTAATCTTCCACCATCTTCGTCATTTCAGTACTGTTCAGCACCTTTTTAAAGGAAGTGTTACCTTTCGCTCCATTATTCCCCCATCTTACTCCATTGGCTATAAATCCGATATAATCTTTTCTACCAAGAGCCGCTACAGCAGCCTCAATATTAGGAGTTAGATTAGGATCATTTTTTTGTAATGATTCTGCAAACTGTAAATGTAAATTCTGCAATTTATCATTTCCTTCTGCTTTTGCTTTTTCGGCTGCCTGCAGGTGATTTTTAAGGGCTTCCTCCTGAGAGATATCAGGAAAGAATTTTTCTTCAAACTGATAAATCATATCGTCATCTGCATCATACATTTCGATTCTTGTATTATTAATTTTTTCAGCAGTATACTGATTCTCAATCTGCTGATTGAATGAGGACTTCATTGATTTCCGGCTGCTTCCCAACCCAAGAAATGCCCACCCGCTTGATTTCTGACTGACACTGCTCTTTTGAGCATCACTCAAAAATTGATTAACAATAGTACTGCCGTCTATATGTGCATTAATATAACTGTTTTTAGAATTTTTAAATTTATAGCTGACCGATATCTCACCATTTCCGTTGGCCAGCAGATTTTTAACATATTCCGTAGGATTTTCAATACTTATATTTTTAAAGCTTTTATTTCCAACCAGTGTTCCTGGAATGCGTTTGCTGTAAACTGTCTCCCCTCCTGCTTCTACAATGAATTCTACCTCGGTAGGTGAAATGATCTGACTTTGGAACTCTGTATTATAATTTTTAATAAACTGCTCCTGAGGAGCCAGCATCGTAATTTCATACTGTTGGGCAAGGGAAAAGAAATGGTTGGTTAATGCAGCATTGGTAACCAGGTAAGGCGTTAAAACGGGCTGACCATTTGTATTTTTTAGAATCGGAGGATAAAATGCTGCTATTGTCGTGCTTTTTATTGCAGCACAAATTGATGCTTTCTGGCTTTCATTGGGTAATGCCAGCTCCTGTGTTACCGGAATAATCAATGTCCGGATTTGATCTGAGCTCTTATAGGTTTCATTTCCTTTACTATCTATATATTTAATATTATTGATGTCAAACTTAAGAATAGGCAATATAAACACCCTGGCAACAGTACCCTTAGCAACATTTTCATAAAAGCCGTGGGTATTGTAAAGTGCATATTTCCCTTTACTATCTATGGCTACATAATTCTCGACTGAAAATTTGTTAGAATTTGGCGTCACTTGCGACCAGATAACTCCGGTATTGGCAAGCAGCAATACAATGGTTACATAAAAGTTTTTCATGATTAGTTTATTTAAAGGTTACTATAATGTTTTTATCAGGAGTACTGTTAGGATTTGAAGTCCCGTAAAATGCGTCTTTCAATTTACTGTACGCCAGTTTACTGTTCCTTACATTACAATTTTCAATATCTGTTTCCATCCCCACCAAAACACATCCTTTGATCTGCTTTGTATAGTTTCCCATATGAATTTGTACTCCATCTCTGTCCGGTACGTTTTCAAGCTGTATTCTCCATCCGTCATTTTTATCATATCTCAAAATACCGTTATAAGATCCGGGAGGAATACAACTGATGTTTTTTGTATTATTTTCCCATGGCAGCTCCAACGTATGGCAGATGACTTTTTTATCTGCAATGAGATACCCTAAGGTACAGGCCGCTGATGATAGCTTTCTTTCAATAACTATTTCAAAATTTCTTTGCCCAAAAAGACTGCCTGAAAAAACAGCGGTCAATACAATTACGAGTAAAGTTTTTTTCATGATTTTATATTTTAAGATTGAAGGTAAACCTGAAGTTCCAGAGATATTGATTGATTTTATGGTAAAATTACATGTAAATCAGATCCTTGCCTATGGCACTTTTGTGTAATATTTCAGCTGCCGGAGTATCAGATTTTCTATGCCATCCTATACAGTAAGCCTTTAAACTGTTTCACTTATATAGAAAGTACCACCACTTATTAAATCATGCTTTGTTTTAAATGTCTGATACCTCATTTTTGAATGGTAAATAAGCGGTATCCGAAAAGCTTTCCCTAAAAGAGTAGGAAAATAAAAACATTTTGTATTATGAAAAATCTTAAAAAACTTTCAAGAAACGAATTGAAAACCGTAACAGGGGCAGGACCAATTGGCGGCCCATTTCCGTCAGTTTGCATATACACTCATCAATGGTGTGAAAAAGCAAAAAGATGCATCCCAAAAGCAATCAACTGCGACGATCTTGAGATTCCCCAGCCTATTTAGAAATAAAGGGAAAAACAATTTGCCACAACCTTTTGGCTTATTTTTATAAATCCTAATCCTGCAAATCAATGATTTTGCAGGATTTACTCATTGGCAGAAAAGATAAAAAATCATAATCAATAGAATTACGCATTCAGCGCTGTTACGATTAGATAGTAATAAATGTAATGAAAATTATAAGATAACTTTCATATAAGGATTATGAAAGAAAATAAAACAGTATAATAACGTAAAATTAATGACAAAAACATAGTTATTTTTATATACATTTATATTAGTCAAATCAGGCTTCAAAATAAGTACCTAAATATCCTAATTATATCATATAGTTTGATCTTTAGGCTCATTTTAGCTGTATAATCCGCCACTATAGGACAACTTTATCATTTTATTGAAGCTTATTAATATGTACGTTATCACAGACCAATTGAAGAATTTAGGATTCAGCATCAACACATTAAATAATATCATACAGAGAAATAATAATAAAAGAAGTTTTAATACCCTTGAGTATTTCTGTATCTACATCATTATAGAAGATATAACCCTGGAAGTCGAAAATATTCCACATCCCATAAAAGGCGGTCATATCGCATTTGTAGGCCCGCAAAAACAAATTGTATTTGGGGAAACCAAACGGGGAGAGGTTTATATCATTGCATTTTCATCAAGTTTTTATGAAAGATCCGGAAAAGACAGCATGTTCATCAATTCAAGGCTTTTTTTTAATTATGATTCTGATGTTTTTATAGCACCTTTTGAAAATATTAAGGAAATGAACATTGTTTTTATGGGAAGAATGCACAACTTTCAGCATAAGGATGAAAGCCTGTACGTTTCTGCTGCCCATAACGCTATTGAGAGATTGATTCTGGATGCATTTTTACACATCCCGGCCGAAACACTGAAAAAAGACATCAAATTTGATTACCTCCACTACGTCAATCGATTTAAAGTTCTTTTGCAGAGAGACTATAAAAAGGCTAAAAAGGTTTCCCACTATGCCAATGAGCTGAATATCACACCCAGAAAATTAACTGAGATGACCGAGTATGTTTTGGGAAAAACCGCCAAGCATATTATCATTGAAAAACTGATTAATGAATGCAAAAAATCCCTTAGTTTCTCAGGCAACAATATTTCTGAAATTGCTTATGATCTGGGATTCAGTAATGAAGGAAATTTTAGTAATTTTATTAAAAAACATACAGGAAAAAATCCCTCAGAAATGAAATAATGTAAAAATAATATTGTATTTTTGGATAAATAACAGATCAGTGAAAAATTAATATATGTTAAAAAGATATATTTTTTCAGTAATTTTTCTTTTCGTTTCCATGAGTATCTATGCGCAGACAGATGATGTTCAGGTGAATGTAAGACTTTATCCTACCCAAATGCTGGCGGTTGGAGGTGACAGCGAAATGGCTGATGATACAGATGAAAGTATCCAGCCGGAAATAAACTCTGTTATCATTTCAAGTCCATCAGGCTTTCAGTTAGGAATTCAACAGGATGATAAGGACGAGTATAATCTTATTAAAAGTCATGATGGAGTTATCGAAAAAAAATTCATGATAAATCAAAAAATAGATAAAATTATAAAACAGTTTAAAGATAAGTCTACTTTTATGATGTTAACTTTAATCTCTCAATAAGCTGGTCTGAAGCTTATTTACTATGCATTTTATATTATTTTTTTAAATTTTCAGCCTTTTGTTTTTGGTAAATTGATAATAATATAACATTGATTTAACAATATTAACAATATTTCTAATTTTTAATTAACTTAAAAGTTTATTTTCCTTCATAAAATACTATTTTTCAGCAAGATTATTTCCAAAACCAAATTTACAAATCTTTAGTACTTTTTCACAAAATAAGTACCTGTCCCTCTTTCTAAATTTGCACCTGAAAAAAACAAGAAGTAATATACTATTAAAACTCCCGTTATTTTATGAAGAAATATATTGTAGCCTCAATGTCGCTATTTGGTTTTGTTGCTCTACAGGCTCAGCAAAATGTAACTCTAAATGTTAGATTAAAACCTATCCAAACTCTTATCGTTAATCCTGCTCAAAAGGTTGTCAACTTAGACTATAAAACTAAAGATGACTATGCCAACGGAGTATCCTCTGTGAATGCTGACCATTTAAGCATCTATAGCACAGGAGGTTTCCAGGTGAAAGTAAAAGGTGCCAATGGAGCATTGCAAAGTGGGGCAAAAAATATCCAGGCTAATACCATTCAAATTAAAGCCAGTGCAGGAACTGAAGTTCTTAACGGAGCTCAGTATGCACAGAATGTACAACTTTCTGCTAACGATGCAATATTAGTAACCTCTGCAAACGGTGGTGTAGACAAAAAAATTAATATTGAATATAAAGGAGCAGGAGCTAATGCTTATCTTGACAATTATATTGCAGGTCAGGATCCTACCGTTTATACAACAGAGTTAACGTATACTATTATTTCTCAATAGGTATTTAAATATTATATAAACTACTGCAGATAAAGTGTTACAAATTGTAGCACTTTATCTGTAATTTAACAGCAAAGTATAATAATGAACCGATCTTATATCTTCATTTTATTCTCTTTACTCCTTTTCTGTTCTCAAATCAATGCTCAGACAGGTGTATCTGTATCTCCTCCCAGACTTTATTTTGAATCCGATGCAGGAAAAAGCACTACCCAAAAGGTAACTGTAACCAATGTAAGTGCAAAAAACTCTCTGGACATGGCTGTCAGTTTAGGCGACTGGGAATATAACGAAACAGGAGAAAACAAAATGTCTCCTGCCAATACGCTGCCGACATCCTGCGCCAGCTGGATATCAATAAAAAATGAAGATACCTATTTTACATTAGCTCCGGGGGAACGAAAAGATATTGATGTCACTATCACTCCTCCCGCTAAATTATCAGATCAGATGTTAGCTCATACCGGTGTATTGTATGTGAGTCAGATGAACCCTGTGAATGATGTAGACAACAAAGGAGCCAGTATAAAAGTAAGTATCCGTTCAGGAATTAAACTCTTTCATAAGTTAACTGCCAAAGCCAGTAAAAAAATTGAGATTCATAATCTTACTCTGGCTCCATCCAAAAAAGATCTTACCATCTTATTTGAAAATCAAGGGAATATATGGACTGATGGAAAAATACAAACGGAACTTGTGAATACAGAAAACGGCAATAAAGTATCGCTTGATCAGATTATTTTCTATACCATGCCTGGAAACAAGAGAGAATTGAACATCCCTCTTCCTGCAACACTGTTAAAAGGAAAATATACTGCATCAGTAATGATTGATTATGGGGACAACAATAATCTGGAGTTAGCAGAACTGAATTTTACACATGAATAAAAAACTGTGTCTTATCCTGCTATTGATCTCCGTAAGCTGCTTTTCACAAATTTCATACAGCTCATGGGTAAACAGTTATTTGCAGATTAATTCTTATAACGGCAATACAAATCCGGATGCATACACGCTTACTTTAGCGGGTAACGGGAATATCAATATGCCTTATTGGAGAGTTTCGGTAAGATTGAAGCAGCCTATTGTGTCCAATCAGGGAAATTATATTTTACCTGCGAATAAAATTTCTTTTCAGCCGGTTTCATCATCAGGAAAGGCCTATCCTAACCCGGTTCCGTCTATCCCGCAAATTGGGATGCCGCTTAATGTGATTTTAAAAGAAAGTCAGGAGGTTTTCTTAATTCCTCAGTCAAATGCTGCATTATATAATCAGCCAGCACAACCGAATGGTTATTATAGCCTTCAGATTAAATACAGCATGAATCTGGCTGGAGGAACCTATCTTGGAGCCTATCCAGCCTGGATTACTTTTACAGCTCCATTACAGTTTACAGCCTATGATCAGTACAACAATATTATCGGTACTGTAGATCATAATTTCCAGTTTCAGATCGGTACGCTTTCGGGAACTCCTACGGATATTACGGAGATGTCCATGAAGTTTGGAGCAGCAGCAATGAACGGTAACCTGGAATTTAAAAACATGCAGGATTACGCAAATGGAGCCAGTGTAACTTATTCTAATGCACTTATTGTAAAAAGCAATACGAAGTATCAAATCAAATTAAAATCCCTTCAGACTCAGTTCAGTTCATCTTCCGGTAATTTTCTACCCCTTGATGCGGTACAACTTAATCTGATTCCTATTTCAGGCAATATGGGAACGGCGTATACTGTTTTACTAAGTACGGTGCCACAGCTTGTCGCTGCCGGTAATTCTACACAGAATACTGATGTTTATTATGACATGAAGTATTCTACCAAACCTAATGATGAAAGATTTATCAATGCCAAAGCAGAGGATTATACAACAACGCTTCAATTCGAGATTACGCCTCAATAATTTATAATGCTTCATAACAGGCTGTTCAGGAAAATAATGTTTTTTATTCTGATCCCGTTTTCCGTTTGGATTTCGGCTCAAACTGGTGCAGCTATAAGCATGGAGATCCGTAATGAGCCCAATCGGGCTAATCCTAATATTGTAGAAATTCTGCTTGTTCTGAAAAACAATGAAAACAGACATTTTAAAGGCAAAGTTGAAGTTAAGACTCCCAAAGGTTTCAGAACAATTTCTGACAATAATGCTGAGATCGAACTGAATCCCGGCCAGAATCTGTTTATTCCCATCAAAATACTGACCAGCAACACTATCGTTTCCGGTAAAGCAGATCTCATATTTACCATTACTGATGAAAAAAATCAACAGGTTGTAAAAAAGAGTCTCTCCTATGTGGTAACGGAAAATAACAATATGAAGATAACAGCTGAAAATCCTGTTGTCTACATGGGAACCTCTAAAGATTCCCTGGAAGTCCGGGCAAGGGTTTCTAATTTAGGAAACAAAAGGCAGCATGTTACCATTGTATTTAAAATTCCGGAAGCTACTCAAAAGAACCTGTTTATCGAAAAAAAGGGAACTATCGATGTGCAGAAAGATTCTGTATTTGTTTTTCGCTTCCTGCCTTCCGGAAATCTGCTTAAGAGCTCTCAGTTTACGGTTAATATTGCAGGTTTCAGAGAACCGGACAAGGAAATTTTCGGTAATACCTCTATATCAGTACAAAATGTATCTTCTACCCAGCGTTATCAGGATATGGAGTTCGATCTGTTTTCAAATTACAGTAAAAATACCATTACTGCCAGTTACAGGCGGGTCGGCAACAACACAGATATGTATCAGCTGATAGGATCAGGCGGCTTTAATCTTCCTTCAGGTTACATGTTTATCCGTGGTAATATTTATACGCTGAACAATCAAAGTGATCCTGTTGTGAGCAATACCTATGTGTCTTATCATAGGGAACAAAATGAGTTCACCTTAGGGAATATCAGTAAAATTATGGAAGTTTCATTATTTGGAAGAGGTGCAGAATATGCATACACTTCTCCGGATAAAGACAAGAAAATAGAAGTAGGTTTTGTAGATCAGAGTTTCAGCCTTATTGAAAGGAATTCTTTTTTGAAATACGGATACGGGTTTTATGCAAGGGGTATAATGGGCGCTCAAAATGCCTCAAAAAATTTCTCAGCAACCTATATTTTTAAAAATGATCCTTATGAAAAAGCGAATCATCATGTATTCGGTACGGATATTCAGTATTCTTTCAATAAGGATTGGAAAGTGAATTCCAAAGTATACAGCGGTCTGAGTTATTATGAAAATACACACCTTACCAAACCTTCCCTGTCTTTGGAAACACAGTATTCAGGAACAATCAAAAAAGTCAATCTGAATGGAAACTACTTCTACAGCAGTGACTATTATCCCGGGAACAGAAGAGGAATGCTGCAAATACAACAGAATTTTTCAACCCCCATTTTTGAAAACCATTACTTATATGCGAATGTGATGGTCTCTAACTTTTCACCAAAATTTTACTCTTATATCAATGATTTCAAATCCAATACGATAAGAGGAGATATTGGAATCAACTTCGCGAAAAGGAAAAATTTCGGATTTGCTGTGGGTACACAATATCAGGAAGAAAGTTCTAACAGTTACAACAACTTTTTTGATACTTCGGGAAACCAGGAATTACAAACACTGAAAGCCTTTAGGATCAGCCAGAATACAACATGGATCAGTAATAACAGAAAACACTCTACATTACTTGCAGTGGAAGCAGGAGCAGTTAATTATCCGGATGGCCACAATGCAGAATACCAGATGAAGATCATCGGAAATTATGGTTATAAATGGTTCAACATCAACGGAATATATCAGCATGGAAGCTATTATCTCTCTGAATTTGCTTCATCAAGAAATTTCAATGGAAATGTCCTGTATAAGAAATTTTCAGTATCCGCCTTTGTTAACAAAAACCTGTTAAGCGAAAAGCTCAATATTACTTCGGGATTATCGTATACGGATGATGTTTTATATGGGAAGTCTCCTTCAGGATTTGTCAACCTGAAATATACAAAAGAAAGGTATGGAGTGTTCCTGAATTCTTCCTGGTTCAATTATTCTTCCAACAATTTCAGCAATAATTTTTTCACTATTGAAGCAGGCGTCACACTGAACCTGCAGCCTAACAGACTTATTGCCAGTAAAAAAGGAGAAATAACGGCATTTGTATTTTATGATAACAACAACAATAATGTATATGATGATGGCGACCAAAGCGCTGAAAATTATATCATTATGATCAATAATGTCTCTTTCAAAACCAATCAGAGTGGTAAAATTGTGTACAAAGCAATTCCGTATGGCAACTATATGCTCAAGCAGGTGATCCAGCAGGGATGGTATTATAATGAACTGGAGTTTGAAGTGAAAAAAAGCAGTTATTCTCTTCAGGTCCCACTCCATCAAAACGGAACCATGCTGGGAAAAATCACGTATGAATTTGATCCTAAAAAAGCATTGGAATTTGATCCTAAAACAGCAGGAATTATTTTCAATATCTATGATAAGGATAAGTTTTTACAGCATGTAGTTACCGATGATAATGGCGAAATCGGCACTTTCCTTGGATCTGGAAATTACAGAATTGAGCTTGTAGAAAGTTCATTACCTGCCAACACCTATTCTGAGAAAACAAACCAGGAATTTACAGTTCAGGCGGGGAAAATAATACATCTTGAACCGTTTGTCATCAAGGTTTCAGAGAAGAGGGTGCATGTTAAGAAGTTTGGGAACTAGATGAAGAAAGTTCTGGAGTTCCTCTGAAATTTTTTTTCATATGTATTAGTTGTGTTACTGTTTTTGTTACTGATTAACAAATAAAAAAGGCTTAAACCCTCTATAAGATTGGTTTAAGCCTTGTGACTTCGGAGGGGTTCGAACCCCCAACCCTCGGAGCCGAAATCCGATATTCTATCCAGTTGAACTACGAAGCCATTTTGATGAGTAATTAATAATAAGTATACAAATATAGTTTATTATTAATTACTCATTATTTATACTAGAAAGTAATTTTCACTCCTCCCAGAATCTGTGCACCCAGGACTTTATATCCTTTGTACGTCTGGTATTTTGAGCTCAGAAGATTATTTCCGAGTGCGAAAATACTGAAATTTTTGTGAATTTTATACTCTGCAGAAAGATTTAAATCAGCGTAACCACCAACTTTGTCGTTTGTATTCTCCGTAGACTGGAAGATGACATTCGGAGCTCCTACTCCTTCGATGGCATAAGAGTTTGTTGTTCTGTCACTTGCGAAGATTCCTTTAAATCCTAACAATAGCTTTTTGTCAAGCATTGTATATTTTGCTCCGATGCTCGCATTGAACAATGGAACGTTATAAATATTGTCATAATTCTTAAGATCATACTTCATGAACCTTAATTCTGCATCTAAAATCAGGTTTGCTAACGGGAAATACTGTACGCTACCTTTGATATCGCTTACATTTCCATCGTCATATACTGCAGAGAATGTATTGGCAAAATTGTAGGCAGAGCGATTAACAGAGGTATTATCAAAAAGACCGTTAGCCTTAAAGAACATAATATCTCTCATCTTTCCGTAACCTGCAGAGAAGTCGTATTTCAGCGTTTCGTCAATGTCTCCTCTCAATCCTACATAAAAATGATATTTCGTCTCTGTAGGCTTTAAAAACTGGTCAGAAAGGATGAATGGATTCGTCTGCAGCATATCTCCGTACGTATTCAGTTTCAGACCGCCGTCTACCCCACCATAGAATTTGAATTCTTTGGCTGCAGCAAACTGAAATTCTGCCTGCGGGAACCAGTAGGTTTTGTTATTTTTTTGCTGTTCTAATTGATCATTGGAGTTTTTAGCATTCAGGAAAGAGAATGAAGAACCTAATGTTAAATAAGAATCTCCTTTTCTGAACGTCACTTTCGGAGTCAGGCTGGTATTGAAGAAATTGGAAGAGTTTTTATCTCTGATGGCAAAATCTGTCTTCACAGCATCCAATCCTACACCCAGATCAGCATTCAGATTGATTCCTGATTTCCCTAATTCAACCGCATGTTTAGAGAAGTTTGCAAGGATTGAAACCTGGTTTTCCGAAGCATCAAAATGATCTTTCAGGAATGATGATTTCACCCTTACATCATTTAAGATTTCATTGGAATAAAAATCATAGTATCCGTTTACTTTAAACTGATTAACCTTTTGTTTCAGATCAAGTTCACCAGTCGGCTGCATCGCATAGATCCCATAATAATTATAGTTATCCAAGCCATATTCAGCGTTGATATTGAATTTTCCCTTTTCTCCGTAAGAGTTCAGGAAAGCACCAATATTAGCCGAAGTCTGCCCGGATTTCCAGTCGTACTCTTTTTTAAGACCATTGGTAGAAAGCACATGAACATCCGCTCCTACTTCAAACTTATTTTCAAGGGTCTTGGATATGTTTCCATCTACTAAGACTTTACCATAATTACCCATTCCGATCTGGAAGTAATTATTCTGAGCCGTTCCGTCAAATTTCGGAGCAACATCTTCCCCCTGAATCGTTGAAGTTTTGAAATCAGAAACTGCCGGAACATCCGTGATGGTATATTTCACAGGCGTCTGCGATTTCTCTTCCGGCGGATAGTTTTTAATGGTTTCCACAGAAGTCTTCTTCTTCTCGATCTTCTTCACCTCCGGCTCTCTCTTTTTGTTAAGAACCAGTTTTTCCTCCTTGATCTGGGAAAACGCCACTGACGAAATTCCTAAAAATAATATGGATAATATTTGAATTTTCTTGTTCATATTTTCTTTATTTGAAAAAAATATATACCGGGTTTTATTTATTGGAAGCAATATAATTGCCTAATAAAGCTTTCCCTGACTGTTTTGAAAAAGTTCTTCCTAGTCTGAATATATTAAACAGCCAAAGGCTTTGATAAACTTGTAATTTGTATTGATAATTTTTCGTTGTACTGTTCTCCGCTACATCATAACTGTAAGAAATATCATACGGAAATCCTGAAGGCAATAACCCCACTGTAAGCATACTTCCTATCATAGGGTTACCACAAGGAGGTGTACGGGTCAGCATCGGATGCAGTGTTATTTTAGCTGCATGGGTACTGTCTTCCACGATTTCATAAATATCAGAATGTTTTAAAATCTCAAATTCCTTCTTAAGGTCTTTATTCACTACAAAAGCCTTTTGCTTAGGAAAATCAGCTTTTGCGCGGTTATACTCTTTAGGATATGCAGTGTACGATGGAATGCAGCTCCAGAGTGAAGCCGAAATTAAGAAAGAATAGATAGCAATTTTAAAACCCTTCATGTACTATTTCTTAATCTGTTTTTTAACTTCTTTTGCTTCTGCAACAATTTCAGGGAAATCCTTATAGTTTGCAATGATCTGATCACAGGTATAACTTGCCTGGTAATTATCCTTCAGGCCGATATAGTTTTTCGCCATCAGCACCAACGCTTTTGCACCCCAGAATTCTTCCGATGCATAGTTATTGGCAAGCTTAAAGATCGTCTCATTAGAAGACTTGAATGCTTTCCCTTTGTTCTGATAGTATGCTTTTGCATATAAAGCTTCCGCAGCTACAGAAGTGTTGGATGATTTTTCAAGAGAAACATAGGCAGACTGTGCCTCTTTATCTTTTCCCGAGTTCATCAGACTTCTTGCTTTGATCACTTTCGCGGTTTCAATAACAGCTGCTGAGTTTTTAGAATTGGCGATTACTGCATTTGCTAATTTTTCAGCTTCGGAGAAGTTATTTTCTTCTGCATACAGCTTCATCAATTCAACATTTGCATAATTTTTAATGCTGATATTGGAAGAGTTTTTAATGCCTTCAAGATACTTTTTAGCTTCTGCTGTATTCCCTTGTGCAATAAAGATTTGAGCTAAACGAGTTTGTGCATCATCCTGGTAATCGTTCTGAATTCCAGCAACTTCCTGAAGAACAAGTAAAGCTTTAGTTGAATTATTGGTTTGATAATAACTTTCTCCCAATTCATACTTCGCCTGGTACAATCCTTCCCCTGTTGGGTTCTGTGTCAGATACTTTTCGTAGTAAGAAATTGCGTTTTTATAATCCTTCTTTGCAAACAATTGTTTACCTGTTGACAGATTGATCTCATCAATTTCTGCAGCATCCACATTCACCCCAATATTTCTTGCGAAAGTTTCATATCCTGAAACATCTCCGTTTTTCGTGAAGATAGGTTTTGCAGCCTGAACAACTTTCTGAGCATAGGCTGTATTTTTATACTGCTCACCCAGAGCTTTAAGTTCAGAAAGCGCTTTGTCATTCTGGTTCTGGTCGATGTAGTTCTGTGCTCTGTAAATTGATGCATTAGCAATTAAATCTTTATCAGCAGATCCTTTAATCACTTTTCCGAAATAATCATTGGAGTTCGTAAAATCATCCTGAGCTGCATAGGCTGTTCCTATTTCGTATTGAGCATCATCGTAATATTCAGAATCCGGATATTTTGATAAAAGGTTTTTAAGGTTGGTAATCTTCGCCTGAGTATCTCCTTTGAATCCTAAAGCCATTGCTTTCTGGTACAAAGTATAATCCGTTGCATCTTCGTTTTTATCATAGATGGCAATCGCTTCGTTCAGGTCATTATTGGCATAATGAATATCTGCAAGACGAAGTTCTGCATCATTTTTAAACTCCGGTTTCGGATTGGTAAGATATTGTTTGAAATAAGTAGCAGCCTGATCAAATTTCTTGGATTTAAAATAAGCATATCCTAAATCATATGGCAGCTGCTGCTTTTCAGGGAAGTTTTCAGTAAGAAGCTTTTCATAACGGGCGATGGCAGACGGGTAATTTCCTTTCTGGTAATATACCTGTGCAAGCCAATATAAAGCTCTGCTGTTAAATTCTTTATTGATATTGAAACCAAGACTTCTTAAGAAATATTTCTCAGCTTCATCATAATTTCCTTTGTTGAACTCTTCAGTTCCCAATAAATAAGAAACCTCCTGGTCTACTTTGTTGATCTCAGGAGTGGAACTCTGCAATCTGTCAATAGCGTTCAGAGTTTCTTTATAGTTTCCGGAATACAGATATGATTTTACCAATAGTGACCTCATTTCTGTGGCATTGGCACCATTCTGATTTTCGTTAATATAACTTTGAATAACCGCTGAAGGGCTTTCAAACGGGTTTCCGATATCGTAACTTAGTTTAGCATACTGTTCGTGTGCCAGTTTTTTCACTTTCGCATCATAGTCCATCTGATAAGAAGAACGGAATGCAGAAAGAGCTTCCTGTTTTTTGTCTACCGCCAGGTAAGCATTTCCTAACTGGTAGTAAGCATTTTGTGCTAAAGCAGAATTGCTGTTCAGAAGCTGGTTGTAATAAGAAACCGCTTCATCATATTTTTTCAGCTGTGCCGCCACAAATCCCATCTCATACAAATCGTTTTCAGAAGGATTCTGCTGAACGCTCAGATAGTCTTTCAAATGCGGATAGGCCGAGGTATAATCATTCTTCATGAAGTAACTCTCCCCGATGATCTTATGAACTTCCGCCTTATAAGAATCTGAAATATTTTCGCTCAATAGAGCAGTTCCTTCTGTAATTGCCTGATCGTAGTTCTTATCATTGTAATACATCTGTACATAATAAGGACGTACCAGCTTTGAGAACTTATCCTGATCTTTTATAGAATCAAAATACTGGAAAGCTTTATCATTTTGTCTGTTACTGTAATATAAATGCCCCAACATGTAAGCGATATCTCCTTTTTGGGACTGATCCGCTGTTTTGTAGGCTTCTTCCAGAGCATCGGTAGCTCCTTTAGAATCACCCATCATGAATTTTGCATATCCAAGCTTCAGAATATACTGTGTATTCTCTTCTTTTGAAAGCTGATACTGGTTTACTTTTTTCAATGTCTCCAAAGCTTTATCAAAATCTTTTTTGGCTAAGTAATAATCTGCCAATGGAAGATTAGCCTGCGCAAAATAAGCAGAATTCGGATATTCTTTCATGAAAGCTGTTAACCCTTCTTCAGCATGATTTTTCTGAAGAATCACGCCAATCACATTATCAAAAAACTGCGCAGCTTCCTTTTTTGAACGGGACAAATTCTGATTGTAGAAATATTGTCTTGCATATTCATATTGAGAAGCGTTGTATATTTTGGTCTGATAAAGATTTTCGGCTAGATTAAACCTGTAATTTTCTTTCTGGGTAAAATATTGGGACTGTTGAGCATCGGAGATTCCGAAATAAATGACCGCAGCCGCTAAAAGTATTTTTTTTGATTTCATTCTTCTTGGTATAAGAAAATTAGTCTAAATAAGTTAACGAAAATATTAAAAACTTATTGTTTAAGCAAGTTTTAACAGATTTATTAGGCTTAAATAGCAAATTAACAACGATGAAAATTTTCTCACCATTCAATGATAAAATTTACTACTTTCGTCTGATAAAATGTAAACAATTTTAATAATAAGTTATCAAAAACATATTTTAATTTGATACTTTTTCAACAGCAGCTAAAAACATACCATAAACACACGATCTCATGAAATTTAAGATACTTTTAGCATTAATTTTTGTCAACCTGATGCAGGCACAAAAATTTTACTTTCCGAAGACCGCTGTAACAGACTCTCTTATACTGGAAAAACAGATGCCGGGACTTGCACAACAAGTGATCCCCCAACTTCAGTCCGAAAAAAATAAACCGGAAAACAGGGTTGACCTTCTGGACAATCTTTTCCGTTTACAAATGGTAGCTCAGGATTATAAGAATTCGTTGGCTTCTCTGTCGGAAAACCGCAATCTCTTTGCCGATCACCATATGGGAGATTATAGATATATCGGGTTTGAATTGTACAGCATGGCTAAACTGGCGCAAAAGGAAAGCAATATCTCTTTTCCCAATGCCCTTGAGAAAGTATTTAACCAAAAATATGAAAGTCTTCCGAAAAAACTGATTCCCAGACTGCCTCTTGCGGTTGACGGCAATGTAAGAGAATCCAGAAAACAAATGAAAGAAATACTGGACAAACAAAAAAACAAAGACAGTATTGATTATAAAACCGCTCTATCATTATGTAAAAGTTATCTCAGCTATAAAACGTATTCAAGCATCAAACCTCAGGTAGTGCAGCTGCTGGCATCAAAAGACAAAGAACAATTCATTATTGAAACCAAAGATCTTAAGATAAAAAACGGGAATATCCTGACGATTACCATTGTCCGAAAAAAAGGAAATACTTCCCCACTTCCTGTTATTCTTACCAATAATATCTATGCAGGACTATTTGATGAATTCTTTGGAAAAAGAGCTGCTACGTATAATTATGTAGGAGCTGTTGTCAATACCCGCGGCAAAAGAAACAGTAATAATGTAAATGATCCTTTTGAGCACGAATCAGAAGATATCTATGAAGTGATAGACTGGATAAGCAAACAGCCATGGTGCAACGGGAAAGTAGGAATGATTGGCGGAAGTTATCTAGGTTTCAGCCAATGGGCAGCTGTCAAAAAACTGCATCCTGCATTAAAGACAATCGTTCCGCAGGTTGCTGTAGGAATCGGGATCGATTATCCTGCTCAGAATAATATTTTTATGAGCTATATGCTGCAGTGGATACAGTATGTCACCAACAACAAACTTACGGATGAAGTAGACTTTGGTAATTTCGCAAAATGGAATTTAATCAATACAGAATGGTATAAAAGCGGAAAATCATTCAGGGCTTTGGACACAATAAGCGGAAAAACCAGCAAAATCTTTCAACGATGGCTGGATCATCCGGCATATGATGAGTACTGGCAGAAAATGGTTCCTTACAAAGAGGATTTTTCTAAAATAAACATTCCTATTCTGACGACAACCGGATATTATGATGATGATCAAATCGGAGCGTTATATTATTTTAAGCAACACCACCTATACAATAAAAATGCGGACCATTATCTGGTAATAGGTCCTTACAATCACGGAGGAGCACAGAGTTTCGGCTTCACTTACGTGAACGGCAGTCCTATTGATCCGGTGGCCAGAATAAGCATTGACGATCTTGCTTTTTCGTGGTTTGATTATATTCTTAAAGGAGGCAAAAAGCCGGAAATTTTAAAAGACAGAATTAATTTTCAGGTGATGAACACCAATACCTGGAAACATGTTGCTGATCTTGATAAAATGCATACCTCAACTGTAAAATTCTACCTTCAGGACAAGAAAAACACAGCTTCAGTGTTTAATAAGCCGGAAACCCAAAGCTTCACAAAACAAATTGTTGATTTTAAAAACAGAGATCAGAAGGACACCTACTATAAAGTCAGCAAAAAAGACAGCATAAAAATGACCAATTCTGTTGCTTTTGAAAGCGAAATACTGGATAAAGATATGATCATGAGTGGAAATCTCTCAGGGGTTTTCAATGTTTCCATCAACAAAAAAGATTTTGATACGGATACTTATCTGTACCAGATTCAGCCAGATGGGAAATCCTCTCTACTGTCCACTCATATTGTAAGAGCCAGCTATGCAAAGAACAATGAAGTAAGACAGCTTCTTGAACCCAATAAAATGGAACAAATCCCGATTAACAATTCTTATGTTATGAGTAGAAAAATAGAGAAAGGGAGCAAGCTTCTGCTGTTGGTGGGCGTTAATAAAAATCCTAACTGGCAGATCAATTACGGGACAGGCAAGGATGTAAGTGATGAAACGATAAAAGATTCCGGGGAACCCCTTGAGGTAAAATGGTATAATGACAGCTATGTGGAAATACCTGTTTATAAAGACTAAAACTTTTTATTTAAACGAGTTACGGAAGACTTTATACTATAAAAAAAGCAATGAGATTATTTCATTCTTTAATGATAAAAATTCTTAATTTAGTCGGCTAAAAAATAACCAATGGGCACTCAATGATCAGGATCATATTTTGATGTGGTACTTTTTCATCAGCAGCTCAAAAACACATCATTAATGAAATTTAAAATACTCGTAGCATTAGTTTTTGTTAACCTAATGCAGGCTCAGAAATTTTACTTTCCGAAAACGGCAACAACAGATTCTGTAATTTTGGAAAAACAAATTCCGGAACTAGCATTAAAGGTTATTACGGAACATCAGTCTCCTAAAAACAAACCGAAATCTACCGTCACATTTTTAGACAACCTATTTCGTTTACAGCTCGCTGCAAAAGATTATAAAAATTCTATTACAAGTTTAGCGGATTATCGTAAAGAATATGCAGATCATAATATGGCAGGGAACAAATCTCTAGCTTATGAAATCTACAGCATGGCCAAACTGGCGAAAAAGGATAAAAAAACTGCTTTTTCCAGTGCTCTTCAAACTGCATTTACTACAAAATATGAAAGTTATCCTGATCCACTGATTGCCAAGATCGGGACCATTCTGGATGGTGATGTAAAGGAATATAAAAAATCTCTGAAAGTTGCACTTGACAAGCAAAAAGATAAGGACAGTATAGATTATGCTTCTGCTCTGGCTTTATGTAAAAATTATGTAAATTTTAAGACCTATTCCAGCATCAAGCCTCAGGTAATGCAGCTGCTGAAAGTAAAGGAGCAGGAAAAATTCATCATCGAGAGCAAGAACCTGACCTTAAAAAACGGAACAACACTTACGATTACTATTGTACGAAAAAAAGAAAATACATCTCCCCTTCCCGTTATTCTTACCAATAATATTTATGCCGGAGAACTTGTAGATGCAGGGATGGGAAAAAGAGCAGCGGTTTACAATTATGTAGGAGCTGTAGTTAATACACGTGGAAAAAGAGGCAGTAATGACCCTAATAATCCGTTTGAAGATGAAGCACAGGATCTTTATGAAGTCATAGACTGGGTAAGCAAACAACCATGGAGCAATGGTAAAGTAGGAATGATAGGCGGGAGCTATTTAGGATTCAGCCAATGGGCAGCTGCCAAAAAACTGCATCCGGCTTTGAAAACAATTGTACCTCAGGTTGCGGTAGGAATCGGAATTGATTATCCTGCTCAAAACAATGTATTCATGAGCTATATGATGCAATGGATCCGCTATGTGACTAATAATAAGCTGACCGACGAAGCAACCTTCACCAATTATCCAAAATGGGATTCTATCAATACAGCATGGTATAAAAGTGGCAGGTCATTCAGAGCTCTGGATTCCATCAGCGGGAAGCCCAATAAAATTTTCCAAAGATGGCTGGATCATCCAGGTTATGATAAATACTGGCAGAAAATGGTTCCTTATAAAAAGGATTTTGCTAAAATAAACATTCCTGTTTTGACAACCACTGGCTATTATGATGCTGACCAGATCGGAGCTCTGTATTATTATAAACAGCACCACATATACAATAAAAACCCTAACCATTATTTAGTGATAGGTCCTTATGATCATGCAGGAGCTCAAAGCTATGGATACAATTATGTTTATGGTACCGGGAGTACCCTCATAGATCCTATAGCCAGAATAAGTATTGATGAACTTGCTTTTTCATGGTTCGATTATATTCTGAAAGATGGAAAAAAACCGGAACTTCTAAAGGATAAGGTCAATTTCCAGATTATGAACAGCAATACATGGAAGCATGTTCCTACTCTTGATAAAATGCACTCTTCTACTTTTAAATTTTATCTTCAGGATCGTAAAAACGGTTCTTCAGTTTTTGAGAAACCCACAAGCGAGCAATTTACCAAACAGACCATTGACTTTAAAGACAGAAATCCGAAATATCTTTACCATAAAGTAAGTAAACAGGACAGTGTCTATGTAACGAATTCCGTTTATTTTGAAAGTGAAACTTTGGACAGAGATATTATACTAAGCGGAAATTTATCCGGAGTATTTAATGTTTCTATTAGTAAGAAAGATTTTGATCCCAATACCTTATTATATCAGGTGACACCGGATGGGAAGACATTTTTATTATCTACACACCTTACAAGGGCTAGCTATTCAAAAGATAATTCCAAACGTCAGCTTCTTAAGCCCGGCAAAAAGGAGCTGATCCCGATCAAAAACTCATTGTTCATGAGCAAAAAAATAGAAAAGGGAAGCAAACTCGTATTATTGGTTGGAGTTAATAAAAATAAAAGCTGGCAGGTCAACTATGGTTCTGGGAAAGATGTAAGTGATGAAACAATAAAGGATGCTAATGAACCTCTGGAAGTAAAATGGTACAACGACAGCTATGTGGAAATACCTGTTTATAAAGACTAAAGCCTTTTGTTTGAGCATTTTTACCTAAATGTTCTTAACAACTGTTAACATCAAAATAAAAAATCATTACATTTGCTTTTTTTCAAATCAAATATAGTTATTGAATGAGTCAACTTTTTAGAAGAAAAATCTATTCAGATACAGATACTTCAACGGGGCTTTTAAGAGTCTTGGGAGTATGGGACATTGTATTTTTTGGTATTGCGGCTATAATCGGAGCTGGAAGTTTCAGCAGTTTGGGAGAGGCCGTTTTCAGAGGTGGTCCCGGTGTTATCCTTTTATATTTGATTTGTGGTTTTGCCTGTGGGTTTACTGCTTTATGCTATGCAGAATTTGCCAGCAGAATTCCTACCGCAGGTTCTGCCTACACTTATGCCTACGCCAGTTTTGGTGAGCTGATTGCCTGGATAATCGGCTGGGCTCTGATCATGGAATATTCTTTCGGAAATATCTATGTAGCATTTTCCTGGTCAGATTATTTTACCAGTTTCTTAGGCCGTCTCGGAATGCATATCCCTGATTACCTGACCTGCAGCTATACTGAAGCAAGGAAAGCGGTTCAATATGGTTCAGAAAACAAAGAACTTTTAAACGCCTGGAAAACAGCTCCATTGATAGGAAGCTTAAAATTTATTGTAGACATTCCCGCATTGGTAATCAATGGTTTAATCACATGGCTTTGTTATGTAGGAGTAAAAGAAAGTAAAAACTTCAACAACTCTCTGGTTATTTTAAAACTGGCAGTGATCATATTGGTAATTCTTGTAGGCTGTGCCTATGTAAACACTGAAAACTGGACCCCAATAAGTCCAGCTACCGGAACACCTTCATTTATGCCGAACGGTTTTGCCGGGGTAATGAGTGCAGTATCCGGAGTATTCTTCGCTTATATTGGATTTGATGCCTTAAGTGTACTTTCCGAAGAAACTAAAGATCCACAAAAGACCTTACCAAAAGGGATGATCATCTCTCTTGTATTATGTACCGTAATTTATATTGCATTAACGCTTGTACTTACAGGAATGGTAGATTATAAAAAGTTTGACGGCGTGGGAGATCCGCTTTCATTCATATTTGAAAAAACAAATGCTAATGTAGCCTGGATGGAACTTGTTGTTTCCTTCGTTGCCATTGTTGCCATTACCACAGTATTATTGGTTTTCCAGATGGGACAGCCTAGAATCTGGTACGCAATGAGCCGTGACGGACTAATGCCTCAGAGATTCCAGAAGGTACATCCAAAATATAAAACCCCTTCTTACGCAACTATCGTTACCGGAATTGTAGTAGGAATTCCTATCCTATTCACAGATAAAACATTTATCCTTGATTTTACAAGTATCGGAACTATTTTCGCATTCGTATTGGTATGTGCGGGAGTGCTTATGCTTCCGGCGAAAGAGAAAATCAAAGGCAGGTTTCACCTTCCGTATGTGAATGGTAAAATTATTTTCCCTGTTGTTTTCATTGGAGGTTTACTAGCCTTCTACAAATGGCAGCCGGAATTTTTTGATAATCTGATGAACTGGTCAGATCCTAGCGAAGGAGAATTCAGAGCGTCTATTTTCTTCTTTATCATCATTAACCTGATCTTATGTATAGTCGCTTTTATCAAGAACTTATCATTGATTCCATTGGTTGGATTAAGCTCATGTCTGTATCTTCTTACGGGAATGAGCCATGAAAACTGGTTCTGGTTCGGAATGTGGTTCCTGATCGGGATGGTTATTTATTTCTGCTACGGATACAAAAACAGTAAACTTGGAAAAGAATTAAAGAATAGCTAAAAAAAATATTAGCAAACCGCGAAAAGGCAAAATGGCAAAAAAGTCGAACATTTAAACAGACTGATTTGCGATTTTGCTTTTTTGTTTTTACACTCTAAAAAAATCGGCCGAATTATTGCTTTAAGTCCAATAGAATCAATAAACTAACCTACCATGGCTGAAAGAATTAAAACCTACAGAGAATTTTATCAGTTTTATCTTACCGAACACAGTAAAACAGGAACCCGGATTTTTCATTTTATCGGAACACTGCTCGTATTTTTCGTTATAGGATATGTCATCAGTTCCGGAAAGGAAAGGTTTCTGTGGTATATTCCTATTTTTGGATATGGATTTGCCTGGTTCAGTCATGCAGTGATTGAGAAAAACAAACCTGCCACTTTCAAGTATCCTTTATGGTCTTTAATTTCAGATTTCAGACTATTTTTTGAACTGCTGATTGGTAAGCAGAAATTCATAATGCCTGATAATAAACCTCAGAATCAGGAATAACCTTAAGCATTTTCTTTTTCTTTTTAGTCTAAAAGTATGAATTTTGGAAAACGCAAAGGCGCAAGAGTCTATGTGTTGCGTATATTTTAAGGAGCAAGAACATTTCGACTTCGCTCAATATTAGATTTTCAGCAAAATTATACGAGATCAATTTTATCGAAGATAAAATCCTTGCGTCTTACATGCACATGTTTGTAAGAATCTTAGCGGCTTTGCGTTTTCCAACCTTCTATGTTGAGATTGCTTCACCTTCGGTTCGCAAAGACTATAATTCTATGGGATTTTATTTATTTGGGTAAAGCTTCTTCCCTATAAGATATCCCAATGAGGGTAGAATAAAAGACATTACCACCGGGAATAGCAATGACAGACCGGAACCCTCAAGAATAATCGTTAGAGGAAAAAGATATCCATTGTAAACAATGAGTGCCAGTGTGAAAAGAAAGCTGTCACTATTTCCTGTAGAAAGAATATTGAAATCACTTCCAAACTGATCGAATACACCGGAACAAACGAATAAGAACACATTCACAAAAAATACCCACAGAACCGTTCTGTAAATCATTTTCTTTTTTGCATTCAGATATCCGGCAAAGATCAGAAGTAAAGATAAAATTCCTGAAACAAAAAAATCTATACCGGAAAGATCTGTCTCACCACCAGTTCTTCCAAAGAAATACATCGCATAGAGAACAATATTAAGAAGATAGATTACCGTTACATAATTCATACATCAAGTTTTACTATTGGCCGTTAGTATTTTTTCTCAAGGATATCATAGTGGATCGTATTTACAACCTTTTCTGCGAGAGCATCTCCTTTTACTTTAATTGGATTGGAAATATAACTTGAAAAAGTCATGGTGTTATCTTTATTCAGGGTCACTTCCACTTCTTCGAGAATATTCTGGTCATCTACATAAAACTGAATTCTGTTTTCTATGATTCTCCAAAAAGAAAGTCTTGGCTCAGATGGACTGCAGTCCCCTGTTTTCCCTTCTACATAATTATAAATGGCATATCCGTCTTCCCTGATTGCATAATTTCTCATCAGACGGCAGTTATCAAATTCTTTTACCACTTTCTTTTTATTTTCATAAAACCCGGCTTCCTTCAGTTTCCAAAACCCTGTAACATCTTCTTTCTTTAATTTCTGGGCATTAATACAAGAAACTGCTATAAGAAAAGCAAGAGAAAATATCTTCTGCATAAATAAATTTGTGTGTTTTTTATATGATTTTAAACGAATATACAATAATTAGAATAAAGCAAAGATTTTCAGCGGGCGGCTCCGCCGCCCGCTGAAAATCTAAACCCTAAACTCTAAACCTTGAACCTTGAACTCAGCTGCTATTTAAATTTCTTCTTAAAACTAAATTTAAGCCTGTTCATTAGCCCGGGTTCTATGATGTCAATTCCAATTCCGAAATTACTGTCTGCAACGGTATGATGGTCTGTTCTGAACTTTTCAAATTCACTTTGAGGAATCTCAAGATTAATCAGAGGATTGTATTCGATGTATACACTTGCTCCATTCCTGCTTACTTTTTTACGGCTTTTATAATCAAAATACGGATTGGCAATGGTGCATTCCTGAACCGTATATTTTTCTTCGGTGTCAATTTTCTGATCCGTATAGAGATTAATCTCATACTTTTCGCTATCGAAATTATGCCAGAACGATAAATCTTTATGCATAAAATCCCTTGCACTTGCCTTTATAACATTTCTGTCAAAATACATAAGGAAACGGTTGTTCTGTGGATCTACATAGTAAGGATTCTCAATGATAGCAGTATATTGAATCTTCACATCATTCAGTCTTTTATCATCGCTTATCACATCAATTGCTGCATCTTTGAACACATTCCGTACATCTGTACCATTTCTGTCACCTGAGTAATTCAGGGCATAGAAAAGGAAATTATTCCAGCTGTCGATAATTTCTCTTTTGTTGGTGCTTTTAAAATACCTTCTCATGGCGTTGGCCCTGCTTCCTTTGTAGGTTGTTGACAAGGTAAATCTACCAACATTTCCCTGTACATTAAAATCTACTTTTTCATCAATACAGAAATAAGGGAATCGATAAGGTTTTCTTACCTGAAGCTCCTGATCTTTTTTCACTTCCAGATAATGCATAAAATACATGAATCCTCTGTTTTCAATCAATCCGAATTCATCACGGATCGTAGCATCTATAAAGTATTCCTGACCGTTATAATTCACTTTTACAACAACATGATTGAAGCTTAACAGTGACGGAAGGTAATACTTGATATAATAATCTGTGTTGAAATTCACCAGTACAACAGAAGCATCCACACCAATATAATCAAGGATCACTTTTAATAAAACTGATTTTGCTTTACAGTCTCCCTGCTTGTTTTCATAAGTTACAGACGGCGCCTGAGGCTTGTGCCCATTCATTTCATCCGCATTGAAGATATAATAGATGTGGTTCTGAACATACTCTATGGCAAACTGAAGCTTTTCACCCTGATCAGTAATAGCATCCAGCTTTTCAATCAGGTTCGGAGCAAAATCCTTCAATGAAGAGCTATTAAAAACCTCATCATAAAGAGGCACAATATAATTGGAAAGATCTTTCCAGCTGCTTTCTGTAGCAAAGTCTACATAAGGGAAAATTTCTCTTCCGGAATCTACAGGGTTAATATAATTCTGCTCTTCTATTACAAACCTTTCTCCTTTTTTCAGATGATTCGTTTCCGGTTCAAGAACATTTCCCTGCTCGTCTCTGAAGAATGTCTTTTTATAGGCAATTGTCTGTTCACGTTCATTGATAAAAGTGAATTTAAAATTACCATACGCCCAGTAATTATCCGGACTTACCCATACATATTTTGAGAATTCCTTTCTCAGGAAATCCCGGTCTGTAAATTCTTTAATCCTTGAATCTTCTAAAATCAGTACATCATACAGCCTAAGATCTTTGATGGTAATATTGATCTTTTTATTACTGCTCAAAACACCTCCGCTGCTCTGGTTTTCACTGTCAAGAACTTTGATATTTGTATCCGGAATTTTATCTATCAGTACCCCATCTCTCAAAACACTGATTCTGTGAATCTGATAGACTTCATTTTCTTCCACAATGACGTCAGACACGGAAGCTCTCTCCAGATTTCCCGGCTCGTTCAGCGTATAAGCCATACAGACATATTCACTGTTTTCCGTATTGCTGGTATAGTATTTTTTGTCTAAAAAGTAGCAGTAATCCCGGCCTTCATCAATTTGTTTTTTGGCAAATCCGGAGTCTTTGATTCTGTTTTTTATTTCCTCATCCCCGATATTTCCTGCCCACATTTCAGGTTTTTGAATCCTGTAATTTTCAACTTGCATTTGATTTTCCATATTTATTGTAAGAATTATGTTTTGTGGTTAGTGTTTAAGAACTTCAAATTAAATGATTAAAAAAATAAAAAGCAATAGCAGAAGTACTACAAATTCAGGAAAGCCAGTTCGGCATGGTAATTGCGAGGTATGGGGAAAAAATCAAGTTTATGAAAAGTATCGCAACAATTCTAAAAGGGGCAGCACCCGCATTAGCATTATTCGCAATGACGCAATGTACAACAGCAGCAAGTGCATCGGCAGGAGATGAAACAACTTTCATCGTAGGACCACAAACAGCAGACTGTACAGGCGTAGCTCCTATGAAATGTCTGCAGGTAAAAGAAAACGCTTCCGGAGACTGGACCAATTTCTACAGCAATATTGAAGGGTTTACCTATGAACCCGGATATGAATATGTTTTAAAAGTAAAAACAGAAAAAATTGCCAATCCACCCGCTGACGGATCATCCATAAAATACACCTTGGTAAAGCAGGTTTCTAAAACAAAAAAGAAAGAAATGGCAGCCAATGAAAAAACACTTATCGTAGGACCACAAACGGTAGACTGTTCTGCAGGAGCAGGGCGAATGAAGTGTATGCAGGTAAAAGAAAGTGCTTCTGAAAGCTGGACCAATTTCTACAGCAACATCGAAGGTTTCACCTATGAACCGGGTTACGAATATGTTTTAAAAGTAAAAACAGAAAAAATTGCCAATCCTCCGGCTGACGCTTCTTCCATCAAATATACATTGATAGAACAGGTTTCTAAAACGAAAAAATAACAAAAAAAGCTTCTGAAAATTTCAGAAGCTTTTTTGTTATGCAGAAAGCCGGAGGAATGAAGTCTGAAGTTATCTTTGACAATCAAAGAAAATTCTTCAATGATTCATCTTTTCAGTATTCATAACCTTTCCCTTATTTTAAAATCCGGCTTCTTTTTGAGGAGGATCCGGATATTTACCTTTACTGGCCTCTCCTACCGTATTTGCAGTTGTCATAGCTACTACAAGATCATTCAGCATACTGCTGGCTGCCGTTGGTGAATTGGGAAGAAGAACCAGGTTGCTTCTATTACTTGCCCCTATGGAATGTAATGTATCATAATGCTGTGTCACAACGATAAGTGCTGATGCTTCGTGTGAATTGATCTCTACATTATTCAGCATTCTTACAGACTCTTCAAGTCCTTTTGCAATTTCTCTTCTCTGATCGGCGATCCCCTGCCCCTGCAGTTTTTTAGACTCAGCTTCCGCTTTGGCAACGGCTACAATTCTGATTCTTTGTGCTTCTGATTCATATTCTGCTGCGGTTTTTTCTCTTTCCGCCGCGTTAATTCGGTTCATTGCATGTTTTACCTGTTCATCCGGATCAATATCGGTAACCAAAGCTTTGATAATATCATACCCATAGCTGTTCATAGCCTCCTGAAGCTCACTTTTTACAGCAATCGCCACATCATCTTTTCTTACAAAAACATCATCCAGTTTCAGTTTTGGAACCTCAGCTCTTACCACATCAAAAACAAATGAAGTAATTTGATTTTCAGGATTTTCCAAACGATAGTAAGCATCTGAAACCTGATTTCTGATGACCTGATACTGAACTGAAATTTTCATTTTAATGAAAACGTTGTCTAATGTTTTGGTATCAATCATTACATCCAGCTGTTGAATTCTAAGATTCAGTCTTTTAGCAATCTGATCTATGATTGGCAGTTTAAGATGAAGCCCGGAATGTTTCACAGCCCGGAATTTTCCAAAACGTTCAATAATCGCTGCGGTTTCCTGTTTAACGACAAAGAACGAAGCGAATAAAATGATTAGCCCGAAGAAAATAACGGGCGCTAAATATATTCCCATAGTTTTTAATTTTTTAATAAGTCGTAATAAATCATGTTTTGTTAAAACATTTTTATTGGTATCTGCTTAAATATATGAAAAATAAATGTAAGATTTGACACATGACCATCTAATAATGAAAGTTATGAATGAATCATTTTTAAATTAAAATTATTCCGAAAAAGACTTACTTTTGAATATTCATTATACATCATGGCTGATTCCAAAGAAATATTAAAGGATCATATCTCAAAATTTACTACTCTTACAGAAGAGCAGTTTGATTATGTTTTTGGACACTTTAACCTGATTACTTTAAGGAAAGGACAAAGTCTGATTTCGGAAGGTGATTTCGTAAATCATGAATATTTCGTTCTGGAAGGCTGTCTGAAAGCTTTTTATCTTAATGACAGCATGAAAATGTTTATCCTTCAGTTTGCAATGCCTACCTGGTGGGTAACAGATTTTGATGCACTTTACAGTAAAACAAGGGCTACCATTAATGTAGACTGCATTACAAATGCTACAATTCTTTCTATTTCCAATGAAGACAGGGAAAAACTCTGCAATGAAATTCATGAAGTTGAACATTTTTTCAGATGGAGAACCAACAAAGGCTATGTAGCGACACAGAAACGTCTGCTTTCTTTCATGAATAATGATGCTAAATTCCGGTATGAGGAACTCTTAGCCATGTATCCCCAATTGTACAATCTGGTTCCGAAACACCTCATCGCTTCTTATCTTGGAGTAACCCGGGAAACCCTGAGCAGACTTCATCAATAACCAACATCTTATCACCGTTTACCTTACTCCTATTTTGTGAGGTACATCACGTAACTTTTTCTTTTGATCGGCTGAACTTTGTGTCATTAATTAAACCCAATAAAATGGACACAAAAAATTTTAAAGTCAATAATGAAAAAAGTACGATCGACTGGATCGGAAGAAAAGTAACCGGAGCTCACAACGGAACAATCGGTGTAAAAGAAGGAAGCTTCAGATTTGAAGACGGAAAACCAGTATCCGGAAAATTCATCATTGATACCCGCGCCATCAAAATCCTTGATATTGAGGATGCTGAAACCAATGCTCAGTTTGCAGGCCATCTTACCTCAGACGATTTCTTTAATTCTGATCAGTTTCCTGAAGCTGTTTTCGAAATCACTCATGCTGAGCCAGGTGATCAGAATCTGTATTATGTAACCGGAGATCTTACCATAAAAGGTATTACTCATTCTATCAACACAAGTCTGCAGATTGTAACAACGGACAATACAGCTGTTTTAGAGGCTAAAATTGTAGTTGACAGAACGAAATTCAATATCAAATTCAGATCTTCCAATTTCTTCACTAATCTTGGTGATACGTTGATCTACAACAATTTTGATTTAAATATTCATCTTGTTGCAGAAGCAAACTAACGGAACTCAAAGATCAGTTAACCTTAAAAATTTACCATCATGCCATTCATAAAAGTAGATGTGCTTCGCGAAGATCTTAACCGCGAAAAAAAACAACAATTAATCAGAAAAATAAGTGAAGCTGTAACTTCAGTTTTGAATAAGGATCCTCATTTGACCCATATTGTAATCAACGAAATTGAAGATGACAATTGGGGATATGCCGGAGAACAGGTTTCAGTGTTAAAAGAACAGGGATTTTCAACAGAAAAAAAATAACATACAATGAAAAAGCAAACCGTAATTGTAACAGGAGCCTCTTCGGGAATAGGATTGGAAACAGCACGCTATTTCTTAGACAGAGGTGATAATGTCATCATCAATTCACAAACAGCCTCTAAATTAGAAGAAGTTTATAATGAACTGGGAGCTGGTGAAAATCTGGCGATGGTTCCCGGAAATGTATCAGAGAAAGCAACGGGAGAAGCTTTGGTAAAGACAGCACTTGAAAGGTTCGGGTCAATTGACGTTCTGGTCAACAATGCCGGAATTTACGAGAACAAACCGTTTCTGGATGTTACCGAAGATTACCTTGACCGTTTTTTAACAACGAATTTAAAAGGAACATTCTTTACGACCCAGGCGGTGATCCCTCAAATGATCAAACAAAATGACGGTGTGGTAATTAATGTAGGAACACCATTGGTGTATCATGCTATTGCGCAATCTCCTTCTACAGCACCTATTTCAAGCAAAGGAGCTATCCATGCTCTGACATTGCAACTGGCTGCTGAGTTTGGAAAAGATAATATCAGAGTCAATACGATTGCCCCGGGATTGATCAGAACTCCAATGCATGGTGCCGGTCTTGATAACAATGCAGGAATACACCTCATCAATCGTATCGGGGAGCCTGAAGAGGTTGCTCAGATGATTCATGCTGTTGCTAAAAATAAATTAATTTCCGGAGCCATCATCAATGTTGACGGCGGAATGGGTGCCGGACATTCTTTATCATGAAACTATTATTAATCTTTGCATGGCTGTTCAGTTTTCCATTGAACGGTCATGCACAAAATAAAAAGGATATGAAAACCAGCCCAACATCAGAGACTGAAATAAGAAATGTCATTGAAAATTATTATTTCAAAGGAATTTATGAAGGAAATACAGAACTTCTTAAAAAAGCTTTTTATAAAGGAGCTTTACTTTTCGGAGATGTAGATGGAGTTCCCTATTTCAAAACGGCAGATCAATATATTGAAGGAGTTGGAAAACGTGTAAGTCCCGAGAAATCCGGAAAAGATTTTAAAGCAGTGATTATTTCTGTTGATATCATTAACTCGATTGCTACAGCGAAATTAAATGTAAGAATGTATGATTTTAATTACTATAATTTCATAACTTTCAATAGCATCGACGGAGAATGGCTCATCGTGAACAAGACATTGACCAACGTACACCCTTAATTCAAATTTTAATTAAAAATCAACAAAATCATGTGGAATAAAAATAGAATTACGGAATTACTGGGTATTGAATATCCTATTCTGCAAGGTCCTTTTGGCGGAGGTCTTTCTACGGTTGAACTGACCACAACAGTGAGTAATCTTGGAGGATTAGGCGGATTCGGGGCTTATACTTTGTCACCGCAGGAAATCTATAACATTCATAAAGAAATACAAACGAAAACGGATAAACCTTATAACCTTAATCTCTGGGTCAACGACCATGATATTATTGATGAAGAGCATACAAAAAAACAATATCAGAATGCGACCGAAATTTACAAACCTTATTTTGATCTTTTAGACACAGATATTCCTTCACTTCCACCCTCTTTTGAATCTAGATTCCAGAATCAGCTGAATGTTATTTTTGATATTAAGCCTAAAGTTTTCAGCTTTATGTTTGGATTGATGGATGAAAATATCATTGAAGATCTTCATCAGCAGGGAACTATTGTTTTAGGAAATGCAACAACTTTGAATGAAGCGATTGCGCTGGAAAAAACCGGAGTGGATATCATTGTCGCTTCCGGCTTTGAAAGTGGCGGCCACCGACCTTCGTTTCTGGATCAGGCTGAACTTTCTACAACGGGAACTTTTGCTTTGATTCAACTGATAAAGGATCATGTAAAAATTCCTGTAGTTGCTGCGGGAGGTATTGCCAACGGCCGTGGAATTGCCGGAGCTTTTCAACTGGGTGCAGAAGCAGTACAGATTGGAACAGCATTTCTGGCTACTGAAGAATCCGGAACTTTACCGATACACAGAGCGTTTTTATTTTCCGATGCTGCCAGATCTACCACGCTTACCAGAGCGTATACCGGAAGATTAGGGCGCGGAATTACCACAACAATATCACGAGATGTATTGGCTGCCACCGACAAAACATTACCATTTCCGTTGCAGACTCATTTTATGGGTGCACTGAGAAAGGCAGCTTTAGAAAAGAAAAAGAATGATCTGGTATTTTTCTGGGCAGGACAGATTGCTCCGCTTTTAAAGCATAAAAAAGCCTCCACTTTAATGAAATCATTAATAGAAGAGGCTTCTGAATTATTGAATAAATAGAATTTACACCGTCATTCCGATGTCTATTCCTTTAATTTTTCTATATAAATCGGTAGCATAATTATCCGTCATCCCTGAAACGAAATCAATGACTCCGAGAACTTTCTGGTAATCGGTACCGTCATTGTAAATAAATTGCTTTGGAATTAATTTCAAAGCTTTTTCATCATAGGATTTTCTCTTATCTTCAGGTTTCAGAATGGAAGGAATAAAATGATCCAGCAATTCATACATTACATTATATCCTGCATTTTCAATTTCTACAACCGCTTTGTGATTATAAATTTTTTCTACAGAGAAACTCGCAATATCCTGTAATGCTTTATTTTCTTTTTTATAGATATCAAGTAAACCGTTACCAAGATTTCCTTCAAGAATTGTCTCAAAGTTGTATTTGTACATCTCAAGCGATTTATTAATTAAAGCATTGATTACTTTTGCTCTTAAGTAAGAAATCTGTTCGTTTTCGTTGGAGATAGAATTTAGCTTCGTTTCAATTCTCTGAACATCATCTGTCTCAGATTTTACCAGTTCAAAAAATAAGTTTTTGCAGTCCGCAGTTGAAACAATTCCCAATCTGTGGGCATCTTCCATATCAATGATATTATAGCAGATATCGTCTGCTGCTTCTACCAGCCATACAAACGGATGTCTTTTAAAAATATGAGGTTCTTCGCTTTCAGAAATAAGCTGGGTTCCTTTGGCAATTTCCAGGAAAATATCTTTTTCATTCTGGAAAAAACCGAATTTCTTCCTGTGAATAATTCCTTTTTTCTTAGCGACTGCCTCACACGGATATTTTGCAATACTTGCCAAAGTGGAGAAAGTAAGCTGAATACCTCCTGCATCTTTCCCTTGCTGCTGCTGTGCCAGTACTCTGATCGCATTGGCATTTCCTTCAAAGTTAACCAGATCCGCCCACTCCTTTTCATTGAATTTTGACTTCAGGTCTTTTTCATTCCTTTCAAAATAGCTTGCAATGGCATCTTCTCCGGAATGTCCGAAAGCCGGGTTTCCTACATCATGACACAAACATGCTGCAGCAATTACGTTTCCTAAATTATAGAGATAAAAATTCTTTGAATCTTCAGTAAGCTCACTTTTAAAATCTTCAGCAATGAATTCACCGATAATACTTCCTAAACTTCTTCCTACAGATGATACTTCCAGAGAATGGGTAAGCCTGTTGTGTACAAAAACACTTCCGGGAAGAGGAAAAACCTGCGTTTTATTCTGCAGTCTTCTGAAAGCAGAAGAGAAGATAATTCTGTCGAAATCCCTTTGAAAATCAGTTCGTGAAGCTTTGGTCTGTGGATTGTTTCCTGTACGTTGATTGGTGAAAATCTGGTTTAAATTCATCATTTTTCAAAATTACTCCAAATTTTAATTGTACGGAATAGTATTTAGATTTTTATTAAACAGATCTGTCATTCAAAAAATCTATTATAGTAAACGTTTTTTAGGGATCGGAAAGATTAAAGAAATATTCTACATTTGACGCAACTAATACAACCGAAGAATGCTTATCATTCTTCTTTATCCAAATTTTAAAATTCTTTTACAATGACGGACAACACATGGCTCAACAGATGGGACGAAAGGTATAGCAGCGAAGAGTTTGCATATGGAACTGAACCCAACAATTATCTGAGAGAACAGCTTAGTAAATTACAACCAGGGAAAATACTGTTTCCTGCAGAAGGAGAAGGCCGGAATGCGGTTTTCGCAGCAACACAAGGATGGCAGGTTTCAGCTTTTGATATTAGTGCCAATGGCAGAAATAAAGCCTTACAGCTTGCAGAGCAACTGGGAACTACGATTGATTATCAGGTTGGTGAACTTTCAACACTGAATTATCAGGAACAACAGTTTGATGCTATTGCTCTTATTTACGCTCATTTTCCGGGAGATATCAAATCTTCCATCCATCAAATGCTGAATCGATATCTGCGTAAAGGCGGCTTTATTATTTTTGAAGCTTTCAGTAAAAATCATCTTGAATATATTGCAAAGAATGAAAAGGTAGGCGGCCCAAAAGATATTGAATCTCTATTCTCTATTGAAGAAATCAAGGCTGACTTTCCTGATTATGATAGTATTGAATTAGCAGAAACAGAAATCGAGCTCAATGAGGGGTTGTTTCATAATGGAACGGGCTCTGTAATTCGTTTTGTAGGACAGAAATTGGTCTAAAAATATTTAAAACAGGTTTGTTTTGGGATAAAAAATTAAGATTTTATATAGCTATGGAATATTATTTGAATCTTTATCCCAAAACAAACGTATGCCTGAAGGTCCATCCATCATATTAATGAAAGAAAACCTGCAGCCATTTGCAGGTCAGCAAGTGACAGAAGTTTCAGGAAATGCCAAATTCGAGAAAGAAAGTTTCATTGGCCAATCCCTTTTGGAAATCCGAACTTTTGGAAAACAAACTTATCTGGTTTTTGAAAAAGCAGCGATCCGGATTCATTTATTAATGTTTGGTTCTTACAGCATTGATGAACAGACCAAGCCGGATAAAAGTTTACGTTTAGCTTTGTTTTTCTCTACCGGAAGTATCTATTTTTACACCTGTTCTGTAAAGTCCGTAGACCTTGAATTTCTCTCCACAATTGATTGGGAAGCCGATGTAATGAGTGATCAGTGGAATCCCAAAAAAGCAGAGAAAAAACTGAAATCGAATCCAAAAATGATGGTCTGTGATGCATTGATGAATCAGGATATTTTTTCTGGTGTCGGCAATATCATTAAAAACGAAGTGCTTTTCAGAATCGGAGTGCAGCCGGAAAGTTTGTTGGAGAATCTTCCCGCCAAAAAAAGAAAAGAGCTTATTGCAGAAGCCAGGAATTACAGTTTTGATTTTCTGAAATGGAAAAGAGAATTTGTATTGAAAAAGCATTGGCTTGTTCATACGAAATCTATATGTCCGGTTTGTGGACAGAAATTGATCAAAAAACAAACGGGTGCGGGAAAAAGGAGAAGCTTCTATTGTGAAAAAGATCAGAAGCTTTATTAGATCAATACTGTTTTAAGTTTCGGCTAAAGCCGTTGAAGGGTTTATTTATCTGAACGGGCTTTAGCCCGTTTCTATTGAATAACTTTCCCCACAGATAACACAGATTATCATAAATGATGAGATATTTCTTGAGCCTGATTATTATTACTCATTGCTCATTACCTATTACTTATATTCTAATCAGAATTCAGGAGTCCTCCTGCAAATCTTGTAAAGAATTCAGCGCGGTAGACTTCTCCAAGAGGAATTTCGGAGTCTTCAATGTATATATTATGATTATCAAATGAGTCTATATAGTTCATATTCACCACGTAGGACTTGCTTACTCTGATGAAGGTTTCGCCGGAAATTTTCTGATGAATAGTTTTTAAATTCATTGCAGTAATAAGCTTTTGCTGCTTTATATGAATGACTACATAATCTTTAAGCCCTTCTATGAATTTAATATCTGAAAAACTGATTTTATAGAACCTTCGCTCTGCTTTGATAAATAAAAAATCTGCAGTATTGGATTCTACCGTATTTTTCACGGTGTCTTTAGACAAAAGTTCGGTATAAAGTATGGCTTTCTCCACAGCCTTCTCCAGTCTCTGGGGGTCAATAGGCTTCAGCAGATAATCTACCGCTTCCAATTCATAGCTCTTCAACGCATATTGAGAATAGGCTGTTGTAAAGATAATCAGTGATTTTTTGGGAAGCATTTCTGCAAACTCAAGACCTGTTACCATAGGCATTTCTATATCGAGAAAAATAAGATCTACATCATTATCTTTAAGAAAATCAAGAGCAGATGGCGCATTGGAAAATTCACCAAGGATATCAATATTGGAAATTTCAGTAATCAGCGATCTCATTTCGGACCTTGCCAAAGGCTCATCATCAACGATAATACAATTCATCACACGGGAATTTTTAAATTTACAGTATATTCTTTTTCATCTGATTCTATTTGCAGGTCAAAAGTGTCGTTATAGAGAAGTTCCAGCCTTCTGATGATATTGGCAAGCCCAAGTCCGCTGTTTTTTTTATCCGAAACAATATAACCGGCACTCCTTGAATTGACACACATAAAATGAAGCTCCTTATTCTCAATATTGATCTCAATTTTCACATAAGACTCTCCTCCACCGAGATCAACACTGTGTTTGACGGCATTTTCAACGAAAGTAGTAAACAAATTCGGTGGAATAAATGTACTGCTAATGATTCTTTTATCAACATCTGTATGAATCTCAAAAGAGAAATTATCACGTCTTATTTTTTCAAGGTTTAAAAAATTGGACAGAAAATCAATCTCTGAAGCCAGTAACGTTTTTTCTTCACTGTTTTCGTACAGCTGATATCTGAGAAATTCGGAAAGTTTTACAATCACTACTGAAGCTTTTGCGGGATCTGTTCTTATTAATGCTTTTACATTATTCAGCATATTAAACAGAAAATGGGGATTGATCTGATTTCTCAGTTCATTCAGTTCCATATTCAGGGTAAGGGTACTCAGTTCACTGATCCTTTTATTATCACTGATCCATTTCTGCAGAAGTTTTATAGTTGTAGTCGTGAGAATAATCGGAATACACATCAGAACGCCTTCATAGATCCCTCCTCTTTCATTATCCTTCGGAATATATTGTGTTCTGAAATCTTCAAAAAGATGTCTGAAACTATATCCAATAAAATTAAGCCCTACAACCCCCATCAGAACAAGCAATACAAGGTAGGTAAGGTATTTTGTTTTAAAGAAAAACCGGGGAACCAATACATATATATTAATGTAAACCATTGCGATCAGAATAATATACACAAAGAATAAAACATAGTATTGATATATGCCGGAATACCAATGCCAGAATCTCGCACTGTACAGCAGAAAGAAAAAGAAGATGAGAAACAGCAGATGCCTTCGGAATCCATATTTCGCTTCCACCAAAAAATCCATTACAAAGGTTTCTTCAAATTTCTGCGGACTATATTTCATACGATAGGCTCATTTTATCATTAACAAAAATAGACAATAACGGAATTTACAACTATTTTATTATACGAAACCTGTATTTTATTATACCAATTATTACACCCTCGGTTTTTGTATAAAATCCCGGCCATTTTGTATAAAAACAAATTCACACTGTATTTTTCTCTATTCCTTTGTGCCTGTAAAATGAACACATATGGAATTAACAGCTTTTCACGAATTGACTCAGGAAATATCATTGGAATGTTTCTTTATGACAGAATCTCAACAGGAAGAAAAAGTAATACAGCTTATTGATTTGCACCATTTTGTAGAATGTTTTGATCCGAAGATTAAAATTCTCAGCTATCTCCACCATCCTATTAATATTATAGACCATCAGGGAAATACAATAGGAATCCTGTTTTGTGACCTGAAACATTCTGCAGTGCCTGACAGCAATGCTTCGGAAGAATTCAGAAGGAGATATAAGCTTTCTGAACTCTGGTTTGTCTTTGTAGAGGAAACTTATATTCCGGATACAGCCGGATATGCAGATGCAATTATTGAAAACAGTCTGGATATCTTCTATGAGAGGATTTTCAGCTTTAATTTCTTTCAGTCTATTATTCACCCTTTAAAATAAACTGCCCATGAAAACATTGAGAAGAGTACTTGTCCCACTGGCAATACTCCCTTTAAAGAACATCACCTATGCCCAGAAAAGGGATAGTATTCCTTTGAAAGTGCGTGCTTTTTTTGCCGATAAAATTCCGCAGGCACGAAACTTCAATGTCGAATACACTTTTGTCACCCCATCCTCTTTCTCTTCGCAGCTCCAGGGTCAGGATCTGCCGGACAATAAGGTAAAAAGCTTTCAGCAGATGAAAGCAGATGCCAATATTTATTTTATCAAGAAAAGAAACTGGCTTTTGAGTACTACGCTGAACTACCGCTACACTTCAATCAGCAACGAAAACCCTGTAGTTCCGGGAATTGAATCCGAAGAGAACTTTCACTATCATTCGGAAGCGATTAATCTGAGCTATTTTTCAAGGTTATTCAAAAAAACGGCGATATATTCTGCCAGCATTTCTGCTGATGGTAGTGATCAGCATTTTGAACGGATCAGAGGATTGGTAACGGCCTCATTGATTTTAAAAGCAACTCCAAAAACAAAAATGACCCTTGGACTGGCTGGTATTATCGATCCGAGTTCACAAATACCTGTACTTCCTATCTTCACTTATGAAAACAGATTCAATAACGGATGGGTATTGGATATTCTGCTTCCGAAGAAAGTATTGATCCGAAAAGATATTTCTTCCAACGGAAGGCTCTCTCTGGGAACGGAAATGGACAATACATCATTTTATACCTACCGTAATAACAATACTTATGAATTCCGGCAGGTTGCTCTCAATTCCGGGGCAATGTATGAGCATAATCTTGGAGGAAACTTTATCGGAACTTTTAAAACAGGGCTCAGAACAAATATCAACTCCAGGGCTTTTAATAAGCAGGATTCATTTAATGATTATATATGGAAAGGAACTTATAAACCTTCATTCTATTTCAATGTCGGAATTTCTTATAATCCATTTGAAAGAAAAAGGACAAAATAACACCGAAAAGCCGTTCCTGTAAACACAGGATTTTGATTTTTACAATATCCGAATAGATTGCTGAAGTTCCCTAATCAAGGAGATTAAAAAAAAATTAAAATTTTCTTCCTTCAGCGTTTAACCATTCTTACAAATTACAATCAAAACTACAGAAAAAATACACGTTCGGAGATTCTCTTTCATGAAAAATCTTATTGCCTCCTATGCAAATGACTTGTGAAAATGATTTCGGGATTTTAAATATAAGAATTTACCAAAAAAAGAATATGCCTGTACCCAAACAAATATTTCAGACTTTCATAACTAAAAAACTTCCTCTGATTACGCGTTATCATATCTGGAATATGAAAAGAAAGAATCCGGAATATAAGTATTATTTTTATGATGATCAGGATATAGAAAATTTTCTTGAAAAAGAATTCCCTCCACAATATATTGAAACGTATCGCAAATTAAGAATCGGTGCTGCAAAAGCTGACTTTTTCAGATATGCTGTTTTATATAAGAAAGGAGGTGTATATCTGGATGTAGACAGCAGTATTATCAAGCCATTCAAAAAGTTGATAAAAAATAATGATGAAGCTGTAATCAGTGTAGAAAGACATGAAAATCTGTATGTTCAATGGGCCCTTATTTTCAATAAAAATCATCCTTTCCTAAAGAAAACACTGGAATTGATGATGGATAATATAAACACTCACCGCTATCCACATGATATACATTCTACTACAGGACCTACTGTATTCAGTAATGGAATCAGACAGTCACTAGAAGAAAATCCGACTATTCCCTTTACTTTATTTGACGGTATTGAGTTCCGCGGGTATTTAAAGTTCAAATATAAACTGGGAAAATTTTTCTTATACAAAACAAGATCCAAACATTGGAAACAGATGCAAAAGCATGAGGAGATTATTTTTTAATGCGTTCCCATTTTTGAAAATACATTAATAATAATCACCCCGATAACAATCAGAGCAATGCCGATAATAGCAGGAAGATCCGGAATCTGTTTGAAGGCAATAACACCGATCATCGTTATAAAGACAATTCCTACTCCGGACCAGATGGCATAGGTAATTCCAACAGGAATCTGCCGAAGCGTGAGACTGAGAAAATAAAAAGCACAGGCATATCCTATGACGGTCACTACGGATGGCCATAGTTTGGAAAATTCCTCAGATTTTTTCAGAAAACTCGTAGCGATGATCTCAAATACAATAGCTAAGGCAAGAAAAATATAACTGCGTCCCATAAATTTATTCTTTGTACAAAAGTAACAAAAGCACTCCGGTAATTCCAAAAAAGAAATAATGGGGAAACTCTCTGTTATTCAAACACGGCAAGTGTTTCTATGACTTTATTAAGGTATAAAAAATTCTATTTTTTAAACTATCAATCCAACAACAATACTTATCGCAGGCACTTAATTCAACTTAAGTGCCTTATTTTTAGCTCCATTCAATATTTTAAAGGTTTTGGAAAAGTATGCCATTTTTTTCCGATCTGGCACAAAAAAATTATTTCTCCATGTCATGAAATGTGACACATGACAAAAATTCCGAATGAAAAACGAGGCTAAAAATAAATTTTCTTAACATGAAAATCCTTTTCGCGTGAAAAATTTACATTCAAAAAAAGTGGTTTAAAACAATATTATGCTACACATTATTTATTATTTGTTTTATCAACTCCAATATAGAAGTCGAGAAACGATTAACGTTTTCACATAATTTTACAGAGAGAACAACAAAAGTATTAATAAATTCTCAATAATGCATTAATTTAATGTAAACAAAAATTCACTAATAAATGAACACCAACCACCGTAAAACACTGATATACATCATAAGTATTTACTTTGGCACGTGATTTGAAAGTAGTAATATTGCAATTGAAAGATTGATAAAAAAAAGTCAAATAATTAAAAATAATACAAAATGGTAACTTATATCGGTATCGTAACAGGTTTAGTCGTAATCACTTCATATTTCATGACAGTAAGAAGAGAAAGAAACTAATTTTAAATAAAGCAAGCCTATAGAAATATCTATACTAATTATATTGTTTTATGTTTTTAGTCTGAGAGATCGGATTGCTCTTTTACTCATCGGGTAAAAGGGCCCAAAAACATAAACCACAAAATCTTAGTTTCATAACAAATTTTAATATCCAAATGAGAAGAGTCGTTCGTAAGTCCGGCTCTTCTTTTTGTTTTAAGAATTATCAAATGAGCATTAAATTGTCTTGATCACGAATTCTACAATTATTTACCGGTGTTTTTTTCATTCACAGCTTATTATTTTTATCATACTGGCCTAGCTGTTTATTATTATTCAGGATTTCCTCAGGCATTTAATAAAGCTTTATCTTTGTTTATTCAATAATCATTTTATTATCATCATGAGTCTGTACAATCTTATTATCCAGGATAAAGAACAAGTAAACCTTAACGAAGTATTTCTCGATAAAAACAATAAGGAGCACCTGGTTCAGCTTATCAAGGAACATAATTATATAAAAGAGCTGCAGGAATACGGTCTTCCGGTTAATAATAAGATTTTGCTTCAGGGAAGTTCGGGATGTGGAAAAACAATGACTGCAAAGGCTGTTGCGAATGCTTTAGGAAAAAACATTATGATCCTTAATCTGAGTAACATTGTTTCATCCCGTATCGGCGAAACATCCCAGAATATTAAAATGATCTTTGATAAAGCAGCAAGAGAAAGATCTGTACTTTTTCTTGATGAACTGGATCAGATTGGCAAAGCGAGAGGCAGTGATGATAAAGATGTAGGAGAAATGAGAAGACTGGTGAATACATTGATCCAATTAATTGATTATTATCCTGAACATTCACTTTTGCTTTGTGCGACCAATCATCCAGAGATCATTGATACGGCTTTGCTAAGACGTTTCCAGCTAAAGATCAATTACGAAATGCCTTCCGATGAGATCCTGGATACCTACTACGACCAATTGCTGGGTCAATTCCCTGAAGACATAAGAACCGTTGAAAGAAAATACTCAGTTTCTTTTGCTGAAGCTAAGGATTATGCTTTAACATCGGTGAAAGCTGCTTTGATTAAAAAACTGGAAGCCAAAGAAACCATTCCATCATGAAAGAAGACATTCTCCACAATCTCACCATCATCAATAACCGGATAAAAAATGCCTGTGAACAATCCGGAAGAAATATTGATGAAGTTAAATTATTACTGGCCACTAAAACAGTTTCCGCAGAACGAATTAAAGTTGCGCTGAAACATGGGCAAATCTTAATTGCAGAAAACAAGGTGCAGGAATTGAAGGAGAAGTACGATGATTTAAAAGATCTACCTCATGACAATCATTTTATAGGACATCTTCAGACCAATAAAATTAAAGATATTCTGAAATATGATGTTACCTGTGTTCAGTCTCTGGATCGTCTGGAACTGGCAGAAAAACTTCACCAAAGACTTTTAGCCGAAAATAAAACAATGGATGTTTTAATTCAGGTGAATACCTCCAATGAAGAGAGCAAATTCGGAGTTGATCCCAATGAAGCAGTTGAACTCACCCGAAAGATTTCCCATTACTCTACTTTGAAAATAAAAGGTTTGATGACGATTGGCTTATTCAGTGCTGAAACCGAGAAAGTAAGAGCATGTTTTAAAATCCTTAAAAATCTTCAACAGGAAATCATCCATGAACATATTCCGAATGTGGAAATGAAAGAACTTTCCATGGGAATGAGCGGAGATCTGGAAACAGCCATTGAAGAAGGAGCCACCATTGTACGGGTGGGAACTGCAGTTTTTGGGGCGAGAATCTATCCGGACAGTTATTATTGGAACGAGGGTAAATCGAATAAAAAAGCATAAAATTATATGTTCCCATTTACTTATACTTTTGAAAGAGAAATAAAGAATAGTAATACATTAAAAAATGTCACTGATGAAATATGCTATTCATTTATGGAAAGAGAAATGGATAATTCCAGCTTTGATGACAATACTATTGTAGGCAAAGAAAAACTCTTTAAACAAGATTTTTCAAGTAGATCTCCATTGGTATTTTCTCCTCGTAAAGAGTTCTTCAATTATAATGAAAATACAAAAATTCTCACCTATAAAATTGAAGCATTTTATTCTCTTCTATTTTTCCTAATTTATTCTGTTATATTTTTTCTGATCTTACATTTCCTGATCCATCATATAGTTATTGAAATCATTTTTTCAACTCTATTTTTCATTCTTAACACAATTCTGAACTATTCCTATCACCTTAAAGTAATTGATAAAATATCCAAAAATTTAAACGAAAATTAAACAGTAAACAGTCCATTACATTGTCTACAAATTCGGTATACTTTTTGCTATAAAACTTTAAGAACCAAACAAATACATGTATGACAAAAAAATTACTCTCGGGCTGTCTATTTATAGCAGTATTATTCTTTTTTTCATGTGAAAAAGAAAACACACAGATGAAAAGTGGAATCTCCATTGAAACTATTTCAATTATAACCTGCGTTACTATGGGCGTAGCTATTTTGCTGGCCTATAGCTTTAAAAGAAGGTAAAGGAATATGACAGAAAACAATAGAACACCTCTCAGTTTTGGGAGGTGGTTTTGTTTTAAAAACAAGAACATAATTGATTGTACCAACCTAGAGATTGCTTCGCTCGCAATGACAATAAAAAACAAAAATCCCTCTCATTACTGAAAGGGATTTTTTTATAGTTAAAAAACTGAGATTACATATAAGCTTCAATCGGCTCACAAGTACATACCAAGTTTCTGTCTCCGTAAGCTTCATCTACTCTTGATACAGAAGCGAAGAATTTGTGGTCTCTTACCCATTCTAACGGATAAGCTGCCTTTTCTCTGCTGTATGGTTTATCCCAAGAATCAGAGATTACCAATTGTTCTGTGTGAGGAGCGTTTTTCAACACGTTGTTTGTTGCATCTGCTTCACCATTAGCAATTTCATCAATTTCTTTTTTAATAGAGATCAATGCTTCTGCAAAACGGTCAATTTCAGATTTGCTTTCAGATTCTGTAGGCTCAATCATCAAAGTACCTGCAACCGGGAAAGAAACAGTAGGAGCATGGAAACCATAATCCATCAATCTCTTCGCCACATCAGCCACTTCAATTCCTAAAGATTTAAACTGACGGAAATCTACGATACATTCGTGAGCTACTCTTCCGTTTTCGTTTGAATATAAAATCGGGAAATGCTCTGCTAAAATTTCTTTCAGGTAGTTAGCGTTCATTATAGCGTGACCTGTAGCCTTTTTAAGACCTTCAGTTCCCAACATCTTGATGTAAGAATAAGAGATATTAAGAATCAATCCTGAACCGTAAGGTGCAGCAGAAATACCTTCAATAGCTTCTTTAGACCCGATTCTGATATTCGCGTTAGAAGGAAGGAAAGGTACTAAGTGTTTAGCAACACAGATTGGACCTACTCCAGGACCTCCACCTCCGTGAGGAATGGCAAAAGTTTTGTGAAGGTTAAGGTGACAAACGTCAGCTCCGATGTTTCCAGGACTTGTAAATCCTACCTGAGCGTTCATGTTTGCACCATCCATATATACTTGTCCTCCGTGCTCGTGGATAAGGTTGGTAATTTCTTTAATGTTAGCATCAAAGAATCCGTAAGTTGAAGGATAAGTGATCATTACAGCTGATAAGTTTGCTGAATGAAGTTCTGTTTTAGCTTTAAGATCTTCGAAGTCGATTTCACCGTTCTCAAGGTTTTTCACGACAACGATTTTCATTCCTGCCATAGCAGCAGAAGCCGGGTTGGTTCCGTGTGCAGACTGAGGGATCAATACTACATTTCTGTGGTGGTCTCCTCTTGAAATGTGATACTCTCTGATTACCATTAATCCTGCATATTCACCCTGAGCTCCGGAGTTTGGCTGAAGAGAAGTTCCTGCAAAACCTGTAATTTCAGCTAAGTCTTTCTCCAGTTCACGGATCATTTCCTGGTAACCTTCCGCCTGATTTACAGGTACAAATGGGTGAACTGCACCCCAGTTTTCCCATGAAAGCGGTAACATCTGAGTTGCTGCGTTCAGTTTCATCGTACAAGATCCTAAAGAAATCATTGAATGAGTCAATGATAAGTCTTTTCTCTCAAGACGCTTGATGTAACGCATCAATTCTGTTTCCGTATGGTATTTGTTGAATACTGATTCTGTAAGAATTTCGTCTTTTCTTAAGTTTTCTTCCGGAATGCTGTATCCTTCTTTTATTTCTAATTTGAAAGTCTGCTTGTCTTTAAACTGAGCGAAAGAAGCCATCAGATAGTTTAATTTCTCTAATGTTGTACTTTCGTTGATTGCAATACTTACTACACCTTCTGTGAAATAGTTAAGGTTAAGTTTGTGATCAAGCATCAATCTTACTAATCTTCCTTTTTCATCTTCAGCCATTGTGATTTTCACTGTATCGAAGATTGGCTCTTCTACTACCTGATAACCTAATGCTTTAAGACCATTTTTCAAAGCATTGGCTTTAAAGTGGATCTGATCAGCGATATAATTTAATCCTTTCGGACCGTGATAAACAGCATACATCCCTGCCATTACTGCCAAAAGAACCTGAGCTGTACAGATGTTTGAAGTAGCTTTCTCTCTTTTGATGTGCTGCTCTCTTGTCTGTAACGCCATTCTTAATGCACGTCTTCCGTACATATCCTGAGAAACCCCAATGATTCTTCCTGGGATATCTCTCTTGTAATCTTCTCTACAAGCAAAGAAAGCTGCGTGAGGACCTCCGTACCCTAATGGAATACCAAATCTCTGTGTAGTTCCTACCGCACAGTCAGCTCCCATTTCTGCCGGAGACTTTAGTTTTACCAAAGCCATAGGATCACAAGCAACAGCTACCTGAAGGTCAAGTTTTTTGTATTCTACGATATCTTCTGTATAATCTAAAACGATTCCGTTTTTACCAGGATATTGTAATAAAACTCCATAATAAGAACCATCAAACTGGTGTGTTTTATGATCTCCTACTACGATTTCTATTTCTAATCCTTCAGCTTTTGTTTTTAATACAGAAACTGTTTGAGGAAGAACAAGGTCAGAAATAAAGAACTTATTAGCTCCTGCTTTTTTCTGGTCTTTCGTTCTGTTGTTGAAGAACATATGCATTGCTTCAGCTGCAGCAGTAGATTCATCCAGCAAAGATGCATTAGCCAATGCAAAACCTGTAAGATCACATACTACAGTCTGGAAATTAAGAAGAGCTTCTAGTCTTCCCTGTGCAATTTCTGCCTGATATGGAGTATAGGCTGTATACCAGCTAGGGTTTTCAAAAATATTTCTCTGGATTGCTGAAGGCAAAAGTGTATTGTGGTATCCAAATCCGATGTAACTCGTATAATCTGTATTTTTAGATGCCAATTCTTTTGAGTGGTTCAACATTTCGTATTCAGAAAGTGGTTCCGAGATCTCAAGATCTTTCTCTAAACGGATAGAAGATGGAATGGTCTGAGAAATTAACTCTTCAATACTAGAAACGCCAAGTTTCTCCAACATCGCCTGTTTATCGGCTTCATTAAGGGAAATGTGACGGCTCACAAACTGTTCTGTATTCATTTTTATTTATTAGATTTTGTTTGTAAAAAGATGGGTAAAATTACAATTTTTTGAATGATTGTACAAGAGCATATCCGGGGTGATAATTCACAAAAATATTTGTGATTTTTATCACACTTTATTTTTAATAAACTTTTAACAAGGTTTATAGCAATTCTGACAAACACATCCCTTATTCTATACATAATATGCAACAAAACTATCAAATCACACTCAACAAAATACTGAAATGTTATTTGAAATAATGTGAATTATTCACTGGTCTCATCTTACGGGTTAAACTTATCTTTAAAACATTCTACTATTATTAGTTTTATTCAAAATGTAAACTTAAACCTAATTCAAGGAGAATTTAAGAACGATCCAGGCATAGATTTTACGTCTGACAATCCATTAGAAAGCAGGCAATATCTGCTATACATCAGGTTTAAAGAATTTTATGAAATTTTATTAATTATATTTATTCTAAATTAATATATTTGCAGCATGAATATGATTGTCCCTTTTAAAGTTCCGCCTTTGGCACCTTACTCATTCAATAACGAAGAGATGTTCTGTGAAAAGAAATCGTGTTGTAAAAAGTTCAAGAAAGGAAAAAGATGTAAAAAATGCCCGGGAAGAAAGAAAATGGCTTAGGTTAGGCCAACGTTTTTATCAAAAAGTATAAGGCAATTGCCAGTACGATAATTCCCCAAAACAGCATTATAATTTTAGGCTGTCCATACCTGTTCATTACCGTTCTGGGTTGTGGCTTAAACATTTCTTCTACTGAATTTTTGAATTTCTCAGTATCATTTTCAAAAACTTCCGTAATGGTAATTCCCTGAACTACGGTTTTGTGCAAAAGAGAATTCGTTGCATGAAGCAGAAGCTGGAATTTTCCATCTTTAAATTCTGTGATCTTAAAGATTCTCTCTCCATAAGGCTTTTCTAACCCGAAAGGCAATACTTTCACCACATCGGCATTACTCGTCTGCCAGTTGATGATAATCTCCTCCCCTTTTTTTGCATGAATTTTATTCGCGGTAAAAGTTTTGATCGCAGGTGGAATATTATACCTGAAACTTTTCTGATGATTTTCTAAATTCTGATCATAAGCGCGCCTTCTGACAGAATCACTCAACGTCTCATAAGCTTCCTGAATTTCACGAAAACGGTCAGCAAAAAAGTCGTCATTATCATTTTTATCGGGATGATATTTTAAAGACAATTTTCGATAGGCTTTTTTGACGTCTTCTTCTGAAGCATCCTGTGATATACCGAGAAAATAGTAGTAATCTTTCATTGAGAAATACAAAAATAAGGATTTATTTTTCTTTGCGTCTGATATTTATTACAAAAATTTAGCTGGAAAACGGAGCTCAAAAAAGTCATTGCGAATCGAAGATGAAGCAATCTCAATATCATTTATTATTTTAAGGTTGGAAAACGCAAAGACGCTAGTTCTTTTTCAAACTGCATATTTTAAGGCGCAAAGATTTTATCTCCGATAAAATTGTACTTCTCAACAAATGCTGCGAATTGAATGAGCTCAACAACCCTTTTGTCATTCCGAGCATAACGAGGAATCTCAACTTTAATTTCTGCCCGCAGATTTCACCGATTACGCAGATCATTTTGCAGCAACTCAACCATAAGAACTAAACGGTAATAGCTCAACCAATATCTATTTGCGGGAAATCCAATCCTTAGTGGGAGTGAGCCAATCATTGAGAGCTTTGAAAAGGAAACCATGATTAAGTCCTGTATTAAGCTCTATTTCTTTAAAATCCTTAATACCGGATCTGATCAACCTCTGCTCCTTCGACAACAGTACATGTCCATCATCTGATTTCTCCGTAATGGAAAGAATTCTTCCATACAGCTTAAAGTTCTTATCTTTTTCCAGAGAATCATCTTTAAAACTCGCTCCAATGATCACAAATTTCAATTGCGGATTCTTTTCATAATAAGACACATATTGTGCAATATAACCTCCCTGAGAAGTTCCTATCACGGTTATCCTCCCAGCCGGAATTCCTTTTTTCATGAGACTGTCAATCTGCTTTCTCACCTTTCCTGCATAAGCTACTGGATCAGTATCTGCTTTTCTTTTCTCAGAAATCACAACCGTATTTTTATCCTTTAGTTTATTAAGTATTTCTTCATATTCTGCAACTCCATATTTTGGATGTTTCTCCTCTAAAGAATGCCCTTCTAAAAATTTATTATGTAAGAAGAAAATATACTGTTTTGGTTGTGACTTTTGACCCAATATAATGATTGAGAAAAACGAAAATGCCACAAAGAAAATATTCTTACACTTCATCATAGCCGGAAATAATATTTAGTAATAACAAATATAGTATTAAAAGCCTTTACAGGATGTATTTTAAATAAAAATTCCGGCGCGGGAAGCAGAGCTTCCCGCGCCGGAATTAAACAATTTCAATTTAGTCTTTGCGTATTATGCTTCGCAGGTATTATCCTTTTTTTTGCAGCATCTTGAATGGAATTCTTTTTTGAATTTCCCTTTCAGTTCCTGATAGTCTTCGTCATTCATTTCTCTGATCTTATCTGCCAGTCCGAAAGGTGATTTTTCTTTGATTCCATACTCATCAAAAATACCTTTGATAAATCTTTTTCTTTGTATTGCTTTTTTAGCGATTAAGGCTACACCTACAACGGCTAATGCTCCCAGAGCTCCTTTTAATGCTGAATTTTTCATTTTTTCAAAATTTTAAATTTTACTACTTCTTGTTTTTTATAGAGACGAATGAATTTTAATTTTACTTTACTACTTCTTTAAAATTTTCAAATTATTCGTTGTTTCTGTTGAAGAATCCGCCTGAACATTTATTTCTCCAAACTTCTTTGAATTTTTCCCTTTCTTCAGGGGACCAGCCTTCCATTTTTTCTCTCATTTTTCTTTCCTTGAAGTCTTTCATTCCTTTCCCGAAATGGAAACCTCCGAAAAGAATTTTACTTAGGATCAGTATTCCCATTGCCTGCCAGAATGTAATGGCTTTTACTCCTAAAATCTCCGGGAGAAGGCAATTCCAAAGCAGCATTACAATCCATGTAACAGCGGCTAAAATTAATGGCGGACATAACAATAAAAAAATCCAACCCTTTTTGTGTTTATGATTCATAATTTCTTTTTCTAACTTTTTAAATCTTCGTACAGTTTTCTCAATCTGTTTCTCAAATGCTTCACAGCATAGTTTTTTCTACTGATGATGGTTTTGATGTTTTCTCCCTGTTCATCAGCAATCTCCTGGAGGGTTTTGTCGTTCAGTTCATTTTCTACGTAGACCAGTCTTTGTTTTTCGGGAAGTTCGTCCAGTGCTTCAAACAGTTTTTTCCAGATCTCATCCTGAAACATCTTCACCTCAGGACCGGCACTGTCATCCATCAACAAGATATCCTTGATAGAAAAACTACCGTCTTCATCCTCATATACGAAATCTTCAAGATTTTCTGTTTTCTTTTTACGGTAACGGTCTGTAATTTTATTTGCCGTTACCCTATACAGCCATCCACCAACATTTACGATCTCCGAAATATTCGTAAGGCTACTGAACTGATACCACACCTCCTGCAGAATATCTTCCGCATCCTCCGTGTTTTTCACTTTCGGACGAATATAGGACATCAGCTTCCCTCCGTAGTTGGAAACGGTCTGTGAGATGATGCTTTCTTTCTCCTTCTGTGGCATTGTTATTTTTTCGACAACCTCCATATTGCTATGACGGCCAGCCTTTTGGTTTTACTTTAATAAATTTAAAATATTTTTCTTACAATTCAATTTTTCTTTTATTCATCAATATTTTTATCTTCTTATTTTATCAGATTACTCATTGCTTATTACTCATTATTTATTTTTTTAGGAGCTTATTCCCGCTATCCGCTCATACTCCTCACGCCAGACTATCCCCCAACCTTATCCTCCAACGCTCCATTCATGTTCCGGGGTAACCGCTGCTATCGGGGCTAGGATGATAAGCAATAAATGATAGATGATTATAAGATGAGTTTTGTTGGCAATCGCAAGAACGCAAAGTTTTTATCATTATTATGTATAATTGTAAGGCGCAAGAAAATCAAAGATTTTCGGCAAGTGATATTCTTTTTATTTTCTTGTAGATCAATATAGATCAAAGGTTATTAAAACAGTTTTTTATCAGTATTTGCATAATTAATAAGAGTGACTATTACCGGAGCCTGGATTCCTCGCTTCGCCCGGAATGACAAATGTACCGTGAAAATATCCGTAAACCCTTAAGCTATACTAATTTTATCGAAGATAAAATCCTTGCGCCTTAAAGTACATCACTTGTAAAACCTTAGCGCCTTTGCGTTTCCAACTCTTCCACTGCTTCTAATTTCTTATGAGATTGCTTCGCTTTGCTCGCAATGAATTTACCCATGATAAAAAAGAAACGGAAGACATAAGCCTTCCGTTTCCACATTATAAAATTATTAGTTATTTATTAAAATTTTCAGCAAAGAATCCTAACATTGATTTGTAAAGCTCAATTCTGTTCGGTTCTTTTCCAAATCCATGTCCTTCATCATATTTTACCAGGTAAGGAACTTCAAAACCTTTGGCACGCATTGCTTTTACAATCTGATCAGATTCATTGATGTTTACCCTTGGGTCATTGGCTCCCTGAACTACAAATAGTGGTTTTTTAATCTTATCAATCTGATATACCGGTGAAACTTCCTTAGCAATCTTTGCTTCTTCAGGATTATCCAGATCATACCAGATTTGTTTTACCATTTCTTTATAAGGCTTCCAGTATTCAGGGAATGAATCAAAGAAGGTAAAGATATTCGATACTCCTACATAATCTACCCCACAAGTATACAGGTCAGGAGTTTTAATCAAGCCCATTAACGTGGCATATCCACCATGGCTGCCTCCGTAAATGGCTACTTTATCCTGATCTACCCATCCCTGACTGATGGCATATTTTACACCGTCTTCCACATCATCCATTGCTTTTCTTCCGATCTGTTTGTAGCCTGCTTTCTGAAATGATTTTCCATAGCCTCCGGAAATTCTGAAGTTGACCTGAAGTGTGGCATATCCTCTGCTTGCAAACAGCTGCGCTTCAGGATTGAATCCCCAGCTGTCTCTGATTCCCTGTGGGCCACCGTGAGGATTCACAATCATTGGAACTTTTTTACCTTCCAGCGCTGCTTTAGGCAATGTGATATATCCATGAATGGTCATTCCATCTCTGCTTTTAAATTCGATAGGCCTCATTTCAGCCATATCTTCTTCCTTCAGCTGAGGCATCAGGTTGTACAGAAGTTTGGTCTGCTTGGTTTTGGTATCGTATTCATAATAAGTTCCGTAGAGCTTATCACTTCCTACCACAACGAGAAGTTTATCATTATTATCATCAGAAGAAGCAATTCCGAATTCCTTGTCTCCAAACTGAGATTTTAGTTTATCATGTATTTCTTTATAAAATTTACTTACCGGAACTGTTTCTCCTTTTGTCCCTTCATAGCTAATAAAATCAAGTTCATAATTTCTATTTTTACCCGCTGTGCTTATTGAACTTACATCATATACAGGATTGGAATAAATTTCTTTAATCACAGTATTTTTTTTCAGATCGTAGAGTACAATTCTCGCTTTATCACTATCAAGATTCGTTACTACATACGCTTCGTCTTTATTTTTAGAATTTTCATTAAACTCTATAATACTGAAAGTATCAGACCAGTCTGCGGATTTGATCAGGTTGAATTTTCCTGTCTGCAGATCTTTATAATATGTTTTTGTTGTTAATCCGTTTTCAAGAACGCTATACCCTCTCAGATTTCCATCTTTATCAAAAAGATAGTCGTCGATAGGACTGTTGACATCTTTATTTTCGTACAGCTGGGTCATTTCCCCTGTAACGAAATTGATTTTAAAAGGTTCAAAGATCTGCTTATTGTTTTTATTCATGGTAACCACAACGAAATCAGTGTCTTTTATAGGAATAATAGCCTGTACTTTTACACCGTCAAATGGCGTTAGATCCTTTTGATTGCTTCCATCTGTATCTGTAGCATAAAGGTGGATATTTTCATTCCCTCCTCTATCCTGCGTATAGAAAAGACGTTTTTTGTTCAGCCAGCCGTAAGCTTTGATCAGATCATCTTTTTCAACGATGGCCTTAGTGATCTTTCCTGTACTCAAGTCTTTAACATATACGTGATTTTTTTTATCCTGATCTTTTTCTTTGTAGGAAAGGTATTTTCCGTCAGGAGAGATTTTAAATACGGAAGCTTTTGGTCTTGCAAAGTAATCTTCAACTTTGTATTTGAAGTTTCCTTTGTCATAAGAAATAAGTTTCTCAAGATTAGCCTTGGAAGATGGCAAAGTAGGATCTCCCGGCAGTTTTGCAGTAGAACTTTGTGCGTTGATCATCATAGAGGATAGTACAATAATGGCTGTACCGAAAATTTTGTGATTTAGATTCATAACTTCTGTTTTTAAGGTTAAAGTTATAGAACACACTTATTTTCAAAACAATAAAAAATAAATGCATTTATACAATAAGACACACGATCCCTATAAAACGTTACACGATATTATCAATTAATTTAAAAAAACAGCAATTATATGAAAAAGACAGCCTCCATGACTGTCTTTTTTATTTAGTGTAAATATATTCCGAAATACCAGGTCCAGACTATCAAAATAATCTGCATGGGAATCCTTTGCATGTAAAGGTATTTCATTCCCGGACCGGTATAATCTGCTTTAAAAATATTAATTCTTTTCCTGGAAGAATTGATATTGGCAATAAAAACCAATACATAAAAAATAATCAGCAACACTGCAGTAATCTCACGAACAGCCGGAATCATCAGTCCGATTCCTGCAGCAATTTCTAAAACTCCTGTAAAGTATACCCAAAACATTCTCGCGGGAATAAACTCGGGAATCATCATGGCCATTCCTTTCTGAAATTTAAAATGGGCAAAACCTGTAAATATGATAAATACAGCCATTCCCAGGTTTCCTGAAAATATAAAATCCGGCTTTCCCTGAACTAAAAAAGTTCCCAGCAAAGCCAGAATAAATGTTGCGAAAAGTATTACGAGTAGTTTCATATTTTAGGTGGTAGGTAATAGGTAATAGGTAGCAGATGATAGGTGGCAGGGATTAGAGACCTTGAACTTGAAATTTTAAACTTTGAACTGCTTTACACAGAATCAAGGCTTACTCCTTCTGCGAGACTTTTCACGACCATCAGACCTTTTGTAAAGCCTGTGTTCATGTGATCTTCCCATTGTTTTTCAACCTGAACTTCGGCATGAAGTTTTGTTTTCCCTCCAAAGTCGATCAGGAAATATTTTTCAAAGCTTCCGTTCCATTCCATTACTTCTTTGCTTTGGGTGTCTTCTACTCCATGTTTATCTACCATTCCCAGATGTTTAAAAACAATCTGATTGGGTTCTTCCAAACTGTCTATGGTTGAAACCATTCCTTCTCCCTCAGCATTAAGAAAATAGGTTTTTCCGCCTATCTTCCAATCGGATTTCATGATAGATCCCGGACCGAAAAACCGGGTCCATTCACTATATGTTTCAGGGTTCCAAAGAATGTCCCATACTTTCTGTAAAGGGGCATCAATTACTGTTTCGTATGATAAGGTTTCCATTTTTATATTTTTTACAGTGATTTGGCTATTGAATTACTTTCAATCTCAGGTGTAATTTAACCTGAGATATTTACAACTGATTTTCTGAAAGGTGCTTAACGATGGTCATCGCTTTTGGAAATTTCTCTTCAAAAAAGTCTTTAAACTCTGCAGGAGTCTGTATTTCTGTTTTCAGCAGTGTTCCTTCTTCATTTTCTTCAAGGAAATAAGCTTCTGTTGCTTCTCCCCAGTCCTGAGGAACTTCAATACCATCATAAATTTCTCCCAAGTGCAGAAATCTTATTTCTTCATTAGGAATAACCTTTTCTACCCTGCTGTACATTCCGTTGTTTTTGGGGTCAAGAAATTTAACAATATTGTTCTCTTCGAGTGTTCCTTCATAGAAAGAACCTTCTGTAAATGCCGTTGTCCATTGCCTGTACGTAATATCTGCCCACAGGACACTCCATACTTTTTCAGGTTCGGCATTGATTTCTATTTCGTATGATAATCGTTCCATATATTTTAAGGTTTTAGGTGGTGGTTAATAAGTTACAGGTGATTGTGTCTGAGGGTTTGAGAGTCTTAGAATAAGAGTGTATTGATCTGTGATTTTCTAACTTCTTGTTTCCTGCTTCCAGCATTTCATTCTACCCTCCGACGAAATCACCTCCGTTAATGTGGATAATTTCTCCTGTAATATAGCTTGCATCTTTAGAAGCAAGAAAAACATAGGCCGGAGCTACTTCCGATGGTTGCCCAGCACGCTTCAGCGGAGTATCTTTTCCAAATTTGGAAAGATCATCAAAAGCTTCTTTCACCAAGGGAGTCCATATAGGCCCGGGTGCAATGCCATTCACCAGAATTCCTTTTTCGGCAAGATTATCTGCCAGTGAGCGAATAAAAGACAATACAGCTCCTTTTGTAGCAGCATAGTCAAGTAAATGATCGCTTCCGCGGTACGCTGTGACAGAGGTCGTGCATATAATTCTTCCTCCTTTTCCGATCAGCGGAAGAAAATTTCTGGTTAAAGAAATCATAGAAATAATATTGGTATCAAATGTTTCCTGAATCTGTTCATCAGAGATTTTTTCCAGACTGCTTTTGGAAGTATGAATTCCTGCATTATTCACGAGAATATCAAGTTTCTTCCACTCTTTTTTAATCTTTTCTGCACACTTTGTCCTGAATGTTTTCCGGGTAAGATCGCCTTTGATGAGGATACATTCCTGTCCTTCTTTTTCAACCAGTTTTTTAGTCTCTTTGGCATCATCGTCACTTTCTTTGTAGATGATAGCAACATCTGCTCCTTCTCTGGCAAAATGAACGGCTACAGCCTGTCCTATGCCACTGTCTCCTCCGGAAATAACTGCTTTTTTACCTTTCAGCTTCCGGCTTCCCTGATAATCGTTCCGGATAATTTCCGGAAACAGCCCTTCTTTAGGGACTTCTGACTTAGATTGTGATTTGTTCTGTGTCTTCATATGCAAATCTTTTCTCTAAATCATATCAAACAATACGCCGAAATAGATTAAGAATGATAAGCATCCTCCAAATCCCGGATGATAATTTTCTGCATTTTCATCATAGCCTGAACTACTTTATAGGCTTTTTCCTGATTGGAATCATTCATTAACTGAATAAGTCTTTTAGGCACAATCTGCCAGCTCAGCCCATATTTATCTTTCAGCCAGCCGCACATGCTTTCTCTGCCGCCGTCTGCTGTCAGCGTGTTCCAGTATTTATCAGTCTGCTGCTGGTCGTCCGTCATTACCACCAATGATATTCCTTCATTGAAATCAAACTGGTGATCATAAGAATTATCCATACAGAATACACTGTAATTGTCTATTACAAAATGAGCATGCTGAACATTTTCTGCCGGTTCCGGGATATCATGCCCTTCACTGCCTGCTCCATAGGTCAATATGTTTCCTATGCTTGAGTTAGGGAACGTTTTAGTGTAAAGTTCCATAGCTTCTTTTGCTTTTCCATTGTTTCCATGAATGAACATCAAAGTAGGAATTATTTTCTGTTCGCTTGCTTTTTCACCTAAAAACAACTGCCATGTTACCCCATATTTATCCTGAACCCATCCGTATTTTGGGCTCCATGAGTAAGATCCCAGCTCCATCAAAGCCATCCCGCCAACAAGTAACTGATCCCAGTATTTTTGAACTTCATCTTCTGTTTCACAAATCACCATGAAAGAGATGGAAGGATTTTTTTTGAATTGCGGGCCTCCATTCAGAAGCATCAATCTTTGTCCAAACAAATCAATATTCATCACCACAGGAGTATCAGCCGTGATCTCGCCTCCAAAAACTTCACAATAAAATTCTGCAGACTGCTTGGCATCTCCGTCATACCAGAGACATGGGAAAATATCGTTATTCATAATTTTATATTTAAATGGATTGATTTATCTTGTTTTACTTTTTTCTTGGGAATAGTATTTATCTGCTGATTAATTTTACAGCAAAAGAAATCTTATGTCTTTGCATTTAAAGAAGATTGTTTCGCTTTATCTGCAATGACACCGTAGAAATGTCTGGTTACACTTTTTATACTTCTTTAAAGCACACCTGATTTTCTTTCATATAGTTCTTCAGTTTCACCATCGTATTTTTTCCGAAACCATGAAGCTGCATAATTTCTTTCTCGGAATAATCTGAAAGTTTTTCCAAAGAATTTATTTTTTCTTTTTCTAAGGCTTTTCTTGCAGGTATTGCAATAACTCCATGAAGGAATTCTTCTTTAGAGTCATAATTAAAAGCATAAATGGAATTTAAACTCTTGGACATGATAACTAAATTGATCATGGCTACAAAAAATATTGTTAATGATTCTCAACATACTTGTGGAAATTATTAAGAATAGCATACCAGCCATCTCGCTGCATTTCCACTGAATTTTGTTTTTCAGGATCGAAAATTTCAATAACTTTCGTTGTGTTTTCATCTATTTTATCGAAAACAACTTCTACTTTCCGCCCGTCTTCCATATGATATTTGATAATCTGATGGGGAATAATTTCGTCATAAACTCCTTCAAAATCAAATCCGAAACTTTTGTCTTTAGCTTCCATTCTGTTTTTGAATCTGCCTCCTACCTTCAGGTCATTTTCAGAACTAGGGCACTGCCAGCTTTCGTGGGCAAAATTCCATTTTGTGATATGTTTTGGCTCATTGAAATAATTCCAAACTTTCTCAACGGGCGCTAAAATTGTAATGTCTATTTTAATTGAATCCATAGTTCTAATTTTTTTACAGTTTGAATAAAGAGCTGCCCAAAAAATGGGCATCTCTTTTTATGATTAGTTAAATATAGGATTATTTTGCGTATTCGTCATTATAGTTCACCATCCAATGAACACCATATTTATCCTGAAAGCATCCGAAATAGTCTCCCCAAAACTGATCTTCAATCGGCATCTCCACATTTCCGCCATCAGAAAGTTCTTTAAAGATTCTGTCGGCTTCATTTCTTGAATCAGGGAAAATAGAAACATAATTATTATTTCCTACGGTAAGCGTCTGCCCAAAACCAGGTACAATATCTGATGCCATTAAAAGGTCACCTCCAATAGGCAAAGCAATGTGCATTACCCTGTTTTTTTCTTCTTCTGAAAGGTTTTCTGTACCGGGAGCATTTCCCATTTTATGAATTCCTCCTACGAATTCACCACCGAAAACAGTTTTGTAAAAGTTGAACGCTTCTTCAGCTGTTCCATCGAAATTTAGGTATGGATTTAATTTAGCCATGATTTTTAATTTTAAAGTTATTATTATAAAATATAAGGTTCTATCGTTGATCCATTAAGGAATAATTAATTTAGTATGAATAGTAAATACAGCTCTGTTTTGAATCATTACAATTCACTTGGCTTGACTCACTATTTTTCAAAGTTCTTAATGGTTTATAAATTTTTCTACTTCTCTGACGGTAAAGTCTATTAAGTTTACATCAATACTTCCATCAAAGTCAGGCATCATATAAACACCATGAGTTGCGGGAAGTATCATTAACCGGGAACCTTTCACCAGGCGCCACATCGCTGCAGCGTGCTCCGGTTTCATCACATCCTGATCACCACTGATGAATAATGTAGGTGATTGTATAGATGTCAGCACCTCATCATCCCAGTCTTCAAACATCTGCATTCTTTTGCAGTCTTTCTCAAAAAGGTTTTCCAGTTTTGAAAAATCCGGATTGAGATTTAAAAAATTAATTTTGAAAGGTTCCGGCATCGATTCAAAAGTGGCGTCCTGCATTCCTTCAAAAAAGCCGTCTATCATTCCGCTTCTTTTATAAAATGCTGAGGCAACAACCAGTTTTTCTACGATTCCAGGATGACGGTGGCCAATTTGCATTACCGTACTTCCACCATTGCTGAATCCCCAAAAGGAAGCTTTTCCAATGTTTAGTTCTGCTAAAAGTCCGGCAACATCATCAGCATCCTGCTCAAATGTTTCAGGAATATCACGATGTTCACTACGTCCGTGGTTTTGCAGATCGATTCCTATGAGCTGGAACTTGTCTTCCAGCCTGGCAATGACTTCTTTAAAATCGTACAGAATGGAAGAACCTCCTCCATGAATTAAAACCAGAGGTTTTCCGGATCCATAGATCTCATAATACAATTGGATTCCGTTGACTTTCTTATAGCCTTTTTCTACCGGATTCATGATTAGTATTTAAGATTTTCGTCTACATCATACTTCATTCCGGGATAATCCAGGATTCTGCGCATCAAGCCTATCTGCCCGCAGAGATAGTCTTCACGGCCGATACACATTCCGACAAAATTGAGTTTCGTTTCTTTAATAAAAGGAATATTCATTCCTATCTCAAATATCTCATCCAGTTCTTCATCAGTTACTTCATGAAGTCTTTGGAATACTTTAGAGGAAATTTTATGAAAGTTCTCTTTTAATTCAGCTAAAGTTGGATATTTAAAGCCTTCATCCAATGCTTTTCCCTGGAAAAATAAGTCACTGTAAGGGTCTTCTTCCTGTACCCCAAGCACCCAGCCCAAGCCGTAGCGCATGTTGACAAAATTCCCTGCCATCCATACGATATGGTTGGTTTTATTTTCAATTCTTTTCAATGCATCTTCTTCCGAAATGCCTTCCAAAACATTCATAAAGCTTTGGGAATGCATTCTGTAAGCCGGAATAACGAGTTCCATTTTTTTTGATTTTGGTGTGTCCATTTTTAATTAGAGATTAGAAGTTAGAATGTTGGAAAAAACGCAAAGTCGCTAAGTATTTTACAAACTTTATGTTTTTAAGGCGCAAGGATTTTATCTTCGATAAAATTGTACTCTTTTAAAAATAATATGGAAGATTTCAACAGCTAGTTTGTCATTCCGAGCAAAGCACGGAATCTAAACTTTTATATTAGAGATAATTCTCTTAGATTTTGCGCCTGATTATGTTATATGATCTGCAAAATTGTGTTAAAAACCGTCATTATTTTATAGCACCCGGTTTCCCTAAAATTCTGCGGAGATAGCCCAGCTGTCCGCTGTGGTAAATTTCATGAAGACTTAGTGTTGAAATATCTTTAACCATTTCAGGTTTAAAACTGTTTATGGTATTAAGTTTCGCTTCCAGCCCGTCCTGAGATTGTTTCAAATAGGATTTTAAATCTTCAAAGTTGACTAATTCATCTTTCCGGTTCAAAGGAATTTCACCTCTGTTGTAGCAGGAAAACTTTTCACTGTCCCACACGGATTCTTCGCCTAAAATATTCAGAAAGGGATTCCTGATATGGATTAAGTGTCCAAGAATCCAATTCATACAGTTAGCTTCACCATTAGGAAAAATCATTGATTCTTCATGGGTAATACCGTCAATATTCAAAGAAATCACCTGATAGTTGCTGACAACCTGATTCTTTATTAATTCTATATCGTTTGATGTTGCTTCCATTGGATAAGTATTTAATAAGTGAATGATAATACTTTATTCTGCAGGCATCTGGGATACATCTCCATGCATCACTTCCCACTGATGGCCATTGATATCAGCAAAACTGCTTTGATACATCCATCCGTAATCTACAGGGTCAGCATATTTTGAACCTCCGTTTCCGATGGCTGTTTTTACCATCTGATCTACTTCTTCGCGGCTGTTTGCCCCAATGGCAAGAAGTACCTGTGTGGTATCTCCTTTAGCAAAAGGCCTGTTTGTAAAGGTTTGGAAGAACTCTTCTTTTAGGAACATGGTGTAAATATGATTTTCCTTCATGACCACACATATTGCCTTATCGTTTGAAAACTGTTCATTGATAGAAAAGCCTAACTCTGTCCAGAATTCTCTGGTTTTTTGTACGTCTTTTACGGGTAAATTGACGTAAATATCAGTAATATTCATTTTGTAAATTTTAGTGGTGAATTTTATCCAAAATTACCAAGGTATGGTAAGAATGTGCTTGTCATAGGACAAGATTTAATTTTTATTTGGATTTAAATTATTCGGTCGGCATTTGAGACATATCGGCAAAAGTGATATTCCAGCCGTGTCCATCCAGATCCCAGAAAGAGTTCTGATACATCCATCCGTAATCCTGAGGTTCTTCATGCTGCGATGCGCCGTTTTTTACAGCGGTATTCACTATTGTATCTACGTCTTCACGGCTGTCCAAACCTACTGCTACAAGAACCTGACTGGTATTTTCCTTGGCAACAGGCTTATTGGTAAAGGTCATAAAGTAATCTTCCTGCAGAAACATGACGTAGATGGTATCATTCAAAACAACGCAGGCTGCTTTATCATCTGAGAACTGTTCATTAATCGAAAAACCAACCTTGGTCCAGAATTCTTTTGTTTTCTGTACATCTTTTACCGGAAGGTTTACATAAATTTGATTGACTTTCATTTTTGTAATTTTAGTGTTAATCTGTTATCCAAAATTACCAAGGTGCAATGAAAATCAACTTGTCATAGGGCAAGATTTAAATTTTCTTAGGATGTGAGACAATTTCCTTACGGATACGGCTCAAAGAAGTGTCTGTAACTCCCAGATAGGAAGCAATTTGTTTCAATGGTGCAAATTGTATGACTTTAGCTTTCTGCTCAAGCAGATTAAGATATCTTCTGGTTGCTGAAAGGGTGAACATTTCTACAGATCTCTGTTTGTAGGCAAAAAGTTCCTGAGACATCCACGATCTTCCCCATTCTCTGAGGTTTGGGATTTTATGGAATAATTCCTGAAACGTATCATAATCCATCCTCCAGCATTCACAGTCTGTAATACAAACAATATTTTCCTGAGAGGGTACCCGCTGAAACATTGACAAAACCTCAATAATGACTTCATTTTCTACGAAAAAGTGAGTGGTTACTTCATTTCCGTTAAAATCATTGACATAGGAACGCGCCAATCCGCTTTCAAGAATATAATATTCATTGGCCGTTTTTCCTTCCTCAAGGATGAAATCACCTTTCTGAAAAGATGTTTTCTCATGAGCCTGAAATATCTCAGCAAGCTCTTCGGGAAAAAAGAAAGGAAAATCATAGCAGATTTCTAAAGCTTGATTGGTCATTGGTGTCAATTTTTTTAGTCTTTAAAAATAAAATTTTTAATTGAATTAAGAGCAAAAAATATTAAACAAAGAATTGAATGTTTTCATCAAAAGCACATATTCTATTGAAATTAAAGATATTTCAAAGCTTATTAATTTTAAACAGTTATTTGAAACATACTATCTATAACCACCCCGTCAAAAATTCTTTGAATTTTTGCCACCCCTCCGAAGGATGGGAATGACTATCTGCCGATGATAGTAATTGTAAGCTTTTGCAGGAAATATTTTTTTAAAACAGGGAAAGTTGTATTGATTTCGGAGTACCGGGTTTCTGGGCATCACCAAAGACGGTCTTGCCACCAAAACGCCAGGAATTTTGTCTTTCTTCTTCAATCACCTGCTGAATATCAAAATCCGGAGTAAAGTCTTTTTCGGCATTGGCAACGATCTGATGAAGCTTGTTTAAAGAATTCAGTTTATCAGAATTTCCCAGTCTGGACTTTTCAATCCCTTTTCTGAGAATGCTGATACTTTCATCATATGTATTAACAGGAACAGGAAATGGATGTCCGTCTTTACCTCCATGAGCAAAGGAAAATCTTGCCGGATCGGCAAATCTCGATGGCGCTCCGTGAATGACTTCACTTACCAAAGCCAATGACTGCATGGTTCTTGGTCCTACTCCTTCCAGCATCAGTAAATCTTCAAAATTCTGAGGCTGCTGCTCTCTGGTAACATACAGAAGTGCACCCAAACGCTTCAGATCTACATCGGAAGCCTGAACGTCATGATGGGCAGGAAGAATCAATGTTGCAAAATCCTTCATTACTTCTGCTGAATCGGTATGGGAAATATCTAAAATTCCCTTTCTGTTCTCTGAAGCTTCGGCATCGGTAAGGTTAAGTATTTTTCCTCTTGAAATTCCGTTGATTCCCGTATGAGGCTGCTCTACAAATGATTTGATATTTTCGGAATGCCAGTGATACCGCCTTGCTGTTCCATCCGATTCATGCATCCCCTGCTGAATAACGCTCCAGTTTCCGTTATCTGAAAGAATAAAATTGTGCAAATACAGCTGGTAACCATCCTGAATTGCCGTATTATCCACTTTTGCCGAAAGCTTGCTGGCTCTCACCAAATCTGTTCCGTTGAGACCTGTTTTATCAGCTATTTTTATTAATTCTGATGGAGTTTCACGGCAAAACTTTCCTTTACCACCACAGATATAAAGCCCCAGAGATTGTGAATTGGGATTAATGGAACGTTTCAGTGCTCCCATCACAGAAGTGGTAATTCCTGAAGAGTGCCAGTCCATTCCCATTACAGCTCCAAAACTCTGAAACCAGAACGGATCTGCCAATCGGCGCAATACCTCATCTTTACCATAATCCATGAGAATTACTTCAATAATGGAAAGTCCAAGCACAGACATACGTTCATACAGCCATGGTGGTACTTTGCCATAGTGAAGGGGTAAATCTGCTGTTCCTGAACGTTTCATTGTTTTAAAAATGTAAAGTTAAGTTTTATTACTCTTACTATTTAATGATCCCGATCATTAATTCTATTATTACGGTTATCGGATAAGGTTTGTAAAAGAGAAACCGGGATCACGCATTTCCAATTCATTTTTACCGGATTCCAGTTGTGCTTCTTTGGCGTAGATAAACATTTTCTGTTCATAGGCATCAATCGATTCATTTATGCTTTGATATTTTTCTTCTGTCAGATTTTCTGATAAAATTAAAGCATCCATCAGCCCGCTATTGACTCCCTGTCCTGCAAAAGGCGGCATCAGATGAGCGGCATCTCCAATAAGTGTTACAGGTAAAGAATGGTTGTTTTTCCAGGGTTTGTCTAATGGAATTATCCTTGTTGGCAATCCTACAAAAAAGGAAGTTGATAGGAATAACTGCTGATACAAATCGTTCCATGCAGAAAATCTTCGGACAAGAAACTGACGGACCTGTTCTGTATTTTGAAAATCCAAACCAGGGCCATCTTTCCATTCATCAGGCTTTTTGAATATGACTCCATACGTCAAAGCTCCGTTATTATAAGGATTGGCGACCAATAGATTACCTTCAAAAGCGGCCATTGGTCTTTTTCCGTCGCACCATTCAAAAAATTCGGGACACGCTTTCTCAGGCTGTGGAATATCTCCCTGAATGATAAAAGTCCCTGTATCTTCTACTTCAGCATCTGTTACATATCTTCTTACTTTAGACATTCCGCCATTAGCGCCTATGACCAGATCTGCAGTTATATCAGACTTGTCCTTAAAATGAAGCAGCCATTTCCCGTCATTTTCTTCCATATCGGCAAAGTTCATATCCCAAACTACCGTATTATCTGCCAGACTACCCAACAACATTTCTCTTAAATTATTCCTGTTGATTTCCGGGTTGTCATATTGATTTTCAGGAGTGATTTCTTTCGTAAAAAGTACATTGCCATGTTCATCAGCAATTTTGATTCCCATAGGTAAGGCAATTTCGTAATATTTATCTAACAATCCAGCCTTTTTCATAGCTTTCTGTCCTGATTCCCGATGAAGATCTAAAGTTCCGCCCCAAACTCTTGTCTGTGCATTCTTATCTCTTTCATAAACATTTACTTCAACGCCTTTCTGCTGTAGTAAAATTGCCATTGTTAATCCAACCGGGCCTGCACCAATGATGGCTACTTTTTTATGTTTCAATACCATAATTTTTAATGTATTTATTATGGTACAAAATTCCGGAATGCTATTGTATCATGCTTGTACAAATGCGACAAAATCATTGCTTAAGACTTGTTTCCTTTTTTTGGCTTCTCTTGCGAAAACAGCAGGTGTTGTGCCGCTGTACCGTTTAAATTCTCTGCTTAAATGAGATTGATCTGTATATCCGAATTCCTGTGCGAGGGCTGCAATAGAAGTTTCAGGAGCATGCCACAGACGATTTCTTATCTGTTCAAAACGCATCACTCCGGATACATCTTTTACGGTGTGGCCAGAGGACTGTTTAAACTTCCTTTCTAATGTCCGGACAGTTGTATGAGCTGAATCAGCCACCTGATTGACAGGAATAGTTCCATTATTTTTTCTCATGGCAGCTCCGGCTTTGAAAAGGAGACTGTCTGCTGTAATAAGTGAATGTAATTTCAGAAAATATTGTTCTACTTCAGAAACTGCTGCTTCTATTTTCCCTTGTGTAATGAGATTATTCAATACAGTTTGAAGCTTTGCAACGGGATGTTTAAAAGTATGAACTCCGTTTTCAGTTTTTTCTGATGATAATCCCAGCAAATCAAAAACAGCCCATGGGAAACATCTTATTCCAATAATTTCCAATTGATTTTGAGCATAAAAAAGAGCAGGCTGATTGAGCAACCCCATGATAAACGGGGAAGGCAAAGCCTGTAAATTTCCGTGATGAGAGATACTGCAGCCACTTCCAAAATGGAAAATAATTTCAGCATAGCCATCCGGCATCATCGTAAATCCGGACTGTTGTTCACCATAGTTTCTTTTGTTATACCAAAAACATTTTATGGTATCTTTAAGTTCTTCCGGAACCTCAAACTCCTGATGTATATTTGAAAACATGACAATAAGCTATGCAGTTTGTGTAGGATTAATCGTGGGAATAGAATTCAAGATCTTTATGTTTTTCTTCATTATATTCTTCTTCAAATGTAATCTTATTCCCGAAAGGATCAATTACGGTAAAAGATACAGCACCGTAAAACGTTTTTTCAAGTCCTGGACGATTGTATTTGTATTTTTTGTCAATCAATTCTTTATGATATTGAGGAACGCCTTCTCCCCAGACAGCAACTCTTGTTCCAGGTGTTCCGTCTCCATGGTGTTCGCTTAAATGAAAAATGATATTTTCTCTTTTCACTTCCATATAAACAGGAGTATTTTCATCAAAATAATGTTCCCATACAATCTCAAATCCCAGCCAGTCTACATAGAATTCTTTTGTTTTCTGATAATCAAAGATTCTTAAAATGGGAATAATACGTTCTGCTTTCATTGTAAGATAGTTTATTGGTGAGACAGTATATTGATCAGCTTTTGAAATGGATCTTTAACAAAAAATCTGCGGACTCCCCATTCTTCATTGGTCAAATCATAAGTGATTTCAAAGCCTGCATTTTTCATTTTCTCATAAATTTCATCTACATTATCTACTTCAATGGAAAGGTCCGGAACTTCAGTATCATTTCCTCCCTGTTCGGCAAAACTGATCTGAATTTTTGCTTCTTCATCATTCCCCAATGTTTTAATCCAGCCATGATCCATCAAAACATCCAGTTCCAGAATGTCCTGATAAAACTGATTGGCTTTGGAAAGATCATCCGTTTTGATATTGGCCACAATTCTTTTTACCATTTTGCAGTAATTTTTTCATTAAAAAAGCCTTGTGAAATTACATAAAATTTCACAAGGCTTAATAAATATTGTGTTCTATCTTGTATTAAACGGAGGCTGCAGCTTCTAAAATCAGCTGAGTAACTTCTTCAGAATGTGACGCTAATGAAGCGTGTCCCGCGTCTAAAGAGATTATTTTCTTAGGCTCAAGACGTTCTGCCATTTCTTTTTCTGTTTCTGCAGGGATCATGCGGTCCTGCAATGAGATCTGATACCAACTTGGGAGTTTTTTCCATGCCGGTTCACCCGCTACGTCACCAAAACACTGACCGTGAATAGGTTTTTGTGACAATGACATTACCAATGCTTTTTCATCATCCAAATCCTGACAGAAAGCAGATTTAAATTCATCATATTTGATCCATAAAAAGCCTTTGCTATCAGGATAAATACTTGCTCCACCCGGAGATTCTCTTCTTCCTAACAGAGATCCAAGACTATCTCCCGCATCAGGCGCAAATGCAGCAATATAAACGAGTCCGGCTACTTTATCATGATTTCCGGCTCCTGAAATAACGGCACCTCCATAGGAATGCCCTACTAAAAGTACTTTCCCATCCTGTGCATCAATAAGATCTTTTGTCTTATTAATATCATCCTGCAGCGAAGTTAATGGGTTCTGAACACTTCTTACTTTATATCCTGCTTTTGTCAATGAAGGGATAACGTACTGCCAGTGTGACCCGTCTCCCCATGCTCCGTGTACCAAAATAATGGTTAAATCTTTTTGTTCCATAATGATTGTGTTAAAATTTGATAATGGTAAAGCTACGGTATAAAATTATCTGCAGACGTTAACTTAAGTTAATTAACAATCCGGCTTCTTATTCGGCTGAGTGACTGTTCTGTTACGCCCAAATAACTGGCAATATGTTTCTGAGCTATTTTCTGAAAGAGTGCGGGTTGTTTTTTGACAAGATTGAGATATCGGTTTTCAGGGGAATGGCACAGCAGGTCGTCAATCCTTTTTTTTGCATCCAGATAAATTTTTTCACTCATCACTCTTCCGAACTGCTGCCAGTAAGCCTCTTTTTTGTATAAAGCCCGCAGATGGTCTTTACTCAGCAGTAAAATCTCACAGTTTTCCAGAGCCTGAATGTTCATGTTGGAAACGGTATCACAAAGTATGCTTTCATAGTCGGTAAAAAATTCATTTTCAAAGTAGAACCCAAAATTGATTTCGCGACCTTGGTCATTGATATAAAAACATCTGATAGTCCCTTTTTTAATAAAGCCAAGGTATTTGCATTTTTCTCCCTGCTTCAGAAAAAAATCAGATTTTAAAAGTACCGTATCATTCAGAAGCGCATAAAATTCATCAAAGTGTTCTGCGTCTACCTGAAAAAGTTCTCCGTATTTCTTATAATTATTTGACATCATTTGGTGTGATTTGATTAGATTTTATATTCAAAAAAAGCCTTGCAAAAATTACATTCACAAGGCTTTTCTACAAAAATTATTTTTATTATTTCAATGCGGCAAGAGCGGCATCGTAATTAGGTTCGTTTGCTATTTCAGGAACCTGCTCAGTATAAATTACTTTGTTGTTTTCGTCTGTAACGATCACGGCACGGCTCAATAAACCTTTTAAAGGTGAATCTGCGATTGTCACTTCGTAATCGTCTCCGAAGCTGCTTCTGAAATCTGAAAGTGTTTCCACATTATTCAATCCTTCAGCGGCACAGAATCTTCCCAGAGCAAACGGAAGGTCTTTTGAAACATTGATGATTACTGTATTGTCAAGTTTTGAAGCTTCTTCATTGAATTTTCTGGAAGAAGCAGCACAAGTTGGAGTATCAATACTTGGGAAGATATTGAATACTTTTTTCTTTCCGTCAAAAGTTTCAAGTGTTTTCACATTTAATCCTGAATCTACCAATGCAAAATCTTTTACAGTAGTCCCTACAGATGGTAATGCTCCTATTGTGTGTACTTCGTTTCCTTTTAAAGTGATTGTCGTGGACATAATTTTATTTTTTAGTTTTTCAAATTTAATCAAAAAAGAAAATTTTCCCGACTTATTATGGTTAAATTAATCTTAAAGTGAAAATAAAACGTTTTCACCTGCTCATCAGTTTTTCAAACAAAATTACCTGCATGCCCATGACTTAAAAAAAACAAGCTTTAGACAGCAAAAGTTCAATATCTGAAATTATCCAATTATTTTTTAGAATTAATGACAGCATATCCGGAAGCAATACAATTACAACGATATAAAATTAAAGATACAAAAGCCACTTTTTTATGGAAATATCTCAAATAAAACAATGATATTTACTAAATTTGTGGGACTTAAAATTTCAAATAAAAAATAACAGTATAATGTCAGAAAAATCAAAAATCTATTACACTCTTACTGATGAAGCTCCAATGCTGGCTACTCACTCGTTTTTACCTATTGTAAAAGCTTTCACAAAATCAGCAAATATCGAAATCGCGGTTCCGGATATTTCTTTGTCAGGAAGAATTCTTGCAAATTTTCCTGAGTTTTTAAAAGACGACCAGAAAATAAGCGATGCTTTATCAGAACTTGGCCAACTGGCTACTCAACCTGACGCTAATATCATTAAGTTACCAAACATTTCTGCTTCTGTACCTCAGTTGGATGCAGCAATCGCTGAATTACAAGGTAAAGGTTTCGCAGTTCCAAATTATCCTGCAGAGCCTAAGAATGATGACGAAAAAGCCATCAAAGCTAAGTACGCTAAAGTATTAGGAAGTGCTGTAAACCCTGTATTAAGAGAAGGAAACTCTGACAGACGTGCTCCAAAAGCTGTTAAAAACTATGCAAAAGCAAACCCACACAGAATGGGTAACTGGGCTTCTGACAGCAAAACTGACGTAGCACACATGAACAATGGTGATTTCTACGGTACAGAAACTTCTACAACATTAGAAAATGCTACAAAATACAGAATCGTATTCAAAGGAAACGACGGTTCTGAATCTGTATTAAAAGACTTCGCAGGTCTTCAGGCTGGTGAAGTAATTGATTCTTCCGTAATGAACTTAAATGCATTGAAAGCATTTGTTCAGGAAGCAATTGAGGAAGCTAAGAACAGAAATGTACTTCTTTCTGCTCACCTTAAAGCTACGATGATGAAAATCTCTGACCCAATTATTTTCGGGGCTATTGTTGAGACTTTCTTCAAAGAAGTATTTACTAAATATGCTGAGACTTTCAAATCTTTAGACATCAATCCAAATAACGGTCTTGCTGATCTTTTTGAAAAAATCAAAGGAAATGCTCAGGAAGCTGACATCAAGGCTGACATTGAAGCTGCTTTGGCAAACGGACCTAGAGTGGCAATGGTAAATTCTGACAAAGGAATTACTAACTTCCACGTACCTTCTGATATCATCGTTGATGCATCTATGGCTGCTCTTGTAAGAGGCGGAGGTAAAATGTGGAACAAAGACGGAAACGAAGAAGATGCTGTTTGTATCATCCCGGACCGTTCTTACGCAGGTTTCTATCAGTCTGTAATTGACGATATGAAAGCGCACGGAAAATTAGACCCTACAACAATGGGATCTGTTCCAAACGTAGGTTTGATGGCCCAGAAAGCTGAAGAATATGGTTCTCATGATAAAACTTTCCAATTAGCAGCTGACGGAACTGTAGAAGTTCAGGACGAGGCTGGAAATATCCTTCTTTCTCAGAAAGTAGAAAAAGATGATATCTTCAGAATGTGTCAGACAAAAGATGCTCCTATTCAGGACTGGGTAAAATTAGCGGTAAACAGATCAAGATTATCTGATACTCCTGCCATCTTCTGGTTAGACAAAGGAAGAGCTCACGACAGAGAAATCATCAAAAAAGTAGAGAAATATCTTGCTGACCACGATACAACGGGTCTTGACATCAGAATCCTTGATGTAAAAGATGCTATGACTGAAACTCTGAAAAGAGCTAGAGAAGGTAAAGACACGATCTCTGTTTCCGGAAACGTATTGAGAGATTATTTAACTGACCTTTTCCCAATCCTTGAGCTTGGTACTTCTGCAAAAATGCTTTCTATTGTTCCATTGATGAACGGTGGTGGTTTATTTGAAACAGGTGCCGGAGGTTCTGCTCCTAAACACGTTGAGCAGTTCTTAGAAGAAGGATATTTAAGATGGGATTCTCTAGGTGAATTCTTGGCACTTCAGGCTTCTTTAGAGCACTTGGCACAAACTCAGGGGAATACAAAATCTCAGATTTTAGCTGATGCATTGGATGAAGCTAACGCTAAATTCTTAGCTACAGATAAATCTCCTGCAAGAAAAGTAGGACAGATCGATAACAGAGGTTCTCACTTCTATTTAGCAATGTACTGGGCTGAAGCACTGGCTAACCAAACTGCTGATGCTGAGTTGGCTAAACAATTTGCGCCGATTGCACAGGCAATGCAGGAAAATGAAGAAGTAATCAATGCAGAATTAATTGGTGCTCAGGGTAAACCTCAAAACATTGAAGGATACTACAAAACTGATACGTATAAAACATATGCAGCGATGAGACCTAGCACTGTTTTAAATGAAATCATTGACGGAATTTAATTGTTTGTTTTGATATAAATGAAAGCTCCTTTTTTAAGGGGCTTTTTTTGTAGAACCACCCCGTTAAAATATAGCGATAAGACCACCCCGTCAAAAATTCTTTGAATTTTTGCCACCCCTCCAAAGGAGTGGAATATTGAGGACATATTTACTCATCTAGGTCAGCATCTCCCTAATCCCTGCCACCTAACATCTACAACCTATCACCTATTCTCCACAATTACTCTCCTATGCTCTCTCCCCCAGTTGATCATTTCTTGGATAATATTTCCAAAGGTGCGACAATATTCCGTGGGTTCATATTCTATTAAAACAGGAGTTTCGGGGTAAACGGTGCGTTTTAGCAGTTTATTAAGTTCCATATCTTTCAGTTCTTTTGAAAGCATTCTGGTGGTAATTCCGGGAATACTCCGTTCAATTTCCCTGAAACGTCTGTTCCCGTTACAAAGAGAATTGATCACAGGAATTCGCCATTTCCCTCCGACAAAGTAAAGGGTATCCTGTAAAGCTCTAAGTTCTTCTGTCTGATCTCTTTCCATAATTGCAAAGTTAAGTGATATCACGAATGATACTGATATACTCTGTGATACTGGTTACAAAAGTATACCATTTTGAAATAACTTTGTCAAAAATTTTACAATGAAAAAATTCAGTAACAAACTGGCTATCGTGACAGGAGGAAACAGCGGAATAGGATTCGCTGCAGCAAAAGAACTTATTTCAGAAGGCGCAACGGTTATCATCACCGGAAGACGAAAAGAAGCTGTAGAAAAAGCAGCTCAGGAGCTTGGAGCAATCCCGTTCACCGCAGACCAGGCAAACCTTAATGAGATTGATCTTTTAAAAGAAGAAGTAGAGAAACAGTTTGGAAAAATAGATATCCTGTTTATCAATGCAGGAATTACAGGAACCCTGACCTCCATTGAGAATATGGATGTAGAAAATTTTGACCAGGTGATGAACATCAATTTCAGAGGTGCATATTTTACATTAAGCAAATTCATTCCATTATTAAATGATGGTGCGTCTGTCATCTTTTTATCTTCTATTGTGGCTTCTACCTATAAACCAAACAGTTCTGCTTATCAGGCAAGCAAAGCTGCGTTGAACTCAATTGCAAAAACAGCGGCGGCAGAATTAGCGCCAAGAAAAATCAGAGTGAATATGATCAGTCCCGGTCCGATAAAAACTGAGATTATGAATAAGGCCGGACTTGATGAAGAGACATTGAAAAATATTCAAACCCATCTCGTAGATCAGATTCCATTGAAAAAAATGGGAACAGCTGAAGAAGTTGCCAAACTGGTTAGCTATTTGTCAGATGACCAGATTTCAAGCTATGTCACCGGAACCGAAATTATCATAGACGGCGGTATTACTTTATAAGCAATAGATTTAATCAGATCCCGGTAACACAATTACCGGGATTTTTCTTGTGTATTTTCGGGCCCCAAAATTCCGGATTCACCTTTTGATTTGTCCGGTTAAGCTTGTTTTTCGTTTCACAACATAGACTATCCATCTACTTTTGATCCAGAAATAAAAACAATACTCATTATGGATACCGTAAAGAAAAAAAGAAACTTCGTTGCCATAGCATTTCTGGTGATATCAGGAACCTTCGGAGGGTTGCAGCTATTCAGCAAACCATTGGAAGGAAAACCGGTTACAGGAAAGATTGAAGCGCCAAGGGAAGTGATCAGTATTCTTGAAAACTCATGTTTCAACTGCCATTCCAACCAGCAAAATTTAAGTTGGTATGATAAAATCGCTCCTGTTTCGTGGGCCGTAAATAAAGACATCAAAAGAGCCAGAGAAGTTCTGAATTTCTCAGAATGGGAAAAGCTCTCCCCAGCTGAACATCAGGGAAAAATGTATGCTATCCTCAATATGATGCAGAGCGGGAAAATGCCTCTTCATGAATACACTCTTCTGCATCCTTCAGCTAAGATTACAGAAAAAGATATTGAAATCATCAAAAAATACACTCTTTCATTATCTTCAGTAAATCCGGCAGCACAACATAAAAATGAACCTCATCCGGCTTCCAGTACACCTGCTGCAACTCCAGCAAAGTTTCCGGTTTCTCCCAATGGCGTTCAGTATGCGCCTGATTTTAAAAACTGGAAAGTGATCAGTATGAGTACTCTTTTTGACAACTCTATCCGTGTCATCTATGGAAATGATATTGCAGTAAAAGCTGTGGAAACAGAAAACTTTCATCCATGGCCAGACGGAAGTATTGTCGTAAAATCTGTATGGAAACAGGAAGAGTTTCCCAGCGGAGAAATCAGACCAGGAAAATTCATCAATGCTCAGTTCATGGTAAAAGATTCTAAACAGTATAAAGATACTGAAGGCTGGGGATTTGCAAAGTTCTCCGGAGATGACCTTCATCCTACAGGAAAAACCGCATCTTTTGCCAAAGAATCATGCATCGCCTGCCATAGACAGCTCGCAGAAAAAACAGGATATCTTTTTGATGTTCCAATGAAAGTAAATACTCAAAGATTAATCCAAAATTTACAGAAAAAATGAAAAATACAATCCTGATTTTACTGGTAAGCCTTATTGCTCTTACCGCTTGCAGCAAAGAAAATAACGATACAGATAATGGACTTAAGAGAGTTGTTTTTGATCCTGGCCAGCTTAAATTCATTTCCAATTCTTTAAATCCCAAGAAAGAAACAATGTCCGCTTTATATGGAAACGAAAAAGCGCTGGAATCTTTATCAAAGGAAAATCAGACACCGGAAGCAGGTACTATTATGAAGCTGGTTACCTGGAAATATCATGAGAACCCTCAATATATTGGCGGAACTATTACCGGAGAATTGCTAAGTATCGAAACGGTACAGTCTGATAATGCCGGAAATATTTCTTATGATGTTAAAAGTGATCTTGCAAAAACCACTTCTCCCAACAAAGAAGAAAGAATCCAATATTTCATGAGTTACCGTCCTGTCAGCAGACCATAAAAGGTAAACTCAGGACTATTTTATAAATGTTTAATCTGATAAGTCCGGCGAACAGGGAATGAAAATAAAACTCTTCTTTCATTATTTATCATAATATTTTCAATAAAAAACATTAATTTAACTTTTTCAAATCAGCATATTTCATGCAACAGCAAAAAATAAAAATTTCACAAGCCATTATCTGGATAAGCTCCATTTTTCTGGGTATTTTATCTTCTGTTCCTCAGCTTGCTTCTCATGAATTCAACTGGAAAGAAGCGATAGTCAACTCAGCCATTACAGCAGCATTTTCCATCATCATGTGGTATGTCAATATTTATATGTTAAATCGTACCGCAAAACGAAGACAGCATATCTCCTACTCAAGATTGATAGTAGTACTGGCTTTCGGAATGGTAATTATGTTTGGACTTGCCTGGATTCAGCAGCTGATTTTATCTCATATCAATTTCGGTCCGGTAATGCTGATGGTTGAAGTAAGAGGAATTTTAATCAATCTGGTTTGTTATATGTTCTTGACACTTCTTCAGAATAATTATACGGGCCAGCAGATACAGCTTGAACTGGAGAAGGTAAAAAGTGATAATTTAGGGGCTCAGTACGAATTACTGAAGCAACAGATCAACCCGCATTTTCTCTTTAACAGTTTGAATACATTGAAATTAATGGCAGAAACGCATGACGAAGAAACGGTTGATTTCATTGTAAAACTCTCAGATTTCTACCGGTTTACACTTGAAAGCCGAAAACTCGACCTGATCAGTGTTCAGGAAGAAATGAAAATAGTAGATGCTTATCTTTTTCTTCAGAAGGCACGCTTCGGTGAAGGAATTAAGTTTACCAACGATCTCGGAAAAGAAACGGATCAAACCCTTATTCCTCCTTTTACGCTTCAGCTTTTGGTGGAAAACTGTATCAAACACAATATTGTTTCACAAAGTAAGCCTCTGCACATTAAAATATACACCGTTGATTCTCAAATTGTGATTGAAAATCCTATACAGCGAAAGATGAACACCGAAGACTCTCTGGGAGTGGGACTTGACAATATTAAAATGCGTTACAAACACTTACTGGAAAAGGAAATCACTATTAACTCAGACGAAAACAATTTTCAGATAAAACTACCATTAATTCATGAATATCATCATTATTGAAGACGAATTCAGGGCTGCAAAATCCCTTCAGAATTTAATTTCAGATTTAAAACCGGATTCTAAGATACTGGGTGTTTACGACAGTATCGAAACAAGTATTGAAGGCTTGAAAGACGTGAAACCCGATCTTATTTTTATGGATATCCAGCTATCGGACGGACTTTCATTCGAGATTTTCAAATCGGTGGACATTACATGCCCGGTGGTTTTCTGTACGGCATTTGATCAGTATATGCTGGATGCTTTTAAGAGCAAGGGCGTTGATTATGTTTTAAAACCATTTTCCAAAGAAGATATTGCTGAAGCTTTGAGAAAGGTTGACGAACTGAAAAAATTTTTTCAGAAAAATGACCTTCCTGACCTGGAATTGTTGATCCAAAAAATTAACCAGCCTGCTTCTACCGGTAAGAGTAATTTTCTGGTTTTTAAAAATCAAAAATACACTACAATTCCTACAGAAGACATTGCCTATTTTTATATCCATAATGAAATGACTCATCTGGTAACATTCGGCAAAGAGCAGTTTTCTCTTAGCCAGCCTTTGGGGCAAGTCGCGGAACAGGTCTCTGATAAACAATTCTTCAGGGTTAACAGGCAATATCTCGTGAATTTCAAAGCGATTAAGGAAATGGAACATTATTTTCAGCGTAAAATATTGGTAAAACTCACTGTTGAAACTCCCGAAAAACTTCTTATTAATAAAGAGAAAACCCATAGTTTCTTTACCTGGCTGGAAGACAGATAAAGAGTAAGGAAGCTGGAAGTACTTGAAGTCATTCTAATATTCAGAACTTTTTAAATAAATTATAACCCTGATTGATATGATTAGGGTTTTCTTTTTTATTCCTTATTTGATTGTATCAATTTCTTAAGCTTCTTCCTTCTTATATCTAAAAAAATAAAACGCTATTCCTTTTCACACTCCAAAAACTTCCAGCCTCCCACTTCCAGCTTCCAGCTTCCAGCCTTAAAATCCTTCCCCCTTCGCAATTTCCGTATTCACCTTTTGATTTGTCCGGTTGAACCATTTTTGTATTCTTCCGCCTTTCCAGAGTATCTACTTTTGAATCAAATTAAAAGACATGATACTAAAAAACTTAATCACAGTAAGCGCTTTCACCGCGTTATTATTTGCTACTTCAGCATTTATTCATCAAGATAAAGTAGAAAAAACAGCACAACAATCAACTACAGAAAATGGTTTTGCAGTTTTGGAACTTTTCACTTCAGAAGGCTGCTCCAGCTGTCCTCCCGCTGATGAACTGATGGGGAAAATTGAAAAGGAATATAAAGATGAGCCTGTTTACCTTCTCTCCTACCATGTTGATTACTGGAATAGACTTGGATGGAAAGACCGGTTCAGTAGTGCTGAGAACTCGCAGCGACAACAGCAATACAGCCGTATTTTAAATTCACAGGTTTATACACCACAGTTGGTTGTCAATGGAAAAACAGAATTTGTAGGGTCAGATGAAACCAATATCAAAAATACAATCCGTGAAGTCTTATTCTCCTCTAAAAAAACAAATGTAGCACTATCAGCAAACATTTCTCAGAAGGAAATCAATGTACAGTATAAAGCCTCTGCAACCGACCCTAAGAATATACTTCTTGTTAATCTTGTTGAAAAACATTCTTCTACTCAGGTAGGAAAAGGTGAAAATGAAGGCCGTCATCTGCATCATTGGCAGATTGTTCATAAGCAAAATCAGATCTCATTGAATAAACAGCTGGAAGGAACAACCACATTTAAACTTCCGGAAGGTTTTTCTCTTGAAAACTGGGAAGCTATAGCTTTTATTCAAAATCCAAAAACGGGAGAAATATCAGGATCAGCAAAAACAATTTTCAAATAATTTTCACACAATATATTAATAATAACAACTAAAAATAATACTACAATGAAAACAAAAACAACAAAAATCATCTATTGGGCGGGAGCTATTTTTATGTCATTATGGTTCGGAGCCAGCGGTTTCTTTGAACTTACAAAAAATCCTGTGGTATGGGACATTACTCAACAACTTGGCTATCCGCCGCATTTTATTTATATACTGGGTGTCTTTAAAATTTCAGGCGTTCTTGTTCTCCTCCTTCCCAACAGATTAATGAGATTGAAAGAATGGGTATTTGCAGGAATGTTTTTCGATATTATTTTTGCTTTATTCTCAAAAATTGCGGTACTGGGTTTTCCAGCTACAATAGATGCAATAGTCGCTTTCTCTGTACTTACGATGACTTATCTGATGTTCAGAAAGCTATATTCTCCTGAGCTGGTTTTTGGAGAAGCCTGATGACTATAAAACTCTAATTTTTTCTTATGTTGAAACCGATCCTCCTATTGCATGGGAGGATCGGTTGTTTTATAAGTTTGGGCTAAAGCCCTATGAATGAGCCTTGTTATGAAAGCGGACTAAAGTCCGCTTCTATTGATTGTGTTATGCGTGTGGTAATTATTTCGTTTAATTAACCACCCCGTCAAAAATTCTTTGAATTTTTGCCACCCCTCCAAGGGAGGGGAATATTGAGTGCGTATTTATTAATCCTAGTCAGCGAATCCCTAATCCCTACTACCTATTACCTCTCACCTGCAGCCTACTACCTAATTCATAAAACTTTCTGGGAACCATTCAAATGCTCCGGATTTTGTTTTTGTAAATCCAAGACCCGGCCAGGGTAAATGATAGGCAAATGCTCTGGTTTTAGTATCTGCCAATTGTTTCAGAAGATCTTTCCTTGAAGCGGTCGCAAGATCAAGATCAGTATCACCGAAGTAACCCCATTCAGGATGTTGGAAAAGAATTACATCGGAATGAATCAAATCTGCAATGTAGATCAGTTTTTCATTTCCTGAAGAAATGGTTGTCACCGTTAAACCCGGAGTATGGCCGGGAGCCAGCTGAAAACCAAAATTGTCATAAAGTGGATTATTAAGGTCATAAAACTTAAGTTTTGGCTGAATGGTTTTAAGAATATTTTGAACAGCAGGAATAATCTGATTGAGTAATTCAGGCTGCTTTTTCAAACCACTATTATTAAAATCTTTGATAGTAGCATTCATCCAAAAGTCATGTTCAGTTTCTGAAATGAAAATACCGGCGTTCGGAAAAACCAGATTCTGCTTTTTATCAATTACGCCGCCAATATGATCAGGATGGGCATGGGAGATAAAAACATCTGTAATATCTTTTGGTGAAAAACCTGCTTTTTGGAGACTTTTTAATAAGAATCCGGTTCTTTCATCAGCAAAAATACCCATTCCGGTATCTAACAGAATGAGTTTATTCTTTGTTTTAACCAACAGAATATTCATGGCCATATCAATGTAATTCTCCGGTCTGAAATTATTTTTAAGAATTGATTTCAGCTCAGAAACAGTCCCTCTGGGAGCAAATGCATTAAGATTTTCTTCATGAATATATCCGTCTGTAAGAACAAAAAGTTCCAGTTCTCCAAGCTTTAACTTTTTAAAACCGGAAAGATCATCACCTGTTTGTTCAGTGATTTTTGGAGTTTCTGCCAATATACTGGAAAAAGGAATCATGCTTAATGTTCCTGCCAATAAACCATTCTTTAATAGTTCTCTTCTGTTCATAATTTAGTTTTTTTCATTAATTATACATTCTCAGTGAGAATAATAACAAAAAAACTGAGCTCCCATCATAAGCAGGAACTCAGTTTTTGTATCGTAATCTTTAGTTGTTCACCAGTTTCATTGAGCCTTCGGTGTATCTTTCCCCTACATTCGGGTATTTTTTCAGAATGGCATCAATAGTATCCAGATCTGATTGCGAAAGGTCTATGTTGACGGCTGCAATATTTTCTTCCAGATATTTAATTCGTTTGGTACCCGGAATCGGGATAATGTCGTCTCCCTGATTCAATACCCAAGCTAATGCCAGCTGTGTTCCTTTTACCCCTTTGGAAGCTGCAAATTCATTAATTTCGTTAGCCAGTTTGGTATTATTTTCAAGGTATTCCTGCTGATAACGCGGTAGTGATTTTCTGAAATCATCATCACCAAGATTCTGTACATCATAAATATTGGTAAAAAGACCTCTTGCCAGCGGTGAATAAGGGACTAAAGAAATTCCCAGTTCTCTGATGGTTGGCAAAATCTCTTTTTCAACATCCTTTGTAAGGATAGAATATTCTGATTGTAAAGCTGCGATTGGGTGGATCTTGTTGGCTTTTCTGATAGATTCTGCCGAAGCTTCAGATAATCCGATATATTTTACTTTTCCTGCTTTCACAAGCTCTGCCATTGCACCTACTGTTTCCTCTACCGGAACATTGGGATCCACTCTGTGAGCATAGTACAGGTCAATAGTATCTATTTTTAATCTTTGAAGACTTAAATCTACTGCTTTTCTGATCCATTCAGGAGAACCGTCAAAATACGTTCCCGGAGCTCCGCTGTGGCTTGCTTTACCATCTTTAAATCTGAATCCGAATTTGGTCGCAATAAAAATTTTATCCCTGTTCGGAACCAAAACTTTAGAAATCAGTTTTTCGTTTTCTCCATTGGCATACATATCCGCAGTATCCCAGAAGTTAACGCCTAAATCCAAAGCTCTGTGCAAAGTACTGATACTTTCCTGTTCATCTGTAGGACCATAAGCAAAGCTCATTCCCATACATCCTAAACCAATTGCCGATAACTGTTCGTCTGTGTTTCCTAATTTTTTAAATTTCATGATAGGTATGATTTAATTTTACAAGACAAAATTAGAACATGAAGAAACCAATTCCGATATAGAATTCAAACCAAGAATTATAAAATTCAAACAATGTCCATTCTTAAGGCATTAGGAGTAATTCCGGTTTGTTTTTTAAAGTAATTGGTAAAATAAGCGGGTTCTTCGAAGCCCAATCCGTAAGCAATTTCAGCTACATTCCAATCTGTATGTTTCAATAAAGCATTGGCTTCCTGAATAATCCTTCCGGTAATCTGCTGACTGGTAGTTTTCCCTGTGATCTCTTTTACGGAACGGTTTAAAGAATTCACATGGATGGAAAGACTCTGAGCATAATCGTTGGGCGTTTTTAATTTTAAAAAAGCCTCAGGACTGTCAATGGGAAATTGTCTTTCCAGAAGTTCCATAAATAAGGAAGCAACTCTTTGTGAAGCATTCTGATAAGGCTCAAAACTTTCTGCAGGCTGCATTCTCATGGTTTCATGAATCATCAGGTGAAGGTAAGCTCTCAGCATATCATATTTGTGAATATAATCCGACTGAATCTCCGTCATCATTTTCGTATAAATATCAGAAAGTATCCTCTGCTGTTCTTCATCTACAAAGAAAACAGGTGTCCCTCCAATCTTGAAAAGCGGAGAATCCTGAAGGTTTCCCATGCGGCTTCCGTTATGCAGAAACTGATCGGTAAACAGACAAAACCAGCCTTTCTGATCTTCATCATCTGCCTCCCAGGAATAAGGAATAATAGGATTTGAAAACAATAAAGCTGGCCGGTCTACTTTAATCCATTTATCAGCATAATGCAGTTTTCCTTTTCCTATAATCAATGAAATCTTATAATAATCTCTCCTGCTGTAGGGAGTCAACGGAGAACAGTATTCCCGTGAAAATACATTAAAGTGCCCCATCCTGCTGACTCCAATACATTGTGATGCCAGATTGGGGGCATTCCTTTCATAAAAACCCTTAAGTGATTCATGTGATTCCATAAATCAAAGTTATAAAATTCAAACAAACTAAATAAAAATAATATTCAAGATTGGAAAAAATAAAATGGCTGACAAAAAGATGCCAGCCATTTAAAAGTGAATATATAGTTGATAGTGATCTAATCCCAATCGTCGTCGTGACCATGACCACGGCCATGGTGTTTAGATTGTTTTTTATAGTATTTTTCTTGATTTTTATAATACTTCTCTTGTTCTTTACGGTATTTTTTATAATCGTTTTTATTTCTACCGTAAACAATCACTGGGTTTTGGCCTCTGTAATATCTCTTTTTAAAGATGATATACTTTTCTCTGCCCATGATTCTTTCCAGCTCTGAATACCGGTCGTTTCTCCATCTTCCCGGCTCTACAACATATACTCTATTCCATTTATCATAATCACGATATCGGTCATTGAGTACATAAATCTGATTGGCCTGTGTGGTAGACAGCAACAGATCGGCAACAACTCTTTGCCAGTTAACATCCGAAATACTTCTTCTGTAATCGTTATAATAATCTGACTGGGCATAACTCAAACTGAATGTCCCAACCAAAAATACTGTTAATAATAACTTTTTCATTTCATTCCCCTTTAAAATTAAACATGATGGCATACTCAATTAAAGTGCCAAGTTTTAATTACAAATACTAATATTTGTTAAGAAAACCATAAACAACTGATTATCTTTGAAATATTTCATGCATTTTAATGAAATTATTACATGTTATTGATCTTAAATTATAATCAGAATACAATTTAATTTTATTAAACATAAATTTCCAATCAGCAATGACAATCAGCAAATTGGAATTAAATTTGGGGTTTAAGGAGTAAATATTGTACGTTTTGGCTAAAGCCAATGAATAGGTAATTTATTGTCAGGTGGGTTAAAACCCACCTCTATTGAATTTTAACAACAAGATCTTTTATCTTTTATCTTTTATCTTTTATCTTTTATCTTTTATCTTTTATCTTTTTATCATTATGTTATAAATTTCGTTAAGATTCCTGAAAACTATTATTTCATATTATTTAATTTCGTAATTTTAGTGGAGAGAATGTTTTTCGGAAAGTTCTCGAAATTATTTTTTATCAACCAAATCTTACATTATCATGGAAAATATAAAGTTTCAGGTATCGCCATATCAGGATGAATTGCAGCTCCTTATTGATGGGAAAAAGGCAGGTTATATGTCCATAGAGGTTGACGGAAGACTGCTTATTGTGTATTATACGAAACTTGATGAAGAGCGTGAAGGAAAAGGATACGCCAAACTATTACTGGATGAGCTTGTACGCTACGCAGAAGAGAAAGATTTGCTTGTAGACCCGGAATGTGATTTTGTACGACAACAGTTTGAAAATCATCCTGTACGATATAAAGACATATGGCATGCCTGATCAGTTTTCCCACCAGTCTGTAAATTGCTGTTCATGCTGATTCAGATCTACTACCTCTCCAATCATTGGAGTGAGGATATCCAATCCTTTTTCTTTTCCAAGAGCAGTTATCTTTTGTAAAGGTTCATTCCATGGGTGAAGAGCGAGTGCAAATTTGGCTGCATGAACAGGGATGATACGATCCGCTTTGAGATCAATACCAGCCTGGATAACATCTTCCGGCAGTGTATGAATATACCTCCATGCTTCTCCATATTGTCCGTTCTCAAGAATGGCATAATCGAAAGGGCCATATTGCTCACCGATTGTTTTAAAATGGCTGTCATAACCACTGTCTCCGCCCAAGAAAATTTTCTTTGTTGGCGTTATCAAAACATAGGAACTCCATAGGGTATCATTCTGCCTGATTCTCCTGCCTGAAAAATGTCTGGCAGGGGTAAAAACAATTTTTATATTGTTCTTCAGATTCACTTCAGTTCCCCATTCTTCTTCAATAAGGGAATTTTCAGCATATCCCCATCTCTCTAAATGTGCTCCTACTCCCAAAGGTAAAATAGCCATTCCCGTTCTGTCTTTGATTGATTCTACAGTCGGATAATCCAAATGGTCAAAATGGTCGTGGGTGATTACCAGATAATCAATATCAGGAATATCTTCAGGTTTAAAGATATCTGATCCTTTGAACGCCTTATTAAAATATTTAAAAGGAGAGCCATATAAACTCAATACAGGATCAATCAGGAAAGAAATACCGTTTGTCTGCAGATAATAAGATGAATGTCCCAGCCAGATAAATACATCCTGATTTTTGTCTATGTTTTTTAAATCGGTATGAAGGGATGGTATTTCTTTTAAAGGTTTCAAGAGCGGATCTTTTTTCCCTAAAAAGAAATCGTAAGTCACTTTCGACATTTTGTAACCCTCGGTAATAGATGGTGTAGGGCTGATATTCTGAAACTGTCTTTTTTTATAGAGTTTTGAATGCCTGATCCGCTTCAGCCTCTTTCCTTTTGGCACTCCGCCAAACGCCTTCATATTGATCACTATAAAAAAGGTAACCGTAAGAACAGCTACTGTCGTAATAATCCAATAAATCATCTGTAGAAAATAAATATCAAATGTATTGACTTTTGCCTTTACATGAAAATTTATTCCGTTTTAGTACATTTTTTAACTAAATTTATCATGTATTTTGGAAAATTTATTATTCATTTAAGTCATGATTAATTTTAAACTTTCTATTTTAGCACCCTAAAAAACTCAGATATATTGAAAAATTATTCGGTAATATTTCTTCTCGCAATACTTTCGTCTTGTGCCTCTATAAGAAAACACAACGAACAGCGGGCTTCATGTATTCCACCGGAGCAACTCAAAGAGGATGTGGACTTTGCTTATTCAAAATTACAGCAAATGCATCCTCAATTATATTGGTATATTCCCAAGAAGGAATTGGAACATAAATTTGACAGTCTTAAACAGACCATCACAGAATCTCTTACTCCTCTTCAGTTTTATTTTAAACTTCAGCCTGTCATTGCAGGAATCCGTGAAGGGCATCTTTCATTGAGAATTCCCAGAAAGAAATTTACCAAAAGAGAGTTTAAAAGACTGGAACATCAGAAAGGAATGTTCAGCCGATTTGAATATTATATATCAGGCGATCAAATGTATATTATTCAAAACAGAGATTCCATTGAGCATATACAACCCGGGACTGAGATTTTATCTATAAACCATGTTCCTGTTTCAGATTATATAAAGAAATACAGAACTCTCATCAGCAGCGATGGTGACAATACGACCTTCCATCCCTATTTTTTAAAAGATCTTTTCTTTAATTTTTACACTGCAGAGAACGGCTTGGGAAGTAAAGCAACTCTTGAAACACTTTATAAGGGAGAAAAACGGACCTATACTTTAAACAGAGAAACAAAATCCGATTCTGATCTTGAGAAAGATAAAGAAATGCAGAAAAAGACACTGGAAAAGAAACTGAACGATTATGTAGCTTCAAGTAATTCTTATAACAGAAGTTTTAAATTTCTGGACAAGGACAGCACTATCGCTTATATAAAGGTACAGAGTTTCTCCAGAGATTATTCTGATAAGTTTTATAAAAATACCTTTGCCAAGATCAATGATGCCAAGGCTCCTTACCTCATCATAGATGTCCGAAATAACTATGGAGGTTCTCTCTATGAGATTAATAACCTGTATTCCTATTTGGCGGAAGCTCCTTTTACCCTGATCAAACCTTCTCAGGTAACGTCAAGGGATACTCCACTGCGTACCAATTACTTCAGAAAAAGCAATCCGTTAGAATATGCTCTTAAAAGTATTGCCTATCCGAGCTATTTCTTTGCACAGGCTTTCAGTACCTATAAAAAAGACGGAAAGGTTTTCTATAAAATGAAAGCTGATAAACCTACAAAACCCAATAAGCAAGCTTTCCACGGAAAAGTTTTTGTATTGATCAATGGAGGTAGCTTCTCAGCATCTTCTATTATTACTGCTAAGCTTAAAAATGATAAAAGGGCAACTCTGGTAGGTGAAGAAACCGGTGGCGCTAACGATGGTACTGTTGCAGGTTTCTATTCTTATCAGAAACTTCCAAATTCTGAAATCAGGTTTCCTATCGGATTACTTCTGGTACAGCCTAATATCAAATTTTCAGACTCACGGAAAGGTGTTGTTCCTGATGTAGTGGTTACGGAAAGTATGCAGGATATCATTGACAAAAAAGACCCGCAACTGGATTGGATAAAAAATGAAATCGCTAAGGAAAAAGACAATAAAGGACAATAATTTAAAGTTTCGGCGGGCTTTCAGCCCGCCGAAATCTTTTCTAACTTTTCAACTCTTCTAAGAGGTTTTCAATATGCTGCATATATCTTCCGTAATAACGATGAAACCAGAATTTTCCGGCCAGATAAAGCAAAAACAATCCTCCAATCACGGAACCTATTAATATTAGTGCAATTTTCAGTTCACTTAAAGGTTTGGGCCATGGGATAAATTCCAGAACAATAAGGATCTCACATACCAGAAAAGGTGCAAAACTTATATAGTATGATAGATAATATTGTTTATTCAGATTCAGCTGCATCACCAGATCTTTCAGGGAATCGTAGGTTTTGGGCGCGGGATTACTGATTTCGTTATACAGTTTAAAGAACTTGCTGAAAAAGAAAACGGTAACAATAAGCATGGAAGCAATTAAAACCGTTATATATAATTGCAATTTAAATGGCCTGCAGACTGAGCAAACCAAAAATGCAAAAACAAAAATCCCTATCACCCACCAGAATTCCACACGCATGTTTTTACGTATTTTTTCAAGGGGAAGATTCAGTTTATTTCTTTGTTCTATACTTATTTCAGGAGTTTCCTCCATAATATCTTCGTTCCAGGTATTTTTCAATTCATCGATATTCATTGGATTACTGATTTTAATGTTTGTTTGTTTTTATTTGGCTTAAGATATCTTTAAGTTTGTTTTTTGCGCGGTTCATTTTCACTCTTACATTTCCTTCAGAAATTCCCATCTGCTCTGCAATCTGCCTTCCTGAAAAATCTTCCAGATAGTAGAATATAAAAGCTTTATCAATGGGGTTGAGTTGATGAATGGCCTTATACATTTCGGTCATGCGTTCTTCTTTGCGATAATCATAGTCTTCCTGTACAATGATATGATTGGAAAAATCTTCATTAGCAATAAAGCTTCTTCTTTTTTCCGACTTAAGGAAGATAATGGCCGTATTCAAAGCGATCCTGTACAGCCAAGTTGAAAATTCGCTTTCACCTCTGAAACCAGGAAATGCTTTCCAGAGCTGATAGGTAATCTCCTGAAAAAGATCATCCCGGTCATCCTTTTCAGTCATATACATTTTAGAAATCTTAAATAGGATTCCTTTATGCTGTTCAATTTGACTTATAAACTCTTGTTCTAATGAGGTCATGATTTGTTACTCTATAGAGTTAGTTTTCGTTTAAAAAAATTGTTACAGTATTTTTACAAAAGAAATAAAAAAACCCGACAGTAAAAATACTGCCAGGCTCTCATTGTGTGTTTTTATAAGTTTATTATTTTCTCAGAATACTATTTTATTCAACAATTATTTTCTTAGTGGAAATGATTGTTCCGTTCGAAGTAATTTTCAGAAGGTAGATTCCTTTTTGCGTATTCTCTATGTAAATTTTGTTCACTCCTTTATCTAATTTCTGTGCAGGTTTAATCAATCTTCCTGCAGCGTCAAATATCTCAACAGAAGTATTATCTTTATTATTTTCAATGGTAAATATGCCATCTTTAACTGGGTTTGGATATATTTTCAACTGATCATTCTCTTTACGTACAGATTCCTTTGTTGATAATACACCGTTTCCTATTCCCACAGCATACCATGCATTTACATTCTGCTGCTGCTCATTACTTGCAGCACCATACAAATCCGTCACAGCCTGTTTTGTTGCGTTATAAGCATCCAGATATGTTGTATTAGGAGTCATATAATTCATCAGAGCTCTATAGATAATTTTTTCTGCTTTTTCAATTGTAATTCCAGACACATTATAGGCATTTCCAATATCATTAGTTCCTGAACCGCCTTGTGATAACAGATAAAACCAATAGTTCCCAACTCCACTGTTTGTATGAACTCCGCCGTGATCGTTTGTATCACTCGTATCTGCCGTATTCACCCAATTTGTTCCCAGGTAAGTATCAGGCTGAGGGGTGGGACTTACATTATTCGGGTCAGACATATTTCTCATATAGGGACTTGGGGTAGGATTAAGGAAACTTGCTGTCGGAATCCCCTCACCTATTGTCCAGTTCGGGTTAGCACCTGAATAGAATTCAATGGCTGTTCCCAACATATCTGCAATAGATTCATTAATAGCTCCTGATTCTGCTTCATAATTCAAACCTCCCAGTCCGTTTCTTCCGATAATCAGGTGTGAATATTCATGTCCGGCAACATCTAACCCAACAACAGGGTTCATAAATGTTAACAAACCTCCAAAAATTTTTCCATTTCCATAAAGCATGCATACTATTCCTCCATATAAAGGAGTATCTAAAGCGGCTGCATTTGCTCCTCCTGTAAGGCCTCCAAAATCAAAGTTATAATAGTTGTCAATCTTTGCACCATTCCCGTCATAACTGTTTCTGTTATGCCTTGTCATATAATAATCATAGGCATTTTTCATTGCCCAGTGTACTTCTACAGCAGGCTTTGTATCAGCCGCGGTATAGTTAGCTACCGGATTTATATATTCTTCTACATTGATGATTCCTCCGCTTACCGTATCTATATCCAGATTCGTTCCGTTTAGGGTATGGATATTTCTCGCATTATCTTTCAAACGGAATTGCCCATTATAAGAGTCTACAGTAATAGACTGATTGCCTTTATAATATGTTGTACTTGTAGATGGGGTATCTGTATCATGCATCCTTGAATTCTTCTTAACAACCGTTCCTGTTGCATTATCTATATAATAAGTAAACGCCTTCAGGGGTCTAAAAGAAAGTCCCTCTACTTTGGAAGTGTAATACATAGCAGTTTTTCTCCCTTTATTTACTTTCGTAATGACTACTTCTGTATCAGAGACCTTTATTTTTCCCTGTGGATTAAGATCAGCAATAATAATAGATTTGATTTTTTGCGGATTAAGCTTCTGCTGGCTCGTAGAAAAGTCAATATCAGTAATGATTTCTCCATTTACATGGGTAACTTTTCCACCTTTCTCATGAATCAGGATCATATCATCCATTACTTTTATATTTTTATAGTAATGTTCATACACAAGATGTCTGATTCCAAGGTCATCTTTATTCTCTTTTACAAGTTTATAAGAATGATCTCCGTTTGTACCCAACCATTCACCCAAATGTCCAATCAGGAAATCTGATGAAATATTCTGTCCGCTAAAATCTGCACTAAAAATTCCCATTCCTGACGAAATTGAAATTGCAGGAAGGTTTTTAACTGAAATCTCCGTATTGTCTCTGTTTTGAGCTTTGGCAACAGAAACCGGAACAATCGAAATTGCTAACGCCAAGGCCAAAACCTTAGTAATAGTAGTCTTTTTTCTCATAGTATTTGATATTTTTTCACAGTTAGTAGAATAAAATAAGAAATGTTACATTTTTATATAAAAAAAACCTGACAGGTAATCTGTCAGGTTCTTCTGTATTTAAATAAAATTTCTAGTTCAGCTTATTTAAAGCTCTTTGCAGGGATCCTATATCAAGAAGGTTCAGCTTGGCACCGGCTATTATGACAATCAAAAAAACGAGTGTCAGAAATAAAATGATAAAAATATACATTGAAACAAACCATATAACGGTATTCAGAATATTTCCTTTGATTCCCATTTTATTCATGAAAAATTTCTGTGACCGCTCAAACCATGTCTTTTTCTTTTGCGGTCTGGGGCTTACTTCAATTTCGTTAAGTTCATCCACCAAACGTACCACATCATCAATATACCTTCCGTACATATAATAGATCCAGTATCTTATAATAAAAGCAATCAGGAGCAAAGTGATCAGAAGGCTGCAACCGAAGATCGCCAGATTATATTCCATTTCAAAATGGAAATTAATTCTGATCAGAGAGAGGAGAAATCCAAGAGGAATATAAGACACATAATAGGCTATATAAATTTCTTTTGATATAAGAAGCTGGGTTTTCAGATTAAACAAATCATAATTTGTATTAATACTATTCTTTTGAAGCAGCTTGTACAACTTCAGAAAACGGGAATAAAAATAGACGATAATAACAATGGTCAGGATGGTGACAAATGCGGATATGATTTTGATATTAGAATCAGCAGAAGCAAACGGAAAATTGGTTAAAAGTAAAGGCAGCGTTACAATCATCAGCCAGAACTCTGTTTCCATATTTACTTTCAGCATCTGTAACGGGGAGTGTATTTCCTTCTGTTTTTCAAGAGAAATTTCAGGAGATTCCTTCCCTGTATCTTTATTCCATAGTTCTTTAAAATTGTCTAGTTCCATCCTTTTATCTTTTAATAAGAACCTGTTCCCTGTTTGGTAATGATCTCTTTCAGCTTCTCTTTTGCCCTTTTCAGCTTTACCCTTGTATTCACTTCAGTAATTCCCAGCTGAACGGCTATTTCTTTTCCGGAAAAGCCCTCTAAGAAGAAAAATATAAGCGCTTTATCAATAGGACTCAACTGATGAATTGCTTCATACATCAGCTTCATATTCACATCATCCGTATCATTATAAGGTTCCTGCCGGGCACCCAGCCCATCTACATTCTGATTCTGTATAAAACTACGTTTTTTTTCACTTCGCAGGAAAACAATTGCTGTGTTTAGCGCAGTTCTGTACAGCCATGTGGAGAAATCACTTCTCTTTTGAAAATCACCGTATGATTTCCAGGCCTGGTAGATGATCTCCTGATAGAGGTCATTCTGATCGTCCTTATTATCCATATACATTTTAGAGATCTTGAAAACAACACCTTTGTGCTTTTCAATTTTCTCTAAAAATTCTTTTTCCGGTGAAGACATGATTTACACACTGATCCTTAGATAATATTTATTGAAACATTATCTTATTATAACACAAAACTCTAATTTCCGGCATTAAGTTAAAAAAATCCTCAATAAACGAAGAAGTTTATTGAGGATTTTTAATTATGTTAAATACAATAGGATCAGAAAATATAATCTGTACTTAAAAAATTCGAATCATGTTCTCTGACAATGGTATTGAGTAATTCTTTATTGGAATCTGTAAGTTTCGCTGCTACCAGAGATCTTATTGAGAATGAACGGAGTGCATCAAATACAGAAAGCGTACCTTCCGCACTGTCTTTTCTTCCGGTAAACGGAAATACATCCGGACCTCTTTGTGCCTGGCAATTGATATTGACACGGCTTACAAGATTTACAAACGGGTCAATCAGCTTTGCAACTTCCTGAGGATCTTCACTAAAAATACTCACCTGCATCCCATGCGAAGCATTCACCTGATACTCTATAGGTTCTTCGATATCTTCAAACGGAACAACAGGAATCACAGGGCCAAACTGTTCTTCGTGATATAATTTCATCTCGCTATTTACCGGATAAACAACCGCCGGAAAAACAAATGACTCATTCGTATAACCTCCGTCTTTATTCAAAACGGCTGCTCCTTTCTGTAAGGCATCATCAATGCATTCTTTCAAATAAGGAGGTTTGTTCACTTCCGGAAGCGGAGTTACTTTTACGTCTTTTTCCCACGGTAATCCTGGTTTCAGAGCAGAAACCGCTGCACTTAGTTTTTCTGTAAACTCCAAAGCAATCTCTTTCTGAACAAATATAAGCTTCAGTGCTGTACATCTTTGTCCGTTGAAAGAAAGTGCACCTAAAATACATTCGCTCACCGCTACATCCAGATTCGCATTTTTAGTCACGATGGCTGCATTCTTAGCATCCAGACTCAGAATAGCTCTTAAACGATTTACTTTCGGATGCAATTTTTTCAAGCCGTTAGCTACTTTACTGGAACCGATGAAGGCCAGAACATTCACTTTTCCGCTTTCCATAATTGGAGTGATGATTTCTGATCCTTTTCCGTATAATGTATTCACAGTTCCTTTCGGGAATGCTTCTTTAAAAGCATTTAATAAAGGATAATGAGCCAGTACACCATGTTTCGGGAGTTTAAACAGAATGGTATTTCCCATGATCAAGGCAGGAATCAATGTGGTAAAAATTTCATTCAGAGGATAGTTGAATGGTCCCATACTTAACACCACTCCAAGCGGAGCCCTTCTGATCTGTGCAATTGTTCCCTCAGCCTGTTGAAAGCGGGAAGATTCTCTGTCCAGATCCTTCAGGGCATCAATGGTCTGGTTGATATAATCTACGGTACGGTCAAATTCTTTGGTGGAGTCAGCAAGCGTTTTTCCAATTTCCCACATCAGTAATTTAATGATCAGATCTCTTTGCTGGATCATCAGGTAGACGAATTTCTGCATGCATTTAATGCGTCCTTCCACAGACATCGTAGGCCATTCACCAAGACCATTATCATAGGCTTTTACACAGGCTTCAAGGACTTCCATAGCTTCCTTCGGGCCAATATTCGGGATACTTCCCAACAGTTTTCTTTCTAACCCGTTTTCTGTAGGAATGCACACCGGGGAATAGATTTCGGTAACATCTCCGTCCCACTCTACCAGTTCGCCGTTCAGGAGATAAGTTCTCTGGTGGATGACCGGAACTTTATATTCTTCCGGAATTTCATTTTCACTCTTAAAAATGTGATGGAATGATGCAGTGTTTTCTGAACTCATAAATCTTTCTATTTTTTTATGTGATAAGACTGAGACTATCTCAAAAATGTCATTCTGAACCCAGACTAAGGTCTGCGAACGTAGTTCTGATATCCAGACATCAATACGATTCTTCCTTCGTCAGAATGACAAAAGCCAAACTATTTGACTTTTGAGACAGCCTCATTTAATAATATAAAGGTAGAAGTAAAATATTTTGAAAAAAACAATCTGACAATAGATTTGATCTATTTGAATTAAAATTAATCTCAGCTCCTGAAAAAAGAATAATTTAGCTTAAAAATAAATTTCATGTTTTCAAAATTAGTTTTCAGTACACTATTATTCTTTTCCGCAATGGGCTTTGCACAAAAATCTAAAGCAACCAACACGGTTTTAATGGGAGGAAAAGAAGTACATACCTATGCAAAATTACCGGCGCTGAATAAGCCAGCCCCCAAATTTACCCTTACAGATGTAAATATGAATGATCAGACGCTGGAATCTTACAGAGGGAAGAATGTGATCTTAAATATCTTTCCTAGTGTAGATACAGGCGTGTGTTCAGCTTCTGTACACCATTTCAATGAAGAGGCAGGAAACCTTCCCAATACGGTAGTACTTTGTATTTCCAAAGATCTTCCGTTTGCACAGAAAAGATTCTGTGGTGCAGAGGGAATCAAAAATGTAGTAATGCTTTCAGATTTCCGTTCAGACTTTGGATGGAACTATGGGGTGGAACTGGTAGATTCTGCAATGAAAGGCCTTCTGAGCAGAGCTGTAGTGGTAATAGATCCGTCAGGAAAGATCATCTATGAAGAGCAGGTTGCAGATATTTCTCACGAACCGAATTACGAAGCAGCGATTGCAGCGGTGAAATAATAAGCTTTTACTTTAAAATAAACATAAACTCCGGCGATCTTCGATCGCCGGAGTTTTTTCATTAATTATATAAAAAATGCAATGTTTTTTTAAAGCACCTGATTCCGTTTAGATTCCTGCGAAATGATAGACTGTATGGATAATCTAAGCGGGTAGTTTCTATTAAGATCTTGACAAATAATGTCCACATTAGACTTCCTACGCGTCCACCTTGTCATTCCGCAGGAATCTAAACTCTTATTTTTTCCATCAATCTAAAAAGCTTTTACTGCATAAATTCCTGCGGAATGACAGACTGTATGGATAATCTAAGCGGGTAGTTTCTATTAAGATCTGGACAAATAAATGTTTACATAGTCTTCCTACGCGTTTACCTTGTCATTCCGGAGGAATCTAAACTCTTATTTTTTCCATCAATCCAAAAGCTTTTACTGCATAAATTCCTGCGAAATGACAATAAGAACGTAAAAAGCCCGCCGATTTGCCGAGTTTTTTGTAACGCTTTTGAAAACGCAAAGATCTAATTAAAAATGCTATACTCAAGCGAGCAAAGAAAGAATCAATTAAGATTGATTTTATGAAGCTAACATTTTACATCCCGCTTCATCAGTGGCGCAGCCACAAAACTTTGCTTCCTTTCTAAAAAATAGGATAATTGAAAACTTTGCGTCAAAAAAATATATTTTGTTGGAAAAACGCAGAGGCGCAAATTGTTATTAAAATAAACTGTCTTAAGGCGCAAAGATTTTATCTCTGATAAAATTGATGACGCTTCACTTGCTGAAAATCTATGATTTTCTTGCGCCTTAAAATAACACATCAGGCATAAAAAACTTGCGTCTTTGCGATTCTCCAACAAAAATTTTGCATATTTGTAGAAAATACGGGTCATGCAAAAAGAAAAACTACGCAACGTAAGAAAAAGAAAAGGCATCACACAACAACAGATTGCTGACATCATCGCCACAGATGTATCCAACTACAGCAGAAAAGAAAGCGGAGATGTAGCCATCAGAAAGGAAGAATGGGAAAAAATTGCCCGTTACCTGGAAGTTCCTGTAGAAGATATCTATGAAGAAGAAGATCCCAAGCCAATCTTTAATTTTGATAACATTACAGGAAGTAGTGGTTTTGGAAATAATGTAAATGGTAATCTTTATTGTAATGTACCTGAATTCCTTCTGGAAAACCAAAGAGATTATATAGAACACCTGAAAAAAGAAAACCAAAGGTTGCAGGAAGAAATAAAAGCTCTTCAAAATAAATAATCCATTAAGAAGATTGAAAGGATTAAGATGATGCGCACGGCTTAAAAAACATCTTTGATGTTTCCCTTAACCAGCCTTCACTACTTAAAAATCCTTAATGGTTCAAAAAAAAATAAAACTCAGCAAATAGCTGAGTTTTTTTGTACCGTAATCGAAAACGCAAAGATCAAATTAAAAAAATACTATACTCAAGCGAGCAAAGAAGAATCAATCAAGATTGATTTTATGAAGCTACCGTTTTACATCCCGCTTCATCAGTGGCGCAGCCACATCCCTTTGCTTCCTTATTTTAAAAAGAATAATAATTAAAAACTTTGCGTCAAAAAACATATTTTGTTGGTAAACGCAAAGGCACAAAAGGATATTAAAAACACCTGCTTTAAGGCGCAAAGATTTTATCTCCGATAAAATTGAACATTGCATATTTTAAAAAAAACCTTGCTCCTTCACGTTTTTCCAACAAAACAAATACTTATATCTGCGGTGCTGTATCACCACCTTCTTTCTTCCCTAGCGAAGAATTTTTAGCCGCTTTCACCAGCTCATTGGTATCACTATAGAAAAACTCCCAGCCGGGAACATCCTTCATTGCTGTAATCAGACTGAAATAAGATTTCAAAGTTTTTTCCAAGCCTTTACGGATGGCAGTAGCACTTGTCATCAGACGAAGTTCTGCATTGGCATCTGCCTGTTCAGAAAAAAGCGTTTCAAAATCCCGATGTTTCGTTTTCATATCTGCAAATGCCCTATCGAGAGAAAGAACAGATAGTTTCTGTATATTTTCGGGAGCTTCCAGTTCTTCTATCAGCCTTTTCATTTGGGCGGTTTGAGAAGAGTAGCTCAGCCTGTCGAGATTCAGCCCAAATTTCTTAAATACCTGATACAGTTCTTCTGCAGTTTGATAATTACTGGCGGAGGGTAGTTTTCTGTAGCCGTTCAGGAAAGCTTTCAGGTTTCTGTACGCCCTGTCCCTTTCCTGATCTGCTGTTGCTACATCTACTCCTTTTCCACTGTAGATCTGCTTTGTATAGACTTTATCATAATCTGTATACGCAGACTGTAAAAAACCTATAAAAGGATGATTGATAATAACGATGTATTTGCCGGATGTGGCATTGGAAATAACTCTTTGAGCTAAAGTCGCAAGATCTTTAGTACTCAACTCTGTGAGTGCAATTTTCATACTTGTGTTTTTGGTTTTAATAAATTAACACTCAAATATATAAAAAAGTTGTTTGGTTACAAACATACTTAAAACAAACCTCCCGAGACCTCGGAAAGCTTCCCACAACTTGCAGGAGACTACCCGACATCTCGGGAAGTCACAAACATACTTGTTTTTAACAATCCGAGGACTCGGGAGGTTTGTTTTGCTATTGTTTTAGACTACCGGAGGTGCCGGGTAGTTGCAAACAGGGTTGTTTTGAAGTGGGGGGAGATTTTTGGGATTATGGAAAACCGTAAGATTTTGCAAGAAATGTAGTTTATATTTGACACTAGTTTTCGTAAAAACACTGTAACTAATATGGATTCGGTTTTTTAAATTTGGCTACTTCAGTTAAGTTTTTAATAATGAAGTTTTATAAGGAGTTTTTATAATAAAATCTAAACAATATTAATAATCTTAAACAAAGTTATGAGTAAAACAAATAATTATTGTGCATTTTATGTTAGTGAACCATTTAATGAATCATCACTTGGAGCTCACGCAACTAAAGATTTTTGTTATTACAATATGTTGAAAGCATGGAAAGGGGCTGACAATACATTTCCATTCAATAATGCTCATGATACAACATATAATGTTCGCGATAATAGTGATTGGGAATCAACATTAAAACCAAGGCTTCGTGAAAGATTAAGAAATTCTAAAAACATTATCTTATATTTAAGTAATAACACTATTAATTCTAGAGCATTAAGGGAAGAAATAGATTATGGAATTAACAACTTAGAATTACCCATTATTGTAATATATCCTGATTTTAAAAATAAAGAAGATGTACTAAATTATTCCAAAACAGAACTGAATTCTACAGTAATTTCTTTATGGGATAAATTACCAATTTTTAGAGATTCAAAATTTAAAATACCTGCATTACATATTCCTTTAAATAAAGAAATCATTAGAAAGGCTTTAAATGACACTGATTTAAGGGTAGGGTCAAAAATAAAAAATGGTGATTATTTTTATAAATTATAATTCATACAATGAAAGTAAATTTCTTAGACAAAAATATTAGAAATAAATTCTGGATTTATTTTTCAGTAATTTCAGGTATTTTATCATTCATATTGCTTTTTAATATAGTTCCTGATGAATACAAAGATTATTTAAGATATTCTGGATATATATTATTTGTTGTCTTGATATTAATATATCTAATAATTTGGTGTAAAGCAAATAAACTTACTGATATAAATATAGATATAGACGGAAGTACTGTAAATATTAAATGTGGTGATTTATTTTCAGAACCTGGTCTTAAAACTATTCCATTTAATGAATTCTTCGATACAATAGTAGATGATAAAATTATATCTAACAGCTCACTTAATGGAATTTTTATAAATCGTTTTTTTCAAAATAAAATAGCTGATCTCGATAATTTTCTTATTAATAACTCAGATAATTCGGACATCGTTGATAGCCAATATCGTAGAGCAAGCGGAGGAAAAAATGTAAAATTTAAATTAAGTACAATTTTTGTTTATCAAGACTTTATAATTACTGCATTTTCAAAATTTGATGAACACAATAGAGCAACCTTAACGATGCCTGAATATATTGAGTTTTTGATTAATTTTTGGGATAGGGTTAATCGTGTTTACGCTCAAAAAAATGTATCCGTTCCAATTTTTGGTTCTGGTATTACTCGTATAAAAGAACATAAAAATATTGGTGATGAAGATTTATTAAAAATAATGCTTTGGACGTTTAGATTGAGTGAAATGAAATTTGCATATCCTGCAAAATTAACAATTGTCATACATGAGAAAAAAATAGGTCAGATTAATTTATTTAATTTGAAATCAATGGAATTAGGCTTATAGTAAAGAATTTTAATTACTAGCAACAATATCCAAAATCACTATAAAAAAAATCAATTACATAAATCTAAAATATTAGATATAATTACAAAAAAAAAATCAAATATAAATGAAAGTTTTTATTAGTTGGTCTGGAGAAGTTAGCAGACAAATTGGTGAAGCAATAAAAGATTGGCTCCCTGCTGTTTTACAAAATGTAAAACCATATTTCACACCAAAAGATATAGAAAAAGGGAGTCGTTGGAATGCTGACATTTCTAAAGAATTAGAACATAGCAGACTAGGTATTTTTATTTACACAAAAGATAATTTGGATAGTCAATGGATGCTATTTGAAGCTGGCGCAATTAGTAAAACATTAGACAATTCAAAAGTTTGCCCAATCTTATTTGGATTAGATAATTCAGACTTTAAAGGTCCTTTAACACAATTTCAAACATCTCAGTTCAATAAGGTTGATTTTAAAAAATTAGTTAAAACCATCAATAATAGCTTATCAGAAAACAAACTAGAAGACAAAGTTTTTGATGATGTTTTTGAAATGTGGTGGCCTAAATTAGAGGTAAAGGTTACTAAAATCCTAGAAGAAAATAAGGTTGTAAACGAGGCATTACGTGATGACCGAGAGCTATTAGAAGAAATATTGGCATTATCAAGAATTACCGCAAAAAGAACTACAACCAATGTCAAAAATCAAAATTTAATAAAAAAATACAATATAGAAATATTTGAAAATCTCGTTTCTAATTTTATAAGCACAACAGAAGCTATTTTTGAATGGGACTGGGAACATACAAAATCCTGTATTGAAAATGGTAATTTAAAACATTTTGTAAATGATAGAGGTAACTTTTTAAATCCAGACGTCATGGATGAAGGCAATAATTGGGGAAATAGACCATCCTATTTAGAATCATATCGAAAGCTTAGAGATTTTATTGATGAAAATAATTTACGTAAACACCCATTTATTGAAATAGATGATGATTTCCCATTTTAAATAAAATTTTTACCTTCATTCGAAAACGAGTGGGATAAGTATAAATTAAAAACAAAACTTACAGATAAACAAACTTCTGAAATTCAGTATTTGTTAGAAAGCTCCACGCTATCTGAGAAAAATATAAATATGCACAAAGTTTGTCATTCAGAGTGGAACAAAGTGAAGCGTGGAATATATAATCTTCTGATAACTTTTAAATTCTTGAATGACAATAATTCAGAAATCAAATGAAATCATCAATGGCATCGGGCTTTAGCCCGATATAAAAATATAAATATAAGAGGCTATCTCAAAAGTCCCCCCTCTTTCCGACTCCTGTCTGACAACTTTTGTCATTTAAGAAATTCTCACAGGCGTTGGTTTACCTTTTGAGACAGCCTCAACTTAATTTTAAGTTTTGGCTAAAGCCAATCATACTACGCACAAAAGAAAACGGGCTAACGCCCGTTCCTATTGATGTTGAGATTCTTCACTACATTTCATTTCATTCAGAATGACAGTTTTCCTTATGAATACCATTTAAGATTTTAACAACACTGCTCCATCTTTCAAAATCATATACTCCTGTCCTACTTCCTCTGAAATACGCTTCATATCATTGTCATCAAACACCTGAGGGATGTAAAATTTCTCATGAGCAAACAATCCGTAGTGGATGGGCACCAGTTTTTTAGCATGTAAAAGATGGGCTGCGGCAAAGGCTTCTTTCAGACTGAGAGAGGCGGGAACAGGGCTATATTCTAATCCGATGATTTCAAAGTTAACAACTACTCCGTTTACGGGTAAAAATGCGTAATCTATATTGGGATTTTCTTTTCCGAGCTTCCAGAACTGGTTGTGCCAGATGGTATCTCCACCATGAAATATCTTTGTTTTTCCGTCATCCACAATCCACGAAGACTGTATTTCTCCCAATCCATCCATAGCAAATACGGGTTTGAAGGTGATGTTGTTTTCTGTAAAGGTTTCATTCAGGTCAAGAATAACGATCTCTGCGTCAATTACAATTTTTCTTACCACGGCTTCAAGCCCTTTATATACTATCAGTTTTCCGTCTTCCTTTAGGCATTTTCTGATGACTCCTTTATCAAAATGGTCAAGGTGCATATGGGTAAACAGGATATAATCAGCCTTTACATGGTCTGAAAATTCTATAAGATTCTCTACAGCATCTCCCAAAACGGGTTTATAATAAGAGTAATCTTCTACAGCGTCTATTAAGATAGTTTTGTTGTGTGAAGTGAGCTGAATGCCTGCCCAGTTTAGTTTTTGTATTTCCATATTCTTTTTTTCAGCAAAGGAAAAGACTTCCTGAGGGCCAGTCAATAAACAAAAGATAATTAATGCCCGTGTGTGGAAGTCAAAACGCAGGGGCACTAAGAATTTAATAATGAAAATATTTTTTCGCTCGCAAGGGCATTTCATTCAGCAAAGAATATAACCATTGCTAAGCGATAGCGCCTTTGCGGACATAAAAATAAAATTAAAATCTTTGTGAACATTGCGTTAAAAAACAATGCTAATGAATACGCTTTCTGATTCTGCTTAAAGAGATAGGCGTAATGCCAATGTAAGAGGCGAGATATTTTAAAGGAATATTCTGGATGTAATGAGGTTTGTTCTTCAGAAGATATTCATACAAATCCTGAGGTGTATTTTTCAACAGGAGCATTTCCCTTTTCATAGCAGCATTAAGCTTTCTGCTGAGATAATAATTCTGAACGAAACGGCAGTGCGGATTTAAAACAAACATATCTTTCACCTCATCAAGGGTTATTTCCCATGCCAGTCCGCTGTTAATAGATTCATAAACAGCATCGGATTCTTTTTCGTCAACGGTAAAAATATCTCCGGGAAAGTAAAATTCTGCACAGATTTCAGAATCGATATCAGTTGTGCTGCTGATGTAATATTTACGAACAAGCCCATCTTCTAAAAGATAGGCTTTATTATTCGTAAACAGAGTTTTTTTTGAAAATTCAACCTCAGCAAATTTCTCCCATACAGGATCACAATCCTCTACGTTCAGATGTGAAAACAATTTTTTGTTGATCTTTGCCAATGCTGAATATTATATTTTACAGTAAATTTTCGTCTACAAGGTTTGGAAGGGTTACTTTCAGATTAGGTTCTGCTTCCATTGCTCTTTTAATAGCGAAAACAGCGCCTTCGTTTCTTGCCCAGCTTCTTCTTGAGATTCCGTTGTTTACGTCCCAGAAAAGCATAGACTTCAATCTTCTGTCGGCATCATTGCTTCCGTCCAACAGCATTCCGAAACCACCGTTGATCACTTCGCCCCAGCCTACTCCACCACCATTGTGAATCGAAACCCAGGTAGCTCCTCGGAAACTATCACCAATCACATTGTGAATGGCCATATCCGCAGTAAATCTTGATCCGTCATAGATATTGGAAGTCTCTCTGTAAGGAGAATCTGTCCCCGAAACATCATGATGATCTCTTCCCAATACTACAGGCCCGATTTCTCCGTTTTTAATGGCTTTATTGAAGGCTTCTGCAATTTTCATTCTTCCTTCTGCATCTGCATAAAGGATTCTGGCCTTAGAACCTACCACCAGTTTATTTTCCTGTGCTCCTTTGATCCATTGGATATTGTCTTTCATCTGCTGCTGAATCTCTTCAGGAGAGTTTTTCACCATTTCTTCTAATACAGCACATGCAATATCATCGGTTTTCTGCAGATCTTCCGGATTTCCGCTGGAACATACCCAACGGAACGGCCCGAAACCGTAATCAAAACACATAGGTCCCATAATATCCTGTACATAACTCGGATATTTGAATTCTCTTCCTAATGTCGGATTTTCTGCCATCACATCAGCTCCGGCTCTGGAAGCTTCCAATAAAAAGGCATTCCCGTAATCAAAGAAATAAGTTCCTTTTGCTGTATGTTTGTTGATGGCTGCAGCATGTCTTCTTAATGTTTCCTGAACTTTTTCTTTGAATAACTCAGGATTTTCAGCCATCATTGTATTAGATTCTTCAAACGTCTGTCCTACCGGATAGTAACCACCAGCCCAAGGATTGTGAAGTGAAGTCTGATCTGAACCGATATCAATTCTTAAGTCCTCCTGATCAAACTTCTCCCAGACATCAACAATGTTTCCAAGGTAAGCTAAAGAAACAGTTTCTTTGTTAGCCTGTGCCTCTCTTACTCTTTTTACCAGTTCGTCAAGGTTTTCATAGATCTCATTTACCCACTTCTGATCGTGACGGATCTTTGTAATCTTCGGATTTACTTCTGCACATACAGTAACGCAGCCAGCAATATTACCGGCTTTTGGCTGAGCTCCACTCATTCCTCCTAATCCTGAAGTCACGAAAAGTCCTCCTTTCGGTTCTTTTTTTATTTTTCTGAAAGCATTTAATGCTGTAATGGTTGTTCCGTGAACAATTCCCTGCGGACCAATATACATATAACTTCCAGCCGTCATCTGCCCATATTGTGTAACACCTAATGCATTGAACTTCTCCCAATCATCCGGTTTTGAATAGTTTGGGATCATCATTCCATTGGTTACAACAACTCTTGGTGCATCTTTATGAGACGGGAACAATCCCATCGGATGTCCTGAATACATTACCAATGTCTGCTCATTGCTCATTTCCGACAGATATTTCATCGTCAGCAGATACTGAGCCCAATTGGAGAATACAGCTCCGTTTCCACCATAGGTAATCAATTCATGAGGATGCTGAGCTACTGCATAATCCAGGTTATTCTGAATCATCAGCATAATAGCTTTCGCCTGCTCAGATTGTCCCGGATAGTCTGTAATAGGCCTCGCCTTCATTTCGTAATCCGGACGGAAACGGTACATATAAATCCTTCCGTAATCTTCCAGTTCCTGCTTAAATTCAGGAATCAGTTCTGCGTGAAACTGAGGATCAAAATAACGTAATGCATTCTTCAATGCCAGTTTTTTCTCTTCTTCTCCTAAAATTTCTTTACGCTTCGGAGCATGGTTGATATTGGTCTCGTATGGTTTTGGTTGTGGCAGCTGATTAGGAATCCCCTGCTGTATCTGTTCTTGAAATGTCATATTGCTATTTAAAGGTCTATGTTGAAACAATGTTTGAAGTTTTAAAGATATTCAAAATAGGAAATATAGGCAAGTGAAAGGATGAAAATGGCTTTGGGTTTAAGGTTTAAGGTTTAAGGTTTAAGGTTTAAGGTTTAAGGTTTAAGCAAAATTATTGAATCCGGATATCTCACAATTTGATATTAATACTATATTTGAATATACACAACTCAATTCCCCTCCTCTGGACGGGGTGGATTCCAAAGTTATCAACTTTGGAAGACGGGGTGGTTAAAAACACAACAATGAAAGAAATCCTTACCCTCATCAACGGAATTCCTATCCGCAGGAACTTCGTAGAAAATCTTCCTTACAATCCCCATTTAAAAATTTTATTAAAAGAAAAACGCAAAGCCCGAATTCTGGGTGAAGTGATCTTCTGGAAGAAAGTTCGGGCAAAAAATTTTCATAAGATTGATTTTGACAGGCAAAGGATTATTGGAAATTATATTGTTGATTTTTATGTGAAAACTTTGGGATTAATTATAGAAATAGATGGTTCAAGCCATGATGACAAACAGGTTTATGATGGGATAAGAGAAGAGTATCTGGAATCTTTAGGACTGTTAGTTTTCAGAATAAGTGATTTTGATGTGAGGAATAATCTGAGTGTGGTGATAAGGGAACTGGAGGATTTTATTGTGTTGCATTATGGGACCACCCCGTCTTCAAAAATTCTTTGATTTTTTGAATCCACCCCTCCGAGGGAGGGGAATTGCCCTTACTAATATTAGTTGTTATTCAACATGAAAAAGCCTTACTGAAATACAGCAAGGCATGTTTATTATCGTCAAAGTTTAAGTCAGAACATCATCGTTTTCTTCTTCATGGTCATCTTCATTATCGCTGAGACTCCAGTAGTTGTTCTCTTCATCTTCTTCTCCTATTTCTTCCATTTCATCATCGTCATCGGCTCCTGGAATATCTAAGCCTTTATCTATTTTATCCTCATCAAAATCTTCATCTAAAATAGGATTCCCGTCTCCATCGAGCGAAATGTGTTTTTCTCTCTTAAATATATCCTCGTTAGGGTTATAATCCATCTGTTCTAACCTCTTGTTTTGTTGATTAATATTTTTCTCTGGTGCCATGATATTTAAGATTTTAGGTTTATATAATCAAAACAAAAATAATTCCAAGTTATGATGAATGGTTAGAATAAACGTCAGGATTTGCACAATTCGGCATTTTCTCATTTTTTGAAAAAGCGATGATATTTCCTGCTGCCAGTCTTGCCATCCCGTTTCTGGCTTCAATAGTAGCAGAACCAATATGTGGTAAGATACACACACTTGAAAGTTCAAGAATAGGATCATCTGCTGACATAGGTTCCGGGTTGGTGACATCAAGACCCGCACCCCATATTTTTTGATCAACCAACGCCTGATACAAATCTTTTTGATTGTGAAATCCACCTCTGGCAGTATTGATGAAAATAGCATTTGGTTTCATCTGTTCAAAGATGGGCTCATTGAACAATTCTTTTTGGTCAGGGGTAAAATTGGCATGAACACTCAATACATCTGAGTTTTTGATCAACTCTTCAAAAGAAACATACGTTGCTCCCAATTCCTGTTCAGCTTCTTCATTATGATGGCGGTTGTGATAAATGATATTCATTCCAAAAGCTTTCTTTGATTTTTCAGCCATTTCATAACCGATACGCCCGAGTCCGAAAATACCGAGGGTTTTTCCATAAAGTTCCTGTCCTAAAGCATGCAAAGGATCAAATGCGCCCCAGCTTCCGTCTTTTACTTTCCTGAAGTTGAAGCTTGCCCTTCTTGCCACCGACTGCATGAGTAAAAAAGCAACATCTGAAGTTGCCCTGCTTAAAACATCAGGAGTATTACCCACCGGAATGTTCCTTTGGGTAGCTTCTTTGATATCCACATGATCAAACCCAACAGAATATAATGCAATGGCTTTCACGTTCGGGCAGGCATCAAAGAAGTTTTTGTCATATTTAAATTCTGCTCCAATACTTAAAATAGTATCGGTATTTTTACAGTAATTCAGCCATTCTTCATAAGAAAGGTTTTCTTTTTCCGGAATTGTAATTTCCAGTCCTGCTTCTTCCAGCATTTTAATTCCTGTTTCGGGAATTCTTTTATTGATAAAGACTTTCATTGTTATGGATTAATGATTATAAATAAAAAAACCTCACTCGCAAAAAGTAAGGTTCCTGAACTTTAATATTAAAAATTATTTCTTTTCATCTGAATGGTCTTTGTTCTTCTCCCAGGCTTCAGAAGCAATTTCCTGAATCTCGGCCCAAACTTCTTTCGCGGATTTCTGAGCTTGTGTCATAAATTCCTGTTTGGTTGCTTCCTGATTCCTGCTTTTCATGTCATGAATGTAATCTTTTACCTGCTGGGAATAACTTTCTACGCTATATCCCGGATTATTATTCAGGTTTTTCTGAAGATTACTAAAATCATGTGACGCTTTGAATCTGTTCGTGTCCATAATAATAGATTTAGTGATTGGGTTCTCTTACGAATCCAATTTTCATTCCGAAATGAGTTAAAATATTTTAAATTTTAGCTAAAGCCGATAGAATGTACGTTGATAAAAAAACGGACTAAAATCCGTACTTATTGATCAAATTGGTATTCAACAGAACTGGTGTTTGAGACCAGTTCTTCTACCACTTCCGTTTCTGATGGATAAAAATTATTGATTGGTATTGCCAAGCATAGGAACAAATTTATACGCCCCGAATTCCTCTTTTTCAAATTCTGTAGGCCCTATTTTGGTAAACCTGTATAAAACCTGCTCATCAGTAGGTCCTAATGGAATCACCATAATTCCTCCGACGTTTAATTGTTTTAAAAGCTCTGTTGGTAAAGTAGAAGCACCACAGGTTACTATAATTTTATCAAAAGGAGCAAAAGTAGGAAGCCCGGCAAAGCCATCTCCAAAGCTCTGGAATTTTGGAAACAGGTGAAGTTCTCTGAGTTTTTTTTTGGAAAAATCAAAAAGGTCTTTCTGTCTTTCAACCGTGTATACATGAGCTTTCATTGCTATTAAGACCGCTGTCTGATATCCGCATCCGGTGCCAATCTCCAGGACTTTTTCGCCTGGTTTTACCTGCAGCAGTTCAGACTGTTCTGCTACCGTTGAAGGATGGGAGATAGTCTGATGCGCCAAGATGGGAAATGCCCTGTCTTCATAGGCAAAATCTTCAAAAATACTTTCGATAAAAAGGTGTCTTGGAACTTCACTCATTGCCGAAAGTACATTTTCGTCCGAAATTCCAATTCTGTATCGAAGGTAATCTACTAAAATCTTTCTTTTTCCTTTATGTACAAACGAATCCTGCATTTGACAAAAGTAAGAAATTAGAAATTAGATTTCAGAAATTGGAGCAAAGAATTATCCACAAAAAGAAAGCAATCAAAAAATGACTGCTTTCTTCTTATTTCTCAATCCCATTTTATTGGATAAGGTCCATAAAAATCGCTGAAGGTATTATCAGCACATCTTTTTCTCACAAAAAAGTTATAGTTCACTGTTTTAGTTAATCCTGTGTAAATAGCTTTTTGACCTGAAATCACTAATTCTCCATTCGCAGGTGGTGCAGAGCTGGTTGTCAAAACAGTTTCATATGCAGAAATGCCATCATTTTCCCAGGTTACTGTAGCATCAAAAGTGGAGGAATACACGGAAGAAGTAGTCTTTGAATACGTTGCATATCCCGGTTTTATACAGGTTGTTGTATTACTGGCCAAAACGGTAACAGGTCCCGCCCAGTTGCTCCGGCCATTGTCTATTCCGCAATTTTTTCTTACGTAAAGATCATATTTATTATTCTTATATAATGGAAGACTATAGGAATTCTTATAGGTTACAACTGTTGTTCCATTTCCTAAAGTAAAACCTTGCTCCCCATACTGTATTTCATAATATCCTTCGCCATGGCTAATCATATTCCAGGAAAGCTGGTTACTTCCTTTTTCAAATATCAAATTTTCCGGAGTTCCACATTTAGCCTGCGGGTCATATGAACTATCTCCTATACATCCGGCAGTACATAATCCTAAGATGAGTAATATCGAAACTATTCTTTTCATCGTTATTTTTCTGACCGTGAATTTACTGTAATTTCTTTAATGAACGCATGCGTTCATTCTTAAATATCTCCAAGTGAAAAGTCATGTATTTTATAAATGTACATTCACTATATTTACAAAAATTTAATACAGCTATGTTAAAAGCAGGTTTGGTAGGTGCCGGACACTTGGGAAAAATACATTTAAAACTTCTTAATCAATCAGATAGATATGAATTTGTAGGTTTCCATGATAAAGATGTTGAAAACGGAAAGAAATTAGAAGCCGAATTCGGATATAAATATTTTGAAAATTTTGATGAATTGCTTGAACAGATTGACATGCTTGATATTGTCACTCCTACAGTTTATCATTACGATTATGCTTTAAAAGCCATTGAAAAAGGTCTTCATTTCTTTATTGAAAAACCGGTAACCCAGACTCTTGAGCAGGCAGAAGAAATTTTACGTTTATGCCAGGAAAAAGGAATCAAAGCACAGGTAGGACACGTTGAGAGATACAATCCGGCTTTTATTGCCACTAAGGAATATATCAGTAATCCTATGTTCATTGAAATCCACAGGCTGGCAGAGTTTAATCCCCGCGGGACAGATGTTTCTGTAGTATTGGACCTTATGATCCATGATTTGGATATTCTGTTGAGTATGGCTAAATCTAAGGTTAAAAACATCCATGCAAGCGGTGTTTGTGTGGTAAGCAAAACTCCAGATATTGCCAATGCGAGAATAGAGTTTGAAAACGGATGCGTAGCTAACCTTACCACTTCCAGAATTTCTATGAAAGCCATGAGAAAAAGCAGATTCTTCCAAAAAGATGCTTATATTTCTGTGGATTTCCTTGAGAAAAAGGCTGAAGTGATCAGAATGAAAGATGCTCCTGAAAACCCTACTCCATTTGATATGATTATTGAAAATGCGGATGGAGAAAAGAATCAGATCCTGTTTGAATACCCGAATATTCAGTCCAACAATGCTATTTTGGATGAATTGAATTCTTTTGCTGATGCCATCACAGGTGACAAAAATGTAGAGGTTTCTCTTGAAGACGGGACTGAAGCATTGAAAGTTGCTTTGGAAATCATGAGGCTGATCAGCTAAAAATAAAAATATGCTGTTTTTTATGACAGCCATGCATACAATGCTATCTTATAATCGAAGAATGATTATAAGGTAGCATTTTTTAGTTTCCAATATGTTATTCCAGATATCAGGATCTTTACATTCAATAAAAACTTTTCGTTAAAAATTACTGATTTATCAATTAAAAATCCTTTTCAAAACAAAAAAACAATATATTTGGAGAACAATTCAATAAAGTATTGAAAGATTTTGTTTTACATATATGGATATCTGACGCAATAAATGATGTGAATACAGCATCATCTTATCCTGTCATCATTCATTATAATCTTTAATTTTCCTACTATTTTAAACCATTGAAACCATTATGAAAAGAGCCATTGTAATATCCGCACTTTTATTGTCTCAATTTGGGACATCACAATTATTAAAGACTTCCGGACAAAAAATCGTTAATGATAAAGGTGAAAATATCCAATTGAGAGGTTTGGGTCCGGGTGGCTGGATGCTCCAGGAAGGATATATGCTGAAAACAGCTGACTTTGCCGGTCCTCAGTATAAAATCAAGGAGAAAATTGCTGAATTAATTGGTGAAGATGGCATGAATGAGTTTTACAAGGCTTATCTTAAAAACGGAATCACCAAACAGGATATAGATTTTCTTGCGAAATCAGGATTCAACTCGATACGGCTTCCCATGCATTACAATCTTTACACACTTCCTATTGAAAAAGAACCTGTAAAAGGAAAAGATACATGGCTGGAAGAAGGCTTTAAAATGACCGATGACCTGCTTCAATGGTGTGCCGATAATAAAATTTACCTCATCCTTGACCTTCACGCTGCACCGGGCGGGCAGGGAAATGATGTCAATATTTCTGATAATGACAAGTCAAAACCTTCGCTTTGGGCCAATGAAGAGAATCAGAGAAAAACTATAGCATTTTGGAAAAAACTGGCTGAACGATATAAAGACAGTCCATGGATTGGCGGTTACGACCTGATCAATGAGCCTAATATCAATTTCACAGGTAAAAACCCGAACGGTACTGATGAAATGTCTAATGCTCCGCTTTGGAAACTTCAGAAGGATATCACTGCTGCTATCAGAGAGGTTGATAAGAAGCATATTATTTTCATTGAAGGAAACGGCTGGGGAAATAATTATAACGGACTGCCGGCTATCTGGGACAACAATATGGCTTTCAGCTTTCATAAATACTGGAATTACAATGATGACCAAACCCTTCAGTTTGCACTGGATCTGAGAAAAAAGCATAATATGCCGATCTGGCTTGGTGAGACAGGAGAAAATTCCAATGTATGGTTTACTGAGCTTATTCAGCTTTTGGATCAACATAATATCGGGTATGCATTCTGGCCGATGAAAAAGATTGATAATATTGCAGGAATCACCAATGTCAAGATCACGCCTGAATATGAAAAGCTATTGGATTACTGGAAAAACGGAGGTGAAAAACCTTCAAAAGATTATGCAAAAAAAGCTTTGATGCAGATTGCTGACAACTATAAACTGAGCAATACGGAAATCAAAAAAGATGTCATTGATGCGATGTTCAGGCAGACAAAGGATGCTTCAACAAAGCCATTTAAAAATCATCAGGTGCCGGGAAGGATATTTGCTTCGGAATATGATCTGGGAAGAATGGGTTCTGCTTATCTGGATAAAGATTTCATCAATCTATGGGTAAGTGATCCTGCAAAAAGATCAGAATGGAACTCCGGACAGCAGATGAGAAATGATGGTGTAGATATTTATAAGTGTAATGATAAGATTACCAATCAGTATTATGTGGGAAAAACAGAATCCGGCGAATGGCTCCAGTATACTGTTCAGTCAAAAGGAGACAAAAATTATGCGTTTGATATCCGGTATGCATCAGGCACTGATTCAAAAATAAGGATTGAAACGGCTTCCGGAAAAGTGTTGGCGACGGTACCGTTAGCTTCCAGTGGAGGAAATGAAAACTGGAAAACGGTTTCTGTAAAAAATATCAGTCTTCAGAAAGGAGAAAACAGCATCAGAATATTCTTTGAAAATGAAGGTGTCAATCTGAATTATTTTGAAGTAAAATAGTAATAATTATCTTAAATTGCAGCTCTCTTTTGGTGTTCAAAGGAGAGCTTTTTAATTTCGGTATTATGAAAAAAACAGCATTCTTTTTTCTTCTGATTTCGGCATTTACCTTTGCCCAGACTTCTTTGTTGGAACAAAAAATAAACTCAATTCTTAAAAACAAAAAAGCAACTGTTGGTGTTTCTGTCTCAGGCTTTGAGAACAGTTTTAAATATGATAAAAATGCAGACAAAAAGCTACCGATGCAAAGTGTCTTCAAATTCCATATTGCCGCTGTAGTTCTGAATGCTGTAGATCAGGGAAAGCTTTCATTGGATCAGAAAATTGCACTGAATAAATCAAATTTACTTGAAAATACATGGTCCCCGCTACGCGATCAATATCCGGGAGGAAACGTTGAAATTCCGTTAAGTGAAGTTATTGAATATACTGTTGCTAAAAGTGATAATAATGGCTGTGATATTCTTCTCAGGCTATTGGGCGGAACTCAGCCTGTTCAAAGATTCATGGATTCCAAAGGAGTGAAGGGTTTTCAGATCAAATATAATGAAGAGTCAATGCATAAAGACTGGAAAGTTCAGTATGAAAATTACAGCACCACAAAATCTGCAGTTAATGTCCTGAAAAAGTTTTATGACGGAAAATTATTATCCAAAAAATCAACAGATTATCTGATGCAGGTCATGTTATCTACTTCAACAGGATTAAACAAAATGGTAGAGCAACTTCCAAAAAACACTCCTGTGGCCAGAAAAACGGGAGCTTCCGGAAAAAATAAGGCAGGTTTAACAGGGGCAGAAAATGAAATCGGCATTGTTACTTTACCCAATGGAAAACATTATGCATTAGCTGTATTTGTCAGTAATTCAATGGAAACGGATGCGGTAAACTGCAGGATGATTTCTGATATTTCCAAGGAGGTTTGGGAATATTTTAATAAATAAAATTTTAAGCTTATTTTTAAGCGATTTTTAACATGAAAAAAATAATAGTAACAACGGCTCTGCTGGCTTTCACATTCTTTTACTCACAAAAGAATCAGAATTATTTAGAGATCAGCTATGGAAGTGTATGCTGCGGCCCGCCTTCAGACAAACCCGTCCTTAGCTTTCTGAAGGAATTTAAGAATAAAAGCCGGGTAAAAAGCCTGGAAATTCTACAACAAAAAGGAAGAGGCAGAGAAGGTGAATTCACATTATATGTTGGTACTGACTATCTTACAAAAAATCAGAAAAGCCGTCTTATAAGAGGATTAACGGCTACTGTTTCCAATCAGAACAACAGTAAGAAAAACCAAAGTACAGGAACCGTTTTCTTTGATTCGGCAACGGTTGTTTCTCAATCGGATCTTACTGACGTAAAAAATTTAACTATCTATAAAAAATAAAGGAAAAATGATCAAAAACATTGTCGTTATCGGAGCGGGAACCATGGGAAATGGTATTGCACATACTTTCGCACAAAGCGGTTTTAAAGTAAATCTTGTAGATGTATCTCAGGAAGCTCTGGACAGAGGTTTGAAAACCATTACTACCAATCTTGACAGAATCATTGCAAAAGGAAATCTTACAGAGGAACAAAAAGCTGAAACACTGGGGAATATCACTACCTTCACAGCACTGAATGATGCAGCAGGCGCTGCAGACCTTATTGTAGAGGCTGCTACAGAAAATATGGATCTTAAACTGAAGATCTTTGGCCAAATGGATGAACTGGCTCCTGAAGGCTGCATCCTTGCCACCAATACTTCATCTATATCTATTACAAAAATTGCTGCAGCTACCAAAAGAGCTGATAAAGTAATCGGAATGCACTTCATGAACCCGGTTCCAATTATGAAGCTGGTAGAAATCATCAAAGGCTATTCTACTTCTAAAGAAACTTTTGATGCAATCTATAAAATGAGCAAAACCTTAGGTAAAGTTCCTGTAGAGGTGAATGACTATCCAGGTTTCGTGGCTAACAGAATTTTGATGCCAATGATCAATGAATCTATTGAAACGCTTTATAATGGAGTGGCTGGTGTAGAAGAAATTGATACGGTAATGAAATTGGGAATGGCACATCCAATGGGCCCGCTTCAGCTGGCAGACTTTATTGGTCTTGATGTATGTCTTGCAATTCTGAATGTAATGTATGACGGTTTCAAAAATCCAAAGTATGCACCTAACCCATTGCTTGTAAATATGGTAACAGCAGGGAAACTTGGTGTAAAATCAGGGGAAGGATTCTACGATTATTCTGAAAGCAAAAAAGCTGAAAAAGTTTCAAAAATGTTTTTGAAGTAATTTTAAAGTCAATAATTTTATTTATCTTTGAGAAAGTTAAAACATTAAAAAAATGAAATTACCAAAGTTTTTATTAGCAGATAATTCGGAGTTTCCAGAAGATCTATTCGTAGTTCATACAGAATATCCAAGATTTATCTTAAACGTTGAGGAAGAAGAAGTTGAATGGTTAGATGATCTTGAAGGTGATGATGAAGAAACTATGGCAGACGAAGCTACTAAGGTAGTAGAAGCAGCGTTTAAATGGTGCGACGAAGAGTTGGCTAAGTACGACGAAGAAGAGGAAGATTAATAACACTCTAAAACATAAAAAAGGAACTCAATTGAGTTCCTTTTGTTTTTTTATTCTGATTTAGTGAATTTCAATAGTAGAAGATTGTCTTTATACAATTCTAATGTAGTTCCGGAAATCACATATTTATTTGCTTTTCCCATCATATCCATAAAGTTCTGCTCTACTCCGATGTTGTTACACATCATTTTTGTAGATCCCATTTGTCCTGCTGTAAATCCTCCTGTAGACGGATCTATTGTAGCCGTTCCGAAATAGTTATTACATCCTGCATTTCCTGTGATTTTCTCTCCCTCAATATTCAATGTCGGAACTTTTCCTTTTACCGTTTCAGCCAGTGTCCATTTTGTGTTGGCAAGAGCAGGCTGAGCTTTTCCTACTTTAGAAGCAGACGGGCTTGTCATAGATCCACATGAAGCCAATACTGCAGCTGTACATATGCTTAAAAAAAGATTTTTCATTTTTTTCTTTTTGAATTAATCCAAATTTACGGAAATTATATTATTTAAACGGGCTGCGATGAATTTTATTATTCTTTAACATCTTGTATTTTGAATAATTTTAGGCTTATTTTTAATGATGAAGAGTTGGAAATCGCAAAGACGCAAATGCTTTACAAGGCACAGTTTTTAGGGCGCAAAGATTTTATCTACGATAAAATTGATACTTCTGTCTTTCTCATTCTGAAGGAATCTCTATTAGAATTAGCTTATAAAGAGTTCTGAGACTCCTACGGAGTGACAAAGATTGTGGATAGACCAACTACCAAATCATAAGAAAATATACAATAAAGTACCATTCAATAGGAACGGGCTGTAATCCTGAGCGGGGACGAAGGAAGTCAGTTTACTTAAAAATCAATATTCAAATGGCTTTCGCCAAAACCTATTAATATGAATACATTTTTAAAGATAAGAAACAAAAAAAACGGACTTTAAAAGTCCGTTTCTGTTATATTGAAATATATATTTTCAAGTATTAAGATCTCAACTCAGCGTTGAATTCTTTCTGGAAAGCTTTGATCAGAGAATCCATTACTTCTGTAATCTCTTTTTCTTCCAATGTTTTTTCTTCGTTTAACAGCTCGAAGCTCATTGCATAAGACTTCTTACCTTCAGGAAGATTTTTACCTTCATACACGTCGAATAGGTTAACACTCTTAATGAATGGAGATTTATTCTTTTTAGCAGTCTGATATAAATCCTGATAATTTACATTTTTATCAATCAATAAAGCTAAGTCTCTTCTGATTTTGTTGAATTTCGGAATGTCTTTAAATTTCAATTCATTTTTAGAACGTAGTTCCTGAGCATATTCCAGTTCAATTTCTGCATAGAAACAATCCTGATCAATATCGAAATCTTTTAATAAAGCAGGAGCTACTTTTCCGATTCTTACCAACGCTTTACCGTCAACTTCATATACCAATGCATCGGAGAATCTTTCATCGGACAGAGCTGCTTCTTTATAATCAACAGCAAGTCTTTCCAATAAAACTTTTACATAAGCTTTAAGATTATAGAAACTTACAGCAGACTTAGGCTGAAGCCAGTTTTCCGCAACATCTCTTCCGGAAACCAACAAAGCCAATTGTTTTCTTTCTTCGTATTTTTCTTTTTTGTGGTAAATTTTTCCTAATTCGAAGAATTTAATATCCTGATTCTTTCTGTTAATGTTATATACGGCATTCTGAAGAAGTCCTTCCAATAAAGATTTTCTCATGAATGCTAAATCTCCGCTTAAAGGATTTAACAGTTTTACGGCATCAGTTTCGTCTTTTACCGAAGTCAATGAGTTATTCATTACTTCGTTGAAGCCAATGCTCTGTAAAGCCCTTGCCCAGCTGTTTTCCAATTCATCCTGATCGTTAGCACTAAGCTTAACAGGGGTAAACGAAATTTTCTGTGGAGCATCAATTTTATTATATCCGTAGATTCTTAAGATCTCTTCAATTACATCAATTTCTCTTGTTACATCTGCTCTGTAAGCAGGAACAGAGATTTCAAAACCATTTGGAATTTCATTTAAAACCTGAATTTCCAATGCTTTTAAGATTTCCTTTACTTTTTCTCTGTGGATTTTTGTTCCTAAAATCTGCTCAATTTTAGAGAATCTCAGAATCACATAGCTGTCTTCAATTTTCTTAGGATATTCTTCCAATAGATCTCCTACTAATTTTCCTTCAGCAATTTCCTGAATCATTTTAATAGCGTGAGTGATTGCCGTTCTTGTCAGATTCGGGTCTACTCCTCTTTCAAATCTGAAAGAAGCATCCGTATTCAGGCTGTGAGCTTTTGCTCCTTTTCTTACCGCAATGGGATTGAAATAAGCACTTTCAAGGAATATCGTTTTTGTAGTTTCTGATACTCCGGAATTCGCACCACCGAATACTCCGGCAATACACATTGGATTATCTTTACCGTCTTTGATGATGATTTCAGAACCATTCAATGTTCTTTCAACTCCGTCTAATGTGGTAAATTTTGTTCCCGGTTTTACAACTCCTACTTTTACTTTCTTATCTGCAATTTTATCTGCATCAAATGCGTGAAGCGGCTGTCCGTATCCGTGAAGAATATAGTTGGTAATATCTACAACGTTGTTAATCGGACTTAGTCCGATTGCTTTTAGTCTGTCTTTTAACCAGGATGGAGATTCTGCAACTTTTACGTCTTCAATAACGGCTCCGATATATCTTGGACACAATTCTGCATCTTCGATTTCCAGAGTGAAATCATGAGTTCCCTCATTATTCAAAGCTTCGGAAGCTACTTTATTAAATTGAGATTTAAGCTGATTTGTAGAAAGATAGGCATGTAAATCTCTTGCAACCCCATAATGAGACATTGCATCTGTTCTGTTCGGTGTTAATCCGATTTCAAACACCTCATCATTAGTCAGTTCAAAATAGTCTGCAAAGTTTTTCCCAACTTCATATTTGGTTTCATCCAGCACCATGATTCCTCCGTGATCTTCGCTAAGACCTAATTCATCTTCTGCGCAGATCATTCCCTGAGAAACCTCACCTCTGATTTTTGCTTCTTTAATTTCAAAAAAGTTTCCTGTTTTGTCATAGATTTTTGTTCCGACAACGGCTACAGGAACAGTCTGTCCTGCTTCTACGTTAGGAGCTCCGCAAACAATATTCAATATTTTTCCGTTTCCTACGTCTACTGTTGTCTTCTTCAGTTTGTCAGCATTCGGATGCTTTTCGCAGGTTAATACTTTACCTACAACAATTCCTTCCAGGCTGCCTCTTACGCTTTCAAATTTATCTATCCCTTCAACCTCAAGACCTATATCTGTAAGGAATTCACCGATTCTTTCAGTTTTTGATTCCGTTTTTACAAAGTCCTTCAGCCAGTTGTTTGATATTTTCATTTGTTAATCTATCTACTTATTTAATTCGTCAAATGAGCCTTTCAGTTTCATCTGCACTATTTTGAAATTTTTATTTGAAATTCCACGCCTTATTCAAGTGTGATTTTTCGAGCTACAAATGTCGTGTTTTTTTGAGAAATAGAGAAATTTAGAAGCGATTTTAAGATAATTAATTTTCATTAATAGTTCTGCCTCTTATTAAGGAATCTGTTGGCCAGATGGTCTCACTACTTTCTTCAGGCTATCAGAAAATAATACCAATCCTCCGGCCGTCATGATAATATCTTTCAGGACCAAACGCCCTGCTCCGGACAGATAGGGAAATCCAAACTGTGGAGTAGGATAATCTCCACCCAGATTCGGCACGTATACTTCGGGAGTAGTTCCTAAAAATGAAAGGGTAACCAATGACATTAAAAACGTTAAAGCCCCTCCTATTGCTCCGATTTTAGGAAACCAGATCCCCAACAATACCAAAACGCCGATTATTATGATCATTGTCCCCAAACCATAAGAAAATGTGTATGTTCCGTTTTCTTTATGCCAATCAATATTTTTCTGGATAACCTTTCCTTCCTGATTTTTATATAGGGTATATTCTGCAACAGGCTTTTTGTCCTCATTAAAAACTTTATTCCCCGCATTTTGGTAGAAGAAACTCATGAAGGGGCTATTGGCGACAAAGGGTACAATTCCTTCAGCTTCGTAATGAAACGCCTTCAAGCCTCCAATCCAGGCCATAACGATAAAAATTGAAATTCTGAGAAAATTGAAAAACCAGGTATCCAATTGTAATAAACGGTGGTAAAGTCTGTTGTCTTGCATGTGATTTTTTTTAACAAAGGTATTCACATGCCTATGTCGCCGACATAGATATTTGAGGACATTACATGGACATTTTCGCCACCACAGAGATTCCTACCTGTTCTCTATATTTTTTCGGGGAACATCCTACCGATTTTTTGAAATACCTGCTGAAGTAAAATTCATCGGCAAATCCCAGTTCTGAAGCAATTTCCTTTACGGATCTATAGGTTAAATGCAGTAATTTTTTGGATTCCAGAATGATTCTCTCATTGATAAGCTGAGTGGGTGTTTTCGCAAATTCTTTCTTTACAGCCTTGCTTAATGTATTATTGGTTATACTCAGTTTGTCACTGTAAAATGACAGCTCCTTTTCACTTTTAAAATGAGTCTCCAACAGTTTCTGAAATTCTGCAGCATACTTATTGGGTAGTTTATCATGAGAAAATATACTATTCTCAATACTGCTTTTCTGTTTACTGCCAATGGCAAGGATAAGCTGTATATAAGTTTTGATAATAGATTCTGAAAACTGATGCTTTTCGGATTCTTCTTTTTTAATGTGACTGAAAAGTTCGAGAATATAGTTATAGTTTTCTTCTGACAACTCAACACCAGGATTCAGATAAATATTATTAAAAAGAAGTCCGTTGCAGGCCACTTCTTCTTTGTGATATTCTATACAGTAATAGTCACCATGGAAGAAAAGCACATGGATGTTTTCCTCCGATTCCGAAGCCAGTTTCAGTTTTTGAAAAGGGGAAAGAAACAGAATATTATATCCGTTATAAAAATAGTTTATGTCATCTACTGAAAAAACACCGGACCCCTTCCATAGAACCACACTGTAATTTTCAGTGGTAAATTCTGATGGAAAATCTGAGGTGTGATAAGACTGTATTTTTATTTTCATGATTAGTATCTTTTAAACACTAATAACTCTAATGATTCACAAATGACACGACTTGACACTGTTTAATATTCTTTTGAATAGGTTTTCTTTTCTGTCAAATACTCGGTTTTAGTTCCATTACCGGTTCTGAAAAGGGTTTTGAGTGTATTCTTTTGTTTAGGCTTTGAAGGATCGGGAAGAAAACATTGAAAATGTAAATGCGGACCATTTGTCCAGCCTGTATTGCCGCTCAATCCTATTAAATCCCCTTTTTTAACCTCATCTCCTATTTTAACCTTAACCCCATTTTGTTTCAGGTGAAAATACTGTGCAATGGTTCCATCCGAATGTAAAATTGAAATATAATTAGCCTGATTAGCACAACTTGATGTAGGACATCCTGTATTATTATTCTGAACTGCATCAATCACTTTACCTTCTCTTGCCGCTGTAATTTCGGTTCCTTCAGGCATTACGAAATCTAAAGAGTTTTCATTCTGGTGAGAAAATATTCCATTGTAACCCTGATAAACATTAAAGGATTTCCCTTTTTGAAAAGGAAGATCATATGTATAGTCAGCATCATAGGTCTTTATCGTTGCATCTCCAGCCAATGTATAGTAAGCCGGCATTTTCTTGATTTTCCAACCTTTTCTACTATCGTTGACAACAAAATAAGCAATTTTGTTTTTTATTGATTTAGGAGGCAGCACTCTGATCATTTTAAATGCTTCGGGACTCTTAAGGTTTTCTGTTTCCGGCTGTTCGGAGAATGTTATTGAAATGGGATAGATTTCAATATTATCAGCATAGTAAGTGATAATATCTTTCGTATGTTCATAATACATTTTTGCACTCTTCTGAGAGAAAGCCCATAGAGAGCAGATAAGTGATCCGAGAATTGTTATTTTTTTCATGTTTATTATTTTTTTTCTTCCTATAATTTTGCCTTAAATCGAAGTTTCGACGTAGTCAAACAAAAGTATGCAAAAGTTCAAGACTGGAATTATCCGCTAAAAATTTGAATGCACCTCTAAACTCGCATGGATGATTCTACTAATTCCTAAGTCGATTCCACATCATTACAACTATAAACCGGAATGCAGGATTACAAAAAAAGCCGGAAAAATTCCAGCTTTCTTTTCTTTATATGGTTAATGTTACAATCCGATTACCGGCATTGATAACATTAAGATATTTTCGTTTTCTTCAAGACCATCAAGAGGTTCAATGATTCCTGGTCTGTTAGGTTGAGACATTTTCATCGTGATATCGTCAGATCCTAAAATAGTCAGCATTTCAGTTAAAAATTTAGAACTGAATCCGATATTGATGTCTTCTCCGTTATAGTCGCAAGGAATCTGCATGTCTGCTTTGTTGGCATATTCAGTATCTTCTGCATGAAGGTGAAGAATATTTCCGGAAAGCTTGAATCTTACCTGGTTGGTAGATTTGTTAGACATGATAGATGCTCTTTTTATAGCTCCCAACAAGAGATTTCTGTTGATTGTCAATACATTTGGATTTTCTTTTGGAATTACCGCTGTATAATTTGGATATTTACCATCAATAAGTCTACAGATCCAGATATGCTTACCAAAAGTAAACTTGGCCATATTCTCATTGAAGTCGATCGTAACGTCTTCATTGGAACTTGCCAGAATATTTTTGAAAATGTTCAGAGGTTTTTTAGGCATGATAAACTCCATCGGCTCAGCATTCATAAGGTCTGATCTTTTGTATACCACCAATCTGTGGGAGTCTGTAGATACGAAATTGGTTTCGTTTTCTCCAAACTGGAAAAGCACTCCTGTCATTACCGGACGAAGAGAATCATTACTTGTAGCGAATAGGGTGTTTGTCAAAGCTTCAGACAAAACTCCAGCCGGCATTGTAACACTTTGTGAAGCGTCAAATTCCGGTAATTCAGGATAGTCATCAGCATTGTCTAATGCTACTGCGAAATTATCTTTTTCATCTAAAATCTCAAGCTGGCTTCCTGTACCTTCGGCATTGTCTTTTACAACAAATGTCAGAGGCTGTTCACCATAGGTCTTGATAAAATCCTGAAAAATTTTAGCAGGAACAGCAAATTTACCTGTATCATCAGACTTTACTTCCAGAGAAGTAACAAGAGTTGTCTCGCCGTCAGATGCTGTAATGGTAACATTATTTCCGTCTAATTCAAAAAGATAGTTTTCTAAAATCGGTCTCGATTGAGAGCTTGATATTACGCCACTTACAGTTTGCAACGCCTTCTGCAGTTCACCACTTGAAATAATAAATTTCATAGATTTATAAAATAAGTTTCTACAAATATAATAAATAGATACAATAAAGAAAAGAATAATATGGAGGAGTTTTTCACAAATATCCTTAATCTGTTTTGAGCCTTGATATTATGCTTAAATTTCTTTTGATCTTATAATTTTCTTCAAAATATTCACTTTAATCGGATTTCTATTTGTACTTTTTTTCTTCAAAGCGCATTAAAACATGAGTATTGGAAGTAAAAAAGGATAAATATTGCTCATTTTCTTGCATAAAACCCCATTTCGAATATAAAAGATAATCCATACCAATCAAAATACAAAGCCTATCTTTGTGTGAAAAGTTCAGAATTATGCAAAAACCACCCATTCATAAAAGTTTTCTCAATGCTTTCCGGGGTGTTTTCATGATAATAAAGACGGAAAGGAATTTCCAGATTGAGCTTCTGGCATTCTTCGTAAATCTCTTTCTTATTTTTTATTTCAGACTGAGCAATACAGATGCAGCGTTGGTTTTCATCGCTTCGTTTGCTGTTTTAAGTGCCGAAATTTTCAATACAGCTATTGAAAAGATCTGTGATATCATCCAACCTGATTTCGACAAAAGAATTGGCTTTATTAAAGATATTGCGGCTGGTGCTGTTGTTTTGACATCCATTGCATCGGTGATTGTTGGGGTTTTGGTGTATGGAAAATATATTTTCAGGTAAAGAAATCTGAAATATTGCTGACAAATATTTAAGTTACATGCTTAACCACCCCGTCAAAAATTCTTTGAATTTTTGCCACCCCTCCAAATGAGGGGAATTTCACGTCTCCATTTCAAAAGTTGTGAAGGCAAAAAGCTTTTTACTTTTTTCTCTTATTTAACAGCAATTAAAATATCCACTTCGGCATCTGAAGGATCCTGAGCTTTTTCTCCATAGATTTCAAAATCGGCAGTAAATATTCTTCCGAGATCCATTTCCCAGATTTTCAACCATTCATTGATCACCAGGCCTTTTGAAAGGTCTCCTTTTGTGGTAAATTTCACATAATCTCCACCTTCAAAAGAATAACCTGTCATTCCTTCAGGAATATTGTCAAGGTTTTCCACTTTACACCCAAGAACTGTTGTATAGGGCTTTGTATGGTCTTTTTCGTAATCCGTATAAATAGAATAAAGGGTATTATCTTTTCTATTTGGTATTGAATTGACAATATCTTCGTTTATCATTTTCTCCCATAACATAGGAATATCTTTTGCTGCCTGCCCATTTTCATTGGTTGTTCTTACTGAGATTCCGATTACCTTAAAAGGTTTTATTTTTACGTTATTCATTATTAATTCTTTATGATAGAGCAAAGGTAAGAGAAGGTTGTGACAAGGGGCTGTCAGGAGTTTTTTAAATTGATTGAATAGGATATTGTTTTTAAGTTTTGGCTAAAGCCATTTTGAAGGTTAAGATTTTTACATAAACGGGCTAAAGCCCGTTCCTATTGAATTGAATTGAATTTCTGCAGCTATTTTCTTTTGGCATAGCCTATTCCAATTTTGTCTCTCCGTAGGAGTCTCAATATATTTTATAAATCAATTATTGTATAAATTCCTTGTCTTGCTTGGAATGACAAAGGTTTCGTTGGAATTTTATCTGAGATAGTGAGATTGCTTCGCTTTGCTCGCAATGACTATTTTCCGACGTAAATAAATCCTTTCTTCCCGGATTTAAAAACGGTTTCAATTCTTTTATAGTCATCTACTTCATATTCGTCAGCCTGAAGGATTTCTGCTTCTGTTACTTCAAAAAGCACTCCTTCTATCTGATCATCATCATTCCCAGAAAATTCAAGTACGGGATGGTATTTCTGACCACTTTTTCGCAGTACTTCAGGATCTGTAATTTCAAGCATTCTTAATTTGTATTCTGATAAGATATCTTTTTCACCTTGTAAAAGTCTTCCAAAGGTTTCCATTTGAACCTGCTCTTTCTGTAGGGTTCCGTAAGAAAATAGATTTGGCATTATAAATATTTTTCGATAATTGGTATAGCTACCTCAGCCATCATTCCATAGCCTTTTTCGTTGGGGTGCACTCCGTCTGCAGATAATAGAATCTCTTTATCTTCAAGGAAAGCAGAATAAAAATCAATATACCCCAGTGAATGTTCTGAGGCAAGATCTTTAAGGATCTGGTTATAGATAACAACTTCCCCATTTGTTCTTAATTTGCCTGAGCTTACCACTACTCCATCTATTTTTTGAGAAAAAGGGAGAATGCTCACAAGATAAATTTCGTTGGAAAATTCTTTGGCATGCGCGATGGCAGTAGTCATGTTGTTTTTAAATTTTTCAGGATCTACGATCTGTACTCCTTCTTTTATGGCAAGATCATTGGCTCCATAGCTTAAAAAAACGATGTTTCCATCAGTAGAATTTCTGGCACTGAGTTCGTGGGGAATTCTTTTCAGTAATCCTTCTGTAGTCTCTCCTCCGATTCCCAAATTGAATAAGATCAGTTCATCTCCATTTCCTTCGTGAAATTGCTGCAAGGCATATCTTTTCAAAATATCTACCCAGCCTCCAAAAATGCCATCATATTCTCCATAAGTAATGCTGTCACCGAAGAACAGCCCATAAATAATTTTCTTCATTCAATTCTTATTGTTTCCTTTTTGTTAAAGTAAAAATAGTGAGAAAAATTATTAATATCTTTCAACTTGCGTAGTTTTTAACGCAAAAGGCGCTAAGTATTTATATTTAATTCTTATGTTTTCGTTCGCAAAGGCGTTTCACTCAGCAATAGACGTATTTTTACCCTTGTTGCACGAAGTGATTTGAACCATTCTGATTTGTGAAGAGGTGAAGAATTATGAATGTAATAGTTGAAGCTATTATTAAGCAGACTGCTTTATTCATCGTTAATGAATCTTAAATTTCCTTAAAATCTTTATTATTCATAATGGTTTAAGATTCTAATTACTCATTGCTCATTACTTATCATTCCAGCTTCAATGCAATATTGCTATGTGACTGTATAATTTCCACCAGAATTTCAAAAAGAGTCTGCCCTTTTCCTTCGATCAAATCATCTAATTTCTGCTGAATCAATTCTATGTTGAATGGTTTTCCCTGTCTGATTTTATTGTTGTAGAATTCACGAGTGGCATCAAAACCAAGGTCTTGTTTTGATTTCTCTGATTCTTTCCAGATCATTTCAATTTCTTCTTTGCCTTCTATTACTCCGAAGCCTCCGTAGAGAATATCATCAAAGCCATCAAGCGTTCCGACTTTCCAATCTGCATCTTTCATCAGAACACTTGAAACTTCTTCGTAAAAGCCTGCTAAAGACGAAAAATGACCGCCATGGATGACGATCATTTTTCTTGTATTGTTATTTGAAGTATTCAACACCGTTTTTGAATATGTTGTGATAATTCGCGGTTGGTATATTTTTCATGAGACCTTCAGCAAATCGTTCCGGGTGTCCCATTCTTCCGTAGATCTTTCCGCATGGGCTGGTAACTCCTTCGATTCCGAATAATGAGTTATTCGGGTTGAACGGCATCCCGTGAGCGATATTTCCATCAAAGTCTATGTATTGAGTAGCGATTTGTCCGTTTTCATACAGCTTTTTGATTTCTTCTTCTGAAGCCATGAAACGTCCTTCTCCGTGGGAAATCGGAATAGTGAAAGTCTGATCTTTCATTCCTTTTAACCATGGGCTTTCATCATTCACCACTTTTACCGTCACCATCTGAGAGATGTGTCTTCTGATCGCATTGTGAGCTAACGTAGGAGAGTTTTCATCCAGATCTTTGATTCTTCCGTAAGGTAATAATCCTGACTTTACAAGCGCCTGGAATCCGTTACAGATACCGATAATCATACCATCTCTATCTAATAATTCATGAACTGCATTTTTCATTTTCTCGTTTTTCAGAACGTTTACAATGAATTTTGCAGAACCATCCGGCTCGTCACCTGCGGAGAATCCTCCGGAGAATGCAAGAATCTGAGATGTTCTGATTTCTTCTACCCACGCATCAATGCTTTCCTCCAATAATTGGTGGTTGATATTGATCAAAGGCAGGCTGCTCACTACAGCACCTTCTTTCTGGAATGCATTCAGCGTGTCATACTCACAGTTGGTTCCCGGGAATACCGGAGCGAATACTTTTGGCTGAGCAATTCCGTGTTTTTTAATAATGATATTTCTTGGGTGGATTGAGTTTGATTTTTCATCAATTTCAATCGTGATCTTTTCTTTTTCTACTGTTGGGAAAAGGTTTTCGAATGTATTTGTGTTAGCAGATACAAGGTCCACGATATTGGATTCAAGTCCGTTAATTTTTACAATACCTGAATCTTTTACTTCTCCGATAAGGTGAAGAACAGACGAGCTTAATTCTTCTTTCGCTTCAATGATTAAGCTACCGATATTTTTAGCCAATAAAACATTTTCATCAGCATTAACTTCAGCGCCCAATCTGTTTCCGAAGCTCATTTTCGCTAAAGCTACTGCAAGACCTCCTTCTTTTACTGTTTTCACAGAAACAATTTTTCCTGCTTTAATATTTTCGAAAATGAATTCAAAAACTTCTTTTAAAGCATCATAGTTTGGAAGTCCGCTTTCCTGAGCAATATGATTGAAGAAATACAGTTTGTTTCCTGCATTTTTCAGCTCAGGAGAGATGATATTTTCTTTATCTCCGTTGGCACATGCAAAAGAAATCAAGGTCGGTGGAACATTCAGATCCTGATACGTTCCACTCATGGAATCTTTACCTCCGATAGCTGCAAGACCTAAATTGATCTGAGCATCATAAGCTCCTAAAAGTGAAGCTAAAGGTTTACCCCATTTTTCCGGATTTTGTCCTAGTTTTTCGAAGTATTCCTGGAAGCTTAGTCTGATGTTTTTATAATCGCCTCCCATTGCTGCAATCTTCGCCACACTCTCTACTACAGCATAAGATGATCCTAGCAATGAGTTTTGTTTTGATATTTCAGCATCAAATCCCCAGCTTGCCAAAGAAACTGTTTTAATATCTTTTGCTCCTAAAATAGGGAGTGCCTGCACACTTCCTTCCATCAGAGTCTGCTGATATTTTCCACCTAAAGGCATTGCTACTGTTGTGGCTCCAATTGAAGAGTCGAACATTTCAAGCAATCCTTTTTGTGAAGCTACGTTTTTGTCTTTTAAGATATTCAGGAAGTTTTCTGCTGTGAAAGCTTTGGTTTCTTCTTTTACTTCTTCAAGGTGAGTGATTTTCACTTCCTGAGATTTTGAACATCCGTTGGTATCTAAGAAAGCTCTTGAAAGGTCTACAATTTTATCTCCTTTCCAGAACATCTGCATTCTTCCGGAATCTGTCACTTTTGCTACTTCTACCGCAACAATGTTTTCAGCTTCACAGAATTTGATGAATTTTTCTTTATCCTGAGGATCTACAACTACCGCCATTCTTTCCTGAGATTCAGAAATAGCCAGTTCGGTTCCGTTTAATCCTTCATATTTTAATGGTAATACATCCAGGTTTACTTCTAAAGAGTCTGCAATCTCACCAATTGCCACAGAAACACCTCCTGCTCCGAAGTCATTTGATTTTTTAATCAGCTTCGTTACTTCAGGATTTCTGAATAATCTCTGAATTTTACGTTCTTCTACAGCATTTCCTTTCTGAACTTCTGAACTCATGGTGTGGATAGAAGTCTCGTCCTGTTCTTTTGAACTTCCGCTTGCTCCTCCTACTCCGTCTCGACCTGTTGCTCCTCCTAAGATAATGATTGAATCCCCGTTTTCAGGTTTCTCACGTCTTACCCAGTCTACAGGAACAGCTCCGGTAACGAAACCTACTTCCATTCTCTTGGCTTTATAACCTTCGTCATAGATTTCAGAAACCATTGTTGTAGCAAGACCAATCTGGTTACCGTAAGATGAATATCCGTTGGCAGCCTGTTTTGTAATGGTTTTCTGAGGTAATTTTCCTGGTAATGTTTTATCAACTGGTTCCAAAACGTCTGCAGCACCTGTTAATCTCATTGCCTGGAAAACGAAAGATCTTCCGGATAACGGGTCTCTGATCGCACCTCCTAAACAAGTTGAAGCCCCACCAAACGGTTCAATTTCCGTAGGGTGATTGTGTGTTTCGTTTTTGAATAATAAATACCAAGGTTCTTTTTTACCGTCGTATTCTGCTTCGATCTGGATCGTACACGCATTGATCTCGTCTGAAATAACAAGATTATCCAGGTTTCCTGTTTTATGGAAATATTTACCACATACTGTTGCAAGATCCATTAGGGAAATTGGCTTCAATTCGCGGCCTAAGAATTTTCTTTTTTCGATATAATCATTGAAAATGGTTTCCAATGTGTGTTTGAACTGGCCTTCAAACTGAATGTCTGACAACTGTGTTTCAAAAGTCGTGTGACGACAGTGGTCGCTCCAATATGTGTCTAATACTTTTAATTCTGTTTCCGTAGGATTTCTTTCTTCAGTTTTGAAATATTCCTGAATAAATTTCAAGTCATCCAATCCTAAAGCAAAACCATGATTGTTGTAGAAGTTTTCAAGCTCTCCATCATTGAAATTGATGAAGTTTTCGTGGATAATTACTTTTGATGGTGTCTCATCTGCAGGAATATCAAGAATTGACAAGTCTTTTTCCTGAGATTCCACTTTGTTGATCAGAAGGTCTTTGATTTTAACTAAATCTGCTTCAGAAACTCCTTCAAATTCGATCAACTTTCCACTTCTTACTTTTGATTTTTCATTTTCTGTAAGCAACGCGATACACTGCTGCGCAGAATCTGCTCTCTGATCATACTGACCAGGCAAAAATTCCATTCCGAAATGAATAGCTTTTGCAGGGTTTTCTGTATGTAAAATATCAGTAACAGGGTCTACGAAAGTGTTATTCACCACTTTTTCAAATTCTCCGTCATTCAAGTTGAAAATATCATATACATTGTATACTTTCACACTTTGAACTGCCGGAACAACCGCTTTTACTTCATCAAAAATTTTTGGACTTTCAACATCGAAAATTCCTCTTTTTTCTACGAAAATTCTTTTGTTATTAGACATTAGATGTCAGATTTTTAATATTAGATTTATTTTTTCTTTTTACTATTATGAGTTAAAGTTTCTTTCTTTAAACCCATCTATATTGGAAATTTTTGAAGAGATTTCCCCTCCACTCATTACTCTGTACAAATTTAAAGGAATAAGTCATATCTTTTTCAAATTTGAACGGTAGAATTTCCAATTTTATCTTTATTTGTTGATAAATTTATTCGGATTGTCCTTATGTTCTTTCTGAAAGTCTTCTGCATTTTTTATTTCTTCTTTCAGCCAGTTTTCAAAAGGAATATTCTTTTCATTAAAATCCTCGATAGCATAAAATATTTTACCATCTTCTGAAACCAGAAATTTGAAACGATAAAGCATATCCAAGTCCTTCTTCCTATGATTATAAGTATTCACCTGATAATAAGGAAAGTTTTCTTTTGGTTTTTCTACAATTTCAAAAAACAGATTCTTTTCCTTTTCAGACAGTTTATTGTAAAAGTTTACATAATAAAGATCTGAAAGCTTTTTCTTCTGTTTTTCGAAGAACTGAAGAATATTCTTCTCTTCTTCATTGTATTGAAACGGATTCGGGTAGTATTTCCCGTCTATTTCAACATCCTTTTCTGTTGGTTTTGCCAATGGCTGAACAGTTTGTCCTTTGACGTTCATCACACCCCATTTTCCCCCTACAATTGCTCTGTGTTCATCATTGGTCTTTTCCCAATCACAGCCGTCACAAAAGGTGGCGTATCCGTAATTAAACGGAAATGCAAAGTCATGCTCAGCTTCAATAACAGTATTCCCGTTTCGGTTTGCGAATCCTACTTTACCATTTTTAACCAATCTTCTCAGTCCTTCAGAGAAATAATCTGCTCCATTGTCATAAAGGAATGGCTGATACAGAAATTTACCTTTTCTGTCGTACACATATCCCCATGCATTTTTCTCTGATTTTTCGCCTTCTTTACTGCCATCAAAAAGGATGGTTTCTCCTTCTACAGGATCTCCATCTTTTAGGAAGGAAAATATTTTGAACTGTGCAGGAACAATTATTTTTCCTGCTTTATCTTTTACTCCAACTAAAGAATCTTTGGATTTAAAGTAATGTAAATCCTCTTTACTCTGGGAAAAAGAAATGACTGGTGTTAATAGAATGGTTAATAGTAGTTTTTTCATATTAATTGGAGTGGGAAATAAAATATGCAGCCCAAAAGACTGCATATTGTTTTATACTTTAAGATCAGCTTCCAATCCTATTAAGTCTTTGTTTTGGTCTATAATCGGCTGCACTTCATTTTTAATGAATTCCTCCGTCTGGATCGGTGCGAAACCAATAAAGTTTTTAGGATCTAAAACTTCTTTCAGTTTTGATTTGTCTAGTTTTAAAGAATCATCGTTTAAGATTCTTTCAATAAGGTCGTTTTCTTTTCCTTCTTCTTTCACTTTCTTGGAAGCTTCCATAGAGTGAACTCTGATTACCTCGTGGATTTCCTGACGGTCACCACCGGCTTTTACTTCTTCCATGATGATGTATTCTGTCGCCATGAAAGGAAGTTCCTCCATAATGTGCTTGTTGATTCTGTTTGGGTAAACAACGATTCCGTTCATGATGTTATTCCAGATTAATAGAATTGCATCAACAGCTAAAAACGCCTGAGGAATTGTTAATCTCTTGTTCGCAGAGTCATCCAATGTTCTTTCAAACCATTGTGTAGAAGCTACCATTGCAGAACTTGTTGTCAGAGACATTACATATTTTGCCAATGCTCCGATTCTTTCACTTCTCATTGGGTTACGTTTGTAAGCCATTGCAGAAGAGCCGATCTGGTTTTTCTCGAATGGTTCTTCAATTTCCTTAAGGTTCTGAAGTAAACGTAAATCGTTTGTGAATTTATGTGCAGATTGTGCAATATTTCCTAATAAGGCAACTACTTTCGCATCAATTTTTCTATCGTAAGTCTGTCCGGAAACTCCGAACACTTTTTCGAAGCCGAATCTTTTTGAAAGTTCTTTATCTAAGTGTTTTACTTTAGAATAATCACCGTTGAACAATTCAAGGAAACTTGCAGCTGTTCCTGTAGTTCCTTTTACTCCTCTGAAACGTAGGGTTTCAAGGAAGAAATCCAATTCTTCGATGTCAAGAACCAAACTCTGTAACCAAAGGGTAGCTCTTTTCCCAACTGTCGTCAACTGAGCTGGCTGGAAGTGTGTAAATCCTAAAGTTGGAAGGTCTTTGTACTGAATTGCAAAATCCGAAAGATTTTTCATCACGTTCACCAACTTTTTCTTTAAGATTAAAAGTCCGTCACGGATTTGAATTAAGTCTGTATTGTCTCCTACAAAAGCCGAAGTAGCTCCCAGGTGAATAATTCCTTTTGCTGAAGGCGCCACATCACCATAGGCATGAACGTGAGCCATTACATCATGACGGAATTTTTTTTCGTACTCTGCAGCTTTTACGTAATCGATGTTTTCAGCATTAGCTTTTAACTCAGCGATCTGCTCGTCTGTAATTTCAAGTCCAAGGTCTTTTTCGATTTCAGCAAGAGCTATCCAAAGCTTTCTCCAATTCTGGAATTTGTTATTGTGTGAGAAGTTAAATAACATTTCTTCACTGGAGTAGCGCTCTTCCAATGGATTTTTGTAGGAATTCATTCGTTCTTTTACTTTTTAGATGTACAAAAATACGGTTTTTCAGTGAGAGATAAAAATCCTGCTTTTATGATTTTTCAACCATATTCCGAATCAAATAAAAGATTTTCATTTAAACTTTTGCCTTAAAGGAAAAGTATGCAAAAGTTCAAGGCTGGAATCATCTGCTAAAATTTAAATGTACTCCTAAAATTTCCAAACTCGCATGGATCACATGCTTCTTCTTCGGCTCTAAATTTCGTCCATGCTCAGACAGTGGAATTTTTTAACGGATTTCATTTAAATTTTCTTAACGCTCCTGATTCCTAAGTTAATTAATGAATAGAACATAAAATAGGCTATCCCATTTCTGAGACAGCCTGTTTTTTACATTATTTTCATGAATCAAATTAATCAATAAGCCCGCATGATGATCCTACAGGAATACATTTTTTTACAAATGAACACCAAAAATATCCCGGCAGACACATTGGGATACCTCCCTGAACAATTTTCAATTCTCTTTTTGAAAGTTTTCTTAGATTTTTCATGATAACATTTTTTGATTTTTTTCCTACTCTATATGCTTTTCGGATTACGCTTTAATTTGGTAGTTCCAATATACAGATTTTTTGGACAAAAAAACATAACAAATTAATTTTATACGACTTACATTTTAGTAATTTCTAAAAAACAATCATAAACTGCCATTATTAAATAGACAGGAAGTTCAGTTTCTTCTTCTAATAAATCCAATAAAAAAATAGAGACCAATTGACAACACTATTGAAATTCCTAATGTAAAATAAGTTTGAAAGGGAATAGTGTGGCTACTACCAAGTGTCATTAATAAATACAGTACAAGAAACAGAAAGCAAAGAATACTTATCCATTGTAATATTTTCAATATTATTTTTATTTTCCCAGTCATTATATTTAGTCTAATACATTTTTTATCCAGTAAGAATAGGACTGTTGGGATAATGCAAATGCCAAAATAAAAAAACTAATTTTAAAAAATAAATTCTCCTTCCGATAAATAAAAATAACATAATACATATATGAAAGCAAAACTGGAACAAGATATACAATAATCATCATATTCTCCATTGCGGTAACACTATCTTTAACTTTAGACACATTTATAAGTCTGTCCAGTTTAAAAACATTATAATATACTATTAAAAAATATAAAAGATTTATGCTGAAAATTATTAATGTATGAAACAAAAACCGACTCATCAGTTTTAGAATAAGATGTAGGTTGAATGATATCATTAGTTTATGTGATTATTAGTTTAATTAAATGGATTTAAAATTGGGTTCAAAAATATAAAATTTTACACTTCTGCTTTACTGATAAAGATAAATGTATTCAAAATGGCTACAGACCATTGAAACAACAGTTTGGGAAATTTTTCTTAGGGTAACAATAAAAACTATTGCAGTGCAATGACCTTATTTTATCTATGAACATAAAGAGAAACGAGGGCTCAAAATATTACTTTTGAAGTCTCCCAGAAAAAATAAATAATATCCAATATAGAAAACCAAAAATAACATCAAATATTATGTTAGCTGATTTTAATTGATGAGAAACTATAATATTATATATAATATCAATTACTATGATAATTCCACAAAATTTCAATAAATATATAATTGCGGTAATACTATTTTTACTCTTCATTTAACACCGGTATTTTAACATAACTATCATTGTACCATTTGATTTTCAAAGGAACGGAAGCATCTTTTATGGTTTCTGTACTGACGTCTTTTCCTGTTCCGTAATTCAACTGTGAAAACGGGTTTTTATTAACATCAATTTTCACTACAATTCTACTTCCTTTCTGAAGTTTTTTGCTTACAAAATGGCTATTGGTGAATTCTATCCAGGTTTTATCTCCAGGCTTCAGAAGATTTCTTTTGGTAATATCTTTTGCATAGCTGGCTCTTCCAATATAATATGACAAATGAAAATATTTTCCTTCGGGAGTCAATTCATATAAAGTCACTCCCACATCCACATCTTTTTTATTAATAGAAATATGAAGCCCTCCTAAAAAAGAGCCGTTCACAATCACTGGTTTTTCTACCGGATTGCTGGTAAAAATGAAACCTGAACTTTTATCCAGCTCATTTTTCTCTATTGGAGATGGATAATAATCGCTATTGCCGCTTAATTTTCGATCTTTAAAGTCAACTGTTTGTGAAAGGAATGTATTTTTATTGAAAGTTTTCGAATCCAGAAAATACGTTCCATCCTTTTTTTGATTAGAAAGATAAAATTTCAGAACATCATTGTTCATTTTTTCAAAGGAGGGAGCACTGCGCCATTCATTGGCTCCCATTACTTCATAATTGATTTTATTTTTAAGAGCTGATGGTTTCGGTCCATTTTTCAGGATATGTTCAAACCATTCGTAGGTGATTTTATTAATATCAAAGAGAGCGACATCATCCACTTTGTATTCGTTCACTTCTTTTTCGCCTCCTTGTTGGGTTCCAAAATGTCCATATGGGCCAATAATCAGATAAAATGGAGTATTTGGGCTATACTTCTGCAATTCTTTAAGATAATAAATACTGGAATTCTGGGAATCATTATAATAGCCATCAAAAGCCAGAACCGGAATATTGATTTGTTTGAAATCTTCTTTATAGGGAGCCATTTTTTGCCAGTATTCATCAAAATCCGGATGGCTTATCCATCGTTGAAACCATCTGTTTGGAGTACCATCAATACTGTCCATTTTATGATATGCTTCTCCTTTATCCCACCAGTTAAACATCATTGCTCTGAAACGCTTTCTATCATTTCCTGTTTCATTGTCCAGATACTTGTTGTTTCCTACATAAAACGCCCATTCATAATTGGGATTAATGAAAATGTTATTTTCCATAGGAAGTCCCATTCCAGGACGGTTTGCTACATAAGGAACAATCGTTTTCAATGCCGGATGAAGTGTTTTGCAAGCTGCCCACTGGCTGAAACCATTGTAACTGCCTCCATACATTCCTATACTTCCATTACACCATTTCTGCTGACTGATCCAATCTATCACATCATACGTATCATTGGCTTCAAATTCATAAGGATTTATATCATCCGGGCTCAGTCTTTTACCACGGGCATAAGTCATAACCCCTATATACCCTTTATCAGCAGCATTCTTCAAACTTTGAAGATCCCGCCCTGTATCGCGAACATAAATGGTAAACTGAAAAATCACTGGAAGAGGTTCTTTCTCCCCTTTCTTCTTTACAATCATCGCCGAAATCATCGCTCCATCTCTGGTTTTTATCATCACACTATCCTCGATATCATAAGAATTATCCGGAGTTTTAGCAATTGTAGAAGTAGTCTGCTGCCCTTGAACAGAAACAACTGTACATAGAAAAAGAATGAACAGGTATTTTATCATTTTTCCTTTTTTTGTTGACCAAGATACTAAAAAAACACTGTGGTAACAGTGTTTTTGTTTTACTTGTGGATATGAGCGAGACGCTCGTGCCAGCGGGTGAGATAGGGATTTTTATTATTATAAATTTATCCATTCTTCTCCTTGCCATATTATAATATTTTTATTTTTTATATATACATTACTATGATAATAAGGTTCAAATTCATAAAAACACTGATCAAAATAAGGTAAATTTATTATAAAATAATTGCTATTGCCTACATCTAAAATATAATCTGGTAAAATACTGTATCTTAATCGATTGTAATAGAATGTTTTCCCACTAGGTTTAAAAATTAAAGCCAAGGAAAATTGATTATTCATACCAAAAAGGGAATATTCATTCTTTGAGATTACAATTTTATTGTTTTTAGTTTCAATTTGTTTAGATGTATAATAATTAAACAAAATATTAAACTCTGGTGTTGGTATTGATGTTTCAAAGTCTTTTGATAATTGAATATCTATATAAATACTATCTTGAGAGCCTTTATTACCTTTTTTAATTCGTATTTATATCCTGGCTGCTCTTTATAGTAATTTTCACTAGTCAAGTCTAAAACATCATTACTTATTTTTTTCCACTGTTCAGTAGATAAAATATCACATTGATCTAAAGCTAAATGTCCCAAATTCTGCGTATTGTAAAGAATATATAAGCCATTATTCTTAAACTCTATTTTATCTGTTCGATCTTTTTTTAATATAAACTCCGGTTTTAAAATCGTCTTTAAATTTTTGAGCATTAAAAATTTGTATAGTCAAAATCACAATCGCGCTTATAACAATTTTATTCATTTTATTTCTTTTTAGGATTTTCTAATGCTTTATATGTTGTACCATCACCAATCTGCATTAATGTTGTTTCATTAATATCATTTAAAGAATTTGCTGATACAGGATAGCTACTTTCATCATATGAGAAACCTACTTTATAAGCTTCAACTTCTAATGCTCTTCCTTTTGCATAATCTTGCTTATCTTTAGTTATGGCAGGATTAAGCAATTGACCGCTCTTGTTAAATCTTAAACCTCCAGCTTCATACCCTTGACCTACGACCTACGTGACGAGATTCATGCAAATGCAATGAGGTATTAGATCCTTCAATATTGATTCTTTCCTTACCATCTTCACCAGTTGTTTTTAAAACCCCATGAGTGCCATATACTTTGTAATTCTTGTAGGTTACATAAACACGTTTACAGTAAAACGAAACTCAAATAATAAGTTTTTATTTATTGTCTTATCCATTTTTCCCCTTTCCACATTAAAGTATTTTTATTTTTTATAAAAATGTAATTATGATAATACGGCTCAAAATCAAAAAAGCACTGATTAAAATGTGGCAAATTAATTGTGATATAATTATACTTATCTGTATCTATATCCTCTCTAAGTATTTCAAACATTGTTCTGCTCCTGTAAAGAGTAACTCCTGAAACATCATCAACATCTAATCTAAGACCAATCCGATTTATATTTGCAGGGTTCATTAATAAATACTTATCTTTAGACAAAACAATCTCTTTTTTATTTGTTGTATACCACTTCCCATCATTGAAACGATAAGTAAATTTGACTGGATGATAATCTTCTGGAAAAATTATTTTAAGATAAATACTATCATTTGATGATTTTTTTTCTTTTTTCAGTTCATATTTAAATCCATCTTGCTTTAAATAATAGTTTTCACTGGTTATATCAACAATATCATTACTTATCTGTTTCCATTGCCCTTTTGAGGCATAATCACACTGTTCAATGGTAGGACTAAAATTAGCAGGCGCGTGTGATAATATGTATGTATTATCTGATTTTAATATTAAATGACCATAATTATTATTGTCAGATAATGCTTGATACAAAACTTGATTTTCTAATTTATATATTCCTGTAACGTTTTCTTTTTCGGATACAGTAGTTAATGATTTACAAGATATTACAAATATTAATAAAAATTTAATTATATTTTTCATATTATTTACTGTCTAATTTTTCATATACAACTGTTCCGTCACTAGTCTTTATATCCATTAAAGATTTATCATTAATATCATCTAAAGATTTTGCAGGTAAAGGATAGCTACTTGTATCAAAAGAATATCCCGTTTTGTAAGCTTCAACTTCAAAACCTCTCCCTTGAGCTTTATCTATTTTTCCATTAGTTAATTTTGCTGGATTTAGCAATTGTCCTTTACTATTAAATTTCATACCTCCTGCTTCATAACCTTGTCCAACGTGACGTATTTCATGTAAATGCAATCCTGTTGCAGTTCCTTCTATATTTATTCTCTCTTTACCATCTTTATCTGTCGTTTTTATCACGCCATGTGTTCCATCAGACTGGCTAGGACCAGTCAGATAAAATACTTCTTTGGCATTTGCAATAGTCTGAATGTCTTTAAGGGACTGATTCATGTTTCCAAGCATTTTATTATTTTCAGCTAATTCAGCATTTAATTTTGTAAGTTTTTTATCGCTTAATCCTCCTTTATCAATTTTTGCCTGAATATCAGCATTGCTTTTGTTTAGCTTATCAATTCTATTATTAACATTTTTTGTTAATCTTTCTTGGTCTTTTGGCTCTCCCCAAGTTCTACCATCAGGATCAATAAATCTCATAGGATTATCTCCTGCATAAACATAAGGTGTCCATCTTCTTGTTTTCTCCGCCAACGGATCAACAATACCCCACCTTCCCAAATCCGGCATATACATCCTAGCTCCATAATCATACATCCCTGTTTCTTGGAGTTCTTTTCCGTTGTACTTGTACTTATATGCTGGATTTCCTGTTAATCCGTTATATCCCTCATGCTTTAATCCAAAAGGATAATAATTACCCTCCTCAATGATCTCTGTTCCTGCTCCATTCTTAGCGTAGCTCAATCTGGTATTTCCAAGGTGGTCTGTATAATTGTATACATACTTTCCGGTCTCAACATTAAAATACCCTTCTGCTGTAGGGAAGAATTTCAATATGGAATTAGTATATTGAAAACCATCCAGATAATCAGTTGTTTCTGTTCCGAAAACCTTTCTTACCTTCACTCCATCTGCTCGGTAAATATAATCTGTTACTTTGGAGTTTTGGGTAATCTTTCCTGGTAAATTTAGATAATTATATTGGATGGAAGAAATTCCTTTATCCAATTGAGTGGTCATATTACCATTTACATCGTAAGTAATGGTATTTCCTGTACTTCCTGAGGCTAAAGGATATCCACTGATGGCATTTCCTGTTCCGATTTCTTTTAAGTAAGATAACTTATTACTTTGCTCCCCATTTTCATAGTGATATTCAAGATTATCCATTACTTCAGGGGCTGTGTATCCCGGAAGCTGTTTTCCTCTTCTTAAAAGACTTTTTATATTTCCGTTAAGGTCATAGGTCAGCTGCTCGTGGTATTCTCCTCTTTCTAAATTCATGGCATCCCAGAAACGTCCTTCTTTAAGTCGGTTAAGAGCGTCATATTCATAGGAGTAATTTCTCAGTACCGCATCATTCTGTGTAATCCATGACATCTGAGAAATATTTCCATTATATCTGGCAGAACCTGAAAACTGACTGCTAGGGTTATTATAACGAAGTTCATAAGCAAAAAGTTTATTTTGCAAATTGGCAGGATCATTCACTTTTGTCATCCAGCCTCTAATGTTGTAGGCATATTTGACACTCTGTAGTGGACTGCCTGTGGTATTTCCTACATTTTTAGTCCGCAATTGCCCCAGATCATTATACAGATTTTCTGCCAACAATTCCTGAGAACCTCCGTTCACCTGATTCCAATGTCTGACTAATCTTTCCTGGTGATCATATTCAAAGGTTTCTTTGATGTTTATTTTTGTCTCGTTTGCAGATCTTTTATGTTCAACAAGGCTGTACTCCGGTACTCCTGAAAACTTCAGTAAGCTTTCGGTCTTCGTATATCCTCCAAGGTGGCTCAAAGAGTGCGTTGCAATTGGCCTTCCTTTCTTATCATAATATGTATAGACTTTTGTCCAACCGTCATTTTCAACATTTTTAGTATAAGATGCTGTTGGTAGACTTTTAGTACTTACATCTGAATTCTGTGTAGTCTGAGGCAATACTTCCTGCCCTATGACTGTACTTACTGCTGGTGCTCCCTGAGGATAGGTATCATAATAATTTACTGTAAGAAGCTTATCAATAGTTGTAGGATACGAAGCACTACCATATTCAATACTGATTCCGTTCAGGGTAAGACTTCCTCCGCGGGTTTCATAAGTATCAGTAGATTGATTATCAATAGTATTCTGTATTGTATTTCTTGAGTTGGTATCTCTTGAAATTCCTGTATACACTACTCTTCCGAAACGATCATATTTCGTAAAGATCCATGACTGGTCAGCTGAAAAGTTTGCAATTCCATTTTTGAGGGCAATATCACGATACAGGATAATCTGATCTTTTTTGTTGTATACCATTTGCTCCCAGCCTTTTCCGGGAAGTTTCTTTTCTACCAGTCTTTTTTTACCATCATATTTATACTGATAGCACAGATGTTCCAGTGCTGAACCTGAAACGCTTGCACCGGCAGAAGCTAAAGGGGGAATAACAAATGCCAGCTGGTCATATTCATTATAAACATAATAGGTATCTGCATTTTCTGAGGAACTGATGACTTTTCTTACCAACAGGGTTTGCCCCTGACCATTTTTAAATTCTATGGTTTTATTATTGTCTTCATCGGTTACCGTATTTTTATACAGCTGTGCGTCCCCATAGCTTCCGGATAATACAAGCTGAGAAGAAGTGGCTCCATCAACCCATGTGGTAACAGTGGTAAATTTTTTAACCTCACCCGTCGTGTTGGTTTCATATCCAAAAACAACCGGTTTGTTCTGCCAGTCAGTTCCCGGATTTTTCTGATTTAAAATTCTATCTAGTGGAGAATTTTCAAGGGTTTTGTGGCTAAAAGGAAAAGAATCATTGATACCATTGGACTGATAGTAGCTGTTTGCACTGCCTTCTACATTGGTCTGGATATTTCCACTCAATGTGTTCATAGGAACTGGCAGCCAGCTATCAACCTGCCTTCCAAAATTATCATAAGGAATAGGGGTTACCAGATCTTTTCCGGTAGGAGTAGATTTAATACTCACAGATTGTTTCGGCCTTCCCAACCCATCAAAAAACTGAACACTTTGTATTTGTTGAAGAGATCCGTCTGAAACCGCAGTCGGTACTAAATACTGTCTGGTATAAATATAGTTTTCAGTCGTGGGAATATTGGACGAATAATTGACTGTAATGGGAGTATAAGTTTCCCCATTGCCAGATGATGATCCTCCAATATAAGCCCGGAAAGTTCCATTGGCGGAACTGAACTTAAACCCTGGAAGCATCCGTATACTCTGAGGGTCTACTACTTCAGTATTCGGAGCAGGAGGAGCGGTTAAAACCACCTGTCCAAAGTGATGAAGACTCCATAGCAACCCAATGCTTATATATATTTTTCTATACATTGTACTATTTTAATGGGGTTGTATGGGACTTCATCATAAGAAACTGTTCTTTCAATTCTTTAATTTCTGAAACAACGTTTTTCAGTTCTGAATTTTCTCCTTCTAATTTCTGTATTTTTTCCTGCTGGTCTTTCAACTGTCTCTCTTGTTTAATGGCATACAGGGTAAGCTCTTCGATTTTCTGTAATAATTTGATCTGAAATTCGCCAACATTTACGCCTTCTTTTTCCATTACCCTGGCAGAAGCTATTTCGGGAAGGTGCTTTTTCTCTTTAATATGTTTAGCTACTTCTTCCAGATTGGGAAGGTTGTAGTTTTCTTCAAATACGAAGTCTGCGGTTGGAGTGAGCGTTACTTTGATTTCTTTGGCTTCCAGCTTACCTTGTAGTAAGGCATTTCCGGTAGAAGAAATTCTCATGATTTCTGGCATCGAAACAGGTGAATCTATGGCTACTTGTTGGGAAGAAGATGCCAATAATCTGAAACCTTCATTATCAAGCGTAAGGGCTGTTTTTACAAAGTTCCCTTCCCCACTGCTTGAAAGCCATCCTACATTTGTACCATTGGCTTTTACGCCATAACTCATATAAGAGGAGCCTGTGCTTCGTAATGCTCCCCAGTTATTCATCGAACCACTGGCGTAAGGGATAGAAAAAGCATTAATTCCGGTCACAGAATCACCAGCTCCTGCCATAATAGTGCCTGCTACATGAAGCTGACTTAAGGGGGTCACCGTTCCTATTCCAACATATCCGTTACTGTCATTGATGACAAGTTTTGGATTGGTATAATCTCCTTTGGATACAATCCACTGGCTGCCATGCAAATCACCAAAAAACCACCCATTAGTTCCATTAAAATATTGGGTTTGAATCCCACGGATAAATCCTCCATCATTGGTACTTCTTTTTAAATATAGGATAGGAGAAGGACTCTGAATAGTTACATCAGAGAATACTCCTTGTTGGGCAAAAGATAATTGAGTTGCTAAAATTCCTGCAATGAATAGTATTTTTTTCATAATTTAAGTTTTTTTATTGTTTGTAGTTATATTTAAATTCTTTTAATAAGTTTCCTGTCTGGCTGTTTTCTCTGATTTCTTTAAGCCTGTTCGCTGAGTCATAGAGATATACTTCTCTGATACCTGATGGTGGAGTGATACTTCGAACTCCGATTAATGGATCATAGGTGTATGTAGTGATCTGATAGTTTGGCAAACTATTTCTGAATGAATTCAATACCGACAATACAGCAGATTCATCATTATTACGCCCTGCTAAAGCATCAGTGTCAGAAGCATTAACAATACTGTCAATAAATGATTGTTGGATATCAGATAGTTTTGCACCCTCTATTTTTGCAATGGGCTGGGTTTGGTTATAACCCCAGATAATTACTGTTGAAAGACCGTCCTTGGTGGTGTATTGCTGAATATTACCCTTACTGTCATATTGATCGTAAGTAATTTCTGTAGTTGCTGAACTCAGGGTTTGAAGATCATAAGATACAGATGAACTGGGATAAATATTTGCTGGATTATCGTATTTCGTTTCAATTTTTGATATAATTTTCCCCGCAACATTGATATTCTGTTTCTCCAATACTGATGTTTCTAGAGAGGTATCTACAATATTAGCATCGATTAACTTCTGGTTTCCTTTATCATGTGCATACTGATAATATGTTTCAGTAATCTTACCATTAATATCGGTATTTTTTACCTTAGATAAGTTTACCTTATTAATACCATTATAAAAATATTCTGACCTAGAGGTTAATATTTTATTATTAACAATATCATCAGAAATAGTTTGATTCAGTGAGAACGAACCTCCGAATAGTTTAAAAAAATATTTTGTTCTTAATCTATCTGCTACATAAGTGGCAAAATTACCAGCCAAAATTTCAGAAACATCCATAAATTCGGTATTTGAAGATTTAAGCTTCATAAAATTCTGATCATATACTTCCTGTTTATATAGTTTTCCTCTTTTGTAATTGTTTGACCGATAAGGTAAATTGATATTAGCCATATTGGGTGGAAAATAGTTTATATCCAATATACCTAGATTATTATCAACACTTTTATATGCTGGACTATCCGGGTACATCTTATAGTCTGTAAAATAATACTTTACGAATCCTTTATTGTTCTCAATTTCCGTAACTTCAGAGTATTGAACAGGGAATGAATTCATAGCTGTTTCAATAAAGTTATCTGAATATGCATTCAGTTCCTCATAAGTACCGGTTGGAAGTTCTGCCTTTCCATAAATTACATTCCGGTAAAAACTGGAGAGAATTCCACTTGAATTAGTATTAACTCCAGTAGGCGAATAATTACTTATATATTTATATTCTTTAGTTCCTATTTTAGTTCCATCATTTGAATAGTTAATAATTTTATTAATACGTCCACCACTTACAATTCCTTGTGATTGAATCAATGTATTTTTAAATTGAGAGGAGGAATTTCTATCAATTTTTTCACTATATTGATGTGGTTCATAAATAAATTCACTCTTTCCTCTAGTAGGGTAAGTAATGGTTTTAAGAAGTGATATTGAACATAATGAAGAATCAGCTTCTCTTGTATTATCCGTTATGGTATAGTCTCCAGTATTCTTATTTATTGTGAAATTTGGAATCATATTCATTCTGGGCTTATTATTGAAATATCCCCAATAATCAACTAATACTGAAGTTTCATCGGGAAGTGTACTTTTATTATAATAATCAAAATTATATTCTTGCAAAAAATCCTGTAATTGAGGATCTTTTTTAAACATCTTTACTTTTTCAAGAAAGAAATAATCTTTGTATCGGTAATAGTCTAATCCAACTTCTTTCACAATATTAGTTCCAGTAATATCATAGAACAATATGTTTCTGAGCTTTAAAGATGGAATGTTATAAGTAGCAGCTTTCTCAAATCTTTCAAAATTAAATGTTACTAAATTTTTCCCATTCAATGTAATTGAACTGGGAAAGCTTTTTTTTGTAGCAGAGTATGTATTTGTTACACCGTTGGCATATGTACTTGTATTTCCCCAATAGATAGTACCATCAAATAATAAGTTTCCACTACTTGTATTATAATTATCATTGGTCGCAGTGATTTCCTGTTTAGAAATCATATTATGATCAAACATTAATAAGAATGGTTCCTGTGCCCAAGTAATAATATCTCTGTCCATGCAGAAATTTCTATCAGCAATTTTAGCATTTTCTACTCTATACTTTATTTCCAGAATATTAGAATTAGGATACTCAATTTTATAAAGATTCCATGCTGTAATAGTAAATCTATTTTCTGAAGACTGTTGTGGTAAAAGATTATAAGAAATTTCTAAATTTTCATAATTTCCCCCAAAATAATATTTTATACCTTTTTCATCTGTAATGATCATAGTGGTAGGTTTTGTCAGACATTTTGAACCATTTGTTAACTGGGAATTAAGAGGCTGCTTGGACGATAATTGTGAAACATCAATTTTCAGATTTTTATTATCTGAAACTATAATAGGCTTCATGTCATTTCCAATAAAAAAATATCCACTATTTCCCATAAAATTGAAGCTGAATTTGTCGGGTTCAATTTCAAAACTGTAGGTTCCTGTTTTAATACCTATTCCTCCATTTCCACTAGTAAGCATATTATAATTTTGATTATAAATATCATAATTTATTTTACCAGATGTTTTAACACCTTCTAAATACCCATACAAACTATTTGAAGATTGTGGCCAGTCACTAAAAAAATCATCAGGTAATCCTCTCACTTCTCTACTGATTGATCCTCCTATATCTAATGACCAGTCTAATCCAACATAATTGGATTTTTTAGATGGGACAAATCCAGTTCCATAGTATCTTAGCCCTATATCATAAGTATTTCCATTGTAAAGATCACCATAACTAAAAAGATTGACATCATAAGCAACGCTACCAGTATTTAAACTGACAGGAATATTTCCAAACTTTTCAATACTATAAGTTTGAGGAGATTTTATGACAGGTATATTACTTTGACCAAAATAAATGGAAGCCGTTAATGTTGCAAATACAGATGTTACTACTCTATTTTTTATACTTAATTGTCTTTTCTTCATCGTGTTTATTTCTTAATTAATTTAGCATTCGCTGTTTTGTTAGTATCGGTTTTTATGGTGATTAGATAAGCTCCCTGAATGAGTGCCTGAGTAATAATCTTAGTCACTCTATTTTTTGTTTTAATACTCTGAAGCTGTCTTCCACTTATATCATATAGCAGAATATCAGCTTCTTTGAAATCAAAGCCGATTTCTACATAAGCATAATCTGATACAGGATTTGGATAGATTTTGATGGCATATTTTTCAATCAACTGATCAACCTGCTTGTCTCCCAGCTTTACAATCTTCCAATTTTCTTTGCCTAATTCTTCTGCACTTGTTCCTGCCAGAACAATAGAACCGTCTCTGTTCAGCTTTAAATCTGAAAGTCTTTCTTCTTTTTGTCTGGATTCTCCTTTCACATGTTTTCTCCACTGCTCATTTCCGTTCTGGTCAAGGTAAAGCATCCAGAAGGTTTCATCGTCGGTTTGTATTCTTCCTTCTGCCTGAGTATAGCCTCCTAATAAAATTCCTTTGGAAGATTTGTCATCTGCTGAATGAAGGACACTCATTCCCATCAGGATATCTCTGTTTTTGAAATTGTAGGATTTCTGCCACTGCTCATCACCTCTTTCATTCAAAGAAATCAGCCAAAGATCTGTTCCTTCTTCAATTCCAACCGTTTTGTTTCCTGATCTTTCTGATCTTGATTCTCCTCCAACGATGAATCCATTTGAAGTTAAAGCCAGTGTTCTGATATGATCATCTCCCTTCCCTCCAAAGTTCTTTTCCCATTCTACTTTTCCGTTTTTGTCTAACTTGACGATCCAGTAGTCGCCTTCACCAAAGTTTTCAGTTTGTTTCGAATTTCGGGATACGGGATTCGAATTTTGACCGTTTGACACGGAACCCGCATCTTGCATCCCGGACTCCTTTTCAGATCCAGAAACACGAACCTCGGAACTCCTTGAATAAATTCCCAATAACGCTCCACCATCTTTTGTTGGAATCATTTTTTCAACTTCATCAAGACCTTTTCCGCCTAAAATTAACTGTGAGAGTTCTTTTCCGTTTTTATCGATTCTGGTAATCCAGACATCTTTTGAGCCATAACCCTTTGCAGCATTCTGTACATTTCCGGCAACAAAAAATCCTAAATCAGTAGTCTGGATCACTGATTTTGCTTCTTCATCAGAAGAACCTCCTAAGGTTTTCTGCCATAATTCATCTCCAAATTCATTGATTCTGATCAGCCAGATATCTGATCCTCCTTTAGAATCCTCTTTTTTATCCAGTCCTTTTCCAGAATAGGAAGTCCCGGCCAATAGAAAACCTCCATCTTGTGTGGTTACAGTAGTTGATAAGTAATCATGGTTTTGTCCTGAGAAATATTTCTCCCAGACTTCTTCACCCTGCTGATTCAATTTTACAAGGTGAAAATCATAGCCGTTGTTTTGTTTATTTCCAGCCTCCAGCTTACCACTTCCCGACTGTATAGAACTTCCCGTGATAAGATACTGCTGATCGATTGTTGTGGTAACCTGGCTAAGAAAATCCTGGGTAGAGGATTTGATATCTTTCTGCCACACCACTTCCTGAGCAGATACGCCCAAAATTGTGCATAAAGAAAATGCACTGAGATAAAGTTTTCTCACACTTTGCTGTTTTTTGAGTTAGTAATTAGTTTGTTAAAACTTCGCAAATTTAACACTTTTTAAGACACTAAAATAACTTTAGTGTGGTATGCTGTAAATCATACTATTTATTATTAAATCCTCTTTTATTTATATTAATATTTGTCTTATTAGATGCAAAATTATCTACACACAACGACAATACGTGTCGCGTTAAAAATATATTTATCAGAAAAATTAAATTTTGAAAATAAAATAACTCTACTTCAAACGTATCAATTGATATTATACGAAAAAACCACCCTTCCGGGTGGCTTCTTATTTTTGGTGAATTTTATTTTACTGATAGATTATTTCATCATTTTTCTTAATCTGGTAGCTTTTTTTATAAGGAGTCAAAACATAGCTGTCTTTAATATAAGTTCCGCTTTTCCAGATCTTCCCTTTTCCCTCTTTATTCAGGATAATGCTTTTCGCAGCTCCATCCGGAATAAAAACCTCAGCTTTTTTCATGTCTTTAGTAAAAATTATTGCTGTCATTGAGGTATAACTTTTATCTGAGTTTACTTCTTTCAGCTTTATTTTTTGATTGAAAGTTTGTATACAATTATTTTTTAATTGTGAATAGGTGTATCCTGCAGAACCAATACAACCGTGAACATCTCTGTCACCTCCTAAAACAGGAGCTTGTTTTTGTGCAAAAATTAAGGATCCAAGGAACATTGCGCTGAATAAAATTGTTTTTTTCATATGTAAAATTTTTGTTTTCTGGCTGGTAGAACTAAATCCCGAAACAGGGTATTAGTTCATTCCTCTAAGGTACAAAAAAAACCACTCTTCCGAGTGGTTTTTCATTTTTTGAAATCTGATCTTATTGATAGATTACAATATTATCCTTTTTAAGCTGATATCCGCTTTTTTTGTAAGGAACCAATACATATCCATCCTTTTTCCATGCTTTGGCTTTACCGCCTGCTCTGGTAAGAATAATACTTCCTGTATCAGCATCTTTAATGAAAACCTCAGCTTTTTTCATGTCTTTACTGAAAATAACGGCAGCTATTGAAGTATAACTTTCTTTTGGGGCTACCTCAGTCAGTTTAATTTTCTGTTCAAAAGTTCTTACACAGTCTTTCTTGATTTGAGAGTAAGTATACCCTGCCGAACCAATACAACCGTGTGCATCCCTGTCACCACCTTTTATTTGAGTTGTTTGCGCGAGTGCTAAAGAGCCCAGAAACATTGTACTTAATAAAATTGTTTTTTTCATGTCGATTTGCATATAATAGTAATTATCGAGGTATTATTAAAAATCATGCCAAAAAAGACATAATACACATTTCTGTGAAAACTTTTTCCTTTATTATTTCGTCCAATTGATTTTTGAGTGTTTCACCTCAGCAGAGCTGGTTCCGATCATAATATCAAACTCGCCTGATTCCCAGTCATATTTCAAGTCTCCGTTGTAGAACTTCAAATTTTCAGGAGTGATATCAAAAGTTACTTTTCTGGATTCTCCTTTTTTCAAAAATACTTTCTGGAAGCCTTTCAATTCTTTTACAGGTCTTGTAATACTTCCTACCATATCTCTAATATATAGCTGAACCACCTCAGCACCATCATAATTTCCATTATTGGTTACTGTAACGGATGCCTGAATCGCCTGATCTCCTTTCGGATTGGTATTGGATACTGTAATATCAGAGTAATTGAACTTTGTATAACTTAATCCATAACCAAAAGAATACAACGGTGTATTACACTCATCCATATAGTTGGAACGGAATCTTTCGTAAGTACATTTATCTACTTTATCCTGGCTCAATGGGCGGCCCGTATTTTTAGCGTTATAATAAATGGGAACCTGACCAAGACTTCTTGGGAAGGTCATCGGAAGTTTTCCTGATGGATTTACTTTTCCGAACAGAACATCTGCAATTGCATTTCCTGCTTCAGATCCTGCAAACCATGCATTCAAAATAGAATCCGGAGTATCTTTTACATTAGTTAAAGCTAATGGACGACCTGTGAAAAGAACCATTGCAATAGGTTTTCCGGTTTTCTTTAGTTCATTTAATAAATCAACCTGAGACTGAGGAATGGTAATTTCTGTTCTTGAAGAAGATTCTCCGCTCATTTCTGCAGATTCTCCAATTGCCAGAACAATAACGTCAGCTTTGCTCGCAACGTCCACAGCTTCTTTTAAAAGTTCTTCTTTGGAACGGTTGTCTCTGTCTGTTTTCTTCCCGTGAGCTGCATAGATTTCTTCTAATTTAGCATCATAATCTATGTTTGCTCCTTTTGCCGATAAAAACTTAACTTCTTTTCCGTAGTTTGATTGTAATCCCTGCATTAAAGAAACTGAAGAAGCATGTTTTGTAGCAACACTCCAGGTTCCGGCCATATTCATAGAATTATTAACCAATGGCCCGATTACCGCTACCGTTCCTGATTTTTTTAAAGGTAATACCTGATTTTCATTTTTCAATAACACCATTGATTGGGCAGCAGCACTTCTTGCTATATTACGGTTTTCCATATTATAAACTTCTTTTGCTGCTAATTTGGCATCTCCATGTTTGTATGGATTATCAAATAAACCAAGGTCATATTTTGCTTCAAGAATTCTTCTTGCCGCCATATCAATTTCAGCCTGTGTAACTTTTCCTTCTGCCAGAGATTTTTTTAATGTTGTTAAAAAACCTTCTCCAACCATATCCATGTCAACGCCTGCTTTTAAAGCTAAAGCGGAAACCTGCTGAAGATCTCCCATACCATGATCTACCATTTCATTGATACCGGTATAGTCTGTTACTACAAAGCCTTTAAACTTCCATAGATTTCTTAACACTTCAGTCTGAAGCCATCTGTTTCCTGTTGCAGGAACGCCATCCACCTCATTGAAAGAAGCCATAACAGAAGCTACTCCTGCGTCTACTGCAGCTTTGTAAGGAGGAAAATATTCGTTGAACATTCTTACATGGCTCATATCAACTGTATTATAATCTCTTCCGGATTCTCCTGCTCCATATAATGCAAAGTGTTTTACACATGCTAAGATATTGGTTCCATTGGCAAGGTCTTTCCCCTGGTAACCGTATACCATATTTTTAGAAATTTCACTTCCTAAATACGGATCTTCACCGGAACCTTCCGATACTCTACCCCATCTTGGTTCACGGGAAATATCTACCATTGGAGAGAAAGTCCAGTTGATTCCGTCTGAAGCAGCTTCTTTGGCGGCTACTTTGGCAGACTGTTGTACAAGATTCATATCCCATGAAGCAGCTAATCCTAAAGGAATAGGGAAAGTCGTTTCATAACCGTGAATAACATCCATTCCGAAAATCATAGGAATTTTCAGACGGCTTTTTTCTACAGCTACTTTCTGAACAGCTTTTATTTTATCTGCTCCTTTTATATTAAATAGACCTCCTACCAGTCCCTGCTCTACTTTCTTTCCGATATCAGAACTTTGTGCCTGTCCTGTAGTAAAATCTCCGGAAGTCGGCAGGTTCATCTGACCAATTTTTTCGTCTAATGTCATTTTAGATAAAAGATTGTCTACAAAAGCTTTCTTTTTAGCCTGATATTGAGCCGTCTGATAAGACTGAACGGGCTTCGTTACCATTTCCTGCGCGGAAAATACAGGTGCCAATGCTAGGGTGGCGATTACAATTAACTTTTTCATAAATCTATCTTCTTAAATTATTGTTTATATTTTTTTGCTTTAATTCGATGGGTTTCTTTCGATCATTGCGTGTCAGATTATTTTTCTTTCTTTTTAGACAGCATCCATTCATAGAGCTGTGGGTTTGAATAGGCCGAATCCCAAGAATTGTGATTGTCATTCGGGAAAATAACCAATTCTGCGGTCGGATTTACCGGATGCAGCTTTTGATAAAAATTAAATGCATTAGTAGGTAATACAATATCGTCCATTCCACCATGAAATATTTTCATATTCAAATCCTTAAATTTATGAATATTAGCGGTCATTACCTGGTCTGTAGGAGCACAAACTGAAGCTACTGCTGCAAACATTTCAGGATGCTCCATTGCCAGTTTTAATGTTCCCCATCCTCCCATAGAAAGTCCGGTAAGATAAATACGGGAAGCATCAATTTTATATTTCTTCTGAATTTCTTTGATCAGATTATACACGGTAACCGTGTCCCACCATGTTCCTTCCGGACATTGAGGCGCGAGAATAGCTACCGGTTCTTTGATCAGGTTTTTGTAGGTAAATGGACTGTGAGCTTTGACTAAATCAAGATTAGTTCCGCGTTCTCCTGAACCGTGAAGAAAGACTATTAATGGTACATTTCCTTTTGTATTATGAGGATAATCCAGAATATAGGATATTTTTTCCTGTCTTTTAATTTCTTTATTGAGTTCTGCTTTTATCTCCTGTGCATTCACCTGTAATGAAAGTGGGAGCAGTAAAAGTGGGAGATGTTTCAGTTTTAATTTCATATTATTAGGTTTTGGCTAAAGCCATGGATTTGAATCTTTTTATTTTTAAACGGGCTAAAGCCCGATTCTATTGAATTTACTTTATCCCATATTTGGCTGACTGGAAGCTTAATTTTTTTAATCCCTGTTGAATTTCAGGAGCATTCATAAACAATTTCCAAAGGAATCCTGATCTGTAGTTTTCGATCATTGGTGCTATTGTTCCCTGATCTATCGCCAGATATCTTGGGGTAAACCAATTGTTATAATTGATAGAGGTAGCATCATAAGGGCCTGCGGATCCTATAAATTCAGGTTTTTGAGTATAAATAAATCTCAGGAAAGCCATTGATTCTTTCGGGGTATAAGGGAAACTGCTCAATGCAGCTGTAGGAGTTATCACTCCGTTATCATTCGTAGGCATGTGAGCCGTATATCCTGTGCTTCCGTCCTCATTTCTGGTATAACCGGCTGTCAATCCCCAATAGTTGGGTCCGTAACCTTTCCATTGTTTTGGGTTTTCAACACAATATTTGTAGTCGATAAGGGTTTGATTTTTATTGATATCAAAATAGTTTTTGACAAGCTTATCAGACAATCCTGTAGGGTCTAGTCCGATGTATGAATATTGTGACCAGAAAAGCGGTCCGCCGTATTCTTCAGCGTAATTATGTTTTACATACAGAGGTAATCCATATTTTGTTTTGTCTGTAAGGTAAGTTCCGTTTCTCGTCCAGCCTTTATAATAAGTTTCAGCATCAATGGAATAGGTAGGTGAAGATGCAGCCAGAATATAGGTAATAAGACATTCATTATATCCTTCCAGAGGAAAGTTCATTTCCCATTGGTATTCCGGTGACCAGTGCCAATAGAGAACTTTCTCGCCTCCTTTTGTATACCAGTTCCACTGAATTCCTTTCCATAGCTCATCACATTTTGCGGCAAGGGCTTTTTCTTCTTCGTTTCCGTTTTTAAAGTATTCACGGACCATCAGTATTCCCGAAGTAAGGAATGCAGTTTCCACAAGATCCCCGCCATTATCTTTTTTGCCAAAAGGAACAGTCTTTCCGGTTTCTCCATTGATCCAGTGTGACCAGGCACCTTTATGGCGATCTGCCTTAACCAGGAAATCCATAATATGAGTAAGTCTTTTTACGGCTTCTTTTCTCGGAACAAATCCTCTTTCTGTACCCACAAGAATAGTTGCCAGCCCAAAACCTGAACCTCCTGTAGTGATAACATGTTTATCATTATCCGGATAAATATTATCTTCGTGATAACGCTCTCTTCCTAACATTGAATTAGGTTCTGCATAATCCCAGAAATACTTCAGGGCATCTTTCTGTACTCTATCCATCAGCTGTTCATCAGTAATAGTACTTTTTACAGCTTCGATTTTTCCAACTTCCTGTTTTGCCACAGGAGAATTTTTACAGGAATACACAAAAAATAAAGAGGTGATAGCCAATGATAATACGTTCCTTTTCATGAGATCTCTTTTTATAGGGTTTCTAACTAAAAGAAGAGGAGAACTTTCATTCTCCTCTAATGTTTATGGTTTATTTTAATAGCCAGGGTTCTGTGTAAACAATCCTAAACTTGCATTCATTGCATCCAGTGGAATCGGGAATAATTCATTTTTCCCTGCTTTGAATCCATAAGAAGAAAGTACAGTAGCTGCCTGCCCCGTTCTTACAAGGTCTACGAAACGGTCACCTTCCATAGCAAGTTCCACTCGTCTTTCATGCCAGATTGCAGTTCTTAGAGCGGCTTGTGTTGATGCTGTTGTACCTCCCAACTGAGCTCTGGTTCTTACTTTGTTGAGATTAGCAATTGCTGTAGCAGTATTACCCAACTCGTTAGCTGCCTCTGCATTAATTAGAAGGATTTCCGCAAATCTTAAAATTCTGATATTCTGTTTTGATCCGTAAGCACAAGCACTGTTATTCAGAGCTTTAGGAACATATACTTTTTGATTAAAAGTTGTTACAGAGTTTGGATCCCCCATTGCAATAAGATCTCCTTCCGGAGTAGTTTCTCCATTTCTAAGAATAGTAAGCTCTTTTCTTATATCACCAGACTCAAATGCATTTTCCAATGCTTGGGAAGGTGTAAAGAATCCCCATCCAAATTGGTTTCTTACGCCCTGCACTTCTGCATATTGGCTTCCTCCGAACTGAGTGGAACAATCACAGTTCACTTCAAATACAGATTCTTTTCCAAACTCTCCTGCAATTCTGAATAAGTGATTGAAGTCAGGATCTAAATCATATCCCATAGACATCACCTGATTAGAAGTATCATAAGCCTTTTGCCAGTCTTTTTTATAAAGATAAACCTTCGAAAGCAATCCTAAGGCAGCTCCCTTGGTAACTCTTCCAAGATCAGCAGCAGCATAAGTCTGAGGAAGAATCTCTGCTGCACTGGTAAGATCCGAAATAATAAAGTTATACACTTCTTCCGCAGAGTTTCTAGGAACGGTATAAGTAGAAGGAATTCCGTCAAAGATTGGAACACCACCGTAGATTCTCAGTAAGTTAAAATAAAAATAAGCTCTCAGCATTTTTGCTTCTGCAATCAATCTTGTTTTTAAAGTGGCATCCATATCAATTTTAGGAACATTTGTAATCACCTGATTACATCTGTTCACCGCCTGCCATTGTCCGATCCAATATCCTCTAACTCCATCATCACTTACGGTATAAGTAAATTGGTCATACGCATTAATAAAAGAAGCGTCTCCAGGATTAGATCCTTTTACCACATCATCTGCCGGTACACCAAATACAAACTGATAAGGAAATGCAGAATTTTCCCAGCTTCTTAAAAACACATAAATTGCATTTGTAGCCTGCATAGCATCATCCTGAGTTTTGAAAAAGGAATCTGCTTCTGTTACTCCTTCCTGTTTTATATCCAGATAATCGTCTTTACAACTTATTACAAGTGAAAATAAAGCGATTGATAAAAATATTTTTTTCATGTTCTTCTAATTAAAATGTTAAGTTCATACCGATTGTATAAATGGCTGAAATTGGATAAATATTATTATCAACCCCCATTTGCACTCTGTCCGTATTCACAATCTCTGGAGAGAATCCATTATATTTAAAGCTTGTCCAAGGGTTCTGAGCGCTTAAATACAATCTAAATTTAGTAAGCAATAAAGATTTTGCAAAGTCTTTAGGCAGGTTATATCCTACTGTAATATTTCTGATTCTGAAATAGCTTCCATCTTCCACAAAGAAACTGCTTGGAAGAATAACCGATTGGTTATTGGTAGTCATTGGATATGCATTGGAAGTTCCTGCACCATGCCATCTGTTGTTGTAGAAATCAAGATCCCAGTTTTCATTTCCATAACGCTGTTCACGGTTATAGTTATAAATTTTGTTACCGAATACCCCTTGGAAGTCTACAGCAATATCAAAATCATGAACACTTAAATTAACTCCGAATCCATAAGTTCCTTTTGGAATCGGGCTTCCTAAGAATGTTTTATCCCTGGTGTCAATTACTCCGTTTCCGTCTATATCAGCAAATTTTAACCATCCCGCTTTTGCTCCGGTTTGACCGGAAGCAGCAGCTTCTGCATCAGTCTGGAATACCCCTGTTACTTCATATCCATAATATGATCCTACAGACTGTCCGTTTTGTAGTCTTACAATAGAGTTTCCAAATAAACTTGCTCCTGTTTCAAGGTATGAACCTTGGTATACAGATGTAATTTTATTTTTAAGAGTAGTAAGGTTACCATATACTCCTAATTTCACTTTTTCAGAAATTTTCGTATCATAATTTACTGAAACTTCAAAACCTCTGTTATTAAATGAATAGGCATTGGTAATAAAATTTTTCCAGTTACTTGCCCCCGAAACCGTTCCTTGTGTAACACCGTATACTACATCCTTAGTATCTTTATCAAAATAGGTTGCATCAATTTTCAATTTGTTATTGAACAATCCCATTTCTAAACCGATATCTCTACCCGTTGTAGTTTCCCAGCCAATATTTGGATCAATCACTCTGTCAATGGTCTGTGCAGGCGCTCCTGAATTTCCATAATAAGCACCTTCTTTAAGAATTGTTGTTCTTAAAGTATAAGCTCTGGTTACATCGGGATTACCCAATTTACCCCAGCTTGCTCTTAACTTCAAAAGGCTGAATACATTCTGATTGCTCATAAAGTTCTCCTTGGAAATTACCCATCCGGCACTCACCGCTGGAAATACTCTGTGTCTGTCTCCTGAAGAATATTTTGAAGTACCGTCTCTACGAACCGATCCGTTAATCAGATATTTTCCTTTATAATCATAGTTTACTCTGGCAAACATAGACTCAATTCTATCCTGATAAGGTACAACATCATAGCCTTCTACGTCCTTGTCAATCATAATAATATTGGTCCCGTTAAAAATATTCATCGACGCATTGGTTCCGTCATAATTAACATTAAGTGCTTCTAAATACGTTTGGGAATAAGAATTTCTTGTTCTGGAAAAACCGGCAAGAATCTCAAGGTTATGATCTCCTAATGATTTTTTCCAGCTTAATGTATTGTCCCAAATATAATTTCTGTTTCTTGAATCTCTTGTAATCAGCTTATTAGGCTTCTGATCAGAAACAGGAACATAATTAAATGTAGGAGTATATTCGTAAAGATTTGTATTATAATTGTCCGTTGTATAGCTTACTCTTAAAGTAAAATCCTGCAAGAATTTATATTCAGCCCATACATTGTTCAATAACCTCTCCTGTCTGTTTTGAGAGCGATATAGATCTAAAACAGCACGAGGGTTTGGAATAGAATACCCGTTAAAGAACTGGTAGTCTCCTGTCCCCGGATTCATCACAGAGAAAATAGGAGGTGCATTATAAGCGTTCAGTAAAGGGTTTTTTGCCTGATCGGTACGCATTTTAGAGAATGTAAAATTATTCCCGATAGTAAGGTTATCCGTAATCTTATAACTAAGATTTAATTTTGTATTAAGTCTGTTAAATCCTGAACCTGAATTAATACCCTGTCCCGCAGCAATATTTCCTTCATCCTGTAGATTTCCTATGCTTGCATAATAATTAAGCTTTCCTAAGCTTCCTGAAGCAGAGAAATCATTAGAGTTAATGATACTTGTTCTGAAAATCTCATTAAACCAATCTGTATCAGCAGGGAAATTAGCTCTGGAAATTGCACCATTAAGATTCCCGTTATCATTCATCAGCTTTTCGTTATAAAGCTCAATATACTGATCAGAATTAGTCATTTTAGGAACATTGGTAACTTTCTTGATTCCTAAGTAAGAATTGAAATTGAATATCGGTTTCCCTCTCCCTGTTTTTGTTTTAATAATTACAGCTCCATTAGCGGCTCTTGCTCCGAAGATTGCTAAACTGGAAGGGTCTTTCAGTACACTCATAGATTCGATATCCTGAGGACCAAGGAAAGAGATGTCATCAGTGATCATTCCATCAACGATGAATACTGTTTTACCAGTCAAGGAACCTACCCCTCTGATATCTACTCTCGGGGAACTTCCCGGCGTACCAGAATTCAGAACCTGTACACCAGATAATTTACCTTGTATTGAGCTTATCGGGTTAGCGTTAGGTTTATCGGCAAGGTCTTTTGCAGAAACCATTCCGATACTTCCGGTAACGTTTTCTTTTTTCTGAGCCCCATACCCGATCAAAACTACCTCCTCGATCTTCTGCTCTTTGGCAGTAGTATCTTTTGGAGTAGTCTGAGCATTGACGTTCATACCGAAGTACAAAGCAGCAATGAGACATGAGTACTTTAAATTACTTTGTTTCATATAGTTTCAATTTTATTCAAATAAATTCAAATTTGTACCTGTCTCTAAATAGTGGAGTTATTTAAAATCTCAAAAAAAGACATTAGCCAAAAATAGAAAAAATATTGAACAATGTTAAACTATCTTAAATATTTAAAAATTACAGTATTTTGTTACGCAAAAATTAATAAATGTTTAAATTTTACAATTTTATACCTAAAAATATTATCAATTATCTAACATTTCATTAATTATAAATTAACATTTTTAATACAAAAAATCACCAAATCATGCACTTAATTTAATATTTTGTTAAATAGAGAATAGTAATTACCTTTGGTGCAGTTTTTGACAAAAAAGCATTTAGGAATAAATTATAAAAATCAATGAAAAAATATATCATTGCAGCCGCTCTTATTATAGGAACCGGTGCTGTTATTACAACCAGTGTGCAATCATGTACAACATTGGCCACATCAGACCTGGGGCTTTCTATTATTAAAAAAATTCTGCTTAATGGTATAGATAAAGGAATGGGCATCTACGGAAACAAGGAAGCCTTTCTGCAGAATAATATGGTAGACAAAGCACTTCCAAAAGAGCTGAGAGACATCAATTCTACGCTGGAAAAGATATCTCCGTCATTGGTTGCTAAAGAAAGAGATTTTATTGCACAGGCTGCAGCTTATACGGTAAATACTTCAAAACCTATTCTGGAAGGTGCCGTTAATAGTCTGAACGCTCAGGATGTAACGAGAATCATGCAGGGAACCACTGCAACACAGGTTCTGAAAGAGAAAACATCCCAACAGCTTATTGCAGCAATCGCTCCCAAAGTTGATGAGAAACTGAATGAATATGGAATTGTAAAAACTATCAATACAGCGTTATCAGGAAGCAATTTCTTGGGTAGTCTTTTAGGAGGAAATAAAAACACGGTCAATTCAGGTGGATTGAGTCAGCTGGCCTCTGAACAACTGGTGAATGGGTTATTCAATATCATTGAAGATTATGAGCATCAGAACTCTAAATCTCTCCTGGGACCATTTGGAAAATAGGAGAAATTTCGTTATATTTATATTATATTAATAATTGCAGATGGATATATTACAAGGAAATCAACACGCAAATCCTGAAGATTTTTACAAGTCTTTAAAGGATAAACTGGAGGATCATCATGATTTTCCGGAAGATTATTTATTTAAATTTATTATTCCTACAGACCAGTCAAAGCTTACTGAAATATACAGAGTTTTTGACGGCATTAAATTTACACTGGGAAACCGCGAAAGTAAAAATGGAAAATACACGGCCTGCAATATCAATGCATTTGTTTTGGATGCAGATCAGGTTGTGAATATTTATAAAGAAGTAGCAAAAATAGAAGGCGTTATTCTATTGTAAAAAAGCAGAAACCGTTTCATAGTAATGAAGCGGTTTTTTACTATTTAAAAACATAAAAAAACACTATGAACATCCAATTGATCCTATTTAATATCCTTTTAATCACATCCGCAACAAGCTGTGTTCACAAAACCAACAGTGAAAACAGTACGACAGTCACCACTGCAGTACAGCAGCAAAAGATTGAACAAATCCAGTTAGCGGAAAGAACAAGAGGGTTTAGTAAAAGTATTGTTTTTACACCTTCATTAAAAACAACAAATAACAACGAAGATATCGTTAATACTAAGATATCTCCTGCTGAATGGCAAGCAGTTTCAAAACTGGCTGAAAATCTTGATTTATCTAAGATATCAGATCTTCAATCTCCTACGACAGGCAGACATTCCGACCGTGCTATGGCTGCTTCCATTATTATTACTTCCAATGGGAAAGAATATACTTCTTCAAGTTTTGATGCCGGCCATCCCCCAAAAGAACTGGAAGCATTATACAATGCGATCAACGGAACTGAGAAAACGAAATAAAATAAAAAAATCCGCTCTTTTACAGAACGGATTTTTTATGATGTATTTATTATTTTTCAATAAAGAATTTTACATTTTCAATTGGTCTTCCCAACATGGCCACTGAGCCTTTTACCAGAATTGGCCTTTGTATCAGAGAAGGGTTTTCAGAAAGAATTTTCAGCCATTCTTCTTCTGAATAATTTTTATCTGCATAATTCTCAATATACAGTTTATCTGTTTTACGGATAATATGAAAAACACTTTGGTTAAGCTTTTTCAATACAGTTCTGATTTCAAGAATGCTTAGCGGATCTTCAATGATATTAATGATCTCAAAAGGCACTCCGTTCTCGTCAAGATACTCCAGTACGGCATTTGACTTTGAACAGTTTCCATTATGTAAAACTTTAACTACCATGATATAATTATTCAAAAAAATTAAATTCTCTTTACCAAATTTAGGAAGAATCTCACTGAATATATCTTAATATTCTAATAAAAGTATGTTAAAACAATCCGTGAAGTTCTGCTTCAATTTTCTCCAGAATAAACCCGAAATCTTCCGGTTTTTCAACAAAATCAAGATCATCCACTTCTACGATCAGAAGTTTTCCTTCGGTATAGTTGGAGATCCATTTTTCATATTTCTGATTCAGTTTTGAAAGGTATTCAATACTGATAGAAGCTTCGTATTCACGACCTCTTTTATAGATTTTTTTAACCAGATTGGGGACATCTGATTTCAGGTAGATCAGTAAGTCCGGAGCCGATACAAAAGACTTCATCAGATCAAAAACCGATGAATAATTATTGAAATCCCTGTCCGAAAGAAGATTCATATCATTTAAGTTTTCTGCAAAAATATGAGCATCTTCATAAATGGTACGATCCTGAATGATATTTTTACCGCTTTCTCTGATCTCCTTTATCTGACGGAATCTGCTTCCCAGAAAATAAACCTGCAGTGCGAAACTCCACTTGCTCATATCTGAATAAAAATCCTCCAGATAAGGATTATGATCTACGTCTTCAAATTGTGCATCCCATCCGTAATGCTTGGAAAGCATTGTCGTCAAAGTTGTTTTTCCTGCTCCAATGTTTCCTGTAACCGCAATATGCATATTCTTTTTCCTTGTATTTACTGATTAATTGATAAGCTTTTCGATTCCCTCAGTCTGAACTTTGGAAGTGTCTTCAAGCAATTTCTGCAGTGTATTGTCTGAAGGCTTCTCCTCTTTATTCTCAACGGGTTTTTCTTCAGTTTTTTCTACGGGCTTTTCTGTAGATTGCTGTAGAGATTCCGGCTGAGCGTCAAGTAGTTTTTGCTGTTTGGCTTTCTTTACTTTTTCAAGGCTGTAAAGATAGAGTTTGTTCCCCTTGATTTCAAAATAAGAAAGGATGTTTTTATCCACAATTTGTGCGTCCGGATCTTCAAAAACCGTCACCATTCCTTTTTCAGGAACGTATTGTGAAATAAAATTACTGGCCACAACCAGAATTGCATCATTTTCTCTTCTAAAGCGTTTTCCGTTTTCTAAAGGGGCTTCAAAAAGTTTTTCAAATTTCAGGCTGTAAATCCTGATATGTTTTCTTGTTAAAATATAGACTTTATTTTCGTAGACCAGCATATCCATCAGATCTTCAAAACTGATATCAAACGGATAGGAATTGATCGTAGTATCATTCCTGAAATTGTACTGTATCAAGCGTTTTGTACTGTCATCCAAAAGCCACAGCTGCTGCAGATCTTCGGCATAAGCCATTCTGATGAATCCAAATTTCTGCTTAAAATCAAGCCTTTGAATTTCATTCATATTCTGATCCACAAATTTCATTTCCTGGGCATTTTCAGAAAATAAAGGCACATTCAGCGGATTTTGTACATTCTGCACTTTGTAAGGAACGGTAAGCATCATTTTTCCAATCTGCTTTCCTAAAGAATCGTATTTGGTAAAACTAAAATCTTTGTTTTTATAGATATACAAACTTCCGTAGTCATCGGCAAGCATATCTTTAGCTTCCTTTAATTTTAAAGTATCTAAAGGGAGAATATTCTGCGCTGAAGCCGTACAGAAAAGGAAAAAAAATAGTATGTTTAAAAACTTCACTCTGTTTTTTTAATGGGGTGAATTTACTGAAAAATAATTTCATCTAAAAGAAGACAAATCTACTAGAATCCTTTCTGATATTTAGCAAAATTGAGACCATATTATTACTAAAAAAAGACCTGCTTTCTATATAAAAATTACTTTTATTTAAAGGCAACTTCATAAATTTTCTCCCAATTCTTTCCTGTCACCAACATATTATAGCCTTTAAAAGCAATTCCGTTCAGGACATTTTCACTGTTTCCCTGATCGTTTTCTTTGGTCAACTTAGTAAAATCAAAATTTCCTACAACATCTCCGGTAGCCGGATTGATCTTTAAAACAACCGGTTTGTGCCACACATTCGCATATATAAAGCCATCGTGATATTCAAGCTCATTGAGTTGATCATAGATTGTACTATTTCCGGCAACATAAACAATTTTAATTACTTTTGATGGATTATTAATATCCAGAAAATAAAGATTTTTAGAACCATCTGTAGCAATCAGATTTTTCCCGTCATACGTCAGCCCCCACCCTTCTCCGATGATATTGGGTAAAGGAAATTCGGATATTTTTTTCAAAGTATTTTTATCATAAACAAAACCAATTTTATTTTGGTAAGTCAGCTGATATATTTTATCTCCAATAATTGCGCATCCTTCAGAAAAAATATCAGCAGGTTGCTTTGCAACAATACTGGGAACGGATGATCCTAGAGTATACTTTATAAGTTGTGATTCCCCCTTCATTCCATCACTTTCATACACTGTATTTCCTTCCACTACAAAACCTTCGATGAAATTTTTAGGATCATGAGGATAATCGGCTATTATTTTGTAAAGAATATTCTTTTCTGGAATTTTTGAGAATACATTAATGGTAGCATCCTGATTAAGCACTTCACCTTTTTTTGTTTTGATGATAAAAATTACTTTATTATCTCCCAAAGTAAAAAACTTTGGATCAATTGTTAAATCTGTTGTTTCCTTATCTCTAAAACTGACTGCTATACTTTCTGCATTTTCTGTAATGTCTTCCGGCAATTTAATTTTATCTCCGAAATGATAACCTTTCTCTTCTTTTGAGTTATTATAGTCAGCCAAAGAATCGAGCATTTTTTCGTTGCTATTACAAGAAACAAGGAAAAGAGCGGCTAAAAAACCAGCATTGATATTTCGCTTAATAAAGTTGTCAATCATTTGCCAAAAATACTAAAATTTAATCCTTAAAAATGAAAATAGCGCCCCAAAGGGGCGCTATTTTCATTTTTATCAATAAAATCAAATTACTTGATTTGAACTTCATAAATCTTCGGCCAGTTCTTCCCTGTTACCAACATATTATCGCCTTTGAAAGCAATTCCGTTCAATACGTCATCACTTCCTTTGGTGTTCTGTTTGGCAATTTCTGTGAAATCAAAAGTTCCTACGACTTCACCGTTGGCCGGATTAATTTTTAAAATAATTGGTTTCTGCCATACATTGGCGTAGATAAATCCGTTGTGGTATTCCAGCTCGTTTAATTGATCGTAAGCTTGAGAACTACCTGCAACAGCAATATATTTAATAAGTTTTGAAGGGTTATTGACATCAAGGAAATATAAAAGTTTACTTCCGTCAGAAGCAATCAGGTTTTTTCCGTCATACGTCAGTCCCCAACCTTCACCCAATACATTTGGATAAGCAAATTCCGAAAGTAGTTTTAAAGAGCTCTTATCATAGATATACCCTTTTTTGCTCTGCCATGTCAGCTGATATACTTTATCTCCTACAATGGTACTTCCTTCAGAAAAGTCTTCCTGAGCCTGTTTGGTAGAAGCAAGGGGCGTTGTAGTTCCTAATGTATATTTTAAAATCTGGGAAGCTCCGTTCTGTCCGTCACTTTCATAAATGGTATTTCCTTCCACCTGGAAACCTTGTACAAAGTTTTTAGGATCGTGAGGATATTCTGCTACAATCTGGTAAGGAATATTTTTTTCAGGATTTTTTGCAAATACATTAATAGTTGCATCCTGATTCAATACTTCTCCTCCTTTTGTTTTAACGTTGAAGGTAACAGCATTATCACCTAATGTGAAAAATTTAGGATCAACCGTTAAATCTGTTGTTTCTTTATCTCCAAAGCTGATGGTTACACTTTCTGCATTTTCCGTTACCTCTTTCGGAAGCTCAAGCTTATCTCCGAAGTGGTATCCTTTCGCCTCCATTGAATTATTATAAGTATTCAGTGTATCAAGAATTTCTTTATTCTTGTTACAAGATGCCAGTAATAAAATCGCTGCGAAACCCGCTATTATATTTTTTTTCATTGAATTTCTAAATATTTCCCCAAAAATAGCAAATTTTATTCCGTATTGCCAATATTATCTATGGGTTCACCAAATTGTAGGATATAACCATTGTTGTCATAGATCGCAAACTCCCTCATTCCCCACTCAAAAGATTCAATCTCATAGCAGACTTTTGCCTTTGTTTTAAGCTCTTCCCAAAGCTCATCCACTTTATTTACATTGAAATAAAATGAGCCGGAAAAACCGATTGAAGTATTTTTTTCATGTTGGTTTGGCTGAGAAAGCATGATGTATATTTCATCTTTACGAAGGGAAGCCCATTGCCAATCATCATTTCTCCCCATCAGGGTAAAACCGAGAACACGCATATAAAATCCTATGGTCTCATCAAGATTTTCTGTCCAGAGAACAGGACGAAGTGCAGTAAACTGTGTCATGATTTCTGTAATTCAAAAGTATTTTTATGGATTTTCATATTCAGGGAAATCCAGGTTTCTGTATCAATCTTCGCTTCGCTTCTAACTTCAGGGTCAAAAGCAAAACCTACTTTCCGATAACATTCAATAGCTCCGGTATTCCAGTCGTAAACATTAAGCTCTGCAGTTTCTTTATCAAAATGACTGAAACCATATTTAAGAAGTTCCTGCATTACTTTTTTACCATATCCTTTTCCTCTGTTGTTTTCATCCCAGATTAGAATTCTGCCCAGCAGAAATGTCTTTTCTTTTAAAAAAATCTGAGCGTGGCCAATAGTTGTTCCTGTATGATCTGCAATGGTAAACAAGGTTCTGTTTTTATCGGACAAATCGGTCTCCAGCTGTTCTGCTGTAAGCGGGAAACGGTATACGGGCCCGGCAAACTGAAGAAGCATTCTTTCATCTTCTATCTTTGAAATCAGCAGCGGTGCATCGTGAATTGTAAAGGGCTGTAGTATAATCATTATCTACTTTTCTAAATATTCTTTTAAACTCTGTCCCAAAATAGTGTTCCAGCCTTGTGTAAAATTATCTCTTGAAAAACCATCTCCGAAGTCTTTGAAATTTTCAATATTTTCATGGGTAAGTTTTACTAGAGTTTGTCCGTCCTCCGGAAGTAATTCCCAGGTCACAATAGTTTTTAATGCTGAAAAATCAGGATATGACCATGTATGTTTCAGTTTCTGATTAGGTATTATTTCTAAAATTTCTCCCTGATGATGGTATTTATTTTCACCTCCGGGTTCGAAGAAATTAAATTCTTTTCCTATTTCTAATGCAAAATCCTGGATATCAAAATACCAGGATTTCATTTCATTTTTATCGGTTAATGCTTTCCAGACTTTTTCAGCCGGAGCATTTATTTTGTATTGAACAGTGATGGGTGTGCTCATATTATAGATTTAATATGTCTAAAATTAAACATTTTGTCTATACTATTTAACCACAAAAGTCATAAAAGTTTTAACCTGAAGTTGTTTGAAGTTAAATTTCAAATAATGAAAAAGTACACTTAAACTTATTCTGATCTAAACCCTTTGTGACTTTTGTGATTAATTTTTTTTGAGTTATGTATGTGAAAAACCAGTGATCTTCGCTTCATCAAAATCCAGCTGCATTTCAATGGTCCTCATCACATGATCGTCAAATATCTTTTCTCTTTTCATTCTGTGCAGTTCATTTCTTTGTGCCTGAATGATCTGTCGCAAAACATCTTTATTTTCATTGATTGCGGATACATAGTCTCCTGTGGAGGCCATACATTGGGCTTTATCTGCCATCAGCATCATTTCATTTTCCAGTTTATGCTTCTGATGACGGACTAAGCTGTTTGTGACTGCCAACTCAGAAAAGTCATTATCCAGCTTGTGCAATGCTGTTTCTTTCAGCTTACGCATCAGGATCACTTCCTGTTTTTCTTCCGGCAATTCACTTCCGGCATCCTGAATATTCAATAATTTCAGGATCGGACTCAACAATAATCCTTGCCCTACAAGGGTAATCAATATAATAACGAAAGTTACAAATAAAATAATATTTCTGTGCGGAAATGCATCTCCGTTTGGTAAAAAAGCAGGAATAGATAGTGCTGCAGCTAGTGAAACTACTCCTCTCATCGCTGCAAAACTGATAATAAATGGTTCTCTCCAATCCGGTTTCGGAACTTTTAATCTTAATTCTTTGGAACACACTCTTGGGAAATACATCAATGCATAACTGTACAGAATTCTTGTTCCGATGATTGCACCACCAATCACCACACTGTAGAAAATACCCTCAGAAATGGTATATTCTTTCATTCCCTCCACTACAATGGGAAGTTCAAGGCCAATCAGGATAAAAATGATCGTATTCATAAGGAATATCAATACACTCCACACATTCCCGGACTGTATTCTTGAGGTGTGACTCAAATAACAATGCGAATTATAAGACATCAATAATCCCCCGGCCACTACTGCCAGTACTCCCGAAAAATGGAAATGCTCTGCCCCCACATACATAATGTACGGCACAATAAGGGTAATAATAGTATCAATATTAGAATTGGTAGGAATAATTCTAAGTAAAGCCCCAAATAAAAAGCCTGTTGCCACTCCCACCGCAATTCCTCCGATCGCCATCGTAAAAAAATCCTGAACGGCATCTCTCCAGATAAACTGTCCTGAAATAACGGCTGCAAGGGCAAATTTAAATACAATTAAGCTGGATGCATCATTAATAAGGCTCTCTCCTTCCAGAATATTGGTTATTTTTTTAGGAATTTTCATATGTTTCAGCACCGAAGTAGCCGCTACCGCATCGGGTGGGGAATTTACACCTCCCAACAAGAACCCCATTGCTACCGTAAGCCCCGGAATAATTGAAGAAGAGAGATACGCCACAACGATGGATGTTAAAAACACCAATCCGAAAGCCATTGAAAATATTTGTTTTCTCCATTTATGAAAGTCCTGCCATGAGGTAAACCAGGCTGCTTCAAACAAAATAGGGGGCAGGAAAATAAGGAAAACAAGATCAGGTTCTATTTCTATACGCGGCATTCCCGGCACAAAGCTTATGAGCAATCCTGCAATCACAAGAAAAATCGGGTAAGCGACTTTTAATTTCTGGCCGATCATTACCAATATCATCACAGACAGCAGTACTGCAATGGATATTATAACATAGCTGTGAATCATTTTAAGTTGTTTTTTTAAGTGTTATTTTTTGTTTTGATTAATAAACTTCCTGCTTTTTACAGGAAAATATCTTAATCTTTTAATTTTCAGTTAGAGTACGATGTTGTTCTTTGGTGTGATTGCCGGCGGAAGATCAGACTCATCCAGCATATCTCTCATATCGATTTCTATGGTACGGCTGATCTGGGTGATCGGCACATCGTTAGGACTTCCTTCAAATGGATTTACGGAAGCTTCTCCAACACTATCCAAGGTATGAAAACACCACGTTACCAATAAAGAAAACGGAATATTAAACCATAATGTCCAGCCCTCCACTATTGTTCCGTCTCCTAATTTATCAAGTTCTTTCAGCAATCCGAAAGGCACAAAAACAATGAACAACAGCAAAAGATAAGTAGTGATTGAAGAAAAGTTTCTTGGATACGGAAAGTTTTTAATTCTTTCAGCTTTTCCCTGGTTATCTGTAAACTTCACCAATTGCTGATTGATCTGTGTCCATTGAAAATCGTTGAGTTCTCCTTTTTCATAGGCTTCAGACAGCGCTCTACTCTGCTTTGCCATTAGTTGTGTAGCCCTGTTTTTTTTGCTTAAAATATACTGAAGCTCGCTTTCCGAAAGGTATTTTTTCAATTCTTCATCCAGTTTGGAAAGCCTCTCCGGAATGTCATACTTTTTAGCATATTCATCAAACTGGTCTGTGCCCATGTTTTCCCATGCTCTCGGCTCACGAAGCTGAAATCTCAGTGCGGTAAGCCATGCATAATGGCGGAGAAACATTTCTTTTACTTTACCTGCATCTTTGGAAAGAAGAGCGTCTCTCAGAATATATCCGAAACTACGGCTGTCATTGATAATAGCTCCATAGATCTGTCTTGCTTCCCAGAGTCTGCTGTAGCTGGCATTGTTTTTAAAACCAACAATAAAAGCAACTGCAGTTCCCATGATGGCAATTGGCTGCCACGGAACGGAAAGGAATTTCCATCCTAAAAAGTACAGAACAGTAGGAATGGCTGATAATACGACAAGAGCATAAATACTCCGTCTGGTCCAGATAATGAACTCACGGGCTCCAAATCTTTTTCCTGAATGCATAGGTGTTTATTTTTTGTGTTTATTATTTTTTATTTTCAAATAATGGTCTTCATCAAGCATTCAGCAGCGGTTACAATCAGTTTTTGGTAAATGGAATATTATTATAGAAACCAATCTGAATCTGGCCACGATTTCTGTTTTCCTGAATCTGATTCATATAACCTGCTTCAATCCTCATGTTTTTATTGATGACATATCCTAAAGCACCATAGACTCTGTTTCTGTCAAAAACCGGATTATTGAAGTGCAGAAAAATCTCATTGTATATTGATGCATAAAGGGTTTTCGGCAGCATTTCTTTTTGGGTAATCGGAATATTGACTCCCAACATGTATCGGAACCTCATCCTGAAATCATCTTCCAGAAAACGTTCTTCCAAACGGTAACGATGCTGAAGGTAAAAACGTCCGAACTTCTGTTTGGTAATATACTGCTGGAAAATTCGGTGTTCAATATTTTCTTTTTTCTCACCGTTTACATAAGGCTGGCTCAGAATGAAACCATATCCCAATAAAACATTGTTATTATTTTCCGTAAGATCATATCCAATCCCTGTACGGATCAGTAACTGCTCCAGATCTCCGACCGCATCAAAATTACGATACTGAATCTCATTATGCCAGTTCAGTTTCTTACTGATTTTGTTATTTCCAAAATACATATACCATGCTCCCAGATCACTTTTTTGAGCAAATGTCAAAATGGAGCCCAAACCTAATACTGTGAATGCCAACTTCGTAAAAACCTTTCTCATGCCTGCTAATTACTATTATCTATCGTTTTTAACAAAATTAATATTTTAAATCAATAATAGCAAATACTATTTTACAACATGATTGAAAGAAAACCGGATACAATAATTTTCACCTGGCTTTCTCTAAAACATTACCCTGGAACCTGTTCTGTCAGTACATCAGCTTCATTTTGGCCAAAATAAGCACAGGTCATTCCATGAAAATCCATTTTCCATCCTTTGATTCCGTTTTCTGCACAGTCATTACAGAAAGTCATATAATCTGTTTCTCCCTGTTGGTGAAGCTTGAGCCTCAGTTTAAAATTTTCAAGGTTTAAGTTTTCTGAAACAGTAAGTGGGTCGTACTTGCTTCCCGTCTGCACAGATTGATTTTCCTGATCAAAATATTCTGTATTTCCATCAGAGACATAGGTTATATAATGAGAAACCCCTAATTTTTTTACGGCCTGAATATAGGCAGGGAAATCGGCTCCGCTTTTCACTTTTTGATGCTCGGTTTTAATGTCTTCAATTGTAAATTTCATTTTTTTATGTTTTTTAGGTGATTAAGTAAAAATCTTCCATCATTTTATTACCTCTGATGTACTTTTTTATCAAATTTAAAAAATTTAGGGATGCAAATATAGAGCAAATAAAAAACCGGCAATGTAACTGCCGGTAAGTTCTAACTATATTTCAAATACAAAATATTAATTTTATGGATGCTGCTGCATTTTAGCAGGATCATCATAGTTTACCATCCAGTTGATTCCGAATTTATCGCTAAACATTCCGAAATAAGCTCCCCAGAAAGTATCTGCCATTGGCATTGTTACCTGTCCACCTGCAGAAAGACCTCCGAATAATTTATCAGCTTCTTCTTTAGATTCTGCATTGATAGAAATAGAGAAATTGTTCCCGGCTTTGAAATTGGAAGACCATTCTCCTCCTGTATCGCTTCCCATCAATATGGTTTCTTTAGAGATTGGAAGTGAAACATGCATGATTTTGTCTTTGTCTTCCTCGGGAGTTTCTTTCCCTTCCATTGGAGGCATTTCTCCAAATGTTCCAATGTAAGGATACTCTCCTCCGAAAACAGATTTATAGAAATCAAATGCTTCTTTGCAATTTCCATTGAATGTTAAATAAACGTTTACTGTTGCCATAGTTGTTTTTTATTAGTTAAGTTTTTTTAAGTTGTTTTTGTACCGTTTTCCAGATAATTACCTGTGCTGATCTATAAGAATCATATTTCCATCGGGATCTTTCAGGTAAATATGTTCAGGTCCTGAAGTTGTTTCATCAGCTTCTTTTCCGATCTCAATTCCACTTTCTTTTAATCTTTTCTGAATTTCACGCACATCGTCAAAAGAGTCAAGATTCTGTGCATTTTCGTCCCATCCCGGATTGAAAGTAAGCATATTTCCGTCAAACATAGCCTGAAAAAGCCCTATCAATGTAGAACCGTTTTTCATGATCAGATAATTACTTTCTGTAGTTCCTGCCATTGTTGTAAAGCCCAGCTTCTCATAAAAGTCCTTGGATTTCTGAAGATCTTTTACACTTAAGCTGATTGAAAATGCTCCTAATTTCATATTTTTTTTGTTTTTAAAGCGAGTTTATGTCCTAGGAAAACCAGTCCCCAAACGAGGATTCCTAAAATCCAGAACCAGATTGGAGTAGGTAAAGACACCATCATGTAAATGGTCATCAGTAAAAAAATAATTCCACAGATTATGGCCGCCGCAGGTTTTCCGTTATTAGAAATTTTTGAGGCTGTAAATCCGGAAATAACTGCTGCCAAGACATACGCCAGAATAATAATGAATAAAGCCATAAAAGGAGCTTCATTAATATACACTTTCAGTGCCTCCATATCTCCGGCGGAAGCTTCTGCGGGAGGAGGATACAGATAATGGCCTATTTTTTCTACGACTGTAATACAAATGGAACCAACAATAAGTCCCACCACCACGGCTAATATTCTTCTCAGCATGGTTATTGGTTTTTTAAATGGGTTTTAAACGCTATCGTTCCATCATAACTTTTCCAGTCTCCTATCAGTTCAATATATTGCCCTTCAATTTTTTCTGTTTTCTTATTCCACTTAAAATTATAGACAAATCTTCCCTTAAAAAGCCCTGAATGTTTTCCTTTATTCTCTTCTGCCAGTTCATATTCCCCAAACACGGTTCCCTGCTTTCTGGAATCTTTATATTTTGAAATGGTAATCTTACCTTCAAACTTTGTGTAGTTGGTATCCACAAGGGAATATCCTGAAACAAAATATTCCTGATCATTCTTTTTATTCTGTTCAGAAATATTGATCTTCAGTTTCAGCTCCTGACCTTTGTTTCCGATAGTTCCCAGATAAGGTTTACTGTTGTTCAGCCATGTATTTGAAATATCCGGCATCTGCCCCAATACAAAATTGGCCGCCAGAAGGAAGAGTAATAAAGTTTTTTTCATGCAGTGAGTTTTAAACGCCAAATTGTGACAGATGGTGGTTCAGATGTTTAGCAAACATATTATTCCACTCCTGAGCCTTTAATTTTCCGAAAGAAAAAGATTCTTTTCCATCAAAAGCATCTGCCCCCAATTGCTGTGTTTTCTGAATAAAACCAATCAGTCTTGTTTTTTCTTCGTGAAAGTTTTTTCTGGTAGTTACCAAAAACTGTGGAGCCGTAGGAGAATCTCTTGGATATGCTTTCTCTCCTACTACTTTAGGTTTCACAAAGGTTTTTAATATAAATTTTGCAATAGATCCCGGTTTTTTATGTTTTTCCGGCTCATAAATCATTTCATAAGTGATACAACAGTGTGCAAGCATCTGGTCTACGGTCATTTTCCCCCATAAACCATGCGTATCTTCCACCAACTTATTTATCCTATCAATATAATTTTGAGCATCTTTTGCATCAAATACATTTTCCATATAATTTCTATTTTACTACAGACAAATATATCAGTTTTTTTGTTTGATTTTATTGTTGGATGAAAAAATTGAGGGTTGTTGGTTGTTGGATTCCGGTTGTGAGGTTGTGAGTTGATAGTTGGTCCGTTGCTGGTTGCTGGTTTGTGATTAAGTGTAGGGATAAAGGTTGAGGGTGTTACATGGGGAAGTTACGAGGTGCGGGGTTATGGGATGCTAGTTTTAAGGGTATGGGATTTCGGGGTGTTAGAATCTGGAGTTTGGGTGATGTGGATTGTTTTGTTTTTTGACTTATTTCTTGATGTTATTATTTTGGATTGTTTAATGTAAAGACTAATAACCACAGAACTATTACAAGCCATAACCAATATACCCAATCAACTAAAAACTAGAAACCAGCAACTAAAAACCAGCAACAAATTAACCAGAAACCAGAAATCAGAAACCAGCACTAAACTACTCAATCTCCTCAGAAGCATTCTCAACCGCAATTTCCTGTGGAGCAGCTTTTCTGAAAATAAACCAAAGTTTGATCTTTAAAGCAATCCAGCCTATCACAGCGTATACCACTAAAAGGATACTCAAATGTTTCAGGTAAGGGAATGTAAGTTCTACCGAACCTTTTTGAATTAATAATATTTTGAAAGCCTGTAAAAAAGGGGTCAATGGAATAATATTAGCGATAAACTGAACGAAGGCAGGCATCGCGCTTAAAGGCCATGTAAAACCACTGATAATGAAAGCCGGTGAAGCAATAACCATAAGGATTTGTGTAGCCTTCAATGCATCAGGAATCAGGATACTGATAAATACGCCTAAAAACGAAACTGATCCTACAAAAACGGCCGTCAGCAAAATAAAATTGAATATTCCTTCCGGCATAGGAACATGGAAAATCATGTGCATAAAGTAGTAAATACCTACAATGAGAATAGAAAATACCCAGATAGGAATTACTTTTATCAGCATGGTTGGGAAGGCCCATTTTTTCATTCTGAGATATTCTTTGACAAAAGAACCTCTTTCAAATTCAGCTGCAAAACTTACAGCCATAGCTAATAGAATCACCTGCTGTAATACTACTGCCAGCATAGCGGGCCACATGAAGATCAGGTAGTTTCCGGTAGTATTGAAGAGGGTAATATAATTGGCTTTGAAAGGTTCATATTGTGTCACCGCCTTTGCTGCAGGCATTCCTGCTTTTTGAAGAGCCTTGATGGAAGCTCCGGCAGAGAAGGTTCCTATGGTTAACTGAAGGGCTTTGGAGGCAAAATTTGCAGTTAAGACGTTTCCGGTATTGATATAGACATTCAGTTCAGGATATTTTTTCTGAAGCATATCTCCTTCAAACCTTGAAGGAATAATCACTACAGCTGCTGCTTCATGCCTGATGACCTCATCTTTGATGCTCAGCGGTTCCTGAAGATATCTGATTATTTTAATGCTTTTATTATCATCCAGCATTTCCGTCAGTTGATTAGATAAAGGAGTATTATCTCTGTCTACCACCAATACAGGAGTATTTTCAACTTTTCCGCTTTTGTAGACAAACCCCAGCAAGGTTGCATAGAAGACCGGTGCCAAAAAGAACACTGTCCTTAAGGTAGAATTGCCAATAAAAAGTTTGAACTCACGTTTCAAAAGACGGAAAAATTCTTTCATCTGTATATTTTTATATTTTGAGAATGAAATTCAATAGAAGCTTCATCCGTTCTTTTCATTTATTTCAGAATTACGTTAGCATTTACTAGAATACTTTTAGCCTTGTTCATGTCTTTGGGTTTTACTTTGATCTCATAGATCGCATCCTGCAGCTGGTAATCAGGGTAAGCTGTTGTAATATCCGCGTACTTTGTCAACTGCTTGATGTATACGATATCTCCTGTCAGGTTTTCTTTGTTATAAACCACCTGCATGGTCACTTCCTGCCCTTTTTTATATTTTGAAATAGCACTTTCCGGAATGGTAAATCTGAAATAAGTACTTTCAGGGATATATCCGTTGAATAGGGCAAAACCAGCTGTTGCAAGTTCTCCTGTGTTTAAACTGATAGTTTCTATTTCCATATCATTGGTAGCAATGATGTATCTTTCGGAATAGGCTACATTGGCTTCCTGCAAAGCTCCTTTGGCCTGTGATGCCTGTCCTGCCGCCATTTCTATTTTTTCAAAACGGGTTCCTCTGTTTACGTCATCCAGCTCTGCCACTACAGCATCATATTGTGCTTTTGCGCCCTGCAGTTTTGCATAAATTTCGTCATGAGCCTGCGGAGACATTAAACTGTCACGGAACATATTGTTTGCTCTTTTATACGATTTCTGGGCAAATTCGTATTGTTCTTTCAAACCTTTATATTTGGCCTGAAGCTGTTTCAACTGATCGGATGTAGCTCCGTTTTTTGCCATTTGCTCCTGAGCTGAAGCGGCGTTTACTGCGCCCTGTGCCTGCGCGATTTTTGCAGAAACTTCAGGGACATCAAGCTGAGCCAAAGTATCTCCTTTTTTCACCGTTTGACCTTCGGAAACATATATTTTTAAGATCCTTCCGGTAACTTTTGGGGCAAAAGAGATGACATCCTTTTTAGTTTTTCCTTCAGGTTCTTTGATCTTTTCATTTTTTTTGTCACAGCTCCCCAACAAAAACAGAGCAGTGAAGAGTATAGATATATTTTTATGCATCATTTAAATTTTTAAGGGATTAAATAAAATTTGGTGATATCCAGTTCCTGGGTAGACCTCATCAGTTCTATTCCCGCTCTTCTCTGGTTGAAAATGGCATTCTGATATTCCAGCTCGGAAGCTTCAAGATCGTTTTCCGCATCAATAAGCTGAGAAGATTTACTCATTCCATATCGGAATTCTTTTTCTGCCTGTACGAGTGCATTTTTTGCCAGTTCTTTTTCCTTGGCTTTTAAAGTAATCTGAGCGGAAGCAATATCGTAATTGGTCTGATTATTTGCCAAGTTCAGTGTCAGTTTTTTCAGGGCATCTTCTTTCTGGTTCTGCAATACTTCTTTTCCGACTTTGGCTGTTTCTTCAGCATGTTTTCCTTCTTTACCGTCAAAAATCTCCCATTTAAAACCTACTCCTGCCGTAATCAAAGGGAATACGTTGATATTGTTAGGTCTCCAGTCCAGCTTTTTCCCTTCGTATCCAAGTATCGGAACTGCCGGAATTATATTTTCTGAAGATTTGATCCTGTTCCCATACAAACCAATATAATAGGCGGAAGCCATCAGCTGGACTTTAGGAATCATCCAGGTTCTTTCGGCTTTTATTTTATAATCTGCAGCACTTATACCATGTTCCAGTGCTCGAATTTCTGCTCTCTGTTCTATTCCTTTTTCTGCTGCAAGCAGTTCTACAGGAGATAATACCGGATCTATCATTCGGAGCCTTTCTCTGTTGATTCCTGTTAAAATATAAAGTTGGGTAAGAAGTAATTCTTTTTTTCCTTCATATTCTACCATTTTCGCATCTAAGGTAGCCTGAGCGAGTTCGATTTTCTTATGGTCATAAGGAGTAATCAAGCCGTAACCAAGTGCTTTATCGGCTGTTTTTCTGTTGATATCAAGCCGTCTTTTACTTTCATCCAGTACTTTTTTAGACTGATGAATGAGAGCCAGCTGATCGTACGCTTTAGAAATCGTAGCAATTACCTCATCTTTTGTCTTTTCCAAAAGGATATCTTCAGATTTTTTCTTTTCTTCAACCGCTTTTTTCATGTATTTGACCTTCCCTCCGGAATACAGAAGCATTTTGGCATCTGCCTTGGCAATACCTGAAAATCCTGATACATTGAAATTATTGTTGAAAGTCCCTTCAGGAATATTAATAAAGGGAGCGAGATTGAGTTCCGGTGACGTAAGTCTTGCTGTTCCGTTGAGATAGCCGGCTTTACCACTCAATTCCAAGGTAGGAAGAAAGATATCTTTCAGTTTATGTTCGTCAAGATCGGTAAGTTTGTTTTGGGTCACCTGCATTTTGAGGTTCGAATCCCGAACCATAGCACTATCCAGAAGTTCTTTAAAATCCGGCGCAGACTGTGCCCAGCCAAAAGCGGGGAACGCAAAAAAACTAAACGTAAAAATCAATAAATTGTTTTTCATGGTTTATGTTTACAACAAATATAATGCAAAAAAAAGTAAAATCCTTCAAGATAATTCTACAATACTGTGAATTTAAAGTAAGTTTAAAATCTGTTTAAGTTTAAAACCTTACAAAATAAAGTTTTGCCTGATGCGTTTAAATGTTAATTAAAAACTAAAAAATTTTGAAAAAATATTTAACTCTACTTTTTTTACAATAATTCTGAAGCAATTTTGTCAGGAAATAAAAGGATTTAAAAGTACCAGACCGGAAAAACAAGCTTTAGTATTCTATTCTGAGATTTGAAATTTAGATTCCTTCGGAATGACAAATTGAGTGGATAGACTTCGGGAATAATAATCAGCAAAATTTGCAAGAATGATTATTCAATAGGAATGGGCTTTAGCCCGTTTGATAAAAGGTTAAAATTCAAACGGCTTTAGCCAAAACCTATAATATAACGCGATGTTCGCAAAAGCATTATGAAGTCTTTTAAATTCGTTCGTAAGGGCGTTTCACTCAGCCAATAAGGTAATTCTGAATTTTAGAGCATGGATTCCTGCGGAATGACAAACTGAGTGGATAGACTTCGGGAATAATAATCAGCAAAATTTGCAAGAATATTATTCAATAGGAATGGGCTTTAGCCCGTTTGATAAAAGGTTAAAATTCAAACGGCTTTAGCCAAAACCTATAATATAACGCGATGTTCGCAAAAGCATTATGAAGTCTTTTAAATTCGTTCGTAAGGGCGTTTCACTCAGCCAATAAGGTAATTCTGAATTTTAGAGCATGGATTCCTGCGGAATGACAAAGTGCGTGGATAGACTTGGGGAATAATAATCAGTAAAATTTGCAAGAATGATTATTCAATAGGAATGGGCTTTAGCCCGTTTGATAAAAGGTTAAAATTTCAAACGGCTTTAGCCAAAACCTATAATATAACGTGATGTTCGCAAAAGCATTATAAATTGTTTTAAATTCGTTCGCAACGGCATTTCACTCAGCGAATAAGGTGATTCTGAATTTTAGAGCCTGGATTCCTGCGGAATGACAAACGATACGTTCAATTAATTCCAAATTGATACTATATAAAAAAACGAAAACTCCCCACATTACTGTGAGGAGTTTTCTGTATAATTATAATAAGCTGATTTATCTTTGAACTGCTTTTTTCAAGCCAGCATCGGGACGTAAAATTCTGTAACGTACTTCGATGTCTTTCGGTACATAGAATACCAATGGAAGTTTACTGTTGTATCTTACTGTTTCAGGCTTTAGCGTAACGAATTTTTTAGTCAGTTTTTTATCCATGCAGCCCATCAGGGTTCCGGCAGTTTCTCCTTTAGACTCTACTTCATAATAGTTGTAGCCCCATCCCTGAAGATCCTGAGTTTTCATTTCTCCCATCAGGAAATAGTTGTTACAGTCTAACATTTTTTCAGCACCTACAAAAAGTTCAACTTTTAAGTCGTTTTCGTTTTTTGCTACTGGAAGCTGAATATATACCTGTTTATATCCTTCTTTAGCTTTTGGGAACATCTCGATCTGTAGTTTTTCAAACTTTTCTGCTTTCTTTTGCGCGAAAGCATTTACTCCAGCCATCAATACCAATCCAGTAATTAAAGTTTTAGAAAATTTCATCTTTATAATTTTTTTAATTTGTACTAACCTAATTTCAAAAACCATTCCAAAATTAAACAATTGTTTGATTTTTTTGATTTAATTCTATTTTCATTTGAAATCTTTCAACAAAAACTGCAGTAGTTTATACTGCAGTCTTCTTATACATTATTCTGATATTGTTACATTGCTTCCTTTTGTGTGGGCGTTCATCTGTGGTGCATAATAATTCTGCATCGTCGTAATTCCGTTGGAGAATTTTCCTGATGCATTGGCTACTACATCGTATTCAAAAACATATTTTCCTTTCGGCATGTACTGAATATAGAAATTGGTAGAAGCATCTTTGGTCGACTGATAATACCCAAGATTATTTTTCCACTGATATCCGGATAATACATCCACAGGTTCGAATCCTGCTGCACGCATATCTTTAATATGGATAAATTCCATGGCTCTGTCTGTATTCAGAATCATTCTTACCGTTACCTTATCTCCTACTTTCAACGGGGTTTCAGAAGAGATCTTCTGAAGTTCTTCTCCATTTACTGTTTTCACTTTTTTGTACAATTCTTTTGTTACGGAAATATAATTTTCAGAAGATTTGATTTTATCAAGATCTTCGTAATACTGCCAGAACAATCCACCCTGAACAATTCCGGGACCAGGTTTTGTAACGGTTACAGTGGCTAAGTTTTTATCTACGGCGTCTGTTTTCACTGTTGATTTTACATAGCCTGTTGCCTGGGTCTGAGGAACCAATTCTTTTCCTCCCCAAACGATAGTAGCTTTATCACTTTCTGCTCCGGTCCATGATTTTCCTGAATTCAGAATAGTAAAGATCACTTCGGCTGTCCCTCTTGAGCTTCCCCATGAGTTGACTTCCTTCTGAGTTACCAGCCAGATTTTCATATCCTCAATAAAGCTTTGGTCATTAGATCTTAACTTATTGAATGTTTCCAATGCTCCTGCATGGTTCACCACTTTGGAACCAAACCATCCCCAGTCGTTCAGGTTTTGCTTCCAGTAAATCCCTTGTGTTTTTGTATCTGTAGACGTTTCTTTAAGGTAAGTCATCAATTTATCAGATACCTCTTTCAGACCGTAATCATTCATCAATAATGCCGCACGGTGAAGTCCGAAGAATGTGAAATCTGTGATCTTTGCTGTTTTTGCTTTTTGTTTTACCAACGCTTTCAGAGTAGCTCCTTTTCCTTTTAAAGGATATTGTTTTTCCCAATAGTTTCTGCTATCAAGATAATCCATAGCCCAGTTGTTCCAGACATTGCCTTTTTTCACGTCAAAATATTTATTTACCTCATTGTCTACATACTGAATCAATTTAGCTGTAATAGCATTCTGATCGGCACTTTGATAGTCTTTCACATTATCTTTTAACCAAGAGTTGATTTTCCCTAAGTTTTTAAGGATATACAATGAAGTACCGTAAGAACTTGGATAACCAGGATACCATGAGAATCCACCATCAGGGTTTTGCAGTTTTTTGAAATCGTCCCAATCCTGATTAATCGAATTTTTCATCGTATTGACATCGAATAATAATGCCAGTTTCTGCATCTGCTCCGTTTCATTTTTGCTTTCCAGTACCCAAGGGGTTTCTTCCAGCAGCAACTGTTTCAGCTCCTGATTTTTTTCAAGATTTGAATGTAATAATCCTTTGTTCTGATATTCTTCAAAAACCGTTTTCATTTTCGGATTAGCTTTGAATATTTCTGAAGCTAACACATCTGCAAACCATTTATTGAAGATCACATCTGCTGAGTTATTCTGATCATTTTTCAGACTTGGAAGGGCAAACATAATCTCCCAGATCGGATTGGTTGTCAGTTCTAATGTATTGGAAACATTAGTAGCAGTTGTAGATGTATTATTTTTAAGGTTATCCAGTACAAATGTTTTGGTTTCTCCTTCTTTTACAAAAACAGGAACGGCATCCGTCACCAGCATTCTGTTTGGCAATACAGCAATAGCCTGCTGCTCACCGTCAGAATACTGACCAGCTTTAGCAACTACTTTGAAAATAACAGAGGAAACATTGTCTGGAACTTTCAATTTCCATGTTAATGCACTGCTTCCGTTTTCAATTAAATTAAAGTTTTGTACTCCTGAACTCATTCCGAATTTTGAAGAAATATTTTCATTGGTAAAGGCATCCAGGATTTGTAACTCGGCAGAACCGTTCAGTTTTTTATCGGTAAGATTTGAAAGTTTTGACTGAAGATTCAGTTCATCACCTTCTCTCAGGAACCTCGGATAGTTGGGCGTTACAGAGAATTCTTTCTGTGTTACCACTTCTTTTTCCAATGTGGCTGCTCTTGCATCCTTTGTGTGGGCAAGGAACATCAGTTTCCATTTTGTCAATGCTTCCGGAGAAGTGAACTCGAAGTTTACATTTCCTTCGGCATCGGTTTTCAGATCCGGATAGAAGAAGGCTGTTTCGTTCAGATTCTGACGTACAGGAATTTTTTCAAGATCCTCTCCATCTGAATCTTCACCTCCATTAGCGTCCTGTGCTCTTACTCTTGTAGCTGAGGCTTCATCATAGTGCTTATTAGATTTTTTTGCGTATCCAGTCACAACCACTTCTTCAATTGCTGCTTCTTTTGCAACAGTAGCAGGAGCCGGCATTACTGCATTGTTAACCATTACTCCTGAAACTCTTCCTTTTAATCCATAGTGAGCAAAGTCACCATCAAACCAGTTGAATTGCGGAACCTGTATATACTTGTCTTCAAAATATCTCAGCCTTTTCTGATAGTTTTGCTGCTGCAGGTAATTGTTGATCCCATAAGAAGTAACAATTACAAATGGTGTGTACAATTTTCTCCAGCTATAGCTATTTTCGGCAAACTGATCCAGAGACATATCGTACATATTAGCCAATACCTCAGCATTGATTTTTTCATTATCATTTCCGGTTACTTTTACCGTCCATTTTTCCTTAGAATTCGGTTCCAGTTTATCTCTGAAGGTTACCGTTTCAATTTTTAAAGGTTTTTCTGTGTCTTTTATTTTTAAATAAACAGATTCTGTATTCACATCATTGAATGCTACCAACTGAAACTGAAGGTTCAGATCTGACACACTTTTATCTTTAGGAATTTCAGCAGTATATTCTAATATTCCTTTTTTGATCTGATGAACTTCTGAAACCGTTTTTCCGGATCCATCCTGAACAAAAACATTCACTAATGCATCAGGAATTGCTGAGAACACATACACTTTGGCCTTTTCTCCTCTTGATAATTCTTCTTTCGGAGCAATCACTGTAAGGAATGTTTTTTGAGCTGGTTTTAAAGAGGTTTTATCCCAGATACTGAAATTCTGAGCTGCTTTTATAGTGTCTTTCCCTTCGATATTGAAAAGTTCCAGCTGATAATCTCCAGCTTCCAGTTTTCCTAAATCAAGATTTGTTGTTAGCTGAGCATTATCTGCAGATGGCTGCTGTTGTTTTTCAACCAATACTTTTTCTGTTTTCCAGTTCTTAATTTCATCATTTTCATCAAAAAGATCATGCGGAAATTTGCTGATGAACTCTTCTTTTGAATATTTCGGAAGATTCTGCACGTCAGATTTGAAATTATCTCTGAAAATTCGGTCAGGAGCGGTCATTTTTGATAACTTAACCTGATATGATTTTTTAAGATTCTGATCGTTATAGTTCTTGGTTTCCACCTTTACTTTTACATTTTCACCAGTAAAAGTATTGGCAATATTTTCTGCCTGAATGTAATGAGAAACGGATGCTACTTTCAATTGAGTATTTGCAGTCTGTGTTTCCCCATTAATGTCTGTAACGGATGCATTGATGGCATAGTTATCAATTTGTATTCCTTCCAGTTTCTCATCTTTTTTAAGCTCCAGACGGATAATAAATTCTCCTTTTTCATTAGTCTTTGCTTCGCCCAGAATTGAGTTTTCATTATCATTGTCCTGTGGATACCAGCTGAAATATCTCCATCTGATATTCTGTTTTTTAATTTCATAGTTGACTGTGGTATTATTCAGCGGAACACCGGAGAACATTACTGCTTTTCCTTTCAGTTCTATGGTCTGTCCATATTTGTATTCCTCTTTTACCGGATCAAAAGTAACTTCAAACTTCGGTCTTTTGTATTCTTCTACTCTGAAATTTTTATATCCCTGGCTTTCTCCATCTATTCTCAGGTAAAAATTACCATTCAGTTTTCCTTTCGGAAGAATGAAACTTCCATGATATGAGCCAAACTCATTGGTGGTAAATTCCTGCGAAGAAACCTCTTCACTATTGGTATTTAATAAAGTTATTTTTTGTTTTAATCCTGAAAGAACAGATTCAACTTCTTTATTGATATTCGTATTGATAACTTTGAAATAAACCGTCTGTCCGGGACGGTAAATTCCTCTGTCTATAAAAATCTGAGCCGTTGAACGGGTTTGTTTGTTAGGATTATAGTCTTCAGCAGACCCTCTGTTTCCATACACCTGCATGATCTGGAAATCATTGGTTTTAGGCTGCTGGATCAGGAAAGTCCGGTAGTACTCTTTACTTTCAGTAGAAGGGAATTTAAATACTCCATTTTCATTGGTTTTACCCTCAATTTTATTTAATGTTTTATTGGAAACAAATTCATAAAAACGAAGTCCTTCATTCGTCAGTGGTTTTCCGTTTTCACTATTCACCAACTTTAACTCATCAGAAAGAGGATTTCTGTCTGTTTTAGACTGATAAATAATTCTGTTTCCGGATACCAGGAAGTAAAAATTCTGTCTGGAGTCTGAATCTTTCATGTCAGCTCCGGCAACCGTGAATTCTGCTACATATACTCCTGAAGGAAGCGGTTTCACTTCCAGTGAAGTTTTATGATTCTGATAATCTTTAGGATCAGGAAGCTGGAATACTTCTTTCCTTACCAGATTCTTTTTCAGCTTTCCAAAAGTATTGGAATAAGAGTTCTGAACATATTGAAGCAGTGATGTAAAATCATCTTTTACTTCATAAATATTCAGGGTAAATTCTGACACGTTCTGATATTGTGCAACAAAATGAATCGGAAGGTTATTCTGGGTCTGAGCTTCATATTTTAAAGTCAGATATGGATTTACAATCTGAGCTTCTTTACTTTTGACATTCTCAATAAATGGAGATTTCGGATATTCATTTTTAGCCTGAGCCGCCAGTGCAATAGCTTCTTTAGGTTTCTTTTTGCCAACGAGCTCATCCATGATCTCTCCCATGATCATCACTTTATAATCTCCTTCTACATTAGATTTTAAAAGATTCTGAAGCTGCTCAAGTTTATCTTTACAGTGATTGAAGTTACAATTCTCTGTAATCTTTTCTTTTATGAAGTACAGCTTTGCATTTCCCTTATTCTGAGCAATTAGTTCATCATAAGTTGCATTGATTGCAGTACGGTTTGCTGTCAGTTCATTTTTTGTGAAAATATTGTTTTCAGATAAAAACTCTACTTTCTTTATGGCATACCAATCAGACAATGTTGGGAAATACGCGATATCACCCGTTCCGGAAAATATATCCTTATATTTTTCCAGAGAAATCTTTTTCATTTCAGGTTTTTCCTGATCAAGTTCCTGGAAGCTTTTTGTCAAATAATTTTTAAAATCAAGCTTGCTCCAGGTCTCAATCTGTGCAACATCCTGAGAATTGATATTGGTTCTTCCGTTTATTTTCCATGAATTCTGATTGTAATGATCCATGAAAAAGCCATTCAGCAAAACTTTGTATACCAATTTGCCTTCTCCACTTAATTTACCTTCTGCATCTTTAAGCTTTTTAAAAAATTGGGAAGCGGAATCGTTCTGGTCATCGTCCACCGTTTGGTTTACAATACTGAACTCCGCTTTCAGAGAACGGATCAGCTCGAATGCATTATTTTCTTTCATGGCTTGTTTTTGTATGTCTAAAATAATGGGAAGATTAGATTTATAAGCTCCTTTCGTACTGTTTTCAGCCACTTTTTTCCACTGGGTATCATAATATTTCTGTGCGGATACCTTTGAAAAGCTGAGCATTATAAGCAAAAGCATAAAAATCTTGGAAAATCTTTTCATATATATTAATTTTGATAAATGAACATTTTAAAAATACTGAAAAAAACTGTCATAGACAGCCAACTTTATGTCTCTCTTATGGGAACTCTTTTTGCAGTATTTTTTATGAAAGAGCAAAACACATTCCGTTTCCCTACCTTTGCATTAATTTTCATCACTTATTTCAGTGGTTATCTGTATACTAAATACCAATACACCAAGCACTTTTTCAAAATAGTGGTCCTCAATGCTGTTGCAGGAATTATCTGTGCCTTTTTAATCATTCACAACCATAATGAAATAAGGCTTTTGAAGTGGTTCATTATTGTAGTATTGGGACTGCTTTATAATAGCTTTTTTCTCGATGTTTATATCCGGAAAATCCCACTGCTGAAAGTTTTTTATGTCGGCTTAGTTTGGGCGCTGGTCAACTGCTGGCTCACTCTTCCGGAGTTCAGTATTCCTATTTTTCTGATCAGCTTTTTCTTTATCACCGCTCTTGTGCTTCCTTTTGATATCCGGGATATGAATAGTGACACCGTAAAGACCTTTCCTATGCTGATAGGGGTTCAGAATACCAAATACATTGCTTATGCACTAGTTTTCATCAGCAGTATGATCTCTATTTTCTATCTTGAATTAGCATATGCTCTAGCTTTTTTTATGTCAAGCATCATAACTTATATTTTCGTCTATTTCTCTGAAAATAAAAGAGATGACACTTATTATTCATTCGGGGTGGAAACTTGTTCAGCACTTCCCTTTTTATTTTTACTAATAATGGAGTATTTTTGACGAATGATAATCAAGAAGCTTTCCCTCTACAATTTCAAAAACCACTCTGAAAAAAAATTTGAATTTTCACCACAAATCAATTGCTTTGTGGGTAATAACGGTGTGGGAAAGACCAATATACTTGATGCCCTGCATTATTTATCTGTAGGAAAAAGTTTTCTGGGAAATACAGATGCGAATAATATTAAAAGAGAAGAAGATTTCTTTACGCTTGATGCTGAAATTCAGAATGAGGACAGCGAAGATATCATCAGAATTACCCAGCCCAAAGAAGCTAAAAAGGTGATCAAAAAGAATGATAAGAGCTATGACAGGCTTGCAGACCATATCGGATACCTTCCGAGTGTTATGATTTCTCCGTATGACTCCAATCTTATTTCAGATTCCGGAGAAAGCCGACGAAAGTTTCTGGATTCTATGATCTCTCAAACGGATTCAGAATATCTTTTTGACCTCATCCAATATCAGAAAACAATTCAGCAGCGAAATGCTTTATTGAAATATTTTGCCAAGAACAGAACATGGGATAAGGATTCACTGGAAATCTATGATGACCCGATTACCCGATTCGGGACTAAAATTTTTAAGAAAAGAAAAGAGTTTGTAGAGCAGCTCAACCCTATCGTTCAGAATTTCTATCAGATTATTTCCGGTGGGAAAGAAACCGTGTCTGTTATTTATGAATCTCATTTATTGGAAGATTCTTTTGAAAATCTTTTAAAAGAAAGCATTGAAAGAGACCGTATGCTCACCTATACCTCAAAAGGAATCCATAAGGATGATCTTCTTTTTGAAATGGACCATGTTTTAATCAAAAAAATAGGATCTCAGGGTCAGCAAAAGTCATTTCTGATTTCTTTAAAACTGGCTCAGATGAGTCTTGTGAAAGAACTTACCAAAAAAACACCTATTCTTTTACTGGATGATATTTTTGATAAGCTTGATGACACGAGAGTTTCACAGTTAATTGAACTTGTTAATCGTGAAAGTTTCGGACAGATATTCATTACTGATACCCACAGAGAAAGAACTGAAAGTGTAGTAAAGAAAATCAACGAGGAAAGTATTATTTTTGAGGTGTAGCGCGGATACGAGGTACGGGATGCGAGGTTTATAAATACGAGGTTTATAAATACAAGGTTAAAGTTGCGAGCTTTATCTGTTACGATAAAAATTTATTTATCATCGAAATGCTTTTTATCTTAACTTAATATCCTAAAAACACAAATAATATGAGTTATAGAAACTTGGAAATTTACAAATTAGCTTTTGAATTATTTTTAAAAACGCATAAAGCATCACTTCTTCTCCCTAAATATGAACTTTTTGAATTAGGCAGCCAGCTGAGAAGATCTTCCGATTCAGTGATTACGAATATTGTAGAAGGTTATGGAAGATCATCTTACAGAAATGACTACATTCGCTTCCTGATTTATAGCCATGCAAGTAATGATGAAACAATTAATCATTTAGAAAAAATTATCATCTTATACCCCAATTCTTCTTCAGAATTTGAAACATTAAGAAATTCATATAATACACTAGGTGGAAAACTTAATATTTATAAAAAATGGGTCATAGAAAATTGGAATAAAAACAATATACAATAAAAAATAGAAAAAACTCGAAACCCAAGACCTGAATTCCATAACCCCGAATCACGCAACCCGAAACCCGAACCTCAGCTATGAAGAAGAAAAAACGTGAATATCAATCCTCCGAACTGGTAAAATCTTTTGCCAGGATTTATGGTTTTGAACATAAACTTATTGCTTTTGACATTAAAGATTTCCTCGAGGATTATCTTGATGAAAGTCTTTTCAACGAAATAAGAAGTGTGAATATAGAAAACCAAATTATTATTATTAAGATTGATTCTCCCTTACTGAAACATGATTTTAAAATGCGGAAAAGCTTTTATCTGAAAAAGTTTCAGGATAAATTCGGAGAAGAGAAATTTCATGACCTTCAGATACTATAAAGACAAAAATGTATATCTATAGAAAAATGCTACCCTCGGGTAGCATTTTTTATTTTAATTAATGTTCTTCAGATTTATTGGAAATGGTACTGCTCATAAGATCATCTGCCTTTTTATCCAGTCGTGAGCTTAATGGAAGGAAGAATTTCAGGGGATGTTTCGTAAAATATCTGAAAATCTCTTTATAAATCTCACTTACTTGTCCGAAATTCATCTTTCGGGATCGGAATGCCAGGAACATGGATAGACTAAAACTTACCAGGAAGTTGAAAAAACCAATCAGGAAAACCGTTACAAAAGACATCCAGAAAGTATAGGAGTCTACTGAAAAATCTTTTCCATAAAGTCCCAATGCAAAGTTACCGGCAGCAAAAGTAATGTGTCTGATATCTAAATCGAGGCCGAAAAACATCCCTACCGGAGCTGTTGCTCCAAGGAACACCCCGAACCAAAAGTTAGAAACAATTCCAGGCCAGTTTTTAGCGTAATATTTTGAAAGTCCTTTTGCAAATTTCTTTCCGAAAAAACTTCTGATTGAAAGGTTTTTGGCAATTCTTTCCGGAATCTGGTAAAACACGGAATTGTTCCCGATATTCCCTGAAATAATCCCTGAAATAAAAAGATAAAAACCGGCTATACTTGCATGGAGAATCGCTTTTGATTTAAAAGGGTCAAGGTCTTTTAATAATTTATCTGATCTGTCTACTGCCAGATTTTGTGAGAAAAACACATCCAGTCCGTAAATAATGGCAAGCGCCACCGGAAAAGCAAGCAGCACATTTCCTACAAAGGCAATAAACTGACTTCGGAATAATTTGGATACCAAATGGGCAAATTCTGTATTGTTTCTTTGGGTCTTTCCTTCCTCAGACAATACTTTTGTCATGGTAGCAGCTGTCATTGCCGGCTGTTTTGTAGCAAGGGTAAAACCCATCAGATAGATCATCACAAATCCCATTGCATAGTTCATAGAGTATAGAAAAGCGTGTGAAAAATCACTTCCCGGGATATACCCGTACAGCATTTTCAAAACACAAAGTGCTCCTACAATGATTCCACCACCACTCGCTTTGTAGAACATCGTCATATACTCTTTCCGGGTAGAGGTGATGTAATGAGCCCCGGCTTCTGCGGTATGATTGGTAATAAGGTGGGAAATCAGCCTTGTACTATCGTTGATCAGATCGGAAATATTATTTTTATGAGATTTGTAGCTCAGAATATTAAAGATCAGCTGTTTAGATTTTATCAGAACATCTTCTTCAGTATCAATGACCAATAACTGCACGATATCATAAATTCGTTCGGTTTGCTGACGGATCTTAAGCAGGGATTGGTTAATTTTTCCGGAAATACCATATTTGGCAGAATTTTTAAAAGCAATATTTACAAATTCCTGGCATTGTTCTGCATAGATTTTAATCTGTTTATATCTGCTGTCTTTGGAATGAAGCTGAAGTTCAGGGTCTTTTTCCAGATCATCTGCTAATGTTTCCAGCTCATTCTGAAGGGCAAGAAACGGATTGTCCAGATTTCTGTACTGCGGAGCCATTCTCACCACTTCCACTTCCATAGCCATCCCCGTAACCCTCCAGGAAAGAATATTCATAGAGAAAATGAGTTCTTTTTTCACATTGGGTTTCAGGATAAAATCTGAAGCACCCAGCATGTTTAAAAATTCGTCAATCTCGTTTTCAGGAAGATTATGCAGATATCTCAGATCTTTCTTAGGTCTAAGACTCACATTGTCAATCATAAACCACACCGTCTTTTCGTTTTCAACAGGTGGTAAAACCTTGTTCAGGATTCTTTTTTTAAGCTCCGGAAAGAAGGCATTTTCTGAAAGAATATTAGCCTCCGTCAACGAAAGATTGAAAGGTCTTCCTCTGAAAATATTGTGGATATAGTGTTTAAAGTTCTCAGCAAAATTAGGATTGCTCCTGAAAAAATTGAGCACATCTGTAAAGTCTGCCTCTTTGATAGTCTCTAAAAACTCTGCAAAGGGCTCTAAAGAAAGGGTTTCGTTCTTAAAAGAAAAATATTTTTTAAGAACTGACTCAAAGTTTGTGCTGGAATTAAAGAATTTCATTAGTACAAAGATACTATTTCAAACTCACATTCCTCATCTGTCTCATGATCCAATTATGTTTCTTCCTTAAATAAGGAGATGGATTTTTAGGGTCATATTTTTTCGGATTAGGCAATACTGCAGCAATCCAGGCTGCATCTGAAGCACTTAAGTCCTTGGATGATTTTCCAAAATAATACTGAGCCGCAGCTTCCACTCCAAATACGCCTTGTCCCATTTCAATAGAATTCAGGTATCTTTCAAGAATAATATCTTTGCTCCACACTTTTTCAATAATGAAAGTGTAGACCGCTTCCAATCCTTTTCTCACCCAACTTCTTCCCTGCCAAAGAAATATATTTTTTGCTGTCTGCTGGGAAATGGTACTTCCTCCTCTTATTTTTTTGCCTTTCTCATTATATTTCATCGCTTTTTCGATGGCTGTATAATCGAAACCGTCATGATCAAAGAATTTCTGGTCTTCAGACGCGATTACGGCTTTTTTCACATTGCTTCCCATTTCGTCATAGGAAATATAATCCCTGTGCAGTTTGCCGTATTCAAAAAGGCCTCCTATCTGGGTAAGGGTAATTGGCGGATTAAAGAATCTGCCCCAGATAATAAAAACTACATTCAGAACAAGAATGATGAAGATAAGCTGTTTAATTTTTTTCCACATAACTTTATAAAAAGGAAAGGCAAAAATAAGCAAATAGTACGAGTTACTGCAATTCTTTCATGTAAGTAAGCTGATAATCCGGTAAAAGTTCAGGATGGAAGATCTTAATGTAATCTTTAAGGATCAAATCTGCTCTTACCACTCCACTTTCGAAGAAATCATTGGCTTTTAGTTTTTCTTTTCCTGCTATGGTGTAAATTTTTCCTTTATTGAATACATCCAGTTTTTCATAGAAAGGATTCATGCCCAGCATTTCTTTTTTTGAAGTATGGCTTCCTGCGTTCACCCAATACTGAACACCTCCTGCTTTGGCATATACTTCTTCAAAGCTCATCGTCAATGCTTTTTCATCCTTGTTGTCCTTCATGACATAATTGGCATTGGCATCTGAAATATAATGAGCAACAGAAGTATTTCCACCTGGAAGATACCATACATCCCCGTACATCTCATTGGCAAGAACAACTGGTTTTTCTTTGGCACTTGTCGCCAATTTTTTAAGTTCACTATAATTTTTTTCTACTTCCTGGTATTTTGCTTCCGCTTCTTTTTCTTTCCCTAAAAACTCTCCGAAAAGTTTAATATAGGCCGTTTTTTCTAAAGGCTTCTGCTCCATATATTCATCCAGAAATATTACCTGAATGCCATTGTTTTTCAAAAGCTCATAAGTATTGTCAAAGCTGGCAATGTGATTCGTAAAAATAGCATCCGGCTTCATAGAGATAATCTTCTCTATATCATATTTCTGCTCGCTTCCTACGTTCTGGATTTTCCCTTCTTTAAGCAGATTCTGAATTTTATCTGAATAGATATACTCCGGACTTGATACCCCAATGATTAAATTTTCTGCTCCAAGCTCTGAAATATACCCTGCCATACTCGAATTCAACAGGATAATTTTCTTGAATGGAGTTTGATTTTGCTTAAAATTATAAGTAAAATTCCCCGATTTTAGCTCCAAGGTACCATCATGTTCCTTAAATTGGGTACGGGCAGATATATTGGTCCAATCTGAGGACGAAATTTTTGATTCTCTTTTACAAGCTGTTAGCGCAAAAACCGTAAATAAAAGTAAAATTCTTTGTTTCATCTTTCAAAGAACGGAAAAAAGTGCTATATTTGCAAACCTTTAAACAACAAGGTAACACAAGGCCTCGTGGCGCAACTGAATAGCGCATCTGATTACGGCTCAGAAGGTTACAGGTTTGAATCCTGTCGAGGTCACAAACAGCCAAATGGCGCCACTTTATGACAAGTAGCGCCATTTTTTATCTGTATATTCTTAATAGCATTATACTTGCAGGGTTTATAAAATACTTTTAAGTAATGTTAAGTTATTTACTATTGATAAGATTCCCAGTCAATATTATCTTTTGCCCATTGCTTGGCAGAGGTTGTCGGAATTCTGTTTTTGCCATTAAATGTCTTTTCTAATGACCAGGAAACACCTCTTCCTGCTCCAAATATGGAACGGTATTTTTTAACGAAATTGGTGGGATCATTTTTAAGATCATTGGTTATTTCATTGATGTCTGAAAGTCTACGCTTATACTTTTGTCCTGACAATGATTCTGCAATGTCAGCCAAATCTCCGTAGGTGATGGTATCACCTGCAATATAGACGATCTCATTTTCAATCTCTGGTTCTGTGAAGAATATCTCAGCGGTAAGTCTTCCAATATCATCAGGTGTCGTTAGGGTAACCGCAGTATCCCATCCGCCAATGGCATTGATCGATTTTTTCTCTAAATCTAAAATACCAAAAAATGGTTCAAATAGATAGCTGGTAAACATACCCGTGGAAATAATGATCCACTTTGTAGTATTTTGTGATCTAAGAAGTTTTCTTACATCAAGCTGTTCATCAAACAGATCCTGGGCACTGCCTCGTCCTATCAGCTCAAAATCAACTCCGAACTGCCAAGGAAAATATCTTTTAACGCCAGCATCAAGCACAGCATTGGCCAACTTCAGCTGAAAACCTCCTGCACCGGTTCCATAGCCCGTACATGAAACAACAGCATCATAGTTTTTGAAAATAGCAATAAGTTCCAGAGACGGAGCGGACAGATCCCCTGCGAGCAGTTCCACACCTAATTCCTTGATCTCTGTAATATTCTTTTTCTTATTCTCATCTTCAGAGTGAATTGTTGCTTCTCTCAGTAAAACAGTCACTCTTACGTTGATATAGTTTTTAGCTTTTTTTGCGATATTGCGGATGACAAGCATCCCTAATTCACCTGCTCCTAAAATTAAAATTGACTTATTTTCCATTTTAAAATAATTTAATGTATTTGAATCCCAACATTGTAGAGATTTGTTCATTTCCTTGAGCAAAGTTATTGCGTTCAGATTATCAAAGCAATAAGACACCTGGCTGTTAGCCACTTACCTATAGGTTAGTTTTTTGATTTCTAATTAAATTATTTTCAATAAAGTTCAAAAAAAATTTTCTGAGATCAGTAACCTTAAAATTTATTGTTTAAAATGAGTTTTTTACTTAGAAAGATTTATCTTTAAATAAGCAATAAGCACATAAATTATAAATATGGACAGATTAATGACAGATGCTGAAATAGTAAAAGCCTGGGATGATATTTGTAAAGTACTGAATAAAGATCAGGATGAGCTTAAACATGACATACTGAATCATGTTGGCAATAAATGGTCACTTTTCGTAATTCATGCTCTTGGAATAGATGGGAAAATGCGATTTTCAAATTTGGAGAAGCACATTAACGGAATCAGTCAAAAAATGTTGACGAAATGTCTCCGCGAATTGGAAAGAGATGGTCTCATTTTAAGAACAGTTTATCCAGAAGTGCCACCGAAGGTGGAATATGAATTAACATCTTTAGGCCGAGGTTTATTGCTTCAAGTTACTCCGCTTTGGCTATGGATTGCCCGTCACAGCAATGAACTTAATAATGCTCGGGCAAATTATATAGAACAAATGGGTCGATAATTTTCTATAAATAATACTGTGTTTATTTGTTAATGTCAGCATCAACAATGTATGCTTTCATATATTAAATAAAAAAATGAAATTATTTAACGTTGTCACCATTAGTTGGTACAAAAGATAAACAATGTCATTTAACGACGAAACCATCCAAGGTTATTTGCTTTAAATATGTAAATGATAAATTTCAATAAAATAATTTTACGATTTCAAAAAAAATTATTTGATAAAAACGTGATTTGTAAGTCGTTTTTAATTTGGCTTAAATGAAGTAAATCATCTATAAAAGTGTTTTAAGATACGCTCGTCTTGGTCACCAAAAGCCAAACGGCGCAACTTTTCTAGTTGACGCCGTTTATTTTATTCTTGATTACAAAATAAGCCAGATGTTTTGGCATTAGATATTACAATTTTCCTTGCTGCAAGAATTTCATTGAATGATAACCAAAATTTTATAATAAAATATTTACTGATTATACAGCCTGAGAATCTCCACCAATTCGGGTATAGATCGTATTTTCAGTTTCTCAAACAACCTGATTTTGTAAGTGCTGATCGTCGATGAATGGAGATTCAGCTGATTAGAAATTTCTTTGAGGGGAAGACCTTCTGCAAGCTTATTGGCAATTTGCAATTCGCGGTCTGATAACGCTTCAAAGGGAGAACTTTTGGCCGTGCCATTTAATGATTCTAAAAGAATTGCTTCTTTTATATTATCACTGATATATCGTCCCTTACTAAGCATTGCCGTTAAAGCAGTTTCAATGACTTCAGTGGAACTTAGCTTACTGAGATAGCCACCAGCACCCATTTTCAGATAACGCATCCCATACAACTCTTCATCCTGTGAAGAAAATATCAGAGTTTTTAATGCAGGTTGGTGAATTTTTATATAATCTATTGCTTCCTGAACAGTACCATTAGGCATATTAACGTCCATAATTGCCAGATCAAATTCTTCTTTCAGAATTAAATTGTACAGCGATTTATAATCCTCTACTTCTGAAATTATGGCGTCTGGCTTGAATCGTTTGATTGTTTGTATCAAACCCATCCGGACAATACCATGATCATCTGCTACAACAATGCGAATGTTTGCTTTTAAACCCATCATTCTATAAATTTATGTAAAAAAAGGGAAACCCTAGTGCCTTTATTTTCAGTGGAAATGATTTGGATGTTTCCGTTAAGCAAGGATATAAAATTTTTTACAATTTTCAAACTTAATCCAACTCCTTTCTCGCCTGCAGTTCCCAGGAATATGGGATTACCATGATTGTAGATCGTAGGTAAATACTTCTCATGTATTCCTGTTCCGAAATCAATCACAGAAAGTATAACCTCATCATCCTCTGTAATCGATTGTAAATAAATATCTTGCCCCGGAAAAGTGTATTTTACCGCATTGTTAAAAATTTTGTCTAAAACATATTCGAGCAACATGCGATCGCTTGTAAGAAATGCATTGTGATCTCCTTTAAAATAAAATTTAATGTTTTTTTCGTTTAATTTAGCAGCGTATTTTTCTTCTAAATAGTGAAAAAGATCCATCACCATGATTTTAACGGGTTTAATCTTAAATTCCCCATATTGTGTTTTTAGCCAGGCAATGCTATCCTGGGTAGTTTGCAGATTCTTCTGGGCATCACGTTTTACCTGCGGCAACAACTTAAAAAAATCTTCCTCACTTAAAGTCTTTTGCTCCAGCTCTTCTATAAGCCACAGAAAAGTTCCAAACAGTTCTTTTGAGTCATGAGACAATATCGAGATCAGTCCGTTCTTGAAATTGATTTCGTCTTCCAGTCTTTCGATTTTTAATTGGAGTTCGTTGATAAAATCAGTCATAAATTCAGTATCAAAGGTTTTAGAAGCTTTTTGAATTATTTTTTTGAAAAAAGGCAGAAAGGGTTTATTGTTTAAACATGAATAAAACATCCAGTTCAAGCCTTTCTCCAGAAGCTGGCAAGTTATAAAAAATATCATATTAGTAGGAAAAAAATCAAATGGGATTTACCATTTCAAGTAAATCCCCTATTTTATCTTACTAAAATCCAGATGCACAAAAGGCAAAGTTTAAATTCATGAAAAGCGCTAAATTGTTGAGAAAATCATCTTCTGGACTCTTAATACCAGATGGTATTTCTAAGACTATGAAAGAAAAACAGAAAATGCCAATACTTATATTGTCATTGCAAACTAATAAAATTTAATTCAAACAGCTTCTGAATTTTCTAATGCCGTTAATTTATCAATATCGTACTGATTGGCAATTGATTATTGCTATTAAAGTGGTTCATAAGGAACTATTTCAGAAAGTACTGTTAAATTGCCGTAAAGCTATAGTAAACATTGATAGAGTAAGTGGTATTTTCCTTACCTACCAAACTTTGGGCACCCGCAGGTGATATGGTATATCTTACGTTCAGTCCCCGATCCAAAACCGGAGCTCCGTTAAAGAGTATTTTTTGAGGCGTTTTGGATAAGGGAGCATTTACAGAACTTCCATCTACGCCAATTTGTAAAATATTTGAATTGATGTTGGTCTGCAAACCGCCTTTCTTGAAATAATTTTCATCCGATTTTACATAGAGTTCAAAATTTTCATTATTAGACAACATAATTTGGTTGGGAATCATTTGTGACTGACCGTCGGTGTAATGGGCAGCGGTATTAAAATTAAAATTTACATTGCGCCCGGAACTTGGGATGGTGATCTCCGACAGAGGAAGCACCTTTAGCTGAACAGCCGTATTTTGCAAACTGTTAATTGAGTTATCTGTACTTCTGGCATTGAAGTTCAATTCAAACGTATAAGTTCCGGCTTCAAAAAAAAGGTTTTTAAAATCATCCGCAGACACTGAAAGCTCCGGAATAAAGTTGTTTCTGTTTCCCGCTACAACACTGAAATTAGCAGCGGAAAAATTCTGAAAATCGGCAGATAAGGCTTTGGTGGTAAGTGCAGATCCATTACTACCCAATTTAATGCTTGCTATATTTCTGGTTCCCGGAACACCTTTAGAAGAAGTGAACTGAATGTTTGTGGAGGCAGCTTTCGCCCAAAAATTAAAATCAACCGTATGCGCGATTTCCGTATTCCCCAAATCCCACACCCGCGTGCTAGTATTACGGTAGTCATTCAAAGAAGATATTTCTATGTATTTTGTTAAAGAGTTTGCAACCCATCGCATAGATGGAGGAATGACTAAGATTGTTTTAAAATTATGCGGTGTGAAATCATTATAATTCTGAGTTATATCCATGGAGTAATTCCCGGCCCGGAAGGCATTGGCAGTAAATTGTGAGGCAGGAATTTTAAATGTAAAATTGATATTTCCCCGGTTGAATCCTCCCCCGATACTGAGTGATGGCGGTTCAAACCATCTTATAGCACTTGTACTGAACGACTGAAAACCTGGTAAATAACCTGTTAGTCCGGTATATGGCAGCTGCCCGCCCATACTTTCTAACTGCCACAGAAGAGTGGAACTGGGTAAAGTAGATGAGGAAGAAGAGTGAGTAAAAGTTGGTCCGGAAACAGAGGTAAATGTAGGAGCTGTTGGGAGTAATCCCAAAAAGGCATAATCCCAGTTTGTTCTGTTGGCGTTCGTCATTACCCTTGTAGGTACTGAGGTAAATTCGCTTCTGTTAAAAATATTATTTTCCGGAATTGACAGGTATATATCCTGAGCTTTTGCCACTGTAGATCCGCAGAACACGGTAAAAACTCCTATTAAAAAAGCCCTCATCTTTTTCATACTTTTAAATTTAAAACTTTTTCACCTTAATGGTGGTGTCTTTCTTCTTATATTCAAAAACTACAGTTTTTGAGTAACCTTCTTTTGTCACCTGAATAGTTTGGGTGGGTTGTGTATAGCTGTATTTGTCATTTTCAATATAGAGGTTGTATTTTCCATCTTTCAGGAAAAACTCAAACTCATTTTTTTGATTAACCACGGCAGTATAGATTATGCCATCTTCACTTTTTGCATACACCACTATTCCGGTTACATCCGTTTCCAAAACATCGTAGGCTTGCTTAATCTCCGTTAATTTCCCACTTACCCTGATGTTTTTTACCAAGCCCACTTTGCGGTTAATATTGCTATGTACCATAATGACAGGATCCATCATCAATCGGGCACCCGCACTTTCGTTCACCTTCAGCGTGTAAGTACCTTCAGGCACATTCTGAAAAACTACTTTTCCATTCTTATCCGTCATCGCTACATAATTGTCCAGCTTTACAATTTCATTAGCAAGTACCGATTCGCCGGATTCAAGAAGTCCATTGAAATTTTTATCTTCAAAGAACTGGAACGTCACCTTATGATTTCCGAGAGCTGTAGCTGTGGTAAAATATTTTTTAATTCCCACTCGGTATTGGTAATAACTGCCACTGGTTGCATATTCAGCCGTAGATTTATAACCGGAAAGATTAAAATAACCTGTGGTAGACCATGAAGGCGAAATCTTATATTCCAGATTACCGGTGATATTGCTGTTTAAATTTTTATAAAGTTCTGAATAGAAGGCTCCGGCTGAAAAAGATCCAGTCAGATTATGATTAAGCATCTGGAAATTATACGAGGCGTAAACATTATAGTTGGCGAAATTACGGCTTACATCATAATAAGAATTTAAATCAAAGACACTGGTTGCGTTCCATTGGGCTGTTCCGTTGAGGGAGAATGATTTATATCTGTAAGATAGAGTTGTTTTCAAACTGTTGAACCAGTCCGCTTTATCATTCTCTTTTGAATAAGAATATTCCGCTGTCAGGTTCAATCCATGAGCTCCTAATGTAGTACTGATATTGGCTTCCAACCGGTATGAAAAAAGCTCCTGAGATGTGTAAAAATTAGCTGTTTTTTGCTTTTCAACCTTTGGAGAAAATAGAAAATTCCACTTCTTTAAAGAAAACTGATAGCCTAATCCCAAAGCTTCTGTACTGTTGAAATAATAACGTAAATTAGAGGTATTCCCAGGTTGAGTTGATTCACCCTGAAAACTCAGGAACTCGGGCTCTATCTGTGAATTCTGATATTGTATAAAAGCGCGCTGAGCAGCAGAAAATTGGCGACCAATCCTTTGATTTGAGAAAAAGGATCCTCTTTTGATTCCTGCATAACTTTTTGTAGCAAAGGAATTGACAGATTGTATATCCCAGTTCCCTATTTTCCCATCGTAATTGGCTCCCATTGAAGCTCCTGCGTTTTCATCTTTGTTCAAAAGGCCTTTTTCGTGGCTCAGACCAACCTCCGTGCGAATTGTATTTTTATCGTTAATTAAAAATGATGTTACCGCGTTCGCTACCTGCGTATCTATGTTAAAGCGCGGATCATGATCGAATATATAAGACACTTTCCCATTGAAAGATTTAGCATTCCCAAAAGCATACTTTGCACCCACAATGGTAGATCCTTCTGTTTGTTGGAAATAAGTACCATACAGATTATAATTATTTTCCAGCGCAAGAATTTCAATCTGATTATTTTCACCAAATTTGGTAGAAACTTTCCCACCTCTTCCGAAAACCGGGTAATCGTAATCACTGCTATTAACATTTCCCACCCGTAATACCGTATTCTTTCTCTCCAGTTCCAGCCAGGTATCATACAGGTTATAACGGCCATCTTCAACATAGTAATCTGCACCGATATTGAAGCGAGATTTTAAATTGTCAGTTACCCGAAATGCTGTATTTCCCCTCAATTGAAGATAATTGAAACCTGAACTGTTTTCATTATAGCTGATTTCCGCAAAATTACTTCCGCTCACCGCTTCGTTTCCGCGGGCAAGTTGTCTGTTGTGCGACAAAATGACTAAGTAAAGTGTGTTGCTTCCCACGATTTTATTATCAAGCAGGTCTGTGACAATTGCATTAATATTAAATTCCGGATAAAGTGTATTCTGTTTTCTGACCGCAATTTTGATCTCAACCGTTTGTTTTTCCAGACCTTCCAGAGATATGGTTTGTTGTTTTGGCATTATTTCCAAACCGTCAGGAATAGATTGCAAATCAATTCTAACAGTTCGTTTACTATAACCTTGGTTTTCTACAGTCAACAGAATTGAAGATTGGGGCAAAGCAGGGTTAATGAAATTTTCGTAGGTGGCGGTATAAATTGCAATGTTTTTGTTCTCTTCTTTATCAACGAAGAAAGAGGCGATTTCAGCTCTGGTAACCGTTGAGCTGGTATACGAAACCTGGAATTGGATCTCATTGGATCTCAGTTTCATAAAATCCACGTTGGCGATCAGTTTCACAGGAAGATTTTTAGACTGACCCGCACCTAAGGTAAAATCATTTTTGGGATAGAAAAGCAATCCCGGATATTTTTCCTGAGGTATGATATTCTGAATGATAATCTCTTCAGAACTTTTATTCTCAATGACCAGGAAATTAGTAAAAGTAGAACCCTTCTCAACAGCTACACTGTCATTTTCAAAATGGATTTGAATATCCTTCTTTTCCTGCGCAAAGGCCAACGAAAAGTGCAGAAGAACAAATACAAAAAATAAGATTGTTTTTCTTAGCACTGATATTGATATTCCATTTTGTGGTTTCAAAGCTTAATTTTAAAATTTAAAGTTTTTTTCTCCTACACGTAAATCATTGGATTCTGCCATTTTGATAATAGCCACGCCAAGGAAGTTCCCTGAAATATTCTCTGGTAAAGAAAATTGAACAACCTGATTGGTATCCGGAAGCATGGAGATGGAAATTGCGGGCAACTTTATTTCCTTACCACTGTCTGTATTGGTTAGTTCAAACTCAACGGTGGCATCATTGATAGTGTTACCATCATTATGGATGCTTACTGCGACTTTTCTGTTCGCTGAATTCTCATTACTCACCTCTGAAATATTGGTAATATCCAAACTTTTTACATGGTTTCCCGGTGGAGTATAAAAGATGTGAAGTCCCACCTCAAACAAGGTGATAATACCAATACCATTCTGAATACGTGCCTTATCTGCCTGCTGAGGAAGTTGAGTGAAAAACAACATGCTGTTCGTAACTGCAGACTGTGATGCATTTGCCGGGATCTGCATGGTTACTACAATCTCCTTTGTACTTTTCGCAGGAACTGTTACAGCGTTTTCTAAGGTAGACATCCAGGAGGCATTGGAAGTTTTTGAACTGCCTGCTTCAAGATAAACTTTATTTCCGTCTTCTTCTCTAACCCAATCTTTATAGTTGAGATTAAAGACATAATCCTTGTCTGAGCTGTTTTGAAGCGTGACTGTCTTTGTTACTTTTTCTCCTGGATTACCTGTGAAAAACAAGCGTGTAGGTGACATAGAGATGCTTTGTGCCAGAAGTGAAGAAGACCCTGTAAGGATAAAGAAAATGAAAAGGTGAATAAACTTGTGCATGGTGTAAATAGTTTAATAATAAAAGATTCCCAAAACTACTGAAAACATAGCAAAAGGAACCTTTGCAAACTAAAAATTTAATTATAAAGCAGTCGCGGTATAAGTTACTGTTTGTGTATAAGTTCCCGCTGGTTTACCTAAAATATCAGAAGATGATGATTTTGCCGCTGGAATAGTGTAGTCCAGATTCAGTGTTAAGGCACTTCCAAGAGGAGCATTTAATACTAAAGTTTGATCCGTTGCAGATAAAACTACAGCGCTTTTTGTTCCACCCATAGTTCCGGCAGCTGTAGCTGCTTTGATAGTCAAAACATTTACAGGGATTAAGTTCGTTCCATTCATAAAATTAGCACCCCCTGCTTTTACTTTAACATTAAAGTTCTTTGTGGAAGTAACTTTTAAAGAGTTAGCTTTAGTAATCGTCTGATCAGAGTTATAGTCTGCTGCAGTAACATAGTTAAAGTCAACTGTATTACCAATTGCAGTACTTCCTGCATCGATAGAAATTACATCGTTCAGGGTAATGTTTACGGTTGTAGTTGCCGTTGTATTTTGAGCTTGAACATTATTAGTTCCCAATATGATGGCTCCAAAAGTTAAGGCTGCGATTACGATTTGTTTTTTCATGATAGTAATATTTAATTTTTATTCTTGTTTAATTGTTCTCTTTTGAACACTACAAATCTACAGCTGCAATAAAAGTTTCTTTGTAGTGGAAAAAGGAAGTTCGCGTAGTAAAATCACTACAGGATTACTCATTTGGTTTAAATAGAAAAACCCTCAATACCTGTAAAGTGCTGAGGGCATATATAATTGATGTGTTTTTTTATTATAAAGCAGTCGCGGTATAAGTTACCGTTTGTGTATAAGTTCCGGCCGGCTTACCTAAAATATCAGAAGATGATGATTTTGCCGCTGGAATTGTGTAGTCCAGATTCAGTGTTAATGCACTTCCAAGAGGAGCGTTTGATACTAAAGTTTGGTCCGTTGCAGATAAAACTACAGCGCTTTTTGTTCCCCCCATAGTTCCGGCAGCTGTAGCTGCTTTGATAGTCAAAACATTTACAGGGATTAAGTTCGTTCCATTCATAAAATTAGCACCCCCTGCTTTTACTTTAACATTAAAGTTCTTTGTGGAAGTAACTTTTAAAGAGTTAGCTTTAGTAATCGTCTGATCAGAGTTGTAGTCTGCTGCAGTAGCATAATTAAAGTCAACTGTATTACCAATTGCAGTACTTCCTGCGTCTATAGAGATTACATCGTTCAGGGTAATGTTTACGGTTGTAGTTGCAGTAGTATTTTGAGCTTGAACATTATTAGTTCCTAATATGATTGCTCCAAAAGTTAAGGCTGTGATTACAATTTGTTTTGTCATGATAGTAATATTTAATTTTTATTTTTATTTAATTGTTCTCTTTTGTATACTGCAAATCTACAGCGGCGATAAAAGTTTCTTTGTAGTGAAAAAAGGAAGTTCATGTAGTAAAATCACTACACGGGTTATCCGCATGATAAATAAAAAAGCCCTCAACACTTTTGTAGTATTGAGGGCTTTTTCTGTTTAAAAATTGGTATTTAGTTACAATGCAGTGGCAGTATAAGTTATTTTTTGTGTATACGTTCCCTGTGGTTTACCTAGAAGTACCTTGGATGCATTTTCCGCCGAAATAGAGTAGGCAATATTTAAAGACTGTTTGGTACCTAAACTTGCATTACTCACCAGCACCTGATCAGTTGTAGATAAAGTGACCTCATTCAGGGTTCCTACCAAACTTCCGCCCGGTATCGCTTTTACCCGTAATATATCTACAGGAATTACGTTTGCGCCACTTACAAAGTGTGCACCTTCAGATTTTACTTTTACATCAAAATTTTTGGAGGAAATAATGACTAAACTATTGGGAACGGTCACATTTTTTGAAGAATTATAGTCTTTTGTGCTCCCATAATTAAAATCTACAGCACCTTCTGAAGCAACAGAGCCAATATCCATTGCAATAACGTCCGATAAAATAATATTTACTGATGTACTCACCTGCTCTGAATTTTGTGCCATAACCCGGTGGGTTCCTAAGGCCATTGCTCCCAGAGACAGCGCAACGATAAAGATTTGCTTTTTCATGATTAATAAATTTAGTGTGGTGTAATAATATTGTCATTCAGAACTCATTATAAATCTAATAACATTATCTGACATTACCAAAGCCTTTTTCATCATTGGTTATATATTGTCATCATAAAGTTTACAGATATTCAATCTGATATTAATTGTTCAACATTTTATGTAAAATGATAGGAGATAGCCTCATTACTATTTTCTAATTCAAAGTTTTTTGTATGTTTCAAAAGATGTAATCTGTATAAAAACAATCATTTAGGGCAATCTAAACAGACTATTCTGTTAATATATACGCAGATGATATAAAACTCAGCCATTTTCCTTTTAAATAGCCATAATTTGATTAAATTTACATCAACAATGCGTAGAATTTATGCATTATAAAAACACCCGAAAAAACTTCTATGAACAAGAAAAGTGCAACGATATATGACATTTCCAATAAGCTCAACGTAAGTGTTGCCACTGTTTCGAGAGCATTGAATGACCACCCAAGAATAAGCGTAGCAACTAAAGAGCTGGTCCGCAAAACGGCCAAGGAAATGAACTATAAGCAAAATAACCTTGCTAAAGCCTTAAAAAGTGGTGAAACCAAAAATGTAGGGATTATTGTTCCCTACATCAATACCAATTTTTTTTCCTCAGTAATACGGGGAATTGAGGAAGAACTCTCTCCACTTGGTTATCATGTCATCATCTGCCAGAGTCACGAAGATGTCAATATTGAAAAAAGACAGCTTAACACTTTGCTAAATGCTCAGGTAGATGGTATTTTCATGTCTGTATCCAAAACAACAACCGATATTAATCACATCAGAAACATTCTGGATACGTCCAATACTCCGATTATCTTTTTTGACAGAAAAAAAGATATCGCTGGCATCAGCACCGTAACGATTGATGATTATCGGGGAGGATATATGGCTACAGAACACCTCATCAAAGAGGGTTATAAGAATATCTGTCATTTTGCAGGAGACCTTAATCTTGAAATTTACCAGAACCGTCTTAATGGCTATAAACAAGCCCTAATTGATCACAATCTTCCTATAAAAGAAGATAATATCATTCTTACAGGCAGTTCTATTGATGAAGGAACGGAAGCTATTAAAAAACTTTGGAGTAAAAAATCTGTTCCTGACGCTATATTCTCTTCCAGTGACTTTGCTGCTTTAGGTGCCTGTCAGGAATTAAAAAAGAGAAAAATAAAAATTCCTCAGGAAGTTGCCATTATCGGTTTTTCCAATGAACCGTTTACTCAGTTTATGGAGCTTCCGATCAGTTCAGTGGATCAGACTCCAGTGTTGATGGGGAAAATGGCAGGACAGGTATTTTTAGAGAACGTAAAAGAAAACGGATCTGGCGTTTCTATTGAGAAAAAAGTGGTACTTACCCCTCAGCTTCATATCAGGAAGTCTTCTAAGAAAAAATAACATCACTCTTTAGATTAATAGATTACCTAAATTATTAAAGTCTGTATGTCATTCTGACGAAGGAAGAATCTAAATTATATTCTACAGCTAAGTTTTGGCTAAAGCCTATGATACATCTTTTTATTAAACGGGCTAAAGCCCGTTCCTATTGAAGCAAACTTTTGCAGTTTTTTATTGATACTTTTGCTAATAAGAAATTTTCACTTTTCTAAATAAATAAAAAAAGAAAATGCCTTCTACACTACGCAGAAAGCATTTCAATCCTAATTAGTATTTATAATAAAAAAAACATTTTTATAAGCTCACCCCCCTTCTCCAGGGGATAAAATCATTTTGGTTTAAAACAGCAGCTTTGGTTTTCACTTCTCCACTGGCTATTTTGATGATAAACTCCAACAGTTCTTCTGCCTTTTCATCAATCGTTTTTTCCCCGGTGATGACATCGCCTGTATTAAAATCAATAATATCCGGCATTCTCTCGGAAAGAGAAGTATTGGACGATATTTTTACCACTGGAACTACGGGATTTCCTGTCGGAGTTCCAAGCCCCGTTGTAAACAATACCACATTGGAACCTGAGCCCACCAAAGCAGTGGTACATTCTACATCATTTCCAGGTGTACAGAGTAAATTCAGCCCGGGTTTCTGAATGTATTCGGTAAAATCAAGGACATCATTGATGGGAGATGAACCTCCTTTTTTAGCCGCTCCTGCAGATTTCATGGCATCAGTGATCAATCCATCTTTAATATTCCCCGGTGACGGATTCATATCAAAACCAGATCCTGCAGCAACGACTGATTTTTCAAAGTCTTTCATTAACTGTAAAAATCTTTCCGCATCTTTTTCATTTACACAACGGTTCACCAGCTCCTGCTCTACTCCGCATAATTCGGGGAATTCCGAAAGAATAGTAGCTCCTCCTACTCCTGCCATTACATCTGATAACCGACCTAAAACCGGATTGGCAGAAATTCCTGAAAAACCATCTGAACCTCCACATTCCAATCCTACTACCAGCTTTGAAATAGATGCAGGCTTTCTTTGAATTTCATTCGCTTTTTTAATGGCTTCATAAGAATCTTTGATGATCCCGCTCAGCATTTCATCCACTGTTCCCGATTTCTGCTGTTCATATATGATAATCGGTTTTTTATGGTTGGGACTGATCTTTTCAAGGGCATCTTTAAAAATATCAACCTGTAAATTCTGACATCCAAGGCTCAAAACGGTTGCTCCTGCAACATTCGGGTTATTAACATATCCTGCCAATAAACGGCCCAATGCTTCAGCATCCTGACGAATACCGCCACAACCTCCCTGATGGGTAATGAATTTAACGTCAATATTTTTAAAAACTCTGGAATCCTGATCTTCTTCAGTGATAATTTCTTCCTCTGAGTTATTAATCAGAGATCTTAGTAATAGTTGATGCTTTGTTGCTTTTTCAAATAGAAGTTCTTTTTCGAAAACTTCTTTTAAAATCTCTACATTTCTGTTTTCACAAAAGACTAAAGGAAAAAACAGCCATACATTTTCTGTTCCCACCTGTCCGTCTTCCCTATGATAGCCCATAAAAGTTCTATCCTTCCATTCCTCCACATCCGGAGCTGTCCAGGAAATCGTTTCTGTTTTGCCTTCTACTTTTGCACTTTGATGTTTTACATTTCCGGTGGTAATCACTTCTCCTTTTTGGATGGGCTGGCTTGCTTTTCCCACCAAAACACCATACATGATAATGGAATCTCCTACCGAAAGATTTTCTGTGACAAATTTATGTTTGGCTTTTGTATCTTTTACAATCTCATAGGTAAAATCACCCAACGTAACATTTTCACCCTGTGTAAGATCAACTAGCGCAACTGCTACATTATCATCAGGATTTATCTTGAGTACTTTTTTTTGCATGATATTTAAGAGTAAGATTGAACAAAGTTTTGATACGCTGTTTCCACATCATGATGGTCAATTTCCCACAATGCTTTTGCCACTGCCTCTTTCAAGCCTTCAACGTTGGTAAGATCTGTATCCCAGAAAGAAGTTTCACATAATGCCAGTTCTGCAACCTTTTGATAATCGTTTGCTGTCCAGATTTCTTTGAATCGGTTGATTATTGCCTCTTCATCGTTCAACGGAAGGGCTCTCTCATCAAAACTTCCCTGGTAGAATCTGATTAAACTTGCCAAAGAGAAAGTTAAATTAAGTGGTAATTTCTGATTAATTTCTACATATCTCAACAGACTGGGCAGAATTCTTACTTTAAATTTAGAAACAAAATACAAAGCGATGCTTGCCAGATAATGTTTAATAAAAGGATTTCTGAACCTGTCAAATACTTCTTCTGCAAACTCCTTCAGCTCATTTTCATCCAGGCCTAAAGTGGGGTTTACTTCATTAAAAATTGAATCTCTTAAAAACTGTCCGATAAATGAATTCTCAAGAGATTCTTTTACCGTTTCTTTTCCTGATAATAATGCAGGAGCCAGCATTAAAGTATGGCCACCGTTCAAAATTCTTACTTTTCTAAGACGGTAAGGCTGAATATCATCCACTACTAAAATCTGCTCATTGATCTGATCAAAAGGGATTCTCTCATTCAGATTTTTAGCATCCTGAATTACAAAAAGTAAAAATACTTCAGAAACAACCATCATCTGGTCTTCATAATCCAACTGTTCTTCGTAGGATTCTGCATCATCTTTAGGATATCCCGGAACAATCCTGTCAACCAATGTATTGTGGAAATAATTACACTGTTCAATCCATTGCACAAAATCCTCTTTTAAATTCCATAATCTGGCATATTGAATAATAATCTCCCTTAAAACAAAAGCATTATCTTCAATCAACTCACAAGGGATCATTCTCAATCCTTTATCTGATAATCCTTTGAAATGTTTAAATCTTTCATATAATAAAACCGTCACTTTTGCCGGAAAGTTTTTGTGCGGGCCGGAATATTGATCTTCAGTTTCATCATACGCTATTCCCGTTTCTGTAGTATTGGAGAAAATAAATTCCAGTTCTTCTTCTTTTGCCAATGCAAGGAATTCATCATAGTTTGTATAGGGATTAATTGATTTCTGAATTGCAGAAATGACCATCTTTTCATCAATAATTTCACCTTTTTTAATTCCTCTTGTAAAGAGAGTATATAGATTGTCCTGCTCTTCAAGCTTATGAACAGAACCACCCTGCGTTGGCTGAACATTGACAATTCCGGCATTGAAGCCAGCTTTTTTATTCAATTGATCAATCACATAATCAGTGAATCCTCTCATGAAATTTCCTCCTCCAAACTGTACGATTTTAATCGGAAGCTTTTCGTGAGAACCATTGAATTCACGATTTAATTTTTGTTTTATCTGATTTTCCATTTTTTCTAATTTGAATGAAACTATCTTAGAATCTGATAGCTTTTGTTTTTATTTAATCACTTTATATTTCGGAACCAAAGTCTTCATTACACTCCAGGCAATCAGGTAAGCCACTGCACATACTGAGAAAATGATCATATAGCCTTTATCGATTCCATCTGAAATAATAGCTCCGGATTTTTCCAGATCATGAACAAAATTTTCAGGCAGACGCTCATGGATATATTGGGGATATTTTTCCAGTAAAGGTATTCCGTCCACAGTAGTCCATTCTTTATGAGCATGATCAAACAGGACTCCTGAAGATTTATTGATTAAAAATGATCCGATTCCTCCTGCCATTCCTCCGATTCCCGTAATGGTTGCGATTGCTTTTTTAGGAAACATATCACCTACCGTAGAGAATATATTGGCAGACCATGCCTGGTGTGCTGCTCCGGCAATTCCGATAATCAGTACCGGAATCCAATATGAAACAGAACCCAAAGGCTGGGCTAACAGAGCCAGCAATGGGAAAAATGCGAAGATCAGCATCGCCTTCATCCTTCCTGTATAAGCATCTATCCCTTTTTTCTCCACAAAATATTTAGGAAGCCATCCTCCGATAATCGACAATAAAGTGATCATATAAAGAACAAATAAAGGAAATGCACTCTGTGTAGAATCCATTTTGTAAACGGAGCTTAAATAAGCCGGCGTCCAGAACAGGAAAAACCACCAGATTCCATCTGTCATAAACTTTCCAAAGGCAAAAGCCCAGGTTTGTCTGTGACTGAAACATTCCCTGAAAGAAAATTTCTTTTCCGGCAGCGACGCATCTTCTGCTGGAAAATCATCCTGATCCTGCTGAATATAGATAAGCTCATGCTCATTAACCTTGTGATGTTCATGTGGCTTTTTGTAATAGAATACCCAAAGGCCCATCCATACAAAACCTAGTGCTCCGATAATGATAAATGCCCATTCCCAGCCCATCGATTTTGCGATAAAAGGAATGGTAACCGGCGCAGCTAATGCTCCAACCGTTGCTCCAGCATTAAAGATACTGGTTGCTAACGCTCTGTCTTTCTTTGGGAAATACTCTGCAGTAGTCTTTATCGCAGCAGGAAAATTCCCTGCTTCCCCAACTGCCAGAACGAAACGGGCAAAAATGAACAGTGTGACACTGGTACTGATGATAGCTCCAACATTATCTACTCTTCCGATAATCTCTTTGGATTCTTCAAAACCTACCCACCAGCTTCCGGTCAGAGCTCCTGAAGTAGCAATTCCGCAGAAAGCATGGAGTACAGCTCCTATTGACCAGATTCCGATCGCCCAGAGAAATCCTTTTTTGGTATCCATCCAGTCTACAAACTTTCCGGCAAAAAGCATACTTATTGCGTAGAAAATAGAAAATAATGCAGTGATATTTCCGTAATCATTATTGTTCCAGTGAAATTCCGGAGCGATGAAATCTTTCCAGGTGAGAGACAGCACCTGCCGATCCATATAATTGATGGTCGTTGCAATAAAAAGTAGCACGCAGATCGTCCATCTGAAGTTACTTGGTTTCGGAGATATTTCTTTTTTCATATCAATCGTTAATAGTATTGATTTTTATTGATTTTAACAACATAACAAGACAAAAACCATCCTTTCCATGCTATTTCAGCACAGAATCTATTAATTTTTTAAACCATTGTTATTTAATTAAAGAATTGAAAACAATTAAGTTGAGTTTCAATGATTACCTCATCAAAGTTTTTACTCAGTTTTTAATTTTTTTACTGGCTTAAAACAAAATGTAAGGATCGCTATCTTAATTCATTAATAACCTGAATCGAATAGGCTACTGCTTCTGTAATCTTTTCATAATCATATTCTCCTTCCTCATTTTTTACAAACAACTGGGAACCCAATCCTACACAATAGGCTCCTGCAGAAATCCATTCGGTAATATTTTCTTTTGCAGGCATTACTCCGCCTGTAGGCATGATGTTTGACCATGGCATCGGGCCTTTTACTGCCTTGATAAATTCCGGGCCTCCTACCTGTGTTGCCGGGAATATTTTCACAATTTCAGCGCCTAATTCTTCGGCATAAGAAATTTCAGAAACTGAACCACAGCCAGGCATCCATGCAATTTTTCTTCGATTGCAAATTTTAGCGACTTCCGGGTTTAAAGAGGGTGCCACAATAAAGTTCGCTCCATTCTGAATGTATAAAGAAGCTGTTGCCGGATCAATGACAGAACCTATCCCCAATATCATTTCAGGAATTTCTATGGCCGCATATTTTACCAGATCGGCAAAAACCTCGTGGGCGAAATCTCCCCTGTTGGTAAACTCAAAAACGCGGGCACCACCATCAAAACAAACTTTTATAATTTTTTTGCAAACTTCAGCATCTGCATGATAAAATACAGGAACAATACCGGTTTGCTTAGCTTTTAAGGCTACTTCTATACGATTAAATCTTGCCATAATTATCTTTTTATTCTTCCTCCTGAATTTCCGTTCATCACTTCCAGGATGTCTTCTACACTTGAATAGTTAATATCTCCCGGAATAGTATGTTTGATCGCACAGGCTGCGTTTGCAAAATTCAATGCTTTTTCATCATCAAAATTCTTTAAACCATAGATTAATCCTGCGGCAAAAGCGTCTCCCGTACCGATTCTGTCAACGACAGGATTGATTTCCAGAAGGTCTGTTTCAAAGTAATTTTCGTTTACCCATGCTCTTCCCTGTGTCTGCTGGGAACTTGCGGTAACCCCTATTCTTATTTTATCAAAAATCTTATAAACGGAAGGAATCTGTTGTTTTAATTCTTTGCAGGCTTCCATGAAACCTTCTTTATCTGAAGAAAAATGGGTTCCGAGAATTTCGTTAATTTCATTTACTCCACCGATAAATACGGTGGAATAAGAAACCAGTTCTTTAAGCGCTTCACTTCCGTTTTTACCATATTTCCACAGGTTTGAACGGTAAGCAGGATCGGTTGTAACTTCAATCCCCATGTGTTGAGCGGTTTTCAACCCCTCTTTTAAAGCTTCATAGGCAGATTCCGAAATACCGGGACTGATTCCTGTCCAGTGAAAGTATCCGCATCCTTCAAGCGCTTTATCCCAGTCTATTTTTTCAGGCCGGATGTTCGCAAAAGAACCATTCAGCCTGTTATAAGCAATTCTGCTGGCACGAACTGATGATCCTACTTCAAGAAAATACAATCCCAGAGGATATTCATTCTTGTCGATAAAGATGGTATCAATGCCAAAACCCTGAATGAAAGAAACCGCAGATTCTCCGACAAAATCATCGGATACACAGCTGATATGCTGTACTTCGCAACCCATTGTTGCCAATGAAGCAGCGACATTCAGCTCTGTTCCTCCAAAAAAGAACTCCATTTCATGACTTTGTTTCATGGTTCTGTTTCCGGGTGGAGAAAGCCTCATAATGACTTCACCGAATGTGACTATTTTGCTCATGGTACTCAATTAAAAATCAAAATAGTTTTTCGCATTATGATAACAGATATCTGAAATGGTTTTCCCAATCAGTTCAATGTCATCCGGCAGTTCACCATTCTTCATTTCTTCTCCGAAAAGATTACACAATACCCTTCTGAAATATTCATGTCTTGGATAAGAAAGAAAACTCCTGGAATCTGTCAGCATTCCTACGAAGCAGCTGATTAATCCCATATTGGAAAGGGCATTCATCTGTTTGATCATCCCGTCTTTTTGATCCAGAAACCACCATCCTGAGCCGAATTGTACTTTTCCTTTGATGCTTCCATCATTGAAATTTCCGATCATCGTAGCGAAAATCTCATTATCAGCAGGATTCAGATTATATAAAATGGTTTTTGTCAGCTGATCCTTTCCGTCTAAAGTATTTAAGAATTTAGATAACGTTTCTGCCTGAACAAAATCTCCGATAGAATCCCAACCTGTGTCCGGTCCAAGAATCCTATGCATTCTTTCGTTGTTATTTCTCAAAGCTCCCAGGTGGAACTGCTGTACCCATCCGTATTTATGATAAGTCTCACCAAGGAATAATAAAATTGCTGTTTTAAATTGATTAACCTGCTTTTCGGCAATCACTTTTCCTGCCAGTTTATCATTAAAAATAGCATTCACTTCCGCTTCTGAAGCTTCTTCAAAAGAAATATTGTTTAAACCGTGGTCACACAATCTGCAGCCATTTTCATGAAAATATTCAATTCTTTTAAGCAAAGCATCACATAAAGTCTGGTAGGAAGTAATCTCAATACCTGCCGATGCTCCCAGCTTTACCATATAATCTGCAAAATTGTGATTTTCAATCAAAATTGCTTTATCCGGACGGAATGCCGTGCTTACCTTGATGCTAAAATCGCTTTTCGCAAGGTCCTGATGGTAATTTAAAATATCTGTAGGATCTTCTGTAGTACATAAAGATTCTACATTCATCATTTTCAACAAACCTCTGGTTGATTTTTGCGGTGTCTGAAGCTGAGCGGTGATATCCTCATAGATCTCCGATGCATTATCTTCACTTAATAATTCATCAATTCCGAAGTATCTCTTTAATTCCAGATGAGTCCAGTGATATAATGGATTTCTCAATGTATAAGGGACCGTTTTTGCCCATGCTTCAAATTTCTCTTTGTCAGTAGAATCACCTGTGATGAATTTTTCATTCACTCCCATGGTACGCATGGCTCTCCATTTGTAATGGTCACCGGCAATCCATACTTTAGAGATATTTTCAAAAACAGTGTCTTCTGCAATATCTTTAGGGATCAGATGATTATGATAATCAATGATAGGTTGTTTTTCTGCAAATCTGAAGTAAAGTTCTTCAGCGTATTTATTTTGTAATAAAAATTGATCTGTTATAAAAGGTTTCATTCTAGTCTAATCTGTAGTTATTCATTAGCAGGTTTTCCAATGGTGGCGAGAATTCCTCCGTCAACGTAAATAATCTGCCCGTTGATGAATCTGCTTGCATCAGAAGCAAGGAAAATAGCTGTTCCTGCAAGGTCTTCCGGATTTCCCCATCTTCCTTCCGGAGTTCTGCTGATGATAAAATCGTTGAAAGGATTTCCATCCACACGGATGGGTTCTGTCTGAGAAGTTGCAAAATATCCTGGTCCGATTCCGTTCACCTGAATATTATGTTTTGCCCATTCTGTTGCCAGGTTTTTAGTAAGCATTTTAAGACCTCCTTTTGCAGAAGCATATGCCACTACATTATCACGTCCCAGCTCACTCATCATCGAGCAGATATTGATAATTTTCCCGGATTTTCTTTTAATCATATATTTCCCGATTAATTTCGACATGATAAAAGGTCCGGTAAGATCCACATCGATTACTTTTCTAAAGTCGTCCACCTCCATATCAATAGCTGGAATACGCCTGATGATTCCTGCATTGTTGACAAGGATGTCTATTTTTCCATGGGTAGCTTCCATCAAAGCTACTTTCTGAGCTGCTTCCAGTTCATCGGTTACATCAAAAATATATCCGGTTGCTTTATACCCTTTTTCGTGGTAGTAATTCAAAGCTTCCTCTAATTTTGATGGCGTTGTGCTGGTAATTGCCAGTTCAGCACCAGCAGCAGCCAGCCCTTCTGCCATTGCCATTCCTAATCCGTGAGTACCACCTGTTACAACAGCTACTTTACCGGATAAATCAAATAAATTCATTAGAAAAATTACTTTAGTTCGTTTGTTTTGATACCGTCCATATCACCGTAGTCCATATTTTCTCCGGCCATACCCCAGATAAAAGTATAATGAGTTGTTCCTACTCCTGAATGAATAGACCATTCCGGAGACAGTACAGCTTGTCTGTTGATCATAAACAAATGACGGGTTTCATGAGGCTGTCCCATAAAATGACTTACCGTCTGCCCTTCTTCCAGATCAAAATAAAAATACGCTTCCATTCTTCTGGCATGGGTATGGGCGGGCATTGTATTCCATACACTTCCGGGGTGCAGTTCCGTCATTCCCATCTGAAGCTGACATGTTTCAACTACAGAATTCACAATCAGTTTATTGATTGTACGTTTGTTGGCGTACTTTTCTTCACCCAATACCACAATTTCCGCTTCATTTTTCGTGATTTTCTTTGTGGGATATGAATGATGTGCCGGCGCTGAATTGATGTAGAAATAGGTTTGCTCTTCACCATCTTTTTCAAAAAAGACTTCTTTAGCTCCTTTTCCCACGTATAAAGCTTCTTTATTCCCAAGGTTGTATACCGTTCCATCTACCGTTACTTTTCCGGCACCACCTACGTTGATAATTCCCAGCTCTCTTCTGTCAAGAAAATTTTCAGCTTTAAGATCATCTGTAGGTTCCAGCTTCAAAGCTTTGGAAGAAGGCATTATCCCTCCTACAATAAGTCTGTCATACATAGAATAGACTAATTTTATCTTATCCTCATTGAATAAATCATTGATCAGAAACTCCCTCCTAAGATCTTCTGTGGTATAATTTTTAACATCTTCCGGATGATGGGCGTAGCGAAATTCTGACTGTATCATACTCCTATTTTTACTTTTCTTTTTTTGCGGTTTTCTCAAACCAGTTAAATTACATGTAATCGATTGCATAAAATTACACTAAAATTGGCAGAAATACTTGTGGGATAAATATAGAATTATTCTTCAATTAGTTAACAAAAAATTAATTTAAATTTTAAATAATCTGATTTTCAGATATATATAATTGAAAATTACGCTAATTTTTATTGAAATAAAAACTTTTCATTTAAAAAAAATTAACCAAAAACAGAACCGGGAACCTTCAAAAATATAAAATCATGCCAAAATAAAAAGGGATTTACAATATGTAAAATTGATAAAAATTAAACACTTTTATAAAATATACTATATATATTATGATATATTATTAAAAACAACAAAATAGAGATTCAAAATACCATAAAAAAAGATGACAAAAATCAGAAAATATTACAAAATTTAATTCCAAGATAATAATTCAGGGATTTATGGGATGCAAAAAACATATGAATATTAAGTTATTTTTAAGTTTTCTAAATCTTAAGCATTAAAAAAATGAAAAATTTCCACCTAATTGTACAACATTTAGTAAAAACCAATATTAACTTCATTTACAATATGTTATACAATAAAAAATCTCTATAGTTGGATAGAATATTTTTATTTAAACCATCAAATTAATAAAAAAATAACATTTTTTTCTTTGCATATTGAAAAATAATATTAGTTTAGGAGCCAGAATAATGTTTTATAAAAAATTACGCAATCGATTGCACTAAAGCGTAATAAAATATTAAAAAGCTTCATGACCACTAAAGTCCGCAGAATAATACTTAACAGTCCTAAACAAGAACGATTGAAAAAACTTTCAACCAAGAATTAAAACTATAAGGATACAAAATGGATAAAAGAGTACAATCAATAAAGTGGTTATATTTAACTGTTTTTCTGCTTCCTGTCCTTGCAATGGCTCAAGAAAAAGAAACAAAAAAAGATAAAGAAACCAAACTGGATGATGTGGTTTTAGTGGGATATACAAAGGTTTCTAAAAAAGATGTTACCAACGCTGTTTCTTCGGTGAAAGGCGAAGCGCTTAAAGATATGCCGTCTACCAATGCTGCTGAAGCTATCCAGGGAAGACTGGCCGGAGTGCAGGTTTCCCTGAGTGAGGGATCTCCCGGAGCTGATGTGGATATTGTCATCCGCGGCGGAAACTCCATCACTCAAAGCAATGCCCCGCTCTATATTGTAGATGGTGTGCAGATGGATAATGCCCTGACGATCTTATCGCCAAAGGAAATAGAATCAATAGAGGTATTAAAAGATGCTTCATCAACCTCTATATTCGGTTCAAGAGGAGCCAATGGTGTCGTTCTGATCACGACAAAAGGAGGCCGTAAAAAGGGAAAAACAACAATCAATTATAATGGTTTTGTAGGAGTAAGAAGTATTCAGAATAAGCTTAATGTACTGGATCCTTATGAGTATGTACTCTATCAGTATGAACAATATTATAAGAATGGAGACCTGAAAGATATTGAAACTTTTAACAACCGCTACGGAACATTTGATCAGCTGGATAAATATAAATCTGTCAAGAATGTAAACTGGCAGGATAAACTTTTCGGAAGAGAAGCCTTCAACTTTACCCATAATGTATCTCTATCCGGAGGAAATGAAAATTCGGCATTCTCTTTAACTCTGAATAATGTTGAAGAAGACGGAATTATGATTGGTTCCGGATTTAAAAGAAATATGGCCAACTTCAGATATGATTATGATATTTCAAAAAAACTAAGCATTGGTCTTAATGCCCGTTACAGCCGCCAAATGATTTATGGTGCGGGAACTTCCGCTTCCGGTTCGCAAACGACCAACAGATTGAGAAATGCTATAAGATATCAGCCTTTTGAAGGAGGTTCTACAGTAGATGTTGATGAATTTGATCCGTTATTCGCAGATCAGACCAATCTTGTCAATCCAATTCTATTGGCCAATGATGAAGTAAAAGAAAGCGGAAGAAACGATTTATTGCTTAATGCAACGCTTGATTATAAAATCAGTAAAGACTTCTCTTTCCGAAGTGTAATCGGATATGTACAGAGAGATCAGGTTGTCAACCAGTTTTCCGGTCCGGTAACCAACCTTGCAAGACAAAATAATGATCAGCCTGTAGTATTTTTAAGCAACGCTCAAACCAGAAGAATTACGAATACCAATACCCTGAATTATAGAAGAACCTTTGGAAATCATAAACTGGATTTGCTAGCAGGTCAGGAAACAGTAAGAACAGACGGAGAATCGACGTCTATTAATATCAAATGGTTCCCGAAATCTTCTTCAGCACAGGAAGCATTTGCCAATTCACAGCTGGCTTCTCCTCCGTCAGGAATGATTCAGGATGCCCCTAAAACTGCAAGAGAAGTAGACCGCCTGGCTTCTTTCTTTGGAAGAGTAAATTACATCTATAATAATAAATATATCGCAACGGTATCCATGAGAGCTGACGGCTCAAGTGTTTTCAAACCAGGCCCTAACCAGTGGGGATATTTCCCAGCGGCATCTTTAGCATGGAAGATCAAAGAAGAAAATTTCTTAAAACAGAGCAATTTTGTCAATGAACTGAAGCTTCGTTTAGGATACGGAAAATCGGGAAACAACAGAATCGGAGCCTTTTTATATGATACCTTCTTCACCTCTTCTTCAGATTATGGATATGCTTTTGGAACCAGTGTTACACCTGGTGCCACAACAGGAAATATCATGGCAAATCCTAACGTGAAATGGGAAACTGCAACTTCTTATAATGCTGGGATAGACTTTGGTTTATTCAAGGGAAGACTTTATGGTACCCTTGATGTCTATAAGACTCATACGAAAGACCTTTTATTACTGGCTAAAATACCACAGACCTCCGGATATGAATTTCAATATCAAAATTCAGGAAGCAGTGAAAATAAAGGGATCGAATTATCAATGGGAAGTACCATCATCAGTAAAGAAAATTTTTCATGGAAGATTGATGCCAATATCTCATCCAACAGAAATACGATCAAAAGCTTAGGAAACAACGCCTCAGCAAGTTCAAATTCTTACTACTACCCTTCCGGATGGCAGAATAACTTGTTTGACTTCCTGGTACAGGTAGGCAAACCGGTAGGAACTTATTGGGGATATGTAACGGCAGGAAGGTATGAAGTGAGTGATTTTAATTATGACTCAGCCACTCAAATTTATACACTAAAAACAGGAATTCCAAATTCTGCTGCAGTAGCCAACGGTGCCAAAGCTATACAGCCGGGAGATCTTAAACTTCAGGATCTTAATGGCGACGGTGTCATTGACAGCAAAGATATGACTGATCTTGGTAGCGCTCAGCCTAAATTCTACGGTGGTTTTACCCAGACCTTCCGATATAAGAACTGGGATATGAGCCTTCTTTTCAATTTTTCAATAGGAAACAAGGTATATAATGCCAACAAAGTAGAGTATACAACCCAATATCTGTACAAAGATAATAATATGCTTGCAGAAGTAGCAGACCGCTGGAGATGGTTTGACAACGCAGGAAATAAGGTAACAGACCCAACGGCTCTTGCAGCCCTTAACGCCAATACAACTATGTGGACTCCGCCTGCAGGGGCTTACTTCCTGCATTCGTATGCCATTGAAGACGGTTCATTCTTAAGACTGAATAACCTTACCATAGGATATAGTCTGCCAAAAGGATCTCTGGAAGCCATCGGAGTGAAAAACCTGAGACTGTATGCCACCGTGAATAATTTATTTACAATTACCGGCTATTCAGGATTCGATCCGGAAGCCAATACAAGAAGAAATCCATTAACTCCTGGAGTTGATTATTCAGCTTATCCAAGAAGCCGATTTATCTTATCAGGAGTAGATATCACTTTCTAAAACGAACGCTATGAACAAAAATAAATTTTCAAGCCTTTTTTTATCTCTTGCCTTTGTGGTGACCCTGAATTCATGCAGCGAATATTTAGAGGTAGAAAACCTTTCCAACACCGCAGAAAAACAGCAGTTTGACTCAGCGCCGGATACTTTTGCTGCTCTTGTGGGAGTTTATAACAGTGCTATGGGTGACAATACCTATGGACAGAGAATGAATCTTATTCTCTCTCAGTCAGGAGACGACTTCAGGACATCAGGAGATTACAATGCCAATGACAGAAGAGGAGTCAGCTGTTTTGGAGCAGTTCCTACCAATACAGAATTATTAAGACCTTTCCTGGATACTTACACAGGTATCGAAAGAGCCAATCTTGTTATTAAAAACATTCCACTTTCTCCGGTGTATCAAACCGGATCCGCAGCTGATAAAAAACTGATGGACCGCTATCTCGGAGAAGCTTTGACATTAAGAGCAATGTTCTACTATGATCTTATTAAAAACTGGGGTGATGTTCCGTTTCAGGACAAACCTTCAGCAGATCTTCCTTCGGTATATTTACCTAAAACAGACCGTGACATCATTTATGATCAGATACTGGAAGATCTTGCTAAAGCTTCAACCTTAGTTCCATGGAAATCTGAAGGAGGAACTACGGCACAAAGACTTTCAAAAGCTGCAGTAAAAGGATTAAGAGCAAGAATCGCCCTGGCAAGAGCAGGATATTCTCTGAGAAGAAGTCCCCAATTAATGGTACAAGGCACCAATCCTCAGAAATATTACCAGATCGCTTATGATGAGTGTAAAGAAATCATCAATTCCGGGCAGCATAAGCTAAATCCAAGCTATGAAGGTCTTTTCAGATCACTGCATACCAACAGTCCGGATACAACGAATGAAATTATTTTCGCTGTTGGAGCGTTTGGAGGAAACTCACGAACAGATTCTAAAATCGGATATTATAATGGGTTAAGACATGATGATTCAGACTGGAAATCAGCAGGAGGAATCAGTGCTATTCCTACTTATTTCTATGAATTCGGTAAAAATGATTTGAGAAGAGATGTTAATATTGCTATTTTTAGAGTAAGTACAAGTAAACAGGAAGATCTTCAGACTTCTATCAACTGGAATGATGGAAAATTCAGAAAATCATGGACAAGCATTACAGGAACTTCACAGAATTTAGGAATTGACTGGCCGCTTTTGAGATACGCAGATATTTTATTAATGTTTGCAGAAGCAGATAACCAACTTCACAGTGCGCCTTCTCAGGAAGCTATAGATGCCGTAATGGCTGTCAGACAAAGAGCTTATGCCGGAAATCCAGACCAGGTGGGAACGATCCCAACTTCCAAAAATCAGTTTTTCCAGTATATTGTACAGGAAAGACTGCTGGAATTCGGAGGCGAGGGATTAAGAAAATATGATCTGATCCGTTGGAACCTTCTGGAAACAAAAATCAATGAAACCAGACAGAAATTAACAGATTTCATGAATGGTACCGGAGCTTATGCCAACGTTCCTGAATATATTTTTTATAAAAAACCGGCATCAACCGTTGTCAATTATGTTCCTACAAAAACAGCACAGCAAAATGTACTGGACATGGATATTTATGTCAACGGAATCAGCAAAGCTGATGTTTTCTACAATCCTAACCAAAGTGTTGCCACGCCTTCAGGATATACAAAAATCAACTGGAGACTTGCCATGACACAGCCTTACATCAACGGAGATCCTGTGAAAAGCTATGCTTATTATTTCCAGCCTAATAAAAAGGAACTTCTTCCTATAGCCCTGGACGTAATCAATTCAAATTATAATCTTACTCAGGATTACGGATACTAGACAGTTTAAGTTTACATTCATATCAAAAATACAGGCTGATCTCTTGAAGAACACAGCCTGTATTTTAAACCAAAATTGCTTTATGAGATATTCCATCCTTTTTAAAAACTGTACGCTGTTTTCTGCTTTTTTGATTGCTGTATTCAGCCTTCTTTCTTTCCGGACCAGGGAGAAAACCCTCGTGGTTTCGAAAGACGGAAAAGGTGACTTTACAACCGTTCAGCAAGCAATAGATGCAGTTGAAAACAATTCTTATCTGAGGACAAAAATTATTATTAAAGCTGGAATTTATAAAGAAAAAATTGTTATTCCTGAATCGAAAGGCCCCCTTTTTCTGGAAGGTGAAAATTCTGAAAAAACAATCATTACTTATGATGATTTTGCTTCTAAAAAAAATGCAGACGGAAAAGAAATCGGAACTACAGGCTCATCTACTCTATTTATTTACTCCAATGATTTTAGTGCTAAAAATATTTCATTTGAAAACAGTTCAGGGAAAGTTGGACAGGCCGTTGCAGTATTGACTTCAGGTGACAGGATCGCTTTTGAAAACTGCAGGTTTTTAGGAAATCAGGATACTTTATATCTGAAAGGAGTTCAGGATCTTCAGGATAAGACAAAACCATCAAGAAATTATTTTAAAAACTGTTATGTAGAAGGTACTACTGATTATATTTTCGGTGCAGGAACCGCTGTTTTTGAAAACTGTATCATTTATTCCAAAGAAACGGCAAGTTATGTTACCGCAGCTTCTACTCCACAGGAAAATGAGTTTGGTTTTGCGTTTATCAATTCTAAAATTATTGGTAATGCAAAAGAACATTCGGTGTATCTGGGAAGACCGTGGAGGCCATTTGCTAAAACTGTTTATATCGATTGTGAACTCAATTCCACAATAAAATCTGAAGGATGGCACAACTGGAGCAAACCTGATGCTGAAAAGACAACATTTTACGCAGAAAGCTACTCAAAAGGGCCGGGAGCAAATGTCATGCAGAGAGTTTCATGGTCACATCAGTTAACCCAACAGGAAAGAAAAAAATATACGACAGACAATATCCTGAAAGGCAAGGATAACTGGAATGTGAAAAAGAGTTTAAAATAATTCAACCCTTCAAAGAGAATTTTTCAATCATGACAAAGAGTTTCATCAGACTATTCGCCACCGGAATTTTATGCAGTATTTCCCCGCTGATCAATGCACAGGAAGTATTGAGCTTTCCGGGTGCTGAAGGTTTTGGAAGATTCACAACGGGAGGTCGTGGCGGAAAAGTATATTTTGTTACCAATCTGAAAGACGATCATTCTGAAGGAACATTAAGATATGCCCTGAACCAGAAAGGACCAAGATATATCGTTTTTAAAACCAGCGGAACCATCTATCTTGAATCTCCTTTAAAAATAAAAGAAGGTAATGTCACCATTGCCGGACAAACCGCTCCCGGAGACGGCATTACCGTTGCCAATTACGAAACATTTGTAGCGGCTGACAACGTTATTATCCGCTATCTGAGATTCAGAATGGGAGATCAGAAAAAATTTGAAGGCGATGCCTTGGGTGCAAGATTCATCAAAAATCTAATAGTAGATCATTGCTCTATGAGCTGGTCCACAGACGAAACTGTTTCCATTTACGCCAACGAAAATACAACCTTGCAGTGGTGTATTATTGCGGAAAGCCTCAGAAACAGCTTCCATCAGAAAGGAGCTCATGGTTACGGAGGAATTGCCGGAGGTAAACTGGCATCATTTCATCACAATATATATGCTCATCACGATAGTAGGAATCCACGATTGGGAGAATATGCAGGAAGTAAATTTGCTCTCACCGACCTTACTGATTTCAGAAATAATGTGATGTATAACTGGGGACACAACAGCATATACGGCGGTGAAGGAATGAACGTCAATATCATCAATAATTATTACAAACCCGGACCTGCAACCATCACCAGACAACGGATTGCTGCCATAGATAAAAATGAAAATCCGAAAACGGAAGTCTACAATACCTGGGGAAAATACTATATCCATGGAAATGTCATGGAGGGAAATACTGAAACCACCAAAGACAATTGGAAAGAAGGTGTTTTTAATCAGATGAAATCCTCGTATAACCTAACGGAAAAAGATAAAAATTCCATCAGGATTAATCAGCCTCACGATATTAAAAATAATACCATCACCCATACCGCCCAGGAAGCCTATGAAAAAACTTTACAATATGGAGGAGCAAGTCTGGTACGTGACGCTGTTGATCTACATATTATAAAAGATATCAAAACCGGAAACTTTACTTATAAAGGATCAAAAGGAAGCACAAATGGAATCATCGACTCTCAGGAGGATGTTGGTGGATTTCCAAATTTGAGACAGGAAAAACCACTCCCTGATTCAGATAATGATGGAATGCCTGATGAGTGGGAAATCAAACATCATTTAGACCCAAAATCCGCCAATGCCAATGGTAGAGATCTGGATAAAAATTATGACAATATTGAGGTTTATTTCAGCGATATCGTCAGTAAAATAACCGATGAACAACGTTAATAACCACGAAAACTCTTTGTTACAAATCGGTAAACTAATAAGAAAAAGTATGAAATTCAGCTTATTTACAATATGTATTGCGGGAGCTTTTATCAGTTCAACTCTTCCAGCACAGACTTCTGTGATTGAAAACAGTAAGAAAAACCCTAAAGCACCATTTTCCTACGCTGAACTTTCTGTAAAAGAAGGTGGCAAATGGGAAGGCAATCAATACATCGGCGGAACTTTTAAAAACATTCAGGGACTTACCCTGCCGGAAGCCCATACGGATCACTCCTCGTATATCAGATATGAAGGAATTGGTCTGGAAAACAATCAGATTGGCTACAGGCTCTATCTGGACTGGAGAAATGCTACAGATATTTTTGGTAAAAAGGTAAACACTCTGGTATTACCGGAAGTCGGTCAGGATGGTTTTGAATCCTATCATCATGATGCGCCGTGGGGACAGGATATTCTGAAGTCCGGCCGTACCATCGGAATCGGGTCTTATGGAAGATATGATGAACAGAACGATTATGTTGAAACTTTTAAAATCGTAAAAAATACCACCGCAAAAGTAGTCAATGAAAAAGACCAGTCTTATGCCATTATCAATTACAAAGGATGGAAAACCTGGGGTAATCCGGTAGATCTGCAGTCAAAACTGACGATTTTACCCAAAGACCGTTTCGTAAAAGTAGACCTTACCCTAAGCAATAGCCTTTCAGGTTTGTGTACGGGAATCGTTGCTTTTAAAGACATTCCTTTGAAACAGGGAATCAGTAAAAATAAAAAATGGGGCTATATTGCGACTTATGGGCAGCAAACTTTAGCCAAAAAAGAAGACAATCTGGGAATGGCAGTCTTCTATCCTATTGAAAGCCTAGATCAATATGTAAAGACAAAATCTACCCATACGATCATTTTCAAAAAAACAAAGAATATCTCTTATTACTTTTTAGGAGCCTGGTCACAGGAACCCAACGGCTTAACCACTGAAGACGCTTTCTACCAGGATTTAGATAAAAAACTGGATATTCTGGATAAAACTCAACAACTTTAAAGTTTAAAATTATGAACTTTATTAATAATTCTATTACAATCTATGCATTGGCAGCAGTATGCTCAGGCTTCTTTTTTTCCTGTGCACAAAAGCCACTGCAAAATTCTTCATCCGAAATACAATCAAAAGTAAACGGAAAAATTTCAGCCAAACTTCCATGGTCGGAAAGAATGCTTCTTTCTGAAATACAACGCTTTCCTCAGGCATGGATGCTGGATTATAACAAAGCTCCCAAATGGAGCTATCCTACAGCCATCGTTCTGGAAGGTGCTGAAAGATTGTTTGAAAAAACGGGAAACAAAGAATATTACAGGTATATCACAACCTTTGGTGATACCATGGTGAAAGAAAACGGAAGTATTGTTTCTTACGAGCTTTCAAAATACAATATTGACATGCTGAATTGCGGAAATGTACTTCTTTACCTCTATCAGCAAGAGAAAAAAAACAAATACTTAAAAGCCCTGCAAACCCTGCGCACTCAAATTGACGGACAGCCAAGAACTTCAGAAGGCGGTTTCTGGCACAAGAAAATTTATCCTAACCAGATGTGGCTGGACGGATTATACATGGGAGAGCCATTTTATGCCCATTATACCCATGATTTTTCAAAAGGAGAAGAAGCTGAAAAAGCTTACAATGATATCATCAATCAGTTTGTACTGATTCAGAAACATCTTTTAGATAAAAAAACGGGACTGCTCTATCATGCCTGGGATGAAAGCAGAGAACAGCAATGGGCAAATAAAGAAACCGGACTTTCACCAAATTTCTGGTCAAGAGCAATGGGCTGGTACGGAATGGCTATCGTAGATGTACTGGATTATCTGCCTCAAAACCATCCGGGAAGAGTAAAATTACTTACCTATCTGAAATCTTACTGTGATGCTGTTATCAAAGTTCAGGATTCCAGGACAGGACTTTGGTACCAGGTATTGGATAAAGGAGGAGAAAAAGGAAACTATCTGGAAGCAACAGGTTCATCTATGTTTGTGTACACCATGATAAAGTCTGTCAACAAAGGGTATCTGCCCAAATCATATAAAACATATGCGAAAAAAGGATACGATGGCATTATCAAAAACCTGATAACAGTAGATCAAAACGGTGTTGTCAGCTTAAATAAATGCTGTGCCGTGGCAGGCTTGGGCGGAACACCTTACAGAAGCGGTTCTTATGAATATTATGTGAATGAAGAAGTACGCTCCAATGATCCGAAAGGAACAGGCCCTTTTATCCTGGCAAGTTTAGAATTTGAAAAGTAAAAAAAGATTAGGAAATCATCATCCTTATCAAGGTTTAAAACCTTGACAAGGATTGGTAAGTCAGGAAAAGTATAATTGATTCTATGAAGACAAAAAGTATTATAAATATCATTGCCATCACCGCATGTTCAGTAGCTTCTACCTATCTTCAGGCACAGGAGAAAAAATATGCTTCCGAAGTATGGATTGCTGATCAGGGGGAAAACTACAGAAATCCCGTTTTATATGCAGATTATTCTGATCCGGACGTTATCCGGGTAGGGAATGATTATTATATGACGGCCTCCAGTTTCAACGAAGCGCCCGGACTGCCTGTTCTTCATTCCAAAGATATGATCAACTGGAAACTGGTTAATTATGCAATCCAGGATCTCTTGCCACTCGAACATTTTTCAACACCCAAAAGAGGGGACGGCGTTTGGGCACCCAGTATCAGATTTCATAAAGGAGAATTTTACATTTACTGGGGAGATCCTGATTTCGGAATTTATATGGTAAAAACTAAAGACCCTCTGGGAATCTGGGAGAAACCGGTTTTGGTGATGGAAGGCAAAGGTTTGATTGATTCCTGCCCTTTCTGGGATGAAAATGGCAATGCCTATCTGATTCATGGCTGGGCCGGAAGCCGTGCCGGAGTAAAAAGTATGTTAACCCTCAATAAGATGAATCCGGAAGGAACAAAAGTACTCGACAAAGGAATTCATATTTTTGATGGTCATGATGCTCATCCTACCGTTGAAGGGCCTAAAATGTATAAAAGAAACGGCTATTATTATATTTTTGCTCCCGCAGGTGGTGTTGCAACAGGTTGGCAGCTTGCGCTGAGATCAAAAAATATCTATGGCCCTTACGAAGAAAAAATTGTTTTGGAGCAGGGTTCAACAAACATCAACGGACCTCATCAGGGAGCATGGGTAGATACCCCTTCCGGAGAAAACTGGTTCTATCATTTTCAAGACGTGGATGCGGGCGGAAGAATTGTTCATCTCCAGCCTATGAAATGGGATAAAGACTGGCCTGTAATAGGAACAGACTATAATAAAAACGGAATCGGAGAGCCTGTTGTAAGCTATAAAAAACCTGATGTTGGACAATTATATCCTGTTGTAACCCCTGCTGAGACCGATGAATTTGATGGGAAAAAATTAGGATTACAATGGCAATGGAGCGCGAATGAAAATATTGTATGGTCTTCCAAACTTCCCGGACAGCAATTTTTAAGATTATTCTCGATAAAAGTTCCTGAAGGTGAAAAAAACCTGTGGAATGTTCCGAATCTGTTAACCCAAAAATTCCCGGCTCCGAATTTTACTGCCACAACAAAGGTAAAATTAGTTCCCGAAGAAGCTAGGGATGGAAAAACTGCAGGGTTACTGGTTATGGGATTAGACCATACATCACTGGTTATCACCAACAAACATGACGGCTATTACCTACAACTAAGGAAAGCTGAAAAAGCAGACAAAGGCGGTGAGGAAAAAATACTCTGGGAAACTCAGTTAAAAAGCAATGAGGCTTATTTAAAAGTAAATGTAACCGAACCCAACGGATTATGCCAGTTCAGTTATAGCGAAAATGGGAAAGACTTCATCAAAACGGGTGATGTTTTCCAGGCAAAACCGGGAAAATGGATTGGAGCAAAAGTAGGGCTTTATAGCATCAGTATGGCAAAAGCACCACGAGGAGGATATGCTGATTTTGATTGGTTCAGAATTACTAAGAAGTAAAAAATACTGGTAAATGCTAAGACGCTAATGATAGCAAAAAGGACTGTTTCTGGACATTTCTACGCCTTAAATCAGAGAATAAAAAACCTCCCACTTTTGCAATTACCCAACAAAAAAGTCATGAAAAAAAGAATATATAAACCCGTTTTACTTTCATTAAGTATCCTATTCCTGTCAGCATGTCAGTTACAGGATAAAGCACAAAAAACAGCAGTAAAAACAGATAGAAAAGTAACCTATATTTACCTCATCGGAGATTCAACGATGGCTGATTATACCGGAGATTATGATCCAGGAAAAGACTATATGAAAGTCCGGTATCCCATCACAGGCTGGGGACAGGTTTTTCAGCCATTTTTTGTAAAAGACAGTATACAATCTCTGAAACCTGGGATCACAACAGATTCTGTAGCGGTTATTGACAGGGCTCATGGTGGAAGGAGCACACGAACATTTTTCCAGGAAGGAAGATGGCGGTATGTCTATGAACATCTTCAGGCTGGTGATTATGTAGTCATGCAGTTCGGGCATAACGATGGTTCTGAAAAACATCCTGAACGCTATGTGAATATTCAGGGATATAAAGAATTTTTACGTTTATTCGTTTCTCAGACGAGACAGAAAGGAGGAAATCCCGTTATTGTAACTCCAGTCGCCAGAAATTATCCATGGAAAGACGGAAAACTGGAAAATGTACATGGAGATTACTGGCAGGCCCCGATTGATATTGCAAAGGAAATGAATGTTCCCTACATCGACCTCAATAGATTATCGATGGATTATTTTACGAAAAAAGGAGAAGATTTCACAACAACTCATTATTTTATGAACCTTACGGAGAACGTCTATGAAGCCTACCCAAAAGGACAGAAAGACAATACTCATTTTCAGCCTGAGGGAGCAAAAGCAGTCGCTTCTTTAGTCTATCAGGAATTTAAAAAAATAATTAAAACTCAAAAAAAATAACATGAAGAAGTCACTTACAATGATCGGTTTAGCCACAGCAATGATGTTTTCGGGGCAAGTTTTTGCTCAGAACCTGAATATTTATAAAAACATTGAGTTTACAATGCCTCAGGTTGCAGAAACCAATTTTCCTGCCCAAACAGTTTCCATCACACAATTTGGCGGAATCTCAGGTGGAAATGTAAAAAATACGGCAGCTTTCAAAAAAGCCATTGAAGACCTTAGTAAAAAAGGAGGTGGAAAACTGGTGGTACCAAGAGGAATGTGGTTAACAGGTCCTATTGAACTGAAAAGCAATATCAATCTTCATGTAGAAGAAGGCGCATTTATTATTTTCAGTAAAGATAAAAATGATTATCCTTTGGTAGATGTAAGTTTTGAAGGATTAAATACCATCCGTTGCCAGTCTCCTATCTCAGCAAAAAATGCTACGAATATTGCCATTACAGGAAAAGGAGTCATTGATGGAAGCGGTGACGCTTGGAGGGCTATCAAAAAAAGTAAAGTCGCAGAATCTGAATGGAAAGAAATCTTAAAATCGGGTGGAATTCTATCTTCCGACGGCAAAACATGGTACCCTTCAGAAAGCTATAAAAAAGGATTTGAAAGCAGCTCAAGCTTTAATGTTCCTGATAAAATATCCAAAGACGAACTGGCCACCGTAAAAGATTTTCTGCGTCCGGTGATGGTAAGTCTGGTGGGTTGCGACAAAGTATTGTTAGATGGTCCTACTTTTCAGAATTCCCCGGCGTGGAACCTTCATCCGCTGATGTGCTCCAATCTGATCCTAAGAAATCTTACCGTAAGAAATCCATGGTTTTCACAAAATGGCGATGGTGTAGATCTGGAATCCTGCAAAAATGTTCTGATCTATGACAATACATTTGATGTGGGTGATGATGCTATCTGTATCAAATCCGGGAAAAATGAGGATGGCAGAAAAAGAGGAATGCCTACAGAAAATGTAATTATCAAAAATAACGTAGTGTATCATGGCCATGGAGGATTTGTCGTGGGAAGTGAAATGTCCGGCGGAGCAAGAAACATTCATGTATCTGATTGTACTTTCATCGGAACAGATATCGGGCTTCGTTTTAAAACAACCCGTGGAAGAGGCGGAATTGTAGAAAATATTTATATTAAAAATATTGATATGATTAATATTCCTACCCAAACAATTGGTTTCAATATGTTTTATGAAGGATCTTCCCCGGTTTTAGAAGACGGACAAAAACAGGAAGGAAACAAGACTCCGGAAAAAGTATATCCTGTAACAGATGAAACTCCGGTTTTCAGAAATATTTTCTTTAAAAACATCAATGCCGTTAATTCTTATGAAGCCATCACTCTATTTGGTCTGGCAGAAATGAACCTTAAAAATATTGTGATTGAAGATTCAAAATTTGATACCAAAAAAGCACTGACTATTGTTGATGCAGACGGAATTCAATTAAAAAATGTAACGTTGAAATACTCTGAAGGTACAGGAGCAACGGTTTACAACAGTAAAAATATCAACCTTGCTGATGTAAAATTTGAATCCCCAATCAAACCTTATATCAAAATTTTAGGAAACAAAACGGGAGCTGTTATTTTGCCAAAAGAAATACGATCCAACAAAAATTTGCTTTCTATAGGAACAGAAGTACCTAAGAATGCAGTAAAATAATATAATTTGTAAGAATCCGGCTCATGATTTTTAACAAAAGACATACTTATATTTCTATTTCTATTTTATTCGTAGGGACGATGGCATTCGGGCAGATGAGGCCGAATGCTTCTCCTTACACCAATGAGGGGACTTTTGAAAAGCTTAAAAAGAAACACAGCTTTATTACCCCTATTGACCGTTCAACACCCCAAAATATCAGAATTGATAAAGATATTGAATACAGTTCTGTTCATGGAGTTTCTTTAAAAGCAGATGTTTACTACCCTGCTGATTCGTCAAAAAAACATGCAGGAATCACTATGGTACATGGTGGAGGCTGGATTTCCGGAAGTAAGGAAAATGAAAAATACATGGCAATGGAGTTGGCATCAAAAGGTTTTGTAGTCATTGCTGTTGGTTATCGCCTTGCTGATATTGCCAAATATCCTGCGGGCATTGAAGATGTTGAAACCGCTATTCAATGGATCAGGAAAAATCACAGACGATATGCTTTAGATAAAAATAAAATGGCGGTTTTAGGTGAATCTGCCGGTGCACAGATGGCAACCCTGGTAGGCGTAAAAGCCAAAAACAAAATAAAGGCAATCATCAATGTTGACGGAATTGTTTCGTTCATCCATCCTGAAGCTGAAGAAAGTACGTATGCCTCCTACTGGCTGGCTGGTGACAGGGATATCAATCTCAAAAACTGGACGGAAGCCTCACCGTTGGAATATGTAAATCAACATACGCCGCCTACTCTTTTCATCAACAGTTCGCAGCCCAGATTCCGTGCAGGAAGAGATGATATGATGAAGAAACTGCAGTCTTATAACATCCCTACTGAATTCCATGAGATCAAAGATTCTCCGCATTCATTCTGGTCGGCAGAACCGTGGTTTACAGAAACTCTGAACTATACTGTAGATTTTTTAAATAAGGTTTTAAAATAGCTTTTAATTTCAAACGGATCAAATAAATGGTATGAAAAAATTACTTTTAATTCTATTCATAACAGCAGCTCAACTGCTATGGGCAGGCGAACCATACATTACGATTACAGTTGATCAGAAAGGAAACGGAGACTTTACCTCCATTCAAAAAGCCATCAATTCTATAAGAGATCTGGGACCTGCTGAGGCATTAATCAAAATAAAACCGGGAATCTATCATGAAAAGATAAAGATTCCCTCTTCTAAACATAAAATCACTCTGGAAGGCGAAAACAAAGAAAATACGATCATTACCCATAACGACTTCTCCGGAAAGCAGGATGCGTTCAATGAAAAGATGACGACATTCAATTCATATACGGTATTGGTAATGTCGGATGATGTTAAAATTACTAATCTTACCATTCAAAACAGCTCATGCAACGAAGGCCAGGCTGTTGCTCTTCATGTAGAAGGTGATCGTTTTATCATGATAAACGCTGCTATTTTAGGATGTCAGGATACTTTATATTCTGCGACCAATCACAGCAGGCAATATTTTGAAAACTGTTATATAGAAGGAACTACAGATTTTATTTTCGGACAGGCTACTGCCGTATTTAAGAACTGTACGATTAAAAGTCTCGCTGATTCTTATATCACTGCAGCCGCCACCGAAATTGACAGGAAATATGGTTTTATATTTTTTGACTGTCAACTAATTGCAAAAGATGGCATTTCCAAAGTGTATCTGGGAAGACCGTGGAGGCCCTACGCCAAAACAGTTTTTATCAATACGGAAATGGGAAAACATATTCTTCCCCAGGGCTGGGATCCATGGAAAGGCGACAAAATGTTCCCTGATAAAGAAAAAACGGCCTACTATGCAGAATCCGGAAGTAAAGGAGAAGGTGGAAACACTTCAAAACGTATAAACTGGTCTCATCAGCTAACCAAAAAAGATCTGAAAAATTACATTCTGGAAAAAATATTTGATGGCTGGAGCCCTTAATTATTGAATTGCCGGACAAATGCACAGACGAAAAGATTTAAAATTACTATCCTGTTAAGGCGCAATAAAATCAAAAATTTCCAGCAATTTGTATGGTTTAAAATTTATCGAAGATAAAATCATTGCGCCCTGAAGCATTGTCTTTTAACTTCATTAGCTCCTTTGCGTTTTTCCAACTTATTTGTCTGATGATATGGAATCAATTATGACAAGACAAAAAAATTATAAAAAACAACTATGAATAAAAAGCTTACCCTACTCCTTTTCTTCCTATCAATCATGACATTGGCACAACAACCAACTCTATTTCTGATTGGCGATTCAACAATGGCCAATAAAGAAAATCCGGATAAAAACCCGGAACATGGCTGGGGACAGATCCTTCCCTCTCTGTTGACTTCCGGAATATCCGTTCAGAATCACGCAACTAACGGGAGAAGTTCAAAAAGCTTCAGAACGGAAGGAAGATGGGATAAAGTGATGAATCAGCTTAAGAAGGGAGATTTTGTCATTATTCAGTTTGGGCACAACGATCAGAAAATCAATGACTCGGCACGGTTTACCAATCCATATACTCAATACAGAGCCAACCTTGAAAGATATGTGAACGAAGCGAGATCTAAAGGTGCTATTCCCATTCTGATGACGTCTATTGTCAGAAGAAACTTTAATGAGAATGGTGTTTTAGTGGATACACATAAAGAATATTCTTTGGTAGTAAGAATGGTTGCTAATGATCTTAAAGTTCCTTTTGTGGATTTACAATTATTGTCAGAGCAACTGGAAATTTCTTATGGTCCGGAAAATTCAAAAAAACTGCATCTGCATTATAAAAAAGGGGATGAAAATTATTATCCGGAAGGAAAAGATGATGATACTCATTTGTCAAAGCTGGGAGCTGAATCCGTTGCAAAACTGGCAGCGGCTTCTTTGAAAAGTCTGAAAACAGGATTAGAGAAATATATTAAATAAAAAGTTTTACGATCTGCGCGGTTTGTTATTATACACTAATTCAGACAGCAATATTTTTTATCGAGTAATACATGATGATAAAATAAGAGTTTAGAGTCTTTCAGAATGTTAAGATGCATACTTATGTAAGTCTATATAGATATTAATTTGTTCCGGAATTAATACAGTGATACAAACTACTCGTTTAGACTATCCATACAGTTTGTCATTCCAAAGGAATCCATACAGTAAAGACTTTTATTGGTAATACATGATGATAAAATAACAGTTTAGATTCTTTCAGAATGTTAAGATGCATACTTATGTAAGTCTATATAGATATTAATTTGTTCCGGAATTAATACAGTGATATAAACTACTCGTTTAGACTATCCATACAGTTTGTCATTCCGAAGGAATCCATACAGTAAAGACTTTTATTAGTAATACATGATGATAAAATAAGAGTTTAGATTCTTTCAGAATGGCAGAGAGAACACAAATAATTCTCTGCACATGCTTACAAAATTTCAATTCAAAAAAGATAAAAATGAATTTAAAAAAAGAACCTTTCTTTAACGGAGACTCTGAATGGGAAGATCTGGGAAATGGTGTTTCAAGACAGTTTGTGGGATATAATGCTCAGGTAATGATGGTGATTGTAAAATTTGAGAAAGGAGCAACCGGAGCTTTACACCAGCATTTTCATTCTCAGATTACATATGTTGCATCCGGGAAGTTTGAAGTTACTGTGGACAATGAAACAAAAATTCTGCAGGAAGGTGATGGCTTTTTTGCACAGCCTAATGTTTTCCATGGGGTAAAATGCCTTGAGGAGGGAAAACTGATTGATGCTTTCACCCCTCTAAGGGAGGATTTTCTTATTTAGGAGGCTGGAAAAGGAAGATAATAATGAAATTTAATATGCAGGTACTTTTAAACCTTTGCGCCTTTCCGAATATTCAACAGAAAAAGCATATCTATTCTTCATTAGATTTGAGCTCTATATTCCAATTATTACTGCTTTATTTTTAACATTTAATCAATTTCATTTATTAATTTAAGTAAATAACAAAATGCAACCGATTAACCAAATAAAATATTTAACATTATAATTATACAAATATTAATATATCAAAATATAAAATAATTAAATATTAACTTCATAATTTTACTTCAGAACAAATCACAAAATATAAACTATGAAAACAAAGTTCAAAGCTGTCTTCTTTACAGCAGCTCTAAGTTCAGCTTTTGCCCTTACCGGATGTGGTAACGAAGAAATCAATAATGACCTGGCAGAAAGCGAAATCAATATTAAAAACAGTCTTACACAAAAGATTGTTCCTCTGGCCAATTGTGTGGCTCCCGGATGGGCTTCTGAAAACGGAGGTACTACCGGAGGAGGAACGGCTGCAGAGACTACTGTTTCCACGTATGCCCAGTTAAAGGCTGCTATTGAAAATACTGCTGTAAAAGTGATTAAAGTAACCGGAACCATTACCATCACTACACGCTTGTCTCTCCAGGATCAGACCGGAAAAACAATTTACGGTGCAACCGGAGCTAAGCTGGTATCTACAAACCAGACGAAGGACGGCTCAGGAATTATCAATATTAAAAGGTGTAATAACATCATTATCAGAAACCTTATTTTTGAAGGTCCCGGAGCTTACGATACTGACGGCTGGGATAATGCCATTCTTGATGACTGCCGAAATGTATGGATAGACCACTGCGAATTCAGAGACGGTGTAGACGGAAATTTCGACATTAAAAACAAATCTGACTATATCACAGTTTCCTACACCAAATTCCATTATCTGAAAGCTCCAAAACCGGGTGGTTCAGGCGGAACGGATGACCACAGGTTCTCTAACCTTATCGGATCCAGTGACGGTGCTACTGCTGACGCCGGGAAGCTGAATGTAACCTTTGTCCGTTGCTGGTGGGCACCGGGATGCAGAGAGCGTATGCCTAGAGTAAGATTTGGCAAAATCCATATCCTGAACAGTTATTTCAATAGTTCTGTAAGTAATAAATGTATTGCAGCAGGAGTACAGGCCAATATTCTCGTAGAAAGAAATGTCTTTGAAAACGTAAAAGAGCCTATTAATTTAATGAGTGGCTTTACAGCAGTAACGCAAACGGGAAGTAGTTTCATTAATGTTACAGGAAATATTAACGGAAGCGGAACAGCATTCACACCGCCATACAATATCGGAAAACTAAATGTTGCAGATGTAAAAGCAGATGTCACGGCTAATGCAGGTGCTACTTTAGGAGGAAATGTTTGTGACGCATTTTAAATCATAAATAACAGTAGTAGTACAAGGAGGGTGCCCCAGCAATGAGGTGCTCTCTTTTGTATTCCGGCCTTTCAGTATTCTATAAAGATTAGATAAAGCCTAAGGTTTTTTGATATAAAAAGCGGACTAAAGCCCGCTCTTATTAATATCTGTTGCTATTCTGTTATTTTATTTTTTTCAAGCCATTTCGGATATTCCTTAGCAAGCAGTTTTTCGGCAAAATCTCCAAACCAGCTATATCCATTTCTCCTTTCTTCCGAAACTTCAGTATAATTATACTTTACACTGCCATCCCGGTCTCCAAACAGAGGTTTGTTGGTATGAATATCATAGAATCTCGCCCAGATCACAGAATTTTTATCTTCTGCCAGTATTCTCACCGCTTTCCCGTTCTGTTTTGCTACATTATAACTGTACCCTTCAATTTTATTCTGCTTAAACCACTCTACAGCGGCTTTTATCGACTTTTCTATTTCAGGAGTCACTGGCTGCTGCATCATAAACCTGATAATTCCTACCGATTCTCCCGTAGCTAATGAAACAGGCTCAAAAGCTCTTGCCTTATCCGGCTGCAAAGTAATTTCATGATACTGATCGGCCCAGATAGAAGGGGTTCCCTTCTGAAGAACCTGAGTTTTTAAAATACATCCGATGCCCTTCTGAACTGCAATTTTTGATTTTTCTTTTAGGGAAGAAGAAACCACATCAAAACCATTCTTTCCTTCCGCTGCATTATACAGAACTGTCAAGGCATTAATCATCGCATTATCATTATAAGTCACCTGCTTTCTGTAAAGCCCTGTATTGGGATAATATTGTGGAAAACCTCCGTTATCATACTGCATAAGAAGAAGATAACTGATTCCTTTTTCTGCAGCTTTTAAATACTCAGGATTTTTTGTAGTTGAATACGCTTTAATCAATCCATTGATCTCTCTGGAAGTTGCATTATTATCAATCGTTGCATGATCATCCCCCGTAGACTTTATCTTTCTCAAAAGATTTTTATCAACAGGCAGATTATAGTTTACCACTGACTTATCTTCCAGCTGTTTTCCCCAACCGCCATTGGGAAGCTGATAGACAAGCATTTTCTCTGCCAGTGTATCTTTCAACTGAGCAGAATAATTTACCGTCAGTAATCCTAATGTAAATGTGTATATTTTCAGATTCATTTTTTATTATTTAAAAATTACCACTTCATTACTGTCCTACTTTCACCACCAATGGTTTTGCAATGATCTGAGCCTGCTTCTGAAGCATATTCTCCCAGTCTTTCTGTGTTTGCACCTGTCCGCTTTTCTGCCAGGCAAATCCTGCATAATATGTTAAGGTTTTATAAGGCTTTGTAATAACATATAGATTACTTTCATCGGGAACATCTGAGGTAAAAGCGATTGATTTTTCAACGATTTGCGGATTCACAACAATTCCTTCTCCCACAAAAGCATCATCTATTTTCTCCCAATGAAGATAATATCCGTTTTGATCATTCAATTGGGTTTTTCCTTCATTTTTATGCAGTGTAATTCCGATAGTATAATTCGGAACAGGTTTTTCTGATTCAAAAACAGATTCAAACTTTGAAAAGTTGGAAGCCAGATCCAGAGAAATTCTTTTTGTTTCTTTTACTCCAAATTCACTCCATGGCTGATAAGTCAGTTCAAAAACTGTCCTTAAAGGACCTTCAGCAATTGTTCTGGAGGCAACAAAGTTTTGGGAAACCTGAAGCTTTTCATTTTTCCAGATTCCTATCCCGCCTGTTCCTCTGCTGTTTCCCACATGGTAAGGATCATAGCCTTCCCCTCTTGTATCTTTATGATAATACATAGGATCTGTAAGATAACCTTTGTACCACGTATTGATAACAGGCTGATCTGTTCTTTTCAGCCAGATGTCAACACCACTTGAAAGCGTACTGCTTTTAATACCCTTTAAAGCTTCCTGCTGGCCTTTCGGACCGTAGACCCTGAAAGCAATTTTATCATTTTCCCAGGCATAATCATCTACTCTTTCCGGGACTAATCTCGAATAGGTAGAAATCCCTCTTTCCGGGATTTGAACGCTCCCATCCGCAACAATAGTGTATATATTGGTCTTTCCTCCGTCAATATTTACCAGAAAAAGCAATTCTTCATTTTTCCCATCAGCATCATAATCTATCCATTGAATAGGCAGCCATGTTCCTTTTGCATCTTTTATTCTAAGCTCTTCCTCGCTGTTTTCATGTAAAAATGACCGCAGCATAGTTCTGGGAATTGCCACTACTTCATTTCTGGAAAAATCCAAAGAATTAACAACTCTTACAGATCTTTGAGCATATAAAAAACACGAAAAAATGCAATCGATTGCGCAAATTAATATAAAACTTATTTTATTCATAGATAGAGGTCTACAGTTTCACCAAAAATAGAAAATATTTTCAATATGGAGACCATAAACTTAGAGTTTCATCATATGTTATAATAACTGATTGATTGGAAATAATCATAATCTTCATGTAAGAAAAGGTAAACAAAAGCAAATCATCAATAAAAATGTTTGAAGATACACTCGTCTTGGTCACGGCCAACTCAATACAGTTGGCGCTATTTTTATTTTCTTATATTAATTCCTCCAAAGTCTTTAATTAAATTTCCAAAATTAAGTGTGCAAAAAAGATGGCCATATACTGCAATTATCCATTGGAGACACTTGTTTTCGCTCATCGTAGAAAATTAGCTTTTGTTGGCTTCAGCATATTCTTCATCTGAGACAGCTTCTAACCAAATATTCTGATTGGTTTGCGGATTACCATTCGTTGCCAAATGCGAAAACCAGCTTTCGGCAGCCGCACCGTGCCAATGCTCAACATTCGGAGCAATTTCCACAATATCACCAGATTTTAAACGACGGGCGGGTTTTCCTCTTTCCTGATATAACCCTTCGCCACCTACAACAATCAAAAGCTGTCCGCCTGTATGGCTGTGCCAATTGTTACGACAACCCGGTTCAAATGTAACATTGGAAACAGGAACATTTAAATCTTTATTGCTTGTAAGAGGAGCAAGATATGATTTACCAATAAAATATTGCGCAAAAGCAGTGTTTTCTTCACCTGTCGGAAAATCACTTATTTCAGGGATATTTGGATTCATTTTGTTTGATTTTATTTTGTTTGAATTTACTTTATTTTGTGCGATTACAGATTGACTGAACGCTAAAAGAATGATGATTAAATATTTATGATTCAATTGTTTTGATGATTTTTGCAGGAATCCCACCCACCACAGCATTGTCCGGAACATCTTTTGAAACCACAGCTCCGGCTGCAACAACAGCGTTTTCACCAATTGTAACTCCCGGAAGAATGGTTGCATTGGCCCCAATCCATGCATTTCGTTTGAGGAGAATAGATTTACCTATCAGCCCTTTTCTATATTGAGGTTCTAACGGATGATTTTCAGTTATCAGACTAACTTTCGGACCGATCAATACCTCATCTTCAATGGTAATTCCGCCTAAAGTCAGAAAAGTACAGTCGAAATTGATGAAGACATTCTTACCAATAGTAAGGTTCTTTCCGTAGTTGATGTAAATAGGTGTAAATACAGCAACATTCTCAAGCTTTTTATCAACAATCTCACTTAATATTTTTAAAATCTCATCTGGTTCTGTGGAATTGTTCAATTGAATCAATTGTTTCTTAACCTCATAAGAAGCTTCCAGCAATTTGTGAATTTCAGGATCATCTGGCATTATTGTTTCACCATTTTTAAGTCTGGCGAAAATATTTTCACTGGTGTGCATAGATATTTTAAATAAGAACATAAATCCGCCTTTGACTCAGCGGATCTATATTCACAATTTTCAATTATTTCAGATTCGTTCTAAAGAAATTATCCAGTTTTTCAAAAGGAATTACATCCACTTTGTCGTATAAATCTACGTGAACTGCATTCGGAATTATCATTAACTCTTTCGGTTCTGCAGCCATTTTGTAAATATCCTCACTCATATATCTGGAATGTGCATTTTCCCCGGCAATCAAAAGCATCGGCCTAGGCGAAATTTCTTTAACATAACTCAACATTACTGAGTTGGCAAAAGACATAGAATTAGTTTTCGTCCATCCTTTGTTGGAGTTTAAAGAACGTTTGTGATATCCTCTCGGCGTTTTGTAATAATCAAAATAATCTTTTATAAACTGAGGTTCATCACCATTTAATTTTTCTGGTAAATGAGTTCTCGGGTATTCAGGTTTTCCGTTTTCAGCATCAACCCAACGTTGCTGACTCATTGTTTCGAAAGCTTTTGTACGTTCTTCCTGAGTCATTTTATCGTAATAGCCTTTTGCGCTCACTCTTGAAATATCATAAGCACTGGTCGTTGCCACTGCTTTCACTCGTTTGTCGGCAATGGTTGCATTCAACGCAAAAGTTGCAAAACCACAGATTCCGATGATTCCGATTTTGTTTCGGTCTATATTGTTCTGAAGCCCTAAGAAATCAACTGCCGCACTGAAATCTTCGGTATTGATGTCGGGTGAAGCAATATCTCTCGGTTCGCCTCCACTTTCGCCCGTGTAAGAAGGATCAAAAGCAATAACCGCAAAACCTCTTTCCGCCATTTGATTGGCATATAAACCGGAAGACTGTTCTTTCACCGCACCAAACGGTCCACTGATTGCCAACGCTGCCAGTTTTTCGTTTCCTGTGTTTTTTGGAAGGTATAAATCTCCGGAAAGGGTTATTCCGTAACGGTTTTTGAAGATAACCGATTTTCGGGTTACTTTATCACTGAGTTGGAAAGTATAATGTTCGTTTTGTTCTGTTACATTCATATTTCCTGGATTTGATTTTTTATTCTGCGCAAATGCCTGCCCAATGAAAAGAAGGGACGAAATCATCATTGTTGTTACTATTTTCATATCTGAATTTTGTTTAAAAATTACTGATACAAAATTAGAAACAACGAAGTGCTAACAGTTAATGATAATCAAACCAAAAATTAAGAAATTCAAACCTCTGCCGAACGAAATGCTTTTGGATTAGTTCCGGTTTGTTTTTTAAAGAAATTATTAAAATACGTTGGATAATCGAATCCCAATGCGAAAGCTATTTCGGAGATATTCCAGTCAGTGTGCTGCAGTAATGCTTTTGCTTCTGTGAGAATTCTTTCCGTGATATGAGCCGTTGTTGATTTTCCGGTAACTTCTTTTACGGCACGATTGAGATAATTAACATGAACATTCAGGTTTTTTGCAAAATCCTGGGCTGATTTCAGTTGAAGAGATTGGTCTGTAGTTTCGATGGGAAATTGTCTTTCCAACAGTTCCAGAAAAACGGATGATAATCTTGATGCAGCATTCTTGTTCTGGTCAAAATCTTCTGCAGGTTCCAGCTTCAGGGATTCGTGGATTATCAGACTGATGTAATTGCGTATCAGTTCATCTTTATAAACATAATCACTTTCCTGCTCTGCAATCATCTTTTGGAAAATAGTATTGAGAAAGAGTCTCTGTTCTTCAGTAATTTTCAGAACAGGAGTTCCACCGATTTTAAAGAAAGAAGACTGCTGCAAGCTTTCTGAGCGTTCAGAATTTTTAAAAAAATCCTCTGAAAAAAGAATGGTATACCCTTTATAAGTTGTTGAAATGGTTTCCCATGAATAAGGAATATGCGGGTTTCCGAAAAAAAGTACTGTTCCTTCCTGCTCAAAGCTTTTATCAGAATAATGAATTTTACTTTTCCCTGTCGTAAGGCAGATTTTATAGAATTCCTTTCTGCTGTATACACGGGTTTCGCTTCCATCCTGCTCAATCTGGAATGCACGGAAACCTTTTAGTTTTAATTCACTATTAAACTCCGAAACAACTCTTTTTACCTTTTCTTTCATTTTTCAAAGTTAAGAAAATCAAACTAATCAGTTGTAAAATGATTGCAGAAGTAAAACGCCAATAGAATTCCCTGTCGAAACAAAAAATTCTATCGCTTAAAAAGGCTTTAAAGGCCTAATACTTTACAATTTCGTATTATGAAATAGTTCTCGATTCAATGATTACGAAATACCCGATTCTTTCTTTAATCAGCCATTTCTCATTTTGGAAAACATATTTGTCTTCATACTTCACGCTATAATCCGTTAATACATCATTGCCTTCATTTTCCCGAATCATTTTAATCTGAGAAAATGAAATTCCAGTTGCCATTTTGCCATCGATTTTTGTAGAATGCTGACCGTTTAATGTGAAATAGGTTTTTACTTGTGAAGCGTGCAAATTAAAATCACTCTCCATACTTTCTCTGCCCGAAACGTTTGCAACCAAAGCCCCATTCATGTAAACTTTATAAATAACGTCCGGAGTAAATAAATCCATAACTTCTGAGATTTTCCACTCATCACCCAGGTAAGCATAATTGTCAATTAAGTCTCTTAAATCCTGCTTGTTTTTTAAAACTTCTAATGTCATAATTTTGTTGTTTAAATTAAATTTTAAAATTACTTTCTGTAATTATTCCTGGACAAAATTATATTATATTTGGTTACATTTTATTAGTTGTTACTTAAAGGTTACCAACTAACAATCGCAACAATTATGAAAAAACCAACAGAAAATCAAACAGATAACAAAGCATTCACGGAAGAATGCCATACCGTTTTAACAGCGGTTTCAGATGCTTTATATGTTATCGGCGGAAAATGGAAGCTGATGATAATTATTGCAATGGCACGAGGAAACAAGCGATTTACAGAAATTCAGAAACAAGTCATCGGAATCTCGGCACGTGTACTTTCCAGCGAATTGAAAGACCTGGAACTGAATGGATTTATAGTTAAGAAAGTAGAAAATGTTTATCCCGTAACGATTGAATATGAGCTACTTCCTTACAGCCAAACATTAGAAGAACTGGTTGGTGCAATGACACGATGGGGAATTCAGCATCGGGAGAAAGTGAAAGCTGAAATGGGTTCGGAAAAATCGAAAGAGAAATAATTCAATTATAAAAAACTTCATAATTTTAAACTAAGAAAGCTTGTTATTTTATATCAAAACTTCCACAAATTTTACCTTTATTTAGCATCAGGGCATAAATTCTTAGGGCGTTTTAAACAAAAAAATCCCGCATTAACGGGATTTTAATTTCTTATATTCAAATTTATTTTACTTCTACAGGAACTGAGATTTTATCCCAATCCATTGTGAATCCGTTGTTGTTTATTTTATAAACCAAAGTTTCCTGTGTTGCCGGTAAAGCCTTTGTTTTTACATCAACACGTAAAGCATCTTTTGATTCTTCGTATTTATAAGCACCCCATTGCTTTGGCTCCTTGTTAAAGATTGCAGTCCAGGTTCCGCTTTCTTTAGGAATTAAGAAAAAGCTGTATTTACCAGCAGCCAGTTTTTTACCCTGAACAGTAATGTCTTTATCTGTTTCAAAAGTAGTTGCTTCATTGGCTCCCGCACGCCAAACTTTATTATAAGCTTCTAAACCACCCCAGATTGTACGTCCCTTTACAGAAGGACTGCTGTAAGCTATGGTAATGTTTGCATCTTTAATTTTTCCCGTAGCCGTAGCCGGAGGGCTGGCAGGTTTTTTAGTGTCCTGTGCAAAGGCATTCAGTGAAAGCGTCATGGTAGCAACAAGTACAGTTGCAGATTTAAGAATCGTTTTCATAATATTTTATTTGTTTGTTTTTGTTATTGTACGTTTACGAATTTACTATTTTCTGTTTATAAAACAGCAATCCGATTGCTGAAAATATAATGACCGCCGCTGCACCGATTACATTAAGCCAAAGGAAAGAAACAATATCGAACTGATACACGGCAATCACCGTAATTTCTGATAAAATTGCAGCAATAAATACATTCGCACCGTTGATTTTTTTATAGTAAAACGCGACAAGAAAAATCCCTAATATCGGACCGTAGAAAAGAGAACCCAGCACGTTAACCGCTTCAATAAGGGAACCCATTTGTGTGGCAAACATAGCTACACCGATTGAGAAAATCCCCCAGGCTAATGTATGCAGGCGGCTATACTTCAACTCTGTTTTTTCATCAGGAATTTCTTTGCTGAATATTAAATGAACATCTTTTAATGAGCAGGCGGCGAGGGAATTCAGCGCTGCAGAAATGGAACCCCAGCTGGCTAGAAAAATGACGGCAAAGAGTAAACCGATCATCCCTACAGGCAAAGTATTTTTTACGAAATACAGGAAAATGTAGTTGGTATCTGTTTTCTCCGCATTATAGTTTGACTTATTGATCGCTTCCTCTACCCTGCCATGCAGTGCTTTTACCTGCGTTTGTGTATCTTTAAAATCCTGAATTGTTTTTTTGAGTTCGGGAGAATCGGTTTCTTTCAGCTTTAGAATTTCTTTTGATTCTGCATTAAATTTTAGTTGTAAATCCTGATGTTCTTTTTCAAAAACCGCAGCCTGTTCAGGTTTTGTATCCTTTAAATATTGATAAGAGCGTTCGTTAAAATAAATGGGAGCCGGTTTCAGAGAAAAGAATGCGAAAAGCAAAGCACCGATCAGGAGAATAGAAAACTGCATCGGGATTTTAACCAATCCATTCAACAGTAAGCCCATTTTAGCATTGGTATTGTCTTTTGCAGTAATATATCTGCCAACCTGGCTCTGGTCCGTCCCGAAGTAAGAAAGTGCCAGAAAAAAACCGCCAATCAACCCGCTCCAAATGTTGTACTTGTCTTTCCAATCAAATTCTGTGGTGATTACATTGAGCTTTCCGGATTTCCCCGCCAGATATAGTGCATCTTTAAACCCAATTCCATTCGGCATATTCTGAATGAGTAGAAAACCTGCAAACGCCATTGTTCCCAGAATAATAAGAAACTGTAATTTTTGGGTGTGAGCGATCGCTTTTGCCCCTCCAACATAGGTATAAATCAACAGAATACCACCTGTTAAAATATTGGTTAAATAAATATTCCAGTTTAAAACGCTTGATAAGATGATACTCGGAGCATAAATACTGATTCCGGTTGATAAACCTCTGGAAAAAAGAAAAAGCAGTGAAGTAAGCACTCTTGTTTTTTTATCAAAACGGTTTTCTAAATATTCATAGGCGGTATAGACATTTAAACGCTGAAAAATCGGGATAAAAGTAATACAGATTACAATCATCGCCAAAGGCAGACCAAAGTAATACTGTACGAAACGCATCCCGTCTGTATAAGCCTGGCCCGGTGCTGAAAGAAAGGTAATGGCACTTGCCTGCGTCGCCATAATACCAATAAGCACAATATACCAGGGCATTTTATTATCTGCTTTCAGGTAGGATTCGTTGCTTTTTTGGCCACGACCAATGAATACGCCGTAAACCACCACTACAACAAGTGTAAAAATAAGAACTGTCCAATCTATAGTACTCATGCCCAAAATTTAGTAAACCAATAATAAAATGCGATCTGCAATACTAACGCAACCGCTAATAGTATGTACCAGATATTCCAATTTTTAAGTGGTTTGTTCATTAGTTTTTCTGTGCAGATAAAAAGTTAAAAAATAAACGTGCTGCACCAACATTCCCTGCAGGCAGCTGTCTGAAAAATGCCAGCGGTGTATAAATAAAATTTCCTTTTCCGTATTTGGCATATAAAGTGGACCCCTGAAGAGATTCTTCATCTGTATCGTGCATTTCAAAAAGCGGCTCATACGCTGCATCCCATTGAGCAGGGAAATAGGCACCACGTTCCTGTACCCAGCCTTTAAAATCATCAGCAGTAATTTTATTCGGGAAATTCAGTAATTTATGATTTGGATTTAAAAACTTAACCTCAGCATTTTCTTCGGTAACACGCTTATTGGCAATACTGAAATTATACATCCCCAATTGGCCAACGGTTGTATCCTGGTTAGTGTTGTACTGCATCACCAAATTGCCTCCAGCTTTTGCATAAGACCATAAAAAAGGCATCCAGCGGCCCAGCTTTTTCTCTGTGTTATTGGCACGAACACCAAGTACAATGGCATCATATTGCGACAGCTTATTCTGACTACCGTTTCCGCCAGGTTCATCTGTGCTGCCATAAAAATCTTGGTCTTTCAACACATCTACCTGAACACCAGCAATGCGCAGGAACTCAGGAATGAAATCGCCTGCACCTTCTATATACCCTACTTTTTTAACCTTTGCCTGAATATCTCCTTTCATTACAGTTACCGTTGCAGGTGCAAAATATTGTAAGGAAGGCAAATGCGGATATTGAATTAATACCTGTTTTTTATTGTAAGTAATTCCGTCTGCAAGGAAATTGGCATCCACTTGCAAATGAGAGGAGTTTATTGAGGCAAGCTTAGTTTTTGGAATAACGTAATCGACGGTAAAATCTTTTCCATTAAACGAATTTACATCAGCGCCACCTAACCGTTCTCCGTTATACATAAGGTTTAGGTTACCTTTACTGAACTGTTTGTTAGAATTAACCTTAATATTTAAACTCAAATGTAAATCTTCATTTTCTTTGACCCAATAAAGTGGTTGTGTGAATTTCAGTTCCAATGCAGGAACAATACGTAAAGCTTCAACCACATCACCACGCACCGGATCTAATTTCTTGAAAGATAATGGAAGTTTAACCTGAAATTTTTCTGAAACGATTTTTAAATCAAGCAATACATTGAGTGGTGATTCTGCTTCAGGCAAACCAATTAAAGTATCATTTGGAACCGAGAAAGTAGCTGAGTTCGCGGGAGGTTTTGCCAGCCAGTACGGTTCTGTGAGTGCAGCATCTGCAGGAATCTGAATGTCATGCTGAATGGTGATTAAAGAATCCTTTGATAGTTTTCTATTGAAGCTTTCTGATTGGCTCAACCATTTTACATTTTCTAAAATGACAGGATTTGCAACTCTTGAAATCAAATTTAACCTGAAATTGTAATGATCCCCGGCTACCGCTTCAGCCTGATTGGCTACGACCTCGCCCATAAATCCGGCACAGCTTAAAATGATATTGTCAAGAGATTTAATTTTATCCTTTTTCAGGTCTGAATCATTGAGCGTCATGACCTTTTTGCGCAAAGCAAGCAACTCAGGCAAGCTCCGATCCGGATTATTGAAATTGAAAGCGGAAATAATTTTATCTAATGATTGGTCAATATCAGCATTTCCCTGTGAAGTCCAGGTTTTAGTGACTCCGTCAAAAAGTGTTGTTTTTGCAGGATCGCCAATAACGTGTGAAAAATATTCAGTTCTGATGCCGGCTACCGACTGTGTTCCTGCACCTTGGCTTTTATGTAAGCTTCTGCTTAATCCAGCCAGTTCACCATAGCCCATTCCCAATTGCGCATCATATTGCCCAACGGTAACTTTCAGTTGATTTTCAGCTGTGGTATTAACTCCGCCAAACCGGAAAGTATTCCACAATACGCGTTTTGGCTGCCATGTATTCACATATTTTAGTTGATCCGGGAAAGCCGTTTTATCGCCTGCCAGCTTAAAAGCTTTTTCCGCAACCACAGCCGAAGCTGCATGTTGTCCGTGGCCTGCCGCAGCAGTAGGTGGAAAACGGCAAATGATAATATCGGGACGGAATTGACGGATTACCCAAACCACATCCGCAGTAATGCTGTCGGCATCCCATTGTTTAAAGGTATCAGTAGTATTTTTAGAGAACCCGAAATCAATTGCACGGGTAAAAAACTGTTGGGCACCGTCTAACTTTCTTGCCTCTAAAAGCTCATGCGTTCTGATTAAACCCAATGCTGCGCCTTGCTCTATACCTAATAAATTCTGACCGCCGTCACCTCTGGTTAAAGACAGATAGCCCGTTTCTACATTTTGATCGTTGATTAACCAGGAGAGTAATCCCGTATTTTCATCATCGGGATGAGCCGCAAGGTATAAAACTTTAGGCAGATGTTTAAGGGTTTTGAGTTCACGGTAAATTTCAGATGATTTTGAAGGCCGGACCTGCTGGGCCGAACAAAAAACCGTATAAAATCCAAGGATAAATACAGTACTTACTTTTTTAAACATTTAATTTTACTTTGCAGAGCAAATATAAGTAAATCATCTTTCTTTCAAAATTAAAGAATCAGACTGTGAATTTCACAAGAAACTGTTTAAATTTTTCATCAAACAACAAAAGACGTAAAAGATTTTTAAACGCTTATTTTTTAAGTTTAAATACTTTGAAAACAAAATATTTGCTGGTTGAGTGCTATGGCGCAAAGGTCATTGTTATGCTATTCTTTGCTCTCTTAAAATCAAGTCAACAGTTTCAAAAATGATTGAATATGTTTGAACCATTAAGATTTTTTAAGCTGTTAAGAATATGGCAAAGCTATTGAGTTAGCAAATTTGATATAGAGCCATTTAAATTGTAACATACCTTTTTACTCCCTCGCTCTCCGAAGCCTCTTGACTTTGGAGTAAATCTAAAGGTAATAATCTTCTTTACTAGCTCAAAGTCAGGAGACTTTGCCCAGCAAAGAATTTCTATTAAAAAAATTATTTTATACAAATATTTTGATCTTCTTCTGCTGTATAATAGTTGTTATACATTATCATAGTCGAATCATCTAAAGTATATATTTTAGGAGAGTCAACACCTTGTTGTATTAAACAACTTACACATGTTACTTTAAATGAATATTTTTTTCCTAATTTAATTTTAGTACAAACATTATTGGTATTCGGTTTGAATATTTCTATAATATCTTTGTTATCAGCTATTAAGACACTTACCATTTTATCTTGTTTAACAGAAATTATTTTCCTTGTAATATTAATTGACTCTGAACTGATCTTAATATTATTTGTTTGACAATTACACATAACAGCAGGAAAAAATAAAAAAAGAATATTTTTCATAATGTTATTTTCTTATTTTTTTAACTATTTATGTTTTTCTAATTATATTTCTTGTAAGATAGATATAATTAAACATACAAAACGTCGCTATTGCCCCGAAAGTATGCCATAGAAAGTGGGTTCCGAAGCTGAACCATTCCCATTTATCAGCGATACGGAAGGTCAATGCAAAAACAAACGACAATACGGCAAAGCCTACCCATTTGCCGGCTTTCCATTGGGTATACATCAAATACCTTAGTACCGAGAAAACTACAAATGAGGCCATGATTGCATAATTGACGTTGATAAAAAGAGAAGGATTATCTGCCAAAATCCAGTTTCTCAAAGCGAACATAAGGAGTGCATATCCCAGAACCATTACAGCAGCATAATACCATCTGGTACTCTGAGTTATAAAATAAAATCCTGCAGACAGGCACAATACCATAATGGGCAGCCAATCCATCATAATAAATACCGGCCATTGCCTGAATGAATGGTAAACCGTTCCTCCTATGGCACCAATATATAATAACACCAGGCAGTAGGTTAAAAAAGGATATTTTTTAAAATTACCCTTCATTTTAAGGGTCCAGAAAATGGCTATGGCTAAAAATAATACGGCAGTGATTGCATTTAAGGGCTCAGGGAAAAAGTGAGCCATATCTGTTTCTTTATACAACAGGCCTCCGTCCGGAGGTATTGGGTTTATCGGCATTGTCTTTTTTATATTATATTTATAATGATATAGTTATTCTAAATATAGAAAAAATTACGGCACGACCTATCTGGATGTGTGGATTCTATTTTATAAAAATGTTAATTCTACTTCTTATACAATAAACCAGATTGATTATAAAACCAATAGTGTTCAGAACATATACCAATACAAAACCCACAATCAGAAGACTTTCATCCTCTGACTGTGGGTTTTATCTTACAGTATCGTAAGAAGTTTTTAATTTATATTACGTGATAACTATTCTATTTCTTACCAGATAAACTTACAGACTTGTTCCTGTTCTGCAATTATTCTTCGTGATTTTGTTACATACAGTCTAAGGAAACAGTTTGGGCTAATATTATATATTCTTTTGCCATATACATCAACTCCCATGGTACCTCCACTGTCAAAGTTATAAATAACGATCTGCTGTTTCGGATAGATTTCTTTGAAATTGACCACCATTTTAATCTGTTCTCCAATAACATGAATAAGCCTGTTTCTATCATCTATGCTAAGATTGCTGGAAAAGAACTCATATTCGTGTGGATCTAATCTAACGGCATAATCCTTAGGATCAGACTGATCATTAACAATTTCATCTTTAAGAGTAGCTGTTCTACCGCTAGGAATAAACATTGTATCTGGGTTTTCATCTTCAGATTTAAAGTTTTCACTGGCTTTTACAGATCCTTCTACAGTTAATTTATCACCCGGATTCGCCTCTCTTCCCATTCCGAAGTGACTCAACTCCGTATGAAGATTTAAACCTCCAAACCCATTATACTCAGAACCATAAGAATAATATTCGTTTCGTTTCGCAGCTAACAGTCTTTTCTGATGGATATCTACAATACCTGATTCAGTACTATTCAGATGGTTATCTGAGATCACTAAACCTGATCCTGTATTTACTGTAAACTCCGAGTTGAGCTGCAACCCGTACTGTGCCATATAATTCCATTGCTGAATACTCCCTATGCTAAAATCCTGAGTAGTCCAGATTTGCGCCCAATTAGACCAGCTGCCTCCACTCATAGTCCTTTGGTAGGTTATATTGCCCGTATTACTTGACCCAAATGAAGTTGCAGTCTGCTTTACCCAGGTACCATCGTGGGTTTCAATAGTCACATACCACCAGCCGTTATTATTTAAAGGCGCATTGGCTAATCCCACTCCCCTGTAAAAGCCTGTTTTAAGGTAATTATTCAGATTTGAACCTGAAATGATAACGGATGTACCATTCGGGGTACTTAAAAAGTTTGTCTGTACATAAGACTGTGTTGCCAATGCTACATATAATCCTGAACTATGATACATATACGGAAATGCATTTCCATCTGAAGTAGGTATATTTCCGGACGAAAATCCCACAGCCATAGCATTTTCCTGACCATTAGCTTTTGTATTTAGCTGTTTTATGTTGACTGCATGAGTCTCTAAAGTTCCTGCCGGAATAACAGGGCTATGGGTAAATGTCTTGGTATCGCTTATTGTTTCAACTCCATTTTTACCAACGAATGCATTTAAAGCCTCACTTTTTGTGTAGTAATTAGATAATACGGCATTGGAAAGATATCCTGCATTAGCATGATTTCCCCAATTGAATGCGGTATTCCAGTTGTTTATATTGGTAGCAGAAAAATCATTTGAATCCCAATCTTTTGTCCAGGGATACCAGGTTCCACTGAAATAATACCTCCTATAGACATCATTATTATTAGCATAGGTAGTATATTCCTGAACTATATGTGTTGAAGTATAGTAAACCCTTAATTGACCTGCTAAACCTGCGGGATAATTATTTGCAGAAGTTGCATTGGCATTTCCTGTCTGAGCCCACCATCCTGTAGAAGTAATACTATTTAAATCTACTGTAGGACCTAAAACACCTCTGTAAAGAAAACCTGTATTGTATGCTGATATCCAATCCGCAGAAGTCCCATCATTTAAAGTTGTAATTTTACCTGTGTTACTAATTTTCACAACCTCGGTTAGTGTCGGAATATCCCCATTTGTACCAGTAGCACTCCCATAATTAAATGAAAAAGTTTTATGGTTATTTACAGTAAGTCCCAATGAGTTTAATGATCCTCTTGGCTGGATGAAATCAGTACCATTAAACTGTAAATTATGGGCCAGCCACATTCCATAGCCATGGGTAGAATTAGCCAGATTAGTATGGAAAATAGTTGATCCCGCTGTAGTTTGGTTGCCAAATAACAAATTATAAGCATCTACAAACTGAGTGTTATTAGCATTGATAACTACCTGGCCTGCGCTTGTTGACTCTCCCTGGGGTCTCAAATAAACGATTCCCGAAGCTCCATCTCCTGAAATTAATGTATATGCAGAACCTGTTTTAATTCTGTTTACTCCCTGCCTTTGAATCTGAAGTTCACCCGCAGTACTGTTAATTACTCCTGCAACTCCTATATTGCCTGATGTATAGCTATTCCCGGAAACATGAAGCCTATATCCATCGAGTGGTAATGAAGCTCCTCCCAGTCCGATTCCAACTCTCTGATCAGATGTCCAGAGGAGTGCCTTAGTAGTATTGTAAGCTGTTGTACCTAAATAACCATATGTCACTTTTACAGTACCTTCTGCATCTACATTGCCAAACCACCCAACAGTATCCACTACGCCATTAGAACCTGCCAACTGTAAAATATCTCTTGCAAATCCGGTTCCTGTCGTTATTGTAGATAAATCTTTTCTTATCATACTGCTTACGGCCTGATTTAATGTGAGGGTACCACTCATCGTGTCTCCTGATTTATTAACATAAGAACTGTTATCCAGAGAACCATCTGCCTTTAAAAACTGGGCAGCTGTGCCACCCGTTACTTTATAGCCTTTAGAAGTGTTATAATATGCGTATTTTACATCCATGTTAAATATCTTTACGCGTTACTGTTATGGATACAGTATTAGGTAAAGCAGAATCAAATTCAACATCTATTTTATTCGGATCGGTTAATTTTATTCTGCCATCTATTTTGTAAAAGGTTACTGTATCATACATGGCTACATCTACATTTCTGGTCCCTAAGTTGTGCACTACACCTGAAGATCCGGAAATAGCCGTAGTGTAAGATTTTACAGTATTACTTCCGGCTGTAACTCTACCTTTAGCATCAACAGTAACCTCATCATAAGTTCCGGCAGTTACTCCTGTTGCAGCTAATGTCAACCCTGAGGTAACGTTTGCAGAACCGTCAAAAGTTGCGGTCCATGTAGCATCACCTGAAGCAGAAATTGTCCTTGGGGTTGTCAATTTTGCAGCTGATCCTGTTGTATTAATTGAAGCCGTTCCAGTTAATAATGTCGCAGGAACAGCAGTAACAGGTACTGCTACATTTCCGGAACCGTCAATGGTTTGCGCTGTTGCAGTAACTCCGGAAAGCGTAATCGTTCTTGGTGTGGTCCATTTTGTAGCAGAAAGAACGCTTTTTGCTGCATCTGCTGTGTTATCAACATTCCCTAAACCTACATGAGATTTGTTTAAGACTACAACACCCGTTAATCCATTTACAGAATCTACAGCCCCTGAGGTGATATAAACGAACGTTGTTCCAGTCCATCGGTATGTTTTATTGGTATCAAGAGATACATAAATTTTACCTGTCTCACCAGTGATAAGGGTAGTATAACCCGCTTCTTTGTAAAATTTCCCGTCAGCAGTTTTATAATATCCCTCTAAAACATCATCCACATAAGATGGCAATTGAGATGCAGGCACCAGTCCTGATGCATCCAGTGCAGCAACCCCATTCGCGGCTCCTTTTTGTGATACCGGAATATAATTCGCTAAATCTGATGAAGTAGGCATAGAACCCAGAGTTACCGTTAGGCCATTGGTTGTCTGACTAATACCCGTAACCACATTTCCTGTACCAGAAGTAGTAACCGGTAAGGAAAATGAAGTTCCTGACAATGTCAAACCATTACCTGCGCTGTAGGTAGTGTCTGTAGAAACTAATGTGATTGTATTTCCGGTTTGGTTAACGGCCATATTAGCACCTGCTGCAAGGGTAACATCTCCGGAAACCAAAGTACCGGATGCCCCTCCTTTCATACGGGTAATGGTATCCGGAGTTGTAAATGATCTGTTTGCTGACAAATCATAGGCTGTACCGTTAATTGTTAAAGTTCTTGTTTTTGGTACATAATCTAGCGGATTTAAGTTTCCATCATGCCAAAAAGAATTGATTCCTCTTGTTCCGCCGCCTGCGGTTAAAATATCATTGTCTGTTTTCCCCTCTATTTTGTATCCTACAGAGCTTCGATAATAAGCGTATTTAATGTCCATAATTATATTTTTTTAATTGTTAACTGAATTATATTGGGTGGTAATGAATCAAACAGCACTTCTATAGTATTGGTGTCTATTCTTCTTACCTTAATAGGTATTGTAAACATTGTAACTGTGTCGTAAGCATCAATTACAAAACTTAGGGTATCAAGATCATGTTTTATCCTGGAGTCCCCTCTAACTCTCTCTTCGTGTTTAATTTTTTCGGCGCTGGCTGCGTCTTCGATATTTTTAATTTTACTGTATACCAAATCATTAAACTGATTTTGATAAGTAATGGCACCCCAGTTTGAATACATACCAGCAAGGTTGATTTTATCATCTGAAATACTTCTGGCAACAGCCTCTTTAAGCATTTCTATCTGTTCCCTGTTGGCTTTGATATTGTCTACGATTTCCTGAATTTCATCAAGGTTGGTATCATCAGAGGCTAATATTTCATTAATTCTCCTGATATGTTCAAGCATTTCATCATCTTTTGCCTGAAATGCATTGACTATTTCTCTGATCTGCTCTTTGGTAAAGACATTTCCCGTCTCTTCACTACCATCTATAGTAGCGGCTAATCTGATTTTTAATTTTTCTTTCCATTCCTCTACATTAGCCTCCGTAAGATTGGATGCATTACGCTTTGCCAGCACTGAAATATGTGCGTTTTCATCTTCCAGATGATTGGTAAAAGTTGAGACAGGCAGTGTTTTTTGAAAAGCTTCATATAAGCCTGCCACCTCATCCATTTTGATTTTTTCATCTAAATGGCGGAATGAAGAAAAGGTCTGCTTAAACTGATATTCTGTAGGAATATCACCTTTTTCAAACCAGCTGAAAATTATATTTAATGGTGTACTCATTTTAATTATTGAAAATTAGTTTTGATAAAATTGACAGTTGCGAAATCTAAACTATCTTATAGACTGACTGCTTAGAATGAGATTCTACTTTTTGAGTGATTATTTATTCACTCTCTTCTATCATATTGTCAATTATCGCATTGCTTATATGTTGTCATTAAGAAAACTATGCATTTGTCAATGTTTATCACTTTATTTGACATCTTTTGAACTCAATGACTTTCACATTCTTCAGAGTTCAAATTTCATTTTTCTTTTGCTCTTATAAAAGTTTTTTGACCTTCCTATTCTGTAGTTGCAGTAAACTTTATTTTTCTGAAACAGAGTAATGCTGTTTGTAATTACAGTGTTCAAAATTCTTGTTTTTAAAGCTCCTATGAAAGTTTTTTGGCCTCTCCATTCTGTAGTTGCAGTAAACTTACTTTTCAACAAGTTCAAACGTGCTCAATCATTTATCAGAGATAATTTTTATAAAAACAGGATCTTTTAAAAGAAAATGCTAAATATTCCGTTTAATTCTTAAATTTGGCTAATGCAAAAGTATCTTTATCTCATCATCATATCATTTTCTCTCACCAGCTGCTATACTTATCAGGTAAAAAAGCAGCCGGATACCTCAACAGATAATAAGCAAGGCCCAAAAAAGAAACCCGACTTAGCTAATAATACTTCAACGCAACTACAAAATGTAGCCGCCCAACCTCCTGCTCCGGTTAATATTCAGGAGAAGCTTGCCCCTAACAAAAATGTTAAAATTGATGTTGATGGAAAGAGCTATAAAATAATAGTTGACAGATGGGAAAGCGACAGCCTGGTTGCACACGCTGTTTATAATCCTAAAAAAGTTCTGAAATTTCATAAAAACCAGATCAACAGCGAAAAAATTGCAGAAAAACGCTTTTCACAACCCATTGCCGATATCATTACGGTTACTGTTTATGCCGGAATCGGTGTTTTAATATGGGCGCTTGTTCACTAATTTAAAGACAATTTCATTTGAAAATAACAGTAATTGCATTTTAATCAGGTATAAACGAACTCCATTGCCTATAAAAGGGTATGAAGATAATCCCGGCATGATTACGAACGGGCAAATGACGCCACTTTTAAGATAGGTGACGTCATTTAATATTAGTTATGACTAATCATTTTTAATACATCTTATTTTCCGCATATTTATAAACGGTCTTTTCATCCCAGACAAATAACTGGATAGAGCTATAAGGTGGTATTTTATATGAATACCCTGCACTTTCTATGTCAAATCCTTGCCAATTATCACTAGCATTTAACACCAATATTCTTTGACCCCGGAAACATTTTCCTAATATAAAATGCTCACCATATACACATCTGATTACCAGCATTCTATTATCAGAATCATAATATTGAGTTCCCGGCTGCTGTTCAATCATGCCATGAGATAATCTCATTCTGGATTTTTCATTGGTAATCTCATCATCAAGACGTGATAAACTTCCGTCCGGAATAAATAAAGTATTAGGATCTTCATTTTCGGATTTAAAGTTTTTAATAGCCTTTACTGAGTCCCCAACATATACTGAAACAGCAACGTCTACTGAATCTGAAACATGTACTGAGCCCCCAACATTTACAGAGTCTGAAACATTTAGTGATCCTGCAATATTTACTTTATGTGAATCATTAGCTTTTGTACCTATACCAATATTCTTGTTTCCTCTATTGAAGTTAATCCCTTCCCAGCCTTTATAACTGCTTGAATATTTATAGTATTCATCTTTTAATACTGCTAAATAGAATTTATCTTTTTCATTATATATACCGGATTCTCCACCGTTATAATTATCAACAACCATTAATCCATTACCCGTCTGATTAGTAAATTGTTGGTTTACAATAATACCATTGTTGTACATATAATTCCAACCGTCAATATTACTTTGTGAGAAATTCAAATCACTCCAGACAGTCCTCCAAGGCTGCCATCCTGTATCTCCAGAACCTGCATAACTCCCTCTGAATTTCATACCACCGCCTGCTCTATCAATGGTCAACTGTTGTCTGCCATCAGATGAGTTCAGATTTAAAGTAGTGGTATAATTAAACCCTGAAGACGGGGCTTCCTGTCTGTAAATTCCAGATTCAGAAACTAAGTTTAAATCAGCAACATACTTTAAATCTTTAAATTTATCGTTCCAGTTACTTATCATCGTAATGGTAAGATTACCGGCATCCCAAATTGTATTTCCCTGAAATGTTGGTCTTGATCTTACATGATTAACGGCACCATAATTATCAATAGTCATCGCAATCTGAGGTCCTGCTGCAAACGAATTCGTTGTTGCAAAAGCCATAGATGTACCATTTCCGTCATTACTTCTTACATATATACCTGCTTGTGTTCCGCTATTAGAGGAAAATCCGATGGATGCGGTGTATTGATTATCAGTATTTGAACCACTTTCAGTTTCTACTAAAAATGAATATTCGGCTGATGTACTGGTATTGCCCCAGCCTGTGCCTGTGTTTTTTGCTCTGCCTTTAATAACCTTCAGTCCGGTAATATCCTGCTGGCCATCGACATTAACAAACTTGCTGTTGACCCAATTGTGTGTTGCTAAAAACACGTAACCATCTGTTCTATGGTATATGTAAGGTGCACCTGCTGATAAACCATTGGAGAATCCTAATGTCTGAGCATTTTCTGCAGAATTAACTTTAGCGTCAGGATTAAAGTTATTATTAGACCAAAGCGTTTCACCATCTGACAACAAAGGAATATTCCCTTTTTTCGTCATGGTTGTTGTATTAATCGCCTGCCAATACTCTAAGTGATTGCTGAATAAAGGAAAATCTATTCTATGATACCATGTATTACTTCCTGCAATGTGTAAAGAGTTACCATAAGTAGACGGGAATCCAGTACCTGAAGCCCAATCTGTAACGCTTAAAGGATAATCTGTTTTTACTGCGGTTGCATCCTGATGATTACCTCTTTTTGTTAAGTATTCTCCGGGATTTAAATTGTTAGTAGTCCACGGAATGCCTCCCTGAATTTTAACAACACCACTGTCTGAACTCAATAATAAATCACCACCATTTGCAGCACGAACTACAAAACTATCTCCTGTCCCACCCCATAAGGCAGAATTTCCATCAGCTCCGATATAAGCTATATCTTTAGAGCCATCATATTTTTGCCAGGTCAGATAATTCCCTGTCTGTGCTGTACTTTTCCACTTACCTAACATAGAAGGAGTCTCTATATTAAAGGCACCTGTCATAGTACCGCCATCTTTTCTGAGATAGTTCCCTAAGTCTGAAGATGATACAAAATCTGAGGCTAATCTCTGGCCTCCACCTGCTGTTAAAATATAGTTATCATTATACCCGATTTTATTGAATCCTTTTGATGAAACCTGGCCAGCATCAGTGAATTCTATACCATTACCTAAATCCCAGTCTTCTGCATTATTTGTAACAGAAGGTGCCAATATTAAATTGTTATTGGTAGGTTTCTGAATAGACCAGGATTTATATGAACTGTTTTTTAGTTTGAAAGGTATTCTGTTATAATAAGTTTTTGCGGCCGATACAATTTCATCCGTATTTCTTGTCTGGTAATCACTCGGTTTGAAATTTACATTATCCCAGGCTCTTCTCCATAGTGTCCAATTGCCATTGTGTCCGCCTCTATAGACTAATTCTCCTGCGTCTGCATTACCATCATTATATTTTATCTGCAACTGTGCTGTAGTGTCCTGAGCACCCATATGCAGCATAGGACTATATAAATGCTGAACCCCTCCTGCGTTGTTGTTTGCTCTGTAAACTCCGGAATTGGAATACCCTCCAAGACTGTTGAAGTTATCATTATATTGAACAGCCTTAGGGATATAGCTGCTATTTGCAAAATTAGTTAACCAACTTCTTGTAGCGACTACATCAGAAGGTAAAGTAATGATATTAGACGGATATAAGTCAAAGTTAGGTTCTATCGCATGAGACCATCCCAGATTCCAATCCAGATTATAGTTTCCATATTTAACTTCTACTTTAGCTACTTCAAATGAAAAATACCCATTCCAGAATGTATCTGACTCTCCTAATAAAATACTTACGTATCCATCAGTTCCAATTCCGATTCTGGCGGTAGTTGTAGGAAAATTGTCTGTTACTTCCCATATCGCTTTTGAACCATTGGAGATCATAGTTCCTGATACATATTTATAGAAAGCCACATTCACTTTTCCTAAGTATTGACTTTCATATCCATAAATATTGATATCAATACTGAACATAGCCTGATCTGGTGAAGCTTGCGGCATTTTAATCGCTAAAATACCTGTATGCCCTCCAACATCATAATAGCCCTGATAAACTTTATTAAATATTCTTACATTATTTTGGTGCTTACTTATTGATCCACCTCCATTAAATTCTAAATCCTTTGCCCCAAGATTCACATCCTGTGCTGCGCCATTATAAGGAACATAATTATTTAAAGCTGATGCATTAACAAAAGTTGACGGATCTAAATTATGAGCATCCCAAACCACTCCGTTTACTCCATTTTTATAGTGTATAATATCACTATTATTAGATTCTACAATAGTATTAATAGTAGGATTTCCTATATATAATGTAGATGGGCCGCTATAATTTAAAACTTGGTTATTTCCTGTAGTAAATGAAGTAGAATAAATACCTTGTTTAGAATAAATCTGACCAGACCGCCCGAGAAAATGGGTAGGGTTATTTGCATCTCCAAAATGAAAACCAATCCCTTCATTCAAACTATTGGCATTGCCCTGATAGTAAGAAAGTCCATAAGTATCTGCATTAGCAAATGACCAAATTCTATTTCTTTCATCTGCTTTGTAGAACCTGTTTTGAAATCCTTCATCTGTTTGAACAAAGCCTCTTGAATGTATTCCATACGGAGGAATGAACTGGGAATCAGTATAAGCAGAAGAAGCCAGTAAGCCACCTGATAAAATAACCTGAGAACTATTACCGTTTAAACCCGCTATAGGTCTATCTGAATCTAATACCCAATAACCACCTGTATCTTTCTTCTCCCAGAATGTATTACCAGAAACTAACTCTTCTTTTGTAAGTAAATGTTTAAGATTAATCTGAACTCTTTTTGTTCCTCCCGGATCCCCACTGTCTGTAATTGAAGTCACTCTGTTTCTTCCCTGGTCCAAACCTCCGTAGCCTACAGTTATTTTCGCATCAAACCCTTGCCAATATCCCATACCTGGAAACCAAATAGCCAGTTTACCATTGAAGTTTAAGCATATTACATAATTAAAATAATTTAAGGTAGAATAGCCTCCTTCTGATATAATAGTATCATTGTAAATATACCCCTGGATTTTAGAATCTAAAGGTAAATACTGACCATTACTGTACATATTCCCTTTCATTTCTAAAAGGAACTGGTCTCCATATGTTACTGAATAATCAATATCTGTTTCAATGAATGTCCCCTGTGGAAAGTTTCTTCCGGAATGATACCAGGAATCTTCTTTTCTTCGGGAATCGTAGTCATTTCCACCCCCTGTTAAAAAGTGGTTATCAGAGGAACCATTTTTCCTATATCCTTCTGCTTTTACATAATCATAATGATTCTTAGAAGCTACTCCAAAATGAAATCCATCATTTCTCAGAGTAAGTGTAGATGAAATATCTCCAATTTTTGAGAATGTGATCCCTGGTTCTGCACCATCATCACTTCTTACCCAAAGCCTATTGGAATATTCATCCGATATTCCAGAACTTATAAAATATTTCTGACCGTTTACAAATTGATTGGTACTTAAAGTCATTAAATCTAAATCAGCAACTATTTCCGCATGGGTTCTTGTGCTGATTTTTTTCGTTACAGAATTCCAAACCATTACAGAACCTGCATCGTTTGGAACACTTTTCACAATTATTTCGCCTTCTACAGCGATGTGATTGTTAAAATATTCAGGAGCAATCATTAGTCTAGTCTTGCAGTTAAAGTAATTCTATATTCATTCGGAGTAAGGGGAGCCAGCACATCTATTTGTACTTCATTTGGCGATGTCGTCACACAGCTTACATTTATTTTTCTGTTGTCAGTATTACGATAACAGATATAATCAACATTCTGGGTATTCCAGCCATGAGTAATGGGGAAAGTAACGGAAGATCCATCTCCGATCTGCCATGTTTTGGATTTAATTTTTGCATCCAGAACTGCTTTCGTGGATCTTGGAGTCATTGCTTTATTAGGATCTACTCCTGCAATAGCTTCAACATCTGTAGCAATCTGAATCAGTCCTTTCACCGCATCTGTAGCATCTACAATGTCAGGAATCCCTTTTTCTATGATCTGATAATTTTTAGGCGCATTGGAGGCATCATCGGTATTGGCAATAAGGTGGTCACCGACAGAAACGGGCTCATTACCCACCCAGCCATTTGCTGTAATCACCCATACCATCCCTGTTTTAATGGTAGCTGATGTAACAGGTGATGGAGTTGTCATTGAGCCTTCAGCGGTAGAAGGAATATAGCCTCCAGGCTGATAAATCAATGCTCCTGTAAGACTTTGTCCTACTAAGTTTTCAATATATGTTTTAATCTTATTGGATGACCATGTATAGGTTCCTGACTGAGTAGCATCATTCAGGAAAATAGAGACAATATCTGCATTGGTAAGATTTCGGCCTGCTACTTTAATAACATGCCCTGAACTATTGGTCAGGATCTGACTTAGCAATAAAAGCCCGCTTGTCTGATCTGTCTGAAATGGATTATTGGTTAGTGGATAATCCGGATGTACATAATTTTGGGCCAGGTTAATCCAACCGGTTCCGTTCCATTGATGCAGCTGCCCTTTATAATCGATTATCCAACCTGCAGGAACTCCAGTCGTATCAGGTAATGTATCATGGTAATGAAATCGGGTACGTTGCAGCTCACCAAAAAAATTATCCTGATTTGCATTGTTACTTATTACGGCGTTATTATTCATAGTTTTTTTATTTTTTTATGGTTTAACTTTTAAAATGAGAATATTAATAGGATTCACGAGGACGCCTATCATCTTAACCTCTATGGTTTGATTGGTGGCATAATCGTCAACATTTATTTTTTTACCCGTGACACTATCCCGGGCCTGAATGATCACATTTTCCGTTTCAAGGGTGTTAGGAAATACTGCATTTCCTGCGACTTGCACCACTGCACTTGTAGGGGTCTGCGAGATAAGTAAAACCTTATCATAGATCTGCTTATTAAATTCCTGTTGATTTTTCGGGCTGCCTACCCCGCTGTAGTCAAATAACAGCTTTACTTTATCTTCACTTGTCTGCCCTGAAACAGCTTTTAAAGCTTCAATATCGTCACGACTTTTTTTAATGAAATCGATTATTTCCTGAAGTTCATCCAAAGAAAGGTCGTTAGACAACAATATCTTTTTAATCTTTTCTATATTGGATGCCAAGTCTTTATCTGCATCTTTCAATTCATCAACAAAGCCGTCTATCTGTATTTTAGTATATACATTCCCTAGCTGCTCAGAACTATCAACCGTAGCAACATTTTTAATTCCAAGCTTATTTTTCCAGCTGTCAACATGAGCTGGCGTTAGATTACCGGCATTCAGTAAAGCCAGGTATTCCGAATGAGCCGCTGGATCTGCTAAGTGTTTTTTAAAATCTTCCGCACTGGCAAATAATTGAAAAATTTCTTCAAACCCTTCAATACCTTGCATAGGGATTAAGTCATCTTTGTGATAGAAAGATAAAAACGTGTCTTTAAACTGGGTTTCTGTTGGAAAATCTCCAGTTTCAAACCAACTGAAAATTGTATGTAATGGTGTACTCATTTGATAATTGATAATTAGTTTTGATAAAATTGATAATTTGGGAAGGGCTAAAGGTTATTTCTATTGCATGGCATGGCATGTCAAAGGGGCCGAAGAAAGCAATATGGTTGCTGGTGAAACGATATGGTTATGTATTCCCTTGGAGGAACCACGAAGCAGATTACACCTTTACGATCTCAAAATAATACAATGATGTCTATAAAATCTTCGTGAATTTAAGCTGTATGAGCAGTTAGAAGCCGAAACAGGGAAACGAGAAAAGACCATTTATCTGATTTAGAGATTTATTTCCAATGATAATATGGCTTAAAATCCCACTAACAGGTGGGAATTGTTTATTTAGAAAAGAACAGATCAGCTTCAGCCTTTCTTCTACGGATAAGTCCGTTTAATGTTTTTCCGGCAGCAGTAATATATTTCGTGGTAAACCAATTTCTGATTGCCTGCTCTTCTGCTTTTTTATTAATCAAAGAAAATAATCCATCTGATCCGCCGGTATTGTAAGTATGTGATACCAGGGCATCAAATTGATTTTGAGTAAGGATTACTTTAATTTTACTGTTGACGATTTTTTCATAAGTCGGTAAAACAGCTGAAAATAACTCTATCCCTTTTTCTTTGCTGATTGCAGGATCTTTCATGGTTACTTTCTTTCCTCCTGTATAGTAAGTGTTACCGTAACCAATTGTCGGAATTCCTGCAGAATCCAGATAAGGCTTTGAACTAAAACCTTCAAATGATACAATCAGATTGATTCCTTTTTGTGATGTTTTCATAACTTAAAATATTTATAGGTGAAAAAGATGAGTATTAAAGTGATTCCAAGAATTATAATGAAAATCCAGGCTACGATTTCAAATCCGTTTGATTGAATATTTTTTGTTTCTTCCGAGGTTTTTGAAGCCACTTCTCTGGTGGTTTCTTTTGAACTGGTTTTCCGGGTCAAATCTTGAATAACATGGATGGATTCTTCTTTTTTAACCTCTGCTTTTTCATGGTTGATCTTTGCATAATGGTTATTGATGGAGTATTCTGCATTTCCCATGATGGAAATACTCTGAATGGTATCACGTCCTATCACATTATGAAAGACAAAGGGATTAGATGCATCAGATTTTCCTTTAATCAACAGATCTCCTGATATTTCATTTATCTCTTCCTTCAAGGTTACATCAGCTGATTTACTTTCGGTTGATTGTAAGTTGTGTAAGCTTGAAGAATCAACTTTCACTTTTTCTGTTTCTTTTGTATTCTCTTTATAGGTGGTTGTAATTTTGTGTTTGGTTCGGCAGCCCAATATAAAGCTGCTCAATATGATCAATAGCAGAATTTTTGCTTTCATTAGTTTTAGTTTTTAAAAATTGAACAGGTTTATAATTTTGATTTCAACTCCATGAATCTGATTGAAATTCAAATTTTTACATAAATATTTTATCTTCTTTTACATATTCTTTTTTGATGCTGTCTAATAACATGTCTACACTTACTTTGTAACCAGGTTCTTTTAATGCAATTGCTTTTAAACTTACATCCTGTATGATATTCATAATATTAGAACCGGTTAATTCATAGTGTCGGGCAATTTGTTCCAGATCAATATTTTCAAGTTGTAATTGTTCGGGTAAGTTTTGCTGCCAGATACGCAGACGCTCTTCATGCTTTGGATTATTAAATTGTATGCAGCTATGAAAGCGTCGCGTAAAGGCTTTATCCATATTATTTTTAAAGTTGGATGCCAGAATAATAAGCCCTGAAAATGTTTCTATCCTTTGCAGTAAGTAAGAAACTTCCTGATTGGCGTATTTGTCATGAGCATCTTTTACAGAAGTTCGTTTTCCGAAAATGGCATCTGCTTCATCAAAAAATAAAATCCAGTTTTTATTTTCTGCTTTGTCGAACAGTTTAGATAATTGTTTTTCTGTTTCTCCGATGTACTTTGAGACCAGCATAGAAACATCTACTCTGAAAACAGGGCGTTGGGTATATTTCCCTAAAAGACTGGCGGCAAGAGTTTTTCCCGTTCCCGGTTCTCCATGAAACAATACCCTGAACCCTGGTTTAAGTTTTGTCTGCATGTCCCAGTCTTCCATAAGAATCCGGCTGCTATTGTACCAGTTCTCAATACACTTAAGTTCATCCAGTGTAGTTTGAGGAAGTATTAAATCTGTCCATGATCGATGGGTTTGTATTCGTTCTGCCGGAAAATCATTGCTCATTTTCGGTAATAATTCCAGGCCAAAAATGATCTTATTAAAGGCTTCTTCATGAACACTTATCTGACCGTTTATTGATGCCTGCTCATGAGCTGAGCCTGAAAAAACAATGAGTTCTTCTTTACTCAAAATCGACTTCGGACCGAAATAATCCAGTGCTTTCAATCGTTCTGAAATACTTTCTCCTCCTAAAATATATTGAGCAGCATGAATTGTAGGATAAAAGAGCCTGCCGTTATCATTGGTTGAACAGAAGTCAAACAGCGCACTACCCGGAAAATCCAAATAAATGCGTTTCAGCAATGATGGATCCAATCGTGGTAATAAAGCCATTAAAAGAATCACAACTTCCTGATGGGCAAGCTCTTTCCCTGAAATATAATCTCCTAATTGAAAGTTTTCATGGTTACTGGTATTAAATTCAGGGGCTCCTACACTAAAATCCTCTGATGGATTGTTTATACGCCATGTAATAACCTTTTCTAAATGAGTAAATAATTTTTGTAATTGTTCTGACTCCATTGGTTTTATGCTTTTTAGGATCTGGTGTACTGCTTCTTTTTACTTTTAAGATGCTTCCACCTATCTTGTATTTATTTCAAAAAACCTCAACCGGAAAGTATCTCACATTCGAGTATCTCTCCACAACTGCTACAGCAGCTGCCCTTGGAAAGTTGCTCCATCATGGGAGTCCTGCTTTTTTCAAGATTCCATCTACGCCTGAAAGAGTGCAACGGATCCGAAAATCTATTGCCCTGCTTCCGGGAGGAGATTCTAATGTTTGTGCATCAGAAAATTCCGGGATTCCAGGTGCTAAGAGGTGTCCTGCCAATGAGAATCTCTCCGATTAAGGTATGTTTTATATGTTTTTAAATAACATGCAACACATCTCAAGGATGGTTACATTGTATTTGGTAGTTTTTTTAAAGAAATCTCAACCGGAAAGTTGCTCACATTCGAGTATCTCTCCACAACTGCCAAAGCAGCTGCCCTTGGAAAGTTGCTCCATCATGGGAGTCCTGCTTTTTTAAAGATTCCATCTACGCCAGAAAGAGTGCAGCAGATCCGAAGATCTATTACTCTGCTTCCGGGAGGAGATTCTAATGTTTGTGCATCAGAAAATTCCGGGATTCCAGGCGCTAAGAGGTGTCCTGCCAATGAGAATCTCTCCGATTGAGGTATGTTTGTGATTAATCAATAATGTAATTAACCAAATCAGTCATGTTCCGCCCCATAATAATTTTTATATTAACGGGATGCGATGTATATTTTCTTCCGTTGATCTCAATTTCCAAAAGCATCTGAATAAGAGCAAATGGTTTTCTGTGATGAACCGTATGTCTGAATGAGCCAGGTCTTGTAAGTGTCCCCGATGGATAGAATTCATTGAACTCTGATCCTGGTTTAAAATAATGAATAGGATTGATATCCAGGGTCATTTCTTTAGACGTTACAGGGTATTCGGACATTCTGCCTAAGGATTGTGCATCGAGCAGCTGTTCTTTATAAAAACCTGCATCTTTGAATCCATCCTTGATCTTTTTTTTCTGTTTGTAACGTTTTATGATAATCTTGGGTTTGTATTTATCAATATCTAAGTCGTTTGATAATTTTACCTTTAAATATTTATAACTTACATTTCTGCTGAAAGCATGTACATAATTTTCTATCTGTGGCGGTACGCTTTCATATTCAGCTTCCAGGTTAATATGTCCACGTCCTGATTTTTCAATGTTTCCAGCCCGATAGAAATGATAGTATTTCGCAGTCCAATCTGCTGATGCCTTTACATCCAGCCCGAAATTAAGCTCATTTAAATGGAGATAATTATCTATGAATCTGCCAAACTGGCTTTCTGTAGGATATTTACCGGTTTCAAAGTAGGTTTTCAGCTCCTCTCTTGGGATTAATGTATTATTTTCTTCCATGATATTTTAGTTTTCTTTATTTGCTTTATGCTCTTAGTATACTTGTTTTCCGGAGCTGATTACCAGTTGTAATGTAAGGTTCAAAGTTGATTCTTTTTTTGTTCCTATAAAACTTTTTCGACCTCTCTATCCTGTAGTTGCAGTAATTCATATATCACTAATAAGCAAATCATTAAGCCTATACTTTTCTTCATCTTCTGCAATACATTTCCTCTTTCTGTTTTCACAGAATTTATGAGTTGCGTTCAAAAAAATAGATTTTACAACCATCGTTTCGCTTTGCGGATGAAATTCCAATGGAAAAGCTTTCATCGCCGAGTATCTTACCCGATTGTGGTTGTATTTTTAGTAATGAGAATGTAATGGATTAATTCTCTACCGCCTTGTGATCTCAAGATCTTTTATACTGGCTTGTTTTTGTTACCTAATAGCAATTACTATTTATGTTATGATGACAGTTCAAAATTAATCACTTTATTGTTCTTATAAAAGTTTTTTGTCCCTGCCTGCCTGTAGTTGCAGTTACTTATTTTTTAGGCTTCCTTATTTTACATTTTCAGAATAGCTGCATTCGATCCTAACATTTCTTACTGCATTGACCTGACCTCCCCACCAATTCTCTTGACTTTGCCCGGCATACAAATACCCAGTCGCTACAAGAGTATTAGTATCAGCATCATACAAATCGCACTGTATGTTCTGGCTGACAGCCTGAAGGTCAGCATTATAAGAAATGTACAAAAGGTCCCATGCATCATAATGATCTGTAACAGTATCTTTTATTCCATATTCATTACCCCAATATTGAGAATATGCTCTATACTGGATAGGCACTTCAGTTTTGTTAAGAAATTTAATACTTGTATTTACAATATTTATTCTTACATTATTATCTATCCTGGTAATTTCGATGGGGAGTCTGGTGTTCTTCAATTCTCCAAGGTCAAAGCCATCAGGAATTGTATGCAGATTGTTTCCAAATAATCTACGAATATAATAGCTCTCACTTAATTGATAACCAAAACTATAGTATTCGGTTTCTGCTAAATTACCTTCTGATATCTTTTTAATTTTAATGGTATAAGGAGCACTTCCAAATAAATATTGTCTCACTACACCTACTTTGGTAGAATCTCTTATTGTGATCACCTGATCTTCTTCATCCGGTGAGATCACAAAAATCTGGATTTCTAAATCTCCCACGTTATTTGCGAAATAGTAAATAAACGCACTATCAATAGATGCCAAACTATTAGCAAAGATTAACATTTCTTTTTTGTTTAGTACATCTTCTTTATGTCTTAAAGAATCTATCAGATCCGAGAATTGGTTTTGTGTAGGATGTTTACCTGTTTCAAAATAGGTTTTTAATTGATCTCTTGGGGTTAGTTTATTTTCTTCCATAGTACTACTATTCTTTTACGGTTTATGCTTAGCATAATTACCTTTGGGTTTCAATGATTATTTATATTATGTTTTTTAAAATTTGGGACTTATACTTTTCTTATTCCTTTAATTTTTTTGAGCTTCTCTATTCTGTAATGGTAATAATCTTTTTTAAAATCGGAGGATGAGTAATTGGTTCAAAGCCCGAAGTTCATCTTTTTCATGTTTCCGGGAAAGTTTTTAGATTCTCTATTCCGTAGTTGCAGTAATGAATATTTGTCCCCACTTTCACAGAATTTATTTATCGCTTTTGAAAAAACAGATTTGAGATTTTTTTTATTCTGTCTCTAGGGTAAGATTCTGATAATCACATTCTATCCTAACATTTCTGGTTTTATCTGCCGTCCCATTACTTGGAATGTTTATATTATTTTGGTTGGCAGTCAGGTGACTGGTTGCTAAAAGCTGATCGGTATCTCCATCATAGACCCTGCATTCTATAGGCTTATTGATTTTTCTAAGGTCTGCTCTATAAAAAAAGTTCAAGTAATCTCCTATATCATAATGATCAGTAACAATATCTCCACTTGTATATTCGTGTCCCCAAAGACTTCCTCCTCCTCCATATACCATATACTCAATAAGTGCTTCAGTTTTATTAATAAACTTAATATTGGTGTTTACAATGTTTATTATTTGTCCATAATCACGCTTGCTTATTTCAAAATAAAATCTTTTACCTTTAAGAGGTCCAAAGTCAAACCCATCAGGAATTGGAGGCAGCGTATTCCCAAACAGCCTCGCCATCATATTATTATACGTATAAGTAGGATCTGCTTCGTAACGCAAAGCATAATATTCAGTTCCCTTTAAATTTTCTGCTGAGAATTTTTTTGCACTAATGGTGTAAGGTGCAGTACCAACAAAATACCTCTTTGCTCCAAAGTTATTACCTTTACCTACATCAATTACCTCATCTTCTTCATCCTGTGAGCTTATCACAATTGGAAAGTGTTCATCTTCAGTACTAAAATTGACATATTCAATGGATCCGTTATCAATAGCTTCCAACCTATTGGCAAGATATATTATTTCCTTATTGGTAAGACCATCTTCTTTATGTCTCAAAGAATCAATCAAATCAGAAAACTGATTTTGTGTGGGAGCTTTGCCCGTTTCAAAATAGGTTTTTAATTCTTCTCTTGGGGTTAATTTATTTTCTTCCATAATAATTTACAATTTATGCTTGTCAGCACAATTACTTTTTAGTTTCAATGATTTTTTATGTTATATTTTAAAATTCGGAGCTCACTTTTTTATCCCTGGAAAAGGATTTTGACCTTGTTACTGTGTAGTTGCAGTACCATTTAGTTTTAAGAAATAGATGGATGATTTCTTAAGTTTCAATGCTCAAAATTGATACTTTTTTTGTTCCTGTGAAAGTTTTCCGGCCTCTCTATTCTGTAGTTGCAGTACCTCCTTTTTCCCGGATAATTAATAAGTCTGTTTTGAATAAAGCCTGGGCTATATCTATAATAAAAAAGGCTCAGATTATAAAATCCAAGCCTTTTTTTAACTTATATGTTTACCGTTAGTTTCTTTTTTGCAGAACTGCTGATCAATCCAGCTTAAAGAAGAAATAGACTACTGCAGCCCATTCTTTTTTGACTCCTTTTGCATATCCAATAGTACCGTGGCTGCTGTTTTCAACTGTTCCATCGTCTTTGATGTAGCCAATAGTGGAATGACTGCTGTTTTCTACTGTCCCGTCTTTTTTTACATAACCTACCGTAGAATGGCTTTTGTTTTCGATAGTTCCGTCACTTTTGATGTAACCAATAGTGCTTCGGCTTTTATTTTCGATAGTCCCGTCATTTTTAATGTATCCCACGGTGGAGTGGCTGCTGTTTTCTATAGTTCCGTCAGTTTTAATATATCCTGTGGTACTGTGACTTCCTGATTCTATAGTTTGGGCACCTACTGAAAGACCGAAGAGAAGGGAACAAAAGAATAATATTTTTTTCATATTCAATATTTTAATGAGTTATTAACTTTAGTTGATTTGATGTATTCAAAAGTATTGATTATTCTTTTATAAAGATAAAAACTTGTAAAGAAAAATGATTGAAAATAAAAACCGCACGAAAGGATTCGTGCGGTAGTAAGAAGACTTTCTTTAAAATTTATATCAAATTGTAGTATGTATATTAAATGCTTTTTTCGGCTTCTTCTATATTATATACAACTCTACTATCTTCGCTTATTAAAGGACTAAAAATATCTTTGTATTTATTAAAAGAATCTTTGTCATAATGCACAATAACCGGAAACAGCTGGCTTGCCTGATAGTATCTTTTATTTTCTAAGGCAGCCTGTATTGCCTGTTCTATTTCTTTTAAAAGTGGTCTGCAATTTTTCTTTAAAAGAAAATCTTTTAGATTGGATTCAAAAAATTTATCACCATAAATATTCAAAAAGTATGTAATATATGGATAAAGTTCTTGTTCCGTCTTTCCATTTAATGTAGCAATATATAAGGCGTTTGTAATTACATCATATACATTATCTTCACTATGGAGTCTATGGGGTTCAAAACTTTCTTTTTCATCCCATTTTTCAGAAATGAACCGATCAAGTTGTTCAAATCCTTCCGATATTGCCCACGCCAATAAAATAAGCATGGCCTGATAAGCAATATATTGATTGTCATTATGAAGAAGCAATTTTAATTGTTCAACTCTGTCTGGATCTATTTTTTCAAGGAGCTGTACTTCTTTTAAATCATATCCTTCGTTTCCTTCTTCATTATAGTGATAAAGGAGTTCGTTTATTTGGTTATTCATTTTATTAATTTTTGTTACTTGTTTACTATACAAGAAATTCGACTTAATATTTTAGTATCATTTAATGTAAAATATTATTTGTAGTCCATTAATGCCAAATTATGATACTACTATAAAATATTTTAGTTTGTAAATCACAATTGTTAATTACGGTCATATTAAATAAAAAAATCATTTTGATTAAGTGAAAGTAATTTAAATTAAGATTTGAAATTTATGTAGAAAATACTATTGTCATTAAAAAAATTATCCAGCTCCTCAAAAGAACTAAAATTATGTACTTCATCTTTTGAATATGAAGATTCATCATATTGTAAGCCTTTGGGACATTCTTCCCAAGTTAAAATAATCTCATCATTATATAACCATATCTTTACTATGCCTGTATTTTCATTTCGTTCATTCTCATCGTAAATATAGTGGCATGTCTGGCCAGATTGAATTTTGGATATAAATTTTTCTTTATTCATTTTCTTTATTTTATGTTAAATAATCTTTTAGCCTTTTGATTAGGAATAATATTTATTGTAACTTTCTTTCCATTAGGTAATTTTATATTTATATGTTTCATCTTTGCATGCTTATTTTCCGGTCCATGCCCATATATCCTTCCTGTCTCATTATCAATATTGTAGTCTTTATGATACATTCCATTTTCATTTTTCCCTTTAAATTTAGTCCAATCTGGTATTCCTCCGTCAGGAGATGCTCCAGGTGCTTTAATTGCATCAGGAAGTGCTTTTTCTAACAATGCATCAGCTTCCAAAATAGAATTTACAGTCACATCCTTTCCTGCGAGCAAATCATTAATATCTCCCCTTTTAACTTTTACATATTTTTTTGATTTATACGCATTCTCTAAATCTTCTCCTATTTTAACCTTATTCTCTTTCTTTATTTTAGAAAGTTTAGGTTCTATTTCCTTCGCAATCCAATCTGCTTTTTCCTGATCGGTAAGTGTGGCATCTGCCTCAAGCTCATTTATCTGACGACTAATTTCGGGATTTTCTTCTAATTCTAATACATATTTTTCACGAATAGGCTCACAAGGAGAAGCACATACGTAAATTTCCCCTTTTTCCGTCATAGTAACCGTATGCCCTTCATGAGTTTTAGCCTGCCCATAGGATTTGCCATGCTCGGTTTGAATTGGTTTTACATCCTCTTCCTTAATATTAGATTTACCACTAACTTTTTCATTTCTCTTATTTTCAGGTAAAATATCCTCAGGGATCTTATTTTTAGTCGATTTCACATTAAAATACTCCGAAGGAATTTCGCCTTTAATTAAAATCTCTTTGTCTCTGACACTGTTGTTAAGATCTCTTACAGCATCATCTACTCTTTTCTGATTTTTAGGCGTTGGACTTTCTTCAAGCCTTTTCATCGCCTGATCTATTTTAGCCTGTAGTTCCGCCTGTACCTTTTCAGGTCTCAATACCTCTACCTCACTTATTTTACCTGCAGCAATATCAGCTTCGAGCCTTTTGATATCAACTTCAATCACATTGTCTCCGTAAGTTTTACCTATACCAGGACCTTCATCTGAGAAAGAAGTATAAGGGCTTTTGCTTTTCATTGGCTCGCTTCCTCTTACGTGATCTGAAACAGTAGCACTTCCGTTTTTGTCTGCGGGAGTTAAATTTCCTTCTTCATTAATGTGGGATTTTATCCTTCCTTCTTTTGAACCTGCAGGAGAATAAGGTCTGTTATCTTGTCTGAATATACTTTCTTCATATACATTTTCCTGCACCTGAACTGGTTTCACATCTTCTTTCTTAACATTGGATTTCCCAGTGCTTTTTTCATTTCTTACAGGCTGTTCATGCATTCTGTCAGGAACGGTCTGCTCTTCAAAAGGAAGTTGATTCAAGTTTCGGCTTGGCGGTGTTGTAGATTTTTTCTTGAAAGGTTCAGTAACCCATTCCTGTGCTTTTTTATAAGCTGTTTTAAAACGTTGGGACGCTTTAATCCATGTATCTTTTTTGAAAACAGACGTTATTTTTCTAGGGATAGAAACAATACTTGCTTTTATTCCATTTCTTGCGGTAATGAACATTCGCTTGCCAAAAGTTTTTGGGTTTCTTTTTGCCAGATCTTTTATTGAAGCTCCTCCTTTTTTCGAGGCTTTTCCCCCTATCATTGCCAAAATAGCCATGCCTGAATTGGCAATATCGCTTTTTAACTCTCCAGAGTTTTTAAATAAAACATCAGCCGTTTTTGCCGTATGTACATCATAAATATTTTTAATTCCGTTGAGTATATTCAATCCTAACGCTATCGCACCAATCCAGAATGTGATGGTTCCCATTGTTATGGTAGCACCTCCCAGCCAGGCAGCTAATGGTGCCAGGCCACCCAGAGTGAAAATTGATCCTACGGCGGCAGCTAGTGTTAATATACCCAATATACCTGTAATGACACCGGCTATGATAAGTACTTTATTGGCTATCCCGGCGGCTTTTTGAAGAATCATTCCTACCGGATCTTCTGAGAATCCTTTCCAACTTGTCAAATCGTCCCAAATACCACTTATAGATCCTGAAATAGCCTCTACCCATGCTTTAGGACTAAAGATTGATTCAATAAATTTACCTACATCAGTCCAGGTAATGGATGTAACGTCATTCCAAATGTCTGAAAATGCAATAGAAATGGACATCCATAATCTTTTTAAACCAGTAATTCTATTCAGATTTTTGGTCACTAAGTTTAATGGTTTTTGTAAAGCATCTTTACGTTTGTTATTAAAGACTTCTATTTGAGAATTTCTGATGCTTTCAACATTTTGGTCAATTAAGCTTTGATGTTCTGACTGATCACTATCATAATTAGCATTTACTTCTTCTAATTTGTCTTTTAATAAATTTTGTTGATCCGGACTTAATTTTCTTAGAAAAGCTATCTGCTCATCTTCTGCTTTTAATTGTGCAAAATCTACCAACAAACGTTCTGTCTCATTAAGTTCTTTAGGGGTTTGCTGGATTTTATCTTTTTCTTTTTGTAGTAAGCTATTTCTTCCCTCAACTGTTGCCATATTGGCATAGTAAGCATGTTGAGTTTTGATAACCTCTTTTTCGATAATGTAAGAATCCAATAACATAGCATCGGCTTCCTGGTTCAATTTTTTACTTTGCGATTCTACCTGTTTCAGTTTTGGAGTAAGTTTTCCTAACTCTTTTTTCGCTTCTATATTCTTTTTAGTATCTGCGGCCAGTTTAGCTTTTGATTTTCGTATTGACGCTCTGGAAGACGTTATTTCATTCTGTATCTTTGCATTCTTACCTTTAGCTTGTTGAGCTTCCTGAGATAATTTTTGAGTTGTATTTCCTGCCTGAGATACTGCTTGATTTATCGTACCGGCGTTAGTACTTAATTCATTTAATTTTCTGGTAAGGTTTCCTGAATCAGCATTTTTTGGATCTTGATGTTTTTGAGATCCTCCGAGTAAACTTTTTGCTTCGTTATTGAAATCATTTGCTTTGGTCTTATTTTTATTATATTCCTGTTGATATACTCCTACTTCCTGCTCTACCTTTTGTTGTCTTTTTACTGAAGTTTCAAGTCCTTTTTCTAATTTTTTGATTAAAGCTTCTTTCGTTTCTATACTATCTTCTGATTTTTCTAAATCAGCGTCTGATTTTTGAATTTCTTTTTCTACTTCTTTAATCTTATTTTTGAGTGTTTTAGCTGCTTCGTTTTGAGATTTCACCTGATCTCTGGCTTCTACTCCCTGGTCCCTAAACTCCTGTGCAGCGACAACAAGCCCAACTATGTTGATTGTCGTTTGTGCATCTGGAGCTATTTCGGCTTGCTCACTATCAACAGCCTTGTCCATTCTCGGTGTAACAACGGATTGAATATCATCCGGAATGACAACTTTTGTTTCTTTTTCTCCTTTAGTTTTTGAATTTAATTTTCTATTATTAGATTTTTTGTCATCCATAACCCTTTCGGAACGAGGTACTTCATTTTTATCCGCAACCTTTTTTGAGCTATTGCTATTAACTTCGGATGATATTGGTTTAACTGGAGGTATTTTAATCTCAACTGCTTTCCCAATTGGCTTCTGATCTATAACTGGTTTTAACGCTTCAGATTTGCTGCTAATGTTTTTTAATGCTCCTTTTTCGCCTTCTCTTGCCGTTTTTGCAGAAGTTTCCTGATTTTTAACCATCTGACGAACTGCTGACTGCTCCTCAGGTGTCTTTGGTACATTATTTCCCGATTTAATATTATGATAATCTTGTACCTGATTAACATTCAAAGTGGCCATATAGCCTTTTTCAATTTTCTTGGTGTCCGGATGATTGATATCACCAGTTTTTGCCAGACTCTCCCGGAGTTTTTCATAATTTTTTTCCGATCCCTGCCCATAAATATCTTGTGAATCATGAACACCCGCAACGGTACCATTGAGATTAAGCAATTTATCGTTGGGTCTTTCTGATCCAGTTTTAACGGATGAATCTCCGGCCTTTTGTGTCTGTACATTTGCCACTTGCACCTCAGACAGAGGTACAACCACCCGATCTTTCGGCTTTTGCTTTTTGCTCTGGTTTTTATGGGCTTTATTGTCTATTTCTACAGGTTTTGCTGCTTTCATTGACTTAGTTTTTTTATTTCATATTATTTTAAAAGACCTATAAAGCACAACCAAACTGTTATGCTTTATAGGGTGCCTGCCGGGTTTGAAAAATCGTACCGTGTGGGTAGATTCTTTAAGAATGTCAGTAAATGGAAATGGCATTCGACTTTATGGATGAGAAACAGGCAACACTGAACCATTTCCTTTGTTTGTTCTCTTGTTTTTTGAATTTTCAGGTTTTCAAGTTCTTACAATCACTCTCTTGGGTGATCAGTTCTGTAATGGCAGGTAGAGTTTTTTATCATCTTTTCTATTGCAATGATTTAAGCATACCTACAAGTCCATTGATGGATATAAGTTTAATTCATATCACCTTTCTTTTCTTCTTCTTCACCAGACTGTCTGTCTGTCTTCACTCCATATCGGTTTTCAATAAAAAGATTCACTGCTTTATCAATCCAGTTAGGGAGATTTGTAGTGATCATTTTCAAGAATTTATCATAACCGTAACCAAGCACAAATAATATCCCTGTTGAATACCATTTGTCATGCAACTCGGCTCTGTTCATTAAATAGCTCATTGTAAAACCTACTATCACCACTATCACCAATGTGATAAAATGCTCCCACGGCTGTTTTTTCTCTTTATTTTGTATGGAGACCAGTACCCTTAACAATCCTCCTGAAAATGCTATTGCAGTTCCGATCAAAAGGGCTTTTATACTATCCAAAGTCATTCTTTCCTATTATATTATTTATTAAAATTTTAATTTTTTAGCAACTTCCAGGTGTTTACTTATTCCTGAGAAAGGATGTACATATCATCTAAAAATTTTCTGATTTTCCGGATATTTTCACTCTCATCCGCATAAGCCAGTTCATCAATAATATCACTGATATCTCTACCTGGTTTCTTCAATTTTTCCTTATCTTTTTCTTTTTTTTCTTTTCTTTTTTTTTCATGGCTTTTAGAATTTATTAGAATGATTTTTTAGTTTTTTTTTAAAATTGATTTCTCTTCCAATCGACTAAGGCTAAACGGTTTTCGTTTTACAATTCATGGTTCATTTAAAACAACAGAACTAAAAAGCAAAAACCGTTTTTCACCTTAATATTTTACCTGTAATTTAAATTTGAGAAAGATATCAGAGCAGCCTTTTAATCTGATGTATGGGCTCTTGAGGATCTAGCAATAACTTTGAATCCTTTTTTATCTTTTTAGAATGAATAATTTCAAGAAATGAATTATGAATACACACTATCTACAAACATTATCTTATTGATATTCACATTACAACATTAAATGGTAAGGACTGAGCGTTCTTCCGCGATCATACGTTATGGCTGAAGAATGATGTTATATATTGTTCTTTCAGACAGAAACAACATTTCCATCAGCTCATTGACAATCACTTTCATCTGTTTATCCTGATTACGTCTTACATAATCAATGACAAAATCTTTTCTTTTTTCGACTAATTCTTTACTACGTTTCATATTCTATGGTTAAAAGTTTTTTGGTTTAAAAGTTTTTTTTGTATCAGACAGGCTTCCTTCTCTTACCTGTTGACCGTTTCATAAAGTCATAAGAATCCCTAAAGACGAATATTCCGCCTCTTAAAAAGATGTCTAATTCAATTAATTTTGTTTTTTTTAGAAGCCGGTACCAGGTATTTCCCAATAAAAATCTTACCCTGACTTCTTTATTTTAAATTTCATTTGCCTTCTCAGGATGTATTAGCAACTTTACTGACAACTATAATTAATCGATATTTTATATGTTGAAGAGTAGTGTTTTTCTACATTTTAGGCTTGTTTTTTATTTTCAGGAAAAAACAAAGAGCAAAATGATTGCTTTATTCAGATATCAATCAAAAAATAAACGCATTTTTATCATTAATTAAACAATACAAAACGAACAAAATTCAAATAAAACAATATTCAAAACGCAATTTTTACACTTTATAGATTATTTAAAATTTCCTTATTCCAACTTGCTCCGGATAAAGCAAAAAATAAAAATATCTATCTATTAAATACAATATATATAAAATAAGTTTTCAACTTGCTTAATTACACGTAATTACAAACAAAAACAATATTTCAAAATATTAAAAAAATATTAAATTTTAAATATAATTTTGTACATTTGTACTGTTCCATCTTAACGATGAAACAAATATACGAACATTGTTCGTTTTTCAAAATAAAAAACGAACATTTTATTCATTTTTTTTACAAATAACTATAAACATATCAAAATGAACTATTTAGAATTCAAAGAAATCAGAAAGAAACTAAACATGAAGCAGGCTGATATAGCAAAATCTATAGGAGTAGGCACCAGAGCCGTGCAGTATTGGGAAAAAGGCGAACGAAAAATACCGGAAACAACCGCTTACTTTGTAACCAATTTACTATTAAAGCAACAGGAACTCAATGATGACAGTGCGTCTCCGGTTGTTTTTTCAGATTTAAAGATCATGCATGTTCCATTGGCGAATCAATATGCACAAGCCGGTTATCTGAGTAATTTTGCTGATGAAGAATATATAGAAAGCTTACCGACTATTCCTTTTACGGATGATGTAGAGCACAGAGGTGAATACATGTGTTTTGAAGTGAAAGGAGACAGCATGGATAACGGATCGTATGAAAGTTATCTGGAAGGTGACATTATCTTATGCAGAAACATCAGACAGGATTACTGGATGAGTAAACTGCATTATGATAAGTGGGATTTTGTAATCGTTCACAAAGAGAAAGGAATTTTAGTAAAACGAATCGTAAACCACGATGTTGAGAAAGGCCTTATCACTCTTCATTCTCTGAATGAATATTATGAAGATTTCGAGATCCACCTGAAGGATGTTGCGAAACTGTTCAATATTATAAGTACCAGACGTAAAAACAACAGAAGATAATTGCCTGAGTGAATAAAATCCTCAATTTCTTGAGGATTTTATTGGGGCATTTCAGATCATCACCATAAGATATTCTAACAGCTCACTTTGTCTTCAATACTTATTATTGTAGCATTTTCAGGATCCACCCTATAAATTAGCCTTGGGTTAAAACCTGAATTAGAACTTAGAAATCTTATCCATCTGATCCCACTTCTTTTGAAGCTTTCGGGTGCATTTGGCTCAAATTCTTTTATGTTTGTAGGTGTTGCAAGCATACCATTAGTCAAGTAAATCAATGTTCCTATATCTGGTAAAGAAGGTTTCAAAATTACTTTCGTTTTCCAGGCGGGGTCTGTCCCGTTGCAAAGAGGATCTGGATTCAGATCATCTATACCAGACAAGCAGTAGGCTTCTACTGTACCTCTCCATTCTTTAGAATCAAACTGAACAGCATCTGACCATTCCGAAATTCCCTCTGGTTTACAATACTTTCTTATTCTTATATATAACTTAGTATTATCAGGAATTTTTCCATTTTTCATATCAATATTTTCAAATTGGGTATACGCAGTATCACTGAAACCCACCTTTGTATAAATAATGTCTGTAAAGTCAGGGTCTTTTGCTATCTGATATTCCAATGTTGCAAGATTGGTGGTATCATCAACCCAGTAGTTCATTACGATCTGGCCATCATCCAGCACTTTTATATCATAGATCTTAGGAACATAGCAAGTAGAAGAAGAGTTGCATCTTCCAACGTTCAAGAAAAACTCTCTCTTAGTAACAATTTCACCTACAGCCAGTTTCACTTCCAATTCGTATGTGCCTGGAGTTTGAATATCATTTTGAATATCATTAAGCTTTATTGCATTACCAGTTGCAACCAATTGCTTTATATCATGGGTAGGTCCCGGCGGATTTAAATAAGTCACAGTCGCCGCTGTTAGTGGCAATGAAGATTCATATCCTATTTTGAATGAAACATCACATTTTGCTGCTGCCATTATATTATGTTTTTATTGTTAATATTATATTTTCATTAATACCTAAGGGGTGCTTAAATCATTTTAAAGAAAAAACACCCCATGATATTAGATTAGATTTAATCTCAATACACTGTTACAGTTGTTGTATCAATACTAAATGCATCACTATTAGCATCTTTAACCAGAAGCTGGAACTTATAGTTACCGGCAACTAAATCTTCAACTACCAGGTCTCCGCTAGCAGGGTCAGTAATTAGCTTCACATCCGGACCTTCTAATTTGCTCCAGAAGTATAGAAGTACCGGCGCTCCGTCACCAGATCCTTTTAGTCCAAATCTCCCCAGCTCTAAAGAAAACCTCAGGTCTTTCGCTCCGGCATCAGCTTTAATAATCGGCAGAGTGGCAGGACAGCAGTTTACACTATCTGATAAGTCTATCTTTTTGATCGCAACGTACCAATCTCTTATTGTAATGGTTTGAGTACATTCACCGTTACTCACCTTCACATTGATCGCCGGGATATTTTTTGGATCTACATTCATCAATGTATAACTCATATTTCCATTAGCATCCGGCTGAGAGAGCGGGTTACCATCTACACTGTAAGTATAGTTTGTAAAGCCTGGACCTGAAACAACGAAATTTACTTTTGTTTCATTTGAATTACCTGCCGGATAATCAACAGACTTAACAGATATCCCAACCTTCGGTGTTGAAATAACCCTAATACTGCAGTTGGTTTGTTTTCCGTTTACAGTAAAGGTAATTACCTGACCATGTAATGCAGGATTCACCAGGTTCGGATTGAAGGAATACCCCCCGGCACCGGATACAACACTAGCTTCAGCACCAGCACTAGCTGCTACAACTCCATTACCGGGTACTACGTTAAAAGGAATAGACCCGGATTCAGAACAAATAGAACTCACCGGCAAACTTAATTGAACCGGAGCATCATACCAGCCTCTTATAGTCGTGTATTGAGAGCACCCTCCTCCAGTCACATTCACCCCTATCACCGGAATATTTTTCGGATCCAGATTAGAATATTTATAACTTATCTTACCATTTATAGGTTTTGGAGGAGTAAACTGTCCATTACCCAGGAAATCCCATTCGTACATATATTCTGTAAAGTAGGGTCCGGAAACGTCAATGTTTATTGTGGTTTCTGTTGAACCGTTAGCTGGATAATCAACAGTATAATTAATATTAACTTTAGGTGGCGGAATAACTTTAATACGGCAGTTCGTTGATTTATCGTTTACAGTAAATGTAATGTACTGACCATACAAAGCAGAATTCACTGCATTTGGATTGAAGGAATAGCTACCATTGCCGGACACAACACTAGCTTCAGCACCAGCACTGGCTTTCACAATCCCATCCGTAGGGAATAGATCAATAAAAGGTATAGAATCTGATACAGAACAAATAATATCAGTTGCTAAACTTAAGCGAACCGGAGCATCGTGCCAGTCTCTTATTGTAACGTCCTGGGTACATCCGCTGCCATCTACTTTTACTCTTATTGCCGGAATATTTTTAAGATCCAGATTGTAATACTTGTAACTCACAAATCCATTTGCATCCGGCTTTATCGGAACCCAAACGTCAGTTCCAAGGAAATCCCAGCTGTACGTATAGTCTGCAAAGTTTGCTCCGGAAACTTTAATGTTTACTATTGTTGCTGTTGAGTCTCCTCCAGGATAAATGACAGGTTCTACAACTTCTACTTTAATATCCGGTTCTGAAATCACTTTAATGCTGCAATCTGTAGCTTTTCCATTGACAGTAAATGTAATTTCCTGCCCATAGAACTGAGCATCCACGGCCTTTGGATCAAATACATATTGCCCATTAATGATTTTCACGCCATCACCAACACTTGCTTTGATCACTCCATTCATAGGGGATACTGTAAAAGGTATAGGACTGGATTCAGCACAGATAACAGAAGTTGGCAAACTTAATTTGATGATCGCTTTTGGAGTACAACAGATGTATGGAAGTGAAAAGTCTGCAATAACTTTTGGATTTTTTATGGAATCATACACCATAATAAAAGTACCTTTTCTTTCAACGCCTCGTTTATGCTCTAATCCTGAGTTCTTTTCTACGTATTCATTGAAATAAGCTTTTGTCAGATCTTTATTTCCTTTTATTTCTTCTAAAGACAAAAGCATGATATCAAATCCCAGCTGCTGCTTATCCTTGATTTCCTTTATCTGTTCAAAAGCCTTTTGATAATCCATCCCCTGATGACCTTCAATATTATAAAATGAATAGTTATCTATATTGAGATTTAATGGACTTACTTGTTCGGAATTTCCTATTAACACCCAATCCGTATCAAATGTCAGATTATTGCCGGATGACCGATTGTTTGTTTTATCAAAATTCCATGTTTTTAAAAACTCTTCTGTAACATGATAGTAAAAAGGAACTGCCTTATTGCCCAGAGGATTTAATTTTTGCGAAGGGGTAATTTTAACCCGTTCTTTATTTTTAATAATAGTATCAGGATCAAAACTTCCCACTTGCTGATTAAAACGATTAATTAAGGTTTTAACTTTTTGAGTTGCTTTTTCATCATCTAAAGCAGGAGAATTATAAAACTGATGTCTTGAAGAGTCCAATTGGATATCTGATATTAGTTTTCCAAGCATGATATGTTTAGGAAAAGAAGCAAAATCCGGGAAACATTTAGTAAATGCTTTAGGGAGCAATTCTACAATTTCAGAATAGGTATCCATCAAATCCTTTATCACATCATAAGTATACTGAAAACCTGTTTCCTGATTAATAACTCTGTCTATTGACGCTTTAAACACATCATAGCTAGCACTTGAAACACCTAGAATTTTGGCGATTGCTGCTGTTTTTTCAAAAACACTCTTCCCATAATCAGCTTTATCTACCGCCTTGATATATACATTTTTTAAATCAGAGACTTTCAGCTTATTTTCTGAAACAAAACGCTCTAAAATAATCCGGTTTTGCTTTACAGGCTCCAAAATATCCTCTATAAACAAAGGATGAGGCTGAAGGTGATCTTTTCTTTTGGGCTTAACCTCACCTGTTACGGGATCAGGCAGAGAAAAACCATCTTCTCCAAGAATGTGAGTGATACCACTTGCTGTAGTAACTAATACTTTAAGGTTTCTAATCTGCTGTATTCCATGGTTATCACAGTCAACGCCTCTACAAGGTTTCACTTCTTTTTCATAATCCTCCAAATACAGCAGTAAGTATTTGTCTTCTAAATTTGTAAGATTATTAACAGGCTGAAAATCAGATTTTGCTTCCTGAGCTGTTGCCAGTTCCCATAGTTCAATCTGCTCGTTCCCTTCGTAAAATGCCGGATACTTTACTTTAAAATTATCGTATACTTTAAAATGGGTAAAGTTTTTATTTTTCAGATCAACTGTCTTCAGATCACTCAAGTACAAGTCTTCACTCGTCTTGCTGGTATTACTCAGGGTTAGTAAATCTCCATCAGTTGTAATGGCGGCTCCCTGGGAAAGCTCTATGCTGTCTAAAAGTCTGTTTTTATAAATAAGTTTTGGCTTAAGCCCACATACAACACCTACCCCTTGCAGCAATACTCTGGACAAACGGTCCTGATCTTCGAAAGAGTCCAGAAACTCATTGAACTGATCAGGATCTTCCAGATACTGTCCTTTACTGAACTTTCGATATTGAACGGTTATATTACTTAATTGATTATTCATTATTGTTCATTTTTAATGATTTATTAAGGTCTTTTAATAAACTTCATAGACAATTCAAACTGTCTATGAAGTTATTATCTGACTATTATTTTGTCACTCCTGTACAAGGGTTTATTTTTAGGAAATTCCCGTTTGGATATCCTTTATAAATAGGAACTGTAGCGTTTGCTAAGTAAATTTCTGTATAAGCAACATCCTGGTGGCAACCAGTAGGTGGTCTGTTATTAACAGGTAAAGCACATTCAAGAGAAAACTCTACAAAACCATCCAATGATTGTGATGCCATTTGCTTAGCTTCAGCCTGAGTAATGATAATTTCATTATATCTGCTCAGCGCAGGAGTACCTGGTTTATGGTTACCTCTATCCTGATTACCTCCTGTATTACTTAAATGGATATTTCCAATAAAGCCAGGGTATGGATTGACCCCTCCTATTACAATATCATTTCCTTTTAAGTTGAAGGTAGCATCATTACAAACGTGACCCTGGTCTACATCGTCTCTGTACTGAATAACCACTCTCATTCCACTTAAACATGCAATCGTAGACTGACCTTTTAATTTTAGCGGAGCTAATCTGTACACATTACTACAGCCATTAGCATTGGTTACTGTAAGTGTTGGATTGAAAGTTTTTTCCTGTCCTGCAACAAGCTTATACACATGAACTTTTTTATTAGTTGGAGCCTCATTATGTACGATTGGAGTACCATCATCAAAATTCCAGGTAAATGTAACCCCTGTAAAGTCTCCGGTAACATTAAATTCAACCGTAGCATCCGGATTGTTTGCATTTTCGTCCATCGTAGGAGCGTCATAACTCACTGTACCTGTAGTAACAGATACGTTTGGCTGCGCATACACGATCATCTGTGCTTCCACTGGATCATCATTCACGGTAAACGTAATCGTTTGTCCAAAATAAGTTGCGTTAACCAGACTAGGATCGAAGAAGCTTTGACCTCCGGATTGTGTAACTGCAGGAATTGGAGTACCATTCACAAATGCTTTTACCTGTCCGTCTAACGGAACAATGGTCATTGCAATAGGAGCATCTTTCTGACACAGTTTGTTTTTCGGTAATGATAAGAATGCAGGATCCTTTTTAGAACAGCATAGGTAAGGCAGTGAAAAATCTGCAAGAACCTGATTTTCAGCTTCCGAATAGTAAATCAATGCAAAAGTTCCGCCCGGTTCTACTCCTGCCATATGTTCCAGACCTGATTTCCTTTCTAAAAACTCGCTTAAAAGTTCACTTACAACATCATCTTTTTTAGGATCTTGTTTTACAACGGTAATTCCTTCGGATGATCCTTCTTTTGAGAATTCAGCCTGGTTCAGCAATCTTAGCTGTTCATCCAGTTTAGAGATGTTCAGTAAAGTATTTTGTGAATTGAGTGTTCTGTTGCTGACATCGCTGGAAATAGATACCAACTGTTTTCTCAATTCTTCTATGGATACTGTTTTTTCTCTGATTGGCGGCTCCCCACCAGGTTTTTCACCTTTATTCAGGACCAATGCAATGACATCAAAAGCTAATCCGTATTGGGTTTTAAGATCATTGATGTTTTGCAATGCTGTTTTATAAGGCATTCCCAGGTGACCTTCAATTCTATAAAAATCGTTATTGTCAATGTTATAATTCAGTGGATTCTGAATAAAGTCTTCTCCTGCTAAATTGGCTGTGTGATAGCTTAAATTATAAGCTGCCCTATCTGTTTTTGTTTTTTCAAAGTTCCATTGAGTCAATAAGGTTTTATCTACATTATAGTAGTATGGTATTGCTTTATTACCCAATCTTACATTGAGATTTGAAGGAGTAATTTTAATGCGTCCGATATAGGATTGAAATCCATTGACTTTCTGCACAAAACGGTTGGCAAGCATTACCACTCTTTCATAATTCTCGTCATCACTGGTAGTAACCGGTGAATTATAAAAACCGTGGCGTAAAGGGGTATATCCTCCTAATTCCTGCTTTGCTCCGACATTTCCCAACATAAGGTGTTTAGGGAATGAAGCAATATCCGGACAGCATTCAGCATTGAGATGCAGAATCAATCCTTTTATTTCATTATAGGTATCAATCAGATCCTTTAATAAATCATATCGGTACTGATAATCTTCTAAGCCTGGAGAAGTGTTTGACAGTAAAGGATTCAATTTGTCAAAGAGTGTCTGTCCTCCCAGATTCATGTTTACATTAAAAGTTGCTGCAATGGAAGTAAAGCCGTCACTTAATTCTGCAACAGTACTGATGGCACCCTGAAATTTTGTTTTTAGCTGCGGTGCTGTTTTAACAAGTGTATCCAGAATAACTCTTTTAGCTTCTATGTTCGGTAAACTGTCAAAAAGCTTTTCATAAAAATTATGTTGTTTATAGATCGTATCTTTTGCATCACCTTTCGCAATAAGCTCTGAAACAGATGCTGTATCTGCAAGAAGCACTTTAAGGTTAGAAACCTGCTCAGCTCCGTTATTGTCACAATCAGCATCCTGACATGGATTCTCATCATTGGAATAACTTTCTAAATACAGAATTACAACTTTATCACTTAGTGAAAGACTTATATCCAGTACCGGCTTAAAATCTCCGGCATTAGCACCTCCGTCTACCAGCTTTCTGTACTCTTGTGTTGTAAATAATTCTAAAAGAGGAATTTGCTGGCCTCCGATACGAAAATGCTCATATCCTACAACATCAACATAATTTCTGTAGTATCTGTAATTATTAGCCTTGAAGTCAATGATAGCCTCTGAATTTTTGCTTCCTGCCTGGCGCAGTGTTATTAAGTCTCCATCGGTAGTAACACCGGCTCCCTGTGTAACTGCAATTGTATCAAAGGGAAGCTCAAGATCTCTATCTCCGGGTCTGGATGTTTTTTCCGCTAAGGTAGGTGAGATTTCAAGTTCCACATAATTCGATTGAAAACCACACACAATTCCTACGCCGCTCAGACGGGTTCTTGATAGTCTGTCCTGATCTTCAAAATAATCTATAAATTCGTTTAATTGCCCTTCTGTTAACGCCTGATTGTCGTTGAACTTTCTATATTGGGTTGTTACATTGTCTAATTTAGTATTCATTATTTTTCAATTTTTTTTGATAAGTTGGATTGTCCTAATATGATTTTTCCGTCCAGAATATCACTATCACTGGCATCGCAGTCCAAAAGCCTTCCCGGTCGATAGATATTATTCAAATGGCTAAGAGCGGTCAATAAATCCGTAATGCTGTTTCCGAGATTCAGAATATTGTTTCTTGACTTATCTAAAAGGTATTTTTTAAATGCTGCTTCAAATTCAGCCAAATCATTCTGAGCAGTTTGTTTTTCACTCAAACGATCTCCCACCCAGCAGATTTTCGCTAAAATATGAGCCGGAATTTCCTGCCTGATAACGGTTTCTGCATAGCGTCTGAAATCAGGATCCTGAAAACGGTAAGCAAAGCCGGGAAGGACAACACTTACTCTGTAGGAATAAGGATCAAACACATCTGTTTCACAACCTTCTTCACAGGAAGACATAAAGGCTTCCGAATATTCTATCGGATCTGTTGTCGGATTGTCTTCTTCCAGATCATACATGATTCTGAAAGTACCTCCAACAGACATACAGCCAATACCTCCCATAAGTTTATAATCCTTAGTAGTTGGCTTTAATAATAAATGCTCAACAAGGAAAATACCTTCTTCTGTAAATTCGTATTTGAAATAATTGATCGTCTCTTCAATTCCTTTTTTCAGGTCTTTCAATTCTGAATAAGGATTGGTTTTTTTGTGAACAGCAATAACATTTTTCTGGTCATCCAGAATCTCAAAATAATAGTTACCTCCTAATGAAACACGGATTTTTATATTCCCAATTAAACAGTAATCCTTTTCACAATTTTTCAGTTTTTCTAATGTTTCTTCCGGCTTTTTCTCATCCAGTCTGGCTAATGCATTTTCAAGATCTTCCTGATCAATCTGAAGGGTTTGATAAATAGCTTCATTCAGATTTTTGATTGCAATATGCTCAGTCGTGTAGCTGTTTACAGAGGATAAAACAATATTGTTAGCGATATCTTTTATTTTCCAGGTATATGTTTTTTTACCTGCATTGTCTATTGTTTCAATGATGGATACCGGCGACTGGGATAAGTTTCTCTGGGTATAATCTTTAATTCCCAGCAAACGGGCAATTCTTTTCTGAACACCGGAAATATTACTGGTATTCCACAGATCTGAATCTCCGATTAGGGTATAATTATAGCCTAATCCTCTGTCCTTACTTAATGAAGAATACTCTTTTAAGAAGTTTTCTTTATTGCCTAAAACAATTTCATCGGTAGATTTTCCATACAGTGATTTCATCAAGAAGGTATAGTCGCTGAATGTTTCAGCAAAACGGGAGATCAGATGGTCCAACACTTCATTTCGGCGTTCCACACTGTTATCCAGCTCTTTATACAATGAATCTGTAAGTTGATCTTCATTTTCTGTATCATAGTCAGAAACCAGTTCATCAAAGCCTTTAATATTTTTAAGAGTCTGTGTAAAAAAGGTTCTTTTTAACTTACCATTGATGCTCAATACTTCTTTTATTTTTTCAAGGTGTTTGAAATATCCGGCAAGAATCTGATCAAAAAACAGTAAATACCCTTTCATTTGTTTGGCCAGGGCTTCTCTTTCCGGAGATTGATTTCCGATAATTCCTGATTCTCCTACTCCATAGGTATCCGGGAATTCATTCAGAATAGTGGCATAGTTCGCAATATCATATGAAGTTCCCTTTGGTAAAGCCAATTCTTTATTCTGTCTTGCATCATCTCTAAGTACTTCTTCTTCTCTTTTAAGAGTTTCTAAGTAATCCTGAACCTTTTTGTCATTGATATTTAATGGAAGAGATCCTTTACTGTAACTGAATGAACTCAGCTCGCACAGTTCCGGTTTTCTGCCCTTTTCAATACAGATAAGCCAATCGTTATTCTGTTTGATGATATTATCACAGCCTGCAATAGAAACGTCATGAATTTCTTTAACCCCTTCAATCTTCATGATTTCACTGATAATATCAGAAAGACGAACTTCTGTTCTTAACTGGCTGTTTTTAAGCTCTTCGGTATCAATAAATCCGTTATCCAAAAGAGGTCCTTCAAAGATCTGATCTGTCGTAAGACCTTTATCAAGCATTTGCTTCAATGAATAAAAATGAACTTCCGGAGACAAATAATTATTGATAGCTCTGATTACTTTGGCATGCACCAGCTCTTCATCTGCTTTGCTGACAAGTCCAATGCGGGCACATACTGCCACTTTCTGGATTTCAACTTCTTTAATTTCTGCCAGATCTTCACAAAGGCTTCTGTTGGCGTGGTAACTGTCTAATATTTTGATATTAACATTAGATTTTTCACACCCGATTCCATCTGTATCAATATCTTCAGCATAATCTACATAAAGGTCATACAATCCTTTTACGGTAAAGCTTTCTGTTTTATCTCCGATAGGTTTAAAGTCTAAATCCCCGGTTTTACAATCAACGTATAGTTTTTCATTTTTAGGAACTAACCAACAGTTACGGATCGGTCTTATAAGACTTCCTGCCATGTTGATATCTATGAACAGCTTTCTGTAATCCAGCTCGTTTAAAGGTCTTGACGGTAAAATTTCTGCAGCGTTTAAAAACTGAGTATGAATGTCTGTTTTTACATCATCAGATGCTAAGATATCTTCCATGTTCAGGTTCATCCTCATCCCAAGATCTGTTATGGCATAGCTTAGAACTTCCAAAGTGGTGATCCCGGGATCATGAGAGTTATAATCGGTCCAGAGTTTTCCTCCTAACTTTTCTATGTATTCAATCCCTGTTTTGCGTAGAAAATGAAAATCTGTCTGATCTCCGGTTTCTATATTTTTTGATATACTAATATGTTTATTTTCTGACATGATTATGTTTCTTCTTATTTATTATTAAATACATACCTGTTCTGTAATAGTGACATTGTGCTGCTTGGCAGATACCAGAATTGATTTTGGATCTACTTCGATTAAAGATTTCCTTTGCGGAATATTATTCACCAGGATTTTAATATCATCAATGTAATCTACATAATGCAGCTGCTCCAGATAGTTAACCAATTGATTAACATTTAACTCTACATTAAAATCAATATTTTCAGAGTCTGTAAAAGCCCATGGCGATATGTATTTTTTAATATCTTCGTCCAGCTGTTTGATGTAGAATGTTTCGTCATACTGCTCAAAGAACCTGACCTTTGTTTCTACTTTTGCTTCTTTATAATTGGGATTAATCACCTGAGCGGTCACATGCATTGTATTTAATTCATTTACATAGTTTTGAATTTTATTCAAAGAGGCTCTGCTTACTCTGGGCTGATAGATGTCAAAAGCATTTTTATTTTTAATATTCGGAACCACCATCAGGGTTACATGACCAGGAGCCATATAGGACGTTTCGGAAGTATGATTTAAACATTTTACCTTAAAGACTTCCGGAAATTCCTGTAATACCAGATGTTCGTAATCCCATTGTGTAATAGCTCTGTGCTTGTGTCTTAACCGTTCACTCACACGTCTGTAAAACTCGGTATCTGTTTCTTTGTATTTCCCGTCAAACGAGTTATAAGGCTGGCTGACAGATTTTACCTGAGGAACTCTGGAGATCAGCTTAGCAATGGTTTTTGCCTCCAATCCGTTATTGAGGTGAGACAGATCATTGTCCTGATTCTGGAATGTTGCTAAAACAGCCTGAGTATAAATTCCCTGGATTTTGCATACTGCATCGTAGCTTCTTTGTGATTTGGCTCTGATCCAGACTAATCCGTCGGTAAATCTTGTGTGGCTTTTATCAACATCCTTAGGCACTTTGAACTTGATTATCCCTGATTCCAGGAATTTTCTGGTCTCGTTCTGCAGCATATAATCCGACAAACTCATCCATGAATTGTTTGAAAGGATATGCCATTCTATAAATTCTTTTTCCAGGAAAGTATCCACCAGAGGGTTTTCACTTCCTTCCAGCATTTGAATTAATAGTGAAACTGTGGTCTGAGGCATTGCTTCCAGACCGATGTACAGTTCACCTCCATTTTGGTGTACCGGTACAATGCTGTTGGTTTCGACTTCTTTTTCGTATTGACCGAATACGTCTTCGTGGTACAGCTGTACTTCTTTATTTTTTGAAGCTTCTCCTGCAGATTCTTTTTCCAGATAAGAATATACATTTTCTTTTGCGCTGTAATTCAACTCTATATCTTCCGCAAAAGGAATATATGGCTCATTGGGAATAAGTTTTTTAAAGGTCGGATTACTTGATAATGCCAATGTATACAGTTTAGGATATACATCCTGTAATGACGACTGGTTCAGTGTTACTCTGATCGTCTCACTTGTTCCTGCTTTATTACTTGCATTATTTACAGAAAACCGGATTTTATACGCATCTTTTTCTTTACTGAATACATCAATATCATTAGCCTTTTCATACCAGATTTCTTTATCCAGCAAGGCAACATCTGCTTTAAAGTAAGCGTCAGAACCTACGATTGAGGAGCTTTTTAAGGCCTCAAAATCGGTTAAACTTATATTCTGATTTGGCTGAATAACATATCCGCTGTATAAATCTTTTACAGAATCCGGAGCATTCTTCCAGTTGATCGTAATGTCTGCATTCTGCCATTTTTTGGAAAACATTTCAGGACATCTGATATAAAAATTAGATCCTTTAACAGGTTGTGCGGTGAAAGGATAATAAGGCTTTTCTGAATTTAATGCCCCGTTGTCATTTTCTAGCTGAATAGATTTTACTCCTTTTACATCAACTGCTATTTCTATGTTCTTTATTAATTTTTCTGAAAGAGCTTCATACATATCGTAGTATTTTTCTCCTTCAATCATCAATCTTACCACAGGAAAGCTGGTTTGAAATGTTTCTGCCAGCACTTCTTTATTGTATTTTACAACGGCCGGGAACTCTTTTTGTAATGTAATAGAAAGTTCTAATCTTTCTTCTTCGTTTTTAATACATATTAAATCAGCACCTGATAACCATTCTTTCTCCCCGCTGCAAAGCACTTTGATATTATTTTTAATCTCTGTTTTTGAAAGGCTCTGTAATTTCTGAGTTGAGTTCTTATTAAAATCGATCTTAAGAGTAATGGTACGTTCTCCTTCTTTTAAATCAAATAATGAGGAAGCAATTGAAAAGCCTAGTTTGGCTTTTGGAAGTTCCTTATAAATCGATTTATTGGAAACGGTTTCATCAGAATTATATCCAAACGGCCACCAATAGTTGCTGTCTTCCGGTAATTTATCTCCCAAACCATCGGCAGAATTGGCCACCGAAGCCATTTTCAGCTCTCTCTTTTCAGCATCATTTAAGAAACTTTTGATCTCAACTACTTTTGCCTGATTGGCAATAATTTCATCACCTGTTTTGTAGATTCGTTTCTTTCCGTCAGTGTCTTTATTCCCATCCAGTAATGTACCGGCCGGAATTTTTTCCTGAATCGCTTTTTTGGCGAGTTCAAAGATCACATAGACTTTGTCTGATTTGGCATCATTTTTCTCAATTTGAAGAATTTCGTTATAATAGAAATCCAGGTGTCTTTTCGTCAGATTATTGAAAGCTTTTTTTGAGAAATCCAATAATTTTAAGAAGCAGACAAATAATGTCAGATGAGGGGTAAGGCTGCTATCCTGTTCAAACTGGGACATAAGATCTGTAACCTGTTTTTTCATACTTTTATACTCAACGCTTTCTCTACGTGGGATAGCGTTGGCATCATCACCCAGGAAGAAGTTTCCCCATTTTCCTTTTGGTGCCGTATTATCATCTTTGTCAAAATAGTTTACATGACTTGCAAAATTGTTTGCGAATAATAGCCAGTCAAACAAATCGAAATCGTGTAACTCAAGATTCCCAGGATCTAATTCTGCTAAAAAGCGCTGCATTTGTGATTTTCCTTCACGATAATGTGAAAATGTATCTGTTTTTTTCATTTGTTTATATTTATCTTTCTATGGTCAGATGCAATACTTATTGTAGTGTTTGGTAGTATTCAAAATGGCTACAGACATCCCGTAATTCATTATATTTCGGTAGCTTCTCCTTTGTAAAAAGGGAAAACCATATTGCTTCTTGTATTAGTATTTCTTACTTCGTAGTCAACCTGTATCAAAACTTCTCCCTGAAGCTCTTCCTGAGTATCAATTTCGATACTTAGAATATTGATTCTGGGTTCATGATATAAAATAGCACGCTCCACGATTCCTTTCATTTGGGTAATCAGCGTTAAGTCCAGAGGTTTAAAGAGCATATCCTGCAAGTCACACCCGTAATTTGGGAACATGACACGTTCGCCAGGGCGTGTTGACAATAAAATCTTAAGGCTGTTATTGATGTCTTCCACATCTGTGGTCATGGCCAGTTTTCCTTCAGTTTCGTTAAACTCAGGCGGAAAACTCCAGCCTGTTCCTAAAAAATCTGTATTTATTTTCATACGTTAATTTGTTATATTGAATGTTCACATCCTGCATCTGTAGCATAGAGTTTTGGTTATTCTAACCGTTTTTGTTATTGATGTTCTACATTTTTACTTTTAGTCGGAGCTTATCTATAGGGGAGCTTATGATTGTGTTAAAAGCCGCCTTCAATATTATCCGCCTATTAAAACAGTAGCTTCCCCTGCGGTTATCACCCCTCCATGAGCGGTAGAATCGCCCATTCTTGCGGCAGGTTTCCCACCTATCAAAACACTTGAAGATCCTGACGCAATGGTATCCGGTGGCCCGGTACATACTGCTTTGTCTCCCTGTCTTGCTGCAGGCATTCCGCCGATAAGCACTGTGGGTTCTCCTGCCGGCATTATAGGCCCTCCTACATGGGGAACATTTCCCGTTACCATAGGACAGGTATGCATATCTGTAATTCTTGCTGCCGGTTTCATGAGTATTAATTAATTTTAACTTGAGATCCTTTTACTACTGTTACTGCTCCTGATTTAAGCTCTGAGCCGGAACTGCCTTCTGCTTTGAATTGAGCACTTGCTTTTACATTGATATTGGTTCCTTCCATATTAATGTCTCCTTTTGCTTTGATTTTAATGTCTTTTCCGCTTTCCATACTGATACCGTCTTTATTAAGGGTAAGAGTATTAGAATGCTCATCTTTTATTGTAATGACATCGGCATCTTCGTCTACAATCACTTTTTTACCTTTTGGTGTTTCCAGTGTGTACGAAATTTTGTCGTCATTAAAAATCATTTTCATTTCGCTTCGGGTAACAAATCCTTTTTCGTGATTATCATCTGAAGCTACAATAGGAGCTGGTTTTGCACTGCTGTTCAACATTCCAAGTACAACGGCATCATTAGGATCATCATTAATAAATCCGATGATCACCTCATCTCCGATTTCCGGTCTGAAGAATGATCCTCTGTTTTCTCCGGCATCAAGGGTAGCAATACGTGCCCAGATTCCTTCTTCCTCGCTATTAATGATAGGAATCTGTACCAGAATTCGGTCTTCTCCGTCAGGATCAGATTCCAGTTGTGATACTACTCCTACATGCAATCCGCTTATGGCAGGCATAATTCCTGCGCCTGGCTTTTCGCTTACATCATAGGTTTCTGAGAACCATGTTGGAGAAAGTCCGAATTGAGCATCCACCAGCCAGTTTCCTTCGGCGATTTCATGACGGACACCGGTTACGTATATTTTCCCGTTGAATCGGTTTCCTACTCCTTCTAGTGTTAACGAAACTCCTGGTTTGGCATCCGGGATTCCCTGAAATTGTACTCTTCCTCTTGTTTTGGCCAGTTGCTGGAAAGTTGCTTTGGCATCACTCCATTCCTGCAGCTCACTTTGAGTAAGATTTCCACCATGTTTAAGCTGCAGGTCTTCAATTCCGAAGACATCTGCCAAATCACCTGATGAAAGGTTTCCATTGAGGTTAATCGCCGGATCTTTAGCTTCCACTTCTGTCAGTTCCTGATCGGTATAGCTCCATGTTTTGGCAGTAATTTTACTGAACTGGTCTCTGGCATCAATTTCTCCATCAAATTCATGTACAGATGATCCATAAACCACTGTTTCTACAGTTTCACCACTAAAATCAGGTTTAGTAATTTTAATAGTTCCATCTTCAACGAAACAAAGTTTACCGTTTGCCTGCGCTCTGGTTAGCATAAAATCCCAATCAGAAGCCTGATACTGCACCAATTCCTTGTGTGAATTTGAAGTAGCTTCCACATCGGCAGTAAGCCCGTTATTACTGATGAGTTCTTCCATGACATCACTGTCTGTACTTTCGTAGAAGTACTTACTTTTTCTTCCTAAGGTCATTTTTACAGCCTTATCTCTGCATTCTATGATGAGGTAAGAAGAACCGTTTCTGATTTTTATGTTGTGCTTTACCACAACTCCTTTAAAGATGGTTTCCTCTTCGGAATGGTATCCGGCGGTAATCTCAATTTCTTTTCCGGGAATTAACAGATCTTCATTACTGAGCTTGAAATCCTGCTCCGGTACGCTTCCGTCTAAAATAACAATGCGGGCATAAGGAATTCTGTTGACTTCTTTTTCCACGACAATGCTTTTCACCCCGTACTTCCCCGGCAGTTCTGTTCCTCCAGACATCACCTTATGGGTGACTAAATCTGGATTTTTTGCTGTTTGTATGTATCCGCTATTATTCATATTATGAAACTTTTTCTAATGGCGGAAAGAATAATTCCTGTCCTGGTTTTAGCTGTCTGAAATTAACAAGGTTATTCACTTTGGCTACCTCCAGATAGTATTTGGAGTCTCCATAAATTCTTTCGGTCATTAATGTCAGTGTATCTCCTGCTTGTACTGTTCTTTTATGGGTAAGATCGGGAGAACTCTGTTTTTTTTCTGCTGCTTCTAACTTGGGACTTATTGATTCACTGAATTTTGCTTTTCCTATAGCTCTTAAAGGCTGTCCTTCATTGTCAAACAACTTATATTCTACAGTAAATTCTGCCAGTACTCCTTTAAATTCAAAGTCTCCCCAATTAAGAATAACGTTATAAGGTTTATGTATAGGACCTGAAACCTGGCCTGTAGCCTTATAAAAAGCATCAACCTGATCTTTTACAGATGTCTTTTTAAAAGCCTTACCTTTAATTTTATTGATAAGCTTAATACCGGAATTCGCTTCTGTGACTCCTGTCCCATCAAATAGAAATTCTAATTGCAAATCAGTTGAAGGTGACGCTACATATTTTAAATCGGTTTTAGCTGTTCCTGGTGCCTGACCGGGTTCAAGTTCCGTTTTATAGGTTACAGAATACCCTGTAGGATTAATAAAAGCTTTAAAAGCGCCATTCTGAATTCTTTTTTCATAATCAGAATCTTTGTATGTTCCGATAGTCAGTTTTTGAATTGCTCCTCTCATTATCTTTCTTTTTTACGTTGTTCTATCTTTGCTGCCTGCTCTACACTTTCACTGATTGCACGCATAAGCAGTGCCTCATCTACCGATGCGGCAGTCGTTGCAGCTGCTGCTTTTTCGTCCACATTTATTTTAATGTGAAGCTCTTTTATTTCTATTGGCATTTCGTTTGTTTTTTAATCGATCATTAATATTCAAAACACTAATAACCAATGATTTAATATGTTCATTTTTAAAAATCCAAGCACATGAAGGGTGTGTTCAGTCTCTGTTATAGACCAATCTGTTGTTTTTTATGAAAAAAGATTTTGGTAAAATTTATCTTTAAACTAACACACGTTCAGGTGCTTAGATTTGATTTAGAAATTACAAGCCTAAGCTTGCTAACGATGAGGGTATTGTGAAATATCTATATTTCAGTTCTATTGTTTCAATAGCAAGTTTGCTTTCTTCTGCGTTGAATTCTGATACTTCCCATCTTACGGGGTATGCTCCAACTACATTCCAAACCATTAAGGGTGCTGTAGACTGAATTCCTCCTGAAAGAGTAATGATCAGGTCTCTGGGTTCAAACTGGAAGTTTTCCATCGCATTTCTGCACCAGCTTATCAATCCGGAACTTACGATTAACCCACGTTTAAGAACCAGATTAGGATATTTGGGCCTCAAAGGAAGTTGGTGTGTAAACCTGTTTTCGCCTCCTTCGGCATATTCTTCAGTTCCAATTTCTGTTGATAAACCAGATATAGATTGAAATCTGGAGTCAATACCCTCTGTTGTTGAAATCCCGTTAACAATAAAAGAGAAACTGGTTGGAGGATATAAAACTGCCATGATTAGTTATTTTCAATAGTTAATCCTTCGTGTGCAATTTCAAGCGTTTCAATAGCCACCTCATTACCTTCAGCTTTCAGATCCGTTGACTGTAATTTAAGAGGGAATGCATTTTTCACTTTCCAGGTTACTGCAGGAGCTCCTGTTTCATCTAAAAGGGAGATCGTGATAGATCTGCGCTCTACTGTACTTAGCTGAATACTCTGGAACCAGTCGAAATATTCGTTATCTGTTTTGAAAGTTCCTCTTTTTAAAGTGATGTTACTGAAACTTTTCATTCCAGGCATTTTAATCTTACTAAAATCAGGGCTTGCACCGTGTCTGTACTCAATTAAAGCTGCTTCAACATTTAATCCGCTGACTTCCTGAAAACCTACTTTTGTTCCGCCCCAATCTACTTCAAAGGCAAACTTTACTAATGGATATGTACTCATAATGTATTTATTTTTAGTTGTTATTTAATTTAGCTTATGCTTCCTGTAATTTGTGTGAAAAACGTAGTACGATAAATTCAGCAGGACGTACTGCAGCCATACCGACTTCAATAATCATTCTTCCTTCTAAGATATCCTGAGCCGACATTGTTTTGTGTAAACCAACGCTTACGTAATAAGCTTCTTCCGGCTTGCTCCCTGCTAATGCACCGTCTCTCCACTGCTGATCAAGGAAATTTTCGATCATGGCCTGTACACGAACCCATGTATTGGCAGTATTCGGTTCAAAAACGAAACGTTCTGTTGCTTTCTTCACAGATTCTTCTACCATATTGAAGAAACGACGTACTGGTACATATCTCCATTCGTTACTGTTTCCGTCTAATGTTCTTGCACCCCAAACTAAGGTTCCTTTTCCTGTAAAAGTTCTGATCGCATTGATTGATTTTCCTGCTACTGCATCTACGTTAAGACCATCCTGCACTTCATTGGAAATTTTTACAACAGGCGCCAGTACGTTGCTGATTGCTAAGTTAGCCGGTGCTTTCCATACTCCTGAAGTGCTGTCTACTTTGGCATAAATTCCGGCAATAGATGATGATGGAGTCAATACTACTCTTTTAGATTCAATCTCCTTTTTAGCTTGATTATACAGCACTGAACTTTTTGATTTCAACCATGCTAAGTTGTTTTCATTCTGAGGCATTGTAACATCTACAAGCGCTCCCGCAGCATTTAATTCTTTATAGCTTTCGATTTTAACATCTTTATCATCAAAGCTATAGCTTAACACTGTTTCTAATTTTGGATAATAGGCAGCTCCATATTTTAATCCTGCAGCATCTACTCCGGCTCTGAAAGCAGCAGCATCTGCAAAAACATCCATAATAACGAATCTGTCTTTCAAATCTTCTGCCTGATCCAAAGCTTTATTGTATAATTTGTAAGCATCTGCTCCTAAAACTTCCGCATCCGGGAAAACAATAAGTGTTGGCTCATCTTCTTTTTCCAATGATTTTAATCCGAACCATAAACCGCCGGCAACTGTTTCTGTTCCTAAGGCAGGAGTCTTTTCATAGTTATCTACTGACACAATATAGCAAGGTCCTCCACCGTTAGCAAAATACATTTGCATAGCATAATGCATTTTATAAGGGCTTAGCTTGGTGTTGTCTACTTTTGCAGTTACAACAGTATCTTCAATCGTAACAGAGAACGCTGTTTTTTCATCTTTTGCTCCTCCGAAAATTGTTTCGTATTCCAACATAGAAGAGATTCTTGTCGGTTCATTTCTTGGTCCTTTATCTGTATGTCCGATAAAAGCAGGAATAGCTGTTTCTACTTGCGCTACAGATGGTGGGAATTTCGCAATTTCTTCTACGTAAACTCCAGGTGTTTTGTAATTCATTTTTTGTAAATTTTAAAGTTAATGTTAGTTATTTTCAATAGTTAATCCTTCGTGTGCAATTTCTAAGGTTTCGATAGCCACCTCATTACCTTCAGCTTTCAGATCTGTTGACTGTAATTTAAGAGGGAATGCATTTTTCACTTTCCAGGTTACTGCAGGCGCTCCTGTTTCATCTAAAAGAGAGATGGTAATAGATCTGCGCTCCACTGTACTTAGCTGAATACTCTGGAACCAGTCGAAATATTCATTATCTGTTTTGAAAGTTCCTCTTTTTAAAGTGATGTTACTGAAACTTTTCATTCCAGGCATTTTAATCTTACTAAAATCAGGGCTTGCACCGTGTCTGTACTCAATTAAAGCTGCTTCAACATTTAATCCGCTGACTTCCTGAAAACCTACTTTTGTTCCGCCCCAATCTACTTCAAAGGCAAACTTTACTAATGGATATGTACTCATAATTTATTTTAATTTTATTGTTATTTAATTGATTTTATGCTTCCTGTAATTTGTGTGAAAAATTGAGTACGATAAATTCAGCAGGACGTACTGCAGCCATACCGATCTCGATATTCATTCTTCCTTCTAAAATATCCTGAGCCGACATTGTTTTGTGCAAACCAACGCTTACATAATAAGCTTCTTCCGGCTTGCTCCCTGCTAATGCACCGTCTCTCCACTGCTGGTCAAGATAATTTTCGATCATTGCCTGTACACGAGTCCATGTATTAGCAGTATTCGGTTCAAAAACGAAACGTTCTGTTGCTTTCTTCACAGATTCTTCTACCATGTTGAAGAAACGACGTACAGATATATATCTCCATTCGTTACTGTTTCCGTCTAATGTTCTTGCACCCCAAACTAATGTTCCTTTTCCTGCAAAAGTTCTGATCGCGTTGATTGATTTTCCTGCTACCGCATCTACATTAAGAAGCTCCTGTTCTTTATTGGAGATTTTTACTGCCGGTACATCTACCAGGCTAAGTCCCAAATTAGCTGGTGATTTCCATACTCCGGAAGTACTGTCTACTTTGGCATACACTCCTGCCATTGCTGATGATGGAGCTAGTACTACCTGTTGAGACTCAATTGCTGTTTTAGCCTGATTATATAATTCTGAATTTTTTAATTTCAATTCTGCTAAATTTTTAATACCAGCAGCGCCCGTAACTAAAACATTAGCTTCATTAAAATCATAACTCAAAACCGTTTTTAATTTTGGATAATAAGCTGCTCCATAATTTAAGCCCTTAGCTTTTACTTCTTTTCTAAAAATAGTATCATTTCCAAGAACATCCATGATAACGAATCTGTCTTTCATAGATTCCGCCTGATTCAAAGCACTATTGTATGCAGAATAGGCCTCAGTAATAAAAGAATCTATGTTAGCATCAGAAACATTATCAGCATTTTCAGAAGCAAAACCAGAAATAATGTTAATAGTAGCAAGATCTTCATTATAAGCATCTGCAACAACTTTAGCAGCAGCTTTAACAGTAGCAACAGTAGCATTGGCAATAGCAGCAGCAGCTTTAGCAGCGGCTACAACATCCTGAGCAGCCTTAACAGCAGCAACTTCGCTAAGATTTCCAGGATTGGTAACTTCATAATCAGCAGCTTTAGCGACCGCAGCAGCTACAGCAGCAGCTACACTAGCACCGTCAACAGCGTTTGAAACGGCTTTAGCAGCAGCTTCAGCAGCAACAGCTACATTCCTATTATCCATGGAAGCTTGAAAAGCATCGTCTGCCGCAATAACTTCAGCAGCAGTGGCAACCAAACCTTGAAGATCCGGGAAAACGATAAGAGTAGGTTCGTCTTCTTTTTTTAGTAATTCAAGACCATATAATAAAGTTCCGGCTTCTGTTGTAGAAGTTCCAACGGTTACCTGATCATTGTAACCTCCTACCGAAACAATATAGCAAGCCCCACCACCATTGGCAAAATACATCTGCATAGCATAATACATTTTAAAATCGCTTATTTTAGGTTGTATTGCTGTGACAGCACCATCTTTGAAAGCTACAGCGAAGATTTCCGGATTTGCTTTTCCAAAAAGTTGTTCATACTCCAACATCGAAGCAATTCTCGTTGGTTTATTTTTCGGTCCATCCGCTGTATATCCAATAAAAGCAGGGATAGCCGTTTCAACTTGCGCTACGGAAGGCGGAAATTTTCCTTGTTCCTCCACGTAAACTCCAGGGGTTTTGTAATTCATTTTTAAAAAATTTTACGTTAATATTAATTATTCCTCGAAGTAGAACTTCGGGTATTTATTCGTGATTGATTTATTGATTGTATGGTTTAGAATTGTTGCAATTTGTGTGAGAACTTGAGTACAATAAACTCTGCAGGACGCACTAATGCTATTTTAAGATCAACATTCATAATAGTAGTGCCTTCTACTCCCTTAACTGTTACTTCGTAAGCTTCTTTCGGAGTGCTGCCTGCCAATGCACCTTCCATCCATTGCTGATTAAGAAAGTTTTCCAACATTGTTTTTGCACGTAGCCATGTGTGGGGAATATTAGGCTCATTAATAAACCTGTCGAGTGCTTCTGTTATCGCTTGTCTGATCATATTATGATAGCGGCGTACATGTACATACTTCCATTCATTATCTTTCCCTTCACTATTTTTATCTTTCCCTTCAAGAGTTCTGGCTCCCCAGATCAAAGTTCCTTTTCCTGTAAAAGTTCTGATTGCATTGATTGATTTTCCGAATGGATCTATGTTTAAAGCAGCCTGTTCCTGATCGGAAATTTTTTCTGTCGGAACAAGCACATTGCTGATATTCACATTTGCCGGAGCTTTCCACACACCTCTTACACTGTCTACTCTACCGTATGCCCCTGCTATAGCTGATGATGGCGGTAAAACAACTTTTAACGACTGTATTTCTTTTTTTACCTGATTATATAATGCAGAATTAGAGAATTCCAAATTTTTAAGCGTAATTCCGTCTGCATCTCCTTTTTCATCTTTTACTTCGAGAATTGCAGTTTTTAATGCAGTAAACTCTCCAGTGAAATCAGGTGCATTTTCATCCGAATCATCAGGGATCATAAAATCATCTATTGTTCCATCATAAATGGCTTCCAACACAATCTTTGCTTCAGAAACGGCAACTGTTAAAGCATTCTTTTTGTCACCTGCATCAGCATTGTCATTCACTTCTTCTGCTATCGCAATAGCCTGATCTAATAAATCAGCAAGAACGTAAGCGTCGGCAGATCCGGTTGAGATTTCAGCACTTGCCAGACTTTTTAATTCATCTAAAGCAGCGGTCTCACCTGCATAAAAAAGAGTACTGTCTTGTCCTGGCTTTTGTAAACCAGTATGTATTATAGGAGTTTGAGTTTCATCAAAAGTATAATTCAAAATAGTTTTTAAGTGAGGGAAGTAAGCTGCTCCATGATTGGTTGTGCTTATATTATTTCTAAAAGCTTCAATAGTGGTAAGATTGTTTGATTTGGTGACAGAATTACCGTAGTAAGTGTCCAGTATAACAAATCTGTTTTTCGTCTCATCTTTTGCTTTATCAATGGCCTGATTATAAATGTTATAAAACTCAGATTCATTGGTTAGCGAAATAGCATCAGGGAAAATAATAAGAATCGGTTCTGTAATATTTTTATGATCAATTTTATTGAGTCCTGCTTCCAATGAGGATAATTGTACTTCTGCTGAGGTATAATCCCCTACGGAGATGATATAACACGGTCCGCCGCCATTGGCAAAATACATTTGCAGTGAATAATACATTAAAAACTGTACCTGAGGTGCTATAATAGTTGCTCCCTGGCCTTCTACATCTTTTAGCTGGATATTTTCCTTTTTTGCTTTTCCGAAATATTGTTCATATTCTAAAAGAGAACTGATTCTGAAGGGCTCATTATACCCGGCAGGAAGTAGTTCAGTATACCCAATAAACGCTGGCATAGCTGTGTCTATGTAGGCAACTGAGTATGGAAGTTTTGTAATTTCTTCAACAGAAACACCTGGTGTTGCTGGATTTAACATGTTTAAAAATTTAAAGGGTTATTAGTTTTTAGTTTTTGCTTTTATGATTAATCAACTTTAATACTTTGTATATTAACATCATTAATTAATGTAACAGGAACCACATCCTTGGCCGCAATTTTTATCACACTGATTTTATATAAAGCAGAAGGCATTATTTTTCCGCCTAATAATCCCCAGACGTAACTTAGCTGTTCAAAGGGAATGGAGTGCAGTTCGATTCTGAAACTGAAGTTATTTTCCGGTTTAAGATCCACATATTCCAGAACATTTTTTGTCTGAAATACCTCAATAACTTTTGAAATACTCAGTAAAGATTTGCTGTATGTACTTCTGTTGGCGGCAATCATCACATATAAGTTTAAGTAAGCCGGAGTACTTTCTTTATCGTATCGGACCGGATTGTTTTCTACCACAACCTGCTGATACCTTGATCTGTTTTTCAATGTCGATTCTTCCTCAATATTGAGCAGACTGATTACTACTTTGTTATTAATTCCTTCAGCGTTCTCATCCTGTTTTGCGATGTCATCAACAACAGCAATTTCGATTTCGCCAGGAACGTTAGGATCCCATAAACCATCCGGAGCATTTAGCTGATTTTTTAAAACTGTTAATACTTTATTAATCATAATTTCTGTTCTTAATTATTATGGTGCAAACATACAATCACGCCCCCTCAAAAGACAAATATTTTGAGGCCTCAATACAGTCTTTGCAGTAAATAGGATTTTCATTCTTATAGAAAAAAATCAAAAACAATACAGATATACAACTGAAAACAAGCACATTAAAAACAATATTGAAAAATTAAATTTTAGTCCTTAGATTTCCCTTGTCGAATTATGACTTAATTTTCGTCTGCCAATTGAGTATCATTCTGTTTTTAAAAACTATCATATTTCAACATAAAATTGTCCATTCATTAAATGACCATTTTTAGTTATACCAGATTTTCTGAATTGTAAATAATCAAATACTAAAATTGATTGTCCAAAGTATCAGTCTCTAAAAAACAATATGCTTTTTGATTAGAAGTACCAAGTTTTTTTGTACTGGCAATTTCTAAAAACTGCAAACCTGCATCATCAGGAAATGATTTTTGTCTTTTACTGCAAAGACAGAATAGAGCGGCCTTATCATTCGCAAAATAGTATCTCTTCTTTCTAATTTTGACCCAATAATTTTAAAAACTTTAATCATATGAATATTAAAAATCTTTTCAGCAAGCGCAATGAAATCATTGAAGGCCATTTTAACGAACTACGCTCAAAACTGGGTGCAGCCAATCAAAATGAAGAAGCTATTTTCTCTTTAAGAGAAGAAATCTGTAATGCATGTCCTTTAAAAAACGGCAACAACTGCAACGCGATGAAATGGCTTAATCCAGATACACTGGAAGTTGTAGACGGTCCAAAAGATGGATTTATCAGAGGCTGCGGATGCAGATTGAGTGCTAAGCAGAGATCCAGATTTAGTCTTTGCCCTGCAGGTTTTTGGGGTGGAGAATTCGACCAAAAGTAAAACATTTGACGATTCCCGATATTTTATAATGTAAACTTATTTAATGTGAAGCAAGATCATATCATTCAGAAAATTTTTGTTGAAATCACCGTAAACAACAAAGCAAAAGCATTGAGTATAAAAGATGATATTAATAGCTTTTTGTCTATTGATGTTTTTCCGGAAATTGAAAATCATATCAAAGCTTTAGAATATAAATTAGCCGGTCATACCCTGCAGATTCCTCGTTTAGAATTAAATGTAGATGTAAAAAGCAGTGCATTAAATATTGAGTTAAAAGATAAAATAGCTGAACTTTTTAAAGAAGAACTGGCAGAAATTACCAAGCCCCTTGAAACGTCCTCTCAGGAAACAGAAAATGATGCTAAAGTCTATCTGATAGATGATCAGGAAAAGATCATCAAGGCTTTCCTCCATTTTTTAGAAAAAGGAACTATGCCTTGGTGGAATTCACAGAGCAATAGCATGGCTTTTTTGGAATCAACGGTTTTTGACCGCATTATTTCGTCCGGAAGCTTTCAAAAAAGCATTTTGCCTGCTTTATCAAAAGAAAATGTCCGAAATCGAATAATCAATCAGCTTTCCGATGAGCACATTGCACAGTTGTGTCTGGCGATTTTGAAAAACAAAGAGTTGAACATTAACCTGGAGACTGATACAATACGTCATCTGTCGAAACTGAATCATACGGATAGAATTGCAATATGGCGCTTGGTATTCAATGTAATATCGGAGTGTTTGAATACATCTAATAACCATCTCAGGGAGTATCTTTTACAAGAAATTTCAACAAAAAAACAGATTAGCTTATCAACAACAAAAAGCAATCATCAAAACAGGAAAACACTAGTTAAGATATTCCCTTTTATTTCAGAAAATGAAATTTCAGAAAGTCTCAAAACGAATACAGCAGATCAACCTGAACATGTGAAAACTGTAATAGAATCCATCCAGGAAAGTGTAATCCAGGATGAGGGACAATATATTCAGAATGCAGGGCTTATTTTGATCCATCCATTTATCAGAACCCTGTTTGAACATTGTGAACTTATTGATCCCAAAACCCAGCAGCTCACAGATCCTGAATTATGTGCCCATCTATTGCATTATATCGCTACCGGAAAAACAAATGCTCCTGAATACGACATGATTTTTGAAAAATTCCTGTGTAATATTCCGATGCATCAACCGATTAACAGGCATATTAAGCTTTCACGTAAGCATAAAACGCAGGCTAAAAATGTTATAGAAAGTGTACAGCATAACTGGGCTCCCATGAAAAAATCATCTGCAGCATTATTACAGAACGAGTTCTTCCAGCGGCCAGGGAAATTAGTTATTACTGACGCTGATTACACGCTTACTGTAGAACGAAAAACACAAGATATTCTTCTTGAAAAGCTCTCATGGGGAATTGGTCTCGTAAAGCTCCCGTGGCATAAAAAATTCATATTTGTAAACTGGTAATAACAGGTTACATTTTCTAATATTCTGAAACTTTCCAATCTCTAAAGTTGCTGATTTTATATGAGCAATACCCCCATTGCAACCCTATTAATTCAAAATAAGCTTATGAAATCTCCTATTAACCATGAAGAACCATCATTAATAAAAACAAAAATTAATGAAAAAGCAGAAATAGTCAATCCAATATTTCAATCCAATACTGTAAATCATCATTCTTTAAATGAAGAAATGAAATGGTTACAATCCCTTATTGAAAAGCGATGCAAAGAATTATTTCTGGAAGATGAGACAGAATTAAATATTGGTTATGAAATACCTGAACCTCCAAAATCAGACGATCAATCTCCTTATTCGGTTACAGTAAACATCCATCAGCTTACCGTTGTAGACAGAATAATCTTAGCACTGGGGATTGCTTCGGCTCATTATCCGTCCGTCCTGAAAACATTTGTGCAGATAGAAGAAAGCAGTAATGCATTTGCTATTGAAGCGGGTGGTGAGTATGATAAAATTAGCCGCAGCTTTAAACCCACTTTTCAAACCGCACTTTTTTTGCTGGCAGGTAAAGATCTATCACTGTGGTCAGAATATGGTGCACAATTCATCAATGGCAGTGTCCTGTTGAAAAATGACATTATTTACAACCGTTCTTCAACAGAATTTATTCATGGGAAGATTGAATTGGATACCGCTTATCTCAATTATTTTTTATCGGGTCAAAAGCCACAACTAGATCATGGTTCTTATTTTCCCGGCAGGCTTTACAAATCTGATCTCACCATGGATGATATTATTTTAGAAGATAATGTGAGGGAACAGATAAAGCCCATCGGACATTATATAAAAGCATTGGAAAACGGCTTTTTCAAAACCAGTGAACATAGCTTTAAACCAGGTTTCATTGCTTTATTCTATGGTACACCGGGAACGGGAAAAACAATGCTGGCCGGAATTCTTGCCAATGCATATGGGATTGATATGTATCACGTAGATCTTTCACAAGTGGTGAGCAAATATATTGGTGAAACTGAGAAAAATCTTGAAGTGCTATTCAACAGGCTGCAGGGTAAAAACTGTATGTTGTTTTTTGACGAAGCTGATGCTTTATTTGGAAAACGTTCTGATGTAAAAGATGCTCATGACCGCTACGCCAACCAGGAAGTTTCGTATTTATTGCAGCGAATTGAAAAATTTGACGGATTAACAATTCTTGCTTCCAATTTTGAAAACAATATGGATGATGCTTTCAAGCGCCGTATCGATATCTCTGTCAATGTAATACGACCGACAGAAATTACAAGAAAAGCCCTTTGGGAGCATTATTTACCTCAAAATATAACTTTTGAAAGTGAGGAGCTTTTACAACATTTAACCAAAGAGTACGCTTATACCGGTGCTAATATCCGAAACATTATGAAAAATGTAGCGATGGCATTACATGACCGTAATGAAACCTATATTACCTATTCATTAATAAGCACTTATCTAATGATAGAAAATGAAAAGGCTTTTGGAAAAAATCAATCCCGTCTCAGCCCATTTGTACCAAAATCAGAATAAACCCTTAGCACACTATAATGAACTTATCTAATAACCAATACCATGAGCAGACTTAAGAAAACATTTGCGCCCAGGTCCGGCAGGTCCGATAAGCAAAAAAACAATAATAAAGAGGATAAAGAAAAGTCTGAGCAAATCACCGATCAGGACAGCAAAATATCTCTCGCAAAAACAGAAGTTACCCAAATAACATACGTCCCTTTCAGAAGCAGAGCATTCAGTAAAGTAGAAAAAAGCGGATCTGTCATTCAATTGTTTAACAAAGGACAGCATGTAGCAGCACTTAATAATGCACTTGATAAATTAGGGCATACAGTATCCGAGAACAAAACCTATTTTGGTGATAAAACAAGGATTGCACTCATCAATTTCCAACAACAGAATGGGATTACAGGCTCTGGAATCTTTGATAAGGAAACTTTGTTGAAAATGAATGAGGTAACAAAAAATTCAGAGGAAGGGGAAACTATCAGAAAAGCCGCATTACCAAATAAAAAAACAGAATCGGACAAAAGAAATAAAGGTATATCTGAACCTGCATCTCGTTTAGAATCTAAGCTTGAAAGTCAAGAACTTTTTCAATCATTTTTCCAAACAGGCAAAGATCCTATAAAATTAAAAAAATGTAACCCTGAACATGCAGATGATTATTGCTTAATTGTCAGCTTCATTCCCACTACAAAAATCCCAAAAGGAAATACAATTGAAGGATACGCCATTTATTATCAGGCTGTATATGGTGGCAGTAAAGAGAATGCGATAAAAGTAGCTGAACACTGGGGCGAAGATGGTAGAATAAACTTTGCAGGAGAGATCAAAGCAGGAACACCAACAAATGTAAATGTACCTCTTGAGAAATATCTGGATAATCTTTTCTTTGAAGCACCAAAAAACGAAGCTGCCAGAGAAGCTTTAAAACGGAAATTATTAGGAATTGTAGACAATAATAAAGATAAAAAAAATGAAAAGGAAATTAACAGAGAAGAACTCAACAAATTTTTAACCAACGAATACAGTAAAATTACAGAGGATAGTGAATATATAGCACTAAAAAACAAACTAAAATCATTAAAAGCACCCGAACTATCTCCAAAAGGTAAAAAAGCAGCTGCGATTTTAGAGAAAACTCCTAAAAATAGCGAAGCACAAGACATATTAATTGAGGAGTTTGAAAAATTCGGAAAAGAAATGGCTCTTTATATGCTTCAAATTAACAGGAAATTAATTCTAACAGAAGCAGAGAGACATGGTATTTGGTTGCCATATGGAGAACATAAAAATAAATTACAGGAACTTAAAACCGGTATAGAAGCTTATAAAAAACAAATGGCTGCCATACAAGCTAGTCTGCCTAGTTTTAAAGAGCAGCAAAAGCTATATCAAGAAGCCTACGATGCTGTTGGCAGGGATCCTTATGCAACAGACATTCATGATCAAAAAATAAATAAAGCATCAGGAATTGAAAGAAAATACTCTGCCAGAAATGAAATCTACAGAGCTATTCCAATTTTATCAATAGGTGATGATTTTAACAATAAAGGACTGAAAGCCGAAAAGCAAGAATGGGCTCCTGATTGGGAAAATTTTGATTTCAAAACCGATGAACAAATTATAACTGCTTTAAAAAACAGTATTATAACACAGTTGGAAAAAATAAATGAAGCTGAAGAAAATATAATAGATGAGGATATAGATTTCATTTGGGATTTAGGAGAACTTATTCCTATTTCTATACAACAAGCGGGTATTTCCAGCAATAAAAATGCTGTAAAAATTATACAGGATAAAGTCCGGCAGGAAGCGAAATATGAACTTATAAAAAATATTATTCTTATAGCCGGAGGTATCATTCTTTCCATTGTATCCTTAGGGCAAGCTACTCCATTTTTATTAGCTATTTTAGCCAGCGGAGGTACTTTAGCGATTAGTACATATTATGTAAAACAGGAGATTCATGATTATAACTTAAACCAAAGTCTATATGATGCCTCAATACAAGTCGGACAGGTGCTGCAAGGTAACGATCCAAGTTTGGCTTGGCTGGTACTCGCCATTGCAGGTGCTGCGTTAGATGCAGGATCATTAGCAAAAATACTGAGATCAGCTAAACCTATTTCTGCAGCGGCCAAAGCATTTAATGATACCGACGATGCTACAAAAGCATTAGCCACTTTAGAAAGTGATCTACTTAAAATCGATGGTCTTGAAAGAAAAATAAGGGAAAATATTATTAAACAGGCTAAAATACAAGCCCAACAGCAAAAAATACTGTCTGGCTTTGTAAAGGCAAAACAACTTACTTATGCAACAATACCAGGTTTGGCACAAACAGGCGAATTATTAGCCAGAGCAGTATTTGCTATTCGGAAAGGAATTGTTACATTTGATAGTTTTGTAGCCGAACTTAAGCTAACCAAGCTCATAAGTAATACAGGATTAACCCCTGAGCAATTGCTTGTAGTTAAAAATACCTTTGAAAAGGCAAAAACTTTAGCTAAAGATGACAAGCTGGCTATTGAACTTGAAAAAGCAATGGCAGATAATGACCTTGTAAAGGTGAAAAGTTTGCTAGAAGAAACTGAAAAAATTAAAGGTGAAAAACCGGTCAAAAATACTAATTTAGATGAATCAAGATCACCTAAAGAAAAGGAAACAAATTCCAGAGAGAGCAAGATTGAGGAAGAAGATATTTCTATTCCCTCTTCAATTAAAACAACAGAACAAATAATTACTGAAGCATCAGATAAATTATCTCAAATAATACCTGGTCTCTCAAAAGATCAAGCAACATTTATCTTAAAACAGGCATTTTCTAGAAACTCTTCTGTTATATTTGGTGGTAGTAGAATAAGAGGTAATTATACTCTAACAAGTGATTTAGATGTTGGATTTGGTCAATTGACAAGCTCTCAAGCAGGAAAAATAATAAAATCAAATAATGCTATTTTTGATGCCGGAAAAATTGAAGGATGGTTAAAAATGGAAACGACTAAAATAATTCCAGGTAATGAAACAAAAAGTATTGAAAGAATTACAACTCCTGAAGATTTTTTTCAGAGATCTGGTGTCAGATCAGCAGAAGATGCAAAAGCAGGTGAAGCATATGGTCCATCAGGATCTATTACAGTTGAACCAGACGGAAATATTTTTAAAATAGATATAAATGGAAACCAAACAAATATTAAATTAAATTAAAGATAAATAAGATGCAAGTATACATTAATAATCAAGAAACGAATTCTCAACATTTATTCTATGATGAACATTACTATGAAAAATATATTGAAAACAAAGAAATATATCAATTTGATATAAATATCGAGCTAGATACTTTCAATAAAATAATGCAACCCAAGTATGAAGAATTGTTGAATGAATTAATAGAAGATGATAAACAAACCGGTGAAAACTATGCCTTAGAATTATTTGAAAATCTTACCGAATATCCTTCTTATGAAGATATTTTGAATGACACAAAAATTGGAATGAAAGAAAAAATGAGCTATCTGAATACTTTTTTTATATCACAAATTTTGAATGTGTATTTTAGTCAGAAAAGTAACTTTGATAATAAACGTTGGGTAATAAGGGAAGTTTTGTATCTAAATCAAAAAGAAAATAATGTTATAATCAAGGGTAATGCCCAAAAAATAGATTAATTATAGTAGTACAAACAAGTTATTCTATTGTTAATATTATCAATAAATTGTATCAAGGTTAGCTCAAAAATGAGCTAACCAGCTCTCCGAAGTCTCCCGACTTCGGAGAGTTTTATTTCAAACAAACCGCTAAACAGGCTGCAGAATATAAAAAAATAAAAACACCAAAAAATATAAATTTACTTGAAAATGAATAAAAAAGATACAATAGATAAGATTTTATATTATCACTTTGAAATAGAAAAGATCAATAATAAGGAACACTATTCACTACTAAGAGCGGTAATGTATAAAGACACAGGATTGCAGGGAGAAGAATACTATAATGGAGAATGGCATAGTGAAAAAGCGGCATTAAGTTATTATCCGGATCCAACACCGGGAGAATTTGTAGATGAAATCAGAGCAAAAGAGATCATGAAAATAATAGATAAAGAAGTAAGATGAATTATAAAGACCAGCTGTATAATGCTAGAAAATTTGCAATAGAAAAACACAATGGTCAGCACTATGGAATATACCCATATGAAATTCATTTAGGCAATGTAGTAAGTATATTAATGAGATTTTCTATTCTTCCTACAAATCAAGAAAACACTGATATCCTGATAAGCGCATGGCTTCATGATATACTGGAAGATACTACAGTTTCAATAGAAGAATTAGAGAAAAAATTTGGAAAGAAAATTACTGAAATTGTGTTTTCTTTAACCGATGGAGAGGGGAAAAATAGAGAAGAAAGAAAAAACAGCATGTATAACAAACTGATTCACAATCAAGCTGGTATCATTGTAAAATTAGCTGACAGAATAGCTAATGTAGAGTTTTGTTTGATACAAAATAATAAGAATTTATATGAAATGTATCAAAAAGAACAACCAAAATTTCAACAAATAATATCATCTAAAATGAACACAGAATTAGCAAATTCTCTCTTAATCTACTTAAAAACATTACTGTAAAAAATCTCTATCCGAAATTGACTGCCTGATATATTTTTTTGTAACTGCTGCTAGTCAAAGCCACCATACTTAGCTAAGAGATATTATAAAGAGTTAAAAGCAAAGCATAAAATTTATATTGGGTTAAGGAATCAGAGCAGAAATAATCTGCTCTGATTGATATTTGATTAGCAACTATTTAATTTCTTTCAGAACTTATTCTTCTTTGCCTGAAAAAATCATATCTTTTTCGGTCACTGTCTTTCTATTCTCATCATAAGTATATACACAAACACCGCCTACCCAGGTTTCCAATACCGGAATATCCCGCATTTTCATATATTGCAATGAAGGTGTATTTAGGGAAAGAGGGTTCTGTTCCAATATAACAAAATCAGCAAAGTACCCATTATCCAGCGATCCTACCCATTTGTCTGCGTAGCATTGCCATGCAGCATCATAAGTAACGGCAATCAGGGCCTGTTCGGGAGTAATACGTTCCGCACCGTTTAAAACTTCAATATCCTTTGGGTTCTTTTCCATGATTCTGGTAATCGATTGTTCCATCATTCTCAAAGGACCTAACGGGCTCACCTCATTATCACTGTGAAGGGTAATTCTCATACCGGCAGCAAGCGTTGAACCACAAAGATCCAGCATTTGTGCCTTTTCACCGAATATCACTTCCTTAAAAGCATATCCCCAATACCCTACGTGGCCGATAAGGAAACTTGGTGAAACTCCCATCTGGAGCATATTGGTAATCTGATCCGCTGTCAGAAGAGAACAATGCTCTATACGGTTACGAAGTTCAGGACCTTTATATTGAGCCAGAGTACGCTGATACGCATTGATAGCAAATGTTACCGCCTGATCCCCATTGGCATGAACCATCAACGGCCAGCCTTTTACCGCTACCACAGAATTGATCAGTGTATTATAACTTGGCGGAATTGTATGGGCCGGAATTCCTGTCTGCGGAAAATTAAATACTCCTGTATTATCTGCAGGATTGCACAGGTATGGAACACTCTGATATCCCGTTAATCCCTGATTTGAACCATCCGAAACCACTTTAATATGTCCATAATATACAGGTTTATAGTGTTCCGGTTCTTTATAATGATCCAGTTTATCTACATCTTCCTGATTGGAGCAAAGATGTGCCCCACCCGTTCTTACCACTTCAGGATGAGTCTCAAAATATTTGGTTAAAAGTATTTCGGAACCCTTATTCAGCCCGGCATCATACATAAAAGTAACTCCTCTTGAATTGGCCGTGTGAAAAAGTTCCGTAAGATAACGGTTGATCTCTATGCTCATCGCAATGATCTGCAGTTTTATAGTCTTCAATGCCGGGGTCATCTGCAAACCTTCCTGCAGCTGGCCTTTCGTTTCACTGATATACTTGTCAACAGTTTTATACTCGCTCTTTATATCCGGATTATGATCAAATACATACTCTAATGCTTTAGTATTCAGATAAAGGGTATGCATAGAGGCACTTAACAGCATCATAGGAGTATCATGATTAATAGTATCAAGGATGACATTATCAATCGTTATCAATTCCTTTTTCCCATCAGTTTCCTTAAAAGGCATTAATGACGGATCCAATCCTCTTCCTAAAATAACCGCTCCCGGAATTTTAGGAATATGCCCGTTGATGATAGCCCCAACAGAAGTCAAATCATATATCGCTTTTAAATTCTGCCCGTCAAAAGGGCTCAAATCCAGCCAGCCGGTCATCATTGCCGTAGGAATCATATGAACATGGGGCTCAATCAGTCCGGGAAGTAAGGTTTGAGTACCGGTTAATTCTTTTCTTTGAAATCCTGAATGCTTTTCATTCATATAAGATTCTACCTGAGCTGCTGTACCTGTTACAACGACCTTTCCATCTGCAAATCCAATGGCTTCAATGGTACCGGTGGATCCACCAATCATTGGCAGAATAGTACCTCCACTTACCATCAGTGTTTGTGGTTTTTCGTGGGTCGCTTTTCCGGAACCGGGATTGATCTTCGTCAGATTTTCTGCACTGAAAAGTTCTTCTTTAAGAACATCTAAAACAGGATTGTGGCAAGAGCAATGGGTGCAGCCATGCGTGTGATTGTGTTGTTTTTCCATGAGAATAATTTGGTTTTAAGTGTATGGTTAAAGTTTAATTCTATCCGTATCTATTTTTAATAATACATTGTCTTTAATGCATAGAAAGACGATCTTACAGTGGATAAGATTTATTATATTATTAAAACAAAACAGGGGTATTTTTAAGATATTATATTTAAATAAATATTTATAAGTGAATAATTTTCATTTATTTACATGTATTAGTTTATTTTATAAAAATAATAAAAATATTCTTTCAACACACTTTTTTCACTCAATATTGATTATTTTTTTCTGTCTAAAATTTTAATTTACAGCACATTTTCATTTAACTCACACTTACTGTATGTATTTTTTAACACTTCATGATCTACTGCAACTCACAATTCTCGTGCTCTACACCATTAAACAAATAACAAGATGATCCAAATACAATAAAGCGCCAATTCGTGAAAATTGACGCTTATTTTTAATATTATTAATTCCGGTTACCATTTCATGGCTTTCCGCATTATTCCTTCAAAGCTTTTTTCAATCGTTCCAGTCCTTCCATCAGGAGCTGTCTTGGACAACCGATATTGATTCTCATAAAACCTTCCCCATTTTGCCCGTACATCGTCCCCGAATTAAGCCAGACTTTACCATCCATTAAAAGAATTTTCGACAATTCATCAGAAGTTTTACCGAATACACGGCAATCCAGCCAGGCCAGATAAGTTGCTTCCAAAGGGACAACATAGATTTCAGGCAGATGTTCGCTGCAAAAACTCTTCAGAAATATGAAATTCTGATACAGATAGTCTTTCAGTTCACCCATCCATTCATGTCCTTTTGTGTAGGCTGCAATCAAAGCTTCCATAGCAATTGGATTAGGATAGCTGTTTTCCTGAAGTTCCAGCATTTTCCGGGTCCGCTCCAATATATTTTTGTTCCGGGAGATCAGATACGATATCGGCAGCCCTGAAAAATTAAAAGTCTTACACGGCGAACCACACGTGACCGACTGAAGCTCATAATCCTGAGCTATTGAAACAAAAGGAATATGTTGACGGTTATTAAAAATCAAATCAGAATGAATCTCATCAGAAACCACCATCACGTTGTTCCGTGAACAAATGTCAGCTACTTTCTCCAGATCTTCTCTTGTCCAGACTTTCCCCACCGGATTATGCGGATTACAGAACAACAGAAGTTTAGTTTTCGGATCAGAAGCTTTCTTTTCAAGATCATCAAAATCGATGGTGTAATTTCCTGCTTCATATTTCAGATCATTACAAACAACATGGCAGCCGTAATTTTCTAAAATGGTAAAAAAATGATTGTAAACAGGAGTCTGCAAAATAATATTTTCATCAGGCTTCACAAAAGTACGAATGATCGCCGAAAGTGACGGAAGAACGCCTGTTGCAGGCAAAAGCCACTCTTTTTCTATCGTAAAATGATGATTTGTTTCCCACCAATCAATGACAGACTGATGAAAATTCTCAGGAATAGTTCCATATCCGAAAACACCATGAGAAACCTTTTCAGAGATAGCCTGAATGACTTCCGGAGTGGTTTTAAAATCCATATCAGCAACCCACATAGGTAAGATATCTGCCTTTGCCCAGTCCCATTTTACAGAATGACTTCCTCTTCTTTCTATGATTTCGTCTAAATTGTACTTCATGTGTAAGATCATTAATTTGAATCCAGATAATTCTTCAGGTCAGAAATATTTTTAATATTAAGCTCATTCGCCTGTTTCCTTCGCATCATCAAAGCATACGCATTATTAAAACCGAGTGGTTTCAGCCATTCAATTCCATACTGTTTCTGAAATTCCAGATTGACATAATCCAATGTTTTTTCCGGACTCTTAGAAACTTCTTCTATCGTTTTTGCCGAAGGTTTCAATAAAACAAGCAGTCCGGTTCCTGTATATTCAGGATACAAATCAATTGCATCATTCATCAGAGCATCAAAGCAGATTTTCGTTCCGCCAAGCCCCGTTTTTGTTTCCACTTTATAATCAGTATAGCCTTCGATGAGCATTTTGTAAATTTCGGCAAGAATATACTGTTCACCAAAAATTTTTGACCCGATTTTTATGGTTTGTGAATTTCCTTTGCGTGGATCTTTATACAAGTTTGTTCTTACTAAAAAATCTTTAGCAATTTTTTCAGGAGTCTGTTTAAGGTAATCGGCTTTATAATTCAAATCTGTCATGATTGAATCATTGAATTTCCCTGCTAAAAGATTCAAAGTTTTTTCCAGTTCAGGAAACTTTTCCAGGGTTTTTGTTTTGATCACCGGAGCAGCAAAATAGGGCGGAAAAATCTTCTTATTATCCTCCAGAACATACAAGTCAAAAGCTTTTATTCGGCCATCTGTAGAATATCCACTGATGAGGTCCAATTCTTTTTCATAGGCTGCTTTGTACATAATAGCATCACTTACCACCAGAGGTTGTGCATCAAGCCCATATACCGAACGAAGTCCAAGATCACCGTCCTGCCGCCCCATAAATTCAGGTGTAAAGCCTGCCTTAAGCTTATGGTTTGAAGCCGAAGCAAAAAGATAAATAGCCCCGATAATCACCAATACAACCGGGACAATATATTTTAATTTCTTTACAGACTGATAGCTTAATTTCTGTAAAACGGCGATCGTCTGATCTAAAAGAACAGCCAATAACGCTGCCGGAATTGCACCAGCCAGAATCATATTGGTATTATTAAGGGAAATTCCGCCAAAAATAAACTCACCCAAACCTCCTGCCGCCACAAATGAAGCTAAAGTTGCCACTCCAACATTAATAACCGCCGCTGTTCTGATTCCCGCAATAATGACTGGCATTGCCAAAGGAAGCTGAACTTTAAAAAGCAATTGTCTTCTGTTCATTCCCATTGCTTTTGCAGCTTCAGTTACTGCCGGATCTACTTCCGTAATTCCGGTGTACGTATTTCTGATGATAGGTAAAAGCGCGTAGATCAACAATGCAACAATGGCCGGAGTTGCCCCAATCCCGAAAGCAGGAATCATAAAACCGAGCAAAGCAATACTGGGAATCGTCTGTAAAATTCCTGCAATTCCCAAAACAGAACCTGACAAATTTGTTTTTCGGGCAATGAGAATTCCTAAAGGCACTCCAATCATGATCGCCAGAAACAGAGACAAAAAAGTAAGTCCCAGATGCTGCACAACCTGAGTAAACAGTTTTTCATGCTCCTCTATGATAAACTGCCAAAAACTCTGCTCACTCATACAGTCTGAAGTTTTCGGTATTCATTAAAAGCTTTCACCAGATTTTCATAATCTTCGGAAAGCAAAGTATCTGCGCTCAACTGCTGCAACACATCCCATACACTTGAATTCTCTGAAAACTGAAGTTCTTCATAGAAGCGGCTTCCTTCAATCAGAGAAGTCATATCTTTCAGTCTGGCCACTTTATATTCCAGTAAAAGCCGGTTTTTGGCAAAGAAATTTTTAACGAAATCATTGTTGGGCTGGTACAGCATTTCTTTCGGAGTTCCTGTCTGAATAATTTTCCCCTGATCCATCAGGCAGATTTTATGACCTAAATCGAATGCTTCCTGAACATCATGGGTAACCAGAATAATCGTCTTATTTTTAAGTTCTTCCAGTGATTTAAATTCTGAATGAATATCGGTTTTGGTAATATTATCCAATGCTCCGAACGGTTCATCCATCAACAAAACAGGTGAATCCGCAATCAGAGCCCTGGCAATTCCTACTCTTTGCTGCTGTCCGCCGCTTAATTCGTTTGGAAACCGTGTAAGTATCTCTTCTGAAAGATGAAGTTTATGTAATAATTCAAGAGTTCTTTTGACTGTCTTTTTTTTATCCCATTTCAGCAATTCAGGAATGACTGCTATGTTCTGTTGTATGGTATAATGGGGAAATAATCCGGAATGCTGCATGACAAATCCGATTCCCATACGCACCTCTTCCACTTTTTGTGACTGAATATTTTTACCGTCAATCAAAATAGTCCCGGAATCTATATCAATGAGGCGGTTGATCATTTTCAGCATGGTTGTTTTTCCGCAGCCGCTTGTTCCTAAAAGCACCAGAATTTCTTTATCATTGGCCTGAAAAGAAATAGCATCCACGGCTTTTTTCCCGTTAAAACTTTTTGAAACCGATTCAACTGTAATCATAGGCAAAATTATTGTGCAAGTCTGATTCCTGTAAACTGCCACTGTAAATGAGTCTGAAAAAAATTACGGTAAGTATTTCTGCTATGTCCGGGCGGAGTGGCCACTGAAGCACCGCGAAGCACCATTTGATTCACCATAAATTTCCCGTTATATTCTCCTACAGCTCCTGCTTCTTTTTTAAATCCCGGATAAGGAAGATAAGCGGAATTGGTCCATTCCCAGCGTTTTCCCCAGTCAAAATATTCTGATGCGGCTTCCCATTCAGCTTCGGTGGGCAGGCGTTTGCCTTTCCATGAAGCCAATGCGGAAGCTTCAAAAAAACTGATATGGCAGACGGCTTCTTCTAAGTCGATTTCCTCTAAACCATGTAAAGTATAATTCATCCATTTCCCATCAATGAAATGCCAGTATAAGGGGGATTTTGCATTATTTTGCTTCACCCAATCCCAACCCTCGGCATGCCAGTGTCTGAAATCTTCATAGCCTCCTGCTTCAACAAATTCTAAATATTCTTTATTGGTCACCAATTGACTGCAAATTTTAAAATCATTCAGATATACTTTGTGTCTTCCCAGTTCATTATCAAAACAAAAGCCTTCTCCTTTAAATCCTATTTCATAAATTCCTTCTGAAAAGCTTATCATTTCTGAGTTTACAACAGTTTCATTTTTTGAAATATTTTCCTTTTTGTAAGGAGGAAATAAAGGATTATGACCTAAAATGTATTTGATATCTGTCAATAATAATTCCTGGTGTTGCTGTTCGTGGTTTAAGCCTAATTCCAGCAGAGATTCCAGCGATTCTGTAAGATATCCGTTCTGAAGAAATTCATCCATCTTCTGATCTACATATTCCCGGTATTTAAAAACATCTGAAACAGATGGACGGCTCAAATTTCCTCTGTCAGTACGGATAACACGGGCCCCGATGGTTTCGTAATAGCTGTTGAAGACAAAATTATACTGAGGATCAAAAACTTCATAACCCGGAAAATTGGGCTGTAAAATAAAGGTTTCAAAGAACCAGGTGGTGTGTCCCAGATGCCATTTCGGAGGACTCACATCCACTACAGGCTGAACCACATAGTCTTCAATTTCCAGAGGACTGCAAATCTCAACGGAATGATTTCTGATTTCAGAGTATTTTTTTGTCCAGTTTTTATGAGGTTTTGCTTTTACAAGTAATGCATCTTTTTTCATAAAAAATCTTTTTAAATTATACCATCCAGATAGAATCTACGAACCAGTTTTTAGTATCTTTAATCTCAACAAGGATATGAAATCCTGAGTCTCCAGCCAGTTTTTTGATATCCTGTTCAGAAAATTTCTGAGAAATCTCCATATCAATCAGTTCATCTTTTTTAAATTGAAACAAATGGTTTCCCACATAAACTTCCTGATCAGAAAGACTTACCAGAAAACTTCTGCAGGCTCCTGAAATAGGGTCATAATTTTGATAATGCTGAAAATTTTCCACCTTGAAATCAGCTTTCAGTTCCCGGTTGATTCTTGTAAGAAGATTAAGATTGAACGAAGCGGTAATTCCCGCAGGATCATTATAAGCTGCAAGAATGGTGTTTGGGTTTTTCTTCAGGTCAAAACCTACGAGAAATAAATCTCCGGCATTCAGTTTTCTTTTCACTTCATTGCAGAAATGTCTGGCTTCCTCACTCTCCATATTTCCTATATTTCCACCTAAGAAAAGGACTACTTTTTTCCTTTTTGAAATCCCTGTGGCTTTGTCAAGCATATCAAAATACTCTCCTTCCAACGGTAAAATTTCAAGTTCAGGCAGTTTTTTCTTCAGATTTTCCTGTAAAACAGAAAGAATATTTCCTGAAATATCAATAGGCATATAGGTAAAATCTGTTCCTTTTTCTACTAAATTTTTGAGAAGGTAAGATGATTTCATCGCATCGCCTGCTCCTAATTCTATAAGATCAAAAGATTCATTGATATTGGAAATCGCTTTTGCAAGCTCCTCTGTTTTATTCTGAAATATATCCAGCTCACAATTGGTAAGATAATATTCAGGCATAGCCATAATCTGCTGGAAAAGACGGTCGCCTGTTTTGTCATAAAAATATTTTGAAGATAATTTTTTCGGATGAGCGGACAGGCCTTTTAAAACGTCCGAACCGAAATTATCGGCACCATCATCTTTAAAATGACAATCCTGTTTTAACTGTACATTCATAGTTTACATTTTGTTTTGGTCGTTCATTGAGTACAACTATCTTGCCGACACCGGAATTACTTTCCGAATATCTATAAGCTTCTCCAATTCATCTAATTAAAGATAGGATTTATTTACGGTTTTGATGTACCACATCTTATTTTATTGGTAAAATACTGAACTATTCACGAATACTTTTCTTAAATCAGAATCTTTTAACGGAATCTTTTTCTGAGAAAACTGCGCCAGTATTGCTGTTAAAAAACTGTACATCAAAATCTGAAAGAAATGCTTTTTAAATTGGATAATTATAAGTTTTTAACCTTTTCCGAAGTCTTTAAATGACTAAATTAGCCCAGAATTAAAATGCGCTGAGATTTCTATGAAAAATATATTCTGTGTTTTGCTTATTTCAATGGTAACACCTGTGCTGGCACAAACCAAATTAGAAAAAGCAATTACCAATCTTGAGGATAATTATGAACAAGAGAAAGTATACCTGCTTACCGACAAATCACAATATGCCGCCGGTGATAAAATCTGGTTCAAAAGCTTTGTATTTGACGGATATAACCGTTCTGCATTATCCACGACTCTATTTGTAGAATTGTACAATTCTGATAAAAAATTAATAGACTGGAAAACGGTACTTCTTACCAATGGCGAAGGCAGCGGAGATTTTCAGCTGAAAGAAGACCTTCCTGAACAGGTATATTTTGTAAGAGCTTATACGCCTTATATGACCAATTTTAATGAAGATTTTCAGATTGTTAAAACACTTCCCGTTTACAACCCAAATTCCACAGAATCATTAGTAATTTCTAAAAATTCCGATTGGTCAGCAAAAGCCTTTCCGGAAGGCGGAACTTTCATTAACGGGATGCCTACCAAATTTGCGGTAAGATTATCCGGCAATTCTTCTTTACCGGAAAACTGGACCGGAAAAGTAATTGATATACAAAATCCCAAAACGCCCGTCACTACATTTAAATCTTTTGATAAAAATGTTGCTTCCTTTACAATGACTCCGGCATCAGGAAAAAAATACCAGGCTGTCATTCAGGATAATGCAGGAAAAAGCCAGACAATAGATTTACCACAGGCTGCAGACAGCGGTCTGAATGTAGAAGTTCACAGTTCTAAGGAAGGAATTAAGTATTCATTAAAAGGCGTTAACCTAAAACAGCAGCTTCAAGGGTATAAAATTGTCGGACTCATCAATAATCACCTTGCTTACAGAGCGAACATCAACCATTTAACCAATGAAGCATCAAGTCTTATTCCTACAAAAATCAGCAACGGAGCCAATGGTGTTTTACAGCTGGTAATTTTTGATGAGCAGGACAATCCCGTGGCCCAAAGACTTTGCTTTATAAAACCCGGCGATTTAAAGATTGAAAAAGCAGAAATTATAGGCCAGAGTTTAAAACAAACTCCAAGATCTTTCAACAGCATTGATCTTTCTCCGGAGTCTTATTTCAAAAATTATACTGTTGTGGTAAGTGAAGATGACGGCACCCAAACTCCTGATGAAGAAAATATTCTGAGCGCGCTTTGGTTAACGGGGGATTTTACTTCAAAAATAGACAGCCCGGCACAATATTTTTCTAAAAATGCCAATACTGAAGCTCTGGACGCACTTCTTATTTCTGAAAACTGGAAGAGATTCGACTGGAATTCCGTACTCAGCGGAACCTCTCCCATCATTAAAACCCAATCTCAGCAATATCTTTCTTACCGAGTAAAACCTATTAAAAACAACGCTCTGCTGATCAACTCTACTGTAAATTTAGTATTGCAGTTAGGCAAAAATCAACCTGCCTTTAATCAATTTAAAACAGATCAAAACGGGTATGTCTATTTAAATAATCTCAACAATGATGAACCTGTGAATGTTTCATTATTCGTCAATTCAGAAAATAAAGAATCAAGTACTGATAATCTATTTGTTACCGTGGAACCGCTCGTAAATCCTTCGGAATTTAAAGGTAATTTCCCAACTACAAAATATACATTGGTAAAATCTGCTAAAAGTAAGACCCTTCCTCCTGCAATTGCCAGAGCCATCAATACTCAAAAAAACATTAAGAAGAAAGAGAGTAATGATATCCAGATTCAGGAAGTCGCATTAGTAGGAAAAAAGAAAGATCCGAAACAGGAATTAGATAAGCAGCTCTCCAGCGGAATGTTCAGTTCTGAAAATTCTACTGTATTTGACTTTGTGAATGAAGATCAGCATGTCTCAGGATCAAGCAATATATTAGACTGGCTGCAGGGAAAAGCAGCAGGTTTAACACTTCAAAGAAATAATTCAGGAGTAAATGTACCGTACATCCGGGGACAGCAGGCGAAGCTGTATTTAGATGAAGTACTTACTGATGGCTCCATGATTTCATCCCTTCCTGTAAATAATATCGCAATGGTAAAAATTATCAAAGGATCAGGATTAATAGGTGATGCCGTAGCCATCTACACCATGAAAGGCAATATGAAATCTAAAACTAATGAAAAAGAAGCCCCAAAGAACAACTCAGCCATCATCAAAGGATATGATAAGCCTTCAGAGTTTCCTATTGAAATGATAGATGATGACGCTCCGGAGAAAATTGAAAACGATACCAGAGAAACCCTTTACTGGAATCCGAATTTATTTGACAGCGATTATGTTCCGCCAAGAATTAAATTCTTCAATAACGACAGCGCCAAACAATATAAAGTACAGATCATAAGTTTTGATGAAGATGACCATCTTCTTTTTGATCAGCAGATTTTAAAATAATAAAAAAGCCTTTCAATGATCTTGAGAGGCTTTTTTTGTTTTGAAGCGGGAAGCTGGAGGCTGGGAGTTATGATAGTTATAAAAATAGCTGTTTGTCTTTTTTAAGGGATAATAACTTTCATTTTTGTCATTAGTTACGTTCAATCTTCTATTCCGATTTCTGACAGCGCATTGTCATTATGACGAAGGAAGAATCTCATAGATCATCCGTCAATACACCTCAAAGAAACTTCAAGCTTCCCTCTCTGAGCTTCCCAACCTCTACACTTCCATTTCACGTTCAAAACGGTTTATCTTTAAGGGAGCTAAGAGTGTGACATAGTCGCAGATGAAGGTAGATGGATATACATTCGCTTAGAAAGATCAATGAAATTGATCCCATCTTTGCTCCCTTAGAGTTTGATATTTGAATTATAAAATCTTTGCGTCACATTATATTGCATCAATACAAACAATATTCTGTTCCTTTTTTGAAACCTGCTTACTTATGTTTTTTAAATAATTATATTTACGAAAGTAAAACCTGGGTCTAAATACAGAATATAAAGCATTATGAATGGATAAAATGAATTTACTAAGTATCGTAACAATCATCTCGTTGTTCGTTTCATTCTTTCTTGTATTTTTTTTACTTACTGTCAAAACAGAACACAAAACCAGTAATCGCCTTTTTGCTTTTTTCCTTATCCTCACCGCCATAGATGTGAGTGAGCCTTTATTGAATTCAGTTTCTGATGGTCCTTCCAACCTGGGAATGCTGAGAAATACATTTGCGTTTTTACAGATTCCTGTTTTCTATCTGTATGTGCTGTCTGTTTGTTATTCTGATTTTAAACTCAGACCAAAATACCTCATTCATCTTCTTCCCTTTTTAGTTGTGAATGCTGTTTTGCTGCCCCGTTTTTACGCTGTAGATACCGCTTCTAAAGTTGACTTCCTTGTCAATCGTCAGCATATGGCAGAGCTTCAGTTCAATCATATCCTGTTCCATATTCAGGTGATTGTTTATTTTACTGCTGTATTCCTGCTTTTAAGAAAGGCTAAAAAGCTCTACCTTGAAAATAATGCCGGCACCCATGTCAATTCCTACAACTGGTTGTTCCAGTTTACGGTGGTGCTTACCATTTTATATTCCATTGCTTTATTGAAGAATATTTTCAAGTTTTCGGATTATCCGTACATCTCAGAATGGATAAAAATAGGAGCATTGGTCCTTCAGCTTTTTATTGTGTGCTGGTATCTGTATAAAGCACTGAATAATCCAGGCCTTTTTAGAAATATTGATTCCAAACTAAAGCTTGTTTCCGATATTGTTTCTGAGGAAAAAAATAATAATTCCGAAGCCGTTAATGAAAATATACACAATAAAGAATTATTGAAACTGAAGAAATTCATGACAGAAGAAAAACCGTTTCTTAGTCCTTCTTTAACCATACAGGATATTTCAAAAGAGCTCGAAATTCCCGTTCGTGAGTTATCTGTTCTTATCAACCATCAATTGGGACAGCATTTTTACGATTTTGTAAATACCTATCGTATTGAACATGCAATGAATATTCTAAAAGACACCACAAAAAATAAAGTGACCATCCTGGAAATCCTGTATGAAGTTGGTTTCAATTCAAAATCTTCCTTCAATACTGCTTTTAAAAAACATACAGGGAACACACCCACCGAGTATCGCAACTCGCTACAAAACAACACCTTGTAATTACTCGTACTCGTATCTTACATTACCCGAACGTATTTTTTCAGACTAATGAGGCCGAATACTTTTATTCGGTCGCGTAGATCTAGGTACTTCCACATCTTTGTATCGAAATCATTTTTAACTATTAAAATAACGATACAATGAAAACTTCATTCACCTTTTTAGCAGTACTATTATTGATCAGTACTTTTACTTTTGGACAGAACATTTCCAAAAAAATAGATTCCATCATCAAAGACAATTATCAGAAAAATCCGGATGTTGCCATCAGTGTTGGGTTGATCAGTAATGATGAAGAATATTATACTGCTTATGGAAAACTTAGCAAAGAAAGTTCTGTTGACATTAACAAGAATTCCATATTTGAAATTGCATCTATTACCAAAATTCTGACTTCAAATTTAATTGCCCAGGCGGTTATTGAAAATAAACTAAAACCGGAAGATTATATTGACAATTACCTGCCTAAAAGTTATATTTTACAGAAAAACCTCAGAAACAAAATCAGAATTTCAGATCTGGCCTCTCATCAGTCTGGTCTGCCGGATATAGATTTCGCCAAACTGATAGAATTAAATCCGCAACAGCCGGTAAGTAATGTCACAGAAAAAACACTGGCTTCCATTGTCAACAACTGCAATGAACTCATTGATTATGGTAAATACCGCTATTCTACCATTGGCTATACACTGCTGGGACAAATACTGGAAAAAGTGTATGGTAAAAGCTACGATGAAATAATCCGTGAAAAAATAATCACTCCTCTGCAGATGACTAACACATTGACAAAAGATTTCAATGTGAAAAACATCACAGCGGGCTACAATCCCAATGGCGGTGTTCAGGAATTTTTCAAGTGGAACATTACAGCATCGGCAGGATTGGTAAAATCAAATGCCTCGGATATGATCACCTATCTGAAAGCTGTACTTACCAACGGAAATCCAATATCTGAGGCCGCACTGCTCACAGAAAAGCTTTACTATAAAAATGAAAAAAGAGAAATGGGACTAGGTCTTACCATTAGTACAGATGATCAGAATACCATTTATCTGAAGTCCGGCGATTCTATGGGCCAATCTTCCATCATCTGCTACAACAGGGCAAAAAAATGGGGCATAATTATCCTTTTAAATCAAAGAAATTCTAAGATGAGACAAAACCTATTGAATGAGATCTACGACAAAGTACTGAAATAAATCTTCTAAGCCATCATACAAAAATCCAGAAAACAATTTTCTGGATTTTTTATTATGGTATTCTATTTCAATTTGCTCTTATTCTTTTTGCCCAGCTCTGATAGATGGGATACCAAACACGATCTCCGTTGGAACCATTGCAGAGAATTACAATACTGCTCTTTGTGGGCAAATGCATAAACACGCCGGCGCTCCAGCCTTCATTCTCCCCGGTATGCCCTACCGTTTCAAGCCCTTCATAATACATGAACCGATATCCAAGACCACTCTTTCCCTTATCGGAAAATGGTGAAACAGATTTTTCCATCAATTGTATGGCTGCCGGTTTCAAGACTTTATGCAGCTTGTTTGATTCATATGTTAATGACAGTTCTGCGAAATGCGCCAGATCCAGCACTGTCGTCTGTAATCCTGCTGCAGCCTGTTCTGTAAATATTCTGTTCTTGATAGGCTTGCCCGATGCATCATAAGCCGTTGCAGAATTTTTCATCATTTCTTCCGTCCATTCATAAGTAGTATGATTCAATCCTAAAGGGTTGAAAACATTCTTTTTCATATAATCTGCAAATTTTTCCTTTGTTCTTTCTTCCAGCATCAGCTGTGCCAGCGTGTAACCACCGCCTGAATACTCCCATTGTGTTCCCGGTTCATTGATTAAACGTAAACTTTCTCCATTTCTTTTTGTCTTTCCGGAAAGAGATTCTTCCAGACTCAGCAGTTTTGTTCCCTGTTCAGAACCTCCGTAACCATGTACAGAAAGTCCTGCCGTATGGCTGAGAATACGTCTCAATGTAACTTTTGAAATATCATATTGGGAAGCAGGTAATTTCCAGCGGGTCAGGTATTCATTTACAGGGTCATCCAGTTTTACAAGTCCTTTTTCTGTCAGTTGCATGAAGCCCCACGCAGATACCATTTTTGAAACAGAACCCACATTAAAAATGGTTTCTGTGGTTACCGGCTTTTGGCTTTCTTTATCAGCAAATCCTATACATTGTGTCCAGACTATCTTTCCATTCTGAATAACGGCTACGGCTACCCCGGGAACATTGTTATTCCTGGTTGCTTCCAAACCGATCCGCTGAATTTCGGTATAGAGTGAATCCTTTTTCACCTTTTCAACCTCAACAGCGTGCTTTGTTCCCGAATAGGAAAAAAGAAATATGGTAAGAGAAAAACCAAAGATGGATTGTATTATTTTGCCGTTCATTTTTCTATTTGTTTACAATATTTCGGATTGAAAGATCAACACTTTCTTCACCTTTGTTGCCGTACTAAAAATACAAAGAATATTATCAATAGTATGCTCTGCTTCAGGAGTATTCTGTTTTTCAGTTAAAAAACGTCATTGTATTCAGTCTAAAATAACTTCTATCTTCCAGCCTTTTATTTCTTTAAAACACAAAGATCACGTTCAAATCATTTTATATTTAAGGCAGCTAAGAGGGTGATAAAGTCGCGGATGAAGCTGTATGGCTATGCGTTCGCTTAGAAAAATCAATGCAATTGATTCTATCTTTGCTCCCTTATAATAAGATAATGATGGTAGTAAACCTTTGCGTTAAATCCTTAGCCCAGCACTGTCATTCTGACGAAGGAAGAATCTCTTTAAAATATATGAGATTCTTCATTACATTTCATTTCATTCAGAATGACAGCACTGAAATTCAGATGTTTCTACAAGCCCCCGTCATTACGGCTCAGACAACCTCCCTTCTTCCATCTTCCCACTCCCAGCTCCTACCTCCCTCTCCTTTCCAGCATAAGATGCCCCGCATCCAGCATTTTTATCAGATGAATGTATGGATTGACAATATTTCTTTCCGGCAGATTTTCATACATACCCATTGAGAAATAGACAATCCCGGACATAAAATAATCAAACTCTTTGACGCTGTATTCTTTGAATGCTTTTTTAAAAACCAACACTGGATTTTGGTATTCTTTCTGCGAAAGCAAGCCGAGAACCCATGGAGAAGGATTTTCCAGCGGAGGATCTGCAACCCATTTCTTTCCTTCTAAATGGATGAGGTAGCACGCACGCACAAACGACCGTACCGCCTGATGAAACTGAAAAACTACCGCCGGATCTTCATTGATCCAGCTATTTCGCTTTACGGCGTAACTCATAATGCTGTTTAACTTCTCTTTAGAGGCTGCCAGATCATTGAACTGGAAAAAATTCGCCATTAGCTGTAACCCGGAGCGCTTCTTACCCCCTTTCCAAAGCTGAGGTTCAAAATGTGTGCTTGTCTTTTTCATGTTTGTATTTTTTTATAAATGTAATAAAAAATTGCAAACATTCGGACTTGAGTCCGAGATTTTTATAAGAATAAGTAATTTATTTGTTTCTATGACAGAAGCAAATAGAAAGATTGTTGAATTTATAAGGGATGAATGGGTTATCCCTTTGAACAATAACAGCAAATTTGCAGTAGATCATAATATCGATGAAAAGACTGTCCGAAGAATAAAAGATGATGAAAATTATCAAATTGCTCTTCTTACAATCATGCGAATTTGCCATGCTAAGAACTTAACACTGGCTAGCTTCTTTAAGATGGTTGGAATATAGATTACGAAAATAATATAATGAATAAATCCTGACGTGAGTTGGGATTTATTTCTTAATCTCAACACATAGAGAACTAATAACCGTTATAATTATTAACCGTTTGAAAAGCTAGATTTTCAGTAAAGATTTCAAAATCAATAATTACTAATAATTAAATAATACTATCAATTTGCAACGCATTAATAGATGTATTTTTTTAATATCAAAGCAATATATATTAAAGTAGTTCTACAAAGGATCTGTATAAATCAACATTATTGAATATTTTCAATATCACTTGTTATAATATCAAAGATATGTTTTAATTCATCCTCAGAAATGTTTATAGAATTACCTGTAGTTGAGTTTGAATGAATAATATCATTTCTTTTATTAATTAAAGAAGTTATATCTGTTAGATTGCATGATAATTCAGCTAGTGTATTTATCACTTTTTGAGTCCAATTTATTTTTCCAATAGCAATTAAATCCTTACCAGAATCAATGTACAACCCCGAATGAGGAACTAAAGTATAATATTTTAAAAACTTATTATCACGCCTGTATTCATATTTATATTCATTATAAACTGAGGTATTTATTGGATTATCAACATCAATTACTCTATTTGCAATATTTTCTAAGACAGTAAAAAAAATCAAAAATGACATAATATTTCCTTCGTTAGATTTATATTTAAGAATATTAGATATTCCAAATTCTAACCATTTTAAATATTCATTCACAAACGCTTTAGGCAACTCTTTCCTATTTCTTCTTGGTTCTAATTGTTGCTTTAAAAAATTATATTTCTCAAAGTTTTTTTTCAAAAAGCTATAAGCAAGACAATTATCAATTGTCTGATATATATTTTCAATTAAGTGTTTTGTAAATTCTTGATCAATACTATTTTCAGGTGATTCTTTTAAAATAAAACCATCAATACCAACTTCTTGAAGTTCTTGTAAATTCCAAACCTTATTAGATGCAGAAAAAATAATAACCTGAATACCTTTATTATGGTTTTTAATTTTTTTTAGCAAAGCATAGCCCGTTAATTTTTTGGGATCTCTTTCATCAAAATCATCATCATGTAATCGTAAATCTAAAATTATTACTTCGGCATCTATAGCACTTTGAAAAGCTCTTTCAACTATCTCATCACGCTCTTTAATTTTTTTAAAATCTACTCCTATAAAACTGAAGTTCTTATTTGTGCAAATTCTTTGAAAAATACAGCCCCATCCTTTTTCAACTTCATCATCAATGAGTAAAATAGTACCATTATTTTTAAGTACTTTTATATTAAGTGGTCCAATGGGAGACATCGGATACTTTATACTTAAATATTTATAAAATAAAGAAGCATTAATATTACTCTCGTTTTTTTCAAGCTCATTATTAAACTCTGCCTGTATATTTAATGCTTTTGCCCACCGTAGAATTGACCATTCATTTGAAATAGAATGATGAGACTTGTAACTAGTAGGAGGCTTAATACCAATAAGATCTATTTTTTCTAAAGCTTCATTTCTATCAAATTCTTTTAAAATATTTTCATCAATTATTTTTTTAATATACTCAAAACTATTCTGAATATAATCAACATTGGGACATTTTAACAAGTTAGAATAATTACAATGTTGATAAAAAGAGGCCTTATCTTCTATTCCTAAGATTACAAGTCTAAAATTTGTTTTATTTAAAGAAATAGCATGAATATACCAACGAATTGCCAAATCAATCCCATCATATGACATTGGATTGCTACTATCGAGAATTGATGGAATAAAAACTAAATCTGGACATATCATGCAATTTTCAGGAAAATAATCTGAAAGCTTTCTTAAATATACTGGTACAACATTAGTAATATTTAATAAATTTTCTTTTAGCTTATCGTTGAATTCATCAATTTTCTGAACTCCAGAATACGGTAAAAAATAAATACTATTCATATTTTAATATTTATCAATCAATTTTTGAATTTGCAACAATAAATTTTGTTTATATATGGGCTTTGAATGATCTGCGGTTAGATATTCACGTAGGCTTCTTTTAGCCTCTTCCAGTTCACTTTCTTTTAATCTAGCATCAATTAAATCTGTAATTTCATAAAGGTCATTTGTAGTGATTTCATAATCATTTGCTTTATTAAACAAAAATAATACAATTACATACTGCAACTCCAATAACGAATTTAACAAATACTGTTTTCCATATACTAATATTGGTATATTAACCTTCTTGTTTATTTTGTAATCTTCTAAAAAAGAACTTATATTTTTATACATGTCACCACTATTAACGTTGCCATTGATAATTGCATTTTCAACCACCAAATTATTACTAAGCCCTCCACTAAAATAAACAAAAGGTATTTCCTGGCTAATAAAATATTTTTTCACATCTTCATTTGTAATTTTATTATCACTAAATGAATAAGATGAATGAAAAATGATAGCTTCAGAATTTTTAAATCTAGTTGATAAATAATCTTCCAGCTCATTTTTCTGACAGTCAATAATTGCTACTTCTATTAGAGAAGAATCAAGATTTTCTTTTAGATAAGATCTCATTCTTCCATCTCTATCTTCAAATAAGTAAATCATAAATTTTGAGTTTTATAAAGTTTCAATACATGTTTTACGTAATTAACATTCTCATTATTTGTCTCTATAATATTTGAAGACATCAAATTATCTTGTAGTTTAGTATTCTCATCTAAACAAATTATTTTTAAAGCCTGAATATTTTCATTATATTTTAATTGGGCAATTATTTCCCAATCTGCAACGCTAAAAAGCATCTTTCTTACCTTATCAAAATCGCCAGACAAGCCTAGTAATTTTACATCATCAATAGGAATTGACAAATAACTATTTCTATGAATTATTTCAAGAATGTAAAACTCATCACAGTTTTTTAAATTTACTTCTACATCAGATGATTTTGCTTTATTTGCTAAAATCCATTCAGATATTTGTTGTATAGCATTAAACAATAAATTAGTATCACAAAATAATTTAACAGATTGCCCAATATCATTAAAAGATTCACTAAAGGAAATTATAATATCACCCCCTACTAAACTTCTTATTAGTTTTTTTATTCTAATATTAAATGTTAGATCTGCTTCATCAGTCCTAAATTCAATTATTTGTTTAAATTGATTAATATATTTTTTAAATAGATCTCCATCTAATTCTGCATTATAAGGATGTTCATTTGGATGCTCTTTACACCATTTTTTAACATCTCTCCAAGACAATTTTATATTACCTTTTCCATAAATATTAGTTTTATGTTTATCCCCTGTATTAATAATGAAGTTTTTCACATTATGATAAGTTACATTATTAATATTCCATCCAGTAACCAAATTATAATCTTGATTTGCACTATTAACGTATGATTCATAATCAAACTCTGATAATCCTTCAGGATTATGTGTAAACCATTTAAATTTTTCTCCTATACTAAAATTATACAGGAACTTTACCATAGTTTTTGGAGAATGTTTTTTCTTTTTCGTTAAATTAATTGTATGATTTTGTAATCCTAAATCATCTTTAATTATATTTTGAAAAGAATCTGAATCGAGTGATGATAATTTTTTTTTCGCGTTTACAATAGCATCTATTCGTAATTTTAATGCCTGAATTTCACTCATTATTTTATCTTCATTTATGTTTAATCTCTTCAACTCATTAACTGATAGAAGTAAAATTTTTTCCTTCTGAGAAACGCTAATCTTTTTCGAATTTAACAATTCTATTATAAAAGATATTTTCTTATCCATCTTTAAAGTCATTAATTAAATAAGATCTACATATGATCCGGTAATTTTTATTTATTATTCAACTTTTTCTATAATAAATTTCCATTGCTTTTTCAATTCCCTCATTTTCCCAAATATTGAGAATTAAATTAATGGGAGAATGAGAAATTAATATAGAGTCAAAACGATTCTTTAATTTCAAATAAGTTTCATTATTATCACCTTTCACCATTTTAAGATATAATAATTTACCTTTTATAACCATCAACATATTTGGCATCTGTGAAGACAATAAGTATTTTTCTTTTAAATATTTATCCAAGAAAAGTGAATATGATTTATCATAACCATAGGTTTCCAAATAATAAATCCATTGACGCAATTGTTTTATATATGTTCTTGCAACATTTATTTTATTATTTACAAGCAAACCCGTTACCTCTTGACGATAACCTTCTTTTTGTAAACGAATTTTATCTTCCTGAATATGAAAATTTTCTTTAGAAATAATACGCCGAACCTCTAAATCAAATGTACTATTTACTGCAAAAATCCTCTCAATTGAACCATCTCCTTTTTGATAAAGATTATGTTTACTACTAAAAGTAATATCATCAGCATATCGACTGTAATTTAGTCCAAATCGTTTAGAAACACCTGTTAATTGTCTATCTAATCTTTCACAAATAGCATTACTAATTACAGGTGACACTGGTGACCCTTGTGGTAATACCGACGTTGATATCTTTTTCCAATCTCCGTTGATAAAACGTTCAACTTCAATCGAAGTGCAAGATAACCCTGCAATCATATTAGCAATTTTTCTTCTTTCTGGAGTCGTGTTTAGATTAAAAGGAGGTACTAACAATCTTCCCCAAACTCTAGATTTGTCAATACTTGAAAAAAAATCTTTTAAATCAATATTATAGACATAAGTTTGTCCTACATGTACCTTAGCGTTATCTACAATAGACTTACCAATAACAAATCCTGTAGAAGCTTCATGAGGATCAAAAACACATTGCAAAATTATATTCAAGGCTTTCTGAAAATTTTTTAGTCCTTCTATTGGAGAATAAATAACTCTGTCCTTACCTGATTTCTTTTTTATTGAAAAAGAATTGTAATATGGATTGTCAATATATTTTATTGTACTGTTAGCATCTGTTTTAAATATAGAATCCTTATTAATATAATAATTAAGTTGTCTTTCTTCAAAATCAATTACCTTATCTCCATACTCAAACATCTTTGCTTTATTTAATAAAGAAAGGAAATCACTTTTACTATTCATTTTACAGAATAGTGTTCGAATTTCATTTTTTTGTTCCTGACTAAATTTCATTTTTTGCAATCAGTTAAATTCATTGAAAACCGTAATTTTTATTCTTTCTTTATGTAAAACTAAAAGGATCTAAATAAAAATATAAGTCAATGAGACTATAAGGCTAAAAGTATATAGCGAAAATAATAACATCATTAACATTCAGTTTTGGATTACTCCAAAACCACCTGCCGATTTGATTTATAAAAATTTATAAACCCAGCAGGCAAGTCTATCAGAGATAGACAGTCAATATTTCAATTACGGTTTATCAATGAATAGTAATTGAATTTACAAACGTACAATTTAAAAGTGCATTTTTAAATTAAATTTTATAAATTACTTAATTAAAAGTTCGTAAATATACTAAGAATTGAAATGGCAATAACTAAAAATCTGCTAATCCGTTTTAAAATTTTAGATAATTTTTTTCGAATCATCGATCCCGCAAGATTTTTTTTAATATAGCCGTAGTATTATAAATTATAACATACTAAAAAATAAATGATCTAAAAATCCTTTTCATTATAAATAATCAATTGCACCGTTGCATCTATAATTGAAGAGAGTTGCCTATATTTGAGACTTATCGAAATTATAGAACACCCGAACACTACCACATGAAAACAAAACTTAGCTATCTGTTTATTCTGTTATATGCTCTTGTAAGTGGTCAGGAAAAATCTATCATTAATGACCTTAAGTTTTCTAACTATTTCGGGCATCCCAAAACCATCACAGAGATCATCACTTATTCACCGGAAAACAGCTATAAAAATATTTCCTATTATGACAAAGAGGGTTTTCTGACAAAAGTAGAATATTACAATGCTATCGGAAGCGGACCTTCTCAGGAAAGATCTATCAATAAGATCATCATTTATAATTCAAAGGACAAAGCCAAACGCTATTTTGAAGCCTTTAATCCTGGAAATAAGAAGATAGAAACTACAGGCTATTTTGAAAAAGTTTCGGATTCTCTGTACAAAAGAGTTTCAAAAGATTCTGCTCACAATATATCCCTTAGCAAGCTGTTTTATTTTGACAAAAATAACCGTCTTATAAAAACAGAAGAAACCGGAAATTTCTTTGAAACCCCGGTTAACAGCACTATTTTTTACACCTACATTAATGAAATGAGAAGTAAAACCCTTCTTGAAGATGCCATTAAGCAAAAAAAATCTAAGCTCATTTATAAAAATGTAAAACTCGATCCGCAAGCCAACTCCATTTATGAAGAATTAGCAGATGATCAGGGAGCAATACAACAAAAAACAGAAAGAGTATTTGAATATTATTAACCACGCTGGTTGCAGTGCTTTCATAAAAACATAGAATTCAAACACAAAGGCTGAAAGCACTTTCAAAGAGCCTCCAGACATTTCCACAAGTATCCGGAAGTATTTTCCAAACTGTCTGCACCCCCTTCAAAAATAATCTGCAACACTTACCCAAGTGTCCGGAGCCACTTACAGAAATATCTTCAGCTTCTTCCCTGGTCGCTCTTACCACTTAAACAACTGTCTACAGACACTTAGATAAGTGTATATCGACAATGATATAAGTGTGTCCTGAAACCTACAAACTACCTCCAGACCGTTATCTAAGTAGCTCTACCCACTTATCATACCCTCTCCAGGGTCTTCTGAACAGCCTCTACCCCCTTGAGCAAGTGTCTCCAGCCTCTTAAGTAAGGGGATCTACCCCCTTGGGTAAGAGGGTATAGGGGGTTGTATAAGGGGGTAAAGAGTGTTACATAAGGGGCTAGAGACCGTTATCAAAGAGGGTCTAGCCCCTTGTATTAGTGGCTCGAGGGGATTCCGAAGGGGGTAAAGGGATAAAGCTTATTTGTGGCTATCCTTCTGCAAAGTTATTCAACATTATAGTTGAGGTTAAGATTTTCGATTTCTAATAATCAATTCCAGATTTCTAATTAGAAAATGAAGAAAAACACCTATACCAATACAATAGATTATGATATAATGAATCGTATAAAATATATTAGCTGTTGGTGTCAATGGAGACATATTTCCTGTGAATAGAGAAGATGCACTATAAGGAAGCAATGTCGCATAAGTCCAAAAATTGTTTTTATCTAATTCGGCTTTTTTAACTTTGTAGTAGTGGAGTTCATTTTTTAAATAATTAATATCATGAGTGATTACACTTCCAAATTTCATAGAATCTAATTCGCTTTGACCACCAGTCTTCCTAAATTTCTTTTTTAAAACACCCTTCTTATCAAATATATAAATTGTTGCCATATAATCTTTTCCAGGAATATTAAAATCAAAATCTGAATGTAATATATAGCCCTCTGTAAAAGTTAATTGCTCCAATTCTTTTAACGACTTGTTTAAGATTGTATAATTTGACAACTTGATATTTTCAAGATATTTTATTTGGGATGGAATATCTTTAGAATCATCAATCCACTCATTCATCACTACCTGTTTTCGATTATCATGAATAGCTGTTTTAAATTCAAAACTATTTGGGTTACTTTTAAGCATTAAAGTATATAAGAAAGGGAAAACGACTAAATGTAATGCCAACATGATTGCAAAAGATGAAATTGCATATTTAGATTTCTGATACTTTTTAGAAATTCTGTAGAGATATGCACAGAATGATAAAATAATTAACATTAAGAATACTGTTGAAAAAAACTCTCCAACACCAAATGAGATAGTAATTAAATTTAGTAACATAAAAATTTTTTAGCACAAAAATATAGGAGATAATTATACATTCGTAACGGAAAACCGTAATGTAAAACCATTGAATCGTGATAAATTTCATCTGTTAAATAAATTTATTATGGAAACAATAAAAGCAATTAAACCAGGCCCAAAACCTGACAAATCTGACGGAACCCCAGACAGAAGAAGAAGGGTAACACCGGAAACGAAACCAAAGCATCCGGAGTTAAAGCCTCACAAGCACAAGCCTGGAGATTCAAAATAAACAAGAGTCCCAGCATTGCTGGGATTCTTGTTTTTACTTCAACCATATTTAATTGCAGCTATGGCTCTATTGAAAAAATAATAATACTATAAAATCCATGACACACAAAGAAATCAGAAAAGCTCATCTAGAAAATAAAAAACTTCATGATGATAAAGCCATTAATTTCCAAGAGTATATTAACAAGCAATTTGAATTGCTTAATGAATTAAATAAAGAAATAGATAGATTAGAAAATCTTCATATATTTTTTTAAAAATATAATAAATTGGTTTAGAAACTTGTTATCGATAAGCTCAAAGTCATGAGACTTTGCATCGTTAGGCCATTGCTTTTGATTCCAATATTTAATTATATTTGAAGATCAACCAACACATCCATTAACATGAAAAACAGTAGTTATGAAATACAACTCAGACCAACCACAGTAGCGGATCTGGATATTCTATTTGAATTTCAGCTTGAGCCTGAAGCCAGGCATCTGGCAGCCTTTATGTCAAAAGATTCCACCGATAAAGAAGCCTATCTGGCGAAATTTACAAGATTGCTTGCTGATCCTACCATCAACAATCAGACGATTATGGCAGGTAACGAGATCGCCGGAAGCATTGCCAAATTTATCATGGAAGGGGATGCGGAAATCACCTATTGGATTGATAAGCCTTTCTGGGGAAAAGGTGTTGCCACAACAGCATTGAAAGATTTTCTCACTCTTGAAACCACAAGGCCAATTTTCGGACGGGTAGCCTTTGACAATCTGGGTTCGCAGAAGGTACTGGAAAACTGTGGCTTTGTAAAAGTAGGTACAGATAAAGGCTTTGCCAATGCCAGACAAACGGAGATCGAGGAATTTATTTACAGACTTGACCATTAATGCAGCCCATATACCGCAAAGATTAATTGAAAGACTTCCTGAACTCCAAAGGAGAAAGCTTGGTTTTTGTTTTAAATAAATTACTGAACGACTGGGAATGCTCAAACCCCAGTGCATACGCCACCTCACTTACAGACAGGCTGGTGGTGGAAAGCATTTCTTTGGCCTGGCTGATCAGTTTGTCATGAATATGCTGCTGGGTACTCTGCCCCGTTAAGGAACGAAGCATATCACTTAAATAGCTGGGTGAAAGATGGAGGCTTTCTGCAAAATAACTTACCGTAGGTATTCCTTTATTAAGAGACATTTCATCTTTAAAATATCCATCCAGCAAATCTTCAAATTTTTGCAGAAGGCTGCTGCTGGTAGCTTTACGCGTAATAAACTGGCGCTTATAAAAACGGTTGGCATAGTTAAGAAGCAGCTCTATCTGAGAGATCATCACATCATGGCTGAAGTCGTCAATACGGCTGTTGAGTTCAGACTCAATAAAATTAAAGATAGAAAGTACCGTATTTTTCTCTTCCTCAGAAAGGTGCAGGGTTTCTTTCGTAGAATAGGAGAAAAAACCATATTGTCTGATCTTCCTGGCGATGGGATATCCCAGAAAGAAGTCAGGATGAATGAGCAGAGAATATTGTGAACAGACGGTATCACTGTTTCCGTTCCCTCCTATCACCTGGCCGGGTGCTGCAAAGAGCAGTCCGCCCTCATTAAAATCGTAGTAGCCTTGTCCGTACTCTATTCTGCCGTCCAGTTTCGGTTTATAGGATATTTTATAGAAACTCAGCACATGTTTTTGAGACAATTTATCTGTTGCCACCAGATTGTGCGCCCCATTCATTAAGCTGATGAGAGGATGCTTGGGGGTTGGCAGTCCGAAAAACCGGCTTGCCTCTGATAACGATTCAAATTTGAACGGAGTTTGATCTGTCTTTTTCATAAATGGTATTTTAAAGGTACGAAAAACCGGCTATAATTTTATAACCGGCTGTTACTGTTTATTATGATCCCTGCGCCGCGCTGGAAACTTCGTCCCACGCTTCCCAGAGATTGATTCTGTCTGCATATACAGACTTCACCAAAGGAAGATTATGACTTCCCAGATGAAAACGCAACGGCGGATTTTCAGCATCTACCATTTTGAATAGTGCTTCTGGCGTCGCATTAGGATCTCCCTTCTCATAAGACTGAATGGTCTTTATAAATTCTGTCTTAAAGTCATTGTACACCTCCATGTTCTGAGAAAATTTCAGTGAGTCCTGACTTCCAAATTCCGTGGCATACGCTCCCGGTTCTATAATCGTCACTTTGATCCCGAATTGTTTGATCTCTTCCGCAAGGCTCTCATGGATGGCTTCAAAAGCCCATTTGGAAGAACTGTAATACCCAATCACTGGCAATGTAACGTGTCCGAGATTGCTTGATGTCCCCAGAATATGCCCGTATCCCTGTTCTCTCATGATTGGCAATACCGCCTGAATGACACTTACAGGACCCAGAATATTGGTTTCATATAAAGCACGGATTTCATCTGCACCTGCCTCTTCAATAGTTCCTACCAGCGAATATCCTGCGTTATTCAGTACGATATCCAGCTTCCCGAAATGCTGGTGAGCCTTATGTACGGCTTCTTTTACCTGCTCAGGCTGGGTAACATCCAATGCTAAAGTAAGTACGTTATCACCGTATTTCTCCTTAAAATCGGCAATGCTTTCCAGTTTTCTTGCGGTGGCCACCACTTTGTCACCACGTTCCAACGCTGCCTCAGTCCAGATGCGTCCGAAACCTCTTGATGCTCCGGTTATAAACCAGATTCTATTTTGCTGTATCATAATTTTAAAATGTTTTTTTGATAAAACAAAATTATAAAGCCTGTCTCCTGAAATTGTAGTCTAATCGCAGACCTTTGTAGGCGAATTGAGGATCTTTAAGCTGAAGCAAAACTACAACTTAATTGAGCTTTGGAGGATAGAAACGCCATACGATGTAATATTCTTACTCATCCGGTTGTTTTAAAAATGACTAACCACAAAGACTCATCATGAACATTAAAATCACATTAGTACTTCTTTTTATTTCCAGTTATTTTTTTTCACAGACCATCAATCCGGAAAAATTAGATCAATACTTCAGCTATATTGAAAAGAATAATCTGGGAGTGGGCAGTTTATCGATTTTTAAAAATGGCAAAGAGGTTTATTCTAAAAATTTCGGACAAAAAAACATCCCGGAATTAACTTATCATAAGGATACTAAATATCAGGTAGGCTCTGTGACCAAAATGATTACTGCCGTTTTAATTTTCAAATTAATTGAAGAAAATAAACTGACTCTCAATACTCAGCTTTCAGAGTTTTATCCGGAGGTTCCCAACTCTGATAAAATTACCATTAAAAATCTATTAGAACATACCAGCGGGCTGGGAAGCTATGTGGTGAAAGATGGAGAAGTATGGGTTACCGGAAAAGTGAATGACAAAGAGATCATGGATCTGATCATCAAACAGGGGAAGAGTTTTGAGCCGGGTGAAAAGGTAGCCTATTCTAACTCTGCTTATTATCTTTTAACGAAAATTCTCGAAACAAAATATGAAAAACCGTTTTACAGGATCGTACAATCAGAAATTATAAAACCTCTCCAATTAAAAAATTTAACGCCTTTCAAAGCCCATCAAAAAAATATATTTCTTCCTTATCGTTATGAAAACAATTCCTGGAGCATGTTGAAAGAGGAAATAGACTTTCTGAATGTAATTGGCGTGGGTGATATCTCCTCAACACCTTATGATCTGAATATTTTCATCAACAGTTTATTCCATAATGTCATTCTGAAAAAAGAAACACTGAAACTGATGGAGCCTGTATTGGGAAAAGAAAACTGGGGAAGAGGAGTGGCAATCTGGGATTTTGACGGCATTACATTTTACGGTCATGGCGGAGATACCTTAGGATCACACGCCATTCTCATCTATAATAAGGAGGCAGACCTCTCCATCGCTTATAATACCAATGGAGAACGGATTAAGAAGGAGGATTTCATAAAAAATGTGGTCAATCTCCTTTATAACAAAGAAATTAAACTTCCTGAAATCAAAGACAAACAGTAAAATCTACACAATAGTTTGAATGTCATGAAATAACAACTACCCATTAAAAAATACATGGACATCTGTTTTATAAATACACTGAGCAGGTAGCAAAAATTTAAAAGTATCATTGAACTCAATGGTGCTTTTTTATTTATAAAACACTAAATATTAACAACTTTTACACTCACAAGAAATCAATCTTTAAAATGATAAAGGAAAACCACATCGCCCGTATAGGCAGGTTTTATATGATCTTTAATGAGCAGTTTGGCTTCAACTACTGCTTTTACAGTTCCCCTGAGATTGATTACAGATTTTACCGTTGCCTGCAGCTTTACCTCACTATCTACAGGAACAGCATCTCCGAATTTAAGATTCTCTATTCCGTAATTGATTTCCATTTTTACATTCCGGACATCTGCAATCTGTTTCCAGAGATAAGGAATCAATGATAATGTCAAATAACCATGAGCAATGGTTGATTTAAAAGGGCCTTCTTTTTCTGCCCTCTCTTTATCTGTATGAATCCATTGATTGTCTAAAGTAGCATCTGCAAATCTGCTGATCTGATCCTGATCTATTGTATGCCAAGCAGAAACACCTATCATCTGTCCTTCAAGAGACTTATATTCATTAAAATTATTAATAATAATCATATTATTTTCTGAACCTTTTGAGGGATTAAAATATTTACAGCTGTCATCAACTTTACAATAACTGTATACCAAGTCTGCATATTTTTATATTTTTCAGACATTCAATCTTAGTCTATCAATATCTGATCCAATTATCATTCTTATATTTTCAAATCCCGGAAAACCTCTCACATAAAGTAAGAGGCTAATGAAAATAAAAAGTAACCTAAATTACATCCAAGTTTTTTCAAACAATAGATCCAGATACTAAGCTCTATGGATTTTGAATCTGTAAAAAATATAAAAAATATGAAACTTAATATGGAAAGGCATGTTATTGTAACATACCTGAAAGTAAGACTTTAGTTATGCCAACTTCACGTTAACAGCATTTAAGCCTTTATCACTTTTTTGTACATCAAAAACTACTTTATCATTTTCACGGATCGCTCTTGTAGTTAATCCTGAAGAATGTACAAATATATCTTTACTTCCATCTGCTGGAGTAATAAAACCGAAGCCTTTTGCTTCATTGAAAAATTTTACGGTGCCTTCTTGCATTGTAATTATTATTAAAAATTGTGTATTATAGTCTGTAAACGCTACAGCTTCTATTAAAAAAAATAGCAGTTCTTTCTATTCCGGTTCATCCGATCCTGTGAACACAGGTTTCAGGAATATCCGGAAATTCTACCCCTGCCGGACCAGTTTATTGGCTACATGTTTAGTGCGTGCAAAAACCAGTGATTTTATATTTTTTTTCTGCAGTGTATCTGTCTGCAAATCTTCTTTCTTTTCTTTTTCTACAAAACAAACAGACTGCTCAGCCATCTTTGTTGCTGAAGAAACCGGGCTGACAATCACCTCCACAGGATTGTTCAGAATTGTTCCGGCAAAATGTCTTACGCTTCCGGGCATTGCTGTAGAAAAAAACAGGTTTTGTCTTTTCTGGGGAAGCAGTTTTAAAACTTTTTTCACTTCATTCATGAATCCCATATCAAGCATCCTATCTGCTTTATCTAAAACAAATAGTTCAATTTTGGAAAGGTCAAGATGTCTCTGATTCTCTAAAGCAAGCAGTCTTCCCGGTGTTGCCACAAGAATATCCACTCTTTTTCTGAGTGCTGCAAGCTGGCTTCCAATGGGAATACCTTCATAAACGGAAAATTGAGACAATGGTAAATATTTACTGTAAGTTCCAATATTTTCTTCCAGCTGCATAGCCAACTCCCGTGTTGGTGTAAGTATTAAAATTCGTATTTCTTTATGTTCCTGGGTATGTCTTTTCAGCAGCTGCAAAATAGGCATAACAAATGCTGCTGTTTTTCCTGTACCTGTTTGTGCACATCCTACAACATCTCTTCCGGCTAAAATAGACGGAACTGCTTTGCACTGTATTTCAGTAGGCCTGGAATATCCGGCTTCTGTCACTGCACGGATAATTGGATTGATTAGATTTAAATTTTTAAAATTCATTATAAATTCCGGATTTCCGGTATTTTGTAAGCAAATCTGTTGATCAGAATTTGAATTGGTGTATGGTAAGGATAAACAATAAAGAATGTTTTTCTCTGCTCATCTTTTTCCTGTTTTGGCTACAATAATATCCTTAATATATTTGGGATTATCCAGCCATGACGTATCGCTTCTCTACAATAGAACTTTATAATCTCTGATTCCTGCCAGGGAATGAAGACTATAAACTGGTAGCTGAAAAAGCAAAACTGAAAGAAAAAAATGTGATTTTAAACTATGACAGAATAGCAAAGGCAGTGACCTGTTTTATAAATATTTTACAAACCTACAATAAAAAAAAGCAAACACAATTTTATTTAATTAATTGATTATCAAAAATTTATTCTTACCTTCTAGCAATTAATTAAATTGTTTGCCGGCGCGGATGATTTTAAACTCCAAATCATGCAGACTTCTGATCCTATAACGAAACCTTATCCCAAAACACTAGAGTCACCTACAGGCTCACATGTAAGAATTGCTTATTTTATTATGGTACATCATAAATCTGAAGTATTTAAGGATATGTTTAAGAAAATTTATACAAGGGATCAGTTTTATCTTATCCATATCGACAGAAAAGCCAAGCCCGATTTCATTGAAGAAATACAGCTATATGTAGTTCAATTTCCCAATGTCTATATTCTGGACAGCATGAATATTGTTTCAGGAGGCTTCAATATGGTTCAGGCTGAGTTGAATGCTATGGAATTTCTCTTAAATGTAAGCCAAGAATGGGATTATTTTATTAATCTGAGCGGAGAGGACTATCCCTTGAAATCACAAAATATCATCCGCCAGTTTCTTTCTGCCCATAAAGACAGAAACTATCTTTTTTATTACGACCAGAAATTTTACAGACCAGATACGCTGCAAAGAATACAAAGTTATTTTACAGAATTTGCCTATGTGATTTCCTCTTTTATCTACAAAAGAGCATTTATGAAAGGAGTAATCCCTTTTATTGGCGGAAAATGGTTCATGTTCACAAGAGAAACCTGTGTATTTTTGACCAATAATAAAACCGTAATGAATTTTGAGGATTATTATCTTCATACTTTTTTACCTGCAGAATCTTTTTTTCAGACTGTTCTTATGAACACATCATTTAGTGATATCATTATTAATGATGATAAGAGAGCTGTACTTGAGAAATCAATTTTTCAAAACACACAGAGTACATTCACTTATATTGAATCTTTAAAATCAGGTAATCAGCTTTTTATCAGAAAGATAAACAACAAAACTGATGAAAATATCAGAAAGTATATTGAAGAAAGCTTTCATCTTCCTTTACCCTATGTAAATGAAATTGAAAGAGAACTAAAAAGAGATAACCGCCAGAACAACTGATTTTTTACCTCTATAGTATCAGCATATATTACCAGCTGTTACCCGCATATTTAAATGATATCTTACTCAAAGCTTTTCGGTCAAATCCTTATATTTGAAAAAACATCACAAACCTGTTTTTTTCGGATATGGAAAAGAAGTTGGCATTGGAGCACCTAAAGCTTGCAACATTAGATAGTCAGGGATTAACACAAAATACTCCTTTCGGGACCGGAAAAGATGCCGTTCTTCATGCTTTGGAACATCTCGGTTATATACAGATTGATACATTATCTATGGTGGAACGTGCCCATCATCATACACTGTGGACGAGAATCCCGGACTTTAAGGCAGATTATCTGGATGAATTGGTAGAAGAACGTCAAGTATTTGAATATTGGTTTCACGCTGCCTCATATCTTCCGATGAAGGATTTCCGGTATGTCTTACCTCAAATGCTGACGATCAAACGGGGAGAATCCCGCTATTATAATGCAGATCCAAAAGTGATGGAATATGTCACAGACATCATTCGCAACGAAGGGCCTAAGCGGGCAAGAGATTTTGAAAACGAAAGTCATAAAGCTGGAACCTGGTGGAATTGGAAACCTGCCAAACTAGCTCTTGAAAGACTTTTCATGCAGGGAGACCTGATGATCAGCGGACGTTCCGGCATGCAGAAAACATATGATCTGGCTGAAAGGGTTCTACCCGCTTTCATTAATACTACAGAACCTACTCCACTTGAGCTGGCAGAATATCTGGTAACAACTAATCTGCGTGCTTATGGATTTACTACGGTAAAACAGATTACCCATCTTCGGAGCGGCAATGACCTGAAAAAGAATGTCAATGAAGCATTACAGAATATGCTGGAAGAAGATAGAATCTCAAAAATCAAAGTGGATGGAGGAAATTCTGTTTTTGTTCAGAATGATCTGCTGGAAAAAAGTTTTGACCTGACCGCTTCCAATGTATGGCTGCTGTCACCGTTTGATAATTCTATTATTCACCGTGACCGTATCAAGCAGATTTTTGATTTTGATTTCCGGCTGGAATGTTATACCCCGAAAGAAAAAAGACAGTATGGTTACTTCTGTCTGCCGATCCTATTTGAAGATCAGTTTATCGGAAGAGTAGATTGTAAAGCGCACAGAAAGGAAAAAAAGTTTGAGCTTATCCATTTGCATATTGAAAACCATACTATAGCTCCTGAAGTCTGGCTGACACCTTTTGTAGAAACCGTAAAACGTTTTGCGGTCTTTAATGGCTGTGAATCGCTGGTGCTGACCAAAGTAAGTCCGCCAAAATTGGGTGCTATGGTCAAAAAGGAATTATCCAGATCAAAGTTTAAAAAATAACTTTTAATGATCAATTAAAAGACAAATCGCATTATTTCAGTCAATAATGCGATTTTATTTTTTCAGGAAAGCCCGCCTCGGTTAGTTTAATTTCTGATTTGTTTTTTGTACAAAATCATTCCATTGCTGGGTCAGATAAGCTACTGACTTCTTTTTCTCACTGTCATTCAAAGAAGAATAATTAATGGAATTAAAAACCAGTTTTTTCAACGCTTTTACATCCAGTTCCCAATATACCAGCGCTACCCAGAAATCGTAGCTAAGCCCTGTATATCCGTATACGGAAGGATCATCACTGCTGATGGAACACTGTATTCCGTTGCTTAATAATACTCTGGCCGGGTGATTTCTCAGGTCACTTACATACCCCAGAACCTGATTGCTGATAGGGCTTACCTCAACCAGCTTATTCTGTTTTCTGATCTGCTCCATTGTTTTTGGAAAATAAATAAGATTCAGTCCGTGACCAATTCTTTTGTTGTTTAATAAAGCCACATCCAGAACATTTTTATTGAGAGCGGAATTACTTTCTCCGGCGTGAAGGAAAAGAGGCATTTCCACCCCATATTTTTTGTTAAGCTCATTCAGCTTTGTCCAGCTTTTCTCAAAAAAATTGATGTTATGCCCTGCAGCTTCATCTGCTACAAGATCAAAACCTGAGATCATATCCGGAAATTCTTTCTTCATCTGAAAAGCCGTTTCCAGCTGTTTTCCAATACTTTCATTATCCAGGAATTTAAAGCTTGAATAAATCAGCTTCAGAGTAAACTGCGGATTTGTCTTATGTATTTCTTTAAGAATGTCCTGCAGATCTGTGATGGAAGTATTCAAAGGATATTTACCGTGCTTGAAATCATAAAGCTCATCAAAAATATATCTGATTTCTACATGCTGTACCTGATCTTTAATCAAATCCTGGAATCCTTTCAAATAATATTCTTTAAAGAAAGGACGATAAGGAAGCAGCAGATTGATACGCTTGAAACGTTTTTCAAATTCAATCCAATAATCTGTGTAAGAACATAAATTATTGCGTTTCAGCGTAAGAAGATCTTGCAGTTCTTTTTCAAAACCCGGGTTTGAGTTCAGTTTTTTATCAAGGCTGACAAATCCGTCCGGCACTTTTCCTTTCTCAAAAAAAGCCAGCTGTCCGAAAATGAACTGATCATTATCTTTCTGATCGTACACATAGCATTCCTGGTATTTTCTGGCAGCTGAAATGATCCATTCCACCTCCGTGATCCCTCCGCTGTGGGTGTGCAGCAAACCTCCTTTCGGCATGGTCTGTAATATTTCATACAGCTTACTGCCTTCTATTAATGGTCTTACTTCATAGAAAGAGCTGTTGTATAAAGATATTTTTTTGGATTCCGTATCACTCAAAAACTGCTTACGGGCTTGGAAGATCTTTTTATCCAAAGCAGTTTCAGCATCAGACAGTTTTATATCAGCATCAAATGCCATGTCCTGATTTTCCTTCTCTGCCGATTTCCAGTTCTGCTGGTAAGGAGATACTTCGGTCCCTTTATTTTGTCCCCAAAAGAAAGGTGCTCCCAAAAGTGCTATATAGGTAAGGTATTTTTTCATCATAATATTGTCGTGGTTTTTTTACAATCGTTATACTTTACCGCTCCGGATAAAGAATTGTGCAGGTAAATAATTATCAAAAATATAATTAATTTTCCTGTAAAAGAACACCTATTCCATTAAGAATGATGAGAGATATCAATTTTTTTAATTTCAGAAACAGTTTTTCTAAGTCAATTGTAAATGCAATTCCCTGAGTTACAAAAACAATCTCATGAAAAAGGCTGCCTTCTTTGTGAAACAGCCTTATTGTTTTATTTTTTTATTAAAATTATAAGAGTTATTTATTTTTAGATATCAGAATCGAATTGTTGTGAAGTACCACATTAATTTATTTTATCAAATTCCGGATAGGGAAAGCCCTTCCCTGTTTCGCAAAGAGATTTCAGGCTTCTGAAAAATAAAGCCCAGTCAAAACTGCAGGATGCAAATTCTGAATTGTATGATTTCCAGCCGTCATGGTGGAATAATAAAATACATCCTTTCTTATGCGGTTCCAGCTCAAAAGTAAGCGTAGTACCTACCCAGTCCTCAAACCCCTTGATACAGCGCCATTTCACCAGACTATAAGGTTTCAGATCGACAACTTCCATATTCTTAAAATAATCAGGTCCAAAACCAAATCTCAGGATACTGCCTATCTCAGCTTTCGCCTCGGTATCCGGGGTCCACCATCCGGCTAATCCTTCCCGGGTAGTAATGGCTTCATATACTTTTTCCACTGGGACAGTAATGAGCAATCTGTGATAAATGCTTTTGGTATCTGTATTTTCTTTCTGATGATCGGATTCTGTAAAATCTTCTTTGGGAGTTGCTTTACCCTGTCCTGTCGTAATAAGGGATTTCAAACTGTCCTGGATATAATGCGTCCAGGCGTCATGGCAGACCTCGTAACATTCACCTTCAGGAACCAGCCCCTGATGGGTAAATGTCAGTTCTGTTTTTCCCTCTTTTTCATGGATGTCAAATATGATATGAGTGTTTACCCATTCCGTTTTATCTTCAATGAAATTAAAATCATTATCCAGAACATGCCATACCACTCTGGTATTGGGCTGCATTTCTGTAATTTTTATCCTGCATCGGTGAACATCACGATAATGATAGGCAAATTCGCTGTTCAGCACAGAGGTAGATCCTTCAATATTTTCAGACCACCAGCCCCGGACATTATTAACGGCATCAAATACCTGTTTTGGTGCAGCATCAACGGTAATACTTGTTGTAAAATCCTGTGATTTCATAATATTATTTTGTTTTTTAGTGTTCATTTTTTCTTTTCTACTATCTTTTTCAGATTGTATTATCTTATTTACTTATTCAAAGGTAAGAACATAGAAAGACCTGTAAGGGGTGTAAAATAGACATTATAAGAGGTTGATCCGGACATCTTATTTTTTTATATTTGTATGATACAGATGAGGTTACAGCCGGCACAATTTATTCACCTTTAAATTTTGCGATATGAAACATTTAACCATATTAGTTCCCGATGCACAAACAGCACCCAATACATTATCCTGCATTATAGGAACTTACCATATTTTTACGGAAGCCAACAGGTATTACAGCCACAATAATAAAGATATGGTTTTCACCATCGAACTGGCAGGAGTTTCTGAGCATTCTGATTTTGTAAATGGCTTGCTTACCGTAATCCCACAAAAAAATATTGCAGCCATCCGGAAAACCGATCTGATTGTCATCCCTGCCATTGCCCCGAACTTCATAAAAATAGAAGATCAAAACACAGCACTTGTCGATTGGATATCAGACCAGTATAAAAACGGAGCAGATGTAGCCAGCATGTGCACAGGAGCTTATATATTGGCTTCCACAGGGCTTCTGGATTCAAAAAGCTGTTCTATCCACTGGAATACGGTGGCCAATTTCAAAAAGCTGTTTCCCAAAGTAAATGTAAGGGCAGAAAAAATCATTACGGACGAACATGGGATCTATACGAACGGCGGAGGCTATTCTTTCTTAAACCTTCTTCTTTATCTGGTTGAAAAATATTATGACAGGCAAACGGCTATTTATTGTTCCAAGATATTTCAGATTGATATTGACAGGGAAACACAGTCGGATTTCATCATCTTTAACGGACAGAAATCGCATGGTGATGAAATGATTATCCAGGCCCAGGAATATATTGAAAAGAATTTCTCTGAGAAAATATCCATGGAAGAGTTATCCAGAAAACTGACGGTCGGTAGGCGAAGCTTTGACCGCAGGTTTATCAAAGCAACCGGCAATACGCCTCTTGAATATCAACAAAGGGTAAAGATAGAATCTGCGAAAAAAGAACTGGAAGTTTCCCGGAAAACCATCAATGAAGTGATGTATGAAACGGGATATTCTGATGTGAAAGCCTTTCGGGAAATATTCCGAAGAATCACGGGCTTATCTCCTATTGAATACCGGAACAAATACAATAAAACGGGTATTACAGCCAAACAGCATCATTGATCACAATAATGCTGTCTGAATTTTTTTATTTTCTACTGAAAAGAAGCTCTGAACTCCAGCGGAGAAAGCCGGGTTTTATTTTTAAACAGTTTTGTAAAGGACTGCGGATGCTCAAACCCCAGTTCATAAGCAATTTCACTTACTGAAAGCTCTGTCGTAGAAAGCTTTTCTTTTGCCTTTTCAATCAACTTATCATGAATAAGCTGCTGGGTACTTTGCCCGGTAAGAGTGGTTAACAGCCGGCTAAGGTAATTGGGTGAAATTCCAAGCTCTTTTGCTGTAAACTGTACCGTAGGTAAACCTTTTGATATCAGATCATTATCATTAACATAATCAGCCAGTAAAGTTTCTAAACGGTTCAGGATGGTATGATTGGTTATTTTTCTGGTGATAAACTGCCTTTCATAAAATCTTTCGGAATAATTGAGCAATGTTTCAATATGAGAGATGATAATATTCTGGCTGAATTTATCAATCACCGCATGATATTCCTGTTCAATATTTTCTATAATTCCATTGATGGTAAGCTCCTCTTTTTTGGAAAGAAATAAAGCTTCATTCACAGAATAGTCGAAAAAATCATATTGCTTTATGGATTTTGCCAGTGAAGTGTTCCACAGAAAATCAGGATGAATCAACAGCATCCAGCCGGATTGTTTCTCCTTCAGACCGGAATCTGCTTCAATTCTGAAAACCTGATTTGGGGAAATGAAAAACAAAGTTCCTTCATCAAAATCATATTCCTGCTGGCCATATTTCAGTTTTCCGTTCATTCCTATTTTCAAAGAAATCTGGTAAAAATCCAACATCCAATTAACTTCTCCGATATCCGCAGGACGTTTAACATTGCTGTAGTCAATCACACTGATCAGCGGATGCTCAGGAGGCGGTAATCCTCTTGAACGGTGAAATTCTGTGATGGTTTTTATTCTTTTTGTAACCCGTCTTTCCATACCATAAATTTACAAATTGTTTACAAGTTATTTTTAACCACAGAGGGCACAGATTTTCACGGATATTGCGGTTAATATTGTACACTTATAAAAATCGAAGATTTAAAAAAGATTATGTATACTTTTTCTGCGCAAGGATATCTTCTAAATTTTACTTAAGTGTTTGACTTTTGTGGTTTATTTACCCGCAGATCTCACAGATCTTCACAGATGTTTGCGTTTAATGTGGCACACCTATAAAAAATCGAAGGTTTTTAAAACTTATGTATACTCACTCTACGCAAGAATATTTTCTAAAGTTACTTAAGTGTTTAAAGCTTTTGTGACTTTTGTGGTTCAATATTTCACACTTCCTCATTGTGGTAAGCAACAGCAAATTCCTTTGCAAAATCTGCCAGTTTCACTTTCCCCAGGACAGGCTGATGCTGATAATAATCTTCATACAGAATTCCGCTTCCCTGACTCGCCTGTGTTTCTACAAAACCTTTGGCCACCTTCTCATTGAAACCGATGTGAAGCCAGTTATTCAACAGTTCTTCATCTGAAATCACTTTCCATTCCAGATCTGCCTTACCGATTGATTCTCCCAAAGCTTTTGCAATTTCATTAGGGGAAACCTCATCACTGGCTACATAGCGTGTTGTTCTCCCGTCAAATGGTTTTTCAATTTCTTCAGCTACAGCATCTGCAATATCCAATGGAGAAACCCAAGGCTCCTTCTTATCACCTCCCCAATTGGAAACAATTGCACCTTTGTTTTTTATCGTAGGGATGAACGAAAACATATTGAAATAAATACCAACAGGACGAATGAATTTAATCGCAATATCATCCGGTAATTGTTTTAGAATCTGTTCCACATGATGATGAAAGACAATAATCCCTGTCCCCTTATCTGTATGGGCACCAACGCTGCTGAGATGGATAATTTTCTTCACTCCAGACCGTTCCACAGCGGTTTTGTAATGGTGACCGATTTCAATAATCTTTCCGATAAAATCTATGCTTTTATCAAACATGTCTCCTGCAGCTTCCATTGTTTCCATTAAATAAACAATGTCTGCCCCTGTAAATGTTTTGGCGAGAAAGTCTGCATCAAACATACTGCCTATAGTAGCTTTTGCACCCAACGCTTCTATAGCAGCTATTCTTTCTTCATTACTGCTAATCACTGTTACCGAGTGTCCTTTTTGTACAAGTCCTTTGGTAAGTGGCTTTCCGATGTTCCCGATGGAACCTGTTAAAACAATATTCATTTCTTTAATTTTTTGTTGGTGTAAAATTCCGAAATGCATGTAAATAAGATTTCACCGGATCTATCTTCTCCTTAGCCAAAACTAATCCTGTACAAAATTTTCCCCGTCAATCTTCCAGATCAAATAGAGCGTGTGTTATAAAATAAATAAAAAGTCTACAAAAACAATAGACTTATTGTGTTAACTTTAATTCATACCTTAAAATATTATTTTTTTATCATTTTTTAACATTTTGAAAAACTAATTAAATCATTAAATATCAAACAGATAAAACAAAAATATTATATACTTTTCTATTAGTCTACTGATTTAGTAGGTTAATATGATTTATCTCATACGCTCCTTTTACCAGTGTTCAGCAATTATTAAATAATTTTGACCCAGTTAAAAAAAACAAAAACTTTATTCTCATGAATAAGAACTACTTTGATTCTTACCTATGCACTATCGGGGCTCCTTCAAAACATCAGTGTTCTGCAGGGTTCCGCCTTTCACAGCACACCTGTATTTCTCAAGACATGTGCTTTGATATGATGTGCACAATGATGATGTCATAACTTTCTAAGAGATACATTCATTACTGTAGGAATTAAAGCCCAAAAATTCAAGGCTTCTTTCATCCGGGCACATCTCCTGTAAACTTTAATCTTTCACTATTGAAAACCTCCCTGAAAAAGGAGGCGGAAAGCTACATTTTTACGGAAGATCAGCAGTAATATACAGTTCAGTTTTAAACCTAGATTAATATAATGAAAAAGAAACAATGTAAACTTGGTGTATTAGCTTTACTCCTATTCGCGGAATATGGCTATGCCCAAACTAAAGACAGTCTTTCCAAAGAAACTTCAATAAAAGAAGTGGTTGTGGTAGCCTTCGGGAAGCAGAAAAAAGAGGAGATTACAGGATCTGTACAGTCATTGAAGGCAAAAGATCTGTCTAATCTTCAGAACGGAAATATTCTTCAGGGAATCGGAGGAAAAGTAGCCGGTGTACAGGTGATCTCATCCGGCCAGCCTGGTTCTCAGCCAACCATCAGAATGAGAGGAATAGGTTCAATTAATGCTTCCAGCGATCCACTGATAGTACTGGATGGTATCCCTTACAGCGGAAATCTGAACAGTATTGCCGCATCGGATATTGAAAGTATTTCTTTTCTTGAAGATGCTTCTTCCAATGCTTTATACGGTTCCAGAGGAGCCAATGGAGTGATTATTGTGAATACAAAAAGAGGAAAAAGTAAAGGAGTAAGTATTGAAGCCGACGTAAGAATCGGTGTCAATTTCAGATCTATTGAGGACTATTCTGTTTACACTTCTCCACAGGATTATTATACAGCTTATTATAACAGAGCCAGAATTGGTGAAATCGCAAGACTGAAACAACCCGGAGCGGTTCCTTCTGGTGCCAGTCCGCATGATGTGGGACTTTCAGCATTGAATAAATTAGGATATAATGTTTATAATGTTCCGTTTAATCAGCTAATTTCAAAGGATGGGTCTTTCAATCCGGATGCACAGTTATTGTATCAGGATAACTGGAAAAAATTGCTTTTCAGACCTGCTTTGAGAAGAGAAGCCACAGTGGGAATCAATGCCAATGGGGATCAGGTGAAATCTTATACTTCCCTTAATTATCTGGATGATAAAGGGTATTTAATATCTTCCGGTTTTGAAAGGTTCGGAATCAGATCGAATGTAGATTATTCCATCACATCAAAACTGAAGTTGACCAGTGCATTGTCTTATACCTACAGTAAGCAGGATTTTGGGGAAACAGGAGGCTTTTCCAACCCTTTCCAGTTTGCCAGAAATATTGCTCCATTCTATCCTGTTTTCTTAAGAGATAATAATTATCAGAGGTTATATGACAGCAATGGAAATGCTCTATACGACTATGGAGATGGACAGGGACCCAACGGAGCCACAAGATCTTATGCCGTTTTTGAAAATCCTGTAGGCAATCTTCAGAAAGATAAATCTCAGATCGTAAGTAATATCACCAATCTCAACCTTGGTTTAAATTATGAAATTATCAAAGGATTGGATTTTACCTATAACTTCGGTGCTTATCTTGAAAATACAAGAAATCTTCAGTTTGGAAATACGGAAGGAGGAACTTCATCTTCTGTTGGGGGAACTATTTCGCAAGGCTCAAATTTTAAATATACCCTGAACCACCAGCAATTGCTTACTTATCAGAAAAAACTGGGAAATCACAGTTTTAATCTTCTTGTAGGACATGAACTGAATAAGATAAAAGATGATGGTTTTTCAGGATCAAAACAACAGCTTTTATTACCCGACTCTCAATCTTTTGACAATGCTGTGAAAATTACTGATTTATCAGGAAGCGGATATGAATATGCTGTAGAAGGATATTTCACAAGGTTACTATATAATTATGACGGGAAGTATTTCTTCAATGCCAATATCCGTAGAGATGGTTCTTCTGTCTTTTCTCCGGAAAGCAGATGGGGAAATTTCTATGGATTGGGACTGGCCTGGAATATTGCTAAGGAAGATTTCCTTAAGGACAACAGCGTGATCAATTCTTTAAAATTAAAAGCTTCTTATGGCCAGCAGGGAAATGACAACATTCTTTTAGGGGGTTCCAACAGAGACTATTATGCTTACCAGGATATCTACGGAATTAATAATTTCGGGGATGACAAACCGGTTCTTTCGCTTAAAAAACAAGGAAATAAGGATTTAAAATGGGAGACTTCCAAAAACCTGAATGCCGGTTTTGAACTCTCACTTTTGAAAAACAGAATCACCCTGAATGCAGATTATTTTGAAAGGAAGGTATCGGATATGATCTATACATTGCCTCTTCCTCCCTCCAATGCAGGTTCTTATGTGAAATACGGAAATATCGGGGATATGACCAACAGAGGAGTTCAGGCTAATCTAAGTGTGGATATTCTCCGTGGTGATGAATTCCAGTGGAGCTTTTACGCCAATGCTACTCATTATAAGAATAAGATTACAAAATTACCGGCTGAGCAAAGGAATACAGGTCTGGTTTCCGGATTGTTTATCCTTACTGAAGGTGGAGACCGCTATACGTATTTCCTGAAAGAGTTTGCCGGAGTAAATCCTGAAAACGGGGATGCTTTATGGTATCGCACTACCATCAATCCTGCCACTCAGAAAGAGGAAAGAACCGTGACCAACAGTTATAAGGAAGCTACGGATTATAACACCGGCAAATCAGCGATTCCAAAGGTGTATGGTGGATTCGGAACAGATTTTAGCTATAAGAGATTCAATCTGGCAGTGAATTTTGCGTACCAGTTCGGAGGATATGGATATGATGATATTTACAGAAGTTTATTCCATTCTGACAGCTACGGGTCTAACTATTCAACAGATCTGGATAAAACATGGACTCCTGAAAACCCGACTGCAGCGCTGCCGAGAGTAGATCTCACCGCTACAAACCAGAACGGAAATTCAACACTTTACCTGATTAAATCGGATTATATCAGTCTTCAGGATGTCACCCTCTCCTATCAGCTTCCTGATGGTTTTGCACAGCAGGCAGGCTTATCAGGTCTGAAAATCTACGTTACAGGTAACAATCTGTATCTGTGGTCTAAGAGAAAAGGATATGATCCAAGAGCTTCCCTTACAGGAGTTTCTGATGCCTACCGATATTCTCTGCTGTCAAGTGTCTCTTTAGGCTTTAAACTTAATTTTTAAAAGAACAGGAATGAACAAAATAAAATACTTTATAACAGCTGTAACGATTAGTCTGATTACTAACAGCTGTGCCAGTGACCTTAATACATTACCGGAAGGTGATATTTCCGGTGAACAGCTGAATAATGATTCTTCCAGCCCGGAAAAAATCCTCGGAGGAATTTATCTTGATCTTCGGAGCAATGGTGCCGGCGGTACTACCGTTCACTCAGATTTTGGAATCATGGGCATCAAAGCAGGTGCTGATCTAATGTCAAATGATGTCATCCAGTCTACGAACCAGCATTTGGGAATGTTTTACAATTATGAAGCTACCAATGCAAGCAACATTGCTTCAGAGATTGTATGGACCACTTTTTATGCAAGAATATTTGTGATCAATAAGCTTCTTGATGATCTGGATAAAAATGCAAATGCAAAAAACAGAGCGATTGCAGGACAGTTATTAGCTTTAAGAGCGTACTCTTATTTTTATTTAGTCCGTTTTTATGCCAATGATTATAATGGTCATCAGTCTGAACCGGGACTTCCATTGGTACTTACTGCAAAAAATCCAAGCCAGGGACTTCCAAGATCAACTGTTGCTGAGGTGTATGCACAAATCAAAAATGATATTGAGGAATCTATTACACTTTTAGATACTTATGCCCGGCCGTCCAGAGCTCAGATTGATAGGAGAACCGCCAAGGCAATTGCTGCCGAAGTATTTCTGGAAACAGGAGATTACATCAAAGCTGCCCAATATGCTGAGGAAAGCAAACAGGGAGTTGGTCTTATGACAGAAGATGATTATACCACCACCGGGTTTTCCAATATCAATAATCCTGAAGTAATATGGGGTTTTCATAATACAATTTCTACCATGAGTATCGGAAATTATTATGCCTCATTCTTCTCGATGTTTGATAATACTAATGAAGGATATGCCGGCGCAGCTCAGATCCGTAAGCTGATAGACAAACGTCTTTACGAAGCAATTCCGGAAACGGATTACCGTAAAAAAGTGTTCAATGGCAGTCAGGCTGCGGCTTATACTTTTAACGGAAAAACAAAAAATTATCCACCTTACGTAAGCTGGAAATTTAAAGATCCTACTCTTTTTGAAGGAGATTATATTTATATCAGAGCTTCCTCTCTGTATTATATTCAGGCTGAAGCCCTTGCCAGAAAGGGAAGAGAAGCAGAAGCCAGACAGGTATTGTTTCAAATTACCTCAAAAAGGGATCAGGCTTATACACTCTCTACAAAGTCAGGCAATGAGCTTATCAATGAGATCGTTCTTCAAAAAAGGATTGAACTTTGGGGCGAAGGTTACGCATGGTTTGATATGAAAAGATTAAACACCCCTTTGGAAAGAGTATACACAGGAACGAATCATACTTTTGGAAGATTCAACCTTACTCCGGATAAATTCAGATTCCAGATCCCTAATAAAGAGATTAATAATAACCCACAAATCAAACAGAATGAATAGATAAACCTAAAACAATTTTACATTCAAATATATTCAGTGACGAGGCATCATTTACTTGTAAATGGTGCTTTTTTTATTGACTAAGGTGAGGTGCCTGATATTTTTTTGACTTTCACTTGCTAAAAATCTTTGATTTTTTTTTCGCCTTAAAATTATGCATATAATTAAAAAAGCTTTGCGTCTTTGCGTTCTCCAAAAAAACACAAATAAAAAAGGTATAATTGGAAAACGCAAAGACGCAAAATGTTATTAATAAAGTTGTTATAAGGCGAAAATATTTTATCTGCGATAAAATTGAATACTATTTATTTCCAAGTCTCTTGCAGATTTTTTATTTTATAACAATATCAGACTTGTAATTGTCTTTCACCAGCTCACCGTTTTTATACAACCGTTGGTTGATGACTTTCCCTTTTTCATTGAAATAAAGCCACAGTGCATTTTTCCTTCCTAAAGAATCCAGTCGCCCCATTTCTTTCGGCATTTTATTGTTGTGAAGAATCTGAACCGGATACAAACCTTTCAATTCACTTAAAGAATCCATTTTTTCAGGAATTAGCTCAGCTTCATTTCCTATTTTGAAAGTATACTTTTTCCCTGTACCGCTTCTTAAAATAAGTTCATCTCCCGATATCTCATATTTCCCCTCTGAAAATGGAGCTGTCGAAATCTGATCGTAACTTATAAGTTCCGTTTTTAAAAATTCAAAGGTTCCGTTCTTTATATAAAGTGAATATTCTCCGCCGCCGGATTGTAGCTCAACATATTTCGGATATTCTTTGTCTTTTTTACAGGAAATAACAGAGAAAAGAATAATGAGAAGGCTAATAGTTTTTATTTTCATGCAACTAAATTATTAAATATTTACAATAAAGAAGAAGTGGAAATACATATATTTGGAAATCAAAAAAACTTTAAAACCAGACTCAAATGAAGAAAGGAATTATTTTGGTGTTATTCGCACTCCTGGCCAGCCTACCTCTTTTTTCACAGCACTCAAAACTTTCAGATCTTAAAAAAAACATTGAATCCATTATCGCAAATAAAAAGGCAGATGTGGGTGTTTCAATCATTGGACCTTATCAGAAAGAAACAATACAGATTAATGGCAATAAGCTGTATCCTATGCTCAGTACAGTAAAGTTTCCTATTGCTTTAACAGTATTGAAAAAAGTAGAAAAGGGAGAGCTTTCTTTACAGCAGAAACTATTCATTAAAAAAGAAGAACTTCTTGAAGATACCTGGAGTCCGTTCAAAAAAGAGCATCCTGAGGGCAATATAGAGATCAGCCTGGAAGAAGCTCTGAGATGGATCGTTTCATATAGTGACAATAATATCAGTGATATTCTGATGAGGTTGGTTGGCGGACCAGAGCCTGTTCAGCAACTTGTCAACAGTGAAGATTGTATCATTCAAAACAATGAAGAAGATATGCATAAAGACTGGGAGTCTCAGTTTGTAAACAAAATAACACCCAACGAAGCGATCCGGCTTCTTGAAGCATTCAACAATAGAAAAATACTGAATAAAGAACATACGCTGTGGCTTTATAACACAATGCTTAATAACACTGCCGGACCCAAAAGGCTTAAGGGCAAACTCCCGTCAAGCGTAAAAGTAGCGCACAGAACAGGAACATCTTTTACCAATAAAGAAGGAATGACAGGCGCTATCAATGATTTCGGAATTATTGAACTTTCAGACAAAAAAAAGATATACATTGCCGTTTTTGTTCATGATACCTATGAAAAGTTTGAAAATGCAGAGGCAATTATTGCAGAAATTTCGAAAGCAGCTTATGACCATCACCATAAAAAATAAAGAATGACCCAAACCCAAATATTCTTCACAGCTCTATTTTCAGCAGTATTGTCTGTTACTGCAACAGCTCAGAAGAAAAACATTTATACGCAAAAAATAGACAGCATTATAGCAGCATCCAGTCCGATAGCGTTCAACGGTGTCGTGTTGGTTGCTCAGAAAGGGAAAATCCAATATCTGAAATCCAATGGCTACAAAGATTTTGAAAAGAAAATTCCTTTGAAAACAGATGACCAGTTTGAAATCATGTCCAATTCAAAGCAGGTTACCGCTGTTTTGATTTTACAGGCTGCAGAACAGGGGAAACTGAATCTTCATACCTCTATCAAAAAGTACCTGCCCACTCTTACTCAAAGCTGGGCAGATAGCGTTACCATCCATCATCTTCTGAATCATACGCATGGTATTACAGATATCAATAAGCCAGCAGCTTTCAAAGCCGGCTCCCAGTTCAAATATGGCAATCTATCTTATATGCTTCTGGGAGAAATCCTTAAAAATACCACGGGAAAAAACTTCACAGAACTTGCTATTTCTCTTTTCAAAAAACTGAAAATGGACAGAACTTTGGTATATAATACTAAGAGCAATCAGGCTCTTGTTCCCGGCTACATGAACGAAGACAATCAGTTTGAGAAAGTAAAAGAATCCTTTCTGAATGATGATATTGCTCCTGCTGCAGGTATTATTTCTACTGTACAGGATCTTGCCAAATGGGATGAGGCATTATTTAAAGGAAAGCTTCTATCTCCCGAGTTTCAAAAGCAAATGCTGACTCCTTCCACAAGTTCCCAGCATAATGTCTTTGGAAAAGAAAGTATGGGATTTGGATATAATGTAAGGTTTATCAAAGAAGCAGGCCTTGATTATTTTGCTGTGACAGGCCTTGGTGATGGATTCACCTGCCTTAATGTTTATTTTCCTTCTACAGATACTTCTTTGGTTATTTTAGAAAATCAGATGCCTGAAAAAAGTGAATACTGGAGTTTTAAAGAGGCTTCGATAAAGAATGCAGTATTGAAAGCGATGACATCCAAATAATTGTAAATACTTTACAAATATTCATAATCTTCGAGACATAAATTCTTAAACGCAAAGTTTCGATAACTTCAATGGATAGATTTAAGAGGGCAAAGAAACAGCGACAAAGTCGTATTGAAGCTGCGTGATTATCGTCAGCTTAATAAGAATCAATAAAATTGATTCCCGCTTTGCTCCCTTACATATTCAGGTTGAAAAGATAAAACTTTGCGTTAACAAAAATGGGCATCTGGTAATTCTTCCTGCGAACTTAGAATGCTAAGCAAGTTTTTTCAAAACCCTGGATTTAATGACCGAGAAAGGTTTCTCAATAATAAATTGGTAGAATAAACCACCCAAAATACAAGCCAGCAGACAGATAAGAATAGTGATATTGTCTGAGGTTTCAAATTTAAAATAATCAAGGAGTTCCTGCACCATATGGATAATACCTTTATGTGAAAGATAAACTGCATATGATAAAGCAGCCAGCTGAGCAGTAATATATGACTTTGAACGATACAGGAAGGACGATTGGGAAATAGCAGCCAGCAGAATAATTCCATAGCTTACCGCTACCAATGTAAAACCAAATACAGAAGCCGTTTTTGAAGCCTGTTCATTACATATCCAAAATGAAACTCCCAGCAGTGCTATTCCAAGAAAGAAAAGCTTATTTCCATTGTCAGCAACGATGTTTTTAAACATTGAAGAATACTGCATGAGATACCCGATCAAAACACCTGTTCCCAGGCCATCTAATCTTGTGTGGGTAGGATAATATGTTTTCATGTACCATAATTTCCAGAAATCTGTGGAGGATGTATCTGCTGCTGCAATAAATTCATTCCATGCCATCAGCCTTGCTGCAATAGAAAACCCAATGACGACAATCATCAGAACAGCCATATATCTGAACAGTTTTGTTGGTGCTAATATCAAAAGGAACAAAGGCAGAATAAGATAAAATTGTTCTTCGATACACAATGACCACGCATGAGAAAATGTTCCCCGGCTGATGACATCAAGCCCATAGTTTTGAGTGAAGGTAACAAACTTCCAAAAAGGAGATAACGCTTCCCTTTCCCTGAAAAAAGGAAATGTAAAATAGAGAAAAAGAGTAAAAAAATAAGCGGGAATAATCCTGAAAAACCGTTTTATATAAAATATTTTCAGGCTGATATTTCCATTGTTTTCTATTTCTTTAAACAGTTGTCCTGAGATTAGAAAACCACTTAACACAAAGAAAAGGTCCACTCCTGTCCACCCAAATCTCCCGATACTGTCTATCCAGCCAGGATGTTTAAAGGCTCTGTAGTGATATAGTAATACAAGTAAAATAGCAGCGGCCCTCAGATGATCCAATCCGTAAAGCCTTTCAGAACGTTCCGTCATTATTTTTTTATGCAAATATTGACCTATTTCAAACTACCTTCTTACATGGAATCCGGACAACAGGTTATTCACTACCAATAGCAGAATAGACAGTTTATAGCATAAATGATGTTATCTGACATTATTTTAAAGTCTTTTGCATACCATTTCTCTGGTGTAACTTAAGTTTTTATATTTTTGAAGATGATGAAAACTCCATCAGGAACTCAGATCAGACAAACTCTATACTTCCAGCTGTTCTTCTGGACTGCTTTATTTTTATTCGGAACGGCAAGAATGTATGGAGAATATGAGAGTGGAACTTTTAAAGAAATGATGATCTATAACTTTTGCCACTGGATTTTCCAGATTGCAGGAGCCAACTTTATTTATTTTGTGCTGATCCGCCGTTTTTTTGACCGAAAAAGATATGCTGAGTTTTCGCTGTATCTTATGATCAGTCTCTATCTTATTTCTGTCATCAACAGGCTTTTCCTTGTTTATATTGCAGAACCTCTTTTTACCAAGGAAGAGAAAGACAGTGTTTACAGTATTTTTATAGATATCCCTTACCTTTTACTCCATTATACATTCACAATTATCAGTGGGGCATTTATCTTTATTTCCATCATGTTTTTCATACGGTATAAGGATGAAAAGGAACGTACTATCAAACTGCAAAAGGAAAAGACTGAACTGGAACTGCAATCGCTCAAATCTCAGCTCAATCCTCATTTTCTCTTTAATACCCTGAATAATATTTATTCTTTGTCAATCACCCATTCTGATAAAACCTCCCAATCCATCAGCCAGCTTTCTGATATTCTGGATTATATTTTATACAAAGGGCAGAAAAAATGGGTTTCGGTGTCTGATGAGCTGGCGATTATTGAGCATTATATTGCATTGGAAAGCCTGCGGTATCATGATGAAAGATTAAAAATTCAAAAAAACATCAGATTAAACTCCCCGAATACCATTCCGCCCCTGCTCTATCTTACTTTGGTGGAAAATGCCTTTAAACATGGAGTAGGAAAAAGTTCAGAAACCACGGAAATAAAGATTCATATGGAAACGAATTCCCAGTATTCTGTCTTTACAATTGAAAACTCCTTCTCAGCCCACCAGACAGCCAATGAAAAAGGGATCGGGCTGGAGAACATACAAAGACAGCTGCAGTATCACTATCATGAACATTTTACCTTCAGTATCTCACAGGAAAACTATATTTTTAAAGTTGAAATAATCACTCCTTCACATGACGATTAACTGTATTATTGTAGATGACGAACCTCTGGCCATGTCATTACTGGAAAACCATATTTTTAAGATCGACGATTTAAAGCTGGTGGGAAAAGCTCAGAATGCAATGCAGGCTTATAAAATACTGCAAAATAAGACTGTAGACCTTATGTTTCTGGATATTCAGATGCCTCAGCTTAACGGGATTGATTTTCTGAAGTCACTGCCTAAAAAGCCCAAGACTATTTTCACCACAGCTTATCGGGATTTTGCCATTGAAGGTTTTGAACTGGAAGCGGTAGATTATCTCCTGAAACCGATTACTTTTGAACGCTTTTTTAAATCTGTGGAACGTATCCTGAGAACTACCGCCGGCCATACAGAAGATTTTATCCTCGTCAAAACTGAAGGAATGCACCGGAAACTTATACTTTCAGACATCGCTTATTTTGAAAGTCAGGGAAATGATATCAAAATAGTACTCATTACCAATGAAAGTGTTATCTCGAAAAGTAAAATTACAGACCTGGAACAGACGTTATCAAGTAAAAGTTTTGTGAGAATTCACAGATCTTTTATCATTAATTCTGCTTTTGTGATGGCATTCAATAATAATGAAATTGTTGTCAACAATCATAAAATTCCTGTGGGAAGAAGTTATAAAAAGGAATTTGATGTCTTAATCTCTGCTGTTTCCAGAAATAAACTGTTATAAACCTATTTCCAGAAAATTGCATTGTTGTGTTTCGGCTCCTTTTAGAAATTAATCTATACAGGCATTTTTTAACATTTATTTTAAATTAGTTTCTCTCTCAACCTCACTTAAGAGATTTTCAATCTGTTTTTCAACACATTACATCACATTGATAATTGGCAATCAACTTTAAACCCAATTGGCTTCACTTTCGTAAAAAAGAACCAATCAACTAATTAGCAATCACTTACACAAACAATGACATCCATAGCATCGACGGATGATCTCATAGAAATATTAAAAAAAAATGTTATTTTTGCTTTAACAAATAAAATTGCTTTTTAGCCTTTTTATTAGTAATTTTATGTACACCAATTTTATAAAACATTAAAATTCAATTCATGAGAAAAATAATTCTACTTATTACATGTATGTTCGGTATTTCAGTTTTCTCACAGATTAAAGTGTTGAAGAATGAAAGTTTGGTGGAAATTGGTAAAGATAATTCCGTTGGTCTCTATAAAAAGGAAGATAAATTTACAGTCAACTACCAGGATCTGAACACCAGCAACCTGAATACAATCCGATCTTTTTCATTTCAGAATCTTAATGGTGATGTTGCCGGACTATACAGACTTATTATGGATGGTTTTATCTCCACTCCGGAAGAGAATGTTGTGTTGGAATTGCCTAATGATATCATCGAGCTTCATTATGAAAAGAATTATGGCCAGCAAACCATGCAGTTTATCCAGGTGATCAACAAAAACCGGAAATACATTGGAAAATCACAGTTTTTAACCCAAAAACAGGTGGAGAAGATTTTCGGAAGAGCTAATGGAAAGTATGCCATGTATGACAAACCTGCTTCTATAAATCCTTCAGTGAATAAAGGAAACGGAAATACAGCCTCTACTGCTGCCCCGGCAACAGGTGGAACCAAGAAAAAATCAAGAAAATAATTATATTTTATAAATATTGCGAAACTCATTCTATCGGATGAGTTTTTTTATTTTATTTTTGCAAAAAGATAGTAAAACTTATGCCGCTTCAGATAATCAATTTAACCAAAAAATTTGGTGAGCAGACTGCCCTTGACAATATCAACATTTCTATTGATAAAAACGAGATCATCGGTCTTCTTGGCCCGAACGGTGCCGGAAAATCTACCCTGATGAAATCTATTGTCGGAGCACTGAAAATTGACCAGGGTGAAATCATCTTCAATGGTATGAATATCTCAAACCATGAGATTGAAAGCAAAAAGAAAATAGGCTTTCTTCCTGAAAACAATCCGCTTTATCTGGAGATGTACGTAAAAGAATACCTTCAGTTTGTAGCCAATATCCACAAAATCCCTGAATCCAGAGTAGATGAGGTGATAGAACTGGTAGGAATCACGCCTGAAAAATCCAAAAAGATTGGGCAGCTTTCAAAAGGCTACAAGCAACGTGTAGGATTGGCACAAGCTATTATTCATCAGCCGGATTTACTGATTCTGGATGAACCTACCAATGGTCTGGATCCCAATCAAATCATTGAAATTCGTAATGTGGTAAAGCAAATCGGCCAGCAGAAAACCGTTTTACTTTCTACCCACATCATGCAGGAAGTAGAAGCACTTTGTTCAAGAGTTATTCTTATTCATAAAGGAAATATTCTTCAGGATTGTCCTATTGATGAGTTTAAAGGTAAATTTGAAAGCCTGGAAGAGGCGTTTGCAAGTTATACAGTATAAAAAATAGGAAATCGCCCGGAAAAATTTCCGGGCGATTTTTTTAGTTTAATTATTCCTTATGCTAAAATCAAGAATTGTTATCCGGTTTCTCTTCAATCACAGTAACCGTTTCAGCATTTTTCTTTTGCACCTGCTCCAACAGCTGAAGTCCCAGAAGTCCGCTGATTCCGCCATTTGCTGAATCTCCGTTACCGCCAATTAATACCTCAGGCATTATTCTTACATTCTGGCTGGCTATATTCTCCATGATTTTCAATTGGGTAAAATTATTTCCGCCCATTGCTTCTACCGATAGCTTGTAAGATTCCGCGTTAGATTTACCAATGGCCAGAATTTTTTCTGCTTCAGCATTACCTGTTAATGAAATTTGTTCTGCATTTGCTTTTGCCAGCAATTCTATTTTTTCTGCTTCGGCTTTGGCGAGAAGTCTTGTTTTTTCTGCTTCACCTGTTGCTAACAGTTTCAGTCTGTCTCCTTCCGCATTCGCCTGTAATCTTACTGAATTGGCATCTCCGGTTGCCTTTTTTACTGATGCATCAGCTATTCTTTCCGCAATCAAAACACCCTGATCTGCTTTTACAATTTCTTTCTGCATGTCAGCAACAGCCGTTTCTTTTTCTAAAGCCTGACGTGTTTCCTGAGCCAGCATTTCAGTTTCATACGTAATTTTCTGTTCTTCCGCCAATTTTCTATCCGTTAAGGTTTTCATCAGACTTTCCGGAGGAACAATCGCTCCAATCAAAGTATCCACAGCATTTACATTATATTGTTCCAAAACACTGCTGATATGGTCTTTTGCCGACTGCTGTCTTTCTTTTCGGGTTCCCAGGAAGGCAATCACATCACTGTCCTGCGCTGAATTTCTGAAATAATTTCCAATGGTTGGTTCCAAAACCTGACTTACAAGATTGATCATATTTCCAAAACGGGCTATCACTTTCGGAGCTTCATAGGTAGGAATATGAATGATTTGAGAAACATCAAGATTGAATGGGAAACCGTCTTTACTTCGTACCGTAATTGTTGAAAGATTTTTATCCAGCTGGTGGGATTCACTTCTTTCATACGCCCAGTTCAGTACCAAATTGGTGGTAGGAACAAGTTCAACCTTCATAATATAAGGATTGATGGGATATTTTCCGGGACCAATGGGTTCTGCCCAAACTCCTTTATGACTTTTCTCAACAATATTTCCATGCTTAAAATCAATCCCGCTCAAATCCTGTCCTTCTTCTCCCACGTAGCTGATAATAACTCCCACATGGCCAATAGGAATTTCCGTCATTTTCACCATTTCAACTTTTGTAAACCAGGGATTCAGGAAATAAGAACCCGCCAGGATTACCTGCTCCTGAAGCCCTTTAAATCCTCCATTGTTTAAAAAAGTATCTACATCCTGAAACTTATTATGATCACTGATAATCTTACCAGCAATCTGACCTTCAGCTAAAGGATCTCCTTCCATGGTTGTGATAATCCCTACTGCATTATCAGGAATCTGAGTCATATCGGTTAATTCTATTTCAAATAACAGCGTATTGATTCTATAGGATCCAGGCGCAATAATCGCGGTCTGACGGCCTTTCCTTCCTCCGTTTTTCAAAAAAGCTTCAGCATCCTGAAAAGAATCACAATCCACTTTTCTTCCTAAGATTCTTCCGGTCTCTAATTCTGCTCCATCTTTTGCCAGTAATAATCCTATTTTTCCGGTCGGAATCACTGTAAAAGATTGAAAATCGATAGAATACTGCCATATCCATTTTCTGAAATATACACCCGGAGCTAATGTCTGAGCCTGAAAGCCCGCTTCTCCATTGGTTGCAATAATCCTTCCTTCCGGAAGTTCCTGCTTACCTACCAACACGAATTTCTTGGTTACTAAACCTATTTTGTCCTGGGGAACAATGATTAATCCAAAGAAAATTCTTAAAATGAATTTATAAAAAAGTACGCACAACAGTGCAATTACGGCCGGAATCATCCAGCCATGAAAAGCTAATTCCATAGTTTTGTTTTTTGTTTTTGATTATATTTGAAAACAGGGATTGTGCTCTATTTCTTCGGTATATGAAAAAACAGAGTACGAATTATGTGATAATTCTTTCGAAAAAATTAAGAAATTACAGGAGGAGAAGTATTAAAAATCGTAAAGATGATTTCTGATACTTTTAATAGAAAAAACTTAAAGTTAATTAGTTTCATTTTGATAATAAAGGAACGAGATCCTTTGATGGTACAAATGTACAGAAGAAAAGTATTCAGTTGTTTCAAAAACCGGCGATTTTTTTCAAACAAATTTATAATTAACTGAAAATCAATATAATTATTTCACATAACAAGCCTTCAGAAATCTGAAAATCTCTTTTGGAGCTTCCTGAGTTCTTCTGAAACATTGAAAAATGGCTCTAAATTTGATGAGGCTTAACATCACTACAAAATATAAGAAAATGATTAAAAAACTTTTATTAGGGACTTTCTGCTTAGCGCAGTTTTCTTTCGCTTATGCCAAAGAAGTTCCGACTCCGAAAACAGATATTTCTGTAACTTCATCTGCTCTTCAACAGGTACCTAAAACGGTCATTATTAAAACCAAAAAGTTCAAGATCAGAATCGACAAACAGCCAAACGGCAAGTATCTTTACCAGTCATGGAATGCCAATGCAAAGATCACAGCTAAACCCAGTATGATTATCAGCGATGGGGAAATGATTCCTGACGGTACCGGAGGAAATTATTATATCTCCTTCAGCAATGAAGGACACAGCTATCAGATCTGGAGAAATTACCTTACCGATTCTCCAAAAAAAGCTCCTTATACACTGGTTGTAAATGATGCCAACGATAATGAAATTGTACGTCAGGACGGATATGTAGTTAAAAATTAAGCTGGAAGCCGGAGGAGAGAAGCTGGAAGTTTTATAGTCTGTATATAAATTTCATTAAAGACTTAGAGTTTCTTTAATATAAAATAAAAATCCTGCATTGATGCGGGATTTTTTATGTTCCGGACTGTTTTAATTCTTCAAAAAAGCCACTGGCTTCATAGCTTTCTTTAGCTGCTTTATAACCAATATCGAAAATCTCTTCCAGTCTGTCTTTTCTTCGCTCAAAAGTGCCATAAGAAGATAGTTTCTGGGAGGAAATGAACCAGTCGCAGTACTCAAATTTTACTTTTTCAATTCTATAGGAAAGTAAATCGTAAGAACGGGAAACAATTGCTTTAATGGAGTTCAGATCTTTAATCTTAGCTTCATTGGGTGGAGATACAAACACTCCGATCAGCTTATCACAATCGTCTCTGATGATATCTGCCGGAAAATTGTTCAGCACACCTCCATCACAATACATTTCCTCACCAATAATGTATGGAGTTGTTATTCCGGGAATGGAGCATGAGGCAATAATGGCATCCACAATCTCAAAATCTTTGTCAAAAATCTTCTGGGTTCCGGAAACCAATTCTGTGGCTACAATTTTCACTTCAATATCAAGATCACCCAATTTCATGTCATGGAAGATAGGCTTCAGATAGTTCCTGAAAATCACTGAAGAAACAAGTCCCGGCTGATTAAATGTAAAATGTTTCCAATTGAAAAAATATATGGAATTGAAAAATTCCAGGATTTCTTCGGGAGTTTTCCCGATGGCATGAAGGCATCCTACAATAGACCCCGCGCTACAGCAGGAAAGTATATCTATTTCAATCCCTTTTTCCTGTAAGAATTTTAATACTCCTGCATGAGCGATTCCTTTGGTACCGCCGCCTGATAAAACAAGTCCTACTCTGTCAAAATTCATAGAATAAATGTAAGGAAACAGCCTGGAATAATTGAGTTAATTTTTATAAATATGCTGATTTTAAAATTATTTTAATATTTATCATGGATTAATTGTTCATATTTGCTGTAAAATTCTGATATATCAAAACAATAGCCATGTAAGAATAACATTTATAATCAAATCTATAAAAGCACCTATGGATGAAATCTACTTATACTTACAGACTCATTTTGGGATCACCTCCGAAGATTGGGAAATAATAGCCTCTAAAATGTTTGTTCAGGAGTTTAAAAAAAAAGAAATTATTCTATACCCTGGTGATCAAGAAGATCATCTGTCATTCTTATCAAAAGGAATATTAAGGTTCTTTATCCCAACGGATGAAAATAAAGAAACAGATATTACGTATGACTTTATGTTTGAAAAAAAGTTTGCCTGTGCTGATGAGTCTTTTATTACCAGAACTCCTTCTGTATATGGGATTGAAACATTGACAGATGTATTGCTTTATCGGTTTACTTACCAGGATCTTCAGGATATTTACAAAAAAACAAAGAATGCAGAACGCATTGGAAGAATTGCCCATCAGAATATGTTTCTGGAACGGTCTCAAAGACTCTACTCCTTTTTAAAATATTCTGCCAAAGACAGATATCAGAATTTATTTAAAGAAAATCCTATTTTAATCAAACAGATTCCACAAAAATATATTGCTTCTTATCTGGGAATTACCCCTCAGGCTTTAAGTAGAATCAAAAGGCAAATTTATTAACATTTGTTCATTGCTTAATTAATAATGCTCTTCTAATTTTGCTGCGTTTAATCAAACTAACAAAAAACACATGACATTATTGAAAATGGAACATTTCGCCGCTTCCTTTATTTTTATGAGTACTTTTATTTTTGGACAGGTAGGGATAAATACAGCAAATCCTCTCGGTACTTTCCATGTAGACGGAGGAAAAAATAACCCAACATCCGGACCTCCGTCATTAGCCCAGTTATCAGACGATTTTATTGTTTCAGAAACAGGAAATGCAGGCTTTGGAATACTTTCACCTTCTGTAAAAGTGGATATCTCTACTTCAGGAACTTCTGCATCACCTCTCCCTGGAATTAAAATAAATGATGGACTGCAGGGTAAAAATAAAGTACTCACATCAGATGAAAATGGTGTAGGAACATGGAAAAAGCAAAGTTTAGAGCTTGTAGTGGGAACCATGGGAAATGGATATAATCTTCCCTTTTTATATGATTACAATTATCATCAAACAGGTTCTAATATTGTGCTCCCTCCGGGAAAATGGCTTGTTACCGTTAATTTATTATCGGTAAATAATAACAATTCAGTGTTAGATTCTGATGATTATGTATGGTTCAGATCTACCTTTTCAGATTCTCAACTTTTCACTAATAAAAGCCCTGACATTCAGGGAAGTGCTGATAAGGTCAGTGGTATGCTTCAGGGACCTGTTCCTTCAGGGGCACTAAAATATAATATTGCCAATGGACAGCTTCTTATCAGCAATAATTCCGGGACGAATAAAACTTACTGGCTCATTGTTGGAAATTCAGAAGTGATAGGAACTCCGTCCTCTTCTGTTTATTTAGATCGTTTGGGAGGGGCAAATTGGGGAGAAAACATTATCTCGGCAGTTCCAGTACAGTAAATGAATACCTCTTACAGATTTCTGAAAACGAAAAGGCCCGGATTTCTCCGGGCTTTTTATATATAGATTTCTATACATTTAAAATTAAATGTGAATCACTTCACCGTAAGCAGCAGCAGCAGCTTCCATAATTGCTTCAGAAACTGTTGGGTGCGGGTGGATAGATTTGATGATCTCGTGACCTGTTGTTTCAAGTTTTCTTGCTACCACAGCTTCAGCAACCATATCCGTTACTCCTTCACCAATCATGTGGCATCCTAACCACTCACCATATTTAGCATCGAAGATCACTTTGATAAATCCGTCTGTATTTCCGTTTGCAGTAGCTTTACCACTTGCAGAAAGAGGGAATTTACCAACTTTGATTTCGTATCCTTTTTCTTTAGCCTGCTTTTCAGTAAGACCTACAGAAGCTACTTCAGGGTGGCAGTAAGTACATCCAGGAATATTACCATAGTCAATTTTCTCAACGTGCATTCCTTTGATTTTCTCAACACAAGTGATTCCTTCTGCAGAAGCAACGTGAGCCAAAGCCTGAGTTGGGATAATATCTCCGATTGCATAGTAACCAGGTACTGAAGTTTCGTACCATTCGTTTACCAATACTCTTCCTTTATCAGTCTGGATTCCTACTTCTTCTAAACCGATGTTCTCGATATTAGCAGCAATACCTACAGCGGATAATAAGATATCAGCTTCCAGAGTGATATTTCCATTAGCAGTTTTTACAGTAGCTTTTACTCCTTCACCGCTTGTATCAACACTTTCTACAGAAGCGTTTGTCATGATCTCGATTCCTGTTTTCTTCAGAGATTTCTCTAAGTGTTTAGAGATTTCTTCGTCTTCTACAGGGACGATGTTTGGCATGAATTCAACAACAGTTACTTTTGTTCCCATTGTGTTATAGAAGTCAGCAAATTCTACCCCGATAGCTCCGGAACCTACAACAATCATAGATTTCGGCTGCTCAGGAAGAGATAATGCCTGTCTGTATCCGATTACTTTTTTACCATCTTGCGGTAAGTTTGGTAATTCTCTTGAACGAGCTCCTGTAGCGATAATGATATGAGTACCTGTATATTCAGTCACTTTTCCTTCTTTATCTGTTACAGAAACTTTTTTACTTTTCTGTACTTTTGCAGTACCAAGAATTACGTCAATCTTATTCTTTTTCATCAAGAATTCGATTCCTTTGCTCATTTTGCTGGCAACACCACGGCTTCTCTGAATTACATTCGGGAATTCAAAACTAGCCTCCACTTTATTCAAACCATAATCTTCAGCATGGTTGATATAATGAAAAACCTGAGCAGATTTCAATAAAGCTTTAGTTGGAATACATCCCCAGTTAAGGCAGATTCCTCCTAAATTTTCTTTCTCGATAATTGCGGTTTTGAAACCTAATTGCGCTGCTCTGATCGCAGTAACATATCCACCAGGACCACTTCCAATGACAATAATATCGTAATTCATTACTTTAAAAATTTTTATGCGAATTTAAGGAAAAATATTGGATGTTTTATGTTTCTGAAAACTGATCTTAAAATGCATCAACAAGACTATTTTATTCAATTTTAAACAAAAAAAGAGAACACATAACGCGTTCTCTTTCAATAAATTTTATTTTACATTGAAAATTCATCAAAATTTAAAATATAAAAACCGATTTTTTCAATTTTAATAACTGCAAAAATTAAGCATTATTTAGCCTCTCTAAGCAATCGTTTTTCTACCTCATATCTTTTATTTAAAGCCTTCATCTGATCTCTCTTCATCTGTTTGGTTGCAAGCGGATGATTAAGAATGAGTTTTTTCTCAGTATTGTATTTTTTGGTAAGCTCTTGCATTTTAATATTCACCAATTCCGTTTTTGATGGATGTGGAGGAGCTGGTGGACGTTTCTGAGCTGAAACATTCATAGATAAACCTAATACTAGTAGTGTTGAAATTAAAAACTTTTTCATAATGTTCATATTTTTGAATGATTTTAATCAATTCTATAGTCTTAATTAAATTCATTCCGGTTCATGATAAATCTTACACATATCATACCAATATTTTTTTTGGAAAGTAAAATCCGTATTATAAAACCATTGTCCCATTTGAAATAACAGTCGTTAATAACGGTCTATTTTTCATACATTTATCTTTAAATAAACACGTATGAAAACGTCTGTAAAAAAAGGGAATCTGACCAAAGACAGTATCTGGATGAAAGAACCTGAAGTCCACGATTTTCCTGCAGCACAGGATTATCTGGAATTGCTTTTTGAACCTGATAAAGCCAGAAAAATGGTTGAAAAATTAAAGGCAGCCCCTACGATTACAAAAAAATCGAAAGATATTTTAAGAGCCAGCAAGCTTGCCCTGCTTCCTGAAACCAATATTCATGTAAAAGAAAACCTGAAAAAAGTAGAAAAAAATAAAAAGCTTTCGCCTATATTACTTGTAAGAGGTGAAAATGAACTGATCATTGCAGATGGCTACCATCGCCTTTGCTGCAGCTATTATCTTACCGAAGATTTGGAAGTTCCGTGCAGGTTGGTTTAGTATTTTTCAAAAGTTAACGCATTATTAGATAAACGATTTACTTAATAACATAAATTTATTAAGTTTTATTTAACTTTTAGTTATTTTTTTTCTATATTTGATGGAAACCAAATTTCCCAACACATGAAAAAATACATTTTGATCCTTTTATTTGGAGCCCTTCCCTTAACTGCACAAGTAGGTATTAACACAACAACCCCTAACAGTACACTTGCCGTAAATGGTTCCTTAAGGGCTGGCTATAGCGAAGTCACAGCCACAACTTATAATATTCAGACTACCGACCATTATATTACTTATAATGGAACAGCCGATGCGACATTTACCCTTCCGGTCATCGGAACGGGAACAACAAGTTTTACGGGGAGAATTTATAAGATTAAAAATATTTCGCAGAATAATATCACACTCCAGGCTTCCAGCGGTAATACTCTAAGAATTGACAACACTCCTGTTCCTTCTTTTGTAATTCCTATCGGAGCCTATGCTGAAGTCGTGAACAACAGTAATACTACTGGTGGAACGTGGGATTTGTCCTTTACAGTTCTACCTAAGCCGAGCAATGTGGAAATCTATGGAACACAAGTTCTCATTCCTCCTCACAGACTTGGTACTGCACCTGTTGCCGACTGGACCAACCACACGAATGCAGGTTATGACACAGGAACAGCAAACGACAGATGGTGGATTATTAGTAAAACATCAGTAGATAATGCTCATACTTCACTCTATTCCAATGCCAGCAGAATGACCCTGGTTTATGAATATCAGGGTACTCCGTTCAACGTTGCCAATATGTATCCAATTCTTACGGCAGGAAATAATTCAAGTTTCCCGGATGTATTTACAGCATCTTTTGTAAGCCTTGCCAATAATGGTACTGCAGGAAGAACCAGACTTACCGTATCTGTGGCCCGTATAGATTTCATTGGAAATAATGGTTCCAATAACAGTAACTGGACCGGAACATTCTTATTGAACGTTTTATTAGCCAGAAAATACTAAATATCTTCAAAAAAACATACTTAAAAAGAGCAGAAATTTCTGCTCTTTTTTGTTTTATAAAACTTCAATATTTTGTTTTAAGGGAAGATTTTTGGATGAATTGCCGACCATAATTCTATAGGTTCCCTTTTCTACCGTCCATTCCATTTTTTCATTCATAAACTGTAATTGCTTTATGGGAACTTCAATGGTGACAGATTTTGATTCTCCGGGCCGCAATTCTACTTTCTGAAATCCTTTGAGTTCAATAACCGGTCTTGAAACGGTTGCCAATAAGTCTTTTACATATAGCTGAATGACTTCACTTCCTGTTTTTGATCCTGTATTTTTCACATTGACTGTAGCCATAATAGTTTCATTTTCTGAATATTTGACTTTGTTCAGCTGTAAACCGGAGATTTCAAAGGTAGTATAACTTAAACCAAATCCAAACGGATACAATGGTTCACCACTCAGGTCATGGTAATCATTTCCTCTTCCTGTTGGATGATGATTATACGTCAAAGGCAGCTGGCCTTCTTCAACCGGAAATGTTATGGGTAATTTTCCAGACGGATTTTCAGCCCCGAAAAGCGTTTTTGCTATGGCGTTTCCTCCTTCTTCTCCCGGATACCAAACATCTAAAATAGCTCCTACTTTATCTTTCCAGACGGTTGTTTTTATAGCAGATCCTCCTACTAAAACTACTGTTACAGGTTTTTTCAATTTTGAAATTTCCTGAATAAATGCTTCCTGATTTCCTGGCAAACTTAATGAGGAACGGTCCTGAAATTCGCCTTCATGAATACCGGCGGCAACAATGATATAGTCTGTGTTCTGAGCAAGATTTAAAGCTTCCTGATAGTCTTTCGCGTAATGATGAAGTCCATAGTTCCAGATCAGTTCAAGATTGGCTTCTCCACGGTTTTCATGAAATTCAATGGTAATGTCGTATTTTTTCCCTTTTAAAAAATCTATATCAATTGTTTTGGTGGAGTAGCTTAATTTTTCCCATTGATCAATGGCTAATTTTCCATCAAGGTATAATCTGAAGCCGTCATTTCCGCGCAATCCTAACTGATACTTGCCTGAATCCGGAGCTTCCAGTTTTCCTGTCCAGCGGATGCTATATTGATCTGGGGGAAGTTTTTGAGGATCGGGAGAATATAGGGTCCATTTGAAATTGAGCTGTTCATCCTGTTTTTCGAAAGCCGGATTTCCTTTTAAATCGGTATTTGAAAAGTAGGTTCCTTTTAGCCCTTTTTTGTTTTCAGAGGATAGATATTCATTGGAAATCACGGTAAAATCCTTTACATTCCAATCAATGCCTTTTGAATAAACGACTTCAATATTTTTATCTCTGATGTAATTTTTAATTCCGTCAACAATATTTACTTTTTTGTTTCCGGGGCCTGAATAACCGCCTAATCTCGCATCAACGGCATCTGTTCCTACCACGAGAATTTTTTTAACACTTCCGGGAACGGGAAGCGTCTGATTATTATTCTGAAGCAAAACGAAAGATTCTGCAGCTGTTTTTTCTGCCAGAGGTTTATGATTCAGCTTTTTTAATTCTTCAATTTCTTTGAGTGAAACGTAAGGATTTTCAAATAATCCAAGCTCAAATTTGGCTCTCAACACTCTTGAAACGGCATCATCAATTCTTTCTTTTGAAATTCTTCCATCCAAAAAAGGGGGAATAAAGAGTTCATAATGTTTATATTCTGTCTGAAAAATCACATCAAGCCCTGCATTAATTGCTTGTGCAGAAGCATCGTCATAATCTTTTGCTGTAAAATGAAGCACATTTGCTCCTCCTACTGCACTTGCATCACTGATGACGAAGCCCTTGAAATTCCAGTCATTTTTTAATTTTTCAGTCAGTAACCAATGATTAGCTGTTGATGGTCTTCCATCAAGCAAGTTATAGGAAGTCATCACTGAACGGCTTTTTCCTTTTGTAAAAGCATTATAAAAAGGGATTAAATGGGTTTCCTCAAGATATCTTTTACTCCAATGAATAGGATATGAATCTCTTCCGCCTTCTCCTACATTGGCTAAAAAGTGTTTCGGAGTGGTGATGATTCCCATATTTTCAAATGAACTGACAAAACTGACTCCCATTACAGAGGTCAGAAAGGGATCTTCGCCGTAAGTTTCTTCTGTCCTGCCCCATCTTACATCGCTCGCCAGATTTACTACAGGGGTCAGAATCTGGCGGATTCCTCTCAATTTTGATTCTTTCGCAATTGCTGTTGAGACTTTATTCATCAATTCCGGGTTGAAAGTGGCTGCAAGGCCAATCGCCTGTGGAAAAGCTGTAGCCCCTTCCCTCACCAATCCGTGCAGAGCTTCATCAAAAGGAATAATCGGAATTCCTAATCTTGATTCTTCAACAAAATATTTCTGAATGGCATTGATTTTCTTCACCAGTCTTTCAGCATCTTCATTGGCATTGTACTTCAGTAACTGTCCTGCAGCACCGCCCCCTTGGTTTCCTGCACTTACCTGTAACCCAAAAATTCCATGGGAATACTGTCCTTTCGGAACATGATCCAGATCTCCGGGTATCATAAAACACTGCCAGAATTTTTCCTCAGGGGTCATTCTCTTCAACAGATCCTGAATTCTGGTTTCAATGGGCTGTTTGGAGTCTTTATATAAAGGTTTTTGGGCAGAAACAATCACCACATTCAACAATAATACTACTCCTGTAAGTTTAAAACGAAATAGTCTCATTATTGCACGATTTGGATTACGGTTGCGTATTTCAGCTTTTTTCTTTCTTCAGGTAATTGGATTTCAAGTGTATTTCCTGCTGTTTTTTTCCATTGAATTTTTGATGAAAGACCTAATATTTTCAAGGATTTCGGCTTAAAATTTTCCGGGATGGAAAAGGTAAGTGCTTCCGGAGCCTTATATTCTGCCTGCTCATCAAGATGGAATACATTTACAGTCTGATGGTCCTTACTTTGGGTATAATAGTAGTTTCCTTCGTGATAGGGAGCAATACTTCTTGTAGCAAAAACAGCAGCCTGATTTTTGTCCATCCAGCCGGAAATTTGCTGTAATCTTTCATAGACAACGGCATCGTAATCTCCGTTGGGCCCGGGAGCGATATTCATCAGGTAATTTCCACCTCTTGAAATGATTTTCACCAGGGTTTCAATAATCTTTTGGGAGGTTTTATAGTTGTCATTGGGAACATAAGAGAAGGAATCTCCCATTGTGATACAGCTTTCCCAAGGGATCGAAAGTGTGTGTTCCGGAACAGCCTGCTCAGGAGTAACATAGTTTTCCCATTTTCCGGGAATGGTACGGTCTACAATAATAATTCCCGGTTGATTTTTCCTGGCCATTGTTCCTATTTTATCCATATCAATGTCCTGCTCTACTTTGATAGTGCGCTGCCATTCTACTTTAGGATCTATGGTATGAAAAGGACGTACCCAACCTCCGTCCAGCCAGAGAATATCAATTTTACCATACTTGGAAGTAATCTCGTTCAGCTGATTGAAAGTGAATTTTTTAAAATTTTCCCATCTTTCAGGATATTTCTTCGGATCATAATTAACATTTCTGTCTTTTGGTGGAAAGTAAGGCCACCAGTAATCATCAGAATGCCAGTCAGGTTTTGAAAAGTAAGCTCCAATTTTAAATCCTTCTTTTCTGAAGGTATTGAAGATTTCTTTTGTCACATCTGCTTTTGGATTTTTTGAAAAGGGAGTTTTAGAAGAGGTTATCTTATAATCAGACTGTTGGGTATCAAACATTGCAAAACCGTCGTGATGTTTAGTTGTAAAAACCACATATTTCATCCCTGCTTTTTTTACCGCATCCGCCCATTTTTGTGGATTAAACTGAGTGGGATTGAAAGTGGTCTGAAGATTTTCATAATTCTTTACATATTCGTCATAAGATTTCCCATGCTCAGGTTTTCTCTGGGTCCATGATTCGTCTTCCGGGCATAAGCTCCAGCTTTCAACAATTCCCCACTGGCTGTAAGTTCCCCAATGCATAAAAAGTCCGAATTTCATATCCTGCCATTGGTCCAGGTTCTGAATTACAAGAGGGTCTGTGGGTTTCTGATATCCGTCAGACACATTATGGGCCTGTGAAAATACTACTGAACTTATTAAAAAGGATGAAAGAAAAAAGGGTTTTATTTTGGGTATAACCAGCATATGGAATAGTTTTCCGCTAATTTAATTATCCTTTGTGAAATCTACAAACATTAGGATTCCAAGAGATTAAGAATGGCTTCATCAAAACCTGGAAATGAAAACTGAAATCCGCTTTTTATTAATCTTTCAGGGTATACATTACGGCTTTTTAAAAGTAATTCGGTTTCTGTTTTCAGGAAAATAGAAGCAATTTCCAGCTGCCAGACCGGAGCATTGAGCCCAAAAGGGACTTTCAATTCTTTTCTTAGCTTTTTCATCATATTATCATTGGAAAGCGGAGCCGGAGCGGTTATATTGATTGCTCCTGAAATATTTTCATGCTGAATGATCCAGTCTATTGCTTTACAAAAATCCTCAATATGAATCCAGCTTACCATTTGGTTTCCCCGTCCCTGTTTTCCTCCTAAGCCCAGCTTTGTAACCATTTTCAGCTTAGGAAATGCCCCGCCATTATTTCCCAGAACAATGGATGTGCGAAGGGCAACTTTCCTTATTTCTTTATTTTCGACTGCAAAAAATTCTTTCTCCCAGCTTTTGCAGATATTCATTGAGAAATCATCTCCGATAATTCCGTTTTCTTCCGTATTCAGATGCCGTTCAGAATGAACGTAAATGGTTGCAGAACTTGCATTCAGCCAAATTTTTGGTTTTTCAGAACACTGATCTACAGCTTTCTGCAATATTTTTGTACTGTTAATTCTTGAAGAATATATTTCCTGCTTATTTTTGTCGTGATACCGGCAATCCACAGATTTTCCTGTAAGGTTGATCAGCACGTCTGCTTTTTCCAAACTATTTTTCCATTCACCTAATGTTTGGGCATCCCAGTAGATTTCGTTTTTACGCTGAGGATTACGGGTCAGGATATAGACCTGATTTCCTTTTTCTGTAAAGTATTTCTCCAGATTTTCACCAAGAAATCCGGTGCCTCCGGCTATGAGTATTTTCATTGTTTTACAATTTAAGGTTTAAGGTTTTGGGTTCAATGTTTATGGTTTAAGTACAGAAATTTCTGTTTTTGTTCTTTTCAGCTGATGTATTTCTTTGTTCTCACTTCTATTTCTGAGCCTTCAGCAAGCATTACAGAAACTGGTTCCTTATGATTCAGACATTCAAAATCATTTCCGTAGATATTTTGAAAATCAATATCCAGCTGATGATCTTTTATGGTGTAGTATTCCCATTTTGGGTGGCATACTTCATATTCGGAAGTGATATTTTCTTTTTTTGTAAAACCAAAATAATGTTCTGTGATAAATTCAAATTCTGAGTTTTCTTTCATAGGTTTTGGTGTACTATCAGCCATAATCTGAATAGAATGCCAGCTTTTATCTTTCCATGAATATCTGATCAGCAGTTCACCTTCTTTTTCATGAATCTGGTTTTTCATCGGCATGGTGTGATAATTTTCTTTATAGATAGAATTGGCAACAAAACTTAATGCAGGTTTGGGAACAATTTCTTTGATAAATACCACACCTCTTTTCCAGGCTCCTTTTTCTTTTTTCTTTACATAAAACCTCAGGTTTACTTCTTCAAAATTCCGGTGAAAAGGAATGGGAAATCCCAACAGTTTTGTATTTAAAAACATGAAACCAACTAAACTTACATAGCATCTGCCTTTGTAAAAATCGAGTTCTGTTCCTTTAGGTAAATACGGCAATAAGATCTCGGGATCAATTTCGTAATTGATGATGGCCAGCTTTCGCCATTCTGCTTTTAAAAAGTTCATAATAATGTGTTTTTCAGGTTAAAAAATGGCAATTCCATCATGGCTAGAAGATTCTGCAACGGTTTTGATCATTTCATTTCTTTTGAGCAGAAAACTTTTGAGATATCCTGTAAGAAAAATAGCATTGAACAATTTCCCTATGATGCCCAGCGGAGATTCAAATTCAAAAACATCGGTCATCAGTGTTTTCCCGTTTACAGATTTAAAGGTATGCCTGTGCCGCATAGATTTGAAGGCTCCTTTCTGCATCACATCAATGAACTGGACTGGTTTTTCCATACTGACAATCTTTGTGGTGAGGGTCTGATAAACTCCCAGATGTTTGGCGCGCCAGGTTACGGTTTCGTTTTCTTCAATCAACCCTGAAGTACGTCCGGCAATTGCTGTTTCATGAGATGTTGAGGTTGATTGCTGGTGCAGATCAATGTCTCTTGCCAGATCAAAAACATAGTGGATGTCTGCATTGATTATTGTATTTAAATAGATTGTTGACATTTTAAGAGGTTTTAAGAGTATACAAATTGTAATTTAAATGGTTGTCAGAATAATAATGGCCAGCGCTGTGAACCTGAATACCATCCATGAAATGGTAGGAAGAAAATTTAATTTTAGTATTCGGCATCTTCTTATATGTTCCAGAAACATGATCAATACTACCATTCCAAAGTATATCAGATAAAAGACAGGGGTAAAATTGGTCATCAGAGCAGGAATTAACAGTAAAGTCCCGATTAAGGAAACAGTCATCATATTTCCGAGATAATCCCAGATTTTATCTTTGAGATAACTTTTTAAAAAGAGAGTCTGCCAAACGATCTGACCAAGACAAACGGCAAATTCTCTCAGGAAATTTCGTTCTAAATTAAAATCCAGCTTCAAGGAAAATTCACTTAGGATATAGGCTGAAAAAATAACAACAAAACTGATGTATGCTATTCTGTATTTCAGGTTAAAATCCGGAACACAAGATTGTTCTGTATAATCTTTTGAGGAAGGAATAATCTGTTTTCTATTGTAAGAAACGAAGGAATACAACTTTTGAAAAAACCAATAGAGAGGTCCTGTTTGAGCAATTTTTGCCAACAATGGAAAAGAGTTTCCAATAATGAGAAGCAGACTGTCTAATCCGTAGACGACTTCATTTTTGTTATGATCTACCAAAGCAATTTCATTTTTCGCCCGGTTGAAGTCTATGAGTATTTTATTTCTCACTGAGATTTCCGTAAATGCTTCTCTTCCATCTTCATCCAGCATTCCGCATTTGGTAAAACCTTTGGAGTAAAGATTACACATCGGACATTCGTTGTCGTAGATTAATGTGTGGTTTTTGAGCGTTTTCATAATTGTGATTTATAAGGTTTATAAATATTGTAGCAGTCATAAACATATGCTGCTGCCATCACAGGGCTATATAAAAGAGCGGCCATTAAAACATATCCAAAAAAATCATTGATGTGTTTCTCTGTAAACAAGATGGTTACAATAATCCAGACCGGTATTATTACAATCCCATACGCTATATACAATGATGACTTTTTTGTTTTAAAAAACAGTTTGATCAGGAAACTTACCAATTGAGGAGTTCCTACTATAAAATAAAACAGTACAAATCCCGACAAACCACCAAATATAAAAGCCTGAGGCCCAATTATTATAAAGAATAACTGAATGTAATAATCATATTTTGCAAATGTTTTCATGGCAGCAATGGTTTTAAAGTGATCCTTTTCTTCTGAAATAAATAATCAGGAACAAATGAATGATTAAATTTTTCATAATTATTATTAATTTTATATTTTCAGTAATTTTTGAAAATTAATTTGAAATAAAAAAGGATTTTCATCCTCTTTCTTTTTCTATTTCAACAGATTGGTAATCTTTCCTACCAGCCAATGATCATCACTTTTTATTGCCAGATCCATAATATTGTTGATCTTTCCGGTTACCGAACTGAAGTCATTCATCAGCTTGATAAATTCCTGAGCTTCTTCTGAGTCTTTATCCTCAATATTTTTTAATTCTTCAAGAAAAGAAATTACAGGTTCTATTTCTCTTTTTCTGCGTTCCTTAGTAATTTGCTTGAAGAGATACCAAACATCTTTTTCTGCAACGAAATATTCTTTACGGTCGCCTTTTACAAATTCTTTTTTCACGATTCCCCAGTCTATCAGAGCGCGAAGATTCATGTTGGCATTCCCTCTTGAAATTTCCAGCTGCTCCATTACCTCATCGGTAGAAAGAGGTTTGCCACTTGCCAAAAGCAGTGCATGCACCTGTGCCATTGTACGGTTGATCCCCCAATTGGTAGCAAAGGTTCCCCAGGTCTGAATGTATTTTTCTTTTGCTTCTGAAAGTTGCATTTTGTTTTCCTTTTAGATTTCTGTAACAAATGTAATTATATTTTTTTGAATTTTCAATAATTTTTGAAAATTAATTTTTAATAGATTTCAGTGAGTTTAGTTTTTGTCATTAAAAACTTTGACAAGGATACAAAAGGATAGAAAATAAAAACAGACATCCCTGAGAATGTCTGTTTTAAAGTTTAAAAAATTAAAGTTAAGGTTCAATATTAGCCGTTATTCCCTGATTCCAGTGTTTTGCTTCCGGCACATAGTAGAGATAAACATTGCTGGATTTTCCGGTATAGGTACCTGCAAACTCCACTTTGAGATCCAGATTAATCGTTTTTGTTTCCTCTGCATTGAAATGCTCCCAATAAAGTACCAGATAATTGTCAAAGATTTCATAGTAGGAAATCTGCTTTTTATCAATCAGATCTTTTAGTAAAGCATTTTGTAAAGTCAAGCCTGCAGGAATACCAATCTTCGCAATGGTCATTGGAAGCTGTCCGTTGATTTTGTTCTTAACGGTCACTGTCATTCTGTTGGTCTCTCCTATTCTGGACACTGCAGATTTCAGCTTTGATTCCATCGTAACAGGAATATCTTTGCTTTCCGGAGCCTGGAGGGTATAATACTGATATTCTATTTTATAAGGCAGTCCATTTTTGATTGGATAGTGAATACTAATCTTATTTTCTCCAGCCTTGTATGCTGATGAAAGACTGATATTAGGATAAGTATTTGCTTTATTGATCGTGATAACCGGCCTTTCAGTTCCATCTAATTTTTCATTTTTAGAGAAGAATTCAGACAATGCCTGTATGGCCAATGTTGTTGCCTGAGTGGAACCAAATCCGTAATATCCATTGAAATTAATAAGCTGATCTGCTGCTTCCGCAATTTTCAACCGATTCAGATTTTCGTCTTTCTGAAGTGCCATGATATATAACGAAAGGGTTTCCGCATCTGCAGATCTTCCCCATGAGCCTGTAAAGGTGATTTTAGATTTTACATTCTTCGCTTCATACTGCTGGTCCAGCATCTTCATCAAATCATCATATTCCTTTTGTTTTCCCATATGAGCGGCAGTATTGGCAAGCAAAGCCAATTGATAAGAATCTTTTGTAGCCAAAGCTCTTTTCATCATTACAGTAAAGGAATCTTCTATTTCATTTTTAAAACCAAGTTTGGATAAAGCATATATAACGTACATATTTCTTGACCAGGAATATTCTGAAAAATCCTTTTTTGATTCATAAGGTTTTCTTACTTCAAATAATCCATTTGCATTCTTTTTGGATAAAATGAATGAGGAAAGTCCCTGAATAAATTTTGCATCCGGATTGACATATTTTTTTAAATCCGTAAACTCCAGTAAGGCAAATGCAGAAAGTGCCACATCTGATTCCTCGCTGCTGAAATATCCGATACCTCCGTCTTTATTTTTATAGCTCAACATTTTCTGGAATCCTTTTTTCAGATTCTTAATTATCTGATTTTCCGTTGCAGTATCTATTTTTTTACTTGATTTTAAATAATCCAGAATAAAAATATTAGGATATACTGTTGAAGAAAGCTGTTCAAAGCAGCCATAAGGTTCTCTCTTCAGCTGATCAATATCTGCAAACATTTGTAAAGCGGTGTTTTCAAATACATAATATGAGGAAAACAGGCTTCCATTGATATAGTCCGGAATATTGATTTTGATATCTTCCGTTTTGTTATTGATGATGGAAAATTGATGTGGGAATCCTTTCTCTTCTACTTTAAACGGAAGAATCATGGTTTCCCTGAAATCTCCGGATCTTATGGTAAACTGAATGTTGGAATCTACAATTTCATCTGTCTGTATTTTGACAAATAATCTTCCTGATTCTAATGGTTTCAGGGTAATTAAACTGTCAGAGCGCATCAGTTTTACGTGATTAGGAACAATAACATCCATGGTCATTTTCCTTATTTCCGAAGAATTGTTTTTAATAACAACAGGAATTGTCATCTGATCTGTTCTTGTCAGATATTGTGGAATTTTAGCATCTATGGAGATAAGGTTCTGAGCAGCATAGGTAGTTTCATCATTTCCTACAAGCCCTGATGCAGCAATACCTTCTGTCATAATTCTAAAAGTAGAGTTGGCATCAGAATTATAAAATTCCACTTTTGCTTTCCCGTTTTTATCGGTTTCTACCACAGGATTCCAGTAAAGCGCTTCTCTGTAATCGAAACGGTAAGATGTATTGGTCGTTTTATATTCCGGATAGGCAAATGCTCTTGATCCGGCATATGATATAAGCCTTCCATATGGTACTGCTTCAACAGCAATATAAGATTTCGGGGTAATATCAAAACTGATTTTTGAAATGTTATTTTTATATGAATTTATGATTACCACTCCATTTGCAGCCCTGCTTCCATAAATAGCTGTAGCAGCAGCGTCTTTGAGAACGGTGATACTATTGATATCGTTCGGATTTATAGTGGTGTTGAAATTTTCTACTGGTGTACCGTCTACTATGAATAGTGGATGCTTATTGGTGATGGATGCTTCTCCTCTTATTCTTATCTGTGCACTGGCTGCGGACTGTCCTGTTGGTGTAATTATTAATCCGGCAACTTTACCGCTTAGCAATGAAGTTACATTCGGATTCTGAATTTCCATAGAAGACGTTATTGTTGCAGAAGTAATTGCGGATTTCCCTTTTTTCAAATTGTATCCTAAAACAACAACTTCTTCAATCCTTTTATTCTTAACAGTATCTTTTGCTGACCCATCGGGTTTGTTCAGTGTTTGGGTATTATTTCTGTTTTCTATCTTCTTTTCTTTTCTCTCAGCTTCTTTTACAATTTCTTCTACATCAATATTGGAAAGCTTCTGCTTCACTAAAGGGTTAATATCCAAATTATAAGACAAAATTCTGATTTTCAACTGATGTTTAGGCTGAGAAGATCTGGCTATAATTTTATATGAATAGTCTGCATTCAGGTCTGAAAAATAAAAACGTCCATTTTCTGCAGCAGCTTGCTTAAGGATTTTTTTATTATCAGTATCTAAAAGAAAAACATCTGCTTTCACCGGATTTTTGTTTTCATCTTCTACCACTCCGTAGATTGTATTTTTCTTTTCGGGAAGATATTTGTACTTATTGGTTGTAATGATTTCCGGGATAAGCTCGAAATATCTGTACCCGTTTGTCAACATAACAAGGTCCAGGCTTTTATCTGCTTTTTCTTCTTTTTTATCGAAATAAAACTGTGGTTTTTCAATTTTCCCTTTCAACTCGGAGTCCATCAGAAGCCAGGAAATGATATGATTCTGCTTATCATCAGCGTATGTCCATAGTTTATCATCCACCACACTCAGGCCAAGGTTGGCAGGAACAGGCCTATTATTTTCATCCGTAGTTTCGATGTTCAGTGTTACTTTTTCCCTCGGCAGGTAATGTTGTTTTACGGGCTTAACCTTTATATTCAACCGATTTTCTTTATTGGTAAAAACAATACGTTCTGCAAGAGGAATATTATTTTCCAGAACGGTAAATCTGCAGATTCCTATCGGGAAGTCTTTTTCATCAATCTCCAATGAATTGCTGCCTTTTTTCACTAGAAGATCTTTGGTATACCATTCTTTTCCGCGGAAATTCCCATTCAGGGTAATTGTTTTTTCATGGGTTGAAATGATGGTAAAAGTCAATTTTTTGTTTTCATTCTGAATATTTAAAACCAAACCTTCATCTTTTGCTACCGGAAGATGGAACGTCTGTGTATTACTTTCAGGTTTTAGAACTTTTGCATAATAAGTTTCTCCTTTTTTAGCGGTAAAATGAAAGCTTCCCATCCCGAAATTATAGGCTGAAATTTCTTTTATTTTTTCATGATTCTGATTGTAAACAGCCAGAACAGCGTCTACAGGTTTTTCAAATTCATCCAGAATCTTAAAGGCCATATTTTGTTCTATCCCGTTGATAAAAGTACCTCCTTCAGGCAAAAACTTCACATCCAGATTGTTCAGGACAATTGGAATATTTCTTGAAATAGATTCTGTAAATCCATCAAAATTCACTTTAATATTCAAAAGTGCATCAGAGGATTTCAAGACTTCAGGGAGTTTGAAAATCAATTGATTTTTACCTTCTTTATTGGTAATGAATTTCCCTTCTGAAACGGTTTCGCCATTGGTCATTACTGTATAATCTGCTTCATAAAAAGGAATGGGAAGATTGCTCAGACTTCTCATTGAAAAATCGGCTGTCACCTCATCTCCCGCACCATATCCTTTTTTAGGAAAATCCAGTTTCATTAATATTCTTGGAGATACTATTTTCTGGAGGGTAATTTCTTTTTCAAAGGTATTTTTCCCTTCTTCATTCTGCATCCAGTTGGTAAAGGCTCTTATTTTATAGATTCCACCTTTCATATCTTCATCAAAATAGAAATATCCCTGGGCGTACCCATTGGTAATTTCATATTTCATTTTTTTCAAAACACTTCCTGCGGGATCAATAATTTCAAAATTTACAATTTTACTGTCTTCTGCCGGAAGGTTGTTTTTTCCTTTTACAACGTATATTTTAAAATACATTCCCTCGCCAGGTTTGTAAAAAACATGATTGGTCTGAACGTAGGTTTTTTCTTTTTCAAAATCCTGAAATGGCTGCTGTGCTTTTAGAAAAACCGTTGACAATATTAAGCTCAGCGAGATGATATATGATGATATAAATTTGAAATTCATGGGTTAAAATTTGAGTGAAACAATACATCCAAATGTTTTAAAAGACGGAAGATTGAAAAAATCCAGCCCTCTTCCGTTGTCCATATCATAAAAATGCTGATTGGGATCTGCTCCTTTATTTGCCTGCCAAAGCATTAGATTATTCACATAAAAAGTAAGTTTGATATTCTGTTTTCCATAGTTGACCGGAAAACTGGAAGACAGTGAAATATTGCTGATTCTTATATAATCTGCCTTCTGAACATAGTTTTCCGCCACACCAAGGTAGCCATATCTGGACCAGCGGTTTTCCTGAACATTCTGGTTGGGGTCATAGAAATCTACCGGAATCTGGTTTGTCGTTCCATTGGCCTGTACACCCTGAAAAATATAATTTTTGATGTTTCTGTCTTCTCCTGATTCAGAAGAACGTCCATAATAATCGAGAACCGCCTGTGTTCCGTTCCAGAGCTGGCCACCTTTTTTCCATTCCCAATTGATATCTAGGGAAAAGTTTTTATAAGCAAAACTATGAGTGAATTTCATCACGAAATCCGGTGTAGGGTCTGCGATAATTTTCATTCCGTCAGCTTTTTTGGGAAATCCAAACTCATCAATGATTAATTGCCCTTGAGCATTTCTTTCAAAGTAGCTTCCCACGACAGCTCCCAAGACCTGTCCTTCCGACAGTGTTTTATAAATGTCTTTAAATCCTGAAACAGCAATATTCTGATAACCGGACGATATCCTGTCTACGATATCTTTATATTTGAAAAATGACACTTTCTGAACACTGTAAAAGTTGTCTCCCAAACGCAAACGGTCATAAGCAAAATTGAATTCATATCCACTGTATGTATGATCCGCTATATTCTTTATTTTCAGCTGATTATTTTCAAAAACAGGAAATACATCATCTGTATTTTTTCTGTTGAAATATTCTCCTTCCACACTTATATTATAACCAAGGTTAAGACTGGCTCCCACTTTCCATTCTCTGGTATTGATATTGGATAAACCTCTGAAGCTTTCCACTTCCTGTACAGGGAAGTATTGATTGTAGTTTTGTGCGTTAAGTAAAGTTGTTACATAGGAAGCGTATGATCTTGTAATTTCCGGCTCGGAACTCAACTGTGTGTAACTTCCCAGCAGTTTAAAACTGTAATTATACCAATCGAAAATGTTATTGAATCTCACATAGAAATTAGCTTTGGGAAGCCAATAAGTATTTTTCAGAGAGGTATTGGAAATGTAAAAAGAATTTCCAAGATTGAGACCTGCTTCAAAATCATAATCATGGATATCCATATTGTAATTAAAAATATGATCCTGCGAAGTTCTCTGATAGAAGTATTGCTGATGGGTCAGACTGTTATAAACATCCGATTTCCTATCGTTCAGAATAAAATTCAAGCTGAACGTATTTTTAAAATCATAGTTTCCTAATGCATAGGAACCCAATATATTGGAATGATACAAACTGTTGTTTTGTACCCTTTCATTGAGTAATCCGCTGCTGAAACCATAAGTAGAAGGCTTATACTGGTCTTTATTCCAGATATTGCTCCTTTCATAAGACTGGCTGACATTCAGTTTAAATTCATCCCAACTTTTAACAACATTAAAACTAAACAGTCTATCCCTATTCTGATAGTGGTATTTACTATCCTTTTCAAAAAGGAATGAAGGATTGTCTGCATCTTTGCTGTAACTTCTCTGTAAACCATTACTCAGAAGGGTATTTTGGCCATTTGAAAAAGAAACAGGTGTTAGCAAGGAATTCTGATACGCTCTGTTGAACAGCCCTATTCTATTGGTATTGGTGGCTTTGTCTTCTTCGTAATTAAAAGCAAAATTAATGGAATATCCACTTAGTTCTGTATTCAGTTTGGCTTTAAAAGTATTGGCAATATCAAACTGATCTGTAAAATACATATGGTTCTTCTGCTGGCCCAGATTCAAAGACAACTGGATTTTTTCATTGTAACCTTCTTTTATAAAAGCATTTACATTCAACTGATTGTTGTATCCTACTGTTGTTTTAAAAAGACTGTTATCATATTTTCGGGCACGCTGAAGCCCATCAATCCAGGGAATCAGTCTTCCGTTCTGATCATATTCATAAGCCAGACCATCAAATCCCAAGGTAGAAATATCTGGTCCAAAACTGAACATTTCGTTGGTTTCAGGACCTTTCCAGACAAGATTTCCGCCTTCTGATCTTCCCTGTACATATTTGTTTTGAGTTCCGGGAATAGCATTTCTGTTTTTAATCTCTAATGATGTGGTAAAGCTTCCATTAAAAAGTAATGTTTTCTGATCGAGTCTTTTTACAATATAAATACTGTCATTCTTTTGTCTTACTCTTCTTATCTGATCAAAATACGAATGAGATCTTTTACTTAAGCGGGTCTTCGTTTTTTCAATGCTGAAATCATCTTTTGTTTCTTTTGAAACCAGACTGTCATAGGCTTTACTGTAGATATTTTCTACATTTTTATTGGAAGTCTGATTTTCCAGAATAGCTTTTAATTCCCTGAGTTCATAAGTAGAAATAACATGAGTATTTTTGCCTTGGTTCCACGAAATGGTATCATAAGGTTTGGCAGCAATAATTGCAAATCCTTCCTCATCAGTCAGTTCATAAACCCCACTGTTTTTATTAGAAACCTTTAAAAAGTTCTGTGCTTTATCTTTAGTTGTTAAAAATTTTCCAGAGTAATATAATTGTGAATCTTGTGCCTGTAATAGAGTAATGGTAAATGGCAGCAACAGCAGATAATTCTTTTTCATCAGTGATTAGTATGCTTAAAAATATAAAAAAAGAAACTTCCGTGGAAATTTCTTTTTTTAAGATAGTTAATTTTTAATGATCTTAAACGTTTCCCACACATCATTGGCAAGAATACGTACAAGATAAACCCCTTGAGGATAATAAGTTAAATCAATTGTATTTTTACCTTCCGGCAGCTTTTCTTTTATCATAATAATTTTTCCAGCAAGATCATAAATATACAGCTCTTCAATTGGCTTACTTGTTTTTATCTGCAATACACCTTTTGTTGGATTCGGGAATACCACAGTCTTACTATTAAACTGACTATCAATTTCTTTCTCCATTTTTTTATTAATATTATCATTTGAAATACCTGTGCTGCATTCCGGTAAAATTGCTCTTTGAAGGATTAATCTTAACAATAAATCATTTAGTTTTTCAACTTCATAAGAATCTATAGTGGGTTTTATGTGATTGTTTCCTATTCCGCTGTCATTTGTAAGAAATGTATAGGTTCCGTTTGTGAGTAAGGCAAATGTCCGCATCAGATATTCTGTTTGTTTATCTATATCACTTGCTGCCAAAGGAATAATTGTAATCCCTTTTTTTGCTGCAGCCTTTATTTTACTATAAAGTTCCTTTATATTCTCTTCTGAATGGTGTGGTGGTGCATCCAGAATTAAAAACATAATTTTAGTTGAATTTTCATTACTCCATCTCAATTCATCAACAGAAACTTCCAAAGCTTCTACAACAGCTTCCGGCGTATCTCCTCCACCTGATGCCTTCTGTTTTTTTATAAATCCAATAAGATCTTCTGCTTTATCTGAAAAATCAAATTTCTGGGTCACATATTCATCTCCTTGGTCTCTGTAAAAAACAGATCCGTACCTTACATTTGTATTTTTAAGCTGTCCTTCAACTTTTTTTAAAACATCTAAAAGTTCAGATTGAAGATAGGAAATTTCATCTCCCATAGAACCTGTAGCATCCACTACAAAGGCAAGATCCAATACACGTTTTTGCAGACAGGGTTTATTCAGGATAATAAGGTTTTGTCCATTTTTAAAAGTTCTGAGATTACTGCTTATGATCTGCCCTGAACCATCAGATAAATAATATTTTCCTGATTCAGATTTTTCATCTATCATGGGTGATATCCATAATTCTGCATTACCCAGATTATCTGAGACAGCTTCCCAAATTGTATTCTTTTGGTCATCCAATAGTTTTACTTTCTCACCTATTATCGGCCTTTTTTCCCTATTGACCAACTGAACTGAAATTCTTTTATCAGGGAAGAATTTCCATGTACTTTTATACTGATCCAGAGTAGGAACAGCAATATCTTTCCAATAATCCCACTTAGAAAAATCATTAACTTCCCCTGCTGTAAGCTGGCCTGCTTCAGGAAGTTTTTTCTCTGGTTCCTCTGTTTCTTTTAATCTTTTCTCTGCACTTTCTGAAGAAACTTTTTTAAGTTTTTCTATTTCTGCTGTAGATAATCCTTTTGTGGTAATTACAACAACTCCATTGTTAGCTTTGCTTCCATATAATGCAGTAGCTTCCAACCCTTTCAGTACTTTTAATTCTTTTATTTTTTTAGGATCCAGGGTATTCAAAATTTCAGATTCCCTGCCTATTACAATCCCATCCACAATATACAAAGGGTTGGCAGAACGGCCATCTATGCTTCTTGTTCCCCTAATTAATATTGCATCAGGCTTTTTAATTCCGGTTGAGACTTCTATTCCAGCAGCCCTTCCAACCAATGAAGATACTGCAGACGGAGAATGTACAGGTGTTTTGTCTGTTGAAGCAATCATCGCTGTTGAAGATGATAATATGGTCTTATTTTTAACTGTTTTTGAATATCCCATTACTACAACTTCTTCAATGTCTTTTGTTTTTAAAGTATCATTGTATATTTGGAGTAAAGATGTTGTTATTTTATCAGGAGCTTTTACTGTCGGTATATTACAATTCGGATGCATTTTGTATGGGTCTATTCCCACAACTGATGAAGTTTGATATGCTATGGGAACAGGTACAGATAAAGGCAACTCTTCTTTTTTGATATTATCCTTTATGGTACTATCTATTTTTGCAATATCTGTTTTGTTAATTGGACCTCTTAAAGTTGTATTTTTTACAATTACAGGTTGTAAAGGTTCTACAGTTTCTTTTTTATTGATAAAGTAAAAAGCTCCTAAACCAATCACCAGACTTGCGGCGATACCATACGGCAGCCAAATAGGAACGACTCTCTTTTTTTCTTCTTTTTTATCCAATTTTTCTTCAATTTCCCCCCATACTTTTTCAAAACCAGGAAAAACAGTTGGCTCTTCTGAAAGCCTGGAAGCTTCATTGAATTGTTGATCTATATGATTATTTTCCATTGTTCTAAAAGTTTAAATGTTTTGATTCACTAAAAGTTCCTGCAGTTTTTTTCTTGCAAAATTGAGCTGTGATTTTGAGGTTCCTTCACTGATGGAAAGCATGGCAGCTATTTCTTTATGAGGATATCCTTCAATAGCGAAAAGGTTAAATATAGCTCTGCAGCCTTCAGGAAGGAAGTTCAGTAAACTCAGAATATCTTTTTCCAGAGAAAGGTTTTCTGTGGTTCCTTCAGAATGATCTATGAAATTTTCTTCAAGAGAAATCAGTAATCCCTTATTAGATCTTAATTTCTGTAAGCATTCGTTCACCGCAATCTTTCTGGCCCATGCTTCAAAGGTTTCAGCATTTTGAAGCTGGGTAATTTTCGTGAAAATTTTGTAGAACGTATCGGCCAATACTTCTTCTATATCTTCGTCGTTTTTCAAATAGCGTCTGCAGACTGCGTAAAGCCTGCCCGCCATTTTCTCGTAGACCTTCCGCTGTGCATTGCGGTCGTTACGATAGCATTCTAGTAATAATTCTTGTTCCATAGTCAGGAGTTATATTATTATAGATGCAGAAACTTTTGCCGGGGTTGGAAACATGATTATATTTTTTAGAAAAATAGTGAATAAGTAATTTTTTTTCATTTCAAATTTAACTTTTCCATCTGTAACAAATCTTTATTATCAACGACTCTTAATATAAATAATCTTTTTATAGTAATGAAAAATGCCAAAATTGCATCATTACTTTTTGTTTTGTCTGCAGGAAGTATGATGTTTGCCCAAGATGACTTAATCAATAAGTTAAAAAACAACCAATCACAAAATGCTAATTTTCAGTTCACAACGCTAAAAGACGTTGGTGCAACTTCTGTAAAGAATCAGGGTTCATCAGGAACTTGCTGGAGCTACTCAGGAAATTCATTCCTTGAATCTGAAATGCAGAGAATGGGCAAAAAACCTGTAGATCTTGCAGAAATTTTTACAGCGAGAAACTCTTATCATGATAAAGCGAAGTTATACGTTTTAAATAATGGAGCGATCAGTTGGGGTGATGGAGGTGAACTTCACGACGTAATCAATATGTATAAGAAGTACGGAGCTGTTCCCCAGGATGTGTATTCAGGATTAAAAGCAGGACAAACGACCAACAACTTCAAGGAAATGCAGGGGAAACTGAAGCCGGTTCTTGACAGTCTTGTTCAAGCTTCTTCAAAAGGAAAGCTGACGGATAACTGGATGGATTCTGTAGATGCTATTCTTGATGAATATTTAGGAAAAGTACCTGCTAATTTTACGTATGAAGGGAAGAACTACACTCCTAAAACATTTGCAAAAGAAGTAGTAGGAATCAATGCTGAAGATTATGTAGAATTATCTTCTTACAAAGACTATGCTTATTATGAGAAATTTGTAGTCCCGATTCCTGATAACTGGAGCCATGATTCTGACTGGAATGTACCGATGAAAGATCTTACAGCGATCATCGACAATGCAGTAAATAAGGGATATTCTGTAGGTTGGGCAACTGACGTTTCTGAACCTTATTTCTCTTACAAAAACGGTGTGGCTTATGTTCCTGATATGGATCTTGATCAGATTACTGCTGAGAACAAACAGACTTTGTTTACAGAGCCTAAAAAAGATAAAACGATCACTGAAGATATCCGCCAAAAAGCCCTTAATAATCTTTCTACAACGGATGACCACGGTATGCATATCGTAGGTCTGGCAAAAGACCAAACTGGCAAAGAGTATTATATGGTGAAAAACTCATGGGGAGTAACCAATGATTTTGCAGGATATATTTACGTAACAAGACCTTATGTTGAATATAAATCAACAGCAATTCTTGTTCACAAAAATGCAATCCCGAAAAGTATCTTAAAGCAATTGAAGCCAACCAAAAATATTGGTTTGTAAAGAAATCATTTCTGCCATTTAAAGGGCAGTTTTAGATATTTAAATCTGTTAAAAACCCGCTTCCGAAATTCCGGAAGCGGGTTTATTTTAGAATATATTTCACATTTAAGTGCAAAGTATTGTTTTATTTTCAAAAAATATTATATTTGTATAAATCAACAATCTAATTAACATGAAAAATCTAAAGAAATTAACAAAATCAACATTGAAAAAAATCAGCGGAGGAAATGCACCACAGTGTGAAGGTGATACGGTTGCCTGCCGTCACAAAGCTGAAGGTGGTGTTCCTGCATACTGGACATGTGAACCAGCTGCAACCGGATGCAGATTCTTATAAAATAGCTTTAAAAACTGTTTATAAAAAAACAAATAAAAACCCGATCTCAGAAATTCTGAAATCGGGTTCTTTAATAAATAGGTGAAAATTAAATATAAAATAAAGTGAATTATGCTGATTTAATACCAGATTGAATTGTTAATTCTGTTTCGCAAATCAATAAATTATGCTGTTAAAAAATCGACTGCGAAGCGAATTCACTATTCATTTTTGATATTAAAATAAAACGCCCATGCTTTCTGCTGAAAAATCAAGAAGAGCTTCTGTATTTCCGTCTTTGATCTTCTCTACCCATTGGTAGTCCTGAAGAATAGCTCTTCCTACCGCAACAAGATCGAATTCTTCATTATCAAGTCTTCTGATCAATTCTGTAAGGTCTGTTTTTTCTGTTCCCTGTCCTGCAAAAGCGTTAAGAAAATCTCCGTTCAACCCTACAGAGCCTACTGTAATAGTTGGCTGTCCGGTAATTTTTTTTGCCCATCCGGCAAAGTTTAAATCAGAACCTTCAAATTCCGGTTCCCAAAAACGACGTTGTGAACAGTGAAAAATATCTACACCTGCTTCTTTTAACGGTAATAACCAATCTTCCATTTCATTAGGAGTAAATGCCAGTCTGGTTTTATAATCCTGCTGCTTCCATTGTGAAAGACGGATGATAATGGTAAAGTCCTCTCCTACCGCTGCTCTGATGGCTTTCACAACCTCTACAGCAAATCGGCTTCTTTCTTTTAATGTTTTACCACCGTATTCATCTGTTCTTGTATTAGTAACTTCCCAGAAAAACTGGTCGATAAGATATCCGTGAGCTCCATGAATTTCAATACAGTCGAAACCAAGGTCTTTTGCTGATTTTGCAGACGCTGCAAACTGTGCTATCGTATCCTGAATATCTTCAATAGTCATTGTGGAAGCTTTTTCCATTGGAACCAAAGGATAATCCTCAGACATTCTTGTATCTCCTACGTGCCAGATTTGAGGTCCCATTTTACCTCCATTCTGATGTACAGTATCAATTACATTTTTCCAACCATTTAAAGCTTCTGTCCCATAGAAATCAGGAATATTCTGTAAGTTCTTTGATCCCGGTCTGTTGATCACAGTTCCTTCAGAAAGAATTAATCCTACTTCTGAAGCCGCTCTTCTCCCGTAATAGTCTGCGATATTCTGAGTTGGAACTCCATTGTCAGATTGTGCTCTGGTCATAGGAGCCATTACGATTCTATTTTTAAGCTGTAAATTTTTGTATTGAAACGGTTTAAATAATGATGATGTGCTCATATTTAAATTTATATTTTATAATTGTTACACAAAGTAACTAATAATAGTTCACTTTTGTATCCTTTATTAAAAAAATAGTGGTAACTTCGCAGTAACTTACATTAGTAACATCAAAGTAACGTATGAAATTCCGGTTCCATATGATATTTAAATAAAGATTTTCTTATGAAAAAGAATGAATTAATGCAATACAGCTGTCCTCTGGGTAAAGCTATGGCCGCTTTAGGAAGCAAATGGAAGCCTATTATAGTTCTTGTTATTAAAGACAGGAGATTACGTTTTGGAGAACTGGCAGTACGCATTAATGTCATTTCCAGAAAGGTATTAACTGATCAGCTAAGGGAAATGGAAACCGATGGACTGGTTATCCGTGAAGAGTTTAAAGAACTTCCTCCACGCGTGGAATATTCTCTTACAGAAAAAGGGTTGGCCTTGTTACCAATTTTATATTTACTGGAAGAATGGGAAGCTAAATATCAGGTAAAAGGATCGCATGAAGATAAAGATTGCGCTTTTTTGAATGAAGATGTGAAAAATAATAAGGCTGTCAATGTTTGATAGCCTTTTATTTTAAATTGTACTTTCAAAAAGGTAAGTGTATAACCAAAAAGTAAGTATATTGGTTTTGAAGTGTTTCTGATGCAAATTTGCAGAAAAATTTTCATTATGAATTACAAAGAAATTGCAAAAGAAACCATTGGAAATCTGTATAAAGCCCACAACAGCATTAGAAAATCCGGGATTGACGAAAAATTAATTGCACTCGTTGAACTTCGGGTTTCTCAAATTAATGGCTGTGCTTATTGCTGCAGCTATCATGCAAAAGAACTCTCTGATTTTGGCTTTGAACAGGATGTCATTAACAGACTTCCAGGCTGGAAACATACCAATGCCTTCAATAATCAACAAAAGCTTGTTTTAGAATGGGCTGAAGCTATTATTTACAGTAAAGATGATTGGCAAAATATCAAATCAAAACTGATAGAGCAATTCACGGAAAGAGAAATTGTAGAACTTACGGCAAGTATAACTCTGATGAATGCTTTGAATAAACTGAGAATTACCTTGGCTGAGAAGGATTAAAATTTATAGCACCAGCAGAAGTAATTTTATGAAAATTATACTTAATCTTTCTTTAAAATCAACATATTGGCAAAAGGAGTGATTTTTTTACTTTCTATTATTTTCATTTCTGCTGGTGAAATTGATTCTTTCCATTCTTTTTGACTTAAAAAGTGAAAAGCTCCGATATTAAAGAATATAAAATTGGTAATATCTCTAAACTGTTCAGATATTATGATTAGGCCTCCTTTTTTCAAAATTCTTTTAGCTTCTTTAAAAAACAAAACTCTTTTCTGATTATCAAGAATCTCATGAAGTGCGGTGACTGCAAGAATAACATCCTGAGATTCGTTCTCAAAAGGTAAAGTATCTGGTGAAATTCTTATTTCTCTGGGATTGGGAGGAAACACTTTTTTTGAAACTTCAATCCCGCTTTCATGCTCATGCCTGTTTCCGTAAATATCACAAACCGTAAAGTTTATTTTTGGATATTTTTCCTCAAGTTTTCCTGATAAAGGATCAAAGCTTGCATGAATTACAACAGCATTTTCAATTTTTTCCCAGTCTGCAAACTCTCTTAAATCATTCGGTTCATACAAATCAGATTTATCATAAAGAATATATGATGCAACAATTGAAGCCAATATATTTAAAATAATAAGACTCCCAAAGCTTCTTAATAATATGATCAATAGTGATGAATTTATCTGAAAAGACATTATAAAAAGAAATAATGATATCAAAATACCAAGTACTATTTTTTTATAATTGAATAAGATTACAAGCTGAGTTATTTTCATTTAATTAGTGTTTAAAGAAGATGGTCAATTCTCAAATTTACAAATTTTAAGTCCATTTCTAAAAAACAAAACCGCTCCCAAAAGGAAGCGGTTTCAAAATTTATTTAAAATCCCAATTAGAATATCGCTGGATATTTCTGAGGATTTGTTTCATTAAACATAGCGTAGATCTTTTCTACCATATCGTCTGCAGATGGCTTGCTGAAATAGTCACCATCACTTGCATACGCAGGTCTGTGATCGTTTGCTGCAATCGTCAACGGATCAGAATCCAGGTATCTGAATGCTTTTTGCTTTTCAAGGATCTGTTGTAAGATGAATCCTGTAGTTCCTCCTTCCACATCTTCGTCAATCACGACTAATCTGTTTGTTTTCTTAACACTTTCAGCAATTTCGTTAGATAAATCGAAAGGAATCAACGACTGAATATCAATTACTTCTGCAGAAATTCCCAGTTTTTCCAATTCGTTGGCAGCTTCTGTTACAATTCTCCATGTAGAACCGTAAGTGACCAAAGTAACATCTTTTCCTTCTTTAGTTACTTCAATTTTCCCTACAGGAACGGTAAATTCTCCTAAGTTATCCGGTTGTTTTTCTTTTAATCTGTATCCGTTCAGACATTCTACGATGATCGCAGGTTCGTCAGCCTGAAGCATCGTGTTATAGAATCCGGCAGCTTTTGTAAGGTTTCTAGGTACCAATACCAGAATTCCTTTTGAAAGGTTAAGAATACCCGCCATTGGAGAACCTGAATGCCAGATTCCTTCTAGTCTGTGACCTCTTGTTCTGATGATCAGTGGAGCTTTCTGACCTCCTTTCGTTCTGTAATGTACGGTTGCCAGATCATCACTCATTCCTTGTAAACAGTAAAGAACGTAGTCTAAGTACTGGATTTCAGCAATTGGTCTCAAACCCCTCATTGCCATACCAATTCCCTGTCCAAGAATTGTTGCCTCACGAATTCCTGTATCAGCGATACGTAAAGCCCCATACTTTTCCTGCATTCCTTCCAATCCCTGGTTTACGTCACCGATATTTCCGGTATCTTCACCAAAGATTAAGGTTTCAGGATATTTTTCAAAAATTTTGTCAAAGTTGTTTCTGATCACTACTCTTCCATCAACATCCTCAGAGCTGTCGGAATATACCGGCTTGATCTCCTGAATGTTTTCAGATTTCCACTCAGACTGAGAGTATAAGTGAGATGAATAGTTGTCTTTTTCAACTGCAGCAACTTCATTGTATTTCTGCATCAACTGATTTCTTTCTGCAGAATTGGTTCCTCTTGTTACCAGTAAAGCTTTTCTTACTAAATGGAAAATATCCTTTTTAGCTTTTGAAACAAGCTTATTGAATTGAGAAATGTAGGTTTCAACTTCAGCATTCTGCCCTTTAAGGTTCTCTACTAAAGGTAAGATAGACTGAATAAGTTCTGAAACTGCTTTCTGATAGTTTTCCCAAGCCGTTTTCTGTCCAGCTTTTGCAATTTTTTTTGCTTCTTCATCAATAGCTTCCAGTTCTTCAGCAGTAGCAATCACCTCTTCATTTCCATCAATCTCAATAGAGTAGTTCAAAATCCATTCTTTGAATTTTGCCAATCCGTCAAACTCAGCTTCCCAAGCCAGACGTTCTTCATTTTTATATCTTTCGTGAGATCCGGATGTAGAGTGTCCCTGAGGCTGAGTAACATCAATTACATGAACTACTACCGGTACACTTTCTGTTCTTGCAAAATGTTCTGCCTTAGCATATGCATCTAATAATGCAGGATAATCCCAGGCCTTCACCTGAATGATTTCACATCCCTGATTTTCTCCTTCTTTTCTCTGGAAACCGCTTAGCATCTCGCTGATGTCAGCTTTTGCTCTTTGATTTTTAGTAGGAACTGAAATTCCGTATCCATCATCCCAGATAGAAACAATCATAGGAACCTGAAGTGCACATGCAGCGTTCAGAGTTTCCCAGAAATGACCTTCTGCTGTAGAAGCATCTCCAATTGTTCCGAAAGCAATTTCGTTACCTTCTCTTGAGAATTTTTCTGAACCTTCAAATTTTACACTTTTATAAATTGTAGAAGCCTGAGCCAATCCCAATAATCTTGGCATTTGTCCTGCTGTAGGAGAAATATCCGAAGATATATTTTTCTGAGCTGTCAAATCTTTCCAGCTTCCGTCTTCATTTAAACTTCTTGTTGCGAAATGCCCGTTCATTTGTCTTCCGGCTGAAGCAGGCTCTCTTTCCACGCTTGTATCTGCATACATCTGTGCAAAGAAACTTTCTACTGTTAAGGCATCTATTGCCAATGCAAAAGTCTGATCCCTGTAATATCCTGAACGGAAGTCCCCATTTCTGAAAACTTTCGCCATAGCAAGCTGAGGAAGTTCTTTTCCATCCCCAAAAATTCCGAATTTAGCTTTTCCAGTGAGTACTTCTCTCCTTCCGAGATAAGACATTTCACGAGAGATCCTTCCTAACCTGTAGTCTTCAAGTATCTGATTTTTAAAATCTTGAAAGGATATTTGCTGTGTTTCAATATAGGTTGTTTGCATAGCTAAGTAAAAAAGTTTTTTAATCTTCAAGTATTTTGCTAATATACACTTTTTAAATTAATTTTAATTTTTAATAATCTTTTTTAAAAATTTGATAATAAAAAAAATTGTGCTTTATTTTGATAAAAATTGTAAATGATGGAAAAAAAGTCACCTCACATTTTGAATGCTTCCAGCAATCTTTTAGGATTTTCTTTAATCATTATTACCTCATTGAAAATTTCTAAGATCAGTCAGAGTACGTATTTGGACGAATTTGCAGGATTTGCCTGTATTCTTTTTGCCTGTAGCTGCTTCTTTTCTTTTCTGGCTATCAGAACGAAAATTGAAAAGCGCGAATCTACCTTTGAAGGTATTGCGGATTATTTATTTTTAATCGCTTTATTTTGTATAGTTCTAGCTGTTATTATTGTAACTCTGAAAATTATTTAATTTAAAATTTTCGCTCAATTCTATATTTCAGGGTAATATATAAGGATAATCGCAGGAAAATATGAGAACTTATTATTAAGCTCTTTCTATTTTTAAACTGAAGCAATATCAGATTCTGAATATAAAAAAAGAAAGTGTTCTGTATATATTTCCAGTTTTCTGAAAACCTATACAAAACACTTTTGTTTTGATTAAAGTAAAGATAAAATTATATCTTCTGAACGGTTACATTGGTAACATTTCCACTTCCTGTAGATCCTGTTTCTGTTGCAATAATCGTAGCATTTTGATTTGGAGCTGCTGTAAAACGGATCTGATATCCTGCTGTGGGCGCTACCACTACGGTTGTATAGTTCATCAATTCACCTACCGTTCCTGAAGAAGCAACTGCATTATAATGGCTTCCTCTTCCCAGATAATTAGCATCCGGTACAGGTCTAATGCCAATGAGCAACTGAGTATCCGCAGGCATATTGGTAAAGCTTGCCTGTAACGTTATCAGATAATTCCCAGCCTGATTGAAGGTTAATACGCCAGTTCCTGCATTGTAAGAATAGAAAGGAGAAGTTGCTATCGGTGTAGCAAATAATAAAGTCGTAATTGTAGAAGAACTGATGTTCTGGTTAGCTGCTAAACGCGCATGAAACAGCGAATAAGCAGTGAAATCTATAGTCTTTAGTACTCCGGTAGCATCAGCTACAACAACCCTGTCAGTTCCCCCGATACCTATATTCGAGTTAATATTACGGATACGGGCATTTCCTGATGCCACATCCAGCTTTTCACTTGGAGAAGTTGTGCCTATCCCTACTTTAGCAGTAGAAGTTACGCTAAAATCGTTATCCTGTTGAGTTACTGAAGGAGTTCCCGTAGCAGGATTGTCTTTAGAACCGTCAATATGAAAAGTTGTCTGGGGATTTTGAGTGCCTATTCCCACTTGAGCATACGTGAGAAAGCCTGAACTGATAGCACACGCTACCATCATTGTCTGGATTTTTTTCATTATTTGTTGTTTTTTTGTAATGACAAATAAACAACAATTATATTGAAACCCAATGAATTATTAACAAACACTTTATTTGAGTTATGCAAAATATTAGTTTACAGTAATTTACTAATACAAAAAGAATAGCCTAATCACAACTCGTTGAATTATTGAGAGATAGGGCTATTTTCTCTCCAATAATAAGAATTCAATAACCATGCAGGATTACAGGAAATAAGAGAATAAAAACCGGGACTGATAAAAAATTCTTTTTATCAGAATTTTCTTTCAATTACATAATCAAGCATAATATGCAACGATTTTCTGGCTTCAGAATCCGGGAATTCGTCCAGAATATCTTTGGCTTTCTGCTGAAAATCTTTCATAACCGTAATAGCATATTCCAGTCCGCCGGAGGTTTTAACGAATTCTATAAGCTCTTTTACACGTTTGGGATTGTTATTGTATCGTTTTATGGTATCGAAATAATATTTTCTATCTTTTTCACCAGCTATTTTCAGGGTATGAATTAAAGGCAGGGTCATTTTCTGTTCTTTAATATCAATTCCTACGGGCTTTCCGATCACGTTTGAGCTTAAATAATCGAAAAGATCATCTTTAATCTGAAATGCCATTCCTGTAAAAGTTCCAAAGTCCATCATCTTCTTAGCCAAAGCTTCATCTGCATTATTGGAAAGAACTCCTATTTCACAGCATGCTGCAATCAGAGTTGCTGTTTTCTGGCGGATAATCTCATAATAAACATCTTCAGTAATATCCAGTTTTCTCGCTTTTTCCAGCTGAAGAAGTTCACCTTCTGACATTTCACGGATTGTTCTGGAAATTACTCCAAGTAAATCATAATCTTTATGGTCTGTTGATAATAAAACTGATTTTGACAAGAGATAGTCACCTACCAAAACCGCAATTTTATTCTTCCACAAAGCATTGATTGAAAAGAAATTACGACGTTTAAAACTCTCATCCACCACATCATCATGTACAAGAGTTGCAGTATGAATCAGCTCGATCATAGAAGCACCACGATACGTCTTTTCTGTGACTTCACCCACAAGTTTAGCACAAAGAAACACAAACATTGGGCGCATCTGTTTTCCTTTGGTGGTAACAATAAAACGGGTTACTTTATCTAATAAAGCTACTTTACTCTGCATTGACTCATAAAACTTCTGTTCAAAAAGTTTCATTTCATCATTGATCGGTCGTTTAATCTCTTCTACAATGTTTGCCACAATCTGCGATGCTGGGTGAATAATTATTAATTCTCACAAAGATAATTTTTTTCGCTCAATTTTAAGACAAATTAATCTTTGAGTTGATCTTTCGGGATAAAATAAAATGAGGGTTTTGTAGTTCCCAGCGGAGATTTAAATTTTTCCCCGGAAATATAAATTCCCGTTTCATCTACGCTTATTCCTTCAATCTGAGCTAATGAAAGGGCTGTTCCCAAGTAATAGTGCTTTGGTTTTTCTTTAAAAAATACCCCGGGTTCCGTTTCAGTAAAGATATCTAAAAAGACTTCCGTTTTCTTGGTATATCCCACCAAATAGAGCTTTTTATCAAAATAGGAAGCATCTGTAACTACAAAACCTGTTTTATAGGTTTCAATCTTTTCTGCTTTTTGAAATTCTGAAATATTGGGGTCTACAATATAATGAGAGGTTGCTTTTGCTACCCATTCTTTAGTAAATATATGCAGCTTTCCGTTCAAATAGATCATGGCTTCTGCATCAAAATCATTTCTGGTATTTTTGGAAATAAATTCAGTCTGTTCAGGATAATAAAAAGAAATTGTCGTTCCATCTAAAGCTCTTTCCGAGCCAGGAATTTTAATGTTAATAGAAGTATCAAGACGTTCGTAAGGAACTTTATAGATCATCAGATTTTTCCTTGTTCCTACATTATTTCCAAAATCTCCGATATAAAAATTCTCACCGTCATTAGCCAAAGCTTCCCAATCATTATTAATCAGATTGGTTTTCAGTGTTCGGATGATTTCGCCATTATTTTTATCGATTTCAAAAAGTTCGGCTGGATTTCCACTATCGTTGAAAGTGTATAATTTTCCGTTTAAAATGTCAAGTCCGGAAGTTTCTTCAATCTTATCATTCAGATAATTAACCCTGTATTTTTTTATTTTCAGAAAGTCGGTCTGCTGGGAAAATGCAGATTGAGTAATGATGAGGGCAACAATCAGAAAGAGTTTTTTCATATAACAAAAATAGGATTTTATTCTGAGTTGGAGAGTTGGGATGTGAGGTTCGGGGTTTGAGAGTTTTAGGGTTTGAGGGTTTGTAAATGAGAGAATTTGTGATTATAAGAACATAGATTCCTACGGACTGAACAACTAAGCGCTTTATTTCTCCACACACTTTGTCATTCCGGAGGAATCTAAATATTTAATGTAGTCTTTTGAAAAAAATTCTTGATTTTGGGTTGGAGAGTTTAAGAGATTTATTATTTGTTATTCTCTCATCTTAAAATAGAAAAACGAGCTAAAATAGCCCGTTTTTCATTAGATTTCTATTGATTTTAAAAACAAGTTTAAGCAGTTTTCTGCTCTTCCTGAGTTTGCTGTTGTTCTTTCTTTTTTGCCTGTTTTGCGAAGTATTCTTTCTGGTATTGCCTTACCGTTTTTCCGGTTCCGTCATGTCTCCATCCCGGTGAGTTGAAAATATAATTGATTCTGTCAGTGAATTTTAATCCGGGCTGTTTAAGATCTTTCCAGATTTTTCTCCATTCATAAAAAAGGACTGTATCTGGTCTGTTGTCCTGCATTTTAGGATAGATTCCATATTTTACAGGAATATTGGGGTCTTCTTTTTGAAAAGTTCCAAATATTTTATCCCAGATAATCAGGCACATTCCCATATTTTTATCGAGGTATTTTACATTACATGCATGATGAACACGGTGGTGAGAAGGAGTGACAAGAATATATTCTAAAAATCCCATACTCTTCACAGTCTGTGTATGAACCCAGGTTCCATATACCTGACCAATGGCGTAAGCTACCATAATATGCCAAGGATTGAATCCTAAAAATGCAAGCGGCGAAAAATATAAATATCTGTATAACGGCTGCAGTACAGGGCTTCTGAATCCTGTTGTAAGGTTAAAGTATTCTGAACTGTGGTGTGTGATATGTACCGCCCAGAATGCCCTGGAACGATGGTCAACATAATGCAGCACGTAATAGGCAAAATCTGTGATGATAAAACAGGCCAGCAGATACCATACGCTAAGATCCCATGAGAAAAGTCTGTGATTGTAGAAGAAAAACATAACGCCCATGGCAAATGCTTTCATGATAAGGTCCAGACCAAAGTTCATCAATGCCAAATAAACATTGGTAGCAAGATCTTTCCCACTATATAGCTTAGCTTCTGAAACGTGGCTGTAAATCATTTCAGCTAAAATAACGGTTGCATGCAGCGGGATAGCCCATGCATACACATTTTCCAGCCCATCCTCACTCATAAGAAAATCCATCATCACAAAATAATTTGTGCAAAGGTAGGGTTTTAACCTTTTTTTAAGGAATTTTTGATTTTTTTTAAGGAAATTTTAATCCGTTGCTTTGTTGGCCAATTGCCCGCAAGCGGCATCAATATCACCTCCACGGCTTCTTCTGACCATTACAGTAACGCCTGCATTTTCAAGCTGACGGATGTAATTTTCTTCCGCCTGTTTGTTACACTGGTCATACTTTCCGTCACCAATCGGGTTGTATTGAATAAGGTTTACTTTTGAAGGAACCTGTTTGCAGTATTTGATTAAAGCTTTAATATCTTCATCCCCATCATTGATTCCTTTCCATACACAGTATTCAAAAGTAATGACAGAACCTGTCTTTTGATACCAGTACTGAAGAGATTCCATAATATCTGTCAACGGAAATTTGTCAGAGAAAGGCATGATCTCGTTACGCTTGGATTCGATAGCTGAGTGAAGGGATAAAGCCAGTTTCACACGCAATTCATCATCAGCAAGCATTTTGATCATCTTTGGAATACCGGATGTAGAAACGGTAATTCTTCTTGGAGACATTCCCAATCCTTCCGGCTGGGTAATTTTTCTGATGGCTTCCACTACGTTTTTGTAATTCATCATCGGCTCTCCCATTCCCATAAATACGATATTGGAAAGCGGTCTCTCGAAGTACATTCTGCTCTGGCTGTCAATCAGGGCTACCTGATCTACAATTTCAGCTACTTCAAGGTTTCTCATCCTTTTCAGTTTTGCTGTAGCACAGAATTCGCAGTTTAGTGAGCATCCTACCTGCGAAGATACACAGGCTGTGGTTCTTGTTTCTGTAGGAATAAGAACAGATTCCACCATCAGCCCGTCATGAAGTTTCACTCCGTTTTTGATGGTTCCGTCAGTACTTTTTTGAAGAAGATCTACGGAAACAGGGTTAATTGTATATTCTTCGGAAATTTTTTCACGAAGAGATTTCGAAAGATTCGTCATTTCATCTATCGAATGGAGGTTTTTACTCCATAGCCAGTCATAGACCTGTTTCGCACGAAACGGTTTTTCTCCTAAAGACTCAAAGTAATCTTTAAGCTGGTCCAGTGATAATATACGGATATCTTTCATTGTAAGGTTGTAGATTATAAGTAGCAGGTGGCGGATAACTGCTACCTGCCACCTTTTACCTATTATCTTTTTTATAGAATTAACATTGCGTCACCGTAAGAATAGAATTTATACTTTTCTCTTACAGCTTCTTCATAAGCTTGCATTACGAAATCTTTTCCGGCAAATGCTGCAATCATCATAAGCAGTGTAGACTTCGGTGTGTGGAAGTTTGTGATCATTGAAGTAGCTACTCCAAAATCGTGAGGCGGATAAATGAATTTATTGGTCCATCCGTTGAAAGCAGAAATCTTTTTGTTTGAAGAAACAGAAGTTTCCAATGCTCTCATTGTTGTAGTACCTACCGCACAAACTCTTCTGTGAGATTCTACCGCTCTGTTGATAAGGTCAGCATTTTTTTCATCGATGATGATCTCTTCAGATTCCATTTTGTGCTTAGAAAGATCTTCTACCTCAATTGGGTTGAAAGTTCCCAATCCTACGTGAAGTGTTACTTCAGCAAAATTGATTCCTTTGATCTCTAATCTTTTCATCAAATGCTTGGAGAAGTGAAGACCAGCCGTAGGTGCAGCAACAGCTCCTTCTATTTTAGCATAGATCGTCTGGTATCTTTCTGCATCTTCCGGCTCTACTGCTCTTTTGATATACTTTGGAAGTGGAGTTTCTCCCAATTCTTTTAATTTCGTTCTGAATTCGTCGTAAGAACCATCGAATAAGAATCTTAATGTTCTTCCTCTTGAAGTGGTGTTATCAATAACTTCCGCTACCAAAGATTCATCTTCAGTGAAGAATAATTTGTTACCAATTCTGATTTTTCTTGCCGGATCTACCAAAACATCCCAAACTCTGGTTTCTTTATCAAGCTCTCTTAATAAGAAAACTTCAATTTTAGCACCTGTTTTTTCTTTATTTCCGTAAAGACGAGCAGGGAAAACTTTTGTATTATTGAAGATAAACAAATCATCCTCATCAAAATAATCCACTACATCCTTGAATAATTTGTGCTCGATAGTTTGTGTTTTTCTATCAAGTACCATTAATCTGGCTTCGTCTCTGTGCTCTGATGGGTGTTCTGCTAATAATTCCGCAGGAAGATCAAAATTAAAATCTGATGTTTTCATTTTTTAAATTACGGTTTAAAAATTATTATAATTACAAGGTGTAATTTTCGGAGTGCAAATATACGACATTGAACACCCCTTTGTCAAGTATTATTTACAATGAAATATAAAACCGTGATTTTACGGGGATTTTTAAGCTTAAAAAGTTCTATTTTTGGAAAAATTAAAATTCAGCATGGAGCCAGTAAGCAAAATATACTTCCTTAATAATCCCTATCCTGACGGTCATAAAATCGTCACATTCAACTGGAGCGGACGGATTGATGAGTATGGGTTTATCTGGTTTGATTTTCATTTAAAAACTGAAAATTATTACGCAAATGATGACGAAAACAGTGAGGAAGAAGACGAAGATCTGCCTGACTGGGACTCCAAAATCGTATGGGGAAATTACCATACCTGTACACTGTCATCAAATTATTGGGGTGAGCAGAGAGGAATCAGAATTAACAATCTTGATGAAAAACTGGACTTCGACACCGTTATTAAAAATGATCTTTTCAGCAACGATCTTCCGTCTGAACAACATTTTGATGATGATGATCTGGCGTTCAATATTTATCTGCTTGGGCATGACAGCTGTGCAGGCCATCAGATCAGTTTTTCAAAAAAAGATAATAATCGGTATGATATTACATGGACCGGCAAAATAGCATTAACCTACGCAGGTGATGATGAGTTTTCCCATGATTTCAAAGCAGAGATTTTCAATGCTGAATTTGAAGGTTTTCATTATCCTAAAGCCTGGTCACTGGAAAAAGCAACTGAAATGTTTAAAGCCAGGCTTGCCAATTTTGAAGAGTATGAATTTGTAGATCTGAATCCGAAAAGTAATAAAAGAGAATATAAATTAAATAAAATCAAATCGATAAACGCATAAGAACAACCAATCAAAAAAATTATCATTATGAGTAAATATTCAATTGAAGCATTTATCAACGAAACAAAAGAGAATCCACAGCAAAGAGATTATTTTGAGCTGGAAACCAAACATCTTCTGGAAATCAACCTTAATAACCAGGCGGTATGGACCAAAAAAGGAAGTATGGTAAGCTATGTGGGAAATATCAATTTTGAAAGACAGGGAATGCTGGCCGGAGGAATTGGAAATCTCCTTAAAAAAGCAATCAGTGGTGAAGGAAGTAAGCTAATGAAAGCAGAAGGAACCGGAAAATTATATGTAGCAGATTCCGGAAAAAAAGTCCGTATCCTTTATCTGAATAATGAATCCGTATGTGTGAACGGAAATGATGTTCTTGCTCACGAACAAACTGTAAACAGCGATATTACCATGCTGAAGAGTATTGCAGGAATGATGTCCGGCGGACTTTTCCAGGTGAAACTTTCAGGAACGGGACATATTGCGATTACCACCCACGGAGATCCATTGACATTACTAGTAACTCCTGATACACCTGTTTTCACTGATCCTAATGCTACTGTTGCATGGTCCGGAAATCTGAGCCCGGAACTTAAAACAAATGTTTCTTTTAAAAGCCTTATCGGAAGAGGAAGCGGTGAAGAGTTTCAGATGAAGTTTTCAGGCCACGGATGGGTATTGATCCAACCTTACGAAGAAGTTTATTATATGGAAAAATAAAGTCCGTAAATCCTAGAGGTAATTTTGTATTTTCGTAGTACTTAAAGCAATAGCAATGAATACTATTATAAAGCTATTTTTTCTGATCGTTATAATTCCTGATATAATTATAGCCCAAAAATCAAAGAATAATTACGAATACAATATAGATCTTCTTCATATGTCCAATGATGAAGTCCGGGTTTCTTTTGCTCCCCCAAGGAACAATCTTAAACAGGGTAAGTTTATTATCCCTAAACTGGTTCCCGGATTTTATCAGGCTATGAATTTCGGACAATACATTTCTGATTTCACAGCCACTGATAAAAACGGTAAGAAAGTCTTAACTGAACGGTTGGACAAAAACAGCTGGATGGTACATGATCTCAGCCGGGTAAAGAAAATATCTTATCAGGTAGCTGACGGATGGGACTCTTTGGAAAAAGAATCCAATGAGGCCAGATCTGCCGGCAGCATGTTTATAAAAGACAGTGTTTTTGTCATCAACTATAATTCTTTAGTAGGATATTTTGAAGAATTGAAAGATATTCCTTATCAGATTACCGTTACAAAAAATAAGGCTTTCTATGCTTCCTCTGCTTTAGATTACAAACAGAAAAATAAAAACACGGATATGGTTTGGGCAAAGGATTACCGTGAACTGGTAGATTCTCCTGTTTTATATTCCGTTCCGGATACCACGTGGCTCAAAATAGGTCAAACCAAAGTGCTTGTATCATTCTACAGCAAAAAGGAAAGGCATTATTCCAAAACGATTGCCCACGAAATAGAAAACATTCTTAAAAATCAGCAGGCTTATCTTGGCGGAACATTACCGGTCAAAAAATATGCTTTTCTGATTTATTATGAATCTTCCAATGAGAATGGATATCTGGGTGATGGTCTGGAACATTCCCACTCTACAGTCTGCCTGTACCGTTCCGGAGATATGAAATTTATTCCGAATGCTTTAAATAGGGTTGCTTCTCATGAGTTTTTCCATGTCGTTACACCGCTCAACATCCATTCGGGAGAAATTCAGCATTATGATTTCCTGAATCCTGTTATGTCTAAACATCTTTGGCTGTATGAGGGAATGACAGAATATGCTACGATTCATATGCCTGTCAAACAAAAAATGATCAGTCTGGAAGATTTTGAAAAGAGTCTGGAAGAAAAGATACATGGCATGAAAGAGTTTGACAATACTCTATCCTTTACGGAAATGAGTAAAAAATCTATGGAAAGACAGGACCAATATATGAATTTTTATATGAAAGGAGCATTGCTTGGACTATGTTTAGATATACGACTAAGAGAACTCTCAAACGGAAAAACAGGAACTCAGGATATGATGCAGATGCTTATGAAAAAATACGGATCGGGCAAATATTTTAATGATGATGAGCTTTTTGATGAAATTACCAAAATAACCTATCCTGAAATACGTACATTTTTCAGAGATTTTGTAGAAGGCACCCAGCCCATTCCTTTAAAAGAATATCTTGAAAAAGCAGGTTTTAACTATGATGAAGCCACCGGAAAAGTAACCTCTTTTCCCAACCCGGATTCAAAACAGTTGGCTTTAAGAAAGGCGTGGATTAATCAGTAGGTTTTTAGGTGAAAGGGCAAAAGGATGAAATTGCGGGGAAGTCTCCAGAGTTTTTTCCCAAAGATTAAGTACAATATCTAGATTCCTACGGAATGACAAAGTGTGTGGATAGATAGATAGATTAAGTACTTAGTTTGTCCATTTCGCAGGAATCTAAAATCTTATAATCCCAACCCAAACCCTAACACGCAAGCTATCCCACTCAACACCCCGAAACTCGAAACCCGCCCCTTCATCCCAAAGGCTAAAATAAAATATCTCTATTACTACGGAATGACAAAGTGAGCGGATACATAAAGTGCTTAGGTTGTCCATTCCGTAGGAATCTATATTCTACAATTTCAACGCTCTTACTCACAAAAACTCTTACCCTAAAACCTTCTAACTCGCAATCCGCATCCCGTAACTCATAACCCCTCCCCACTTAATATCCATCACCCCATCGGGATTTACAAAAGTTTTAATATATTTAGGAAAAAAATAGATGGACAATAGCAATTCGCGCAGGAACTTTCTTAAGACGGCAGCTTTGGCAAGCTTTGGGGCATTGGTTTTACCCAATTCATTATTTGCCTATTCCAATGATTTTAAAACAGATAAAAAAGTCCGTGTCGGTTTCATCGGTGTGGGCCTTCGTGGGCAGGAACATGTAAAATTACTGGCAAAACGTAATGATGTAGAGATTGTAGCGTTTGCAGATCCGGAGAAAAGAATGCTTGCAGCTTCACAAAAAATATTAAAAGACAATAATAAACCGGCTGCTCAGGAGTTTTCCAACGGTGAATATGACTATCGAAATCTTTTAAAATTAAAAACAATTGACGCTGTTGTCATTGCTACTCCATGGGAATGGCACCTTACGCAAGGAGTTGAGGCAATGCGTGCTAAGAAAATTGTGGGTATGGAAGTTTCCGGAGCGATAAAGCTTCAGGATTGCTGGGAATTTGTAAAAGTATATGAGGAAACAAAAGTTCCTATCTTCATGATGGAGAATGTGTGTTACCGAAGAGATATCATGGCCATTCTGAATATGGTCCGTAAAGGTATGTTTGGAGAATTGGTACATGGAAGAGGCGGTTATCAGCATGACCTGAGAGGGGTTCTTTTCAATGACGGAGTTAATCCTTACAATTCAGGTGCAGAGTTCGGAGAGAAAGGATTCAGTGAGGCAAAATGGAGAACCGAGCATTATGTAAAGCGTAACGGAGAACTTTATCCTACGCATGGATTAGGCCCGGTAGCGATGATGATGGATATCAACAGAGGAAACCGTTTAACAAGACTTTCTTCATTCTCTTCAAAATCCGTAGGACTTCACAAATACATTGTTGAACATCCAAAAGGTGGAGAAAACCATCCTAGTGCAAAAGTAAAATTCAACCAGGGAGATGTGGTAACCACTCAGATTGCATGTGCTAATGGAGAAACCATTCTACTTACTCATGATACAAGCTTACAGAGACCTTATGATCTTGGCTTCAGGGTTCAGGGAACTGAAGGATTGTGGCAGGATTTCGGATGGGGCGATTTCAACCAGGGACATATTTATTTTGAAAAAACAATGAACCATACCCATCGTTGGGATAATACTGAAAAATGGATGACAGAATACGATCATCCGATGTGGAAAAAGTTTGAAACTACTGCTGCAGGAGCAGGACATGGCGGAATGGATTTCTTTGTAATGAATACTTTTATTGAATGTATCAAACGAAATATAGAATTCCCGATGGATGTGTATGACCTTGCGTTGTGGTATTCAATTACGCCATTGAGTGAAGAGTCTATTGCCAAAGGTGGTCAGGTAGTTGATATTCCTGATTTTACCAATGGAAAATGGAAAACCCGTAAACCTGTATTTGGAATGACCGATGAGTTCTAAAAAGACACTACTCATATTAGCAGGCGGATTAGGCAGCAGATATAAAGGTCTCAAACAGGTGGATGGAATACTCGATAACGGTTCGCCGATTCTGGAGTATTCTATCTTTGATGCTCTGGAAGCCGGTTTCCAAAAAGTGGTCATTGTTGTCAATAAACTCATTCCTCAAAGTTATATTGAAAGGCTCAACAGAATCTCAGAAACTAAAAATTTTGAGCTCCATTGGGTATATCAGGAAATAGACAGTATTCCTATTTCATTAGAGGGGTTTGATTATCCTGATCGCGAAAAACCATGGGGAACTGCTCATGCTGTACTTTGCGCCAAATATTCTATACAGGAACCGTTTGTGATGATCAATGCAGATGATTTTTACGGAAAGGAAGCATATCAATTGGCTGCACATGAAATTAACCATCATCATATTTCAGATTCACAACTGGGAATGATTGCTTATCCTGTAGGGACAACGTTGAGCGGCAATGGAGCTGTAGCCAGAGGAATATGTACGCTGGATCCGGAAAACTATCTTATTAAGGTTGAAGAGCAGACTTCCATTCAAAGAATAAATAACTCGATCGTTTATATTAAAAATGGTGAAAATGTAAAATTAGATCCTGATAGTTTGGTGTCTATGAACTTTTTTATTTTCCATCCTCATATTTTCTGTTATCTGGAAGCTTATTTTTATGACTTTATTGAGTCTGATCCACAGCCTTCTCAGGAGTTTTATATTCCTTCTGCCGTACAGAGAATGATAGATGAAAACAGAGTACAGGTAAAGGTAAAAGCATCTCCGTCTCAATGGATGGGTGTCACGTATGCAGATGATAAAAAGGAAATTAAAGATTTTCTGACATCAGAGATTAAAAACAACAGATACCCAGAAAGTTTATGGAGCTAAACGATATTGTCATTCAATTTATTGGTACAGATCATTATGATCTTACTCCTATTACTGACGGACTGATCAATACAACCTATCTGTTGGAAAATAAAGATCAGGGAAAGAAGTTTATCTTACAAAAAATCAACAATCATGTCTTCAAACGGCCGGAAGCCATTGTCAGCAATCATTTAATAATTAATGAACTTCTGAAGTCAAATGACTATCAGTTTCAAATCATAGAGCCAATTCCTTCTCTTACCAATAAACTTTTGGTAAAAGATGCCAATGATGATACATGGCGCATGCTGAGTTTCGTAGAAAACAGTACTACTTTTCTCACCGCTCCCTCATTGCAGACGGCTTTTGAAGCAGCAAAGACCTTCAGTTATTTCCTCACCACCGTAAATACTGAAAAATTGCCTGCTATTGAAGATACACTTCCCAATTTCTTAAATTTTGAGAAAAGGGTTACAGATTATAAAAACTCATTAAAGAATGCTGTTCCTCATTTAAAAGAAAATGCAAAGGCTGAAATAGAAATCACTAACCAGCTTCTGTCTTTACCTGATCGATGGATCGAAATGGAAAAAGGCAATCAGATTCCCAAAAGAATCATCCATGCAGATGTAAAAATCAGTAACATTCTTTTTGATCAAAATCATCATCCTTTAGCGGTTATTGATCTGGATACGATGATGATTTCTACTATTTTGTATGATTTTGGAACCATGATCCAGTCTTATACCAATACAACGAATGAAGATGATGGCAGTGCCCAAAACAATTTCAACCCCGAAATGTATAAGATTGTAAAAGAAGGATTCTTATTTTATCTGAAGGAAAAACTGACCCCCGAAGAATCCGACAATCTCGATTATGCTGCACAGGTCGCCATTTATATTCAGGAGCTTCGTTTTTTAACCGATTATCTGAACGGAAGTATTTATTATTCTACGAAATATCCAGAGCATAATCTAGACAGGACAAAAAACCAACTAGAATTGTTGAAAGGACTGAGAGCATATTTGGGAAGTGAATGATTTTACCTTTATGATTCTAAGAATTACATACAAAATTTAGATTCCTACGGAATGACAAAGTATACGGATAAAATAAAGCGCTCTGTTTGTCATTCCGTAGGAATCCATACTCTTATAAACTCTCCCACTCTCAAACCCTCACACTCACGAGCCCGACCACGAAACTCATCTCAAAAACTCCAGTATCTTCTTCCATTCTTCCAATTTCTTTTCAAAGGAAACCGTATGAAGCGGGCTGGTAGAAGGCAATAGAAAAATGGGCAGTTTATAATTTTTCCCTAACAGTTTTTGTAAATTTTTATAAGATTTTCCTCCGTTACAGAAAATGGCTCTGACATTCTTGTGTTCCTCCAGTAGTTCAGCGATCTGGTTGGCCTCTTCATTTCTGATTTCAGAATCAAGGCTACCTTTCCTCTCACAGGAATCAATGACATCCCAAAGGGCAATGTGATGTTTCTTCAATGTTTCGATTCTTTGAGTATAATCTTCAGTAAATTCTTCGTTCAGCAATTCAAAGATGATTTTCCAAAATTTGTTCTGAGGATGTGCATAGTACTGCTGTTTTTCAAGTGATTTAACTCCGGGAATCGATCCTAAAATGATAATTTGTGACTGAGTATCAATAAGGGGTAAAAATGAAGAAATCCGGTTTTGCATATTCAAATATAGAGATTTAATTTATTTAATCTGGCTGGAAGCTGGGAGCTTGAAGAAGGAAGTTATTGAGGTTATGAAAAACGGGTTGTCCGTATTCTCATCTTTTTAAACAGTGATAGTATTAATTGATGGCAACCTCTATAAATGTTAAGATTAATAGCAACTTCCAGCCTCCCTCTTCAGCTTCCAATAGCCTGAATTTAATTTCGCTTATTTAAATTTTGGCTAAAGCCATTGGAATTTTTAATCATAAAAAAACGGGCTAAAAGCCCGTTTCTATTGATATTTTATTTTTGTTGATCTTACAAAGTTTCCTTCAGCCAATCGAAGAATTCTCTCTGCCATACCAATCCGTTTTGTGGATGAAGTACCCAGTGGTTTTCGTTCGGGAAGTAAACCAGTTTAGATTTTAATCCTCTTAATTTTGCAGCCTGGAAAGCTTCCTGACCCTGCTCGTAAGGAACACGGAAGTCAATTCCTCCCTGAACGATCATAATTGGTTTATTCCATTTATCTACGAAATTGCTTGGGTTGAATTCTGTGTATGCTTTTGGTTGTGGCTTTTCCCATGGTGAACCAAGGTCCCAGTTCGCAAACCAAAGTTCTTCTGTAGTCAGGTACCATGATTTCATATCAAATAATCCATCATGTGCAATGAATGTTTTGAATCTGTTTTCATGAATCCCGGCAAGCATAAATACGCTGTATCCACCATAGCTTGCTCCTACCGCTGCTACTCTGTCACCGTCTACGTAAGGCAACGTTTTTGCAAAGTCTGTTGCTGCCAGATAATCTCTCATCGGCTGGCCACCCCAGTCTCTTGAAATTTCTTCATTCCATTTTGTTCCCCAGCCCGGCATACCTCTTCTGTTTGGAGCTACCACGATATAATCGTTGGCTGTCATTAAAGCAAAGTTCCATCTTACACTGAAAAACTGAGTAAGCGCAGACTGCGGACCACCCTGGCAGTAAACCAAAGTAGGATATTTTTTATTCGGGTCAAAGTTTGGTGGGTAATGGAACCAAACTCCCATTTCTTTACCGTCTGAAGTTTTCACCATCTTAAGTTCAGATTTTCCCTGAGCCAGCTTAGCATATGTTTCTTTGTTAGCTTCAGTCACCTGCTTCATTTCTCCGTTTTTAATGTTTACAGAGAATAGTTCTGTTGCATGGTTTACGTCTGTTCTTCCTACTAAAAGTGAAGTTTTATTATCTGTAAAGATTTCGTTTACATCAAAATCTCCTTTTGTAATCTGCTGTACTTTTGCTGATTTTGAATCCAGGGCAAAAAGCTGTTTTGTTCCTCTGAATGCTGCTGTGAAGTAGATCGTTTTTGAATCTGCACCCCATAGTACATCTCCTGAAACACTTTCATCCCATCCTGAAGTCAGATTAGTTGTCTTTCCAGACTTCCAATCCATGATTTTCACATCATTCTTATCTGCTTCATACCCATCTCTGGCCATACTCTGCCAGATCAAAGATTTTCCATCCGGACTGAATTTAGGATTTACATCATATCCTTTGTTGGATTCTGTAAGATTTTTGGTTGTACCTGATGCTAAATCGTAAGCAAAGATATCTGTATTGGTGCTTGTAGAATAGTCTTTTCCACTTTTAGGTTTTGTAACATATAAAAGCTGTGCAGAATCAGCACTCCAGATAAAGTCTTCAGCGCCCCCGAAAGGTCTCTGAGGAGAATCCCACATTTTTCCTTCCAACAGGTCTTTAGCAGATTCTGCTTTATCAGAAGTATTTACAACAAATACATGGTTGTACTTTCCTTCATTGAAATAATCCCAGTGTCTGTGGTTCAAGTCTGTATATACCTGAGCAGTCGTTTTAGGAGTATCAGCAAATTTATCTTTCCCCATTACTTTTTCAACCAATACCTGCTTGCTGAAAGCAATTTTTTTCCCGTCCGGAGAAATGACAACATTATCAACTTCACCGATGGTATAAAATTCTGTCCAGTTTTTTCCTGCATCTTTAGAAAGATAGATTTTATCACCTTCCTGAGCATAGATTCCGTTTTTATCCCATTGAATAAGGGCTTTTTTACCGAAATCAATTTTGGAAGACTGATTATTAAGAACATTAAGAAAATAGTTCTCGTTTTTTGTTTTCTCTGTTTTCAGATCTACCTGTCCTACTTTATAGATAAGGGAACCCTGATCCGGTGAAACAGCCTGTACTCCAACTTTTTTCAAAGTCCAAAGAATTTCAGGTGTCATTACTTGTTGTGCATTCATTAAAAGCGGAGCTGCCAAGGCCAGCAGACTGTACTTAAGTTTCATATGTTGATATTCATTTTTTAACGGATGTACGGAATCCTGATGATTTTGTACTCTCCTTTTATTAAACTCAAAGATTGCCAAAGTTAATATTTAAAATAAAAATGAGCGAAAGAATTAACATTTATGTTTTTTAAAGTTGAAAAATAATTGATTTACTTATGGACAAATATTATTAATTTTATAAAAACTAAACTAATACCCATTTTACATGAAAAAATTTCTACTTTTTTCTTCATTTTGTGTGTCTTCATTCTTTTTTTCACAACTCACAATGAGTCCGTTTGCAAGTCATTATGATAATCCTTATCAAGTCACTATTTCAGGAAACGGCACGATTTATTATACCACTGACGGAAGTGCCCCGACCCTGAGTTCAAGCTCTGCACCCAACAATGTACAGATCCTTATTAACCAAAATAAAGAAATCAAGGCGTTTCTGGTTGACGGACAGGGAAATTCTTCTGCGGTCATCAGTAAAAAATATTACACCGGAATTATTCCTTCTGCAGCCATTTATTTTAAAGCACCTTCTACGTGGACAGCGGGAAGCTGTGTAATGATTGATATGGTTAACCCGAATGCTGTCAACGGTTTTGCTATGGATACATTCTGGCCGGGAATAACGATGCAGCCTGCAGGGTGTGAGTCCTGGTACAAAACAACCAGAGATTTTGAAAATGCCAATCTGCGTTTTAATAACTGTACCCTTTTTGAGAATATTCCCCAAACCATCAGCACCAATCTTATTCCTGCGGGAAGTACTATATATTATGATTTTACAGATGGCGCCATAACGACTCCGCCTTCATGCTTATTTTTAGAAAGCCATGAAACCCTGTCAAAAAACAACAATGTTTTGATCAAAGTATATCCGAATCCTGTTTCCGATATTTTAAAAGTAAATACCGACCGTCAGTTCCAGGAGTATGAGATTATAGATATCAGTGGAAAAGTTCTTTTAAAGGATCTGTTTACCAAAGAAATCACGATCAGTCATCTTATTTCAGGGAATTATTTTCTAAGAATGAAAGACCAGCAAGGTGATTTAGTTGTAGTAAAATTCATTAAGAAATAAAAAAATCCGCTCTATTTTAGAGCGGATTTTTATTTGAATGTTTATCATTTTTTAATCTCCATCTGAGAACATTGAGTTCGCCAGAGAAGTTACGATTGACAATAATATACTGAAGATAAATGCCCACCAGAAACCATCTACCACCATACTATCAATGAAATAGTCTGCAATCAGGATAATTCCGGCATTGATTACCAAAGCAAAGAATCCTAAAGTAAGGATCGTTAATGGCAGACCAAACAGGCTTAAAATAGGCTTTACAAATATGTTAAGAACTCCAAGCACAATGGCAAAGATAATGGCTGAAGAAAATCCTTCAAAATGTACTCCCGGTAGAATTTTGGTTAAAAGGTAAGCAACAATTGCTGTGATAAATAGTCGGATAATTAAGTTCATTGTGATATTTTTTAATGTTTATGGGGGATATGGAGCAAAAGCCATTCCATTTCAAAAAAAAGAATTCCGTGAAACCCTCTATTTAAGGAATATTTTGCCTGTTACCTCCCCAAACCTGTTATTTTATTTTCATCATAGTGACCAATGAAGTCGCCACGTGACTTTCTGAGTCGGAATTTTCATTCTGAACATAGATTTCCGTTCTTACTACAATGATTTTCCCTCCGCCTTTGATGACATAGGATTTTGAAACCAAAGCATCTCCCATAGCAGGACGAAGGTAATTCACTTTCAATTCAACCGTTACCACATAACAGTCTTCCGGATAATGACTTACTGCTGCATACCCTGAAGAAACGTCTACCAGAGAAGCGATCATAGCCCCGTTGAACATTCCTGCTTTTCTGGTCATCATTTCCATTTTGGGAATCTTCATGGATATAAAATCAGTCTCTACTTCCAATAGTTCTGCTTTATAGAATTGCAAAGTTTCCGAGCGGCTGAAGCTGTCTGTGATGAGTTTTCTTTTCTCTGGTGTCATTATTTTTTGAATTTGTATGTAAAGGTAGAAATTGATTTAAAGATTAAAGAATTTTAAGATTAAAAATTTCCAGTGGCAGGAAGCTTTGAGAGTACTACTTCTGTTTGATTTCTACGTGAATATTGAAAACCTGTAAAGTTTGGTGGTGTGTGGTTTGTCCAGCAATAATTAAAATTTTTCAGTTCAAAAGATTAGCTTTGCAGGAAAGCTTTATGATGGGTTTAAAAAGGTTTTTCCAATTTTTAGGTTTAGTTGCATGCTCCAGTTTCCAGGCGCAGACTCTGCATTTGTATGGCGGTGCAGATCAGGATCAATATCTGGGATGTTTAAACTGTGATAACTTCGATAAGAATTCGATATGGAATAAATTTAGCGATTACGGAAATGCCTTCAGTTCAAAATCTATCTGGAACAGGTACGGAAATTATGGAAGTCCCCACAGCACCTACTCTCCATGGAATGAATATGGGGCTTATCCTCCGGCAATCGTTGATCAGGATGGAAATTCCTTTGGTTTTCTTACCGTAAATCCTTACAAATCTGAAAGATCTGAACTGGAATTGGCTGTGATTCTCTACAAGCATCATGAGGAGATTAAAAATGATGTTGGTGGCTGGTATGAGAAATTGTTTAGGTAAACCACCCTTCCGGAGGAGGGGAATTTTCACGTCTTCAGTTGAGATATTTATTGGAATAAAAGGTATGAAAAGTATAGGGCTGGATTCCTACGGAATGGCAAACTGTGTGGCTATGCGGAGCGGTATACTTTTATTCATTAAAAAGAAGAATGCAAAAGTATAGATATTTCATCTAAAATATAATAGAATATAATTTGCCATTTTAAAGAAAAAATTATTTAATTTTCCCGTGATTCATTTCAAAACGAAACCCTTCTATTATGCTGAATGATTACAAAAAATACGAATTATTTGGAAAGACCCTGATACAGAAGATTGATATGACGGGGCCATTCAGATATGATTTTCCGGTTTCGGAGCAGGCCTGTTTTCTGTATGTGACCAAAGGAGAATTTCAATATAAAACAGATGAACAGGAATTTGATGTTTCTGCCAACTATTCCCTGTTTCTGAACTGTATCAGCTCGGGAAAGCATATTCAAAATTCAAATTTAGAAAGTAACTGCCAGGTCGTCATTGTAACCTTCTACCCTGATATCCTGAAAAGAATTTACGACAGAGAATTTCCTTCCTTACTGCAGAGACCTGTAAACATGGTTTCAAATCAATCCAGTGAGAAAATAAATAATGATTTTCTGATTCAAAAATATGTAGAAGGACTGCTTTTTTACTTTGAAAATCCTTCGCTCATTAATGAAGATATATTAATTCTTAAGCTGAAAGAGATCATGTTATTGCTGGCTCAGTCACAGAATGCCAATACCATTCAATTGATTTTGTCTCAACTTTTCTCTCCTACAACTTATTCTTTTAAACAAATCATTGAAGCCAACTTATTTTCGCAACTCACCATTGAACAGCTTGCACAACAAAGTAATCTCAGTGTATCATCCTTCAAAAGGGAATTCGCAAAACTTTATGAGGATACTCCTGCCAATTATATAAGAAACAAAAAATTGGAAAAGGCCGCCGAAGTGCTTTTAATATCCGATGAACGGATTACTGATATCGCATTTGATTGCGGGTTTAATGATCTGGCAACTTTTACAAAAAATTTCAGCGATAAATTTCGCATTTCCCCTTCAGCTTATCGTCAGGAACGGAAAGAAAAATAATTGGAAAACTATTTTATACAAATTATGCATGCATTTCTTATCAATAAGAAGTGCGTTTTTTTGAACTAAAATCTCAAATTCTTGGACGAAATCACAAAATCATTCCTGTGTTTCTGCCGCAAATTTGTACCATCAGTTTCAGGGAATAAATTTTCTCTTCAGATGCCTTAAAAAGCAAAAAGAATTTGAAACTGAATGAGTATAAATTTTAAATAATAACAATATGAATCTATCAATTTTAGGAATTTTTCACACCATCATTGGTATAAGTGCTCTTGCCGGAGCAATGATCGGATTTATCAAATATGGTAAGATCAGCCTCGCTCGTCTATCCGGAAAAGTCTATTTTTATGCTACGCTCATCACGTCACTTTCTGCATTGGGTATCTCTAAAGCCGGAGGTTTTAATGCAGGACATGTGTTCTCATTATTTATCATTGTTTTGATATCTGTCGCCTATTTCCTGTTCTCAAGTAAAAAGGAAAGCAGGAGAGCCAGATATTTTGAGAATTTTTTGTTGTCATTCAGCTTTTTCCTGTCCCTTGTTCCAACGATTAATGAGACTTTTACAAGAGTTCCCATCGGACATCCTTTAGCTAAGGATATCAAAGATCCGATTATTGGTCAGACTCTTCTTGTTATTTTTCTGCTTTTTTTGATTGGATCAATCTTTCAGTTTATGAAGCAGAGAAAAGAGAATGTTGAAGTTTTAAGATAATAATGTGTATAGAAAAAGGTAAAAACCACCCCGTCAAAAATTCTCTGAATTTTCGCCACCCCTCCAGTGGAGGGGAATTTTTACGTCTTAATTAGAGATATTTGTATTATGATAAAGACTGTGAAAGTATAGAAAAATAGGTCTGGATTTCTACGGAATGATAATTACAACACTTGGTTTATCCGTACAGTTTGTCATTCCGTAGGAATCTATATATAGATTGGTTGGAAAACGCAAAGACGCAAATTTTTCCAAACTGTATGTTTTAAGTTTTAAGGCGCAAAGATTTTATCTTCGATAAAATATAATACTGTCTAAAATTGTATCGTCTGTATCTATGAAGTTCCAACCGTTATTTTATTATCTTTGAAAAAACAATGCTCGTATAGCGTACATTAAATGCTATCGCGTTTGACTGGCAGTCAAAAGGCCACGGGTTCGAATCCCGTATTCTCCACTTAATGATGATATTTGATTAGCTAAGTTGTGTCTGAAAATCGTCAGTCAAAGCCAAAATACCTTCTGCAACAGCTTCCGGATGGGTGGTAAAGCCTTTTAATTTTGAAGTTTTCCCTTTTAAAACAAGGTCTAAAAGCTGTTTATCTGATAATTTTTTACCGAAAATTTCAAAGGTAATTTTAAAGCCGCAGTTTTTGAAATCGGAACATCCTACTGCTGTTTTTCCTTTGATGAGGTTGTGTTCTTTACATTTCGGACATTTCGTTTCTTCCCATGACTGAAGTTCTTTTTTCTGTGCAGGCTCTCTTTTTTTCTTCTCCTTTACTTCTTCTTTTTCTTCTTCCTGAAGGGTAATCACTTTTCCTTTTCCGTACACTACTTTTTCGGTAAGTTCGGTAACCATCTGGATCAGTTCTTCTTTGAAAAGGTTGGCTTCATACTCCCCTTTTTCTATTCTACGAAGTTTTGATTCCCATTCACCAGTCAGTTCAGGACTTTTTAACAATTCATCCTCGATGGTATCAATCAACTGAATTCCGGTTTGGGTAGCGATGAGGTTTTTCCTTTTTTTCTCGATGTATTTTCTTTTGAAAAGGGTTTCAATGATGTTGGCGCGGGTGGATGGTCGTCCGATCCCGTTGTTCTTCAACATTTCACGCAGCTCTTCATCTTCAACCTGTTTTCCGGCTGTTTCCATTGCTCTCAGCAAGGTTGCTTCCGTGTAAGGTTTTGGAGGCGTGGTTTTTCCCTGATGAATCTTTGGATCGTGAGGTCCGGTTTCTCCCACAATAAATTCAGGAATGGTCTGTTCTTCTTCTTTTTCTTTGTCCTTATCTGTGTTTTCTTCTTTAGGCTCCTTAGCATAAACGGCTCTCCATCCTGCTTCAAGAACCTGTCTTCCGCTGGTTTTAAAAGGAATGGTTCCTACTTTTCCTTCTACCAACGTATTGGAAATTTTACACTCCGGATAGAATACAGCAATAAAACGTTTTGCAATCAGATCATAAATCAGCTTTTCTTCCCTGCTCAGATTTTGAGAAGGTGGAATTTCCGTAGGAATGATTGCATGGTGATCAGTTACTTTGGTATCGTCGAAAACAGCTTTTGATTTTGGAATCGGAGCTTCCAGCAACGGAGCAATCAGATCCTGATAAGGGTACATTTTATGAAGAATTCCTGTTATTTTCGGATATAAACTTTCGGATAGATAGGTGGTATCAACACGTGGATAGGTTACGTGCTTCTTTTCATAAAGACTTTGGATATAATTCAGGGTATTTTCCGCTGAATACCCGTATTTTTTGTTGGCTTCCACCTGAAGTCCGGTCAAGTCGAAAAGTCGTGGATTTTTTTCTTTTCCTTCTTTAATTTCGAAAGAAACGATCTCAAATGGATTTACTTTCAGGTATTCCAATCCTTTTTCAGCCCGTTCCAATGTTTTTAAACGGTCAATCGCCGCATTGAAAATAACATCACGGTATTTGGTCTTCAGTTCCCAATATTCTTCTGTGGTAAAGGCATCAATTTCTTTCTGACGCTGAACCAGCATAGCCAATGTTGGAGTCTGTACCCTTCCAATGGAAAGAACGGCTTTATTCCCACCAAATTTCTTGGTAAAAAGTCTGGTAGCATTGATTCCTAATAACCAGTCTCCTATGGCTCTGGCATTTCCCGCCAGATATAGATTTTTATAATCTTCTGCGGGTTTTAAACTTGCAAAGCCTTCTTTAATGGCATCTTCCGTCAATGAAGAAATCCATAAACGCTGAATGGGTTTGTTGCATTTTGCCTTCTGCAATACCCACCGTTGAATGAGTTCTCCCTCCTGCCCGGCATCCCCGCAGTTGATGACCTCATCACATTCTTCGACCAATTTTTCAATGACTTTAAACTGATTTTCAACGCCTTTATTCGGGATGAGCTTGATACCAAAACTGTTGGGAATAATTGGCAGTGAAAAAAGATTCCAGGATTTGAACTGTGGACCGTAATCGTGAGGTTCTTTCAGGGTACAAAGGTGTCCGAACGTCCATGTCACGCAATAGCCGTTCCCTTCCATATAGCCCTGTTTAGGCGTTGTAGCGCCCAATACTTTGGCGATATCTCTGGCAACACTGGGTTTCTCGGCAATACATAATTTCATGAACTCGGGTTTATTGAAGGAGTGCAAAAATCGGGATTTTTTTTGACATTGCAAATTGCTGTCTATAGTTACTTAATATCATTATTTCAATAATTAATTTTCACCCTTTTCCTGATAACTCATACTAATTCTTTAAAATACATTTTGGCTACTCCTTCTACGTAATTATTTTTTAATGATTTTACAATCTCTTCTTTAAGCTTTTTTGAATTTTTGAATTTTTCTATAAAATATTTTGTTCGTCCTCTTAAAATCCAATAAGAATTAAATTCTTTATAATCAAAATTATCTAAATCTGTTAACCAAATAAAATAAGCTTTCTCTCCTTTAAATATTTTATGTAATTGTGGCCTGATTTTTTGTATTAAATCTACTTTAAACTTGAAAGCAATATTAATAGCTTTCAATAAGTGAATATTTTCATATGATCTAAAATAAACTTTACTTTCATCAAAATTCGACATATCAGGAATGAGTGACAAAAAAGTATCAAACATTTCCATATCAAAATCAATGAGCTCATATAATACTGCTGTTTCAAATAAAAAGACATCAAAATTTTCATGTAATTTCTCAGTCAAAATTTTCTTTAAAGCCAATTTTGTATCATGATTTATTAATGTTAGAGAATAAACTAAATCATCAAAATATTCATGGCCCATTGCCAGTTGTGTAATTTCAGAAATATTAAATATATCTTTTATAAGTTGTTCAATTTCATCTGCTGAACATATTTTCACATACTTATCTAGTATATAGGTAAATCCTATTCCTTTATACTCCTTTAAAATAAATAAATCCAGTATTTTTTTAAGAGTTTTTTTATTTACATCTACCTTTTCAACAAAGAAATATAATCCATCATAAGGTATTAAATTAAGCTTTAAAAGCTTTTTAGAAGCTATTAAAATTTTTAAAATAAACTTTTCTTTTTCTTTATTTTCTATATCTATTATGCTTAAAATCATAACCAAATTATTAATTATTTTTTCTAACCTTAAAGGTTTAAAAATATCAATTTGGTCAGCAAGTTCATCATACGAAAATAAGAGGTTCTCTAATAATTCGTTTATTTTAAATAATACATTTTCATAAACCTTGAGATTAGATATTGCATATCTGTTGAAAAGATACTTTATAAACTCTTCATTAACATTAAAAATTAAAACCTTTATAGCATACCATTCAAATATTTCATATTTTTCAGAATTTGGATTTTTTAAAGAATAGAGAATAAATAAACTTTCTAAAACCTTTTTTGATATATCAATATATTCTTGGTAAGAGTTGAAAATTATAAAATTATGCTCTATATAAGAGTTAAATCTTAAAAAACTAGATTTTAGTTTATAATAAGAGTCAATTGACTGGCCTCCTCCATTACTATCTCTGTAATGTATTTTTTGGATTTCTAAAAAAAAATTATTTATTTTATTTTCAACATCATCATAAAACTGAATTTCTTTAATGTTCTTATAAATATCTACAAAATGAGGTGCGTTTTGCTTAATGAATCTTTCATCATCATCAAATTCCAAATCATTTATTTTTTCAAGTATCTTATTTTTATCATCACCATAATAAGACGACTTAATAAAACCTCTAAGTTTAATTAAATTATATTTTGAAATTGTATAATTTATTGGGTTAATTGTTTTATTTGCATCATTATAAACTTCTAAAAAAATTTTACTTGATTTAATATAGTCACCCATTAAGTAATAAGTATAACCTTTTCTCATTAAATCTTGTTTAGAATCAGATTTATGATCTCTTAAAAGCTCCTTAGCTCTTACAAAATTAAGATTTTCTAAATTACATCGCTCACAATCACATTTAGATGAATCATATAATTTATGTATGCAAATTTGATTTTTACTATTACTTCCTGACCATCTTATGTGTGATATTTTATTATATTGAAAAAAATTAATAACCTCTCTTAATTTATCACTCTCATATTCTAAATTTTCTGAAGACTCTAACTTATTTCTATTTATAACAATTGAATCCATAAAATCAAAAAACTTTTCATTATCTGTGTAAAAACCCCAGTCATTAAAAAATGTTTTGTCACTTCCTTTAAAAGGATATAGTTGAGATATTACATTTGTTGGTAATACTTTTATTCCCTCAAATAGTTTTAAAGTATGCAAAATCTCATTTAGAATATTACTATCAGTAATTTTTGTTTTTGAATAATCAGCAGTAATATCTTTTTTAACAATTCTTTTTTTCCGTATCTGATTATACTTTGCATAGTCTATTTGTTTAAATAATCTTTCAAAAGTATTTTCGCCTAGTAAATTATCTGCGGGAATATAGATTTGTATAAAACTATGTCCTTCTGCCTTTTGTTCCAACATTCTTTCTGGTAGCATTGGATCATTTTGAATATCATACCAATAAATATTTTTATTATTTATATCACACAAAGTAAATAATAATCCTTCTTCCAACTCATTATAAAAATATTCAGCATGTCTCAATGATATTGTAAAAGGAATTTTCCCAAAATGTTCATGAGATTTTGTTTTAATTTTTTTTATTTCTTTATCCGTACCTTTATTTTGATTATAGAATAAAAATAAGTGCTTAGGTTCTTGTGAAATAGTATCATCTAGAACCTCAAAAAAATAATCTATACCCATATCTTCATCCGCAGTTGATGGATTCTCTCCTAATCTCATATTTTTATTTAAAAACAATCGCCTTAGCTGACTAGTAAGTAATCCATTCGCTTCTTTTCTGATATATCTATTGTCTTTTTTCATCGCTATTAAGTAATTTTATAAATATAACAAAAAGCCCCCTTAAAAAAGGAGGCCGAATCAACAATACTAATGAAACTAGGTTCATTATTTCTTTTGAACTTCTGAAATGGCATCGGAAATTCCTCCGCCTGCGGTTTCAAAGAAGGCAGGACCAGCCAGAAGGTATACTTTTTCTAATTTTTTTGTAGTGGATAGTTTGTGTTCTTTCAGGTAATTTTCAGAACGGTTGGCGTGTACGATTCCTCTTACTACGTTTCCGGCTACCAAAGCAGTTGGAGAATCAATTCCTGCATCTTTCAGATCACTTGCGAAGGCAAAATTAGTAACACCTAATCTCATCGCTTCACGGGCAGCCACTTCTCCTACTGAAGTCATTAAATCAGGGGTAAACTTGTTACGGTCACCTAAACCGATCAACAATAATTTCTTTGCAGACATTGATCCGGCAGGAGGTGTAATCAAAAGGGTTTCTAAAGAATGTCCCTGGAACTGTCCTGCTTTTCTGATATTGGTCAGTTCACCTTTTAAAGCTTCATCCAAATGAACTAATCCATTCAGTTTTGCGGGTAAAGCCTGAGCATTAAAGATGTCTCCTTCTGTATATTCAAACACACAGGCTACCTGAAGCTGGGCATCAGCTGAGGAAGGTCCCTGTACCAATCCTACCATGGAGATTCCGTCTACAGTTCCCCATGTTTTAGAGGTTCCGATGGCAGTTGTCTTTGCGGGTGCTGTAGTAGTGGTTTGTGCAAAACTTAGTGTAGAGAATGCTAAAGCTGTGATTACTAATGAGTGTCTTAAGCTATTTTTTAGTGTATTTTTCATGAGATTTATTTTTTTGTTGTTGCTGGTTGCTGGTTATTTTTGTTGCTGGTTTTTGTTGACGCAAAGGCGCTAAGTTTTTTAAGGTTTATGTTTTTAAGGCGCAAGTCTCGTTGCTCCGGCTATTTCTTGTTTTTTCAAAGGTAGTTTCTGTGATGGATAGGTGCATTGATGTGGGGTAATTTTTGTTGTTGGGTTCGGGATGCGAGTTTTCGGGGTTCGAGCTGCGGGATATTCTGGCGGATATATGTATTTTTAAAATTTAAATACGATTCTGGAGTTGATAAAGAGTCCATCTTTATGGTTGTCTATCACTTCATTGATGAAGGTTCCTGTGTTAAAATACTGTATTCCTGTATTAAAGGTTAAAAACTTATTGATCTTATAATTAAAGCTTCCTAAGAAAGCAGTTCCTATGTATCTCTTTTTTGAGTTTGAGGATGGTAGGTTTAATGTTCCGCTCGGTCTGTAAATCCCGTCCTGGGTAGAATATCTCCAGTTGAAAACGACATCTGCCTGTACGGTTATTTTTTCACTCAAATCTACGGTTGCATAGGGATGAATATCAATTAAATTCACCGGGCCGATCTGAGGATTGAATCCAAAATACCCTCCTTTCGGATACAGAGGATTGAATGTTCCCAGTTTTCCGTCTCCTTTATTGCTGTCACCTGAGATATAATCGTTTCTAAGGTTGATGGTTGGCTTTCCTTTTACATTTTCAAACATATATCCGATGTCTGCAGAAGCCGTCCATGCGCTGATATTTCCTTTATTAAAGTTACCGAACTGATAAGCAGCTTCAAAATTGTAGATAAAACCACCACCATATCTCCAGAATCTTCCTCCTAAAGTATGTCTGTTTTCATCAGAAACTCCATCTTCAAAACGTACATCTTTTCTGTGAATTCCTAAATAATACAACTCAAGGTTTCCGCTTCTGGGAATAATCAAGGTGTTGTAACTTCCCCAAAGGTTGATGGATTTTGAGGATTTATTGTCAAATGCTCCGGGACTGATTTCACTGGCAGCCATCATAAAGGCATCTGATCTGAAGTTTCCTCTTTTGTACATGAATTTCAATCCGTCAAAATAGAGTCTTAAATTGGGACCTTCTCTTACCGAGATCAGCCTTCCGCTTCCATAATCAAGTTCCTGTCTTCCTGCACGCACTGTCAGTTTTTCTTTGTCACTTTTCAGGATATCAACATCAATGAAGAGATTCTGAATATTCAAATGATCTTCATCAATCGGTCTTGGGCCGTTCTTTCTTCCGTTTTCCCAGGCACTTCTCAACTGTCCGAAAATTCTTACCCGTGAGCCCAGATGCAAATCTGCATGTACATTGTATCTTTGAATCAGAAAAGGATTACTTCCAATGTCCATTCTCCCCCAATCTTCATTATTAAAATCTACAAATTCCAGTCTTGCTTCTCCTCCCACCGACAGATAATTGTTATTTTTTTCGGCAAGCGGAATATATTTTATGGAATTATAAAAAGTCTTTGCAGAGTCTTTGTATGCAGCATAATCTTCATCAAACCTCATCAGTTTGAACTGGGCAGAAAGCTGGGCTGGAATAAAAATCTGCAACAAAAGCGCAATGGCAATCAGTTTTTTCATGATTATTTCTTGGTTAAAAAATTATCAACTGAGTATTTCCCAGCCCCCATAAACAGTAAAAACAGATAACATAAGCTATACATAAAAGGAGTATCTTTTACCAGTAATGCATCATTCCAATGGAGAATAAAATATCCTGTAAGCGTTACAGCCAAAATGGGTAATACTGCTATTCTCGTGAAAAAACCAAAGATCACAAATACCGGAAATACCAGATTGGCCGCATCAGCAAAAAGACTGTTGAAAGCTTCCGGAAGATGCAATGGATTCGGAACCTGCTCTGCTTCTGAAACACCTATTCCTAATTTTTTTAATCCGTGGGCTACGATTAATTCTACAGAAAGTAAGATTCTGAAAACTAAAAGCGTGATGTCTGTTAATTTTCCTGGCGGATTGGTATTGGTGATGATGTGGATTAGCTTTTTCATGATGTGAATACTATTTAACTTGGATTGTACTGAGTTTGGTGACTGTTTTAATAATGGGCTGACCACCCCGTCAAAAATTCTTTGAATTTTCGCCACCCCTCCGGAGGAGGGGAATTTTTGCTCCTTCAGTTGAAGTATCTGTGGCTTTTGTGGTTTACATTATTTGGTTTGATAGCCTCCGTAATATTTTACCGGTGACCAGTCCGGGATTACGGGAAGAGGTGCGGGAGCAACGGTTTTGTAAGTATCGTCTCCATACACTACTTTTCCGTCTACAATGGTCAGTTTTGAAGTGATGTTTTTAATTTCTTCATCATTGACCGTGAAATAATCTTTGTCCAAAATGGTAAGGTCTGCAAAATATCCCTTCTGTATTTTCCCTTTCTGATAGTCTTTTATTAATTCGTATCCGCCATAGGTAGAAAGTGATAAAGCTGTTTTCCTGTCTAAGGTATTTTCTTTGCCCATTGTCTGGTTTCCTCCGATTGTTTTTCCTGTTGTGATCCAGTATAAAGCAACCCATGGATTGTAGCTTGCTACTCTGGTTCCGTCTGTTCCCAATCCTACGGAAATTCCCATTTCGAGCATTTTTTTCACTGGTGGAGAAGCTAAAGCTGGCTTTTTACCATATCTGTGGATGAAACTTTCGCCCTGATAAGCCATTCTGTGCTGTATGGCAATTCCACCACCCATTGCTTTTATTCTTTTCATATTGTCTTCAGTAACGGTTTCGGCATGATCAATAAACCAGACTAGTCCGTTCAAAGGGGTTTCTTTGTTGACCTCTTCAATGACATTTAAAAATCTTGTGATACTTTCATTATAAGTAGCGTGAATTCTGAAAGGCCATTTATTTTTAACCAAAAGACTTACTACTTCTTTCATATTTTTTTCCATGGTTGCAGGAAGTTCCGGTCTTGGGAAAAGAAAATTTTCAAAATCGGCTCCATCAGACACCAGGTTTTCCCCGCCTCCGTTGACATGATAATCTATTTCGTTGAAATCGTTGTGGCCATGATCGTCAATCTCTACCATTCCAATCCATTTGGTGTAATCTGCCAGCTCAGATCCTTTCTTCTGAGCAAATAAATAGTAAGGTAAACGAACGGTAATTTTTCCTTCTTTGTTCAGCTTGTCTGTCGTTCCATAATCATCAGGGAAATTCTGGAATCCTCCTCCTGCATCCATTACAGCCGTTACACCCAATCTGTTCAGTTCCGTCATATACTGAAGGGTAGAATTTACTTTTTCTTCTTCTTTCAACTCCGGCAGTTTTGCCAATGTTGAATAAAGAATAAATGCGTTAGGTTCTGCCACCAGCAAACCTGTAGGGTCTCCGTTGTTGTCTTTCTCAATTAAACCTTGTGCAGGATTAGGCGTTTCTCCGTTGATATTGAGTTCTTTTAATCCGGCTTTATTTAACCATGCTTTTCCGTAAAGGTACATGATGAAAGTGGGTACATTTCCTGTTGCTTCATTTATTTCAGCCAGGGTAGGAAGTCTTTTTTCTTCAAACTGATATTCATTCCAGCCTCCAATCACTCTTACCCATTGTCCTTTTGGGGTTCTCTGAGCCTGTTCTTTCAGCATTTCCAAGGCTCTTTTTAAAGATTTCACTCCATCCCAGCGAAGTTCCGTATTATAAAATCTACCACCGCGAATCACATGCAGGTGACTGTCAAACAATCCAGGGATCACTCTGTTTCCTTTGGCATCAATGACTTTTGTATTGCTGCTTTTTAATTTTAAAATCTGGGCGTTCGTTCCGGTTTGTAAGATTTTGTGGTCTTTTATAGCTACAGCCTGTACTTCGGGATTTTTATCATCCATTGTTGTGATCTTCCCGTTGGTAATAATCATGTCTGCTTTTTGAGCGTTCAGGATTCCTGTCCCTAAAACTGTTGAAAGTATAAGTGTATTCAGTAATTTCATTATTTCAATATTTAAGTTTGAAGATTTCGGCAGGCTTTCAGCCTGCCGAAACAGACCATTAGTGTTTTAACATTTCCTGAGCGTACTGAATTCCGATACCGTAAGCTCCACCGTGTTTTTTCATCAGATCATTAACCGGTTTGTAAGTTTCTTTTCTTGCCCAGTCTCTCTGAAGTTCCAATACATACTGAACAGAAGTAATAGGATGTGCTCCTGCCTGTACCATACGGGTAATTGACTGATCGTGAGCTTCTTTAGAAATATCACCTGAAGCATCTGTTACCACATATACATCATAACCTTCGTCAATAGCTGATAATACTGGTCCTACGATACATACGCTTGTCCATAATCCGGCGAAAACCAATTTCTTTTTATTCTTTCCTGTGATAGCTTTGTGAGCGTTAAGATCTTCCCAGGTATTCATCGTAGTTCTGTCTACATATCCGCTTGTTGCTTGAGGGTATACTTCTGAAATTTCAGGGAAAACAGGTCCGCTGAATGATTTTTCTGCTACTGTTGTTACTACTGTAGGAACATTAAAAATCTTTGATCCTCCGGCTACAAGTGCCACATTGTTTCTTAATTCTTCCATACTGATACTTTTTGTTGCAAAAGCCATCTGTCCTTCATGGTCTATCAGTACCACAGCATGATTGGTAGGATTTAATAATGATTTTCCAGGGTTTTGCGCTGACGCAGTTAAGGATAATAAGCCTGCTGCAAATGATAGGATTAATTTTTTCATAATGATTTAATTTAAGGGTTGTTATTTCTGTTTAATTTTTATTATAGTGTCATTGGTACGTCCATTACAAGGATTTCTGTACCTTCTTTTAGTGCTTTGATATTGATATTCTGAATATCCCATACTCCGAATCCATCACGTTCTTCCAAAATCTCTCCGCCTATTTCGGCGCTTCCTTTCAGAATGAAAACATAAATTCCGTTTCCTTTTTTCTTAATCTGGTAAGGTATTTCTGTATTCTGATCAAACGTTCCCAGATGAAACCAGGCATCCTGGTGAATCCATACTCCTTCGTCATCCGCATTGGGGGAAAGGATCTGCTGAAATTGATTATGTCCTTTCGTTTTGTCTAAAGTAATCTGATCATATCTTGGCGTAACATTTCTTTTTTTCGGGTAGATCCAGATTTGAAGGAATTTTACAAGCTTATCACTGTTTTTGTTGAATTCGCTGTGCATGATTCCTGTTCCTGCACTCATCACCTGGATGTCTCCGCTTCTGATTACTGCCGTATTTCCCATGCTGTCTTTATGTTCAAGGTCGCCTTCCAAAGGAATACTGATGATCTCCATATTGTCATGAGGATGTGTTCCAAAACCTCTTCCTGCTTCCACTTTATCGTCATTCAGAACTCTCAGTACTCCGAAGTGCATTCTTTCAGGATTGTAATAATTGGCAAAGCTGAAAGTGTGCTGGCTCAACAGCCATCCGTGGTCTGCTTTTCCTCTTGAGTCTGCTCTGTGGATGACAGAGTTTTCTTTTATTTTTGATTCTGTATTGGGAAGATGATTATATCCGATTGGTTCTAATGGTTCAATCTCATCGATCTCATTTTTCATAGTGTTCGCCAGAGAAGCTGATGCTACAAACATTCCTGTTCCCAATAATCCTTTCTTTAAAAAATCTTTTCTGTCCATATCAGATTGTTATTTGTTCTTGTTTGATAGGACAAATTTAGAGAGACCGGAAACCCTGCACATTTAACTAGTTTAATAAATGAGTTTACAGCAAAAAAAAAATACCGGATACCTTTGTATCCGGCAGTATGATGATATTTAAAGTTCCTGGGAAGTCTAGAGTATTTGATAATAACCCTGTTTAGATTCCTACGGAATGACAAACTGTATGGAGAGAGAAAGCGTACTATTTGTCATTCCGTAGGAATCTCACTTTCTTATCAGTATTAATTATTGAGTTGATAAAATAAAGGAAAGGAGTCTTAAAATCTGAAAGATTATTTCTCTTTTGAAGCAAGGCGCTTTCTGATGGTGCTTACAAACTCTTTTGAAACACCAAGATAGGAAGCAATGTAATACTGTGCTACTCTTTGCGGGATTGAAGGATATACTTTGATGAATTCAAGGTACCTGTCTGATGCGGTCTTGGAAATGGTATTTACCAAACGGCTCTGCAATGTTGCCAGATTCCTCTGAACCAGCATTCTGAAAACTCTTTCCAATTTTGGAATTTCCTGCAGCAGTTTTTCTTTGGTTGCAGGATTCAGCATATAGATTTCCGAATCTTCCAGCGTTTCAATATAAACTTTTGAAGGTTTCTGCTCCTGAAATGAGGCAATATCGCTGATCCACCAGTCTTCAATGGCAAACAGCAGCGTAACTTCGGAACCATTATCATCCAAACAATACATTCTTATACATCCTTTGTGAATATAGCCTTCAAACTGACAGATCTCACCTTCCCTCAGCAAAACTGTTTTTTTAGGGAAAGACTGGCAGGCAAGCAGATCAGTAAACGTCTTTTCTTCTTCGGGGGTGATTGAGATAAATCGTGTAATGTTTTTAATGATATTTTCAAACATAATGTCAGGTTTATTCCTGCAAATTAGGAAAAAGACTGTAAACTTCATTCTTTAAAAGCCCACTTCCTCCTCCGTAATGATCAATCACTTTAACATCTTTATCTAATCCTGAGCAAAATATTTTAATATCTTTTTCAAAATCTTCCTCAAGCCCGGAACTTAAAAGAACAATATCTACAATGTTCTCTTTTATATATTCGTAGCAGAAATTTTCATCGCTTTGTATTTCGGCAGTCCAACCTTCGTTATTTTCTATAATTCTTTTTAAAGTATCGAGAATTTCCTGATTCTTTCCAATGACTAAAAAATGTAATGTTTTCATTTTGTTCAATATTTATATTGTTTGTGTAAAGGCTAAAATGAAGAAATGACAAAGAGGGGGAATAAACAAAATAATAAATCTCTTAAATTCTCCAATTAAAAATCCAGAATTCTTTTCCAATAACTAAATACAATATTTAGATTCCTGCGGAATGACACGGTGTATGGATAGATAAGGTGCTTAGCTTGTCCATTCCGCAGGAATCTACACTCTTACAATCTCAAACGCACTCTCACTCAAATTCTCCCACTCAACACCCCAAATCTCACACCTCACACCCTTTCAAACTCGCCCACCCAAAACTCGAAACCCGCATCTCGCTCCCTCTACAAATGTTTATTCCCTGTAATTTTTAATTCGTTCAGGTCTAATTGGGATTCTGCTTTTCTTATTTCATCTTCACTGAAGCGTTTTTCACGTTTCATCTGGAACAGTTCTTTTCTCTGCAGGGCAAATATATCCAGCATTACATTGTGATATTCTGCCATATCGTTTCGTCTGTTGGTACACATTTCCAGAGAACTTAAATGATTCTGATGAAGTTGGATATCGGTTTCCAAAGCTTTTTTAAAATTCTCAAGCAGACTATTTCTGTTCACCAATTCATTATATTCTTTATTAAGTTTTTGGACGGCAAGCTTATCCAGTCTCATTTGAATTCCGGCCTGCTGTTCATGAGAAGGAAGAATAGGATCAATCTCTTCAATTTTTGTCAGCCTGATCACCAAAGGGAGTGTCAATCCCTGAAATACCAATGTTACAAAAATGACTACAAATGTGATAAAAATAATCAGGTTTCTCATGGGAAATTCGGCCTGACTGTTCATCATTACCGGAATAGACAGAGCTGTAGCTAAAGAAACAACTCCTCTCATTCCTGCCCATCCTATAATCAAAGGATTTTTCCATCCCGGACTCGGATCACGGCGGGCTTTTTCACTCAGCCATCTTGGAATATGAGCTACAGGATAAATCCATAACAAACGTACTACAATGACGATCAAACTTATAATTAAACCATATTTGATACCTTCCATTAATGAAACTTCTCCCAATCCATTGATAATATCCGGAAGTTCCAGCCCTATTAATACAAAAACCAAAGCGTTCATTACAAAGATCAGGGTATTCCAGACTCCTGTCATATTGATTCTTGTGGTTCCTGTTTTAAAAATTTCATGAGCACGGAATGACATAAATAAACCTCCGCTCACCACAGCCATAACTCCTGAAAAATGAAAATGTTCTGCAGAAAGAAACAGAATATAAGGTGTAATTACTGTAATGGCAGCATCAATGGCAGGTGTAGTAGGTAAAAACCGGTGAATGGCATAAAAAACATGAGCCCCTGCAATTCCTATTACAATTCCCATTCCTGCTACCAGGAAAAACTGTCCTGTTGCTTCATGCATTGAGAAAGCTCCTGTCATTACCGCAGCCAAAGCAAATCTGAAAACAATCAGTGAAGAAGCATCATTAATCAGACTTTCACCTTCCAGTATTGCAAGAGTACGTTTTGGAACTTTTAATCCTTTTAAAACCGTTGTGGCAGCAACTGCATCCGGTGGTGAAACAATTCCTCCCAATAAAAAACCCAATGCCAGGGTAAATCCGGGAATCAACATCTGTGAAGTATAGGCAACCACCAGCGAGGTCAGAAATACCAGACCAAAAGCCAGCAGACTGATGGGACGTTTCCATTTCCAGAAATCATTCCATGAAGTATACCAGGCTGCTTCGTACAGAAGTGGAGGTAAAAAAATTAAAAATATAATCTCTGGATCCAGCTTTAAAACAGGAACTCCCGGAATAAAACTAATTCCTAATCCGGCAAGCACCAGAAAAATAGGATAAGCAATCTTAATCCGTTGCGCCAGCATGACCAGCATCATGACGAGTAATAAAAGTCCCAGTATTAAAAGTAGTTGTTCGTGCATAGTTTTTCAGAAGTTTGATTTCAGATTCTGGTTATCTAGGTTTTGGCTAAAGCCAGTGGTATATTTATTTTTTAAAGGTGGGCTAAAGCTCACTGCTATTGAATGTTTATTAATTCATTTAGATTCCTACAGAATGACAAATATTACGCTTTATCTATCCGTACACTTTGTCATTCCGAAGGAATCTCACCATTACTTAAACACTTTAAGCATTATTAAAAATTATAAATAATTCAAAATTAAAATACTTATTTAAATAGTATTGAGTTAGCCAATTCCATTTCTTCCTCATTAATAGAATGTCCGAAATTGGCATATACTTTTTCTGTTACCTCAGCGTTCATTTCTCTTAAAATATTGGCTGTAGCGTATACTCTTTCTACAGGAACGTGAAAATCAGGATTGCTGGTTCCCAGAAAAACAGGGGTTCCGGCAAAATCTCCTTTATAGTTTTCACGATTGATCTTATCACCTATCACTCCACCAATAATAGCTGCTGCTCCACCGAACTTCTGAGCATTACGGGCCAGAAATTCAAGGGTAAGACAGGCGCCCTGAGAAAATCCGAAAAAGTATATATTTTCTGGTTTAATTCCTGCGTTTACAGCTGCTTTTACTGTTTCTTCAACCATTTCAATGGCTGATGACAACCATGGTTCGTTTTGTTCTACCGGGGCTATAAATGAAAAAGGATACCAGGTGTGATTCAAAGCTTGCGGGGCTAATAAAGCATAGTCTTTTACATTTAAATGTTGAGATAAACTCAGAATATCCTGAGCGCTTCCTCCACGTCCATGAATCATAATCAAAGCTTTTTCTGCCTGATTCAATGGAATTCCTGCTGTTTTTATATTTAAAATATGACTCATTATTTCTATCTGAATTTTTCTGTTGGATAATTAATTACGGGAAGAACTTCTGTCAGACGTTCTCTTCTTTTTTCAAACTGCGGCGGCAACTGCAAATCTTCTCCTAAAAACGCGGCTTCTTCATCTACATCGAACCCGGGACCTGAAGTAGCAATTTCAAACAAAACTCCACCCGGCTCTTTAAAATATACGGAGGTAAAATATTTTCTGTCTTTTACTTCAGTATGCTCCAGACCATATGCATTTAAGCGTTTTACCATTTCAAGCTGAGATGCAGCATCAGGAGTAGCAAATGCTACATGGTGAACGGTACCTCTTCCTGCCAATCCTTTCAATGCGCTGGGTGTAGACAACAGATCTACATATTTCCCCGGCATATTCTCTGTTCCCAATCTCAGTCTGTCAGGAGTTTCCTTAATTACTTTATGATCCATCTGAGTGGTCAGAAGAGCGGCCGTTCTTTGATAGTCATCCTGCCAGATTTCTACGTGATGGATTCCTTTAATGGCATAATCTTTAGGAATATAACCATTGTAATATCCTTTTCTTTCGTCCTTATCATTAAAAACCATCTCCAGACCCAACCCGTCAAAATCTTCAAGATAAATAAAAACTTCATCCGAGAATCTTTGCTGTGGCTGTTTAAAAGGAATATTAAACTGTTCCAGACGGTTCATCCAATAATCCAGAGCATCTATAGAAACTGAAAATGCCGTTGTATTGAGCATTCCTTTACCATGTCTGCCGTTGATCAGATCCTTACCATACGGAAAAGTAGTCATGATCGTTCCCGGTGTTCCATATTCATCCCCGAAATAAAAATGATAAACATCCGAGTAATCAAAATTAACCGTTTTTTTGACCAATCGAAGTCCTAAAACTCCGGTATAAAAATCTATATTTTCCTGTGCATTTCCGGTAATTGCCGTAACGTGATGCAGTCCTGTGATAAGTTTCATTCTGTTGATAATTGTTAATTGATTATTATGATAGCATACGAGATTTCGAGATTTGGGGTTCGGGTTGATGCTTTCGAGAGCAGTTTTATTCATCTTTTGTCTTTCACCTTTGTTTTTAGCTTGAGACTCTCAACCTCTCAAATCCCCAATCCTCAATCCTCAAAATGTCAAGATTCTTTTACAAAGGTTACATAAAAAATTTAGATTCCTTCGGAATGACAAAGTGGACGGATAGATAAAGTGCATAGTTTGTTCATTACGTAGGAATCTACGCTCCCACCCTTGTACTCTCATACGCTCTCACCCTCTTGCCCGAAAACTTATTCACCCGAATCCAGAAAACTCGCATCCCGAATCCCAGCTCTCAAACTCACTAGAGTTCTTCCTTCAACCAAACATCATTGTATTCTTCCGGATGACGTTTGAACTGTGCGTGAACATACGGACACAGCGGCAGAATCTTTAAATCATTTTCTCTTGCATAGGAAACCAGTCTTTCCAGTAAGATTTTAGCAAAGCCTTTTCCTTCATATTCCGGATTTACTTCAGTATGATAGACCGTCAGTTTTTTTCCGATAACTGAAATATCCATCTTACCTGCTTTTTTATCGTCTGAGAAAAGCTGGATCTCCCCTTTTCTTCCTTCTAAAACTATTTCTGTTCTTTCCATTTTTTTGTTTTTAATTCTTAATTCAAAGTTAGCATCTTTATCAGTCCTGGCCGATGATCTATGATAAGTTCGGAAGTACTCCTTCTATTTTCTCACGCATTCCTTCATACTGTGCAGGAAGCTTCAGGTTGGTTCCCAACTCATTCAAAGGTTCATCTACTGTGAATCCCGGGTTATCGGTTGCAATTTCAAATAAAACTCCTCCCGGCTCACGGAAATATAATGAATAAAAATAATCTCTGTTGATTTTCGGAGTGATGCTCAATCCTGCAGATAATACTTTCTCACGATATTCCATCAGAACATTGTCATCTTTTACCCTGAAGGCAATATGGTGATTGGTTCCGGCAGCGCTTCTTCCGGCAGGAATTGTATCATTCTCAATAATATCTATAAGGTTAGCCGTGTCAATTGCATCAGTAGCGAATCTGTATCTTTCTCCTTCTTGTTTCTGCAAATCATATCCTAAAACATCAGTTAGAACTTTGATCGTAGGATCTGCTTTTTTTAAGGTTAAAGTTACATTATGGAAACCTTTCAAGGCATATTCATCCTTGATATCATCAGTTGTCCATACTTTTCTGCTGTCTTCACTTGCAGGTTCTATAAACTGTAACTGAAGACCGTCCGGATCTGTAAAAGAAATCATTTTTTCTCCAAAAACTTCTGCTTCTTCTACATTTACATTAAAGCTTTGTAAACGGTTTTTCCAGAATTCAAGACTTCCTTTGGGTACTGAATATCCAATGTGCGTAGCCATTCCACTTCCGTTGTTTCCTTTACCAATTCCTTCCCATGGAAAGAAAGTAAGGATGGTTCCCGGTGTTCCGTTTTCATTCCCAAAATAGAAATGATAAGTTCCCGGATCGTCAAAGTTTACCGTTTTTTTCACCAGTCTTACTCCTAAAACCTGAGTATAAAAATCTAAATTTCTTTTGGCGTTGTCTGCTATTGCAGTAATATGATGCAGACCTAATATTCTATTGTCCATTGTCTTTAATTTTTATGCTAAATTACAGTGAACAGAAATGCTGCGCATTTAACTAGTTTAATAAATGTAGATGCTTCATTTCGATCAACATCTTTTTATCATACGTTTAAATAAGAACACAAAAGAACCTTTACACAATTCTTAAAAATATCAGCTTATTTTATCTTTTTCATAACATAAATTAAGATTTAATTTCAGCTTCGTTTGAATGAAAAATCAAAAAGCCCATAAAATATTTTAAAAAAAAATCAACAAACAAAACAAGTAACAATTTGATTTTAAGTAATTTAAATCATTAACAATAATTTAATATTTAAAATGTCTACTTTTTTAGTGGACTAATAGAAATTATATTATATATTTGCAAACGTATTCAGGAAATAAAACAAAATGAAGGCAGAATTCAAAAATAATTCAATTAAGAGACATACCATCAAAAATATGATGAAGGATATCTGTATGCCTGTGCATCAAGAATACTGTGGTTGACCTTACTTTTATTTAGACATATTTTAAAGGCTTTACCACGTGGTAGAGCCTTTTTTTATTGAACACAACAACATTAAAAAAAATAAAAATGAACAATTCTAAAAACAAATGGTTGATTCCATTGGCTTTTACAAACATCTATGTGATATGGGGAATTACGTTTTTAGCTATTTCATTTGGCTTAAAAGGTTTTCCGCCATTTATTCTTTCAGGATTAAGATTTCTGGTTGCCGGGATTCTGATGATAGGATATCTTCTTTCTAAAGGAGAAAAAGCAAATTCACTGATCAACTGGAAGAAAAATGCAATTACCGGTATTCTTATTCTTACCGGAGGAACAGGTCTTGTAGCCTGGGGAGAACAATATGTAACGGCTTCAGAAGCGGCAATTTCTATTGCAACCGGCCCGTTCTGGTTTATTGCAATCGACAGAAAAAACTGGAAATATTATTTTTCAGATAAATTTATTCCAATAGGATTGGCCATTGGATTTGCAGGATTAATTATGTTTTTAAAAGGCAGTGTCAATTCAAATGCAGCGCATGCCGTTGCTGACGGAAATCTTCGTATTACGGCATTTGTTGTATTAGGTCTAAGTTCCATCGCATGGGTACTGGGATCTTTATATTCAAAGAAAAATCCAGCTTCTCAATCTACCTTTATGAATATTGCTCAACAGCTTATAGTAGCGGGATTAGCTTCTTTCTTAATCTCTTTTTTAAGAAAAGAATGGGTTGATTTTTCAGTTTCTGCAGTTCCATTATCGGCATGGTTTGGGGTTCTATTTTTGATCTTCTTTGGATCGATAGTCGCTTATTTGTCGTACATTTGGCTTCTGTCCGTAAAACCCGCTGCCTTGGTAAGCACCCACACCTATATCAATCCTATTGTAACAGTGATTGCAGGGTGGATTGTTGCCGGCCAAAGCATCAATGGAGGTCAGCTGTATGGCTTGTTCATCATATTGCTGGGAGTACTTCTAACGAATGTCACCAAGTATTTCAGACTTTCAAAACGGTCAAAGGTAAAAATCAGAAGAGTAAGAAGATTTTTTAACAGAGCAGGCAGACCATATCAGCCTATTTAAACAGTATACAAAATCAGAATGATAGAGATCAGAAACATATCGAAAACATTTCACCAGAAAAAACAGTCCTTTAAGGCATTGGATAAGGTGAGTTTAAATATAGAAAAAGGAGATATTGTAGGAATCATTGGTTTTTCGGGTGCAGGAAAAAGTACCCTGATCCGTACCGTAAATCTATTGGAAAGACCGGATGAAGGACAAATTATTATTAATGGAAAGGATTTTACCAAACTTAGCTCCAAACAACTGGCTGAAGAGCGTAAAAAAATCGGGATGATCTTCCAGCACTTCAATCTCCTTTCTTCAAGAACTGTTTTTGATAATGTGGCTCTTCCTTTAGAACTGGATCACAGCAGTAAGGATGAAATCAACAGAAAAGTCAACGAACTACTGAAGGTCGTAGGGCTTGAAGATAAAGCCAATGATTATCCCAGAAGTCTTTCGGGTGGACAGAAACAGAGGGTAGCTATTGCAAGGGCTTTGGCCAATGATCCTCACCTTCTGCTTTGTGATGAAGCAACCAGCGCATTGGATCCTGCTACAACGCAATCTATCTTACAACTTTTAAGAGATATCAATCAGAGACTGGGAATTACCATCCTTTTAATTACCCACGAAATGGAAGTGATCAAAGCGGTCTGCAACCACGTTGCCGTGATCGACAAAGGAAAATTATTAACAAAAGGAACTTTAAGCGAGATTATTTCGGACAAAGAAAACCCGATTATCCGCCAGTTTATAAATTCAGACATCATGACCCTGCCACAGGAACTCAGCAGCAGACTGCAGAAAGAACCAAAAGAAGGTTTATTTCCGCTGGTCGAAATAGAACTTAATGAAAACATCAGTGTTGAACAAATTCTTTCAACATTATATAATCAATATAAAATCCCTTATAAGCTTCTAAAAGCAGACGTAGAGTATTTTGGAGATTCCAATTTCGGAAAACTTCTGCTGCAGCTTCAGGGTGAGGCCGAAGAAAACCAACAGGCGATCTATTATTTCAACCAAAATAAAATTCAAAATACAGTAAAAGGATATGCTTAGTGATACGGTAATTGCCCTTTTGGCAAAAGGAACCTGGGAAACGATTTATATGACATTTTTATCCGGATTTTTTGGATTTGTGCTGGGCCTTCCGGTAGGAATCATGTTATTTTTAACCAGAAAAGGACAACTGCTGGAAAATGCAGCCTATCATAGAGGTTTATCTATTCTGGTCAATATTTTCCGTGCTATTCCTTTTATTATTCTGATCGTGTGGATGATTCCTTTTACCAGGATTCTGGCGGGAACTTCTATTGGAGTAAATGCAGCTTTAGTTCCGCTAAGTGTGGGTGCAGCTCCGTTTATTGCAAGACTTGTGGAGAACAGCCTTATTGAGGTTCCTCATGGTCTTATAGAAACGGCAAGAGCACTGGGCGCTTCTCCTTTACAGATTATCAGAAAAGTATTGCTTCCTGAAGCACTTCCTTCTTTAATCAACAATGCTACAATCACTTTGATTACGTTGGTAGGTTATTCTGCGATGGGTGGTGCTGTAGGTGCGGGCGGACTTGGACAGGTTGGTTACCAGTACGGTTATATCGGATATGATATTGTCATTATGAATACGGTTTTGGTTCTGCTGGTTCTGCTGGTTTTCATCATCCAGTTTATGGGTGATAGGTTGTCAAAAAGATTTGATCACAGGTAGTTTTGAGTGAGAGAGTTTGAGGGCTTGAGAATATGAGAGTATAGAAAGTTATTAATTTAGTCATTTTGTTCTCTGTCTTAATCCATTTTAAATAAAAAATAGAATGAAAAAAATAAAAATTTTTGGTGTAATAGCTGCAGGAATATTACTGTTCAGTGCTTGCTCAGGAAGAAAAGATGATCCGAACTTTATTCGTGTGGGGATTACCTATGGTCCGGAACAGGAAATTGCTGAGGTTGCCAAAAAAGTAGCTAAGGATAAATATAATCTGGAAGTGGAGCTTATTCCTTTTAATGATTATGTAGTTCCCAATGAAGCCCTGACAAACGGAGATATTGACGCCAATGCTTTTCAGCATCTTCCTTATCTGACAGAACAGTCCAAGCAGAGAGGATACAACCTAGTACCAGTAGGAAATACATTTGTCTATCCTATTATAGCCTATTCAAAAAAGATTAAAAATATCAGCCAGCTGCAGGAAGGCAACACGGTCGTTATTCCTAATGACCCAACCAATGGAGGACGCTCCCTGCTTCTTCTGCAGAAAGGCGGTCTTCTGAAATTAAAAGCAGGTGTAGGACTTCTGCCAAAAGTAACAGATATTACAGAAAATCCAAAACAGCTGAAGATCATGGAAATTGAGGGAGCACAGATTCCAAGAGTTTTAGATGACAGAGACGTTGTTGTGGGGATTATCAATAATAATTTTGCCGCTCAGGCAGGATTAGATTCTGAAAAACAGGGTGTGCTGATTGAAGATAAAGACTCACCCTATGTGAATCTTGTGGTGGCCAGACAGGATAATAAAAACAGTCAGAAAGTAAAAAACTTTGTAAAAGCCTACCAGTCGCCGGAAGTGGAAAAGAAAGCCAAAGAGATTTTCAAAGGCGGAGCTGTGAAGGGATGGGATTAATGAGTTGGAGGGTTTGAGAGTGGATGAGTTTGAAATGCGAGGTTCGAGGCGCGCGGTTTCGGGATGAGAGTTTGAGATTAGGAAGGTTTGAGGTTGTAAGAGCGTAGATTCCTTCGGAATGGACAAACTATGCGCTTTACCTATACGTCCATCTTGCCCATTCCGTAGGAATCCAGACAATGTTAGGAGCGTTATAGGATTCGAGGTAAGAGTTTGAGATTAGAAAGGTTTGAGATTGTAAAAGCGTAGATTTCTTCGGAATGGACAAACTACGCGCTTTGCTTATACGTCCACCTTTTCATTCCGTAGGAATCCAGACACTGTGTTTAGAGCGTTGTAGAATTCGAGGTGCTTTTCCACCTATCAACTTCTATTTATATTTTTCGCCATTATAAATACAATATTCAACAATGAGCTGTCTGCAAATATGTGGGCAGTTTTTTTATTCATTAAAATTTATTTTCTCAATTTGAGATAATAAAAAATTTTCTCTATTTTTGCTTTTAATCAAATAGAAAGGCATCATGTTAAAGAAAACCGTCATTATAAGTTTATTCACCTTTATTTCTGCTTCTTATATGGCTCAGACTAATACTACCCTTCCCGTTTACTTAGATGAATCCAAACCTGTAGAACAGCGTATTCAGGATGCATTATCAAGAATGACACTGGAAGAAAAAGTGGCAATGCTTCATGCACAGTCGAAATTCAGTTCACCTGGTGTTCCAAGATTGGGAATCCCGGAATTCTGGACCACTGACGGTCCTCACGGGGTACGTCCGGAAGTAATGTGGGACGAATGGGATCAAGCCGGATGGACTAACGACTCCATTATCGCCTACCCAGCCCTGACTGCTTTATCTGCTACCTGGAACAAAAAAATGTCATGGAACTATGGTAAAGCTTTGGGTGAAGAAGCCCGCTACAGAAAGAAAGATATCCTTCTGGGACCTGGAGTGAATATTTACAGAACTCCGCTGAACGGAAGAAATTTTGAATATATGGGTGAAGATCCTTATCTGACCTCAAAAATGGTAGTTCCTTACATCAAAGGGGTACAATCTAATGGCGTGGCTACTTCTGTGAAACATTTTGCCCTGAACAATCAGGAAATGTTCCGTCATACGAGCAATGTGAATGTAGATGACAGAGCGCTTTATGAAATTTATCTGCCTGCATTCAAAGCTGCGGTAACAGAAGGTGATTCATGGACCATCATGGGGGCTTACGATATGTACAAAGGTCAGTATGCCAGCCAGAATCAATATCTGTTAAATGATATTTTAAAAAAGGAATGGAAATATAAAGGGGTTGTAGTCTCCGACTGGGGGGCTGTAAACAACACAGAACAGGCGATTCACAACGGTCTTGATCTGGAATTTGGATCGTGGACCAACGGACTTTCTGCCGGAACTAAAAATGCCTACGACAATTACTATCTGGCAAAGCCTTATCTTGACCTGATTAAAGCTGGCAAAGTAGGTACTACAGAACTTGATGATAAAGTAACAAGGTTACTTCGCCTTGCCTATAAAACAACAATGAACCGCAACAAACCTTTCGGGAATATCGCTTCAGAAGAGCATAAAGCGGTTGCAAAAGAAATTGGAGAAGAAGGAATTGTTTTATTAAAAAACCAGGGAAATATTCTTCCCATTGATCTTAATAAAGCTAAAAAAATAGCAGTTATTGGAGAGAACGCTATTAAAATAATGACTGTTGGAGGGGGCTCTTCATCTTTAAAAGTGAAATATGAAGCTCTTCCATTAGACGGAATCAAATCCAGGTTTGGAAAGCAGGCAGATGTACAATATGCGAGAGGTTATGTAGGAGATATCGGAAGTGAATATAATGGCGTAAAATCCGGACAGGATTTAAAAGATACCCGCTCTGAGGCTGAATTACTGAATGAAGCTGTAGAATTGGCCAAAAAATCAGATTATGTGATTTTCGTTGGAGGTCTGAATAAAGCCGACTTCCAGGACAGTGAAGGAAATGACAGAAAGAGCTACGGACTTCCTTATAATCAGGATCATGTGATCTCCGCACTGGCAAAAGCCAATAAAAACCTTGCCGTTGTTCTGGTGTCCGGAAATGCTGTAGCTATGCCGTGGATTAAGGAAGTTCCGGCCGTTTTACAGTCGTGGTATCTGGGGTCTGAAGCGGGAAATTCAATTGCCTCTATTCTGGCAGGTGACGCGAATCCGTCAGGAAAACTTCCATTCACATTCCCTGTAAAACTTGAAGACAATTCAGCTCATCAACTTGGAGAATATCCTGGACAGAAAGATGAATTGGCTGCAGGAAAAGGTAAAGATCAGAAAAACCCTATCAATATCACTTACAACGAAGGTGTTTTTGTAGGCTACCGATGGCATGATACTAAAAATATAAAACCTCTGTTCAGTTTCGGACATGGATTGAGCTATACGACTTTTGAATTCGGAAAGGCAAAAGCAGACCAGAACACCATTTCACAGGATGGTAAAATTACGTTTACAGTAACGGTGAAAAATACGGGTAAAAAAGCAGGTGCTGAGGTTGCTCAATTGTATATCAGTGATTTAAAATCATCGGTTCCACGTCCTGCAAAAGAATTGAAAGGGTTTGAAAAAGTATATCTGAACCCTGGAGAACAGAAAGAAGTTACTTTCACCATTGATAAAACAGCTTTAAGTTTCTTTGATGCTCAAAAACATGACTGGGTAGCTGAACCGGGAGACTTTGAAGCACTGATTGGAAATTCTTCCGATGCCATTAAAACGAAAGTGAAATTTACACTTAAATAAAAACTGAGAGTTAAGAGTATAAACTCTATTTAATAATTATTTGATAGAATGCAAACAGATTCCAAATTGGGATCTGTTTTTTATTACCCCAGACCACACAATTTTCTCTATGCTCAAATTACGAAATCTGTAAGCTGTTATTTTTTTAACGCAAAAGAGCGCAATTCTTTTGGAAATAATTTTATGAAAAAAGTTCGCAAAGACTTTACACTCAGCAGAGACAAATACTCAGTTGCTAAGCGAAGTGCCGCTGCGACCGAAAAAGTATATACTGCAATTCAACTTTGCGAGCATTGCGTTTATACAGCAACTAATGTTCTACACTGTATGTGCGCCTTCTGATAAACCATGCGTTTATATGGTTCATAAAAAAGCAGACTCCAAATTGGAACCTGCTTTTATTTTTATTCTGACAAATCTTGAATTACTTTCCGCCGCCAGCATTTTTCTCTACATCTGTTTTGGTATTTTCTTTTACCTTCTGGTTTCCGAAGCGCTTCACAAACGTAAGAGAAACTCCGTACCAATCCCATTTTGAATACTCTCTGAAAGTTCCATCCTGGCTGTAAGTTGTGTTATCTCCATAAGGTCTTTTAAAAATATTCATCAGCTGCATACTCAATTCCATTTGGGTTTTCGGGAATATTTTGGTGACTGAAATATTATGAAATACATTGGTATTGTTTGCGTATGAATTTCCGTTGTTCTGATTGGCAAGTTCCACCCATGCACTCAGGTTAATATTTTTATTGAACAGATTGGTATAAGATACATTCGCAGAGGCTCCCCAATAACTGATATAGTCTTTGGCTCCCAGCTTATTTTTCTCATTAAAATCTTTATTATTAATATAGTACCAACCAAATCCTGCATTGACATTCAGTTTATTTTTCAGGAAATTTTGATTGGTATTGGCGAAAAGATAATATTTTTCAACTTTTCCATCAAAGTTTCCTGGTAATGAAACTGTTCTGCCATTTTCCGTTACATAAGTAGTCCAGTAATCCTGATTGGTATGCATATATCTTGCAGAAATAAAATACTTTTTCAGAATTCCGAATTTCAGATAAAGTCGGTCATTCGGATTGGGGTTCAGATAAAGGTTTCCTCTGGAATATGTTCCGTTAATTTCAGGCATTACAAAAGGATTAAACTCAGAATACCACGGTCTCCAGATGCTTCGGTTATAGGTAAGACTCAAATCAAATTTCTCTGAAAAACTATATTTCAGCAATAGATTGGGAAGAAAAGTTCCATAAGAATCTTTTCTCTCTGTACCCGCCACATCCTGTGTTACTTTATAATCAATGTATTCGTATCGGATTCCGACTCTTGTTTCCAGTTTTTCGAAAAATGTTTTGCTGTAATTGGCATATAAAGAGCTCAGATGATCTTCATAATGGAATCTGTCATTCTTGGATAAATTGGCATATTCCGGTGTGGCATTATCAATACTGAATCCATAGAGCCTGTTAGGAATAACATGATTGTTCAATTCGGTTTTTCCTCCCACTTCCATGGTTCCGCCTGTCTTACCAAAAGGATGGGTATAATCAATTTTCAGATAATAATTACGCATTTGGTTTGTGCTGATAACTCCCAGCTGCTGATTGGTAATCACACCCTGCTTATTAATTTGTTTGTCAATCAAATTATCATTGTTATCACTTGAATAATTGGTACCCAAATTAATATCTAAAATCCTGTTCTTTTCCTTATCATAGTATTTATAGAAAGCATTAGTTCCTAAATTTCGGCTAAATCCCCAGTTATTTTGTGTCTGAAGGAAAGATTCACCGGGATCTCCATCTTTTCTGGTCATCCCGTCAGACTCTGCAGAAAGTAAATTTCTGTTCTGTGAATATTCCAGTACAAATCCGAAATTATTTTTGTCATTAATTTCAAACTCTGAGGTAGAAGAAAGAGAAGGACTCTCATTTCTCATCACGTTTTCCAGATTGAACTGGGTAAGCTTATTACCTTCAAATCGGTTATCCCAGGTCTGGGTTTTCTGCACATACGTTCCGTTATTATAACTTCCAATAAGGGTTTGGGTAAACTTTTTCTTGTGGTAATTCAGGTTAAAATTCGTGTATTGCGAATTTTTTGTACTTTGTCTGTTGTTCAGCGAGATACTTCCTTTCAATCCCTCATCATCTCTCTTTTTCAGGACAATATTGATTACAGAACCTGAAGTCTCATATCTTGATGAAGGGCTGGTAATGACTTCAATTTTCATCAGGTTATCAGCAGGAATCGTCTTAAGATATTCCTTTAATTCCTTCCCTGTAAAAACTGATTTTCTATCATTGATGTATACGGTGACCATCTGCCCTTCGGCTTTTACATCATCATTATTATCTATGCTTACCAAAGGTGTCATCCTAAGAACGTCCCATGTTGTATTTCCTGCCAGAATTGCACTGTTAGCTACATTAAATACAGTTCTGTCTACCTTAGATTCTACGGTTGGTTTTCTGGCAACCAGAGTTACCGCTTCTATTTCTTTTGTATTTCCTTTTACAGTATCCTTTGCTGCCGCGGCCTGAGCCTGCTGAGCCATTGCAAATGAACCTGCTAATATTGCTATTGGAAATAAGATTACTTTCATGTGAAATTATAGTTTTTTCTATAAGACCATTATCTTCACAAGTTTGTTACATCAAAAAGTAAAAAAAATAAAATAAATCCTTAATTCCCAACAAGATATAAACTAAAAACAAAAGCATAAACTTAAAAACAGTAAAAAATTTTCAATAAACCAACATAATAAAAATCACTTCCGTAATAAATATTCTTAAAAACATATTTTATCTGTAATTTAAATTTTATTGAAAAAATTTTCTATTTTGTCCTTGATGAGTGAATCTTTTATGATGAAAATAAATTGTTCATTCATTAAATTCCAAAAGTCTTACCAACAAAAAAGCCCGGATCTCACCCGGGCTGCTAGCAATAGCAAATTTACAAGGAATAATATTAAAAAATATATGCTAGTTTAAATTTTCAAAATAATGAATAACGCCTACTTCAGGCAGACGACGCGGATCCTTATTAAAATCAGACTCTTTATTTTTGCTGTTTTCCAGAAAAGAATTACTGAAAAGCGCATAAGAAGGCTGCTCTGCCAGTCCGTTTTTCAAAAGCTGATGGGCTTCCACAATGGTTTTTCCATATAATTTTCTAAAGTTTCCAATATTGTACTGTGAGAAAGATCCGTAATGAACAATAAACTTGAGAGCCAGATCAATTTGGGTGCTTAAACTCTTACTCAACTCCTCTATCTTCCTATTGAAGGCGCTTCTCATCTTCCACAGCATTTTTGAAATGCTCTGATAAGACGGGTTCTCATCATAACGGTAAAATAAAATGGCATCACCCTCAATCTCGGAAATTTCAAAATACTGATCATTTACATCAATCAGTGTAGACAATAACTGTCTTACAATATACTCGCCTGTATACAATTTTGTATTGAACACAAATTCGGTAAATCCGCTGAAATCCGGAATTAAAATGATCCCCTCCTGTATATTTGTCTTCATAATGATATGGATTAAAAACCTGCTTCATCATTACAGACGAAGCAGATTCAATTTTACTTTATTGCCATCCGCCACCTACTGAGCGGTAAAGTGCTGTTATAGCATTCAGTCTCTGGGTTTTCAGAGACGCCAGTTCCAACTCTGCCTGAAGTTTATTCGATTGGGCAATGATTACCTCTACATAAGTTGCTGAATTATATTTAAATAACAGATCAGCTTTCTTCACTGCCTCACCGGATTTCACAGCCAATCCTTCTGCAATTTTCTGCTGTTCTTCCAGTTTTTGGATCTGTACCAATGCATCAGAAACTTCAGCAACTGCTTTTAAAACAGATTGTTTAAAGTTGAGTTCCGCCTGATCAGCGACTACTTTAGACTGTTCATACTGTGTTTTCAACTGTTTCCCATTCAAAATCGGTTGTGCAACAGCTCCTGCCACCATTCCGAAAAGTGATCCCGGAACGCTGAACCATTTACTGATCTGGAAGGCGTTTACACCTCCCTGCGCTGTAATATTCAACGAAGGATACATACTCATTTTGGCAACATGAATTGCGGCTGCACTTTTTCTTACCTCAAGTTCTGCCGTTTTAATATCCGGTCTGTAACTTAATAATTCTGAAGGAACTCCCGCCGCGATATGATCCGGAGACTGTACATTGTTCAGGCTTGCACTTCTTTCAATTTTCCCAGGCATTGAGCCCGTAAGCAGACTCAAAGCATTTTCCTGGGTTGTCACAGAGCTTTCAATCGCAGGAATTGATTTCAGGATCTGATCTTTCACAATTTCCTGCTGCTGTACCGCCAAAGCCGTTGTTAATCCCAATTCCTGTTGTTTAGTGAGAAACTTCAGGGTATTATCAGCATAAGCCAGATTGGATTTTGTAATCTCCAGCTGGGTATCCAGCATCAGCAGGTTATAATATCCCTGCACTACAGCAGATACCACTTGTGTTTTTACCGCCTTTGCTGCTTCCTGCGTTTTGAGATATTCTGCCAAAGCCTGTTCTTTCCTTCCTTTGATCTTCCCCCAGATATCGGCTTCCCATGAAAAACTAAGGGAAGTTGTATAATCTTCCATATATCTTTTTCCCATGAACTGCCCGGCCATCATTCCATTCATACTGTTATCTGAAGGACGGTTGATATTCGCATTGGCAGAAGCACTGATTGTCGGAATATTAGCCCATTTGCTTTGAGTATAAGCCAATGAAGCAAATTCTATCTGTTTTAAAGCGACCTGAAGATCATTATTCTGTACCATCGCTTTATCTATCAAGCCTACCAGAACCGGATCTTTGAAAAAATCTTTATAGCTGATTTTAGCAATATTTTCATTTTGATCCGTAACAATACTATCACTTCTGAAAGCTTCAGGTATTTTTACCTCAGGCTGTTCATATTTCTGTACTTTACAGGAAATTGCTGTTCCCGAAATGAACGCGATATATGCTATATTTTTAATTTTCATTTTTAAAATCATTTGAATTAATATTCCCAATCGGCATCCGTTACAACCTTTCCGTTGATTCTCTCATGCAAAGCCTGAAATACCACGAAAAGAACCGGAACCACAAAAATTCCTAAGATTGTCCCGAAAAGCATCCCTGAAATGGCTGCATATCCGATGGAATGATTACCCATTGCTGATGGTCCTACCACAAAGATCAATGGCAGTAATCCTGTAATAAATGCCAGAGAGGTCATTAAAATAGGACGCAAACGTGCTTTTGCCCCCTCTACAGCGGATGCAATAAGACTTTTCCCTGCTCTACGTCTCTGAATGGCAAATTCCACAATAAGAATACCGTTCTTCGCCAACAATCCGATCAACATTACCAAAGCAATCTGTACATAAATATTATTGGACAATTCTGCAAAGGTAATTCCTACAAATACTCCTGAAAGCCCTACCGGAATAGCGATCAATACAGCCAATGGAAGAATATAACTTTCGTACTGGGCAGATAAAAGGAAGAATACAAACACAATGCACAATCCGAAAATCATTACTGACTGTGAGCTTGAGCCTGCTTCTTCACGGCTCATTCCTTTGTAATCATAAGTATATCCCGGAGGAAGTACCTGCTTGCTCACCTCCTCAATTGCTGCCATCGCCTGTCCGGTACTGTATCCCGGGGCTGCCATCACCGTTAAATTAGATGAGTTAAACAGGTTGAAACGGTCTACCACTTCAGCTCCTGTTACCTGCTTCAGGCTTACCAGCGTGTTGATAGGAACCATTTGTCCTAAATTATTTTTAACGAAAATTCCGTTTAAGGATTCTTTATCCTGTCTTGTTTCCGGAGTAGACTGCACCAAAACTCTGTAATATTTCCCGAATCTGTTGAAATCCGAAGCCTGAATACTTCCGTAATATCCCTGCATCACTCCCAGTACATCAGAAACATTCACTCCCAGCTGAGCAGACTTCACTTCATCTACAAGCACTTCAAACTGCGGATACGTAACATCGAAGGTGGTAAATGCTACTGCTACCTCTGGTCTCTGCATCAAAGCTCCCATCATTCCATAAGAGATATTTCCTAAATTCTGAAGTTCTCCATTGGTACGGTCCTGAAGTACAAGCTCCATCCCACTTGTATTTCCGAATCCATCTACCGTTGGGGTATTGATTACAAGGAAATTGGCTCTTTTATCCTGGGAAAGCATTCCCTGAGTTTGCCCAATGATATCATTGATATTATTCACAGCTCCTCTTTCACCTCCTTTTTTTAATTTAACGAAAATAGAAGCGGCAGAAGATGACATGGAACCACTGAACAGGTTTAATCCGTCTACTGAAATTACCTTGTCCACAGCAGGGTTTTTCATCAATAAATCTTCCGTATCGGAAACTACTTTTGAAGTTCTGTCCTTTGAGGCTCCCGGAGCAAGATTCGCCGTTACAATAATGAAACTCTGGTCTTCATCCGGAATAAATCCTTTAGGTGTTGTCATAGACATCCATGCAAACAGTCCACCGAAAGCTACAATAATGATCATTGCCACCCATTTTCTCTTTAAAAGGAACAGTACCGCTTTTCCATAACGGAAGGTCAGTTTATTGAAACTTGCATTGAAGCCTGCAAAAAAACGGTCTTTGAAGTTCATTTTTTCATGCGTTCCCGGATGGTGTTGTTTTAAAAATAAAGCACATAATGCCGGACTCAATGTCAATGCATTGATCGCTGAAATTACAATGGCAATGGCCAAGGTCAGGGCAAACTGCTGGTAAAATAATCCTGTGGATCCACTCATAAAGGCCACCGGAACGAATACGGCAGACATAATCAGTGTGATAGAAACAATCGCTCCTGTAATTTCACTCATTGCCGACATCGTAGCAGCTCTCGGGTTGAGTTTTTTATGTTCCATCTTGGCGTGAACAGCTTCTACCACAACAATAGCGTCGTCCACTACAATACCAATTGCCAAAACTAAGGCAAACAACGTAAGAATATTAATAGAGAATCCGAAAACCTTCATAAAGAAGAACGTTCCTACGATAGACACCGGAACTGCAATAGCCGGAATCAAAGTAGATCGGAAATCCTGAAGGAAGATATACACCACAATGAATACCAGAATAAATGCTTCTATCAAGGTATGAATTACCTGTTCTATAGACTGATCCAATGCATCTTTTGTTGCATATGGAATTTCATAATCCATTCCTGCCGGGAAAGATTTTTCCAGCTCTTTCATTCTTTCCTGAAGAGCGATCTGCACCTCATTGGCATTGGAACCTGCCATCTGGAAGATCGCCATCGTTACGGACGCTTTTTTATTATAATTGGAAGAAACCGTATAACTGTAAGCCCCAAATTCTACTTTGGCAATATCTTTTAGTTTTAAAACAGAACCGTCATTCAATGCTTTTATGGTGATATTTTCATATTGCTCAGGCTCTGTGAATTTTCCTTTGTAACGAAGAACATATTCCATTACCTCCTTACTTCTCTCTCCTAATCTTCCGGGTGCTGCTTCAAGGTTTTGAGTCTGAATAGCGCGGGAAACATCGGATGGTGTAAGATTGTATGAAGTCAGTTTATTCGGGTCCAGCCAGATACGCATAGAGTAATCTTTGTTTCCATACACCATGGCATCTCCTACTCCTTTTACTCTTTTCAGTTCCGGAACGATGTTGATTTTCGCATAGTTTTCAAGGAAAAGATCATCCATCTTTCCATCTTTACTGGTCAGGGAAACCATTGCGATCATACTGTTCTGTCTTTTCACCGTGGTAATTCCCGCCTGAATTACTTCTGCAGGAAGCTGATTGGTAACCTGAGCTACCCTGTTCTGCACGTTAATCGCAGCCTGATCAGGATCTGTTCCCAGTTTGAAAATAACTGTAATGCTTAATGTTCCGTCATTACTTGCTGTAGAAGTAATATAGTCCATATTTTCCACTCCGTTGATGGCATTTTCTAACGGAGGTGCCACCGACCTGGCGATCGTTTCAGCATTGGCTCCCGGATAAGCAGCCGTTACCATAACGGTAGGTGGTGCAATGTCCGGAAATTTGGTAATCGGAAGACTTACCATCCCGACAATCCCCAGTATAACAAGCAATACGGAAATAACCGTTGCCAGTACGGGTCTTTTTATAATTTTCTTTAACATGATTTCTTCTTAGGATTTTTTCTGTTGAGCATTTTTCTTTTGTGCCACGACAGGAGTTCCAGGCTGTAATCGGTCAAAACCGCTGGTGATATATTCATCGCCGGCCTTAAGTCCTTTGGCTATAATGAAATTGTCCCCGGCCTTTCCATTCACTTCTACAGGTAGCATCGCCGCTTTCCCGCCCTGAATGGTGAATACAAAAATTTTATCCTGAATGGTTCTGGTAGAAGCAACAGGAAGTAAAACAACATTGCTGTAGAACTGCTCCAGTATAATTTTACCGGTATTTCCACTTCTTAAAAGGTTGTTCGGATTGTTGAATTTTGCTCTTAATGTAATAGATCCTGTTGTTTTATTAAACTGCCCTTCTACCGCATCAATCTTCCCTTTTTCAGCATATTGGTCGCCACCGGAAAGAAGTAATGATACGGCCGGAGTATTTTTGATCACTTCATCTATGCTGTTTCCTACATACTGTTTCTGGAAATTATTAAAATCATTTTCGCTCAAACTGAAATACGTGTATACCTGATGAATATCTGACAATAGGGTAATCGGTTCCTGATTCCCCGGTGTCATCAAACTTCCCAAACGATAGTTGAATCTCCCGATAAATCCACTCACCGGAGCTTTGATGGTAGAGAAATTAAGATTGATTTTAGCTGACTCAATACCAGATGTAGATTGGCTTACGGCTCCTCTTGCTCCATTGTAAGCAGCTTCCGCTTCTTTCACCTGAATTTCTGAAACCATTTTGTTTCTGAACAGTTCTTTTTTTCTGTCTAAATCAATTTTAGAAGTTGAAAGATTAGCCTGAGCGGTAATCAAAGCTGCCTGAGCACTTTTCAGCTGTTCGCGGAAAACCTGATCTTCGATTTTGAACAAAGGCTGCCCTGCTTTCACAAAGTCTCCTTCATCTACATAAATTTTGCTTAAATATCCTGTTACCTGAGGTCTGATTTCCACATTGGAAATACCCTCGATAGATGCTGCATATTCTCTGGAAACAGAAGCGTCTCCCTGAGTCACTTTTGCAACAGGTAATTCCGGTGCCTGCTGCTGATAGCCTTGGTTTTGATTACCTTTCCTACATCCCTCCAAAACGATCAGTGAGAGGAAAAGCAGGGTTGATTTTTGAATAAAAAATCTTTGCATAACAATAGTCCTTTTAAATTTTCCGGACAAAAATCGAACGAAAAAAGTTCAATAGGATTATTCAAAAAACTCCTTGTTTTGTCAAAAAGACTCCTTATTTTGAAAAACATGAGAAATATCATTCATAGACAACATGAATGATACTATTTGTTATTTTTAATCGAAATTATTGTTATAATTTGGTTAAAAGACGTCTTAAAACCATAAGTTATTCATTATCAATACAAATCATCTTTTCTATATTCCAAAGGAGATCTTCCCACATGTTTTTTGAAAAATTTACTGAAAGACGCATGATCTGAAAACTTCAGTTGTGATGCTACATCAGCGATATTAAGGTTAGGATTTCTTAGCAGCAGTCTGGCTTCTACCGCTAAAACCTGATGAATAATATCTCTTGGGGATTTGAACACCGTTTTATTAATGACTTTAGTGAGATATTTACGGCTGATAAAAAGCTTATCGGCATAGAACTGAACATTATGTTCTTCTTTGAAATGATTCTGAACCAGCGTAAAAAAACTGGTGGTTAATTCATCTTCTCTATTGGTTACCTGATGAGGTTTTTCTGTTTTCTTGAAATAATTATCAATTTCATAGACCACCAGTGAAAAGTGATGCCAGATCATTTCATTGAAATAATAATTCTCTTTTTCCTTATCATTTAAAACTTTAAGTTCATCGAGATGGAAATTCAGTTTTCTGTACACATCCGGTTCATTCCTGATGATATGGGTAGGATCTGACGACAGGCTTTTCAGAACATTATTTGACTTATAATTAAAACCTGCATCAGAAATAAAATTCAATGAAAAGAAAATATACTTAGCGTTGTAATCTTCGGTAATTTCATCCAGCCAAAAAGTTTCCAACATCGGACAAAACACAATATCACCTTTGGACACCTGATAACTTTTATCATCTAATCGGAATGTCACTCCTCCCTTCTGTATCATAAAAATACAGAAATAATCTGAGCGGTAAGGAATATTCGGTTGTATTATATAATCAGCTTTGCCTATTTCCATCACCACAAATTCCTTGATTCTAAGATCAAATTCTACCTGCTGCAACACTTCATCAAAGGCTAACCGCGAAACAAAATCAGATTTTGGCTGGGATTTTTTAGACATTACAAAGAAAATTAAGCACGAAGATAGTTGAAAAAGGAAAAAGAGCCAAGAAGTAAAGAGAACCAAGAAAGCAAATAATCGAATTATACTTTTTATTGTTTTCTAAACAACAATCAGCAATTCCTTATCATATCCGTTGTATTTTTCATCGATATAGCCGTGAGGATTACAGATGATTTCTGTCTCTTCAATTGTATATCTGCACGGAGTATGGATATGCCCGTGAATCCAGTACAGCGGTTTATATTCGGTAATTAAGTATTCCAGATCGGAGGCATAAGCAGACGTTACCGGATCTTCCTTGTAATGATCGGGAACAGATTGTATACTGGGTGCATGATGGGTAACGACTATATTTTTAAATTCTTTTGAAGTTTCAAGACTTTCTTTCAGCCATTCTTTTGAAAGCTGATGGATTTTGAAGGTATCCAATGTTCTCATTCTGGAATAGGAAGGATCTCTCCTGATCATTTTATAATCATTCATTTTGGACTGGCACAGCATTCCGTACTGAACAGGATTCCCAAAGATGGAAAAATCCGTCCATAAAGTAGCACCATGAAAACGAATACCATCAATATCTACAAATGAATTTTCAAGTACAAATACATTGGAACCCAGCGCTGCTTCTTTAATCTTGTTAAGGGTTTTTGGATATGAACCTTTATAATATTCATGATTACCCAGAACGTAAATTACAGGTTTATCTGGAATTGTATTTTTAATCCATTCAATTCCTTTGGTTCCCAAATTGACATCACCTGCCAAAACAACAATATCAGAATGACCAAAACATAATTCCGTACTTCCAAATTCCCGGTGAAGATCACTAATGATCTGTATTTTCATGATGTATCGTAAAAGAACAAAGGTAATGAAGTGAAGCGGAAAGACAAAAAAAGAACCGACACCTAAGCACCGATTCTTCCTCATATAGTTTGTGTATTTTTAGGCTTCCTGCTATGAAACGGCTACTTTTGCCTGTTTCACTTTTAAGCTTTTCAATATAAAATAAAACAGCATTCCGAGTGCCAAAAGAGCATAACCGATCAGGATAATCAGATTCAGACTTCCTACTGAAAACTCAGAAGGAAAGATCTGGCTCATTAAAGTCATAAACGACAATCCAATCCCTGCTCCCAAAAAGTAACTTGTAGAGCTCAAACTTGATGCCAATCCGTAATTGGAAGGTTCAACATCCTGGATTCCCATTACTGAAAGTGCGGTAAAACAGAATGTCATCCCTACTCCTGAAATACATGCCGCTCCCAATAAAACTATAGCCAGCGGATGTCCGGTAAAAACGGAGATCAACAGTGATAATCCTCCCATCAGCATAAATAACCATCCTAAAATACCCATTTGAGATGAGCTCAGACGTTTTGAAACATGTGGCAGAATAAATTTAGCCGTCAAAGCAGAGATGATACTGAACGGAACAAGCATTAATCCTGCAGAAGCTGCACTATAGCCCATATCTTTCTGAAGCATTAATGAAATCAGGAATAAAAATCCGATAAAAAATGCACCCAACGTAAAGAATACGGCATTGGAAATTACTAAAGATCTGTGTTTGAATAACTTTAAGTCAACCAAAGGTTCAGCGACAGATTTCAATCGGTTATACACCATAATAAGAAGTAATACTGCCAGAATCAAAGAGCCTATAACCATGAATGGCTGTTCTTTAATATGGACTAATTCATGGGTACCGTAAGTAAGACTTAAAAGCCCCAACACCATTAATATTCCGGAAACCACATCTGTTTTCTGTGCGGTTTCATTTTTCTCATCTGCAGGCAGATAGTGGTAAGACAGCACAAGTGTTATCAGAAGAATAGGTACATTAATCAGGAAAACCCAGTGCCAGCTGAGGTAAGTACTGATAATTCCTCCAACGGAAAGACCACTTCCTGAACCGATAGCAGCGAATGAACTGAAAATTCCGATAGCATGGTTTCTCTCCTGTTCTTCTCTGAATGTATTGGTCACAATAGATAACGCAGAAGGCATTACCAATGCAGCTCCCAATCCCTGTAAAGCACGGAAAACAGCCAGCACTTCAAAGTTTTGGGACAATCCCGCTCCTAATGATGTGAGCATAAAAATCAGTGCTCCGAGTAAGAACATTTTCTTTCTTCCGATCTGATCTGAAAGCTTTCCGCCAATGATCAGAAATCCTCCAAAGAACAGTACATAAAGGGTCTGCAGCCACTGAACAGTCTCTGCTCCGATCTGGAACTGCTGCTGAATAGAAGGAATTGTTAAATTAATAATGGCAATATCCAAAGCCTCCACAAACGTTCCCACCGATGCTAAAATTAATATTACATTTTTCCTTGTATCCATATATTCAAATTTCCTGCAAAATTAAAATTTACAGAACGTATTTGAAAATTTAACTTTAAATTTGGAACGATATTAAAAATAACCAATAAACAAAAGAACAAAACTACTGATACCTCCAACAACAATCTATAAAAACAGAACAAAATGGCAACTGAAAATTATATTCCCGACGAAAAAGATTTATCAATCCTGCGTCTTCTTCAGAAGGATGCCAAGATGAGTGTTCGTGACATTTCAGCAAGAATCAATTTAAGTCCCACCCCAACCCATGAACGTATCAAACGTATGGAAAAACAGGGAATCATTAAAGAATATACTACTGTTGTAGACCGTAAAAAAGTCAATAAAGGAATGATGGTGATTTGTATGATTGCGCTGAGTGTTCACAATAAAAAGACCGCAGGAAAATTCATTGAGGAAGTTGGTAAACTGAAGGAAGTTGTGGAATTTTTTAATATCAGCGGAGATTTTGATTTTATGCTGAAGATCCTTGCTCCCAATATGGATGAATTCCATGAGTTTTTTGTGAGCAAATTATCCGAGATTGAAGGAATTGGTCAGACCAAGAGTATTTTTGTGATGAACAGCATCAAGGAAAGCGCCCAGATTGTATAAGAGAAAATAAAAAGCAGCTGTATGAAAATATACAGCTGCTTTTATATTGTAAACCAGAATATTCCGGATTAATTTCTCATCATTTATTTCCAGTAGTTCCAGACTGCCCCGTCAAATATTGCCAGAGTTTTGCTTGTTGTATCGTAACAGATCATACCCGGATAGGGATTTTTTACGCTAAGATGCGGTGTTGCTACTTTTGGAAGAATCATTGCTTTATCCTGAGATTCAAGGACCAATACGCCATCAGCAGCACTTGATGCCTCCCCCATGATAACTCCTTTCCCTGATTCTGCAGAATTGTTGGTTATAACTGCACTTGAATTACCGGTATCTGACAAAGATTTCCAGGTGTCATTTTCGTAGACTTTGACTTTATTATCTGTGAGATCAAAGATCAATGTTCCATTCACCAAAGTTCCGGTTGGAAATCCCGATGTTGCAGGAAGAATCAAACCTTTTGTATTTCCGGAAACATTATCAAAATCCAATACAGTACTTTTTCCATCCACCATCTGCTTACCAATTGCTACCTGAGCAGAAAATGAATTAAAAACGATCAGAGCAGCAATTATACTTATATTTCTTATACTTTTCATATTCTTATCGGTTAGATTAATCATTACAGCTTTTTTGTACACATTTCCATTCTGTACCATTGTAAAGCTTTACACATTTGTCCTGGATATCGTATAAAAGCATTCCTTCTTTCGGATCGGCAATGGCATCACCAGGCTGTGGTGTCTGGCTTACATGCTGAACTCTCGTCATTACAAAACCTTTATTTTTTGATTCCATCGCTAAGAATCCATTAGGTATGTTTTCTGGCCAGGCATTGCTTTTCTCCTGTACTGTAATTCCAAATTTCGTAAACCCATCGGGTGTACCTGAAATTCCCGGTTTTGTACAAAATCCATCGATCTCATCAATAATGACTGGAGCATTTCCACAACTTGATTTATCTTCGGATAATCCTTCAGGCCAAAGCCCCGGACACATCGCTTTTGTTGCATTGGGACCACAGAAGCTTGAATTCCCCATGCCTAATCCTGTAACAGATCCCATAGCAATGGTTACAATCTGGCTGTCATCACTAATAATGGAAGCTTCTCCACCTCCGCTTACGTCTGCTTTTGCAATACAGTAAGCTTTTCCGGTAGGAATTCCAATATACTCAACTGAAGGATACGTTTTAGACTGTTGGGTAAATGTTCCGCAAATCTCTACCACACTGCTTGTTCCCATTTCTATAACAGAAGTTGATCCGGGGTAAAATCCACCAAAAGAAGGATCTTCCTGAATAACTGATCCTACCAATGATAAAAATGACTTGGTTCCCAGTTTGATTTTTGAATTTTTCTGAGATCCGAAAGTTCCTACTTTTACCGTTCCTGTAGATTTAACACTGGCTCCATTACCGATTTCCAGCACTCCATCCACCTGAATACTGTTAGACTGAAGCTGACCGGATTGAATGATAAGGGTTGCTCCATTCGGGATACTGATATTCGTACTTACACTGATATTGCCGTTAAGACAATAGGTATTCCCACTCGTCATCGCCTGTCCTGTATAAGGAATACACTGAGCATAAGCTATAGTGCTGAAAACAAGCATTAATAAAAAAATGACTTTTTTATTAATTTTTAAAAAAAATAATTTATTCATGTATATTTATAATATTTTAACAGATTATTGTTGTCTAATTGGAAAATATTTAAATTTTCAACATCATCGACGCACTAAGAAACAATTAACATACCAAACAGGTGTTTAATTTTTTATATTCTTATAGTGTCTCATCAGAATCTGTACTCAATAATTTTATTAAAATCATTTATAAATACTACACCACAAGACATTGCACTCTTAAAAGCAGTCAACAATTAAGAGATGATTTAAATGTTTAAAAATTCTTTTTCTTGTGTAATTAAATGATGGTTTAATAAAAAAAAACTGCATTTTTATATACAACACCCCTACTCCCAATCTAAGAATGGTCAAAACATAGCGAATTTTATTCTGTACGCCCTTCATTATTTTTGATCTGAATACAACAATAGATAATCTGAATAACAGACCTCAGCAAAAATTCACATTAAAAAACGTAAATTTGCAGCATGAATAACGATACGATATGTGCACTGGCTACTGCCAATGGAATAGGTGCTTTAGGCATCATCCGGGTTTCTGGAAATGAAGCTTTATCTGTAGTTCAGAAAAGTTTTCCGGGGAAAAATCTGGAAAAACAGAAATCCCATACCATTCACTACGGTTATTTTATGGATGAGGAGGAAGCGATTGATGAAGTAATGCTTTCCATCTTTCTGGCACCGAAAAGTTTTACCACTGAAAATTCTGTGGAGATTGCTTTTCACGGCTCCCCGCATATCGGAAAACGTATTCTTGAAACGCTGATCAAAAACGGAGCAAGAATGGCAAAAGCAGGAGAATTTACACTCCGCGCCTTTATCAACGGTAGAATTGACCTTTCCCAGGCGGAAGCAATTGCGGATGTAATCGCTTCTGACAATGAAGCTTCGAGAAAGGTAGCCATCAATCAATTGAAAGGGGGAATCACCAATGAAATCTCTCTATTAAGAACGGATCTTCTGAATTTTGTTTCCCTGATTGAGCTGGAGCTGGATTTTGCTGAAGAAGATGTAGAATTTGCAGACCGAACAGCTCTGAACGGATTATTAGATAAAATTGAATTAAAATTAAATTCTCTTATTGAAAGTTTCCAATACGGAAATGCCATTAAAAATGGAACAGCCGTTGCCATCATCGGAAAGCCAAATGCCGGGAAATCTACACTGTTGAACTCACTTTTAAAGGAAGAAAGAGCGATTGTAAGTAATATTGCGGGAACCACCAGAGATACGATTGAGGAAATTCTTCATATTAAAGGACACGCCTTCCGACTGATTGATACGGCAGGACTTCGCGAAACGGTGGATGAAATTGAAGCAATTGGGGTAAAAAAAGCAAAAGAAAAGGTAGAAAACGCCAACATCCTTGTATATCTGGCCGATGCTGCAACTGAAGATTTTTCGGAGGACATTGAAATGATCCAGTCGCTGCTAAGAGAAGATCTGAAACTGATTATCTGTGCGACAAAAATTGATGAAGTGACTCCTACCAAATACGAAACGGTAGAAAACATCTTCAGAAACGCCATTTCTCACGAGTTTGATTTCATTAAAATATCAGCCGTTGAAAATCAAAATATTCAGGATCTGAAAAATGAACTTTCATCTTATGTTGAACATTTAAAATCTGAAGAAAATAACGTTGTAATCACCAACCAACGTCACTTTGAAGCACTGCGAAAGTCTCTGGATGCTGTTCACAAAGTAAAAGAAGCCATCGTTTTCCAGATTTCTACAGAATTGCTTGCTTATGAGCTAAGAAATGCCTTAGAACATCTTGGAGAAATATCCGGAGAGGTTACAAATGATGAGGTGCTGGGGAATATTTTTTCTAAGTTTTGTATTGGGAAATAAATACTATAAATAGAATAATCCAAAACAAACCAACTTTCTGATAACCAAATATTTACAAAATTCATTTTTTGTACTGGTTATTCGGAAGTTGGTTTGTTTTTTTATTTTTTGTCCCCTATTTGTCCCTCAAACTGATAATATTTTATTTTTTAAAACCAGGGAGAAATAACTTCGCTTAATGTACCTTATTGTATCTTATTGCTACTTAATGTACTCTATTGCACCTTAAGCACGTCTGAACTCCCACAATTAAAATATTATGAGTTCAACTATCAAAATCAGAAAAATCTGCCAGCACTGCAGACTTGAATTTATTGCCAAAACTACGGTCACCAAATACTGTAGTCACAAGTGTAACCAAAGAGCTTACAAAGCAAATGCTAGGGAGCTGAAGATTCAGCAAAGCAAAACCGAACAACACATCCCAGAAAAAAAATTCACACCTAAACAAAATCCAGATTCAAATTTCGGATTTGCAACATTCGAGTATTTAACAGTTAAAGAAGCTTCTGTACTTTTAAAATGTGATCGCAGGACTGTCTACAATATGCTAAAAAATGGAATGTTGCCTTCAGCCAATCTTTCTATCAGAAAAACACGCATTTTAAAGAAAGATATCGACGCATTATTCGAAATGCTTGAAAAACCGGAGCAACCCTTTATATTTGAGCGAACGGTTGTGGAAAAAATTCCACTGAAAGACTGCTATACAATTGGTCAGATACAAAAGCAGTTTAATATTTCAGAAACAAGCTTAAAAAATCTCATCAAACGACATCATATTCCAAAATTCCAAAATGGCAGATTCGTATATATTCCTAAAATAGATATTGATCCAATTCTAAATAAAATCAGGTCAAATAGCTATTGCGGATAGATTAATTACAAACCATTAATGATAACTTATGGGACAAACACTTCCATTGTCCAGCCACATTACCCCAGTATAAAAAAATATAAGTATAATAACCAAAAAAATAATACTATGTCAGTTACACTAAGAAAAAAAACAATTTCGAAAGGAAGACAATCTCTATATTTAGATATTTATCCTCCTATATACAATCCAACAACCGGGATAATGCAGCGAAAGCATTATTTAAAGCTTTTCATCTACCAACGTCCAAAAAATGAAATAGAAAAAGATTTTAATACAGAAACACTGGCATTGGCAGAATACGTCAGGGCCAAGAGACAAATTGATATCCAGAACCGTCGTTTTGATTTTATATCTGAAACCAAAATGAAGTCGAATTTTATTGACATTTTTGAAGAAGAAGCCTCAAAAAGAAAGGGATGTTATAATTGGATAATGGCTGTCAGATATTTTAAAGCCTTTGTTGGCGAAAAAATTCCGTGCACAGAAATAAGTGAAACATTAGCAGAGGAATATGCAGATTTCCTGCTTTCATCACCAGCCATTGGCCGTGCTAAGAAAAAAATTAAAAAAAATACAGCTGCAGCTTACTTTGGTAGATTTAAACTTGCTCTTGAGGCTGCATTTAAAAAGAAATATTTACCTGCAGACCTCGGTTCTATTATACCAAATATCAAACCTCAGGAAACTCATCGTCCATTTCTGTTTATGGAAGAGTTAGAAAAAATGGCAACTGCTCATTGTGATAATGAAATAGTAAAAAAGGCAGGCCTTTTTTCCGCTATGACAGGATTTCGGTATTCAGATGTAGAAACATTATTATGGAAAGAAATACAAGGTTCTCCCGGAAATTATTACATCCTATATAATCAGGAGAAGACCGAAAGTGCAGAATACTATCCGATTTCAGATCATACCATTGCATTAATAGGACAATCTGGAGATCCAGAAGATCGTGTATTTGATGGCCTCAGATACGACCATACGGTTGCTGCATTAAAGAAATGGTTACTTAATGCTGATATTGAAAAACATTTCACATTTCATGGCTTCAGACACACTTTTGCTACTCTTCAGATCGCAGCCGGAACATCCATTTATACTGTATCCAAACTATTGGGTCATAAAAGTATCAAGACAACAGAAATTTACGCAAAAATTGTTGACAGCCTCAAAAAAGAGGCTTCTGAAAGAATAAAACTCAGTTATTTCAACATCAGCGAGACAGTTATTAACACAACAGCCGTTCCAAATTTAAATTCGGATCAATCTACGCTATAGTTTATTCTTATGCATATTCAGGACATGAGAAGCCATCATATCAATTTCTAATTGTTTAATAATTAAACTTGTAAAAAAAATTATGAAACACTACACATTTGAACAACTACCATCCGTTATCGCTAAACTTGAAGAAAAGCTAGACAGAATCGAAATGCTATTACTTGAAAAAGAATACAAAATCCAAGAAGAAGATGATTACATTGGTGCAAAAGAAGCTTGCAGAATATTAAAATTGTCATTGCCTACTTTATACACCAAAGTTTGTCACCGGGAGCTACCGTTTTATAAAAAGGGGAATCGTCTGCATTTCTCTAGAACAGAACTTCTTGATTGGATTAAAGAAGGTAAAAAGAAATCTATCACTGAAATAAATAAAAGCGCAAAAGAAATCGCCGAAAAGATGGAAAAGAGAAAGTGGTACTAATTAACAAATAAAAGCGAGCAATTAGCTCGCTTTTAATACATTGCATCCATATTCTCCGAAATCCAACTGAAGTTCTTCAGATCATATGATTATTTAAGATGTACTAGTATTACTTTTTAAGAACTGTCCATCTTTGTATATATGCTCCTGTTTTAAGCTATACTCCACTGCTAAGATTCCTTTTTTTACATCGTCTGTAACGCGTGAAAAACTAAATAATTTAGAGACTAAGGATACTAATTCTTTTGGCTGTATTGCAATAGAATCGGAAATAACTTTCCGTATGCCTAAATCGATTTCTTCAACAGAAATATATGTTATTTTTCTGGAGGTGGGTGGAAGCAGTGCTCTGCTTCTAATCTTCATTTTTTTTCAGTATCCTATAAAAAATCTCCTTTTTTTTATTAGAAGGTTATTATCTGTTGCGTAATCAATCGCATTGATTAAAGATGTACGAATTCGATTCCCTATTTTTGAAATACCATTAGCATCGTCCATTCTTCTGGCCACTTCTTCAAAGTGAACCGGACTTTCAGTTTTCACAACGTAACAAATCCACTCACTAAGCTTTCCTACAGTATATAGATGGAGCTCCTTCCCAGCAATTTCTGAAGATAATACAGCCTATTCATATTCTGGATATGTACTTTTTTCTTCTATAGTAGACTCTTCTCGAATCAGGTTTTGGAGTTCCTCTATGAGTTCTTTCTCCAAAGTGTCATTATGTTCAGCTTGTGTTTTTGCTTTATTCACAACTTCGGCAATCAGCTTAAGCTCTCCGGCTGTATTACGGAACCAATCCAAACTCCATATATGAATTAGATCCCAATCCATACCTTCAAGCACTGAATTCCTTAATCTATCACGGTCTCTTACAGACTGAGCATTTTGATAAGATCTGCCACCACAGTTTATACCCAACAGATATCTTCCCGGATGGTCAAGATCTGCAATTGCCAAGTCGATATAGAATCCGGCAGAACCTATTTTTTCACGTATAATATATCCTTCTTTTTTTAATGTTTCTGCCACTATGCTCTCAAACGGCTGCGATTGATAGGACAGCTTGCTCTTATTGCTTTCAAATTTTCCGTACTGAACAAAATAAAGGAAACTTTTCAACGCCCGGATTTCAAACTTTGCATTCGGACCTATGATCATATCAGCCGCTGTAATATTAGTGAAAACCTCACATCGAATTTTGGCCCTTGTGATATGTACATTGAGTCTTCGTTCTCCTCCTTCATTATTAAGAGGTCCAAAACTCATCGGAACCTTCCCGTCTTCAGTTCTTCCTTAGCCTAAGCTTATAAAAATGACATCTTTTTCATCTCCTTGTACATTTTCTAAATTTTTCACAAAAAAGGTTCGTCTGTATGTTCCCTAAAATAATTTTCGACTTTAGGATTTATCCTTCTAGTCAGCAATGGAAACACGAAATTGAGTAGAATTGCTTCATCAAATGCTTTAAATTAGTCTTTCTAAATGTTTTTTTGAAATGATCATAAGAATATCATTAATTACATTCACACTTATTAAGTTTATCCAAATCATTTATAAATTCAGAAAGCAGCGCTGTGGTAACATGAGGCATCACCACAATCTTCCACCATTTGGGCGAATGATAGTTATCAGCAACCAAATTGTATTTTTCTGCAAGCTCTTTGAAAATAAATGGTGATTTTATGGAAACAATATTCATATGAGGATTTCTGTAGAATTCTACTTTCATTTTAACAAGTTTATGACATATAAAGTCTGTGCGACTTATCAGTTGCGTTACGGCATCGGTCAATCCCACTGAACCATAACTCATTAAAATCATCCATATTGCTACTGCATTGGCACCAGACCGACTCCCACATAACGTGAAGTCTGAACCATAAACATAGGCAGCTTCCGAAGTCTGGGACTGATCAATCAGACCTTTTCGACATAAGAAAATTCCAGTTCCATAAGGGGATTGAAGCATTTTATGCGCATCAATTGTAATTGAACTAATCTCAGGATTTTTAAAGCATAGATCTTTTTTAGGAGAAGAAAAAGGGTAGATAAATCCTCCAAAAGCAGCATCAACGTGCACAAAATAATTACAAAAATCCTTTCTGGCAATATCTAAAAAAAGATCAGCATCATCAATACTGCCAAACATTGTTGTTCCCATAGAAAGGTGTACAATAATGTATTTAATACCTTGAGCAGATGATTTTTTCAATTGATTCTTCAAATCATCCTGAATCACTCTTCTGTTATCAGCATCTACTTTAACACAAATCGGAGATATTCCTAACAGGTTAGCACCTTTATACACGGAATAATGAGCATCTTCAGTAAAAACAACTCCTATTTCGGAAATTAGAGCCCCTTTCTCCTTCATAAAATAGTTTCTATAGATCCATTGGGCTTGAATATTTGCTTCAGTACCTCCAGTAGCAACATATCCATCATATTCTCTTTTTTTTGCCCCTAAAATCTCTTCAGCACAGATTTGTAATAGTTCAAGTTCTAGCTGTTGTGTTCCTAAAAAATATTTTTCTCCTTTATTATAAGTATGACATCCAATATGATTGGGATTATGCATTAGAACAGAAAGAAAGGGTGACTCTTTTAGAAATGAGGTATCATAAAATTGTTTCTGATTTAAATACGAACCGGGAAGACCTAATATCAAATCGGTTGAATAATTAGAATTGCTATTTAAAGCCTTAAATACTTTGTCTTTTATCGTTCTTTCTGAAAGTTGGGGCCAGTACATATTTTTAAAAGTTTAATTACCAGATGTGTTTTATTAGTAAAGTTTCCTTTTTCACCTATTCTGTTAAGCCAAATTTTATTCTGTACTTTATCCAGATTAATGAGATTTTAATATCTCCATTCTTTATGAATCAGTTTATAATAAAACATTTGAAGCTCTATTTATCGGTTGTAAATTTAAAATTTCTAATTCATAGACGAACATGTGAAAATGTAGATTTATACAGGAATAAATGTAAAATAATTACTATATCTCAATACAGAATTTAGAAGACTATCAACATTTGAAAACCCAATTAATTAAAAGAAATAATAGTCTGTATTTCTAATCACATCTTGTCTTTTTGAATAATACAAACTTAACTTAAATAAGAAATCAGCCCGGCAAAATACCAGACTGATAATAACATTCAGAAACTGAGTTTCCCTGATTTTCTGAAAGCTACTTGATCTGAGTGCCCTTCATTTGTTTATTAATCCATGGAATATCTTTATGAAATCCACGTCCTTTATTTTTTTAACTCCTATTGACTGTTTTGATAGACTCAAAAAACTGTATGAGCAAAGAGGAGAATTGGCATTACAGGAAATCTCCAGAAGAAAGGCAGTAATAAGAATCATGTAGATGAAGCTATCGAAAAAGCCAGACCATTCGATGTTCATGCGACTACTATTACCGCCTAATTAAATCAGTTTATCTATTAAAACAAAAACATTTTAGTACATTTTTTCCTTAATGTAAAAAAAATTTCTTTTCGCGAATTGACCACAATTAACCTCTATGTTTCAGTAATTTCTTCTGTCTCGATTCGTTATTTTCTATAATTTCTTTAAGTATTTAATGACAATATTTTTGATTACTTTTTTCTCCGCCTATATTTTTTAGCACCTATTTAATTTTATTATATCTTATCGTATGAAGTCGTATTATAGCATTGAATCTTTTTTTAGAAAAAAGATTGCCTTTCGATATTAGATTAACATCATCAAAAAGAAGTTTAGTACCTTTATCGCTTATTAAATTCTTATTCTTTATCAAACTTTCTTCATATCCTTGAGAGTTAAGTAGTGATATATTAATTTTAAAATGTCCCGGTCTGTCTCCTGTAATCCCATAGTTTTTGCCGTAATATGTACAAAAAGGGGTAGCGAGTCCCATATAGTCAACGTATATATATTTTTTATTATCCACATATACTGTAAGTGGTAGATGTAAGGCTCCCCCTCCGCATTCAAGTACTTTATCACATTTTACCTCTTTACTATTGAATGGTGGCTGATACTGTAATTTAGAAGTTAGTAGATTTGTCTTGGGTGAAGTATAGTACTTCCGTTCATTAGCTAGATCGATAGCATTTCCAAATTTATTCCTTCCGATAAAACAAAAT
>NZ_JBLGCX010000039.1:0-200 GCF_047444895.1 Chryseobacterium sp. S90 | reverse complement strand
AGCAATCTTCTCTGTCAGTGTCGCTCCGTATTTGCGAGTGCAAAAGTAAAACTTTATTTCTTAATGACCAAATGTTTCTGAAGAAAATTTTAAAGTTTTTTAAGTAACCTTAATTCCTTTCTTAACCTCAATCACCCTACTCCTGCGCTCCCTTTATTTGGGACTGCAAAGATACAAACTCTTTTTTAACCCGCAACTTT
>NZ_JBLGCX010000038.1:0-224 GCF_047444895.1 Chryseobacterium sp. S90 | reverse complement strand
GATTCCAGAGTGGCTAAATGGGACTGACTGTAACTCAGTTGCTTCGGCTTCGTAGGTTCGAATCCTGCTCTCCCCACTTTATATTTTTATAAAAAAAACTTGCAGGATTAAATAAGTTTTCTTAGTTTTGCACAGCGTTTACCAATGGTTTTGGAAACAAAATTGCGGAAGTAGCTCAGTTGGTAGAGCGTCAGCCTTCCAAGCTGAATGTCGCGGGTTCGACC
>NZ_JBLGCX010000037.1:0-227 GCF_047444895.1 Chryseobacterium sp. S90 | reverse complement strand
GTGTAATTGGTAGCCACGCCAGACTTAGGATCTGGTGCCGTGAGGCGTGGGGGTTCGAGTCCCTTCATCCGCACTATGCGAAAATAGCTCAGCTGGTAGAGCACAACCTTGCCAAGGTTGGGGTCGCGGGTTCGAATCCCGTTTTTCGCTCCACACCATGCCCTGGTGGTGGAACTGGTAGACACGCAGGACTTAAAATCCTGTGTCCGCAAGGACGTACGGGTTCA